>DCTT01000008.1 GCA_002329295.1 Eubacteriaceae bacterium UBA1433
TCAGCAGGTTGCGGGTTCGAGTCCCATTACCAGCTCCATTTGAAAAGAAGAAAAACCACGTGTTTGCGTGGTTTTTATTGTTTTACTATCCTGTTTCATGCAATAAAATCAGGTAAGAATTTGTATTGACGAGGAAAATGTCTTTATCGGATAAAAATAAATGACATTCAATTATTTGTATTGAACCGATTTCTTTTATAAAAAGGTTTTAATGCAAACACTCCCTGTTGCAAAGAAATTGTAACGGGGAGTATCTTTTTACGTCTGCTGTATGTGTGATTTTCGCTGCTCTTTTATCAAATACGTATTCAGGTAAAGGGTATTTAGATGTCCAGTGCGGTGAAGAAACCATCGTGGATGGCGGTTTGGATATTGCCTACTTCATTGGCGTCGCCGATGACGATTACTTCATTGAATTTGGTTTTTAATACATCATAGAGGGATTTTTCCGACGTGGTGCCAAAGGCCAGTACCACGGCATCACAGGGAACAGTTACACTCTCGCCTGAGAGAGTGTTGACGGCCTCCACACTGTCAACGTTAAATTTGGAAATTTTGGTATCGGTCAGTATTTCCGCGCCAGCTGTGGACAAAATATTGAGCAATGTCAACATGGTGATAAGCTCTTCTTTCACCAAAATCGCCGGGAGCATTTCAATAATGGATACTTGACAACCTTTTTCCAACAGGAAATGCGCGGTTTCGCCACCGATTTGTCCGCCGCCGGCTACAGCGACTTTTCCTGACAGCGTGACTTCGCCCTTCAAGACTTGTTCCGCCGTGTAGACGTTTTCGTTGTCAATGCCGGGGATGTTTGGAATTAACGCATTGGCGCCTGTGGCAAGCAAAACCACATCTGCCGAAACGCTGTCAAGGTTGTCTGCCGAAATCGGACAGTTGAGATGCAATGTGACGTTAGGCAGGCGTGAGAGTTGCTCGTTGTAGAATTCGGGAATGTTTTTGAGCGCGTCTTTTGACGGCGGAAGTGTAGCTGTTTGAAGTTGTCCGCCGCAGATTTGTCCGGAAGCTTCATAAATATGGACATGGTGTCCGCGTTTGCCGAGAATGTAGGCGGCTTCGAGGCCGGCGGGACCTGCACCGATGACGGCCACTTTTTTAGGGGCATTTGTTTTTACGATACGAGTGCTCTGTTCGCTTTCACGGCCTGCCTGGGCATTGAGAGTGCAGCGCAGGGGCAAGTTGTTCAAGATGCGTGCGCCGATGCAATGATTGCAGGTAATGCACTTGCGTATTCCTTTTATGTCGCCTTCGGATATTTTTTTGACCCAATCGGGTTCGCAAATCCAACCGCGAGACAGCGAAATAAAGTCTGCTTTGCCTTCGGCGAGGACATTTTCGGCCATTTCAGGCTCATAAAGCCTGCCTTGGGTGATAACGGGGATGCTCACGGCACTTTTCATGGCTTCTGCCAGCGGCACCAACACGCCTTGCGGCAGATAGAAAGGCGGAATAAGCATATGCATGGACTCGAAGATGCCTGCGCTGCAGTCGATGGCGGCAACGCCTGCTTCTTCCAACATTTTTCCGATTAATTTGGATTCTTCAATGCCTCTGCCCGCATCGCCCATAAACTCGTCAATGGACATACGCACGATGAGCGGAAAATCTTTGCCGGCATATTTTTGACAGGAAGCGATGAGTTCCAGCAAAAATCGCATTCTATTTTCAAGGCTGCCACCGTATTCGTCATCTCGGTCATTGAAATAAGGGGTCATGAATTGTGAGATCAAATAACCGCCCACTGCATGGATGTAAAAAGCATCGAAACCGGCAGCTTTGGCTCTGCCGGCGCAAAGACCATAGGCTTCTATGGATTTTTTGATTTCGTCCACGGTGAGTTTGCGTACCTTGCGCTGAGCGACCATGGATTGCTTTTCACTGGCACCGACATTGGAGACTTCACAAACGCCTTGGCTGCCTTTGTCGTAAGGAAAGCCGAGCGCCTGGGCACCACCGCCCGGAGAGACTACAATGGATATTTTGGCGCCTGCACGGTGTACTTCTTCGGTGAGTTGTGACAACATGGGAAGATAAGCGTTGTCGTCAATGCGAATAGAGCCTGCATAGGGGTCGATAGGGTCGATTTTGGTATTGCCTTGGGCGGAATGCACGACAATGAGGCCTGCACCCCCTTTGGCACGGCGAACATAATAGTCGATAATGGGGCGAGTGATTTCGCCGTCCGAGGAGGCATAGAGCGTCTCGGTGGGACCCATGATAACATGGTTTTTCAGTTGCATATTTCCGATTTGACCCGGAGACAGCAAATGGGGGAAATGGGTATTCATTTTCAACACTCCTTTTTATAGATGTTATTTTGATAAAAATGCAAATACATTTATACTATAATTATATCATATTTCATTGAAAAACATCCGGTTTGTGCAGAGTTCGGGTGTGATGATACAAGTGTTTTTGTCGGGTAAATTATGACAAACAGGCGGTAGTTTTCAGAGCAAAGCAACGTTACGGCAAACAAAAAAAGAGTATGAAACAAGCAGTTGATAAAAAACAGAAAAAGCAGAAGAACGATAATAAAATTCTTCGGACAAGTATTGTTTTTCATAAGGAAATCATGTAAACTATAAGAGTATGTTAAAATAAAAACAAAGGGGTAGGAAAGGAGAAAAATATGAATTTTGATAAAATCATTGAAAAAGCAAAAAGCGGCGAAATGAAAAGCGTCGTTGTTGCGGCGGCTCAGGATTCGCACGTACTGGCGGCGGTGTCTGAAGCAGCAGCCATCGGTTTGGTAAAACCGATTTTGGTAGGAAACGAGGACGAAATCAAAAAAATCATTGCAGAGCATTCCTTTAAACTGCAGGATGCACAAATTGTTCACGCGGACAATGACCAGATGAGCGCTGAGGTTGCCGTGAAAATGGTTTCGGACAAAAAAGCCGATGTATTGATGAAGGGTCTTTTGGGAACGGCAACATTGCTCAAGGCAGTATTGAACAAAGAATGGGGATTGCGTACGGGCAATTTGCTGAGTCATGTGGGTATTATTGAGAGCAAAGAATCTGCAGACAAATTATATTTTTTGACGGACGGCGCTATGGTAATGTATCCTGACTTGAATCAAAAAGTCGGGTTGATTAACAATGCGGTACAAGTGGTGCGTTCCTTTGGCATTGAGGTGCCCAAAGTTGCTTGTATAGCAGCAGTGGAAGTGGTGAATCCCGATATGCCGGCAACCCTGGATGCGGCGGCATTGACGATGATGAACCAAAGAGGTCAGATCAAAAACTGTATCGTGGACGGTCCTTTGGCTTTGGACAATGCGGTATCGATGGAAGCCTCGCAGCACAAAGGCATTTCTTCTCCGGTTGCGGGGCAGGCAGATATTTTGCTGGTACCCAACATTGAAGCCGGAAATATTTTGTATAAAACATCTACATATTTGGGTGGTTGTGAGACCGCCGGGCTGTTGGCAGGGGCGGCAGCGCCGATCGTGTTAACCAGCAGAGCGGACAGCACAGCTACGAAACTGAAATCCATTGCTTGTGCAGCTGTTGCTTCGCAAAAATAAGAAAAAAACAAATAAAACAAAGAGAAAAAGAGAATAGGAGATAATTATGGGAAAAACATTTCGCGTATTGACAATTAACCCCGGTTCTACATCGACAAAAATTGCGGTTTTTGACAATGAAACAAAAGTAACTGAGCAGACATTGCGTCATTCCAACGAAGAGTTGGCACCCTTTAAAAATATTACGGAGCAGTTTGATTTTCGCAAAAACATTATTTTGGATTGCTTGAAAGAAAACAATATTGCTACGGAAAGCTTTGATGCGGTGGTGGGACGAGGCGGAAACTTAAAGCCTCTTGCCAGCGGCACATACGTGGTAAATCAGGCGATGCTGGATACATTGACCGACAAAAACACAGCGCAGCACGCAGCGAACCTGGCGGCGATGATTGCCTATAATATTTCGCAGCAGCACAATATTCCGGCCTTTATCGTGGATCCGCCCAGCGTGGATGAAATGGATGATGTGGCGCGCATTTCCGGGTTGCCCGAACTGCCGAGAAAGAGCCGTTTTCATGCGCTGAATCAAAAGGCTATTGCAAAACGTGCGGCAAAGGAAATGGGTAAACCCTATAAGGAGCTCAACATGATCGTGGCGCATTTGGGCGGCGGTGTTTCGGTAGGCGTTCACAGAAAAGGATTGGTGATTGACACCAACAATGCACTGAACGGGGACGGTCCGATGACGCCGGAACGCTGCGGAACGCTGCCCACGGGTGACTTGATCGAGCTTTGCTATTCAGGCAAATATACCTATGACGAAATGAAGAAAAAAACCGTTGGACACGGCGGTTTGGTCGGGTATCTGAACACCAATGACGGCAGAGAAGTAGGCAAAATGATTGAGGCGGGCGATGAAAATGCCAAGCTGGTTTATCAAGCGCTTGCTTATCAGGTGGCCAAGGAAATCGGCGCCGGCGCAGCAGCGCTGAAAGGGGATGTGGATGCCATTTGCATTACCGGTGGTCTTGCTTATGACAGCATGTTGGTTGGCTGGATCAAAGAATGTGTTGAGTTTATTGCGGAAGTGCGCGTGTATCCCGGCGAGGATGAACTGATCGCATTGGCGCAGGGAGCTTTGCGTATTTTGAACAACGAAGAAGAAGCGGCAGAATATAAATAAAAAACAAGAATTTTTGTCAAGGCCTTCCGTTGCGGAAGGTCTTTTTTTTGTTTTAAAACAAAAAAACATGAAAAAAGTGTCTGTATAACGCAAACAAAATGCCGGAAAAATAAAAAAATTCATATTTTTTTGCCGTGATGACGATTTCTTGTTAAAATTTACGGTATGAATACAAATGACGATGTTCGTGATAAAAAAATCGCATAGGTTGAAAGAAAATATCGTATTTAGGGAGGAAAATGTATGGACTGGAAAGCTGAATACCAAAAGAAGTTGATGACAGCAAAGGAAGCGGCAAAGCGCATACAGGACGGAGACAGAATTATGGGTACGGTGAAGGGAATCCCTTATGTATTGATTGAGGCGATTTGCGACCGATATCAGGAGTTGAAAAATGTAAAGATATTTACGAACATGTTGATCAAACCGCTGAAATGCCTGGCGCCGGAGTATGTGTCGCATATAGATGTGGTGTCTTATTTTAAGGGGCCTTATGAACGGGTGGCAGAAAAAAACGGAATGAAGATTGATACGATGGTCTATTCGTTTCACAGACATGCGGAGTTAATCAAAAATGTTATCAAGCCTACGGTGGCAACGATAGAGGTGACCCCTCCTGACGAAGAAGGATATTGTTATTTTGGCTGCGGTCCTGTGGGGGGTATGACTCTTTTGGAAGAAGTGAGGTTGGTGATTGTACAGGTAAATCCGCAAATGCCGAAAATGTATACGGAAGATATCAAAGTCCACGTGAATCAAATAGACTGTATTGTCGGAAAAGAGGAGCCGGTAACGGAAATGCTGACAGAAAAACCCTCTTTGCTGGATGAAAAAGTGGCATCGTTTATTTTGGAAAAAGTTCCGAACGGCGCGACGATTCAAATCGGTATCGGCGGTATTGCCAATGCGGTGGGCTATGCTTTGGAGCACCACAAAGATTTGGGCGTTCATACGGAATTGTACACGGAATCCATGATGTATTTGACAAAAAAAGGCGCCATAAACAATTCAAAGAAAACCCTGTATCCGGGTGTGGCCGTTGCCGGGTTTGCGCTGGGAAGTAGGGAGTTGTATGGCTTTCTTCACGAAAATCCGACGATTTTAGCGAAAAACATTGAATGGGTCAACGACCCGGTCATTGTTGCAAAAAACGACCGTTTTGTATCGTTGAACGCGATGTTGGGCATTGACTTGCTCGGGCAGGTATCCAGTGAATCCATCGGGTTTCAGCAGTTTTCCGGAACGGGCGGACAATTGGATTTTGTGCGGGGGGCACAAAAGTCCAAAGGGGGCATGAGTTTTTTGGCCATGCATTCTGTGGCGCACAAAAAAGACGGTTCGGTTTTGTCCAAGATTTGTTTGTCCCATGAGGCGGGAACAGCGATAACGGTGCCGCGCACGGATGTGCAATATGTCTGCACAGAATACGGGATAGTCAATTTGCAAAATCAGAGTATCGATTATCGGGCGCGCGCGTTAATTTCTATAGCGCATCCCGATTTCAGGGATAAATTGATGTATGGCGCAAAAAAAGCGGGGATTCTCATATAAACAGGGAATTGATGTGCCAAGAAAGAAGAGAGTGCAGCAGTGAGCAGCAGACAACAAAGGGACGGGTATTTTTTCAAAACGGATTTCGGTCAAAAATGAGATTTAAATAGCGAAGAAAGAAGAAATGCGATATAATATATGTTCAACAGAAAATAGAAAAGAAGCAGCCAGGCAAAAGGCTGAAAATGTATTGGAAGGAGAGGAAAAATGGCGATTATTTTAACGGAAGAACAAAAAGAATTAAAGGCGTTGATTAGAGAGTTTATGGAAAACGAAGTAATTCCCTTTGCGCAAGAATATGACGAGAGAGGGGAGTTTCCGGAAGAAATTCTGAAAAAAGCGCATGAAATGGGATTGGGTTGTATGAATATTGAAGAAGAATTCGGCGGTTCGGGACTGAACAATGAAACGATGGCGGTGCTGATAGAAGAAATGGCTTACGGAGAAGCGGGCGTATCTACTTCGCTGACAGTATCAGGCTTGGCCTATGAATGCATTCGTGATTTTGGCAGTCAAGAACAGAAAAAACTGATTGGGGAAGCGATTGTCGCCGGCAAGTATATCAGCTTTGCATTGACGGAAGCCGATTCGGGCAGCAATGCCGGAGCCGCAAGATGCGGCTATGTGGCAGACGGCGATGAATATGTTATCAACGGCAGCAAGGCTTTTATTACCAATGCGTCCTATGCGGATTATCACTTGGTATTTGCGACAAAAGACCCTGCGCTTGGCGTGAGGGGACTTTCGGCGTTTATCGTGGCAAATGACACGCCCGGCGTGAGCAGAGGTAAGAAAGAAAACAAAATGGGCCTGCGCTTGTCCAACACCAGCGATTTGCACTTTGACAATGTGCGCGTGCCCAAAGACATGTTGGTGGGCAAGGAAGGCCTCGGATTTAAAATGGCGATGACTTCGCTGGATGTAGGCAGAATTTTAATCGGCGCGGCGGCAACGGGCATTGCCCAGAGAGCTTTGGACGAGTCGGTGAAGTATGCAAAACAAAGAAGCCCCTTCGGTCAGCCGATTGCCACGCACCAGGCCGTGCAATTTATCATTGCGGATATGGCCATTGAGATTGAGGCGGCGAGGCTGCTTACGAAAAATGCGGCGATTTTAAAAGATCAGGGCATGCGTATTTCCAAAGAAGCGGCGATGGCAAAATCCTTCGCTTCGGACGTTGCGATGAGAGCCACGACCGATGCGGTGCAGATATTGGGCGGATACGGCTATTCGAAAGAATATCCCGTGGAAAAACTGATGCGTGATGCGAAAGTGTATCAAATTTTCGAAGGCACCAATCAGATTCAGCGAATGGTCATTGCAGGCGCTGTGTTAAAAGAGTAGATACATTGCAAGGTGCCTTTGTCGACAAGGGATATTGAGGATACAGAGGACAATATAAGGAGATAAAACATGAAAATACTGGTATGTGTCAAACAGGTACCGGATACGGAAGAAATAAAAATAGACCCGGTAACGGGCAGCCTGATTCGTGAAGGCGTGCCGGCGATTTTGAATCCATTGGACGCTTGCGCTTTGGAGGCGGCAGTGCGTCTGAAGGAAGCCTACGGCGGAACGGTAACTGTGCTGAGCATGGGGCCGCCTCAGGCAAAAGAAGCTTTAAAACAATGTGTTGCCGTGGGAGCCGATGAAGCGGTTTTGATTACGGACAGGGCTTTTAAAGATGCCGATACGCTGGCGACGAGCTATGCGCTGAGCATGACGGCCAGGCAACTGGATGCGTTTGATTTGATTGTTTGCGGCAAGCATACGTTGGACGGAGAAACAGGGCAAGTGGGGCCGCAGATTGCGGAACATTTGGATTGGTCGCAGGTGACCCATGTGATGGATATGAAAGTAGAAGAGGGAAAACTGCTTGCCGTCAGAGAAATGGAAGAGGGGCGTGAAGTGGTGGAAGCGATGCTGCCCTGTGTGGTAAGTGTAACGAAAACTTTATACAAACCGCGCTATCCGACGATTAAAAGCAAGTTGGCAGCGGGCAAAAAAGAAATTTTGACCCTTTCCGCCGATGAAATCGAAAATCTTGACAAAGAGCGAATCGGCATGGCGGGCTCAAGAACCAAAGTAGCGAAAAGCTTTACGGCGCCGACAGGTCAGGCCGGGATGATAATTCAAGAAGAAACGGCAGAGGCCTCCGGCAGAAAGCTGGCGCAAATTTTGCTGGAAGCCAAGTTGGTGTAGGAGGCGGCAAATGGATAAATCATTGTATAAAAATATATGGGTCTATGTGGAGCAATCAAAAGGAACCATCGAAAAAGTGTCGCTGGAGCTTTTGAGCGAGGCGCGAAAAATTGCCGATGCGGCAGGGGAAAAACTGGTCGGTTTGTTGCTGGGCAATGACATAAATGCGGCGGCGGAGGCGGTTTGCGAAATGGGTGTGGACGAAGTTATCGTTGTGGAAGGTGCGGAGTATGAGCCGTACTCTACCGATGCCTACACCTTTGCCTTTGCGCAGCTTTGCAAGAAATATAAGCCGTCGGTGTTGTTTTTGGGTGCGACGGACAACGGAAAAGACTTTGCGCCGCGTTTGGCGTGTCGGCTCAATACGGGAGCCATTGCCGATACCACGGAGCTGTATTACAATCCTGAAACAAAGGATGTGGAATGGACCAAACCCGCCTTTGGCGGCAACCTGATGGCGACGATTGTTTGTGATGAGACGCGGCCGCAAATTGGTACCATACGCAGAGGGGTCTTTAAGGTTGCCCCTGCAGAAAGAAAAAAAGACGTGGCAATCATAAGAGAAGAGATTGCGACGCCCGAAGAAATGATTCGAACGCTGCTCAAAGAATTCATTGCGGAAAAAGCGACGGAAGAGATGAAAATTGAAGATGCGGAAGTGATTGTCGCTATTGGTCGAGGCGTGAAAGAACAGGCGCAAACGGCCATGTTCGTTGAGTTGGCAAATTTGCTGGGCGGGGCTGTAGCCGTAACGCGCCCGCTTGTGGACAATGAATGGTATACGGCAAAGTCTCAGATCGGACAGTCGGGCAAAATGGTGAGCCCGAAGCTGTATATCGGTTGCGGAATCTCGGGCGCGGTGCAACATACGGCGGGGATGTGTTCTTCCGATGTGATTGTGGCGATCAACACGGACGCATCAGCGCCGATTTTCGGCGTAGCCGACTATGCAGTGGTAGGCGACATGTTTGAAGTGGTGCCGGCTTTTATTGATGAAATCAAAAAGAGCAGACAATAGACATATAAAAAAGAACAATAGGATTGTTTGATTAAGCAAATAAAAAAGCAATCAATCGACAAAACAAAATATAAAATTCAACTATAAGTGGTTCCACTTATAGTTGAATTTTTATCTCAGGGTTTCATAAAAAAACAATCGGAGAAATCAAAACGATATGAGTGAACAAAGAAGCAAAGCATTAAAAGCGGCTTTTCCGCATACGATTCCGGTGTTGGCGGGATTTCTTTTTCTGGGGTTCGCCTATGGTGTGTTGATGAAAAGCAAAGGGTATGCGGCAGGATGGTCGATACTTATGAGCCTGTTTGCTTTTGCAGGTTCTGCACAGTATGCGGCAATCATTGCCCTGACAACGGTTTTTCATCCGCTCAACGCCTTTGCCTTGAGCCTGATTGTCAATGCGCGCCATATCTTTTACAGCATTTCGATGTTGGAAACATATAAAGACATGGGCAAAATCAAGCCTTATCTCGTGTTCGGACTTTGCGACGAAACGTTTTCGATTGTTTCTTCGGCAAAACCGCCTCAAGGGGTGGAAGCAAAGCCTTTTTACTTTTTTATTACGTTTCTCAATCACTGTTATTGGGTGATCGGGACGGCGTTGGGCGGGCTTTTCGGCGCTGTGATATCGTTGGATTTCAAAGGGTTGGATTTTGTGCTGACGGCATTGTTTGTAACGATTTTTGTAGGACAGTGGAAAGTGCAATCCAATCGCGCGCCGGCGGCAATCGGCGTGCTTTGCGCCGTGGCATGCTTGCTGTTGTTTGGTGAAAACCGCTTTATTATTCCGGCGATGCTTTTGATGATTGGCATCATCACTTTGTTTCAGAAGTTTCCTCCGTTGACAAAAGAAACGGTGAAGGGGGGAGAAAAATGACACTGACTGCCGTGCAGACGCTTATTGTGATTGGTTTGGTGGCCTTGAGTACGATATTGACGCGGTTTCTTCCTTTTGTATTATTTTCCGGCAAACGCAAGGCGGGGAAATATATCCGCTATTTGGGCAGGATGCTGCCTTATGCGTCCATCGGACTTTTGGTGGTATATTGCCTGCGAAATGTGCGGTTTGACCAGCCGGCAAACATTGTCCCCGAGTTGGTCGCCGTGCTGAGCATCGTTATTTTGCACTACCGGAAAGAAAATGCCCTGCTCAGCATGGGCGTTGGAACGGCAATTTATATGATACTGGTGAATTTCGTTTTCTAAAACGAAAAAAACAAGCAATCGAATGAGAATGTGAAATAATGAAAGCAAAACGAAAAAGGTTGTTGTAAAGGCTTTTTTGCGTTGTCGCCATCGGAGAAACAGCGTATTTTTTATAACACGGTTTTGAGCTCTTCAATTCTGGACAGCTTTTTTTGAATGATTTTATTGTTTGCCGTGTAGATAGCATCGTCGTTTTCGGCTTTTAAGATCAACAGCCCCAAGTGCCTGCGCAGGGTTGCTTCGGCCATGGCCTGATTTTTTAATTCGATGGCGGTGACGATATAGTCGTGTTCATGGCTTAAATATTCGAACAGGTCATTTTCGCCGGTGATATAGAGGCGATATTGTTTTAACTTCAACTCGATGTTTTTGTATGCATCGATGATATAGGGATTTTTGCTGCAGAGAATAATATGTTTGTGGAATTTGTTTTCAAAATGAAAAATATTTTGTATATCACCTTCTGTGTAAGCAAGCTTTAATTTGTCGGCGTAGTTTTTCAGTATCGTCAATTCTTTGTCGGTGATATTGATGGCCGCATAGCCGGCAGCAGCCGGCTCCAACAAAAATCTGAAGTCACAGAGTTTAAAATAATCTTCCGGGGAAAAAGACGTGACAAAGGCGCCCTTTGTAGGGATTCGTTGCGCAAAGCCGATTTGTTCGAGCATTTAAATGGCTTCCCGGATAGGTGTTCGGCTTACGCCCATGGCATTTGCCAATTTATATTCGTTTAATTTTGTTCCGGGAAGTAAATCTAAATGGATAATTTCATCCAAAAGGACTTCGTAAACAGCTTCAGACAAAGATTTAAAAGGGTTTTTTTCAATTTTTTCCTGTAAATTTTCTTTTATGGCACCGCAGCGTGCTTCAAAAATTTTTCCGCCTATATCATTTGTATTTGTCACAATAAAACCTCCCAGTCAAATATGATTGTATAATAAACAGAAAATTCGCAAAAATGTAAACAATTACAGATTTTAATCTAAAACTATTATACCAGAAAAAAAGGCAAAAAGGATACGAGTAGCCACTATTTTTTCAAAATGAGTGCTGATTTTGAAACTGTTTTTATCACTATATTATAATTATGCAAACAGACCGTATGCTCGTTTTGTCTATATTGGGGCATGAAATCAGTTGCCTGTTGGAGGAGGACAATGTTTCGAACAAACCGTATGTTCGTGCTTATGATGGGAATGCTTACGATGGCGATGGGCGGCGTGTTGTATGCTTGGAGCGTAATCCAGCCATATATACTGGAATACTTTTCCGTGGAGGCTTCGACAGCCAGTATCCCGTTTTCAATCAACCTCGGCATTTTTGTCATAGGAAGCATCATAGGCGGGAAACTTCAAATTAAAAACGGCGTGCAAAAATCTCTTCGTATCGGGATTGGCATAAACTTTGTCGGATTGAGTCTGACGGTGTTGGTTCCCCCTAATGCGTTTTGGTTGCTCGTGATAGCTTTTGGCGTTGTAACCGGAATAGGCGGAGGCATTGTTTATAACACGTTAATAACGGCTATGCAAAAATATTTTCCGGACAAAAAAGGCATGGCAACAGGAGCGATTTTATGCATGATTGGCGTTTCCGGTTTTTACATGTCGCCGATCATCAATTATATACTGCAAGTATTTAGTTTAAAAGTTATGTTTGCAAGCGTTGCGGTGGCCTCTTTGGTGGTTGGGCTGATTGGTTCGGCATTTATTAAAGATGTTCCCGAAAACTATATGAGTGACTACAAGCCGAGCGGCAACGTTGTTTTGTCGTCGGTTCAATATGAACCGAAAGAAATGTTAAGAACAAAAAGTTATTATTTGATTTCGTTGTCGATGATGTTTTGCGTTGTAGGATTTATGTTGATCAATCCTCAATTTGTTTTGTTAAGTTCGCAGCGGGCCATTTCTTCCGCGATGGCGCTTGCGGCAGTGATGGCGGCTTCCATATCTCAAGCAATCGGCAGGCTGTTGATACCGAGCATGTCAGACAAATTTGGAAGAAAGACCATTTTGTTGGTGTTGTTTGCATTGAGTACCGCTACCATTTTCGGAATCGTCGGCGCCAAAGGAGTGCTGTATCCGATTCTTTTCGTGCTTCTTGCATTTTTATATGGAGGGTTTTTGGGAACGTATCCAGCGCTTTCCACGGACTATTTCGGAACAAAAAATGCAGGAATCAATTATGCATTGGTGATGATCGGATTCGGACTTTCTTCCGTGCTGTGTCCTGTTTTGGCAAGAGCGGTCAAAGGAAGCTCTATCGGATTGTCTATGTCATTTCTCATTGCCGGAATTATCTCGGCAAGCGGTTTTGTGTTAATGCTCTTGTTGAGAAAACCGGAGCAAAATCAATCTGAGGCTCTATAAGTCAGTTTAATATTTAGAAGCGAGGAGAAAACAAAATGGCAGATTTTAAAAAAATGTATCAAGAGAAAAAAATGACACCCGCACAAGCGATTCAACGTATTAAAAACGGAGACAGAATTGCATTGCAGGCAGGAAGCCAAACTTCGGTGGTGTTGTTGAACGAACTGTACAGACAAAAGGATAATTTTGAAGAGGTTACAGTGTGCGGATCACTTTCGATCAGAGACCATGACGTGTTTAAAAGCGACTGTAACGATCGCATCAAATATATGTCCACTTTTCTCGGTGCCTATGAACGGGCGGCGATGAAAAAAGGGCGCATTATTGACTATTATTGTTTTCAACTGAAGGATGCAGCGGAGTTGATCAGAACGAGGTTTCAACCTAACGTATTCTTTGTGATGGCATGCCCGATGGATGAAAACGGGTATCTGAATCTGAGCATGAATCCTGGAGAAATGGCTTCCCTTGCCGAAGGTGCAAGAGAAGTGATTGTACAAATCAACGATCAACTGCCGCATATTGAAGGCTCTCAAATGCACATCAGTCAGGTAACGGCTTTATTTGAAGAGGCGGAAGAAGTAGCTGAATTGGTGGAGGCGCCTCCGCATGAATTGGACGAAAAAGTTGCTTCTTACATTGTGGAAAGAATTCCGAATGCGGCTTGTTTGCAAATCGGCATAGGCGGGATTCCCAATGCTGTCGGACGAAGTTTGGTCAACCATAAACATCTTGGCATTCACACGGAGATGTATACGGAATCGATGTTTTATTTGACACAAAAAGGTGCGGTAGATAACAGCGCCAAACAAATAGATCCGGGCATTGCCGTAATGGGCTTTACGATGGGAAGCAAGGAGATGTATCAATTTTTGGATCATAACCCCAAGACCGTAACAAGGCCTATTGCCTATACAAACGATCCTTATGTGGTGGCACAATTAGACAACTTTGTATCGGTGAACGGATGTATCAGCGTTGATTTGACCGGTCAGGTTTGCTCGGAATCTATCGGAAACAAGCAGTTCAGCGGAACGGGCGGTCAACTTGATTTTGTACGCGGCGCTCAAATGAGCAAAGGCGGGATGTCTTTTATTGCGATGCGATCGACGAATACGAAAAAAGACGGAACCGTTTCTTCAAAAATTATCTTTAATCACACGTCCGGAACGGTGGTTACAACAACGCGTACGGACGTGCAATATCTTGTAACAGAGTATGGTGTCGCTGATTTAAAAAATGAATCCGCATTTCAGCGCGTGAAAAAGCTAATCGACATTGCGCATCCCGACTTTAGAGATGAATTGAAGTTTGAAGCAAAAAAGGCGGGATTGCTATAACATTTGCATCACCCTATGCGATAAAAGAGTATGAAAATATTGCAAGGAGGAGAAAAAATGAAAGGAGCGATATTAAAAAGATACATTCGGCATAAAAATGCCGGTAAATGACACGATTGTCATACTCTTGCACGTTATTGAAAATACATACGATATACACAAGTATGTGAAAAAATAATTTTGGAAACAAGGCCTGAATGATCACAAAAAAAATGATTACAAAAAATATGTAAGCTAAGGAGGAAATCATGAAACTTAACAGAGGCAGATATTTTACTGCTCTAACGGTAGGCGTTGCATCGGTATGGTTTTCGTCTCACTGCGGTCCCGGTTTTGCTTCGGGAACGCAAGAAGTATATTATTTTGTGAGACATGGTTGGACGGGATTTTTCTTGCCGGCAGTATCGATGACGCTGGTTGGAATTACCATGTATTATATGTTGGAATTTTCGAGGCTGAATCAGAAGTTCGCCTATATTGAAGTGTATAGGGTCATGACTACGCCTGCAGACGTTGTTTTGGGGAAAATTTATGACGTGGTAACCTTTATTACGATGATGCTCGGCCCGTCGGCTTGCTTGGCAGCAGGAGGTGTCCTCTTTAACCAGTATTTGGGACTGCCTGTTTTTATCGGGACGCTCATTATGCTGGTGCTGTGTGTAATTGTCGTAATATTTGGCGCCAAGGTCGTACGTATAACGGGAACAGCGCTGACAGTGGCAATGATCGTTTTGATTGTCATGCTCTGTGGAGTAGGAATTGTGAGAAACTGGGATGTTATTGCGTATCACGTATCAAATCGCGTGATGTACACCTCTTATGGAGAAGCGTTCCAAGGCGCTTGGACATACTTTACGTTCCAGTGTCTGTGGACCGTATCTGTATCTTCGGCAGTAGGAATGCGATATCGAAATGAGGCAAGGGGAGCAGCTTTTATAGGAATCATTTTGAACGCATTTATGTTGATGTCGGTGTGTACGTTGATTCTTTCAGGGATGCCTATTGTGGCTACAGACCCGGATGCAAAATTGCTGCCGACGATCTATATTGTCAACCAACTGGGTGTAGCATTCTTTGATATAGCCTATCCGATTTTGTTGTTCTTGGCTTTGCTTACAACGCTGGTCGNNGTCGGATTTGTTTTGGCGATTCAAACAAGACTTGCTTTGGTGCTTTTCAAAAATATTAAAAACAAAAAGTTGCAAAATGCCGTTATCTCGACAGGGTTTTTAATTCTGGTTTGGGGTATGTCGCAGTTCGGTTTGATTGCAATCATTTCAAAAGGATACACCTTTGCAGGCTGGATCGCATTAATATTCTGGCTCATACCGATGTTGACAATCGGTATGAAAAACCTGGCAAAATACCGAAAGATGGAAAGAGAAGGTCTATTGCCTCCGGGTATGGACAACAGAATATTCGAAGATGCGGAAGCGCAATAGAAGTGATACTCGTTTATTAGTTAACAGTAAGTAAACACAGATCATTCAGGCTTGTTTTATAAAAGCAATGCCTGGAGAACTCTCCAGGCATTGCAGTCATTAAATTTTAGGAGGGACGAAATATATGAAAGTAGCATTTGTTGGCGCAGGCGCCATAGGCAGTATCCTCGGCGCGTTTTTGGCAAAAGGCGGAGCGGATGTCATTTTGATAGATCCATTTAAGGAACACATGGATAAAATTGCGGCAGACGGGTTGATTATTCATTATCCTGACGGCAAGCAAGAAACGGTTTTGATGAAAACGGCTTATAATGCCGACAATGTAGGTCCGGTTGATATAGCGATTATTATGACAAAAACCAATTATACGGATGCGGCTGTGCAGGAAGTGAAAAAAATAATGGGACCCAAAACGGTTGTCGGCACCTTCCAAAACGGTCTGGGAAATCCGGAAAAAGTAGCGGAATATATTCCTAAGGAAAAAGTGTTTTACGGATGTTTAAATGTGTCAAGCAGAATCTTGGCGCCGGGAGAAGTTTTAGGAAATGTTTTCGGAGAATATAACATTTATGCCGGCAGCGTCGTATTCAACGAAGAGCAGAAAATCGCAAACGAATATTTGAAAGCGGCTTTTGCAAACAGTGATGTCAGTTATAAATACGGTGAAGAAATCGATACCTATGTATGGACAAAAGGATTGTTAAATATATCTGGAAACGCAGCGCAGGGATTGGTTCGTCTGAAGCCTGCCGTAACAGCCGACGATGAAAACTATAAAAGATTAATTGCAAATGTCGTTCGAGAAGTTTGCGAAGTTGCGAAAGCAAAGGGCGTAAAAAATCTGGATGGAGAAAAGTTTCTAGCCTCTTTAGCCAATGTGGGAAAATCTGACTTGGCGCATCATTGGGGGTCAACGGCTCAAGACATGTTATTCATGAAACGAAAGACGGAAGTGGAAACTTTAAATGGAGCCATTGTAAAATTCGGCAAAGAATTGGGGATTGCGACTCCTGTCAATGAAACGATTTATTTGCTTGTGCGCACGATTGAAGAACATTATCAAGAACAATATCAAGAAAATCAGGCTCAATAAAAAACAAGGACAGAGTACAATAGAACGGTTTTGATAGGGAAATCCGCGTGCAAAAATAAAAGGAATGCGGATTTCCTGTATATCTTTGCAGGAAAAAGTCAAAATAAAAATATAATAAAAAAGCGGGTGAACAAATATGAAGTCAAAAGAAATGAAAAGCGACTTAATCAAAAAAGGTCCGCATAAATGGATGCAAAGAAGTTTGCTGAAAACGGCAGGCTTTACACAAAGCGAAATAGAAAGACCTTTGATTGGTGTGGTAGGTTCTTGGACGGATATTTTTCCGGGTCATATGCATCTTGATAAATTGGCGAAAGCGGTTGCGGACGGAGTTTATATGGCAGGCGGAACACCGCTTACTTTTAACACGATTGCTATTTGTGACGGGATTGCAATGAACAATACAGGCATGAAATATTCTTTGCCGAGCAGAGAATTGATTGCCGATTCGATAGAATCTATGGCTGAGGCACACGGTTTAGACGGCCTGGTCTTAGTACCTGCTTGCGATAAAATTATACCGGGAATGGTCATCGCCTGTTTGAGAGTGAACGTACCGGCTATTGTGATTACGGGCGGACCTTCGATAACGGGATGTTTTAAGGGCGGAAGATTTGAGGGACTGTCGGTAGCAAAAAAAGCAGTGGAAGTAGCCTCGGGGAAAACGGATATTGAAGAATTATATGAATTGGAAAATTACGGTGTGGGCGGAGCTACGTGCGGATCGTGTAACAGCATGGCGACCGCTAACTCCATGGGCTGTATGACAGAGGCTCTGGGGCTGGGCGTTCCCGGAAACGGAACTGTTCCGGCGCCTTACACGCAAAGAATTCATATGGCAAAATATGCCGGGAAGCGCGTTTTGGAATTGGTGGAAGAAAACATCAGACCGCGAGATATTGTGACACGGCAAAGTATTTTGAATGCGATTGCGGTAGATATGATGGTGGGATGCTCCACCAATACGGCTCTTCATATTCCGGCGATCGCTGATGCGGCAAGGGTAGAGATGTCTTTGGATGATTTTGACAGTATGAGCAAAAAGGTTCCGCAAATTGTGAAATTGGCTCCTGCGGCTACGCAAATGGTGGAAGATTTGCATCGAGCCGGCGGTATTTCTGCAGTTATAAAAGAAGGAATCACAAACGGCGTTTTTGATGGAGAACAAAAAAGTGTTGTTGGCTCTACGCTAAAAGAATTGACGGCAACGGCTGAGGTGTATGATCGACAAGTTATTCGAACGTTTGAAGATCCTTACACCAAAGAAGGGGGGCTGTTTATTTTAAAAGGGAACCTTGCTCCTCAAGGCGCCGTAATCAAAGTTGGCGGGGTTGCGCCTGAAATGTTGGTGCACAGCGGGCCTGCCAAAGTATATAATTCTGAACAAGAGGGATTTGAGGCTTTGACGCAAGGGAAAATAGAGCATGGTGATGTAGTGGTTATTCGCTATGAGGGACCCAAAGGCGGCCCGGGGATGCAGGAAATGCTTTCTTTGACCACTGCGCTGATGTCTTATGGGCTCGACAAAGATGTTGCATTGATAACCGACGGACGGTTTTCGGGAGCCAGTGTCGGCGGAGTCATCGGTCACATTGCTCCTGAGGCGGCAGTCGGCGGCCCGATTGCCTTTGTAGAAACCGGAGACATCATCTCCTATGATGTTCCCAATAGAAGAATCACTCTGGAAGTGGACGAAAAAGTATTGGAGCAACGAAAGAAAGACTGGGTACAACCTGCTCCGAAAGTTGCCTCCGGTTGGTTGTCGAGATATGCGCAGTTAGTGACGCCGGTTCATCAAGGTGCCACGGTAAAATCGGATATTGAAAAATGACAAAATAAATACCATCCGTTATCTTAGAATATGCCTGCAAAATCATGTTGCTGATTTGCAGGCATATTCTAATGGAGAAATTTGATTTACGCCACATTGTGTCGGGTAATATTGAGAAAAAAGCATTGTAATATAAAGGATTTTCGTATATAATTACATAGGTTTAGGGAAGAAGATTTCGTTTGTCAGGAACAGTGTTTTTTTATGGATAGATTAGGTAAGAAAAAAAAATATATTGTTTTGTCGGTGGATGTCGTGTTATGCGTCATCGCTTATATTTTTTCGTATATTTTAGCGGATGACCAATTCACAACAACCTATTTTTCGGATGTTACGTTTTATGTTCCGCTGATTATTGCCATTATTTCTTCGGTATGTATTTTTGCTCTTTTTGATATTTATAACATTATTTGGAGTTATATCAATATCAAACAACTGTTTCATATTATTATTGCTTCGTTGATTTCAACGGGCATTTTGGTCATCGTTGTATACATGTTTAAATTAAATATTCGGTTGCGTGCCTGTTTGTTGTTTATGGCTGTGTTTACGCTTGCAGTGGTGTTGTCGAGAATGACGTATTATTTGCTCAGACATTCGTTTCCAGAAGGGAAACAGATTGCGAAAAGGAAACGACTGTTAATCATTGGCGGCGGCGAGGCCAGCAGCATTATTTTGCGTGAAATGGTGCAAAACAGAGAAAGCGAGTATGTGCCTGTCGGCGTGATTGATGATGAGAAAGGCAAGCAGGGCAGAAGCATTTTGGGTGTAAAAATTTTGGGTACCACCAATCAAATCGCTCAAATAGTGGACATGTATGGCATTGATTCGATTGTTTTTGCGATTGTCAATATCAGCGAAGCGAAGAGGAAAAAAATTTTGGACGCCTGCGTACAGGTGTGTAGTGATGTAAAAATCGTACCGGGCATCTACGGCAGTCTGAAGTCTGTGGATGAATTGGAAATTGTGCCGAATTTGAAAAATTTGACAATGGATGATTTGTTGTTTCGAGATTCGGTGAGTATATTGCGCAGAGAAGCGATTCATTACATAAAAGAAAAAGTGGTTTTGGTAACCGGCGGCGGCGGAAGCATAGGAAGCGAACTTTGTATGCAAATTGCGACATTGGCGCCCAGGCAATTGATTATTTTTGATATTTATGAGAATAATGTTTATTCGCTGCAGCAAAAATTAAAACACAAATATGGTGACAAACTCGATTTTTCCATTGAGATTGCCTCGATCAGAGACAGCAAAAAGCTGGAGCATATTATCAAAAAATATCGACCGCAGGTTATTTTTCATGCAGCGGCGCACAAGCATGTGCCTTTGATGGAGACCAATCCGGAAGAGGCGGTAAAAAACAATGTGGAAGGGACACGCAATATTGCACTGTTGGCGCAAAAATATGAAGTGGAAAGATTTGTGCTGATTTCTACGGATAAAGCGGTGAATCCTACCAATGTTATGGGCGCCACAAAGCGAATTTGCGAAAAAATTATTTTGGCTTCGGCGCAAAACAGTCAAAAAACGATTTTTTCCGCCGTCAGGTTCGGAAACGTTTTGGGTTCCAGCGGTTCCGTGATTCCGTTATTCAAAGAGCAACTCGAAAAAGGCGGGCCGCTGACCGTAACAGACCCGGAAGTGACGAGATATTTTATGACGATTCCCGAAGCGGTATCTTTGGTGATTTTAACCGGCGAACTCGCCAGCGGCGGGGAGATTTTTGTGTTGGATNNAGACTGGCAGGAAAAACACCTTATCGGGATATTGATATTGAGTTTATCGGGCTGAGACCCGGCGAAAAACTTTACGAAGAATTGCTTGTGCATCCGGACGAACTGCAAAGAACGATTCACGAAAAAATTTTCATTGAAAAAGTTGAAAAGATTAATGCGGTTCAACTTCGACAGGATATTAAAAAATTGGTCGATGCGGCAAGAGTCAATGACACGGAAAAGGTAAGATGCTGCATCAAAGCAATTGTGCCGGAATATTCTTGTGAGTTGTTGAAAGAATACGATGGATAAAAAAGGAAAGTTTTTGACGTTTTCAATGAAAGGGGCAAGGTGAAATGCCTGAAAAAATATGGTTATCGTCACCTCATATGAGCGACGAGGGATATGAACAAAAATATATACAGGAAGCTTTTGACACCAATTGGATCGCTCCGCTCGGACCCAATGTAAACGGATTTGAGCAAGAGTTGGCTGCAAAAGTGGGTGCAAAGCATGCAGCCGCCCTGGTTTCGGGAACGGCGGCCATTCATATGGCATTGAAAGCCGTAGGTGTTGGAGAAGGAGACGTTGTGCTTTGTCAGGATCTCACTTTTGCGGCGACGGCGAATCCTATTTTATATCAAAATGCGACACCGGTTTTTATTGACAGTGACAACACAACTTGGAACATGGACCCTGCGGCATTGGAAACAGCTTGCGAAAAATACAAAGATAAAGTCAAAGCGGTCATTGTTGTTCATTTATACGGTCTGTCCGCCGATATGGATAAAATCTCGGATATTTGCGAAAGATACGGCATTGTGGTCATTGAAGATGCTGCGGAAAGTTTAGGTACGACTTATAAGGGGAAAGCAACGGGAACTTTGGGCGCTTTTGGCGTGTATTCTTTTAACGGAAACAAAATCATTACCACCTCCGGCGGCGGGATGCTGGTTTCCGACGATAAAGAAAAAATAGAGAAAGTCAGATTTTGGTCTACTCAAGCCAGAGATAAAGCAAGGCATTATCAGCATAGCGAGATGGGATATAATTATCGTATGAGCAATATTGTTGCCGGAATCGGCAGAGGTCAGTTGAAAGTGTTGGAGCAGAGAGTGGCAAAAAAGCAAGAGATTTTTGACTATTACCGTAAAGAGCTCGGCGCATTGGAAGGCGTAGGGTTTATGCCGATCAATGAGTGGAATGAGCCGAATTGTTGGTTGAGTGTCATGACACTGAGCGGTAAAGTGAGGCCGCTGGATGTAATGGAGAGTTTGGAGGCGGAAAACATTGAGTCGCGACCGGTATGGAAGCCCATGCACCTGCAGCCGTTTTTTGCAGAATACGACTATATCGGTTGCAAAAACAGCGAAAAAATATTTGAAAACGGCGTTTGTTTGCCCAGTGACACAAAGATGACAGAGAGAGATCTTGAAAGGGTGTGCAAAACAATAAAAAGTTTGTGGAGATAGGATGTACAGGAAATTTCTGAAAAGATGGATGGACTTTGTTTTGGCTCTCGTGGCAATCATTGTTTTAAGTCCGGTATTTATCATCGTGGCAATTTTGGTTCGCTTCAAACTGGGCGGTCCCGTGTTGTTTAAGCAAAAAAGACCCGGGCTTCATGAAAAAATTTTTATGATGTATAAATTCAGAACCATGACGGAGGAACGGGATGAGTCGGGCGAATTGCTTCCGGACGCAGTGAGATTGACGAAATTCGGTAAAATGCTTCGGCGCACTTCGCTGGACGAGTTGCCGGAATTATTCAATATTTTAAAAGGCGACATGAGTCTGGTAGGTCCCAGACCGTTGTTGATTCAATATTTGGAGTTGTATAATGCGCATCAAAGAAGAAGGCACGAAGTAAGGCCGGGGCTTTCAGGTCTTGCTCAGATCAGCGGACGCAATGCCATTAGCTGGGAAGAAAAATTTAATCTGGATGTGCAATATGTAGACAATGTGAGTTTTTTAGGAGACTGGAAAATTATCTTTTTTACGATAAAAAAGGTATTTATGAAAGAAGGTATCAATGCCGAGGCGTCGGCAACGGCAGAGCTCTTTCGGGGCAACAAGGAAGACGGATGACAACATCACAGACAGCGGCAGACGGTTGAAAAAGGATAAATAAATCATGAAAAAACAACTGATCATTATTGGTGCCGGCGGGCACGGGAAAGTTATTGCCGATATTGCGATGAAAATGAAACAATGGAAAAATATCGCTTTTTTGGATGACGGCGAGCAAATAGAGCCGCTATTTGGGTTAAAAGTTTTAGGAAAAATAAAAGATGCGCCTCTGTACGAAAAAGATGCCGACTTTTTTGTGGCAGTCGGAAACAATGTAACGAGAGAAGGGATGCAGGAAGAATTGGAGCGCAAAGGCATGTCGATGGCTACGTTGATTCATCCCCAAGCCGTGATGGGTCAAGAGGTCGAAATAGGGGCAGGAAGCGTTGTCATGGCCGGCGTTGTCATCAATAGTTCAAGCAAGATCGGAAAAGGCTGTATTCTCAACACAAGCTGCAGCCTGGATCATGACAATATCATAGAAGACTATGTGCATATTTCTCCCGGCGCTCACTTGGCCGGAACGGTGAGAATCGGGAGAAGAAGTTGGCTGGGTATCGGAAGTATCGTAAGCAACAATATTGCTATTTGCGGTGATTGTGTGATTGGTGCGGGAGCAGTGGTGGTAAAGGATATTTGCGAAACAGGCATTTATATAGGAAATCCGGCAAAAAACAGGAAATTAAAATAACGGAGGATAAAAACATGTGTGGGATTTTTGGCATTCTCTCGGAGACGGGGATGAATGCGCAAGATGTAAAGGTATTGGCATCTCACAGCAAACAACGGGGCATTGACGCAAGCGGAATCGTTACTTTTCAGGATGCAAGTTATCAAATTGTGCGCGCAAATTTTGAAGTAACCAAGTTATTAAAGGAGCATAAATGGCAGTCTTCACCTATTGTTATGGGACAAAGCCGAATGGTGCCAACCGAGATGGCGGACAACCAGCCGGTGGTGCGGGACGATATGTTTGTCATTCACAACGGAATTGTAGTCAACGAAAAAGAGATATGGGATTCCATTGAAGTAAACAGACTTTTTGAGATAGATTCAGAAGCCGTTTTGGGACTGGCGATTGCCTATATAAATGAGAAAAAAGAGATAGACGGGTTGGCAGAGTATATTTTGTCTCGCTGCAAAGGTACGGTATCGGCGGCATTAGCCTTGCCGAAACAGGGAAAGATGCTGTTGCTTTCCAATAATGGCAGCTTATATACCGGAATGAAAAACGGTGCATTCTATTTTGCTTCCGAAAGCTATCCTTTGACGCAAGTAAATTGTACCGATATCAAACAAATTCGGCAGCAGTGTGTAACAATCGACATTCCCGTTTGCGAGGATATCAAGGTACGTGATATTGGAGAAAAGCGAAAAAAGAGTTCGGTTTCAGGCTTTCAAAAGATTGCTGCCGAAGAAGCCATGCTTCAATATCCGAAACCGGAATTGAAAAGGTGCACAAAATGCCTTTTGCCCGAAACGATGCCTTACATTTCCTTTGACTCGGAAGGGGTGTGTAATTATTGCAGAAATTACACGCTGCGCAATGTACCGAAACCCAAAGAAGAACTGTTTGAACTGGTCAAGCCCTATCGAAGAGCAGAGGGACCGGAGTGCATTGTTCCGTTTTCCGGTGGCAGAGACAGTTGTTATGGGCTGCATATCATTGTGAAAGAGTTGGAAATGACGCCGATTACCTACACTTATGACTGGGGTATGGTCACGGATTTAGGGCGTAGAAACATCAGCAGAATGTGTTCGGAGTTGGGTGTTGAAAATATTACTGTAGCTGCCGACATAAAGAAAAAAAGAGAAAATATTACAAAAAATTTAAAGGCCTGGTTAAAATCGCCTCATCTGGGCATGATCAGCATTTTAACTGCCGGTGACAAACACTTTTTTAAATATGTGGAGAGCATGAAAAAACAGACCGGGATTGATCTGAATTTGTGGGGGATTAATCCGTTGGAAGTGACTCACTTCAAGGCGGGATTTTTGGGAATCAAGCCGGATTTTGAGGAAAAAAGAGTGTATATGCCGGGGATTTATAACCAGTTGCGATATCAATTTTTAAGATTTAAAGCCATGACAAAGAGTCCGGGCTATTTTAACAGCAGCATCTGGGATACACTGTCGGGAGAATATTATCGAAGCTTCGTGAAAAAGACCGATTATTTTCATCTGTACGATTATTGGCGTTGGGATGAAGAGTTGGTGGACAATACATTGGCGCAATACGATTGGGAGTTGGCGCCGGATACCAATACCACTTGGAGAATCGGAGACGGGACGGCGGCGTTTTATAATTATGTTTATTACACGGTAGCTGGATTTACCGAACACGATACCTTTAGAAGCAATCAAATCAGAGAAGGACAATTATCCAGAGAAGAAGCGCTGAAATTGGTGGAAGATGAAAACAGACCGCGATATCAAAATATTCGCTGGTACTTGGATTTGCTGGGAATGGACTTCAGCGAAGTAATCGGGGTGGTCAATGCGATTCCGAAACTGTATCCATGGAATGAATAGGTGTCGGGAAAAAAGATAAAAAAGGTGCAATATATGGAGCAAGAAAAAACAATTTGGTGCATTTCAAAATATGCCTCTCCGCCAAAATACGGGGTAGGAGCCAGGTTGTTTTATGTTGCAAAAGAGTTTAGCAACTTAGGTGCGAAGACGCTGTTGATCAGTTCGGATGCCAATCATTTGGCCAGCTATCCGGCAACGAACGAAATCTATAACAGCGAACAATACGGTGAGCTGGAGCATGTTTGGATTCAAACGAAGAAATATGCGCGCAGTGCATCGATAAAAAGGTTTCTAAGTTGGTTGGACTTTGAAAAAAAGCTGTTTCGGCTTCCCAAAGTCAAATATCCGAACCCTGATATTGTGATTATATCTTCTTTGTCGCTTTTTACGATTGTTTACGGAGTACGCCTGAAGTCAAAATATAAGTGCAAGCTGGTCTTTGAAGTTCGAGATATTTATCCGTTGACATTGACAGAAGAATTCGGTGTAAGCAAATGGAACCCAATGGTGATATTTTTAGGGATACTCGAGAAGTTCGGATACAAACGAGCGGATTTAATCGTTGGCACAATGCCCAACTTAAAACAGCATGTAAAAGAAAGAATCGGGCGAGAAAAAGAAGTGTATTATTCGCCGCTGGGGATTCATGAAAGATGGTTTCGGAAAATGCCGACGGTCAATGAAGAAGTGGATGCGTTGTTTGCAAAAGCAGGAAAATTTGTTGTCGGCTATGCGGGAAGCATGGGGATTTCAAATGCATTAGGCAGCTTTGTTGAAGCGATTAAAAAACTTGCCGATGATAAAGACATTTATTTTGTGTTGGTCGGGGCGGGGGATCTAAAAGCGGAAATAACGAAACAACTTTCGAACTACGATAATGTCATTATCGGTCCGAAGATCCATCAAGATGATGTGCCGTATTTTCTCAGCAAATGTGATGTGTTGTATTTATCCACCCATGATTCAAAAATATGGAAATACGGGCAATCCATGAACAAGTTGATAGATTATATGATGGCAGCAAGACCCGTCATCGCCTCTTATTCCGGTTATCCGTCCATGTTGAATGAGGCAAAGGCCGGGATGTTTATTCCGACAAACGACGAGGCAGCCATTGTGCGAGCTGTGCAGTATTATAAATCGATGAGCAAAGAGGAACGAACAAAGTGCGGCATGCGGGGACGGACATGGGTGGAAGCGAATCATAGGTACGAAACAATTGCGCTGAAATATTATCATAAATTGCTGGAGTTATAAGGCAAGATTACTGTTGGCAGGAATTATCAGCATACAATAGTCAAATATGACCCGTTTAATATAAACAAATGGAGTGCGAGGCGACCTGAAGAAAAAACAAACAGTGTGTTTTGCAAAATAATGTTTTTCGAATTAAGCAGCATCATTCTTTGATGTTATCTTTGCAAAAATGAATTTTCACAAAAGGCATCTGCGCAGCAGAGACAGACAATAAATTGGAGATGGAAACACCGCTTTTTTTGCAGCGTAAAACAAAAAACTTGAAGAGCCGGGCACAAAGAGTCTGTGCTCGGATGTTTTGTTTTTGGGGAGATGATTTTAACTGCGGCAAATAGAACGGCGGATTGACAGGTAAAATACCGTTGATGACCGATGGAAAACCTTGCAAATGATGCATAAGTGTTATACAATATATCGGATAAAAAATAAATGAAAATATGCATAAACAGAGGCAGAGCAGCCTGAAGTGTTTATCAGAAAGATGTTAAGAGGAGAGAAGGTTATGGGGAAAATACCGTTATTAAATTTGGAAAGACAATATCAGGAGATCAGAGAGCAAGCAGAGCAAGCCGTTTGCGAAGTGTTGGCAAGCGGAAAATATATTATGGGCGAAAACGTCAGGAGTTTTGAGGCGGAATTTGCTCAGTACATCGGCGTGGAGCATGCGGTGTCCGTAGCCAACGGCACGGATGCGTTGGTCATTGCGCTCAAAGCTTTAGGGATTGGAGAGGGAGACGAGGTTATTACAACGCCTTACACGTTTTTTGCTACGGCGGAGGCTATTAGCTTTGTAGGTGCCGTGCCGGTGTTTGTAGATGTGTATTTAAACACGTACAACATGGACGTCAGTCAAATTGAAGCAAAAATAACCGAGAAAACAAAAGCGATTATGCCGGTGCATATTTTCGGCCTTTGTGCCGATATGCAAAGCATCAACGCCATTGCCAGGAAGCATGGACTGTATGTGATTGAAGATGCTTGTCAGGCGGCGGGAGCGATTTATCACGGCGTAAAAGCGGGTGCCTTGGCGGACATTGCCTGTTTTTCCTTTTTTCCGACAAAAAATTTAGGTTGTGCCGGCGACGGCGGGATCATTACAACCAATGATGAAAAAACTGCGACGATATGCAAAGCCTTTCGCACCCACGGCAGCGGAGAGATGGGCGAAAAAGCCTACAATATTTTACATGGGATTGATGCGGATGTGGAAGAGGATGCTTCGGCGGACAATACGGTGTATAATCCGAAAAAATATTACAATTATCTGGTGGGGCACAATTCCAGGTTGGATGAAGTGCAGGCTGCACTGTTGCGCATTAAGTTGAGAAAGCTGGATGCATATATTGAAAATCGTCGGAAAGCGGCAAAGCGCTACACAGAAGCTTTGGCCGGAAAATACATTGTTCCTGTGGAAGAAGAGGGCAATTTGCACGCCTATCATTTATACATTTTGCAAACGGAAGACAGACGGCAGGTGATCAGCGCGTTGGAAAAAGCAGGGATTGCTGCCGGCGTGTATTATCCCGTGCCGCTTCATTTGCAAAAATGCTACAAGGATTTGGGGTATCAGGCGGGGGGTTTGCCCAATGCGGAATATTTGTCTCATCGCACCTTTGCCATTCCGATGTTTCCTGAAATCAGGGATGATGAGATTGAGCGTGTGATTCAAGCGCTTGAAGAGGTTTAACATGGAAAAAAAATATTTTGTACATGAATCGAGTTATGTGGACGAGCCTTGCGAAATCGGAGAAGGAACGAAAATATGGCATTTTTCGCATGTGATGCAAAACAGCGTCATCGGAAAACAATGTAATTTGGGACAAAATGTAGTCATTTCGCCCGGTGTTCAGTTGGGTGATGGCGTAAAGATTCAGAACAATGTGTCGGTCTATACGGGCGTGATTTGTGAAGACGGTGTGTTTTTAGGACCTTCCTGTGTTTTTACGAATGTAATCAATCCGAGGGCCTTTGTGGAAAGAAAGCATGAATATCGTCAAACATTGCTGAAAAAAGGCGCCAGTGTGGGGGCCAATGCGACGATTATTTGCGGGGTTACCATTGGGGAATATGCCTTGGTGGGGGCAGGTGCGGTTGTGACGAAAGATGTGCCTGCTTATGCCATTGTGACGGGAGCTCCGGCACGGCTCAAAGGTTATATTTGCTACTGCGGTGAAAAAATGAGTTTTGAAGGAGACAATGCTCAATGTGAGTATTGCGGAAAAACATATACAAAAGACGAAAATGAAGTGGTCAGGGAGGCGCAGCAAAAATGAAAGAATATCTGCTGAAAAAAATTTGCGATAAATCCATTGCGGTGGGTGTAATCGGACTGGGCTATGTAGGACTGCCTTTGGCTGTTGAAAAAGCAAAGGCGGGATTTAAGACCATTGGTTTTGATATACAAAAGGCAAGAGCGGAAATGGTCAACAAAGGACAAAACTATATCGGCGATGTCGTTGCCGAAGACTTGCAGGAAATTGTGAACAGCGGCATGCTTTCGGCCACATGTGATTTCAGTTTTATCAAAGATGTCGATTTTATTGCCATTTGTGTGCCTACGCCACTCAATGAATATAAACAGCCCGACATCAGTTATGTGGAGAGTTCCGCAAAAGAAATCAGCAAATATTTGACAAAAAATACGATTGTGGTGTTGGAGTCCACGACGTATCCCGGAACCACGGAAGAGCTGATTTGTCCGATTTTGGAAGAAGGATCCGGCCTCGTATGCGGAGAAGATTTTTATTTGGGATTTTCACCGGAACGTGTGGATCCGGGCAACTTGGTTTACAAAACGAAAAACACACCGAAGGTTGTCGGCGGCGTTGGAAAAGAGGCAACAGAAGTGATTGCGGCAATGTACCGGCAGGTGTTGGAGAGTGATATTATGGAAGTCTCCTCGCCGGCTGTGGCGGAGATGGAAAAGATTCTGGAAAACACATATCGAAATATCAATATCGCTCTTGTCAACGAACTGGCGATGCTTTGCGATAAAATGAACATCAATATTTGGGAAGTCATTGAGGCGGCAAAAACAAAGCCCTATGGATTTCAGGCTTTTTATCCGGGACCGGGGTTGGGCGGACATTGCATCCCTCTCGATCCGTATTATCTGTCCTGGAAAGCGAGAAAATATGATTTTC
Source organism: Eubacteriaceae bacterium UBA1433 (assembly GCA_002329295.1). Classification (GTDB taxonomy): domain Bacteria; phylum Bacillota; class Clostridia; order Eubacteriales; family UBA1433; genus UBA1433. The sequence continues at coordinate 29,446 of DCTT01000008.1, forward strand.
ATATTTCTCTTTTGGAAGCCTCTGCCATGGTCAATGACAAGATGCCCGAGTATTGCGTGGAGAGAGCGGGCAAGATTTTGAATCGCCACAAAAAAGCCTTGAACGGCTCAAGGGTATTAATGGTAGGTGTTGCTTATAAAAAAGACATTGACGATTATCGGGAAAGTCCGGCGCTGAAAGTCAGTGAAGAATTTCAAAAAAACGGGGCGATTGTTGACTTTTATGACCCTTATATTCCCAGTTATAAATATAAAGAAAAAATCTACCATGGTCTCAAAACGATTGATGAAGCCGTCGTGGGAAGCTATGACATTGTCGTGATTACAACAAATCATACAGCAGTAGATTACGAGATGATTGCCAAAAACGCCAAAGCGATCTTTGATACAAAAAATGCTATGGCGGATATTGTCGAAAACAGAGAACATATCGAGCTGTTATAAACGTATTTTAAAAGAAAAGAAGAAGGAATCTTATGAATTATGCGTTAATCGGATGTGGTCGTATTTCTGCGAACCATATCAAAGCGGCAAGAGAAAATCAATGGAATATCGTAGCGATTTGCGATGTTTTTGAAGAAGGCATGAAAATATTTCGCTGTCAACAGGAGTTGAAAAGCGATGTTAAGAGCTACAGAGACTACAGGGAAATGCTTGCCGAAGAAAAAATCGATGTCGTCAGCATTGCGGTAAAGAGCGGGTTGCATGCGCAAATTGCGCTGGACTGCATGAAGGCGGGCGTACATATAATTATTGAAAAGCCCTTGGCGTTATCGCTGAAAGAGGCGGATGCGGTGATTGCCTGCAGCAATGAGACAGGCATGAAAGCAGCAGTGTGTCATCAAAATCGATTTTACCCTTCCGTGCAGTTTGTGAAAAGGGCGATGGAAAAGGGAAAATTCGGGAAACTCTCTCACGGCGCCATGCATGTGAGATGGAACCGAGGAGAGGCCTATTACCAAGAAGCGACATGGCGCGGCACCTGGCAAGAAGACGGCGGAACGATGATGAACCAGTGCATTCACAGCATTGACATCTTTCGTTGGTTGATGGGCGGGGAAATTGAAGAGGTTTTCGGCTATACGGCAAGGCAACTGCATCCTTATATAGAAACCGAAGACGTGGCTTTAGCGGTGATCAAGTTTCAAAACGGCGCAATCGGCACGATAGAGGCATCTGTCAATGTGTATCCGAAAAATTTGGAAGAGACGCTGTATCTTTTCGGCGAAAAGGGTACGGTGAAACTGGGCGGCAAATCGTTGAACACGGTTGAGCATGCTTTGTTTGAAAAAGCGGGTGAACAAGCAGAACCGGCGCAAGGACTTATGGGACACAGTGCGGTGTTTGCGGATATGAAAGAGGCCATTGAACAAAGCAGAGCGCCCTATATTGATGCCCGGGAGGGCAGAGCGGCTATTGAGCTGATTTTGGCGATTCATCAATCTGCAAAGGAAAAAAGGCCTGTTCAATTGCCGCTGTCGGAGGCAAAAGTAACTGATTTTCGAGGTATGTTTAAAAATGGCACAGATTAATATGATTTTAACCAACGGATTTGATCCGGATTCGAGGGTATATAAAGAAGCGAAATATTTGGTGGAACAAGGCCATAAGGTAGAAATCCACTGTTGGGATCGCGAGCTGAGATACTTAAATGAGCAAGATGTGATGATGGAAGGCTTTCGCATTATTCGATATGGAATCGGCACACAGCCGGGAAGCGGATTTAAACAATTGCCGGCGTTTTTCAAATTTATCAAAAAATGTCGAACGGCATTAAAATCTGCGGAGTACGATTATTTGCATTGCCATGACTTGGATGGCATGTTGGTAGGGTATTTTGCCAAAAACAAAACCGCAAAACTCGTTTTTGATATGCACGAATATTACGAAAACGGCAAACTGGAAAAGATTTATGTTTTTGTCAGAGCAGTGATTCGTTTTTTACAAAACAAATCCTACAAAATCATTTATGTCAATGAAACCCAAACAAAAGAAGTGCGTCAAAAAAACATTGACAAGCTGGTCTATTTGCCGAATTATCCTGAGAAGGAAATCTTCAAACCTGCTGAAAAGACGTTTCCGGAGGTGCTTAGGGTTACTTATACAGGATATGTCAGGGATTACGGCGCTTTTAGTATGTTGTTGGCGGCAGTGGGCAACGACCCTCGTTTTCACATCGCGATTAACGGAATCGGCGGATGTTATGAGCAGGTAAAGCTTGATGCAGAGCAATATAACAATGTAGAGGTCACGGGAGAATTTGACTATAACGATATAGCGGATTTCTACAATTGTTCGGATATTACATTTTGTTTATACAACAATAAAGACAAAAATCATAATACTTGTATAGCAATCAAATTTTATGAATCGATACTGTTTTTGACACCGATTCTTGTAGCAAAAGAGACTGCTATGGAAGAAATGTGCATAAAATATAAAATCGGACAAGGAATCGACAGTAGTGTCGAAGGGGTGCGGGAAGCCTTGGAATATTTGTATGACAATCGAGAGGTATTGGAATCCTATAAAGAAAATATGCGTAAGATACAGTTCGATTTTTCCTGGGAAGCAATTGTAACAAAACTGGATGATATTTATCGGGTATAAAGAGAGGAAATAAATATGGATATGGAATACCGGCAATGCAGCAGATGTGTTATGGACAATGCCTCCGATAATACAATCGTCTTTAATCAAGAAGGATACTGCAATTATTGTACGGAAGCCATTGAAACGTTACAGGAACGATATTTCCCGAACGAGGCAGGCGCCAAAAAACTTGATGAATTGTTGACCATATTAAAAAAAGAAGGAGAAAACAGAGAATATGACTGCATTATGGGCATATCAGGCGGACTGGACTCGGCTTATTTGGCGTATCTCGGTTACCAACATGGGTTGAGAATTTTGGCCATTCATGTGGACGACGGTTTAAATGTTCCCGTTGCATCGGAGAATATAAAAAAAATAATCAAAAAATGTGGAATTGATATGATCTATAAGCGACCTGATATGGAGCAGTATTATGGTGTAACGAAAGCATTTTTCAAGGCCGGGTTGCCGAACCTGGCCATTCCTCAGGACAATTTAATTTATGCTTACATGTATGTATATGCGAAAAAGCATAGGATTCGATATTATTTATCCGGCGGAAATTTTTCTACGGAATCTATATTGCAACGCGGAAACACGCATAATGTATTGGATAAAAAACATATTTTTGCGATTAACAAGCGGTTTGGCACCACGGCATTAAACAAGCTGCAAATTACTTCAAGTTTTGAAAGGCGGATTAAAAATCAACTGTTGTTGCGTATCAAGGAAGTCAGACCATTGGATTACATTGATTATAACAAAGAAAATGCAATCAAAGAATTGGCAGACTTTTGCGGATTTAATTATTACGGCGGTAAGCATTATGAATCTTATTTGACGATATTTATGCAAAAATATTATTTGCCGTTAAAATTTGGAGTGGATAAACGCAGGTCGCACTTTTCCAGCTTGATTGTTTCAGGGCAGATGACAAGAGAAGAAGCTCTTGAGGAATTAAAAAGACCCTTTTATGAACCGGGGGAGTTGAATGTATGTATGGACAAAATGCTGGAAGTCTTTGCTATGGATCAGGAGGAATTTGAAAATATTATGCGTCAATCGCCAAAGCAACACGAAGAGTTTGTAACATCATCCTGGAAATATGTTAATAAGAATGTAAAGATAGTAAGAGGATATTAAGCTAAATGTATATATTGATTGTTGCAGAAAGTTACCCTACTTCAGAATATAAGCTAAACGGTATTTTTGAATTTGATCAAGCTTTGGCCTTGGCAAAAACGGGTCACAAGGTTGTTTATGCTGCTGTAGATTTGCGTTCGGTAAGAAGATGGCGAAAATGGGGATTTCAAAGTCTAAAAAATGGAGAAGTCTTTGTTGAAATCATCAATCTTCCCTGGGGCAGGTTTCCGAGAAAAAAAGTGGGAAAATGGGGATTTGCAAAGCTTTATAAGAGAATTGTAAAGCGGCATGGAGTACCGGACATTATTCATGCTCATTTTATTTTTTCCGGGTATCTTGTGGCCGAACATTTACGTCAAACAAACATTCCGTTGATTTTAACAGAGCATCTTTCTTCCATGAATCAAGAAACACTCAGCCCCTATTATATGCGGTTAGGAGAAGCGACGTATCGGCATATGGATAAAGTTTTGGCGGTAAGCAGCCAGCTTTCTAAGAATATTTTGCAAAAATTTGGCGTGGAAAGTGAAATTGTACCCAATCTTTTGGCGACGGATATTTTTTCGTATGAGCCTATCAAAAAAAGCGAAGAATTATTTTACTTTGTTTCGGTGGGAAGTTTGATACCGGATAAAAGGATACAATTTCTCGTGGAAAAATTTATACAATGTTTTCGCGACGACCGGAACACAAAATTGTATATTTTTGGTGAAGGATCGGAGGAAAAAGCAATAGAAGCATTGATTGACAAAAAAGGTGTGAAAGACCAGGTTTTTTTATTGGGTGTTGTTAAGCGTGATGAAATAGCTGAAAAATTTAGAGAATCCGATTGTTTTGTGTTATTATCAAAGCACGAGACCTTTGGAGTGGCTTATATAGAGGCTTTGGCGTCCGGCCTTCCTGTGATTGCCACGCGGTGTGGCGGACCGGAAGATTTTATAGACGAAAGCAACGGCATCTTGGTTGGTGTGGACAATGAAGCAGAGATAGAAAAGGCTTTGAAAAAAATGCGGTATCGAGAGATGGAGTTTGACAGAGAACGTATTTCGAAGGAGGCGATAAAAAATTTTTCGCCGGAGACAATAGCGGAAAGGTTGAGTAAAATTTATGAGGCAGTTATCAGAACAAAAAACCGTCATCAGTAAAATTGCATATTTTGCTATTTTTGCATCCCTGATCGGCGCAAATGTGCTGGCGATAGATTTAGTGTTTTTTCAATTATCGCTGTTTCGGATGACCATTCTTTTCGTGGTTTTTTTATTTTTTCTCAGCTTAAGGATGAAAACACAATCGTTAGCCATTATCGGAGACATAGGCAACAGATTTTCTATAGCATTTATGTTACTTTGGGCATGTTATGCCGTTCTATCCTTTTTTTGGGTACAAGATTACATAGCATGGATGAAAGCGGTATACTTTTTAAGTCTCAACGTGATTTGTGTTGTTTTATTCACCAATGCTTTTAAACAAAGCACGCAAATTTTAACTTGTCTGAGAGTCTTTGCTGTTATGATCGTTCTCCATAACCTCATGGGGTGGTATGAGTTAATAGCGAAAAATTATTTCTTTTTGGAAGAAAGCCTTGTAATATATTATCGGCATTTTCGATACCCGGTATCTATTTTTGGAAACACCAATGACTTTGCAACGTTTTTATTGATCTCGATTTTTATTTTGTATACGTGTATGCAAAATGCAAAAAGCCGATTGATGAAATATTTTTATATTGTGATGATAATTTCGTCGGTAGTCCTGTTGTATATGACCTCCTCAAGGGCGAATATGTTGGGGCTGATCATAGCTTTCGCGGTTTTGGTTTGGATGAACCTTTATAATAAAAAGACACAGATGCTTGTTTTTATCGTCTTTCTTTTGTTGTGTATATTGATAGCGATGAAGCCGGAACTGTTGGAAAAAGCGTTTTCGATGATTGGAAAAACATTTTATTTTAATAAAGAAAAGGTAACGGACTCTGTTAATATACGTATGAACTTACTGAAAAATGGCGGTATTTTTTTAATAGATACTTTTGGCATGGGAACGGGCGCGGGAAATGTGGGATATTGGATGGCCAATGCATCCATTTATGATACAAACGGGATTACCGATATCCACAACTGGTGGATGGAAATTTTGACTGGATATGGTATAACCATATTTGTTTTGTATATTATGTTTTATGTACTGCTTTTTCGAAGTTGTTACATAAAATACAAAATGGCCATTACCCGGATAGACAAAACAGTTTCTTTATGTTTTTTATGCTGTTTGGCAGGGTACGTGATAGGAGGTATCAGTTCAAGCTCAAATATCAGCAGTGAGTGGCTGTGGGTTTTTTGGAGTATTGTGATTGCTTATCAAGGACTTAAGATGGATGAACTCCAAAATGGGGTTGCCTATATAGGGAGGCTGAGAACAAAAGAGCAGTCGAAAATTCTTGAGGAAGTTGGGAATAAAAGATGCCGTGGGCAACAAGCAAAAACAGATGAAACACTGTTCATTAGAAAATGCGGTGCACTGGAAAAGTAGATGTATGTGTGAAGAAAAGCAGGAAGAGTATGTACACAGCAATTAGTGCAATCGGTCTGACAGTTACACAGGGGTTGTTTGGACTTATTGTACTCAAGCTGGTTATTTCACGCTATGGGTCTGGTTTTAACGGATTGAACTCAGCAGCAACGCAATTGGTGAGCATGTTGTTGTTTGTAGAAGGCGGATTTACATTGGTAGCAAATGTAGCGCTGTTTAAATCGTTGGTTTTGCGTAAGCTAACTTATTGAGTAGATACTATATATATCAGGAGTGTTTTTACAAAAACGCTTTATATCATGTGCAAACCAGATACTTTTTATTATTGACAATTTATTAAACAAACAATTTTTTAATTTGATACAGGTGAGTTAAATGAAGATTAGTGTCATAATACCAATTTATAATACAGAGGAGTATTTGTCTAAGTGTATTGAGAGTGTGATTTATCAAGATTATATAGATTTAGAGATTATTTTAGTCGATGATGGTTCTACAGATAATAGTCTCAGGATTTGTGAAAGCTATAGAAAAAAAGATCAAAGAATTGTAATCATTACAAAGAATAATTCCGGTGTTTCTGACAGCAGGAATCAAGGACTAAAGGCGGCTACAGGTGATTATGTAGCTTTTTTAGATTCTGATGATTGGATAGATTCTGATATGTACAGTAAAATGCTCGCTTCTATCCTGAAATATGATGCGGATTTATGCTTTTCAGGGTATGTTAGTGATGATGTTAATAAGAGTATTCATTACAGTATACAGGAAAATCAGAAAGTTTTTGATTCTGATTATATAAAAAATAGAATTATTCCCAGAATAATGGGATCGGATACTCTTTTATGGCCCGGTAATGAAATCAGTGGAAGTGTGTGTAGGATATTATTTAAGAGAAAAATTATAAATAATAAAATTTATTTTGACACAAATTTGCATTATGGTGAAGATACATTATTTACAATGGAAGTTTTATTTAATTGTTGTAAAGTAAGTGTGGTGGATGAATCACTTTATCATTATGTACAAAGAGAAAATTCTGCAGTGCATAGTTACCGGCCCGATTTTAAAGAAGAAGAAGAAAATTTAAGCAAAAAATACATTGAGTTATTAAAAATATACAGCAAAGACTCAAATTATGTATCTCAGTATAAGAAGAATATTGATAATCGGTTCCTAAAGTCTCGCTCAAAAATTATTGCGAACGAATCAAGCTTGAACAATAAGAAAAAATTAAAAGATAAGTTAAGATATATACGGGATATATGTAATGAAGAAAGATTAATTGAATTGTTAAAGGAGGTAAAAAATGAAGAGTTACCGTTTAAAATGAAATGTAAATACAAAATGATGGAATATAAAATGAGTTTATTATTATATTTATATTATAGATATATTATAGATGTTTAAAATGGCGATCTATGAAACTTTACTTGATTAGATGGTGCCTATGGAGTCATTATTAATATTATAAAAAGAAAAGAGTTGGGGTAGTCGGGTAGGGGATTTGTAGTTTAGCAGTTTTTTGAATTCATAGTTCTTAACTTATTTTATTGTAATTTCTGGTTTGTAATTGGAACAATAATTAATTTTTTGTAGCTATGGTTATATTTTTATTGATATATTTTATAAATAGAAAATCAAGCAATAATCATTTTGCGTAAAAGAGTTAAGAGACCTTGAATATTTTATCTTATATGGTCTTTGTTTCATAAGTCCTATAACGATATCAATTTCTATACTAAAAGAAAGTTGCGGCATCTTTTGTGGAAAAATTTCAAGATGGACGAAAAGGTAGGAGACGCATGAACAAAAGCAAACGAAGTATCTATACTGCAATCAGTGCGATTGCCTTCACGCTTGTAAACGGAATACTGGGTTTGATTGTGTTGCGTCTGGTTATTTCGCATTTGGGTTCAGATTTTAATGGACTGAACTCAACAGCAACGCAGCTGGTGAGCATGCTGATGATTGTAGAGGGTGGCTTTACGCTGGCATCTAATGTGGCGTTGTTTAAACCGTTGGTAAACAATAATTATGATGAGATCAATGCCATTATGTCGGCAACAAAGAAAACTTTCAATAAGATTGGTTTGATTTTTCTTTTATTAGGTGTTGCCATTTCTATCGGCTATGCGTTTATCATCAATAGCGGATTGCCGAAAAGTACGATTATCGCAGTACTTTTAATGACGGTGGTATCTACTGCCTTTGACTTGTCTTATGCTGCAAAATATTCTACTTTGCTGAGGTCAGAGCAGCGAGAGTATATTTTGAACGCAATTCGAATATCGACTTTTGTGCTTTCACAGGTTTTGATTATAGCGGTGGTGTTAGGCAGCGGTCATATGGTCTTGGTCAGGTTTGTTACGATGGTAGGCGCCATTATCAACAGTTTGGTGGTAGGCTATGTTTGCAAAAAACTATATCCGAAGCTAAACTTTAAACAACCGCCGGATTTCGCGGCCATTCGCGGAACGCGCGATGTATTTGTTCAAAAACTGACAGGGATGCTTTATGGCACGTTTCCGATGCTTTTTATTTCGACAACATCGGGAGGCACAACACTGGCCAGCGTTTATGCGGTATACAATAGTATTTTTTCGATTCTGAGGGCGGTGCTATATGCTTTTTCAGATGCGCCGAGGATGGGGTTCGGGCAATTGATTGCGCAAGAAAAAAAAGAATATGTATTTGAAGTGTTTTTGGAATATCAGTTCATCGTTATTTTTGTATTGTTTATTTTGTTTTGCACGGCAGCGGCGTTAATGATGCCTTTTATTCAGCTCTACCTCAAGGGCGTACATGATGCCAATTATCAAAACTGGTATATTGCAGGATTTTTTATTTTGACGGTGTTTTTTGAACTGATTCGTATGCCCAGCGGAAACATTATCAATATGTCCGGCAACTTCAAGGTGGGGAAAAAAATTCAGATTACCGCTGTGGTATTAATGGTTGTATGTATGCCTATCGGCAATTATTTTTGGGGATATTATGGCATTTTAGGAACCGTCTTATTTACATCCATTGTTCTTGCTGTTTTGGAAGTCGGATTTATACATGGAGTGTATTTTAATAAAAAAATATCAAAGTTTTTCAAAATACTGCTGCCGAACTTGCTGTTGTTTTTAATCTTAGGGTACATAGAATTTGCGTTCGCAAAACAAGTTGACAGTGTGGTGAAATTTATTGTTGCGGGATGCGTATTGATGGTTGTTAACAGTGGATTGGGGCTGTTACTCAATTATATGATCAACAGAAATTTGACAGTGAGTATTGTAAGGAGAGTCAAAGCACTGTTAATAAAATAAAATTTTAAAAAATATTTTACAAAAGTGGAGGAAACCATGCAGGACACATTATCTTTAGGAGATGTTTTTAAAATATTATTAAAAAAAATCAAATCGATTCTTCTTTTGACAGTTCTTTTAACGGCGGGCGCTGCAGTTTGGTTGTCAATGACGGATTTGTTAGAACGGCCGGAAACACATGAAGTGCGTGTGTATGGCTTGATACAATATCAACATGCGGAAATTGGCACTGAATTGAGTTATGTCACTAACAACGTCAGTGAAATTTATAAGTCGGATGTGCTTTTGTGGACATTACAAAATATAGATTTGAATCAGTGTTCGGACGCATTTTTAAGTCGGTATGGTGCCAGTCGAGATAATGCAAGTATTGAGGCAAAAAAAGAATTGGCTTTAAAAATATCGAAAGACTATGAAGTAAAATTTGACTCGAAGGCACAGCTGTTTCAACTTTCTCTGATAGGAGAAGATGTAGCCTCGCAGGAATATATTTTGCAATATCTTTTTGAGCAAGGCAAGGTGTTAAGCAAAGAATATATCCCCGATGTGGATATTCAACTGCTAAACAAAGAAACGATTGCGTTGGAAGAAGCCTCGTCCATGTTGGCAGATAAGAATCGCGTGTTGGTTGTAGTGGGGTGTATCATCTTCTTTTTTGTGTGGTTGGGTTGGGTATTGAAATTTGTATTTTCGGAAACGGTAATCAGTGCAGAACAATTTAAACGCAGATATGCTTTTCCGACTTTTGGAATGATCAAAAACAACGAACAGGCTTATGCGGAAGCAGCTCAAGCGGTGATTTATCGTTTAAGGCGAAATCAAAGCAAGCAGGCGTTTTTTCTTTCGAGCACGCCAAAGCAAAATGATATGAAAATGCTTGAAAAACTCAAAGCGGCTGCCGAAAAAGGTCAAATCTCCGTTGCTTTGGCAAGCGGTGCAGCGGGTTCGGATCAGAAGGAAACAGGAGTTTTCTCCGCCAGAGAAAATGAATTTGTGTTCACACATCTTCCTTATTTGTCCGCCAGTGGACTGGACGGTACATTATCGGAGAAGAAAAAGAATCTTATTTTATTGGTTCGATGCGGGAAAACGAAGTTTTCCGACATTGAGGCCGTGCTGGAGAGAATGGATTTATTTGATGAAGAAATCGATGGCGTCCTCTTTCTGGATGTATAAAGCAGAATAAAACAGAAATGATTTTATAGCGTGTTGCCGACAGATTAAAACAGCATATTTTAAGAGGAATAGGGTTCATCAAGGAAGAAGTCGGCAGCTTGTTCATAGAAAACTGCAAGAATCGCAGAAGCAAAAGCGCCTGATTCGGCGCTTTTCTTTTTAAATAAGAAAGTAAAGAGGTGCAAGATTGCATAAAGTATTTTACAAAATCAAGGAAAAATATTATAATAAGTAATGATATGCAATTTTGGAGGGAATGCTATGGTGAAGTTTATCCACACTGCAGATTTGCATTTGGGCAGCGTTTTTGAAAATGCCTCATTCACAAGCAATGTTGCAAAGATTCGGCGTGCGGAAATGTTTAAAACCTTTGAAGATATTGTAAGACTGGCTATGGCCGTTAAAGATAATTTTCTGTTAATCAGCGGCGATTTGTTTGAGGAAAAATATTGTACGGCGCATGACTTAAAGAGAGTTTTCGATACTTTGGCCGAAGCAAAGACCTTGGAAGTGGTTATCATTGCCGGAAATCATGATTTGTTTTCCAATACCTATAAACAATTTGTAAATCAGTACCCTAACATACATATTTTTTCTTCGGAAAAGATTGAGAAAAAATCCTTTGATCAATGGAATCTGGATATTTATGGCATGAGCTGGGATAAATCGGCATATTTTGCCGAACCGGACTTTTCAAAGGTGTCTTTGGATAAGTCGCGAATCAATATTCTGATGCTGCATGCCGATATTGCAACGACATCAACGTATTTGCCGATTAATATCAAAATGATTTCAGAAATGGGTTTTGATTATATTGCTTTGGGGCATATTCATAAAAACGGACAAGTGGCGGAGAGAGCCTATTATGCAGGATGTCCGGAAGCTTTGGATTTTAAAGAGACGGGCGAGAGGGGCATTTATCGCGTGGCGTTGGACAAAGAAACCTGTCAGGTGGAATTTGTAAAAACCGCCAATCGGGAGTTTGTTGTGAGTCAAATCAATCTCAATCCCGATATGGGCTATATTGATATTATTCGTTTATTGACGTCTGAAATCAATCACGAGAGCCTGATCAAAGACATGCATCGTTTTGAGATCAGCGGAATGATCGATTCGGCAATTAATTTGAATGAAATTATCGAGCAAGTCAGGCAATCGTTTTTTTATTTGGAATATGTGAATAATGCGATACCTGATTTTGACATTGAGCAAATCAAAGCCGAAAATGAAGACAACATCATCGGCAGATTTATTGAAAAAATGCAACAATACGATTTGACAGACGAAGTCAACAGAGAAGCGCTTTATAAAGGAGTCCATGTGTTGTTGAGCGAGGTGGATGGGATATGATTTATAAAAGATTAAACCTGTTATCCTTCGGCAAATTTAAAAACAAACAAATTCATTTGGAAAGCGGCATCAATTTGTTGCTGGGGAATAATGAAGCCGGAAAAAGCACGATACAGCACTTCATCCAAGGAATGTTTTATGGTTTTTTCACATATGGAAAAAAACGCAGAGGTTATGAAGAACTGCAAGAAAAATACAAACCCTGGAACAGTGATGACTATGCGGGCGGATTGCTCTATGAAGAAGAGGGGAAAGAATATCTTGTGGAGCGCAATTTTTCCGACATCAGCCCCAGGGTGAAAGTATCTGATTTTTTGACCGGTGAAGATATTACGGATGAGTTTTCTTTCGATGATGTGAATCGAGTCTATATGCCCAGCGATCATTTAAATCTGAGCAAGGTGATGTTCAAAAATACGGTAAGCATTGATCAGGTAGGCGCAAAAACAGAAGAAAATCTCGCGGAAGAAGTCAATAACCTGATGGCCAATATGGATACGGGTTTCGGAGATATTTCCATTCACAAAGCTATTAAAGATTTGCGAAGTGCAGCAGAAAAAATTGCCGGCAAAAGAGGCGAAGTAAGGCAAATCGGTCAGTTGAACCAAATTCTTGAAAAGATTATGCAGGAAAAGGACAACACGGAGGCAATTATTCAAAACGACAAACAGCGAAAAATGAAAATCGACTATCTGCAGGAACAGTTGCAGCGCATTCAGGAAAGCGAACTGGCAGAGAAAGTGAAGCTGGTTAATAAATATGAAGAAATTCTTGAAAATATACAAGACACAAAGGGAAAGTTAGCGCAGCTGCACCATGTGGACAGTGTAAACGAAGAAGCCTATGAGCAGGTGTTGAGATTAGAAAATGATGTAAACAAGGAATTGGAAGCACTGAAAAATTTAAAGGAAAAGATTGACAGTGTAGAGCATGCGATCGAAAAAATGCATGCAGAATTGTCGCAATATGAACAATTGCGCGATATCAACGAAATACGCCAAGACTATGCCCTCTATCAGCAGCTAAAAGAAGGAGCTTACAGAAAAAAACCGTCGAGATTGGAAAACATTGTCTTGATTGCCTGTATTGTTTTTGCATTGCTGAGTATTTTTTTCATTTTTAAAAATATGGTTGCAGCAACCATTATCAGTCTTCTTATTATGATTGCGGCTTTTGTCTATACGTTTCTTGCAAGAACAACAAACGAAGACGTGCGCAATTCGGACATTTGCAGAAAATATGGTTTTGCTGATGAGAAGGCCTTTGAAAGTTATTATGCGGCGACGTCGGAAGCGTATGAGAAATATACGGAAAAACGAGTGTTGTTTGAATCAAAACTGGAAGAATATACGGCATTAAAAGAAGAAGCTGTGGCGGCCAAAACACGCTATGAAGAATCACATAACTCTTTTCTGGGTTTGTTGGGAGAGTTGGGGCTGGAAAACAGTGCGTCTTATCGGGAAGTGTTAAAAAACAACAAGCTCTATCAGCAGCTAAAAACAGAGCTGGAGCATCTGGAGATGTTGCAAGAGCAGACCATGACAGAGGCGGAATACGCGTTATTAAAAGCAAAAACCGAGAACGTAGAAATTAATGTGCTGAATGCAGTGCCAATGCAAGAAGTGCCTGTCGAAGCCAAAGAGGAGATTTTGAGTGAAATATCCAGGCTCAAGGGCATGTCGGATGAAGCGACGCAAAATATGCGCAGCATGACGGAGATTATGACGCAAATTAAAGAGCTAAACCACCAAAGAGACGTATTGCTGTTGGAATATGGCGCACTGAATTTGGCGGCGGACGTGATTGAAGAAGTGGCCAGAGATATGCACACGCAAAATTCGCCGGTGTTAAATGATAAAGTTTCTGCACTTATTTATAAAATTACTGATAAGTATACTGCCGTAAAATTGACGGATGAGTTGAATATTGTGGCCGAAAATCCGCAAACGGGGTTTTTGATTTCCAGTGATAATTTGAGCATCGGCACGCTGGAACAACTTTATTTTGCCTTGAGGATTGCTTTGGCGGACTTGTTTGCACCCAATGTGCCGTTGATGTTTGACGAGAGCTTTGTGATGTACGATTTCAAACGTCTTGAAAATGTATTGCGTCTGTTGTATACAATTTCACAGAAACGACAAATTATTCTTTTTAGCTGCAGCGACAGAGAAAAACAAATCATGGATGCGATGAACATTCCATATAACTTGATTGTAATGGAATGAAGGAGAAAATATGAAAAAGATAACGAAAGATATTTATTGGGTCGGCACGGAAGACAGGGAAACGAAATTGTTTGAAAATATGTTTGAGCTGCCTTTCGGCGTGATGTATCATGCATATTTTGTTGATGATGAAAAAACAGCAGTGATTGACTGTGTAAAAGATATGACGGAAGATGCGTTTTTAAGTGCCGTGCAAGCCGGTCTAAAGGGACGGGATTTGGACTATATTGTGCTCAATCATATGGAACCCGATCACTCGTCGGCGGTGTTGAGTTTGGTGGAACGATACCCGAATGCACGCATTTTGTGCAGTGCAAAAGCCGTGGCGATGTTGAAGAACTTTTACGGGATTGAGAAAAATGTGGAAGTGGTCAAAGAGGGAGATACGCTGAGTTTAGGAAACAATACATTGACATGGGTGATGGTGCCTATGGTGCATTGGCCTGAGAGCATGATGACTTATGCGGTGGAGCAAAAGGTATTGTTTTCCACCGATGCTTTTGGCGGATTCGGCATTTTTGAAAGCATTTTTGCCGACGAAGTAACAAATGAGCACCGTCAAAGCGAAACGGTTCGGTATTTTGCAAATATTGTCGGCAAGGTCAGCGCCATCATTGACAAAACCCTTGCGCGTGTGCTGGGGCTCAATTTGCCGATCGATGTCATTTGTCCTTCTCACGGGCTGATTTGGCGCGGAGAAGGTGTGGCGATCATCTTAAACGAATATATCGACTTGAGCCAGCATCGCACGAAGCCGAAAGTAACGATTGCGTATTCGACCATGTATGGAAACAATGAAGAAAGCGCAAAATTTTTATATGAAACATTGCGGAAAGAAAATGTGGAAGTAACACTCTACAATTTGTCCGAAACAGAAAAATCCTTTGTCGTTGCCGATATTTGGCAAAGTCAAGTGGTGCTTTTGGGTGCGCCTGCCTATTATGGCGGCATTCATCCCAAAATGCGTGAACTGTTGATGAAACTGGAAGAAGGGGCGCTGATCAATCACACGGTCGGCGTGTTCGGCAATGCTGCCTGGAGCGGCGGCGGCGTAAGAGGCATTGAGAGCTTTTTGAAGGAAAACAAGATCGAGATGTTGTCTGACAGTGTAGAGGTAATGGGATGGCCGACAAAAGAAGATCAGGCTGCGCTTGCAAAGCTTGCGCAAAGCGCTGTTAAGGCCCTTAAGCAATAGAATGAGCAAAAAAGTCGTTGTGGGCATGAGCGGCGGAGTAGACAGCAGTGTTGCCGCGCTTTTGCTGAAACAACAGGGCTATGATGTCATCGGCGTGTTTATGAAAAATTGGGAAGACGAAGACGGAGAGTGTCCCGCTCAGGAAGATTATGCCGATGTAAGCAGTGTGTGTGCCAAGTTGGACATTCCCTATTACACGGTAAACTTTGCCAAAGAATATTATGAAAGGGTCTTTCAATATTTTTTAACAGAGTATGAGCGCGGGCGAACGCCGAATCCCGATGTGCTTTGCAACAGTGAAATCAAATTTAAGGCTTTTTTAGACTATGCGTTGGAAGTAATCGGCGCTGAGTGCATTGCGACAGGTCATTATGTGCGGCGCAGAGAAAAAGACGGCAAATGGCAGCTGCTAAAAGCGGTTGACGAAAGTAAAGATCAGAGCTATTTTTTATGTCAGCTCAATCAAAGACAATTGGCAAAATCTTTGTTTCCTGTCGGAGAGCTGAAAAAAAACGAAGTAAGGAAAATTGCGGAAGAAAATGGTTTGCGCACTGCCGACAAAAAGGACAGCACGGGTATCTGCTTTATCGGCGAGAGAAAATTCAGAGAGTTTTTATCGAAATATCTGCCCAATCAACGAGGAATCATTCGTGACATCCACGGCGAGGCGGTAGGGGAGCATATCGGACTGATGTATTATACGTTGGGGCAGCGGCGCGGGTTGGGTATTGGCGGCAGGGGCAGCGGAGAGAGATGGTATGTCGTGGAAAAAGATTTACAGCGCAATGAGTTGATTGTCGTGCAAGGAGAGCATCCTGCGTTGTATTCACAGGGGTTAGTGGCAAAAGAAGCCGAATGGATAGAAGGCAGCGCACCGTCAAGCTCCTTTGAGTGCACTGTCAAGTATCGCTATCGCCAGCCCGATCGAAAAGCGAAAGTAACCGCGCAGGGCAATACATTTTTCGTGGAATTTTTTGAACCGCAAAAGGCGGTTTGTCCGGGACAGTATGTGGTATTTTATGATAAAGAAGTTTGTTTGGGCGGAGCAGAAATAGAACGAGCAATTCATGCGTCTTAAGCAAGGAAAGGAAAACAATGAAAAAAAGAGGACTCTATATAATAATTATCATTTTTTTGATAGGCCTGTTAACGGCGTGCGGCTCAACAAAGGTGAGCGAAAGCTATAAAGATCTCATCGGCAGCTGGCTGTTGGATTCAAGGTATGTTGACACCGCGCCGCAAAAGACGGCGATGATAATTTTGGATTTTAAATCGGATGAAACGGTAGACATCTATGAATATATTCCTACCGAGGAGCAGCCTGCCACTGTGTTTCGGGCGGACGCTGCGGTGCCGGATAAGAGCACGTTTACTTTAAAAGAGACTTCACCTGTTGCGGTAAAAGGCAACGCAATCTCCTATCAATATCAGGGCAATACCATTGAGGCGACCTTCTCGGTGGATTTAAACAGCATGAGCGTACACATGTATATTCAAAACGAAGAAGGCAGAATCATCCACGATATTTATAAAACGGCTGATAAAGAAAAGCGCCCTTGATATTATACGGACAATCAAATACAGAAACATTTATTGCTGCAGCATTGCAGCAATTTGTGTGTCCGAGAAAAAAACGTATCACACCGCAAAAAATGATATAATAGCGGCAGGAGAGATGCAGAAATGAAATCAAAATTTGCACACTTGCATTTACATACACAATATTCGCTGCTGGACGGATTCGTCAGAATCGAAAACTTGGTCAAGCAAGTAAAAAAACTGGGAATGGACAGCGTTGCCATTACAGACCATGGCGCAATGTTTGGCGTTCCCGCTTTTTATGATGCCTGCAAAAAAGAAGGGATCAAGCCGATTATCGGGTGCGAAGTGTATGTTGCACGGCGGGGGATGCAAAGCAAAGAAGGAAAGCAGGATACGGAACCTTATCATTTGATTTTGCTTGCGGAAAACAACAAGGGGTATCAAAACCTGATGAAAATTGTTTCGGCAGGCTACACAGAGGGGTTTTATTATCGCCCTCGTGTGGATAAAGAAGTGCTGAGAAAGCACAGCGAGGGAATCATTGCGCTGAGCGCGTGTTTGGCAGGGGAGATAGCCGTGCATATTCTGGCGGGAAAATATGAAGAGGCAAAGAGGGCTGCCGAAGAATATAGAGATATTTTCGGCAAGGACAACTTTTTTTTGGAGCTGCAGGAAAACGGCATTTATGAACAAAAAATCGTGAATTTTCATTTGAAGCAGCTTTCAAAAGAGTTGGAGATAGAGCTGGCAGCGACGAACGACGTGCATTATTTGTTCCAGGAAGATGCAGAGACCCACGATGTTTTGCTGTGCATCCAAACCAATGCCAAGGTCAATGACGAAAACCGAATGCGATTTTCATCGGACAGTTTTTATTTGCGCAGTCCCGAGGAAATGGAAAGCATTTTTTCAGACACGCCTTTGGCGGTGAGCAACACACAAAAAATTGCGGATCGATGCAATGTGGAGTTCGCCTACGGGCTGTTTCATCTGCCGGAATTTGAACTTCCCGCCAATTTGACGTCCAAAGAATATTTGTCGCAGCTTGCCCATAAGGGATTGAAGCAAAAATGCGGCGAAAAAACGCAACAGGAGCTTCAACCTTATCAAAAACGGTTGACGGAAGAAATTGATGTCATTGATGAAATGGGATACTGCGATTATTTTTTGATCGTATGGGATTTTATTCGCTATGCAAAAGAAAACAACATCACGGTAGGGCCCGGAAGGGGTTCGGCGGTGGGGAGTCTGGCAAGCTATTGTTTGGATATTACGACGGTGGACCCGATGAAATATCAGCTGCTTTTTGAACGGTTTTTGAATAAAGAAAGGGTGAGTATGCCCGATATCGACATTGATTTTTGCATTCGCCGCAGGCAAGAAGTGATTGATTATGTGACGGAAAAATATGGAACCAACAGCGTGGCGCAAATCATCACCTTTGGCACCATGGCGCCGAGGGCAGCCATTCGAGACGTGGCGCGTGCATTGGATGTGCCGTATTATGTTGCGGACAATGTTGCAAAAATGGTGCCCAATATTCTCAACATTACGATTGATCAGGCCGTTGAGATGAATTTTCAACTGCGAGAATTGATTGAAAAAGACCCCGTGGTTGCGCGAATTATAAGGCTGGCCAGGGAAATGGAGGGCTTGAGCAGACATGCTTCGACCCATGCGGCCGGCGTGGTGATTGCAAAGGGCGATATTACGGATTATGTGCCTTTGTATATGCAGCAGGACAGCAAAAAAGGACGCATTATTTCAACGCAGTTTTCGATGGGGTATTTGGAACGGTTGGGGCTTTTGAAAATGGACTTTCTCGGGCTTCGCAACTTGACGATGATACAAGACTGTTTGGCGAATATTGAAAAAAACCACGGTGTTTTTATTGATATGGACACGATTGGTTATGATGAGCCGAAAGTGTATGAATTGCTCGCAAAAGGCGATACTTTCGGGGTCTTTCAGTTGGAAGGCAGCGGGATGCGCCAATTTATCACCGAAATGAAACCCGGCGGCTTTGAAGACATTATTGCCGCCGTTGCGCTGTATCGTCCCGGGCCCATGGACTCGATTCCCACCTATATTCACAATAAAAAAAATCAGGATCAAATCTCGTACATTCATCCGAAGTTAGAGCCTATTTTGGATGTAACTTACGGGTGCATTGTCTATCAGGAACAGGTGATGCAAATTGTGCGCGAAATCGGCGGCTACTCGATGGGTCAAAGCGATATTTTGCGTCGTGCCATGAGTAAAAAACAAGCGGATGTGATGACGGAGCAAAAGGATATTTTTATCAACGGACAGGTAGACGAAAGGGGACAGGTCATTATTGAAGGCGCTTTGCGACGAGGGGTGGACGAAAAGAGCGCAACGCAGATTTATGATCAGATGCTGAGCTTTGCGCAATATGCGTTTAACAAGTCGCATGCCGCCGCCTATGCGGTTATCGCTTATCAAACGGCATGGCTCAAATGCATGTATCCGGTGGAGTTTATGGCGGCGTTGTTGTCCAGCGTCATGGACAGCGAGGGCAAGATTGCGTTGTATATTCAAAACTGCAAAAACATGGGCATTGAGGTTTTGCCGCCGGATATCAATGAAAGCGAACATCATTTCACTGCGGTGGGAGATAAAATCCGTTTCGGATTGCGTGCGGTGAAGCATGTGGGCGAGGGGGTCATTGAAGAGATTATCGAAGAAAGAAAATTGCGGGGCGCTTTTTTGCATTTTCACGATTTTGTGTCTCGTTTAGGGGGCAGCGTCAATAAAAAAGCGGTGGAGTTTTTGATCAAAGCTGGCGCTTTTGACTTTGGTCAAAGCAGCATGCGCAGCACGTTGCAGGCCAATATGGAACAAGTGATTAACGGCGTTGCCAATGCGGCAAAAAACAAAATCGAAGGGCAGTTGTCTCTCTTTGACCAAAACGTGTTGCCGGAGTTGAATTATACGGAAATGATCAAACAAGAGCCCTGGGATGAGCAGGAGACGATCGCCTATGAAAAAGAGGCGACAGGGATTTATATCACGGCACATCCGCTGGAAAAGTACAACGAGACTTTAAAAGGGTATGATTGTCTGGACAGCCTTACGTTGAGTGATGAAGAATTCACCCATGGGCATGACAGAGAAAACTGCATGGTGGCGGGCATTATCAGCGATGTTCGCACCATTGTTACGAAAAAGGGAAATCCGATGGCCTTTGTCACGATTGAAGACAACTTTGGAACCATTGATGTGGTCGTGTTCAGTGAAGAATATAAAAAACATATCGATTCGATTTCAAAAGAAAAAATTGTGCTGGTTAGTGGTATAATAAGTGCGAAAGAAAATCAGGCAGCCAGTGTCATTGCGCAAAAAATTCAGCCGATAGAAGAGGGCATCAATGCTCAAACGGGGCAGCATGCTTTGCGGTTGATGATCGCCATCCCCAGTGAAAAATATCAGCTTTATGAAGAAGAAATACGCAGCGCTTTATCACAAAATCCCGGTGAAGGAAAGGTGTATCTGCATTTTACGGACACGGGGCAAAAGCTGTTGGCGGACAAAGCGTTTTGTGTGACTGTCTCGGAAGAATTGGCAAAGACATTGGCGGCGTTGTTGGGTGAAGGCAGCGTGCAGATTTTTTAACAAAAACGATTTTAAGGTAATGAAAAA
Organism: Eubacteriaceae bacterium UBA1433; assembly: GCA_002329295.1. Taxonomy (GTDB): domain Bacteria; phylum Bacillota; class Clostridia; order Eubacteriales; family UBA1433; genus UBA1433. The sequence goes on from DCTT01000008.1 coordinate 50,177, forward strand.
AAAGGGAGAAACAGTATGAAAAAACCGATTCGATGGATGATTATTTTTTGCTTGATCCTGTTGGTGGTTGGGGCGGCGGCAGTGAAAATCTCTTTGGGGCCTGTGGGCAACAGCGATGACATTGTCAAATTTGTCGCTGCGGAGGGCGATACGTATTATTCGCTTGCACCAAAATTGAAAGAGGCAAAACTGATTCGCTCGGAGACAGCTTATAAGCTGTATGTGAAATGGACGAAGCCCACATCGTTTCAAGCGGGAAAATATCCGATGAAGCAAAGCATGTCCGTAAAAGAAATTGTGGAAATGCTTGAAAAAAATGCTACGTATAATCCTGATGCCGTTATTATTTTGTTTCCGGAAGGAAAAAATATGCGCGGCATTGCGAAAATCATTGCCAACAACACCAACAATACGGAAGAAGACGTCTTTGCACTGCTGAAAGATGAAGCTTTTATAGAAGAGATGATTGCGAAATACTGGTTTTTGACACCGGATATTCAAAACGAACAAATATATTATCCTCTGGAAGGCTATTTGTTCCCCGATACCTATGAATTCAGCGGCAAAGATGCCACGGTGAAGGAAATTTTTCTTGTGATGCTCAACGAGACCAATAAAAAACTGGAACCTTACAAGGCGGAAATGCAGGGAGGCAAATATACGATTCATGAATACATGACGCTGGCTTCCATCATTGAACACGAATCCTGGAACAGCGATGACAGGGCAGGCATTGCCGGCGTGTTTTATAATCGCCTTAACGCAGGGTGGCCTCTCGGCAGTGATGTAACCACGTACTATGCCGTTCAGGTAGATATGGGAGAAAGAGATTTATACAAGTCCGAGTTGGAGGCCTATAACGCATACAATACGCGCAGCAGCAAAATGGCGGGCAAGCTGCCCGTAGGGCCTATCTGCAACCCGGGAATCGATTCGATTAAGGCGGCCGTACGACCTGCGGAGCATGAATATTTTTATTTTGCCGCCGACAAAAACCGCAAAACCTATTTTACGAAGACCTATGACGAACACAAAAAAGTCATTGCCGATTTGAAGAGCAAGGGACTTTGGTATGTGCACGAATAAAAAAGGACTGCATGACAGTGGATAAAAACATACAATATATCCGTTCGCTGCTGAAGGAAGAACAGGACACCGGCCGGTTGCGCCGAGAGGAAGAACAAAGACACATTCCCGTTATTCGCCCCGAAGTTTTGCGCTTACTGACCCTTTGCATCCGTTTGTCAAAAACGGAGAAAATATTGGAAATTGGCGCCGGTGAGGGCTATTCGGCGATTTGCTTTGCCAAGGCAATCGGAGAAAACGCCGACATTATCACCATTGAGCAGGACGAAGAGCGTGTTTATGCCGCCAGAAGCAATATACAAACCTTTGGGCTTGAGAAGGCCATTACCGTTATTCATGATGATGCGGTGGCAGCCTGTCGCAGCATGCCGGGTGAAGAAATATTTGATATGGTTTTTTTGGATGGCCCGAAAACGCACTATTTGTCGCTGTTAGACGACTGCATTCGCCTGGTGAAAACAGGAGGGCTGATTGTCGCGGATAACGTGCTGTATTTTGGCATGGTTTCCGGCCAAAAAGAACTATTGCGGAAAAAGCGAACTTCCACGGAACACTTGCAGGAATTTTTGGAAGCCGTTACCACGGATGCACGTTTGCTGACGGCGATCATCAACTTTGAGGACGGGCTTGCGATCAGCATGAAAAAGGAAGAGAAAAACCAGTGAAAAAACCGAAATTGTTGGCGCCGGCAGGCGACATGTCCCGATTGAAAACCGCCATTGATTATGGCGCGGATGCCGTTTATATCGGCGGAAAGATGTTTGGTCTGCGTGCAAATGCGGGCAACTTTGATTTGGAAGAAATAGCGCAAGGAGTAGGCTATGCCCATGAGCAGGGAAAAGAAGTCTATGTAACGGTAAACATTTTGGCGCATAATTATGACTTGGCGACGATGGAGGAATACATTCGCCGTTTGATTGCACTGAAGATAGACGGAATCATTGCCGCCGATGCCGGCGTGATTGCGATGATTCGACAAATCGATCCCGCTATGCATATTTCTTTGTCTACGCAGGCAAGCTGTACCAACTATCGTGCGGCGCAGTTTTGGCATCAGGCAGGGGTAAATCGCATCGTGCTTGCCAGGGAATTGAGCGCGGAAGAAATTGCCGAGATTATTCAAAAAAAGCCTGACGGATTGCAGATTGAAATATTTGTACACGGAGCAATGTGTATTGCTTATTCGGGCAGGTGTTTATTGAGTCATGTGATGGCGGCCAGAAGTGCAAACAGGGGAGATTGTGCGCAGCCCTGCAGATGGAATTATCGTTTGGTGGAAGAAAAGAGGCAAGGAGAATATTTTCCGGTTTTTGAAGAGGAGCAGGGGACGTATATCTTAAATTCAAAAGATCTGTGCCTGATAGAGCATTTGGATAAAATTATCGATATGGGTGTGGACGTGCTGAAAATTGAGGGCAGGATGAAAACGGAGTTTTATGTGGCGACGGTGGTTGGCGCCTATCGGCGTGCGATAGATGCTTATATGAAGTCGCCTGCGCAATATCATGGGATGAAGGATGCACTGAAAGAAGAAGTGAAAAAAATCAGCTACAGAGAATACACTACGGGGTTTTTTTGTGAAAAAACCGATGCGATGAGTCAAAACTACAACGATTCGAGTTATGTGCGCGATTGGGAATTTGCAGGGGTGGTGATGGACTATGACCCTGTGAAAAAAGCGGCAACGATACAACAACGAAACAAGGTGGTGGCAGGGACAACGGTGGAGATTATCGGCCCCTACAGAGACTATATTACATACAAAATAGAACAGATGCGCGATATAGAGGGAAACAGCATTTCATCGGCGCCCAGGGCAATGCAGCTGTTTTGTTTTGATATTGATGCACCGCTGCGGCGCGGGGATATGATCAGGCAACCAATCAAGTAAATTTTTTACAATAAAAAGAGAGCTGCATATGCAGCTCTTTTTTTATTTGAAGTTTATACAGATGCGTATCCGCGTTTGAATGCTTCTGTGTTCGCAGCTTCAAATGCATTTTTGCCTTTTTTGCTGAACATGTCGTTCATGCCGTCAATGGCTTCTTGCTCTGAGTAGTCGCCCATGAGCTTAACCAAAGCACCAAGCATAACAATGTTTAGTCCTCTGGGATTATTAAGTTCGTTGACGATGGTGGTAGCAGGAACCCCAACAACTTTTACGTCATCACGTACGTTCGTGTCGCAGGTAACAATGTCGCTGTCGATGAGCATGATGCCACCCGGCTTAAGAATTTTGATGAATCGGTTAAAGGAAGGGATGTTCAGTGCCATGATTGCATCGGGAGCTTCCTGTCCGGGAGAAAAGATTCTGCCGTCGCTGTATTTTACGGTACAGTTCGCTGTGCCGCCTCTCATGGCTGCGCCATATTCAGGCATCCAGGTTGCTTTTTTTCCGCTGAACAATGCAACTTGCGATAGAATCAAACCCGCGGTCAAAACACCTTGACCACCAAATCCTGCAAATACGACTTCTTTTAACATTTTATTTGCCCCCCTTATTCTTCAATTCGCCAAGCGGATAGTAAGGAACAAGCTCTTTGATGATTCTTTCCTGTGCTTCCAACGGACTCATGTGCCAGTTGGTCGGGCAGGGAGAAAGAACTTCAACCATCGAATGTCCGATACCGTCACTTTGCGCCTGCAATGCTTTTTTGATGTAACCTTTTGTTTTGTTGATTTCAGCAGGAGTAAACAACGCACCACGGGCAACATAAGCGGTGTCAAAGCTTGTTGCGATCATTTCCGGCATTTTAATGGGAAGACCGCTGAGCTCAACATCACGTCCGTTAACGGAAGTAGTTGTTTTTTGACCCGGCATGGTGGTCCATGCCATTTGTCCGCCGGTCATACCGAAGTTAGTGTTGTTAATTGTAACTACTGTGAATTTTTCGTTTCGGTATGCCGCGTTCATTGTTTCGGCAAAACCGATATTGTAAGCATCACCGTCGCCCTGGTAAGAAATAACCAATGTGTCGGGTTTTAATCTTTTGATAGCTGTCAGGGATGCACCGTTACGTCCGTGTGCGCCTGTGAAGATGTCGATATCCAAACTGTTGTCCAACAAGGATGCGCATCCTACGGGTTTTCCGAAGATAACATTGTCGTTATAACCGAGTTCTTCAACACATTCCATAATCAGTCTTACGACAATACCATGTCCGCAACCGGGACAGAAAGGAACTTGTCGTGCAATTTTTTCGGGAACTTTTTTTACAACTGCCATATTAGAATACCTCCTTAACTTCGCCGGCTTTAATTGCTTCGAATTTTTTGAGGACATCTACAGTCTTGGGAACTCCGGGAGGTGAAGTAATTGTATAGCACGGTACGTCACCAAATCCTTTTTTCTTAGCAAACAAAGCTACGTCTTCAACCATTTGACCATCGTCAGCGGTTTCGATTGTGACAAATCCTTTTACGTCTTTGTTGATTGCATCAAATGCCTTTTGCGGGAAAGGCCAGAGAGAAATTGCTCTGACAACGCCGAGTTTTTCTCCTCTTTTCCTGGCATCGTCTACGATACCCAAGGCGATACGTCCGGGAATGCCGTATGCGAAGAATACGTATTCTGCATCTTCAACGCCAACTGCTTCCCATCTTTGTTCGTTTTCTGTAATTTCGGCACGAAGTGCATTACGTCTTTGTGCGCGTTCGTAAAGATCCATTGTCATTTGAGACGGTTGCGGGTTTGTGTGTTTCCCGTCAAATGCCCAGTCATAGAAAGGAACTTCTTTGTAATCCGGATATTCGCAGTCTTCCATCATTTGGCCGAGAGCGCCTTCTGTCAGGATTACAACGATATTTCTGTACTTTTCGGACAAATCAAATGCCAGATACACCAAATCCACTGCTTCCTGCACTGAAGAAGGAGAGAGGACGATGTTTCTGTAGTCGCCGTTTCCGCCACCGCGTGTTTCACGCAAATAGTCGGTTTGGCCGGATTGCAATGAACCGAGCCCGTCACCATAACGGCAAACGGAAATCATTACGCAAGGATAGTCTGCTGCTTGCATGTAGCTGACGCCTTCCTGCTTTAATGAAATGCCGAGACCCGAAGATGCTGTAAGAACTCTGGAACCAACAGATGCTGCGCCGTAAACCATGTACATAGCACCCAGTTCACTTTCTGCCTGGATGTATTGTCTGCCGGCTTCTTGTGCACGCCAGGACATATACTCCATAATTTCTGACGAGGGTGTAATCGGATAACCTGCATACATATGCATGCCCGCTCGAATAGCGGCTTCAGCCATAGCGATATTGCCTTTTACCATATCTCCCATAAGTAGTACCTCCTTTTAATCCGGTTTCCTTATTTCAAATACGCCATCGGGACAGGTCGTGTAGCACATTCCACATGCGATACATTTGCTGTCATCAACTACTGCATACTTGAAACCGGAAGAATTGAAATCAGCCGAGAAGCTGATCGCTTGCTTGGGACAATGTTTTACACAATATCCACATTGCTTGCATTGCTCTTTTTTCACAATAACTTTGCTCATGTAATATCCTCCGTTTCTTTTCCACATTATTTATAGAAATATTTATAAATGGTGGTCAACATATAGAAAAATCTGTGCAATAGAAGTGGTTTCGAAAGAGAAAAAAGGAAACCAGTACACTCTATAGAATATTTTAACATATTTACAAATAATTGCAACAGGGAAGTTCGTTTTTTTGACAATTATTTAACAGAAAAAACTGCAAATTCTACGGATACTTTTTATGTCGATAATGCAATTTTGTCAAATCTATTATATAATGTATTAGCATACTATATCAAGTAGAAAAAAAGAAAAATTCGAATCAATAAGCGGAAGGAAAAGAAAATGGTTCAAGAAAAAAACAGAGCATACACGTATCGATGGATTGTGTTCGGCGTATTGTTGCTGACATATTTTTTTGTATTTTTTCATCGTTTGTCGCCGGCTGTGGTGAAAGTGAATTTAGAGGAAGCTTTCGGCATGACGGCAATGCAATATTCTAATTTAACGGCGGTGTATTTTTATCCTTATGCGATTATGCAAATACCCAGCGGCATATTGGCCGATACGCTGGGGGCGAGGAAGACCGGGGTCATCGGTTGTCTGACCATGGCTGTCGGCTCCATATTGTTTGGGATTGCACCGGGGTTTTCGATGTTGATGTTTGGAAGAATGCTTGTTGGGCTGGGAGCCAGCGTTATTTTCTTATCAATTTTAAAAATACAGTCTACGTGGTTTGCGGAAAGTGAATTCGGCACGCTGACGGGAATGACGACCTTTGCGGGGAATCTCGGAGGCGCTGTGGCGCAGGGCCCCCTTGCTATGATGGTGGGGCTGCTTACCTGGAGAATGTCTTTTATTGCCATCGGCATTTTTTCGGCGTTTTTGGCCGTGCTGATTTTTGTTTTGGTGCGCAACAAACCCGAGGATAAAGGATTTGAGCCGATTGTGGCAGTGCGAAAGGAGACGCAGCAAAAACAGGCGGGCATTTGGCAGACGCTGAAAGAGATTGTTTTGTGCAGGCATATGTGGCCCATTATCATTATCAATTTTTTGGCGATGGGTGTGAACTTTACCATTACGGCCTGGGCGCTGCCTTATTTGACCGACGTCTATGGACTCAGTGTGAGCAAGGCCGGCGCCATTACCTTTTTTTACCCGTTAGGCGCTGCTGTGGGATGTATCGTTACGGGAGCAATAACGGATAAGATCAAAATGAGAAAACTCCCCGCGATCTTTATGTCTGTCGGTGCGATTGTTTGTTTGGTTTTGATTACGTTTCTCAATGGCGGCAAAGCGCCGTTGCCGGTTTTTGCCGTGTGTTTGATTTTGATTTCGGTTTTTTTGACTTATACGGTGTTGTTTTACGGATTGTCAAAGGATATCAATCATCCGAGCTTTTCGGGCATGTCCACGTCGGTGCCCAATGTGGCGGTCTTTGCCGGGGCGGCGGTGGTGCCGCTGGTCTTTGGCGGTGTTATCAGCAAATATCAGCCGATTTTGGGAAACCAGGGCGCTTATCAAAAGATGTTTTTGGGGTTTTTGGCGGTGTCGGTGATATGCACGGTTTTAAACTTCTTTTTACTGGAAACAAACTGTCGAAGCAGGTATGATGAATTGCGTGAAGGAACCTATAAAAAGAATATTTTTTCATTAAAATAGAAATTCAAGAAAAAATATCAGAAAAAAAGACTCTTAGAGTCTTTTTTTTATTCGGGGTAGCAGGTGTTTTGTGCGGTAAGCTGTGAGAGTACGGCGAGGTATTTGAGGCTTTCTGCCTTAGCTCCCGTCAGATCCATATCGGTATAGTTGCCGCATTCTTCGGCGGAAGCGCCGGGGATGTCGCCGTGAAAACCGGCGATAAAAGAAAAGGTGTCCGTCAAGATATCTTTCAGCTCTATAGGGGGGCGGTTTCCCTGCAAAATCAAGTAAAATCCCGTCCTGCAGCCCATGGGGCCAAAATAGATGACTTCATCGGCCAAGGAAGAATTACGAAGATAGGTGGCGCCTAAATGTTCTATCGTGTGCATGACGGCGGGAGAAAGAACGGCGGGNNACGGCGGGCGTATTGGGCCGTACAAGCCTTACGTCATAGGTGGTAACAGGTGCGTCATGGACATAGTCTATACGGGAGACGTAGACGCCGGGGACAAGGGCGGTATGATTTACACGAAAGCTTTCTATTTTTTTCATGGCAAGAATTTTCCTTTCCGGATTTGCATTGCGGTGATTTAAATCGGCAACAAACGGGGAGCATACGCAAATTATTTCAAAGAATCCAAGGGCAGGCGGGCGATGTATTTGAGCAAATATTTTGCGGTGATGCCGATGACGGCGCCGGTGAGCAAAGCGACTGCTATAAGATAAGGAATCAAAGACAGCACGCCGGAGGTGCCCAAAACAAAGACGGCAACAACCACCTGCGCCAAATTGTGAAAGACGGCTCCTGCGATGCTGATGCCGATGACGGAAAAATGTTCCTTCCACGATTTGAGCAGCAAAGCCATGACCAACAGGCTGACAAGCCCGCCGCTTAAGGAATAGAGCAATGTTACGAGGGTTGTAAATAAAAGTGCGGCAATGGTGGTGCGCAACACAACGACGAGCAGCGAAGACTTGAAGTCAAACAATACCAGCGCCAGCAATGTGGCAATATTGGCCAGACCCAATTTGGCGCCCGGAACGGGAATGGCGGGAAGAAAGGTTTCTATATAGCTGAGAATCAGTGCGAAGGTAACGAGAACGGCTAACAGGACGAGTTGTTTTGTTTTCATGGTGCGGGCGCCTCTTCAACGGAAATGATGAGGCGATGGGGAAGGCAGACAATGACATCTCCGATGTCGGTTGCCGCTTTGGTATGTACGCAGATTTGGTCGGGGCAGTTTGCGCCGGTTACTTTGACTGCGCCGTCGGAAATGGTCATGGTGTTTTGCCCGTAAGGAGTAATAATTTCATACTGTTCCAGATTTGTCGACAAGTCAAAGGTTTGCAACACCACGCCGTCAACGGTGATGACGACGGTTTTGTCGTTGTCTGATTGTTGTATGGTGTTGACGGCAAACAGCACTGCGGCAATCACTGCGGCTATCAACAAAAAAGTTCTATCGCCTTTTTTCATAATCGAAAATCCTCACAGGAAATATAACACAAAAAAAAAAGAAAGGCAATCCGACAATGCAAGGTTGTTTGTCGGATTTTTGCGCAGGATAATTTAAGACCGCAACAGCATTTTTAAGGATTGCGGCCGCAACCGAAATTGAGTCCGATGCGCAAGGCTCGTGCTGTACGCTTGTTGTTCCGGCGATAAACAAACGGAATCGAGCGCTGTGTGCAGGGAGCGTATCGAGGTCGGCTGGGATTCCTGCTGCTGCGTATAATTGACCCCTGTGTGCAAGGCGCATATGTCATAAAGCAACAGCCGGGAATTTGGCAGACAGTAGCGTATGATTGTGTTTTTTTTGAAAAATTTTTGTAAAATGCTTGCTTATGACGCAGCGTAACAAAATATACTATAGGCAGGAGGTGTGACATGGACAAAAATAAGGCGATACCGCAAGGGTATATGACCGTTGGCGAAGTCGCAAAAAAGATGGGCGTCACTGTGCGAACATTACAGCATTACGACAGAGAGGGGCTGCTTTCTCCTTCTGCCCTGAGCGAAGGAGGCCGCAGGTTATATACAGACAAAGACATCGTAAAACTGCATCAGATTTTGTCGCTCAAGCATTTGGGCTTTTCGCTGAGTGATATAAAGAACCGGCTGATTTCTCTGGATACACCGGCTGAAATTGCTGCTGTTTTGGCGGAACAGGCTGCCGCTGTTCGGCAAAAAATAGAAGGTTTGTCTGAATCATTGAGAGATTTGGAAGCATTGCGGGAAGAAGTTTTGCAAATGCAGACCGTCAATTTCAAAAAGTACGCCGACATCATTGTGAATTTGCAAATGAAAAATGACTTTTACTGGCTGATTAAGCATTTTGACGACCAGACCCTTGACCATATCCGCAGTCGTTTTGATCAAGACAGCGGAAAGGCATTAATGGATACGTTTCTGCAGCTGCAAAATGAAGCGATACGACTTCAAAATGCGGGGATTTCTGCGAACAGTGATGAGGGGCGGAAATTTGCCGAAGACTATTGGAATATGATAACGGATTTCACCGGCGGGGATATGAGTATGCTTCCCAAACTGATGGAATTGGGACAACTCGAGGGGATAGATCAGGCGTCTAATGATTATATTGAGCAGGCATTGGGGCATTATTTTTCCCGTTTGGGCGTGAATTTGTTTCAGGGAGGCACAGAATGAATGACGCGATAAAAATCAACAACTTAAAGAAAAGTTACGGAACACACGTTGTGCTGAAGGGTTTAAGTTTTTGTATACAGCAAGGCGAGATTTTTGCCCTGCTCGGGGTCAACGGGGCGGGGAAAACGACAACCCTGGAATGTATCGAAGGTTTAAGAAAATACGACAGCGGGAGCATCACTGTCAATGGCACGATGGGTATTCAACTGCAATCGGCATCTTTGCCGGGGCATATGAAATCTTTGGAAGCGGTTAAACTGTTTGCGAAATGGAACAAGACCGCTGTTGACAAAGCAATGCTTGACGCGCTCGGCATTGATGAATTTGCGAAAAAACAATATCATCAATTATCGACCGGCCAGAAACGGCGGCTTCATTTGGCGCTGGCTCTGACACGAAACCCGGATATTTTGTTCCTGGATGAACCGACTGCGGGCCTTGACGTTGAAGGGCGACTGTCTTTACATCAGCAAATCAGGCAGTTGAAAGCAGACGGAAAGACCATCGTGCTTGCAAGCCACGACATGGCAGAGGTGGAGAACCTGTGTGATCGGCTTGCCATTCTTTCCGAAGGCGAGATTGCGTTTATCGGAACAGTCGGACAGCTCAACGAAACCATAGGCAAGCGGTATAATATCACGATTCAAACCGAAGACAGAACGGAAAAATATGAGTCGGACAATATCGGAAATACGTTGCTTGCCTTGCTTGGGCAGTACAAAGAAAACGGAGAAACTGTTGTGGATATTCAAATAGACCGCGGTTCTCTGGAACAGCACTTTATGAAAATTGCAAAGGGGGCGTAATCGATGGGTGCTTTTTTATATGGCGTTTTCCTGCAGTGGAAGTTGGATATACGGAGCAAAACGTTACTGATAACCTGCTATATTGTTCCGCTTTTGTTTTTTGCGATTATGGGCGGGATCTTTACATCCGTCATGCCGGAAGCGAGATACACGCTGATTCAGTCTATGACGGTTTTCGGCGTAACAATGGGGGCGCTGATCGGCCTGCCTCCGTCCCTCGTTGAAATTTATGGCAGCGACATTCAAAAGGTTTACAAAGCAAACGGAGTTCCGTCATATCTCGGTCTTGCTTTAACCAATATTTCAGCCTATATTCATTTGTTTATCATGAGTACGATTCTCTATATTGCCGCGCCGATTGTTTTTCATGCCGAACTGCCCGAAAATCCGGGCGTGTATTTTATCGGCCTGGCTGTTTTGATTGCGGTATCGCTCAGCGTTGCCAGCATTATCGGTCTGGCCGTAAAAGACCAGGCAAAGACCTCTATGTTTTCCATTATCGTTTTTCTGCCCTCTATCATGCTTTCCGGCATTATGTTCCCGACGGAACTGCTTCCAAAAGCGTTTGAAACAATCGGAAAAATCTTTCCGGCCTTCTGGGGATATAAGCTGGTAACGGAGAGTGTTTTTCGGCCGGAAAGTTTCTTGCCGTTATTGTTGATTTTCACAGCGGCCGCTGTCATATGCGGTATTTTATTGCGCAAAGCGGACAAATAGCAAATCCGTCCGGGTCATATGCGGCGATGGTAAGTGCGGCTTGTATCATTTTCCCATTGCAACGGTTTGTTTTGCCAGATCATAGAGCTGTTTTGTTGCCCGGAAGATATCGGGCTGTGCAAAAATGGCCGAGATAACAGAGATGCCGGCAATGCCGCTGCCCTTGAGGCGGAGTACATTGGATGCGTTGATGCCACCGATGGCTACGACGGGAATGGAGACGGCCCGGCAAATTTCTTTGAGTCTTTCAACGGTGACCAACGTGGCGCCTTCTTTTGTGGCGGTGGCAAACATGGCGCCTACGCCCAAATAATCGGCTCCGTTTTTTTCGGCTTCCACGGCTTGTTCAACGGTTTGCGTCGAAACGCCGAGGATTTTGTCGGGTCCTATTTTTTGACGAACATTTTGCGAATACATGTCGGTTTGTCCTACATGGACACCGTCGGCATTGCAGGCGATGGCCACGTCCACATTGTCGTTGATGACAAAGGGGATGCGAAATCGGTCGGTCAACACTTTGATTTCATGGGCGAGCTGCAAGAAAGCATCATCGTCCAAATGCTTTTCACGCAGCTGCAAAAAAGTTGCGCCGCCTTGCAGGGCTTGTTCTACCTGTTCATACAGAGTCTGGCCGTCAAGCCAGGATCGGTCGGTGATGGCATAAAGCAACAGTGTTTTTTTATCGAACTTCAATTTGTACACCTCTTTTCAAAATTTCGGTAGTCATATTGCTGATTGCATCAATCAGGAAGGTACGAAACAGCGATGTGCCGCCGTCAAACTGCAGCATCTTTTCATGGGCCAGCTGACCGCAAAGCCCCATAAGGCTCACTGCAGCGGCGGCGGCGAGGAGAACATCCTTTGGATTGGCGCCGACAAAACCGCCGAGGAGGCCCGAGAGCATGCAGCCGGTGCCGGTGATTTTGGACATCAGAGGATGACCGTTATAAATAACAAAAGCCTTTTCGTTATCGGCGACAATATCGATGGCGCCGGTGATGGCCATAACGGCGTTATAGCGAAGGCTCAGCGATTGCGCCAAAGCGATATATTGATCGAGATTGTTCTGATGAATCGAATCGGCAATGTCGGCATCCACTCCCTGGACAGAAGCGTTTTGACCCGCCAGTGTTTTGATTTCGGAGCTGTTGCCCCGTATGACGTCAAAATGAATCTGTTCAAGCAAGTGCAAGGCGGTCTGGGTTCGCAGGCGAGAAGCGCCGATGCCCACAGGGTCTAACACGACGGGATGAGACAGCGCATTGGCGCGTTTGCCCGCCAAAAGCATCGATTGAACGGAGCGTTTATTGAGCGTGCCGATATTGATGACCAAGGAAGTGGAAAGCGAGGTAATTTCTTCTACTTCATCGCTGTCATCGGCCATAATCGGCGAAGCGCCGCAGGCCAAAACGGCATTGGCCACATCGTTTGCCGTAACATAGTTGGTGATTCAATGCACCAAAGGGCGAGTTGCCTGCAGGTTTTGAAGGATGTTGTCAAACATGGTTTTTCTCCGAAATCATGAATTTTTGAAAGGGGAGAGTTGACTTAGGAAAGAAAAAGGTATGTTTTTTGAAACATACCTGAAAATTTGCGCACTCTGCGACTCTCCCTACGTTGGCATTATCCAAATCAGGTTCAAAGGGTATCAGTTTCAAACTCACTCTCAGCCTATTTCATAAGCTCCCCGATAATGTATTCGATTTTCTTCCTTCATCATTGCACAAGGAGGGGATTTTGTCAATAAAAATTTACTTTTCGGCGAAGTAAACAAACACGGAACCGACGTTTTTTAAGGGCGATACCGACAAGAAATGGTTTGATTCTGCTATTTGGTGGTGTATAATGAATGATAAAATAAAAGCATCCGTCAGATGCTTTTCCGTTTTGGATGGAGCCAACAATGCAAAATAGAACGAGACGATTAAAAAAAACGAGCTTTATTTTTATTCTCATCCTCATCCTGATGATGCTGTTTCAAACAGCCTGTGCCTCCTCTGCCGGCAAAAAGGAGCCGGAGCTGACAAAGAGCGTGCTGAGCATGGATACGCTGGCACAAATCAGCGTGTATGAAAAGGTTGACGAAAAGGTGGTGGATGAAGCCTTTGCATATATGCTGCAATTGGAAGAAAACTTGAGCCGCTATGCGCCAAACGGAGACATTGCAAGAATCAACAGCGCGGCAGGCGTGGCGTATGTGAAGGTGGATGAAGAGACACTGGAGCTGATTGAAAAATGTATTGATTATTCAGAACAAACAGAAGGGGCTTTTGACATCAGCTTGGGTGCGCTCATTGATTTATGGGGCATTGCAACGGGAGAAAATCACATTGCAAGCCAGGAAGAAATCAATGAGGCGCTGCGCCATACGGGATATAAAAACATTTTCATCGACAAAGAAAACAGCGCAGTGATGTTGGCAAAACAGGGTGTGATTTTAGATTTGGGTGCGGTGGGCAAAGGCTATATCAGCGAGAAAGTGCGCGAGTTTTTGGTGGAAAAAGGCGTAAAAAGCGCCATTATCAACTTTGGCGGCAATGTCGTTTTGATCGGAACCAACAAAGGAAAACAACCCTTTCGCATCGGGATTCAGGATCCTTTCGGGCAGAGAGGGGAATATTTTGCGGTGGTGAGCGGCAGCAAAACGGCGTTGGTCTCTTCCGGCAGCTATGAGCGATATTTCTTAGGGCCTGACGGTGTGCGGTATCACCATATTATGAATCCCGCTGAAGGCAGGCCTGCGCAAAACGGATTGTGTCAGGTGAGTATTGTGTGCGACGATGCCACGTTGGCGGATATTTTGTCGACGGCTGTTTTTGTGATGGGAGAAGAGAAAGGCCTGGCCTATCTTCAAACAATGGACGGCGTGGAAGCGGTGTTTGTGTCGGAGGAAAAACAGGTAACCGTGACGGAAGGATTGAAAAAAGATTTTAAGATGATTGCAAAATAAATTCATTCTTTTGAATATTGGAAAGTTTTTCTTGTGTATTAAATATAATTGTGATACACTGTTTTGAAAATATATGGAGAAAAATATGAAAATAGGCTTTATCGGATGCGGAAATCTTGCGCTTTCTGTGATCGAAGGAATGATCAAATATCGTGCGGCAGAGAGCCAAGATATTTGTTTTTACAGTGCAGACAGCGAAGAGGTCAAAAAAGGGATCGTCGATCAATACGGGATTTGTTCTCTTGGCAGCAATGCGGACGTGGTTGCACAAAGTCAAATGATTTTTTTGGCCGTGAAACCAAATGTGTTGTTGTCGGTGCTTGCTGAGTTGAAGGAAGCGAACCTGCAAGGCAGGATTTTTATCAGTGTCGTTGCAGGAGTGGCGGCAGGAGAGATCAAACAACACCTGCAATACGATAAGGTGCTGCGCATGATGCCCAATATTTTAGGCTCGGTCGGTGAAGGCATGTTTGTTTTTGCCGAAGATGAGACGCTGAAAGACGAGTTGCGTCAGGCGGAAAAGCTCCTTGAAAAAATCGGAAAGACTTTGCGTTTGGATGAGAAGCAACTGGCTGCCGTAACCGCTATCAGCGGTTCAGCGCCTGCCTATGTGTTTATGTTTATTGAAGCGCTGGCTCAGGGGGGCATCAGAGAGGGTATCTCGCAAAAGGCCGCCTATGATATTGCGGCGCAAGTGGTGTTGGGTTCGGCAAAGATGGTGTCGGAAAGCTCCTTGCATCCGGCGCAGCTGCGCGATAAGGTTTGTTCGCCGGCAGGCACGACGATAGAAGCGGTTGCCTCGCTGCAGCAGGACGGCTTCAGCGCGGCGGTGATGAATGCGGTGAAGCGATGTGCAAATAAGGCATAATTTATATTAACATGAAATTATATATATAAAAATCAGGGGGAAAACAAAATGGACAACACGTTTCGAATGATCAATGACCATGCGGTCGGCGAATTGTCTGCGGACGTTATTTTCAGGATTGCCGCATTGGCAAAAAAGGCGAACAGCGAATATGGCAGCGATCAAGTCTACAATGCCTCAATCGGCGCACTGACCGATGATAACGGCAACTTGTTGATCAACAACACCTACTATGAAGTATTAAAAGAATTGCCCAATGTGTATTTTGCGGATTACGCACCGATGACGGGAGAGCCTGAGTTTTTGGACGCTTCCATCAAAGCATGTTTTGGAGATGTTGAGGTGGAAGGCTATACGGAGGCTGTTGCCGTAATGGGCGGAACAGCAGCCATTAAGCATGTATTCTGGAATTATGCTGATGACGGGGACGAAATTTTGGTCACAGACTGGAATTGGACGCCGTATAATCAGATTGCTTATGAAAACAAAAGAGTCATGCGCTCTTTTAATATGTTTACGCCGGAAAATAAATTTGATGTCCCGGCTATGGAAGAAGCCATTGAAACGGTTTTGAAAAAGCAAAAAAGCGTTATTGTGGTTTTAAATTTCCCGGCGCACAACCCGACAGGCTATACGCCCACGAAAGAAGAGGCGAGAGATATTTATGACGCCGTGGCAAAACTGGGTGAGAAACTTCAGGATAAAAAAATCATTTTACTCTTTGACGTGGCGTATATGGATTTTGCCGGTGACAAAGGAAGAGATTTTATCAGAGCGTACCGACCGATGCCCAACAACGTTATTTCGCTGTTTTCGTACAGCTTGTCCAAGACGGCGACTGCTTACGGACTGAGAACCGCATCGATGATTTCGCTTTCCAGCTCCGCAGAACTGGCTTTGGAAGCCAAAGCGGCCGTTACGTTTTCTACACGTGGCACGTATACCGGATGTGTCAGAGCGGCGCAGCTTGCCTTTGCCAAGATCATCAACGATGCAACCTTGCGGGCAAAGTTTGAAAAAGAACGAGACGGACACGTCGCACTCGTTGCGCAAAGAGCCGATGCGTTTTTGAAAGAAGCGGATAAAGTGGGGTTAAAGCACAGCCCCTATCAAAGCGGATTTTATATCAGCATTCCCTGCGAAGACAGCATGAAGATCACCGAAGCGTTGTTTGAAAAGAAAACCTTTGTCGCGCCGATGCCCAAGGGGCTCAGGATAGCCATCTGCTCGCTGGCAGAGTGGAAAAGTGCAAAGCTTCCGGCGATTTTGGCGGAATATGTAAAATAAAAACAGCAGAAAAAAGGCGCTTAGCGCCTTTTTTTTCATTTTACTCTCGCAATTTGCCGAATTGTTTTATATAATAATGTATGCGTTTAAAATATTCGCCAGATACAGGAGGGATGATAGGATGGCAGTTACAATACAGGATGTTGCAAAAGCGGCCAGCGTTTCTGTGGCAACGGTGTCACGGGTCGTGAATAATATTCCGCTGGTCAGCGAAGATACAAAACAGCGGGTGTTGGCGGCGATCGATGAGTTGGGATATGAGCCCAATGAGGTGGCGAGAAGTTTAAAAGTGCGAAAAACAAAAACGATCGGCATTCTTTTGGATGATATTACGAAACCGCAATATACGTCGATTTCTCGCGGGGTAACGGATGCTTGTTGGATTTATGAATACAATGTGATTTTGGCCAACACCGATGGCGATATTGAAAAAGAAAAAAAATATCTGAAAGTGTTTATGCAAAAACAATGCGACGGTGTGTTGGTCGTCAACAGAAAAATATCGGATGAGTTGGCAACACAGCTGGCATCGCTGAAAGTGCCCGTTGTGTTGGGTGCTGTCTCCGATCGGGAAAAAAAGTTTGCAAACGTCAGTATCGACAACAGAAAAGCATCCTTTGAGGCCGTGGAATATTTGCACGAAAAAGGCCACAATGATATAGGATACATTATGGGGAATCGCGAAGAATTCACGGTTTGCGCCGACAGAGAGGCGGGATTTTGGCAGGCGGTCGAAAAATACGGACTCAATGCGAAAGAAGAATGGTGCATCGAAAGCGAAAAGAAAAAACTCACGGAGCAAGATGTCAAAGAAGGCTATGACGCCATGCAAAAGATATTGGACAGCAAGCGCTTGCCCACGGCTGTGTTTGCCGCCAACGATGAGATCGCCTTTGGCGCAATGACGTGCATTGAAGAGCGGGGATTGAAAGTGCCGCATGACATCAGCATTATCGGCTTTAATGATTATTGGCTTTCGGAATGGGTAAAACCGCAGATTACGACGATTTCTCACCCGATGTATGATGTGGGGGCGGTTTGCGCACGATTGTTGATTAAAAAAATCGAAGACGAAAGCACTTCGATTGATGCAGAGGACAGCATCGTCATTCCCCATGATATTATTATTAGACAGACGGTAAGAGACTTAAACGACTGACAAAGAAACGCAGCAGGCTCCGGTGCAAGAGGATGCGGCCCATATAAGGAGGCAAGAAAATGGAAAAGAAAATTAAAATTATCGGCATGACAGGAAGTTTGCGCAAGGCCTCTTACAACAAGGGTGTACTGCGCTATATAGAAGAAATCGTCCCCGCCGGGGTCGAATATAAAAATATTGATGTATCCAATCTGCCTTTTTATAATGAAGAGTATGACGAAACAGGTTATCCCGATGCGGTCATGGCGCTGAAAGAAGAATTGAAAGAGGCGGATGCGGTGTTGCTGGCGACGCCGGAATATAATTATTCGATTCCCCCCGTATTGAAAAATGCGCTGGATTGGGTTTCGCGGGGCGAAGAAAAGCCCCTTGCCGGCAAAAGGGCGGCGTTGCTTAGCGTGACCATCGGCCCGCTGGGCGGTGCCAGGGTGCAATATCATCTGCGACAGACGTTGCTTGCGCTTGATGTGACGGTGATGAATCGGCCGGAGTTGTTTATTGCCAATGCAAAAGAAAAATTTGACGCAGAGGGAAATTTGCAAGACGAAAAGACGAAAAAATATACGAAACGCTTGCTGGATGCGTTGATTGAGGAAATCAAAAAGAACAAATAGAGACAATCAGTCGAAAGCGAGACCGAGATAGGTCTCGTTTTTTTGTATGTCGGCAACGGAGCAGGGAAGGACAGAGGAAGGTTGGATGGGTTTGATCATGGCAAGGGGGCGTGAGACAGCCAGGGGAGGAGCGGGCAAAAAAAGCGGAGAGCGAAGAAATATTTCTTGTGCAAAAAACAGCGAAGCGATGCCGTCAAGCACAGGATTGCTGTCGCTGCTTGGCCAAAGAAGCTCTTTGATAAAAAGCTTTTGTTTGCCAAGACGTTCAACGGCGGCGCAGCCTCGGATATTGTTAAATTCTATGGCATATAAGTCGGCGCCGGACAGTGCGGAAAGCCTTTTTTGAAAGAGGACGGAGGCGGCAGGATATTTTATATAAGTATTTGAAGCGCATAACTCGTCTCGCAGCGCATTATAATGTTCGGCGGAGAGCGGAAGAAAGACGTAGCGGGAGTTTTGCTCGAAAGAAAAAGCAGGCGCGTCTTTTGCAAAATACGTAGATTCAAAAACAGGAAAACCTGCTTCGTAGCAGGATTTTTCGTAAAAGGAAAACAGCGACGGGCTTGCGGGCACCAGCAGTGAGTAGGCGATGTTGCGTTGGGCGGCATAGGCATTGGCGGCCTCCATCAGCTCGCGTGCCAGCCCCTTGCCTTGATAAGCCGGGTCTGTGGCAATGGCATAGAGCATAACGCAGGGAACAGTGCAATCAGTGCGCAGCTGCAGCGTAAGCGGAATCATCGTCAGCATGGAGGCAATTTCACCATCGACAAGCAAAACCATGCTTTGGTCGGGTTCATGAAATTGCGCAAAATAGAAGTCGATAAAAGCATCGGGATCCTGAAAGCATTTTTTCCAAATTTGTTTCAGGCGGGGAATATCCTGTGTAAGAGAAAGTCGAGTGGTTGACATGAGCGCTCCTCACTTGAAAGTCTTATTTTACAAGAAGTTTTGCCTGGTATTTTTCTTCCATATCGTCGGGATAATAAGAAAGTTTGGCTTTGCGCAGTCCTTCTTGTCCCACGTCTTCTTCACGGTTCATATACAAAATTTCGGGATATTTTTCATGGATGACTTCGGCAAATTCGCGGTTGATCATCTGATAAGAGCCGCGAATATCGCTGAAAGCTTTTTCGATATGGATGACATAGGTGTTTGAGTTGAGTTTTTCGCCCATGGTATAGGCGATGACTTCGCCGTCTTTGCGCAGCAAAGCGCCCTCAAGACCCAAAGCGTCATAATAGTCAAAACATTTTTTAACGGCGCAATATTCTTCGGATAAGCGGCCGTCTTCGAAACATTTGTTTTGAATGCACCAGACTCTGTTCATCTCACGACATTCCGCAAGGTTTTCAGCGGAAATCAGCTCAAAATGCCAAGTGAAATTCTTTTTAAAATAATTGATATGATTGCGTTTGGCATGCAATTTTTTGCCGGAAAGAGAAGCGAGCTTTTCGACGAAATAGATATAGTCGAAATAATCACGTTGTGCAGTAAATTCAAAGGTATCGGCGAAAAGTTGCTGCAGTTCGGCAACATTGGCCTTGGAGAGACCCTCCATGACAAAATCATGGCCGCCGGACAGGGCATCTTGCTGCATGGCCGCAATGGCGGGAATGATATTTCCGCTTCCGGCGGGATAAAAATAATAGGGAACGCCGATGCCTTCAGGATGGGCTTTGACTATGAGTCTGTTTTCGAAGCGGGCGATTTGATAATGGTTGATTTCGGACCATGAAAACAAGTTGGTAAAATTTTGATGACATCCGCGCAAATCGGACATGCGAAGCAGGGGGTCGATCCATTGTTTATCTTCTATAGAAATTTTTTTATAGGGAATCATAAAAACCTCGGTGTGTTAGCGATACGTTGCCATTATACTTGACTCGGTTTGGAATGACAAGGTAAAAAGACAAAAACCTTTCTTCGCCAAAGAAAAAAACACGTTCTCAAAAAGAGAAAGCGTAAAGGCAAGAGCCTCAGCAGTCAGAGGAGAGGTCGGTGCGCATGGCTTCGATGCGTTCACGCTGAATTTTTTTCCAATGATACAAAAATGCAGGCAGTGCAATCACGACGACAGAGGCGGATTTCGCCACATTTTTTTTGTCGTTGATTTGTTGATTTTGAATTTCCATCAGCCGATAGGCTTCGGCTTTTTCTTTTTCCTGCGGCGTCATGTCAGAGTCTGCTTCTACCATGCCGTAGTTATAACAGGTAGGGAAAAGAACGTCCAGCATGTTTTGAACCGTAAAAATCGTTCCGATCAAAATCATCATCAACGACACAAAACTGACAAGGTAAAGATAGGCGTTTCTAAGTTTGCTCATCGGGGCATGTTCTCCTTTCGCTGAAAAAATAAGCAGCAGGATGAGGATGATAAAGGCTCCTGCAATGCCGAGAAGTAAAATGAGCGTCATGGGGTTGTATCCGTTTCCGGCCGAAAACCTTGTTACGGGCTGACGGCTCTTTTTGTATACATCGTATTATACCACAGTTAAAAACACGGTTTGCAACAAAAATATAGATACGGGATATGGATAGGGATGAAAATCATCGGCGCTTTTGCAAAAAACAGCAAGTCGGTGTGGCAAGTATGCTTGTCGAAACCGTAAAATCGGGGAAAAACAAAGAAAATACGCATGAGTGCATATGATCGGACGATAAGACAGGATATATGGATATAAAGGGGACAACGCTGCGATGCGGCACAACAAAACCACCGCATGATACTTCCGCTTTTCAGCACATGATCAGGATAGGGGCGGTGGCGGAAACAAAAGCATACTGCCGATAACAAGTCACGACAAAAAGGCGACGGTCATTTCCGCCATCGCCTTTTGCATCGTTTTGCTGTGTATCTGTCCTTTTTGTTTGTTTTACTGACTTCTCTCTGAAAGCCGTTTATTCATTTCATTTGCGAGTTTCTTTTGGTGGGCGTAAAAGAACAGCCAGATAACAAAGGAAATTGCAATTTCAACGGCGATGGTGAGGATGATCGCAAGGGCGCCTTGTTCTGTCGGAATCCATCCGACGACAAATGCCGTGATCGTCATTACAACACATCCAATCCCCATGTGGATAAGTGTTTGAACCAGACGCGACAGGTTGTCGTTTTCGTAAAGGAAGGTCGGAAGGCCGAAACCTAATCCAATGACAAGTACGCCGGCAGCCATCTTGGAAAAAGAGTAATGAACCATTTGAAAGTTGCCGCCGTGATGGACATCGAACACAACGCCGATGACAACAAAAATAGCAGCAGCCAAACCGATTGAAGTAAGTGTGTTGCGGAGCAAAGTATTTCTTTTTGATTTCATAATAAAATCTCCTTATAAACCTAAGTATTTTTTAAAAGACGGAAGATATTTCCGTGAAATGTAGTCCTTGCAGCCGTTTTTCAGAACCATAAGCATCAGTCCGCTTAAGGTTGGTTCAACGTAATCAAGGAAATGCAGATTTGCAAGTGTACTTTTTGAAATTCGCATGAATCCATTTGCAAGGATTGCTTCCAATTCGTAAAGACGCTTTCCGCTGTGGTATTTTTTTGCTTTGGTATACACCACCGTCCTTTCATTTTCTACCCTGACCATATAGATTTCATCGGGGCGAAGTGCGATAATTCGTTCGTTTTCCGTCACGGGGATCACATCAGAGCTTTCCGTTTCCAGAAGCGTTGCCGTTTGGCGGATTTTTGGGGTTATTTCGCTTGTATAGATAACGGCATAGGGTTCTTTGGTTTCCGGCAGTACTTTTATTTCGACTTTCACTGATATCACCTCTTTTTCCTTTCGAATACAGTATACTTGAAGCATTTCGTTTTGTCTTTGGTTTTGCGGTAAGTGGCGGATTTATGCGGGTAAGATGTAATTTGCAGGCTGCGTGTTTCCATTTTTTTCATAACCGCATTGATTATGGGGCTGCTTGTTTGATGAAAAAATGCTTCGCTGCGGTGCAAAATCTTTCAGATTTCATATGTCCGAGCGATAAATGAAATGCTGCGAAAACAGATCCTTGCCGAATGCAACGGCATCTTAAGAGCGTTTTTTGTCCATACAGAAAAATAATATTCGATAAAATACTCGATAAATTGCGGCAAAGATGCCAGCTGTTTTTTTTATCGGAACAGTTGTGCCAAGGGTTATTTTGAATAGAAACGATTTCGTTGCATCGTACAAAAGGGGATTTCAGAATACAATGAAAACATAAAAAAACGCCTGTATGGTTTTCATACAGGAATTTTAAAACGAAATTTATTAAGAGAGGCCGGTTGTTGTCGGATAGTTCACGGCTGTCCAAGCGGGCATCGCACCCAAGACATTATAGATTTTTTTGTCCTTGACGTGCTGCAAAAAAAGACTCAGTGCCGTCAGCGAGCGGTATCCGCTGCTGCAGATAAAAGCAATGGGTCTGCTTTCGTCCTGCAATTCCGCATAACGTGTGCGCATATCGTGGGTCGGAATCGAGACGGCGCCTTGAATGTGGGCTGCATGATATTCTTCCGCATTGCGTGTATCCACAAGAAGAATCTTCTCTTCTTCCAATTGCCTTTTCAGTTCATGAACGGTGATGTTTTCGTAATGAGCGGTGTGGCGGGCATCGTCAATCCAGGCATCGATGCCGCTTTTTAAATAGCCGACGATGTTGTCGAGTCCCACGTTGCGCAGTTGATTTTGTGCGAAAGTAAGCTCGTTTTCGTTGCTGCATACCAAAAGAATCGGCTTGTCCGGCGGCAGAATCCAGCCGGCAAAGGTCGGAAAATTGCCTTTGACGCTGATGGCATAAGAATTTTCGATATGCGCCGAGGCAAAGTGATGAAAACTCCTCGTATCTACAATCAGGTGCCCTTCTTTTGCCAGTTTGTCGAACTGAGCCGGAGAAAGGGGCTTAATTTTCGGCAGCGAAGATACAGCAGCCGCGCCTTTTCGGTTGATTGCGGAACAGCGACTGAAGTGGTCCGGTGCGACGGGCATGTCTTTTAACAGCGTTTCGATAAAGACCTCTTTGGGATGAAGTTTCATGGGCTCGTTATACATGCGTTCGATGCCGATTGTGGACGTGAGCTTGTTGGACAGGCGTTTTCCGCAAAGGGAACCGGCGCCGTGTCCCGGATAGACTTCCAGATGGTCGCCCAAGCTCTCGATGATGCGCAGGCTGTCATAGAGGGAAGAGGCAAGGCATTCTTTGAGGTCGGGAAACAGGTCCGGTCGCCCGACATCGCCGACAAACAGCGTATCTCCGCTGAAAACCGCAATGGAAAACGGGCCTCGGCGGGTATCGGCAAAGACAAAAACGGAACTTTCCGGCGTGTGTCCCGGCGTGTTGAGAAGCTTGACGGAAAACACATCGAGCATAAGTTCTTCGCCGTGTTCAAGACCCTGATGGGGATAGTGCACTTTGGCGTTTTTCGCAAGATAGATCGGGGCGCCTGTTTTTTCGGCAAGTTCAAGGTGTCCCGAGACAAAATCCGCATGAAGATGCGTTTCAAAAATGCCGGCTATCGGCAGATGCAGCGAATCGGCGATTTGAATATATTGGTCGATGTTTCTGACGGGGTCAATGACAAAACAAGCGTTTTGCCCGCCGACGACATAGGACAACTGCGCGAGACCGGGGGTATAAATTTGTTTGATTTCCATATCGTCACCTCGAAACGATAGACGTTGCAATCATTGTACCAAACAATGGCAAAGATTTCCAACTTTTTATGATGACGAGCGATAAAAAAATGCGGAAAAAGGGGTTGACAAAAATATTACAATATACTAATATTAAGATATAATAATATTTGTGCGTGGAGGTTGTTTTGGATACAGCGGAAAAAATAAAAATGAAAAAAGAGCTGACGGAGAAGGCGGAGTTTTTTAAGACGATATCACATCCGGTAAGACTGTGCATACTGGCGCTTTTATTGAGAAACGAAGACAGCAACGTAACGAACATGCAGTGTTGCATCGATGTTTCTCAGTCTACGGTATCTCAGCATCTTGCCAAGCTGAAAATGGCCGGCATCATCACGGGCAGGCGTGAAGGAACAGAGATTTTTTACAGCATTGCAAACGAACAGCTGGCTCATACATTGCAAATAATTTTAGAAAATGTTCAGTGCAAAGGAGAAAGCAAATGAGCAAAAAGGTATTAATCGTCGGCGGAGTTGCCGGAGGGGCTTCGGCGGCGACCAGGCTGAGAAGGCTGGATGAAGAGGCGGAGATTGTTTTATTTGAACGAGGAAAATATATTTCTTACGCAAACTGCGGACTTCCTTATTATATCGGCGATGTCATCAAAGACAGAGAGGCGCTGCTCGTTCAGACGCCCGAAAAAATCAACGGACATTTTGACATTGATGTTCGCGTCGAAAACGAAGTGCTGTCCGTTGACAAAGAAAACAAGAAAGTTGCGGTCAAAAATTTGCAGACCGGTGAAGAATATGAAGAGAGCTATGATGTGCTGATATTGGCAACGGGCTCGTCGCCCATTCGCCCCCCTATTGAAGGCATTGATTCGGAGGGCATTTATACTTTGTGGAATGTGCCGGACGTGGATCGGATCAAAGCGCATATGCAGCAAAAAAAACCGAAAAGAGCCGCAGTGGTCGGCGGCGGATTTATCGGTCTGGAAATGAGCGAAAACCTGCACCGTGCGGGACTGGAAGTTACGGTGATAGAAATGCTCGACCAGGTCATGGCGCCCATTGATTATGAAATGGCGCAGCTGGTGGAAGAAAATATGGTTTTCAACGGCGTGGCGCTGAAGTTGGGAGACGGGGTCAAACGATTCGAAAAAACGGAGCAGGGCATTCATATTCATTTGCAGAGCGGGGATGTGGTAGAGACGGATATGGTTATTTTATCCATCGGCGTTCGACCCAACAGTGAACTGGCAAGAAATGCGAATTTGGCACTCAATGAGCGAGGCGGCGTCGTCGTGGACGAATACATGCGCACATCGGATCCGAGTATTTATGCAGTAGGCGATATTGTTGAAATCGAAGAATTTGTAAGTAAAGGCAGGGCGATGATTCCGCTCGGAGGCCCGGCCAACAAACAGGCGCGTATTTGCGCAAACAACATTGCGAGCAAGGACGGCGTTTTCGAAGCCTATCGAGGCACACAGGGCACATCGGTGGCGCAGATTTTTGACTTGACCGTTGCTTCAACGGGCATCAATGAAAAAACGATGAAGCGCTGGGGAAAAAAATACGGAGAAGATTATTATACGGCGATCATCAGCCAAAAATCGCACGGCGGGTATTATCCCGGCGCCACGCTGATGCACTTAAAGCTTGTTTTTGACAAAACGGGCAAAATATACGGCGCTCAGATTGTAGGGCAGGACGGCGTGGACAAGCGCATTGACACGATTGCCACGACGATACGACTGGGCGGAGATATTGCTTCGCTGATGGATTTGGAGCTGGCCTATGCGCCGCCGTATTCTTCGGCAAAAGACCCGGTAAACATGTTGGGCTTTGTGGCGGACAATGTGCTGAAAGGCCTGGTAAGCTTTGTGGGCTATGACGAAGTGGATCGAGACGGAAAGTATGTCGGCGATGAAGAGGCGGTGGTGTTGGATGTTCGGGAAGAGGAGGAGCGCGCGGTCAAAGAGTTCAAAACCGATATCGCCATTCCGCTTTCGCAATTGCGCAAGCGATATCATGAGTTGGATCCGAAAAAACTGACGGTGCTGTTTTGTCCTGCGGGAATCAGGGCCTACAGCGCGGCGCGCGTTTTGGCGCAAAAGGGGTTTGAAAAGGTGAAAATCTATCCGGGCGGGGTTCGTTTTCACGAAGCGCAAAATTATCGAAATCTTATTGAAAATACGGAGGCAAACAGCATGGCGCAAGAAGAAAGAATTGCAACAAGCGGCACAGAAACAGAAAATTATCGGGTGGATATTATCGCGGATTGCAGCGGCATGCAGTGTCCGGGGCCGTTGATGAAAGTCTATGGCACGATGAAGGATATGGCAAAGGGAGAAATATTGAAGGTAACGGCGACGGACTTTGGTTTCGGCAGAGATGTGGAGGCCTGGAGCAAGAGAACGGGCAATACACTGCTGAAAGTGGAAAAAGACAACAGTCAAATAACGGCTTATGTGCAAAAAGGAACAGAGACGCAGTCCGATGCGGCTTCGACAGCGGCGATACAAGAAAAAGGCGCATTGCCCCAGGGAAAGACCATCATCGTCTTTAGCGGGGATATGGACAAGGTGATGGCATCGTTTATTATTGCGAACGGTGCGGCGGCCATGGGCAGAGAAGTGACGATGTTTTTCACGTTCTGGGGATTGAACGTGTTGAGAAAATCGGAAAAACAAAAGGTGAAAAAGTCGCTGATTTCTTCGATGTTCGGCAAAATGATGCCGCGCGGAGCAGGGAAGCTGAAAATTTCCAAAATGAATATGGGCGGCATGGGAACATCAATGATGAAAAAAGTAATGCGTGATAAAAGGGTGGATTCTTTGGAGACGCTGATTGAAAATGCGAAGCAAAACGGTGTGAAGTTCATTGCCTGCACGATGTCTATGGATGTGATGGGCATCACGAAAGAAGAGCTGATGGACGGCGTGGAATATGCCGGAGTCGGAACCTATTTGGGCGATGCGGAAGAGTCCAATGTCAACCTATTCATTTAGCAGCCGTTTTTGCAAAGAGCTTACAAACAATAAAACCTCCGTGGGGAGGTTTTATTGTTTGTTTTTTTTGCGCTGTTTGACGCATTCGTGCAACAGATATTCAATTTGGCCGTTGATGGAACGAAAATCGTCTTCCGCCCAGGCTGCGATTTCTTTCCAAAGCGAAGAAGAAAGCCTTAACAGGACTTGTTTTTTTGCTTTTTCTTGATCGGTGCTCATAACAGTCGGGCTGCCCTTAATAGAGTGAGCCGCTGTTTACAATCGGTTGCGCGTCTTTGTTGCCGCAAAGCACAACGAGCAAATTGCTGACCATCGCGGCTTTTCGTTCTTCGTCTAAAGTGACGACGTCGTTTTCATTGAGTTTGTTCAGAGCCATTTCCACCATGCCCACGGCGCCTTCCACGATCATTTGTCTGGCGTCGATGATGGCGGAAGCCTGCTGGCGCTGCAGCATGGCGGCGGCGATTTCCGGTGCATAGGCCAAGTGTGTGATGCGGGCTTCAATGACTTCAAGGCCGGCGATCTCTACACGTGATTGAATATCTTCTTTGAGTTTTTGAGCGACCTCCTGGCTGCTTCCGCGAAGAGATTTTTCGTTCTTTGACTCGTCGTTTTCGCCGGAGTGGTTGGAAATATCATAAGGGTACGTGCGCACGACGTCCCGCAGGGCGGAGTCGCACTGGATCGATAAATATTCCCGATAATTGTCCACGTTAAAGACGGCTTTTGCCGTGTTGACAACACGCCAAATGACGACGATACCGATGATGATCGGATTACCCAGCTCATCGTTGATTTTTTGTTTTTCGTTGTTGAGCGTCAAAGCTTTCAGCGAGATTTTTTTGTCGAAAAGCTTGGCGGTTTCACGGGCGCTCTTTTTTTCTTCGGTGGTTGCTTCCATGACGCCGATTGCGGCTGAAGCAGCATTGGCGGCAGGGTTAAAAGCTGTGGCAAAGGGAATGACAAAGAAAAAACCCGGGCCTTTGAGCGTGCCGTAATAGTTGCCGAAGAGCGTTAAGACCAAGGCTTCGTTGGGTTTTAATATTTTGAGTCCGGCAAAGAGAAAGGGGCAGACCAAAAACATCAGGATGCCGATGGTCCGCAGGATTCCGCCGGCGGCGTTGTGGTCTGATTCCAATAAAACAACGCCGAAAATAAAGGCAAAGATGCCTGCGGCCAGCATAGCCAAAGTAATCAACAGCATCGGCATGCCGGCGCTGTGTTTTGCGCAAATTTCTTCATGGTGCGGTTGTGCGGGTGCGGTGGTATTCATAAACAAAAGCCTCCTTGATATTAAAATGATATCATAATCATATTATGTTTATATTATACTCCTTTGCCGCGGATTTTGTCAATCAAAAAACCCGAATTTTACAATTCGGGTTTATATTTTACACAAGTGGTCTGTATGTTAAAGCAGCGGAGCGAGAATCAAAGAGATGGTGCCCATTACTTTAATCAATGCGTTCAGCGAGGGACCGGACGTATCTTTGAACGGGTCTCCCACGGTATCGCCCGTTACCGCGGCAGCATGGGCATCAGTGCCTTTGCCGCCGAAATGACCGGCTTCGATATATTTTTTCGCATTATCCCATGCGCCGCCGGCATTGGACATAAAGATGGCCATCAAAACACCGGCAACCGTTGCGCCTGCCAACATGCCGCCCAGGGCGTTTTTGCCCAGCAAAAATCCGACGAGGACAGGGGAGCCCACAGCGAGCAGACCGGGAACAATCATTTGACGAATGGCCGCTTTGGTAGCGATATCCACACAGCTTGCATAGTCCGCCTTCGCAGAGGGGTCTCCTTCGAGGAGTCCTTTGATTTCTCTGAATTGTCTGCGCACTTCTTCAATCATCTTGAAAGCGGCTTTGCCCACGGATTCCATTGCAAAGGCCGAGAACAAAAAGGGAACCGCTGCGCCGATAAAGAGGCCCACGATGGTGGTGGGTACCAGGACGTTGATGGTTTCCAATTTGGCCAAATCCGCATAGGCGTTAAAGAGAACCAGTGCCGTGAGCGCCGCTGAGCCGATGGCAAAGCCTTTTGCCACGGCTGCCGTGGTGTTGCCCACGGAGTCCAGCTTGTCTGTGGTTTCACGCACGCTGGGATCGAGTCCCGCCATTTCGGCAATGCCGCCCGCATTGTCGGCAACGGGGCCGAAAGAGTCAATGGCAACGATGATGCCGGAAGTGGAAAGCATGGCCATGGCGGCAATGGCGATTCCGTATACGCCTGCGAAATAAAAAGACAGAAGAATCGATGAACAGAACGTGAGGATCGGCAGCGCTGTGCTTTTGAGCCCTACCGCCAAACCGGCGATGAGGTTGGTGCCGGCTCCCGTCAAAGAAGCTTCCGCGATGGTTTGCGCGGGTTTTTTGGCATTGGATGTGTAGTATTCGGTGATGAGCCCGATGAGGATGTTCACGGCCAGTCCGCACAGGACGCACAGAAACACTTTGTTGGGTGTGATCAGGACATTGCCTGCATCATAAGTATCGGGCAAAACAAGATGCACGACCGCAAAACAGCCGACAGCCGTCAGAATGTTGGTGCCCCACAGCCCTTTGTTCAGCGCCATTTGCGCATTGGCTTTTTCGCCGGTGCGAACAAAGAAGCTCGATATGATGGAAGCGATTAAGCCGACAACGCCGATGATAATAAAGAGATATTCCCCTGCGCCATGCCCTTTAAATACCGAATAGCCGATGAGCATGCCGGCAATGGTGGTAGCGGCGTAAGATTCAAACAAGTCGGCGCCCATGCCTGCGGTATCGCCCACGTTGTCTCCTACGTTGTCTGCGATTACGGCGGGGTTGCGGGGGTCGTCTTCGGGAATGCCGGCCTCGACTTTTCCGACGAGGTCAGCGCCTACGTCTGCGGCTTTCGTAAAAATGCCGCCGCCCACACGGGCAAAGAGTGCGATGGCGCTGGCGCCAAAGGCGAAAGAGTTAATGGTCTGTGCGTCTCCGAACAGCAAAAACAGACCGGCCACGCCCAAAAGCCCCAGACCCGCTACGGCAAAGCCCATGACGGCTCCGCCGCGGAAAGCAACGCCCAGTGCGCTGTTGAGGCTGGTGCGTGCGGCTTCGGTGGTGCGGCAGTTGGCGCGAGTGGTAATACTCATCCCGACATAGCCGGCAACGGCGGAAGCCACGGCGCCTACCAAGAAGGCCACGGCACCCTGCCATCCCATTGCGAAGATCAAGATAAAAAATACGATGACGACAAAAGGAATCAGTGTTTTGTATTGTCGTTTCAGATATGCCATAGCGCCTTCCTGAATGGCTTTGGAAATCTCTTGCATTCTCGCATTGCCGGGATTTTTTGCCAGTACGCTTTTTGCAAACAGTCCGGCGATTACCAAAGCACCGATGCTGATGACAATACCCAAAAGTGACACGGATGTGATGTTCATTGTTACCTCCCAAGTTAAGAACCCGTTATAGTATAAAATAAAAATATAGTGCTAAACGTTTTAATCATACGTCTACTTGCGTAAAAAGTCAATCTTTTCAGCAGGAAAAGAGCGTAGAGAACGTTATCACTTGTTCAAATTGCCCCTTTAAACAGAAGTGCGGCTATTGTTGG
>DCTT01000027.1 GCA_002329295.1 Eubacteriaceae bacterium UBA1433
AAATGGCGCAGGTGCTGTATAACCTGCCGGGAAAATAGCCTACAGACGATAATTGAGCAAAAAACAGTGATCAGAAAACAAGCGGCGGAAGCATATCACATTGACGCTCTTTGCTATTATAGCACCGGGAGCATATTTGTCCTTGTCGGCCTTTTCCGCGATTCCAATATAATATGATAGGCTATCTGTAACGATTATCAGAGCTGTAGAGGCTCAACAACAAGAGTAGATTTGACCTGACTCGGCCGGGTGATATATTGAGGCCTCAAGAGAAATGACACATCCTGTGCGGTACCATATATGCAAATTCAAATTGCAGCTTAAAAAAGCATTGTAGGGAACCGGTTCCCTACAATGCTTTTTCCGTATTTGGGTTGCTTTCCTTTAAATTGCCCTTGTCAGAATTTGTCATTACAGCGTTTTTTATTTGAATATTGCTCCGGTGAAATGTATCATAAACAAAAAAATGTAAATATAAATAACATTCTGACAGTATTGACAAATACATGTCAGAAAAGGTATGATAAAAAATAACAGTGTTTGGAGAGCCGGTGTAAAGGCATAGGCGCACAGAGGCGTCGGAGACCAAAATAATTTAGCAATAATAAGGAGCCTTTTCGTGTATCAACTATCAACTCTACATACAATTTATAAAAACAGCCCGATTGGATTTCTTTTTGTGGAAGTATTATACGAAGACGAATATGTTTCGGATTTCAAAATACATTACAGTAACAAATCCGCTGCGGCGATGCTTGGTTTTACGGATGGATTTTTAACGGGCAAGAGCTACCGTGCAATGCGTGGCAAGGTTAATTTCGATTGGCTGAGAAGCTTGAACGAGTGCATTAAGAGCGGACAAAAAAAGGAAATTTACGATTTTGCTCACGAGTTGAACCAACATCTTAGAATAGACTTTTTCCCTTGTGACGAAAACTTTTGCAATTGCTACATAGATACAGTACCCGGAGATACAGTACCCGGATATTTTCTTCAAAAAGACCTTATCTTAAAATCCTTTGAAAATGCAAAGATGACTCAAAATGATGAAGAACTTTTGCAAATGGTTTTGTCGTGCCTTACATATAATCAGGAGTTTGATAATAAGTCGAATGCATCGGAGTATGTCTGCGAGGATGTTGCCTGTCGATTGCCCCACACGAAGGAGTCAGATATATCAGTGGCTATAGACATGCTGCAGACTTGCACTGAAATACTCTTTGAAAACATCTTCGCAGAATGCACGCTCCGGCGCATTTTGGAACGCATATGTAAATTCTTTCAGGTGGACAGTGCTTTTGTTGAACTATATACAAATCCAAATAAAAAAACAGCATGGGGCAAAGGTGCTCTTTATGAATCGGTGGCTTTTCCTGAAATCGAGTCGATGGAATGCATCGAGAAGCTGAATGATATGTTGCGCAAGCGGACGTTTATCTCTGTTCCTGACACGAGCGCCCCATACATTCCTGCACGATACAGGAATGAGTGGGTTAAAAAAAATGCGAGGTCGTTGTATTTTTTGCCGATTTTCTCGGAGGAAAGATTGATTGGCTTTGTTTCTTTGGTCAACATTTCGGCAAATATGCCACGGATATATATCGTGAATATCTTGCTCAAAACATTAACAAACATGATTCAAAATGAACGATTGCGTCGGAAAAATGTGTATTTGCAATATTTAGATGTACTTACGGGCTACTTGAATTTTGAAAGTTTCAAGGAAGCCGCTTCGGCGATATTGCGTGGAAATCAACATAAAAATTATGCAATAATCAACTGCGATATCAGACGTTTCAAATATGTCAACGATATGTTCGGCTACGAAGTGGGCGACGCGCTTTTAAAGTATTGGGCAGGAAAGATTAATGCGGCGTTGCACAAAAGAGAAACCTTTTGTCGGGTGTCCGCCGACAACTTCATCGTATTAAAATCATACGAAGACAAATCCGAAATAGATG
This sequence comes from Eubacteriaceae bacterium UBA1433, assembly GCA_002329295.1. GTDB lineage: Bacteria > Bacillota > Clostridia > Eubacteriales > UBA1433 > UBA1433. The sequence continues at coordinate 1,962 of DCTT01000027.1, forward strand.
ATTACTTTTTCAGCATGCTAACGATGCTGGATGAATTCCCTGAGTTCAGAAACAAGAGATATCGCGTTGATTGCATCGCCGGAGTTTATCTGCTGGACGAGCACGATATTGCACATCCGGACATCAACAAATTGGTGGACAGGGCCGGGATTGCCAGAAACAGCGTCAAGGGGACGGGAAGCAAGCTGGGTTTTTACGACAATAGGATGCGTGAACGACAGATTTGGGAGCTTCAAATGTGCCAGACGATTCATGACGGCATCAAAGAAGGTCAATTATATGTGTATTTTCAACCACAATACGAATATGTATCAGGAAATATTATAGGTGCGGAGGCACTTGTGCGATGGAAACATCCTGTACTTAATTGGATTTCGCCGAAAGACTTCATACCGGTCCTGGAAAAAAACGGTCTTGTCGGTGAATTGGATATGTTTGTTTGGGAGGGAGCCTGTAAAATTCTTCAACAAATTTCAGAGGAGAGTCCTACAGGCACTCCGCCTATACCGATTTCGGTCAACGTATCACGCTTGGATATCTATATGAATGATTTCAAGGATATCCTGCTTGGATTAATCAAAAAATACCGATTGCAGCCGTCGATGCTGCATCTTGAGATTACCGAAGGCGCTTATATAGAAGATTCGGCCCGGCTGATTGCGGTGATTGAGGATTTGCGCGCCTGCGGATTCAACGTTTACATGGACGATTTCGGCAGTGGTTATTCTTCGCTTAATATATTGATGGACGTTCCCGTTAATGTGTTGAAACTCGATATGAACTTTTTATCGGCAGAAAATAGCGAACGCGGAAGCAACATCATCAGCTCGATAATAGAAATGGCACAGCATATAGGGCTCCCTGTCATCGCTGAGGGGGTGGAGACTAAGTCACAGGCTGATTACTTGGGCAGTTTGGGCTGCCGTTATATGCAAGGTTATTACTACGCAAAACCGATGACCGCGGAATACTTCATAAACTTTTTAAAAGATAAAAAGATTTTGTAGCAAGATATATACGGACAAAACAGCAAACCGCCTGACCTTTTGGTATGGCGGTTATTGTCTTATTGGGCAGAAATTATTACATATGAAGTTTGCGTGTCGAAGGCAGTACGAGCACTGCAATCGCAAGTAAAATGGCAGCTATACCGCATATAAAGAAGCAATAGTTGACGCCCATGGCCACAGAAAAGCTGCCGCCGAATATAAGACCAAGCGGAGCCGCAAACAGAGTAACGCTGTTTGCAAGCGACAGAGCTCTGCCGAGATATTCGTCGTCTATCTTTGTCTGGAAAATAGCGGTGCGCGAGCCGTGGAAAAACGGAATTGTGATGCCCATGACGGCTGAAGCTGCGATGAAAAGCAGGAGGCCGCTCTCCGGTAGCAAGCCTGTGAATGCAGCTCCGATACCGTATACTGCTATGGAGCAGGCTATGGCCTTTACCTTATTTATCTTGTTGTTGGCAGCAGCGAGGAGGACCGAACCCACCAAGGTGCCGCTTGAAAACACGATCTCTACAAGGCTCGAGTCGGCAATACTGCCGCCGAAATAGACCATTGTGATCAGAGGGTACATAGAGCCGATCGGGAAATATATGAATGAGTACACCATGCAAATGACAAGGATAGAAATCATGCCCGGTTCCTTGCGCAGCACTTCGATACCTTCCTTCGTATCGCGGAGGATGTTGAAGTCTCTTTCACAAGAAGAGCGTACATGTTCACCCGAAGCCAGAAGAAACGACACCGTCGTTATTGCAACAAAGGCACCGAGTACGTCAAGCAGGATGACAAATCCTATATCCCAAAAGTTGTAGAGGACTGCGGCCAATGCCGGGCTGATGATCAGCGATACGGAATCAAAACCTTGTGATATGCCGGCGCATCGGGTAATTTGATCTTTCGGCACAATAGAAGGAATGACTGAATTAAGGCAGGGCGCATGAAAAGCAGAACCTACGGAACGCGCTGCGAGAATAAAATAGATGAAGGCAATAGGCGTCTCTGCCAAGAAGAATGAGATTGCGAGCAACAGAGCGCAAAGAGCCATGGAACCGTCAGAAAGAATCAGGACTTTCTTACGGTCAAATCGGTCAATAAATGCTCCGCTGAACAAGCTGAGCAATGCGCGTGGCATGAAAGAACACAAAGTGGCCATAGTGACGACTATGGCGGATTCCGTTCTTTGAGTGAGATGCCAAATTACGGCCATCTGCAAGATTGAACTTGTGAGTATGGATACGGCTTGAGCAGTACCCAAAATGGCAAACCTTTTCTTCCAATTTTTCATGGAACTCCCTTTGATCAGCATGTTTTGCGGCATATTCCTACAATATATGAGAAAAAATACGGCGCAGTTATATGTATTTGATAAAAAGTGCTTTTCTTATTTTGCCTTTTTCTTATACGAGTGTCAATGCTTATACTAATATTTTTGATGATATTGCCGATAAATATTGCGTCAGAAGCTTGCTTTTTTCACAAATGATTCTTATTTACAGATACATAGATTGGCTATCATGGATAGAGATCGCAAATAAGATTTATTGTTCTTTAGCTTCGGTTTATAGGAAGCATAATGAAGCACTAGAAAAATTGATAGTTCCTGAGAGTTGATGAGAGTGCGTGATATGTGGTGATTTTGTCAAGAGTGTGATATGATATAATTGGCGAAAGCCATAGAGATAATTAAGTCCATTTTGAGAAATCAAGTGGGCTTTTTTTATTGTCAAAGGAGGTAGTGGTATGCCACATGCATTTAAGAAACCATGTGCTTATCCAGGCTGTCCTAAACTAACTGATGAGAAGTATTGTGAAGAGCATAAGAAGATCGTGATGCAGCAGTACGACAAATTTAATCGTGAGCATAATAAGAACAAGAAGTACGGTAACAACTGGCGTAGGATACGAGTTTTGTATATTAAGCAGCATCCGCTTTGTGAACGTTGTCTACAAGAAGGAAGAATCACACCCGTTGAAGAAGTACATCACATCTTGCCAGTGAAGCAAGGTGGTTCTAATTCATTTACTAATTTGATGTCTGTTTGTAAATCATGCCATACCAAGATTCATCAGGAACTTGGAGATAGACCTAGGGGGAGTCAAATCTCTACAGAAAAAACTTAGGACACCGAGCGTGGGGTTTCGTGTGAATTTTTTTGAGTTCAAACGGGTAAATAGGCAAAGGAGGTATTAGCCTACGGCTAAAGATGGAACTGCTCGTGGTGGAGCGAGGGTAAATTCTGGGCCAAAAAAGAAAATAAGCAAGCCAAATCTTAATGATGCTGCTGTTGACCTAGAAGCACCTGATGTAATTGAGGGTGTAGATATTCCACCAATAAAAGAATATTTGAAAGCCAAACAAAAGAACGGCAAAGACCTAGCTGCACCTGATGTAATTAAGTCAGTTCATAGATGGTTGAAGAAAAGAGGCTGTGAGAAGTTAGTATCAGAGCAATTAATCGACCAATATGCTATGTCAGTATCACGTTGGATTCAATGTGAAGAAGCTGTATCTGAGTTTGGCTTTTTAGCTAAGCATCCGACAACTGGTAATGCAATGCAAAGTCCATAAGTCAAGACCAGCTTTACAGA
>DCTT01000009.1 GCA_002329295.1 Eubacteriaceae bacterium UBA1433
TCCTTTTTAGAATTCAATTATATGATTATGCAATCTTACGACTTTTTAATGCTCTATCAAAAATATGGTTGTACGATGCAATTTGGCGGCAATGACCAATGGAGCAATATATTGGGCGGTGTCGATTTAATTCGTCGCAAATGCTCGGGAAGCGCTTATGGCATGACCTTTAATTTGCTGGTAAACAGCGAAGGCAAAAAAATGGGCAAGACAGAAGGAGGCGCGTTGTGGCTTGATGCGGAAAAAACTTCACCCTATGAATTTTATCAATATTGGCGAAATATAGATGATGCGGATGTAGAAAAATGCTTATTGCTGTTGACCTTTGTGCCGACAGAAGAGGTGAAGGAGCTTGCCGGCTTAAAAGGCAGTCGCATAAACGAGGCCAAGACAGTACTGGCCTATGAAGTGACGAAATTGATTCACGGAGAAGAGGCGGCCAAGGAGGCGAAAAGCGCTGCAGAGGCGCTGTTTGGCCAAGGCGAAGAGGAGGGGAGCATTCCTTTTACTGAAATAGCAATCTCCGATATAGAAAAAGGAATGGAGATTACCGATATGTTGCTTTTCAGCGGTTTGGCAGGCAGCAAAAGCGAGGCGCGTCGACTGGTGCAACAAGGAGGTATTTCACTGAACGGAGAAAAGGTGGAAGACTTTGCGGATGTTGTGACGTTGGACAACTTTGATGAAGGAAAAGTAATGTTGCGAAAAGGAAAGAAAGTGTTTCATAAAATTGTACTGAAATAAAACAAATCCTTTCTGATAAAAAGGAGACGCTTAGATTAAGGCGTCTCCTTTTGGATATATTTTTTAAAGGCTTCAAAGGTTTCTTTGCTGATGGCGTGCTCCATACGGCAGGCATCTTCCTCGGCGATGTCTTCATCGATTCCCAAAACTTCGCTGAAAAAATATTTCAGTGTATTATGCCTGTCGCGGATGTTTATTGCGGCCTGTCTACCTGACTGCGTAAGCATGATACAAGCATAGCGTTCCTGTGTGATGTAACCCATCGTTTTTAAAATACCGATGGCTTTGTTGACGCTGGCACGTGAAACATTCATTTTTTCAGCGATGTCAACAGAACGGATTTCCTTGTTTTGGTAGGAAAGGTCGAGAATCGTTTCCAAATAATCCTGGCTTGATGCGCTTAAATTCATCATTCTTTTTCACCTGCGAAAAGTATAGCATGAACGTATTGACAAAACAAGGGAAAAACAGTAAAATGTTAACCATGGCTAACAAAAGAGGTTGCAATGAAACAACGAAAAAAAGCAGGTATTCATACACAAATAGAGATAGAGAGCACCATAGAGGAGCCTTCTTATCAGCCGGAATTATTTTGCGCAGCAACAGGAACGCTGGATGAGGCGGTAATCGGGCAGACTTATACGATTATACAGGTTGGCGGACAAGGAGCGTTTCGGCGCCGATTGCTGGATATGGGACTTACTCCGAAAACAAAAGTAATGGTGCGTAAAGTGGCGCCGATGGGGGATCCTATCGAGCTGCATTTGCGGGGCTATGAACTTACGCTGCGCAAAGAAGATGCAAGAAAAATAGAAATCATAGAAGCAGGTAGAGAAGATGCTGACATTTGCATTGGTAGGAAACCAAAACTCGGGAAAAACAACGCTGTTCAATCAACTTACGGGCAGCAAACAGCATGTGGGAAATTTTCCCGGGGTCACTGTAGAAAAAAAGCAAGGCGCCATTCGCAAAAGTAAAGAAGCATCGGTCGTAGACTTACCGGGTATCTATTCACTTTCGCCATATACGGCGGAAGAGGTGGTAACCCGCGATTTTTTAATTGCCGAAAAACCGGACGGCGTGATTAACATTGTGGATGCAACCAACATTGAGCGCAATTTATACTTGTCGCTGCAAGTAATGGAATTGGAGATTCCCATGGTGATTGCACTGAATATGATGGATGCGGTGCAGCAGTCGGGCAGCTATATTGATATTGAAAAATTGAAAGAAGAGCTGGGTGTGCCGATTGTGCCTATTTCTGCGAGCAAAAATGAAGGCATTGATTACCTGATCACCAAAGCAATGGAAGTGGCGACAAAAAAAATCAGGCCGAAGAAGTTGGATTTTTGTGAAGGGAGTGTGCACAGAGCCATACACTCTGTGGCGCATTTGATTGAAGACCATGCACAGGCGGTGGGATTGCCAAGACGGTTTGCTGCAACGCGGCTGGTGGAAGGGGACGTACAAATAGAATGTGCTTTGAAATTATCAGACAACGAAAAAGATATTTTAAATCATATTGTTACAGAGATGGAGCAGGAAAGTCAAACCGATCGAGAGGCGGCTCTGGCGGATATGCGCTATGCTTTTATTGAGGCTGCCACGGAAAATGCGGTCTTTAAAAGTTCCGAAAGCAAGGAACATTTGCGCAGTATTAAAATAGACAATATTTTGACGCATAAATATTTTGCCATTCCGATTTTTTTGTTGATTATGGCATTGATTTTTTGGCTGACTTTTGGTGTCATCGGCCTTTGGTTGAGCGATGTGCTGAATACGGGTATCGATACTTTTACGGCCTTTGTAGATCAGAGACTCACGGCCTTCGGGCTCAGCGCTACGATACATTCGCTAATTATTGACGGTGTTTTTGCCGGTGTTGGCAGCGTGCTGACATTTTTGCCGTTGATTATTGTTTTATTTTTCTTTTTGTCGCTTTTGGAAGACAGTGGCTACATGGCGCGCGTGGCCTTTGTCATGGATAAATTGTTGCGAAAAATAGGTTTATCGGGTCGTTCGTTCGTGCCGATGCTCATCGGATTCGGCTGTTCGGTGCCGGCCATTATGGCAACGCGAACGCTCCCCAGTGCAAGAGATCGCAAAATGACGATCTTGCTTACCCCCTTTATGTCCTGTTCTGCCAAAGTGCCTGTATACGGTATTTTTGCAGCAGCGTTTTTTGCCGAAAACCAAGCCCTTGTGGTGATTTCGTTATATATATTGGGAATGATTGTTGCCATTGTTACCGGGTTGCTGATGAAAAAAACCGTCTTCAAAGGAAATCCCGTTCCTTTTGTGTTGGAACTGCCGGCCTATCGCATGCCGTCGGCTCGAACAACGTTGCTGCATGTATGGGAAAGGGCAAAAGATTTTATCGTCAGAGCCTTTACGATTATTTTTCTGGCATCGCTTGTAATTTGGTTGCTGCAAAGCTTTGATTTTCGCTTCAATATGGTAACGGATAGTTCAAAGAGCATGTTGGCCGCTATTGGCAGTGTGATGGCGCCGATCTTTAAGCCTTTGGGTTTTGGCACCTGGCAAGCTTCCACAGCTTTGATAACAGGGTTTACGGCTAAAGAGGCAGTCATCAGTACATTTCAAGTATTGCTGGGCAGCAACATGACACTGCACGACTTATTTACGCCGCTTTCGGCCTTGGCGTTTTTATGTTTTACATTGCTTTATATGCCTTGTGCGGCAGCGTTTGCAGCAACCAAGCGTGAAATGGGCAGCTATCGACAAGCCGTTTTGGTCGTGGGATATCAAACGGGGATAGCCTGGGTGGTAGCGTTTATTGTCTATAATGTAGGAAAATTGATTGTTGGGGGATAAAAGGTGAAATCTGCAGATATAATCGTATGGATACTTCTCATAAGTTGCGTTTTCGCAAGCATCTATTTTATCACTAAACGAAAAAATCGATGTGGCGACGGTTGTGCAGGGTGTCAATATGTTGTGTCATGCAAATCAAAAAATAACAAAGAAACAGAGGCAAAGCAGTAGCTTTGCCTCTGTTATGTGAACTATTTATGCAAAATCGGCGAAATAAATTTGTAGAGCAAAAAGGTGATGATAGATATAATGACGCCTTTGATGAAGTTAAACGGAATAATGACGGTAAGAAGATACATACCGGCACCTTCGGTGAGCAGTGCGGGAGCATAAAGCGGCAAAAATACAAAATAGTTAAAGAGAGCGGCGGCAAGCACCAAAACAACAGTGCCTACAGTCATGCCGATTACGGCGGTTTTGCGAGATTTTTTTCTTTTATAAATCAGTGCGGCAGGAATGATATAAGCGCATCCCACCACCAGATTTGCCAATTCTCCCACCGGGGAGCCTTCGTTGGCTTTGAGCATCAGGTGTAAAAGATTTTTGATCAATTCGATGAAAAATCCGGCAACAGGACCCATGGCAAAAGCGCCTATCATGGCAGGAATATCCGAGAAGTCAAATTTCAGAAACGGTGCACCGGGCAGCAGCGGAAACTCTAAAATAAAATAGAGAATAAAAGCAATGGCGCTGAGTGCAGCGACTTTTACGATTTTTTTTGTGGTGGTTCTTTCCATAATTTCCTCCGTTTTTCGGGTAAATGTGTGTAAGTAAAGAGGAAGAAGCAATACGAGAGTTTTTGAATAAAAACATGCCCTGTATGAATCATACAGAGCATCAAAAACAAAAGAGATTACTTCTCTCATCCGGACTATTACCGTCGGTATCGGAATTTCACCGATTCAGCATGGCTCGCGGACTATCACCGCCGGTAGGGACTTGCGCCCTGCCCCGAAGAATCATTTTGCATTTATTGTAGGCTTTTTATGAGAGACTGTCAAGTAGTTTTTGTCTCGTCAAGGGCTTCCGTTGACGAGGCACCCAGCGAATCGCTGCTATCGTCCTGCTCGCTTCCGGAGAAAACGGACTTGATGGAAGTTTGGAGGGTTGTTTTGAGTTCTTGCTTTAACAAGTCAAAAATAAATTGCATTTCTTCTCTGGCTTTTGGATCAATCTTTTGATAGCGGTCTTTGATTTTTTGCAAGTGATTTAAGCTTTCCTTGAAAGGAACAATCAACTCTTCGCCATCGGCGGAACCAAAGATATCGAAAATCGTGTCGACAAAAATTTCCCTTTTTTCCAAAGACAATTGATTCATCCAATTGTTGATGGCCTGATTGAGCAGACGAGCGGTTTCGCGTAGTTCGGTGCGGACAAAGTCATTGTTCTCAACGTGCCAGGTATAAGGCGAATGTTGCGCAAACCCCAAGCCATTGCTGTCGACGACAATAAAATCGCCCTTTTGTTCTAAAAGCATGCCGATAATCGAAAACTCCGGGACTATTGTGGTAATCTTTGGCAGCATTTTCATATATTTTTTGCTCTCCACAAAATCTGCGGGAAATCCGGGTCCATCGTTGTTATATACTTGCAGAATTCGTTTTTTGTTCAATAATGTAGTTTTCACGGAAGCATATACGGCAAGGTTGCCTCCCTTGGAGTGTCCTCCCACATAAAAATGCCCACGCAGCTGTTTGAAAACCGTATTTAAATAAGTCAAAGCATCTTTTTGTGAAGGAATGGGAGAAAGATAGCTGGACATGAAGTCTTCTTTCCAGCCTACGGTGGTGTTATCTGTGCCGCGAAAGGCAAGATAGTGCACAGTATCGCTGAGCGTGTAGACGACAGCAGCGAATTGTTTTTCGGCGCTGAGGTCTGTCTCAGCCCGATAGCATGACAGGGCAATATCTTTGAAACGGCTTGCAGTTGCCATTTTTTCTAACAATGCAATGTCATTTTTATTGACCAATTCATCGGTTTTGCGATGTCCGTTTTGTAACAAAACAGCATATTCTTCCGCCACCTGGTGCAATGGCTTTGCATTGGAGTCGCTGTTGAGGGCAGGTAGAATACCTTGATAGTCCAAATAGGTCATTTCGGCCAAAATCAGATTGTCTACCTTGTTGAAAGGAGATTGTTGAAATGTGTTTTTCCCATAATCTTCTACATAATTTACTATGTTATACATGCTGTGTTACTCCATATTCGTCATATTATTTTGTTTCATCAAGCAGTATTTTTTTTGCTGTTTCCATTTGTTGTTTCTGTTCATCGCTCACTGTGGGATATTCCAAATGAAGCGATTGCAGTTTTTGTGCAATGATATCGGATACCAACAGTCGGGCGAACCATTTTTTGTCGGCAGGGATAATATACCAGGGAGACTGAGGTGTGCTGGTGTGCTGAATGGCCAGTTCATACGCTTTTTGATAATCATCCCAAAACCGTCGCTCTTCAATATCGCCAAAGGAAAACTTCCAGTTTTTTGTCGGGTCGTTGATGCGTTTTAAAAAACGTTCTTTTTGTTCTTCTTTGGAAAGGTGAAGGAAGAATTTAACAGGCAGAATGCCGTTTTGTATTAGATAGCGCTCATAATGGCATATTTGCTTCAGGCGATTATCCCAAAAGTTTTCATCGATTAAATTGTGAGGGATTTGGTGGCGATTGAGCAGGTTGTGTACACGTACAATCAATACATCTTCATAATAAGAGCGATTAAAAATGCCGATGCATCCACGTTCGGGAAGAGATTTGTGTGTGCGCCATAAAAAATCGTGATCCATTTCTTCCGTAGTAGGTTGTTTGAAGGAGTATACCGAAGTGCCCCGAGGATTCAGACCCGTCATAACATGTTTGATAAGACTGTCTTTCCCTGCGGCATCCATGGCCTGAACGATAATGAGCAGCGCATAGTCGTTTTGCGCATATAATTTGTCTTGTTCTTCCGCCATAATGCGGATGTTTTCTTCAACGATGCCGGCGATTTCTTTTTTGTTTTTTAAGTGTGCCGTATCGCTGGGGTTGTGGTCGGCAAGGCGAAAATTTTTTCCGTCTTCAATACGGTATTTTGTTAAGGAAAGCATTTTTGGGTGTCCTTTCTTTTTTCGCGAAGAATTTTATACGAAACAGTGCAAAGGCAAAAGGTCTCCGCCGGAGACCCTTGATCAGGTATTGTTTTTTAAATAAGCGTTGATAAAAAGGTCAATGGCACCGTCCATTACGGCAGTGATATTGCCGCTTTCGGCATTGGTGCGGTGATCTTTTACCATGGTGTAAGGTTGAAAAACATAGGAGCGGATTTGACTGCCCCAGGCGATTTGCGTGTAGTCGCCTTTTAAGTCATCAATTTTTTCTTTCTGCTCACTTTCCATAATTTCAATGAGTTTGCCCTTAAGCATTTTCATAGCCGTTTCTCTGTTTTGGTGCTGGCTGCGTTCGTTTTGGCATTGGACGACAATTCCGGTGGGGATATGTGTGATGCGAATAGCGGAGTCGGTTTTATTGACGTGCTGTCCGCCGGCGCCGCTGGCTCTGAAAGTATCTACACGAATATCATCATCGGCAATGACAACGTCCATATCGTCATCGACGTCGGGCATGACATCTAATGAAGCAAAAGAAGTATGCCGCCTGCCGGAGGAATCAAAAGGAGAGATGCGCACCAGTCTGTGCACTCCTCTTTCAGCTTTTAAAAACCCGTAGGCATTAAGCCCCTCCACAAAGACAGAAACGCTTTTGATACCTGCCACATCGCCGGGAAGCTGGTCGATAATTTTTGTTTTAAATCCCTTTTGGTCGGCCCAGCGCAAATACATGCGCAGCAGCATTTCCGCCCAGTCTTGCGCCTCGGTGCCGCCTGCCCCTGCATGTAAAGATAAAATGGCGTTGTTGGCGTCATATTCGCCGGTAAGCAAAATGCTCAGACGAAAGTTTTCTACCTTCTCTTTCAGCGTGTCAATTTCTCGTTTGATTTGTGCGCTTTCTTCAGGAGAATAATCTTCTTTTAAAAGTTCGAGCATTACGGAACTATCTTCGACTTGCTGCTGTAAAGAAGTAAAATGACTATATTTTTCTTTTCGGATTTTTTGCTCTTTTAATAATTTTTGCGCAGCTTTGTTGTCATCCCAAAAGGTACTGGATTGCATCTTTGCGTCCGCGGCATCAATTTGCGATTTTAAAGCAGCGGGGTCAAAGTGCATCCCTCGCTTCCATAAATAAATTTTCTGTTTCGGTTACGATTTGTTCGTAATCCAGAATTTCAATCATTTGACTCACCCTCTCTGTGTGTTATGGTATGTTTGTATAGATTAAAGAAAGTTATGCGCCACAGCATCGTTTATATTTTTTGCCGCTGCCGCATGGACAAGGATCGTTGCGACCGACTTTATTTTTATTGGAAGCTTGAGGACGCGCTGTGTCTTTGCCGCCTGTGTGGATGTCTTCACGTTTGGTGACGGGACGTTTTTCGGCGGATTCTGCGCGCTCTAATCTGACCGTTAAAAGGTAGCGAATCGTATCTTCCTGAATGGAATGAGACATTTCTTCAAACATGTCAAAACCTTCTTTGGTGTAAGCTTGAATGGGATTGATGTTGCCATAGGCTTGAAGCCCTACGCCTTGGCGCAGTTGATCCATGTTGTCTAAGTGCTCCATCCACTGCATATCTACTACACGAAGCAAGATATCTCGTTCCAGTTTGCGCATTATTTCAGGGGTCAGCAATTTTTCTTGTTCATGGTAGGCTTGTAATGTTTTGTCTTGAAAAAACGCTTCGATTTCTTCTCGCGTGTGCGGCAGATCTTCTTCTTTTACGCTGCCTTTGGGCAGGTAAAAATGTTCGAATTGCGTGATAAGCCCCTTTAAATCCCACTCTTCATAAAATTCGGAAACAGAAGTATAAGATTCACAGTATTGGCTGACTAAATCGGTGAGCATTTCCTGTATTTCTTCGCTGATATCGTCTTTTTCAAAGACAATGCGCCTTTGCGCGTAAATCACTTCACGCTGTTTATTGAGCACATTGTCAAATTGCAATACGTTTTTGCGGATGCCAAAATTGCGGGTTTCTACGCGTTTTTGTGCCGACTCAATGCCTTTTGTGATGAAGCGGTGCTCAATGGGCATATCATCGGGGAGTTTGTCGGCAATGGTTTCAAATCGCTCGCCTGCAAAAATGCGCATTAAATCATCTTCGATGGAAATAAAAAACTGTGAACTGCCCACATCTCCCTGCCTGCCTGCACGACCGCGGAGCTGATTGTCAATGCGCCTGCTTTCGTGGCGTTCCGTGCCGATAATGTGCAGTCCGCCCAATTCAAGAACCCCTTCTCCCAACACAATATCCGTTCCGCGGCCTGCCATGTTGGTGGAAATGGTAACTGCGCCTCTTTGTCCGGCGTGGGTGATGATTTCCGCCTCTTTATCATGTTGTTTTGCATTAAGCACATTATGTTTTATGCCTTTTTTAGAAAGCAGTCGGCTCAGCGTCTCAGACTTTTCGATCGAAATGGTGCCCACCAGTACGGGTTGACCTGTCTGGTGGCGAGCGACGATTTCATCAATGACAGCATCAAATTTTACTTTTTCGTTTTTATAAATAATATCTTCCATGTCTTGACGTATCATCGGTTTGTTTGTAGGAATGGTGATGACGTTCATGTTATAAATGGAGGAAAATTCTTCTTCTTCGGTTTTAGCTGTACCGGTCATACCGGCCAGTTTGTTATAGAGTCTAAAATAATTCTGAAAAGTAATCGTGGCCATCGTCACACTTTCGCGGGCCACGGTAACACGCTCTTTTGCCTCAATGGCCTGATGCAACCCTTCAGAGTATCGGCGTCCATGCATGAGACGACCGGTAAACTCATCTACAATAATGATTTCATCGTCTTGCACAATATAGTCTTTGTCGCGATGTTTGAGCTTATGCGCTCGGAGTGCCTGATTGATATGGTGTAAGATTTCCATATTGTCCACATCAGACAAGTTATCGATTTTAAAATATCGTTCGGCACGGCTGGTGCCAATCTCGGTGAGTGAGACAGCTTCGTCTTTTTCTTCTAAGGTATAGTCTGTCTCGGCTTTCAGTGTTTTCACGAAAGCATCGGCGGTTTTATACAGATTGGTACTTTTTTTGCCGCTGCCGGAAATAATTAACGGCGTTCGAGCTTCATCAATTAAAATGCTGTCTACTTCGTCGACAATCGCATAATGAAGTTTGCGCTGTACAATTTCATGTTGGTTGATAACCATATTGTCTTTTAAGTAGTCAAAGCCCAACTCGTTATTCGTGGCATAGGTAATATCGGCTTGGTAGGCTTGTTTGCGCTCTTCAGTAGTAAGGCCGTGTACAATCAGGCCTACTTCAAGGCCTAAGAAGCGATAGATTTGGCCCATCCATTGACTGTCTCGGCTGGCCAGGTAATCGTTGACGGTAACGATATGCACGCCTTTGCCGCTGAGTGCGTTGAGATATGCAGGAAGCGTGGCAACGAGAGTTTTGCCTTCGCCGGTTTTCATTTCGGCGATATTGCCCTCGTGGAGTACAATACCTCCCAATAGTTGCACGTCAAAGGGGCGCATGCCCACGGTTCTTTTTGCCGCTTCGCGAACTACGGCAAAAGCTTCGGTCAAAAGGTCGTCTTCCGTTTCGCCCTCTTGCAGGCGGCGCTGAAATTCGGTGGTTTTATTTCGCAATTCTTCATCGCTCAAAGCGGATATTTCTTCTTCAAGTGCATTAATAAGGTCTACACGTTTAAAATATTTATCGATTTGGTTTTTTTCAAAGCCTTTTGCAAGGCTGGAAAGAAATCCCATTTTATGTCCTCCTTCGCTCGTTGAGGTAAACAGTGTTTATCAAAAAGATATCTGAAGTATTATATCACAAGGCTACATAGATGTGTAAGTTCATGCAAAAAAAAAGGCTCAGTGAGCCTTTTTAAGAAATCAGAGCTATTTTTTGATCCAAACATAATTGATTTTACCGTCAATTTCAAACGCAACACGTTCATATTCATCAGAGGTATCTTTTGTCAATGCGGAGCGTGCCTCCTTGCTACGTTGAGGAGCCCCTTCTTTTTCAAAAATGCTATCCAACTCTTCTTGGGAATGTTGTTGCTGCGAAGAGACAGTTTGATTTTGAGCAGAAGAAGCAGCCAGTGGCGAAAGAGCCTCTTGCTCCTGACGTTGAAGTTCTTCAAAAATCTCTTTGCGGATCTTTTCTAGATTAACCGTGCTGTCATAAATGCTGGGAACGTCTTTGACCACATCAAGGCTTTTGGAGTCAGTGCTTTTGCTCCTGTGGAATTTATAATTTTCGTTTTCAACAATGCGTCCATCTTTGATAATGAAAGGATAATTATTTTCGTCATCACTATCATCATCTTCAAGCGTCTGTGCATCTTCTTGAGGCTGGATAACAACGGTACCGGCTTCTTCACGATGGGTTTCAGGTTTTGCGGAGACAGAAACATCTTGCTTGATATCGGTCGCTTGAACCGTCTCTTCAACGGTTTGATCTTTTTCACCAGAAGGAACCTGCGCAGCGAGGGCATCTTTTTGTTGTTTACTTTGTTCAAACAAATCTTTCATGTATTGCAGCATGGTAGAGACATTTTGTTGTAATTCCGCCTCGGCTTGTGCTTTCGCGGCCACTTGAGCAGCTTCTTGTTCTGCTTGCGCTTGGGCTTGGGCCAGCAGTTCTTCTTCGCTTACCATAGTTTCCGAGCGTATGTATTCTTCATGCGTTTCTTCCGCTTTAGCCGGTATATCTGAAATAAGAGATGCATCTGTTTCTTCTAACTCAACTAGCTGTTCGGCCTCCTCTTCAACGCTCTCTGCATCATCATATACAGGAACTTCTTCTATGAACTCATCTAAAACTTCTTCCTGCTCATCTGCCTCTTCACCAGAGGGTTGTTCTGTAAAAAGAAGTTCTTCGTTGACAGATTCATCAAAAAATTCTTCCGTGGTTTCTTGCGGTAGCGTCCATTCTTCTTGGTCCATCGATGCAATAGGCGTTGTCGGAGAGTCTTGACGATCTTTGATCTCATTTAAAACGCGGAATACATGATCATACTCTTCGCTGTCTTCTTGAAGAGAGGCATCGTCAATATCCGGTAAAATAAAATCATCTGAATCGGAAGCCAAGAAATCTTCTTGTTTTTGATAGAATGGAGATTTTGTGGCATCTCCTCCTAAAATCATATCGCCTTCCATATTGGAAATCAGAGGATCTTTGTGCAAATCGAATCCTTTTTCTGCTTCTCCCAAAATGATATCATCTGATAAAGTGGAAGGAGACGATTGCGATGAAGGCAGGAACGAATCAAATTCGTCTATGCTTTCTTCGCCGGCAGCCTGAATAATTTCGTCTATTTTTAATTCACTTGTAAAATTGAGTTTACCTGTGTAATCGGCAATGTCTTTTGGTGTTGATTTTCTTGCTACGGGACGTACCAAGAGGAGTTGAATTACCATGAACAAAGCGATAGTAATGATAATATCTCCGATGCTGATAGGCAGACTTGGAATACCGATGACCTTACAAAGCGGCATCACATAGGGTGTCGAAGCCGTGAGTTGGTTGGTAGCGCCGAAGTATTGAAAAAAGAGCGCAAAATCAGAATTGGCCATTTCTGAGGCGGACTGCAAAACAGGCATCTTGCCGCCGTTTAAAAATGTTGCCGTAAAATTCAGCGCAACACCCAAAATAAGCAAAAAAGACCAGATATTATTGAGGTTGAAGACAACGGTGATCATAATTAACACGTATACGGCAAAGTATAACCAGTAAGAATAGTCTTTGATAAAATCTACGACAAAATCTATATTGGTCAGCGGACCTGCTATTAATGCCGCATAGATGATCAAGGCTAAAATCAACAAAAACCATGCCTTATAGTGTTGTACATTTTTCAATCGACCTTTTCTCGCCAAAGCCACAATAATCGATAAAATAATTATTCCCAGATACATAAGTAACCTCTCAATCAAAGTGCTGAGTTGTAATTGTGTTTTTGATCTAATCAATCATATACAATACATTATATAATAGAAATAGCAAAAAAAACGAAAAAAATTTAAAATTCGGGGACAATTAAGCCATAATCACCGTCTTTTCGCTTATAAAGAACATGTACTTCTTCAGTTTCATCGTCTAAAAACACAAAAAACTGATGTCCGATAAGCTCCATTTGAAGGCTGGCTTCCTTTGCTGACATGGGTTTAAGAGCAAAGCGTTTGACTTTGACGATATTTTGTGTTTCTTCTTCCGATTCGTCAAATGTCTCAGAGACGGAACCGTCCTCGCCGGCTGCGGCAAACTCATGACGAATGCTTTCGGTCCCCTTGATGTTGAGTTTGTTTTTATATTTTTTTAATTGCAAATCAATTTTATCAATGACCAAATCAATGGCGTTTGTGCCATCAATGCCGGTTTCTTCGGCTTTGATAATGTTTTTATTATAATAGATGACCAAATCCAGTTTTGTACCGCCTTTGATCATTTTAAAAGTAGCTGTCGCTTTGGTGTTTGGGTGCAAAAACTTGTCATATTTTTGCAATTTCCCTTCAAGGTTTTCTCTTAATTTATCGCTTGAACGCATGTTTTTGAAATATATATTGACTACCATGATTACCCCTCCATTAAAACCTTTTTGACATTATATCATCTTTCTCACTTAAGATAAAGCAAAATGTATTTTTATATTTATTAGTGTGAGTCTTTCACTTGCAAAAGTCGAAGTGCTGATTTTTTAATGCATGCTGGAGGCAATAACGGCAAAATAAACCTTGTGGCATCCGGCATCAAGAAGTGCTTTTGCACAGGCTTGAATCGTAGACCCTGTGGTGAGCACGTCATCAATTAACAGCACGTTTTTATCTTTTAAAACATCAGAGACAACTGCGAAACTGCCACGGAGATTTTTTTCACGTTCAAGCTTGCTGAGTCCTATTTGGTCAGCGGTTTCGCGCGTTTTTTGCAAGGCATGAATCTCGACGGGTTTGGAGATTGACTCTGCCAATCCTTCTGCAATGCATTGGGCTTGATTGTAGCCTCTTTGCTGATAGCGAAGAGGTGCAAGCGGTACGGGAACAATGACATCGACTTTATGTAGTATATCTGTTTTCCGAAGAATGTCAATAGAGAGCAGAGCGCCGAATCGACGAGCCAAGTCGGTGTTGTTGTCATATTTCATACTGTGAATAATGGGGCGGCTATATCGGTTGTAAATGAGCATACATACGCCGCGTTCATAGGAATAGACATTTTTGTAACAGGTTGCACATACTTCGCCGCCACGCAGAGCACATCCGCAAATTTTACAATAAGCCGGTGCATCGGCAAACACGTAAGGTGCGCATTTTGAACAGATGCTGTATTTTTCGCCAAACAAAACACGGCCGCATGCGGGACAGTAAGGTGAAGAAGGGTACAGTGCTTTTAGCAGGCGGGACCAAAGGTTACTCACCGGCAGCCTCCTGCTGAATGCGCTCGGCAAGAGCAGTTTTGCGATGGATGGCGATATTGTTTTTGACCATCATTTCAATAATGCGGCGGCTGCCGACTAATACGGCGGTTTCTTTGGCTCGAGTCAGGGCGGTGTAGAGCAAATTACGACTCAAAAATTGCCCGTAACCTTCACAGACCAAGATGATAACAGCGTTAAATTCGCTTCCCTGGCTTTTGTGGATGGTAATGGCGTAAGAAAGCATCAACTGATCCGCTTCGTCAAAAGCATAATGCACCAAACGCTCTTCTTCAAACAAGACAGAAATCAGTTTGCTTTCAGCATCAATTTTTTCGATGATGCCAATGTCGCCGTTAAAGATACCCGTTCCACTTTGCTTGGAAAAAATATTGGTCCATAAGGCATTATAGTTATTGCGGATTTGCATCACTTTATCTCCTTCACGCAAGGTATCGTGAAGCAATTTTTTTTCTTTTTTCTGAGGTGAAGGAGGGTTGAGAGCTTCTTGCAATAAAACATTTAAATTTTCGACGCCGGTGTGGCCGCGTTTGACGGGGCTGATGACCTGAATGTCTTGCAAGGCATCATAATTTTTATATTGTGTCAAACGCTCGGTGCATAAATCCAAAACCGTTTGAGCGGCACGTGTGGGAAGGGGTGCATCAACAAAGAAAAAATCGTCGCTTTTATTGTCGATGATCGGCATGCGACCCGTGTTGATGCGATGGGCGTTTAAGACAATCATGCTGCGTTCGCTTTGACGAAAAATTTTGTCAAGATGGGACACGTTGACGCAACGGCTGGCAATGATATCTTTGAGCACATTGCCCGGAGAAACAGAAGGAAGTTGATCGATATCGCCGACAAAAATCAGTTGCATATGACTGCTTGTTGCTTTGAGCAAGTAGTGCAGAAGCGTGATGTCAATCATCGAAGCTTCATCGACAATCAAACAATCTGCCTCTAAAAGGTTGTCTTCGTTTTTTGCAAACATCATTTTGTCTTCGGAAGAAAAAGAATATTCCAAAAGGCGATGGACGGTTTTGGCTTCTATGCCGCAAGCGCTGCTCATCCGCTTGGCGGCCCTGCCTGTGGGGGCGGCTAACAGGGCGGTTTTGCCCAACTTGTTCAAAATATAAAGGACGCATTGAATAATGGTGGTTTTTCCGGTTCCGGGACCGCCGGTGATAATACTGATTCCATGCACAATACAAGAACAAACGGCATTGCGTTGACTTTTGTGAAGCGTGATATCGTAAAGGTGCTGATATTCGTCGATGATGCGGTGGATGAAGGACATATCCAAATCGTAGAAGTTTTTGGAAAGGCGAGCAATTCGCTTCGCAGACTCCACTTCGGCAACATAAAGCGCCAACGGATAATAGACATTGTTTTCGTCCATTTCACACAGGATAATCTTGCCTATCTTTGTTAAAAAAACCAGTGCATCTTCTACGGAATCGGAATCCACGTCCAACATTTCGGCGACTTTGGTGATTAAGAAGTCTTCTTCGCAATACATATCGCCGTTGTGGTATAATTCCGACAAAATATGATTGACGCCTGCACGGACACGAAAAGACGATGACGGCTCAATGCCCAGCGCCATGGCGATTTTATCTGCGGTTTTAAAGCCTACACCGATGACGTCTTCGATGATGCGATAAGGGTTTTGGCTGATAATTTGAATGGAAGCGTCTTGATACACTTTATAAATTTTCAGTGCAAGAGAGGTGCTGATGCCGTATTTTTGCATAAACATCATGACTTCTCTGCTTTTTTCTTGCTCTGCATAAGAAATGCGGATATTTTCAGCCGTTTTGACGCCGATTTTCGGCACGGTCGTCAGTCGCTGCGGGTTTGATTTGATTACATCCAACACTTCGGTGCCAAAATGTGTTACCAAAGCATCGGCGAGAGCGGGGCCGATTCCTTTAAAGAGGCCGGAAGCCAAATATTTTTTTAAACTTTCTTCATCGGTGGGAACATTGATTTCGTAAGAATGAGCCTGAAACTGTTTGCCATAGGTTTTGTGTTCAACAAAATGACCGTGTACCGTTACGCTTTCGCCTTCGGAAAGTTGCGGAAAATTGCCCGTAATGACTTCGCTGCCGCTTTCGCCGTCCAGATGAAAAACGGTGTAATTTGTATATTCATTAAAAAATAAAACACGGGAGATGGTGCCAGAAAGTGTGTCCATATCATGTTCCTCGGCAGTCTTTGTCGTTATGTGGCAAGTGGAACCATAGCTGCAAATGGTCTTTGTTTTGTATGGCTTTTAGCAGTCTTTCTTCGCAATCGGGAACGGTTTTTTTCATTGTTCGAATCAGCTGTTTGATTTCGTCACGCTTGGTGTGGCCGTCTGCCGGGCAAGTTTTTGGCAAGATGGGCAAGGCAAGCTTGTTGGCTTGATAGATGATTTCTTTTTCCCAAACATAGATCATGGGGCGTATTAACGTGATTTGTTTGCGATCTAAAAAAGTAACGGGTTTAAAAGTGCTGATTTTCGCTTCATAAAGCATGGAAAGCAGCAAGGTTTCGATGGCATCGTTGGCATGATGGCCAAAAGCGATTTTGTGGCAACCCAACTTCAAGGCAGCGTTGTGCAATGCGCCTCGTTTTAAATTGGAACAAAGCGAGCAGGGATTTTTTTCTTTTCGAATGTCAAAAACGATTTGGCCGATATCGGTATGGATTATGGTGAGAGGAATATGTAGCTTAGCACAAAACACCTTTATTTCCTCATAATTGCTGCCGGAAAAGCCCATGTCGATGCAAAGAGCATGCAGACGATAAGGGACAGGATAAAAGTATTGCAGCAAATGCAGGGCATAGAGCAGCATGACGCTGTCTTTGCCACCGGACAAACCCACTGCCAACAGCTCGTTTTTTTCTATCATTGCATATTCTTGCATGGCTCTGCGCATGCAGGATAAAATTCTTTTCATCGAATGATTTCCGTTTTTTGCATTGTATTTATCATAGCTATTCAATTTTATAAGAAAAGTCAAATTTAAACAATGGTTATCAAAAATATTATTTCCTGAAAACGGCAAAAGGCACGTGGTTGACAAAAAAGGAAAAAATCTTTATAATACATAAAAAATAAACCTTATAAAGAGCAGACGAGGGACGAGCCCGAGGACTCTGCGGCAACCTGCAAACAAGCAAGGTGCCAAAACTCGCAGCAAATGCTGGATGATGAGGAAAACCATTGGTGTAACCTCACGCTTGGAGGTTTTTTTTTGTTACGACACAAAGAAAAAGGTGAAAAAATGAAGAAATATTTTACATCGGAATCTGTAACGGAGGGGCATCCCGACAAAATCTGTGATCAGATATCGGATGCGGTCTTGGATGAAATTTTAAGCCATGACCCCATGGCGCGTGTGGCTTGTGAAGTGGTGGTCAACACAGGGTTGGTGCTGGTGGTGGGGGAAATTACTACAAATTGTTATGTGGACATTGATAAAATTGCACGAGCTACCATTAAAGAAATCGGTTATGATCGTGCCAAGTATGGTTTTGATGCAGAAACCTGTGCGATCTTGGTGAGTATTGATGAACAGTCGCGAGACATTGCTTTGGGTGTGGACACTTCCTTAGAGGGCAAAAGCGGCAGTGAAGATATTTATGAGCGAATCGGAGCGGGCGATCAAGGAATGATGTTTGGCTATGCCTGCGATGAAACCGCGGAGTTTATGCCGCTGCCGATTCAGCTGGCAAACAAATTGGCCAGACGGCTCGCCGAAGTGCGCAAAAACAAACTCTTGAAATATTTGCGTCCCGACGGAAAAACGCAGGTAACGGTAGAATATGGACAGGACGATAAAGTCAAACGCATAGAAGCCATTGTCATTTCGGCACAGCATGGAGAAGAAGTGAAGCAGGAGCAAATTCGAAAAGATATCATTGAGCACGTGATCTTGCCCGTCATTGATAAGGGGCTTTTAGATGAAAAGACAAAGATTTATATAAATCCCACCGGGAGATTTGTTACCGGCGGCCCCAAGGGTGACAGCGGGCTTACGGGGCGAAAAATCATCGTAGACACCTACGGCGGATATTGCGGGCACGGCGGCGGCGCTTTTTCGGGAAAAGATCCTACCAAAGTAGATCGGACAGCGGCTTATATGGCGCGGCATATTGCGAAAAACATCGTTGCCGCAGGCCTGGCGAAGCGATGTGAAATTCAGCTTTCTTATGCCATTGGTGTGGCGCGTCCGTTGTCGGTGTTTGTCAACACCTATGGAACCGGTGTAATCAAGGACACAAAGATTGCCGAAATCATTCAAAAGGAGTTTGACTTGCGACCGGCAGCCATTATTGAATATTTGCAATTGCGCCGACCTATTTATAAACAAACGGCTGCTTACGGACATTTTGGAAGAGAGGATTTAAATTTGCCCTGGGAAGAAGTCAACAAGGTTGAAGTACTGCAAAAATATCGCATGGAAGGGAAAACAAAGAGTGAAGAGTCAAAGTAAGGTGGAAATATTTTTAAAACAACACGGGTATGACAAAGAAGTGATTTATTTCAATCAAAGCAGCGCCACGGTGCCCTTAGCAGCAGTGGCGTTAGGGGTCAGCGAAGCAGAGATTGCAAAAAGTCTTACTTTTTTGTTAAAGGAAAAAAATATTGTTTTAGTAATGTGCGGGACGGCTCGCGTCGATAATAAAAAATTCAAGCAGGCCTTTGGATGTAAGGCAAAAATGGCCACGGCACAAGAAACGCTGCAGATCACGACTTATCCCGTAGGCGGCGTGTGCCCTTTTGCATTGCCTGACGAAGTGCAAGTGTATTTGGATATTTCATTGCAGCGATTTGAACGTGTATTTCCTGCGGCGGGAACAGCGGCATCCGCAGTGGATATTACGGTAAAAGCGTTAGAGAATATCACAGGCGGCATCTGGGTGGACGTTGCAAAAGAAGAATAATAGGCGTCCGGTTCGTGAGCGTTTTTTTCTCGCAGGATGTTTCTCATCAAAATCCAATAAATTATTAATGAAATCTTAAGAAAAGCCTTTGAATATTTTCATGAAAGCGAGTATAATGATATTCAGGCAGAAAAAAGAATCCCATTTTTTTCAGAATAAGCGAAACATAAGTGAGAAACAGACAAAATGAAAATTTTAATTATGACTTGTAAATTTGGTATGGGGCATTATATTGCTGCCAAAAACTTAGAAGAAAAAATTGAACAAAGCGACTTAGAGGCACAAAGCGAGGTAGTGGATTTTTCACAGATTGTTTTGGGTGATACAAGTCGCTGGTTTTATGCGATTTACAAAACCGTAATCGGCAAGACGAGCCGGTTATATTACCTTATATATAAGAATACTTTGAATGCCGACGGTCGGTTGGAAAGAGTGCTCAAAACGCCGCAAAAATATATTGAAAAGAAATTGGAAACCGAAATACATCGACACAACCCGGATGTGATTATTTCTACGTATTCCCTGGCTTCTCATTTTTTGGCGGAATATAAGTACAGCAGAAAAATGCAAACGCCGCTGATTACTTGTGTCACGGATCTCAGTGCCCACGAGGTATGGATTCATGAAAATACGGATTATTATTTGGTGGCAACGCAACAAACGAAAAAAGATTTGATCAATCGAGGAATTGATGCGCGAAGCATTAGCGTCTTTGGTATTCCCGTGTCAAAAAAATATGAACAGGGATTTGTAACAGAGTCAAAAAAAGTTCCCGCAAGACGAGGAAAGAAAAAAGAATTGCTGATGATGGGTGGCGGATTGGGGCTGTTGCCGACGAATATGGAATTTTATCGTAAGCTGGATCATCTGCCTAATTTGCATAGTACGATTATTTGCGGGGAAAACAAAAGATTATATCGTCGTCTTGTCAAAGAGGAATTTAAAAATATCGAAATACAAGGTTTTTGTCATAATGTATCAGATTATATGCAGCGAGCAGATATTTTGATTTCGAAGCCGGGCGGTTTGACGACTTTCGAGGCTATTTATGCCGAAGTGCCGCTGTTATCCTTTGCGCCGTATTTGCCGCAAGAGAGGACAAATGCCGCTTACATTGTCTCGCAGGAAATGGGCTGTATTTTACCGAAGAAAACAGAAGATATTTTGACAGTCGTGCAAAAAATTGCCGAAAATAAAGAGTTGTTGAAAAATTATCGAACCAATATGCGACAAGCGAAGCAATGCCTGGTAAAAACGGCATTGGTTGAGTTTTTGTGCCAAGCCGAAAGGCGTGTGTACGTTTCGTGAGCATCATGATCCTTTTAGTGGTGCTGCTGTCGGCGTAGCGATGCTCTATTCTCGCTTTCACCACTTTTTATCAACATTTTCCAATTCATCAATGCAACGAAGAAGTGCAAATTTTATTGACCTTTGATGATAGTCCGAATCCGATTTACACCAAGTGGCTGATGGAAATGTTGAAAGAAGATGATACGGCGAGTTTTTTAGTAATATACGGTGTTGTTGCAACGTTGATTATGCATAAAAAACAAACAAAAGCACCTTTGAACAAAAAGCGCATTTTATTTACAAAAAGATGTGAAAGAGACAGGGGAATCAGAAACAGATATTGAACTTTTAAACGAAGTATGATAGAATTCGTAAGCCGTACTATGTGGGGAGTTAGCGGTGCCTTGTAACCTGCAATCCGCTATAGCAGGACAGAATCCCCTTTGGAGGTATATCGGCAGTCGGTTCAGGGACTGCATTTTGAAGCGTTGACCATAGGGCTTCGTGCAATACAATTCGGCGAACCCCGTCAGGTCTGGAAGGAAGCAGCGGTAAACTGATAATTTGTATGTGCCGCGAAATTACCTTATGCGAGCCGAAGATGCAGAAACACCGGTTATCGGGTATCGAAAAAGGGTGTACGGCATACATTGTATGGATTTTATCAAGCAGGCGCTAGGCGCCTGTTTCATTTTCAGAAACGAAAAAGATGGTTTTGGAGCAAGATCTCAGCAATGATTACCGTAGAAAGCTTTGAGAAAAAACTGCAAAATTTTATTGCCGAAAATCGATTGATAGGCAGCGGAGAACACATACTCATAGCGCTGTCCGGCGGTGTAGATTCGGCGGTATTGTTGTATGCCTTGAAACAGGTGAGCGAAGAGGAATCATTTACACTTTCCGCATTACATGTCAATCATAAGTTGCGGGGTGCAGCTGCCTCAAAAGACGAACAAAAGGCGAGAGAAATGTGCGCTATGCTCGGCGTGCCGTTTTATTGTGTACATGAAGATGTGGCAGCTTATGCAAAACAAAACAAGATATCGGTGGAGTTGGCGGGAAGAAAAATTCGATATCAAAAACTCTTCGCTTTAAAAAAAATAGTGCAAGCAGACAAAATCGCCACAGCACATCATTTGCAGGATCATGTCGAAACCGTGGTGATGCGCTGTTTGCGCGGCAGCGGCATCGCAGGGTTGCAGGGGATTGCCGCAAAACGACAGGACGGTGTCATTCGACCGTTGTTAATCTTTGATAAGGACGAAATTTTCGACTATGCACACAGGCGAAAGATAAAATATGCTATCGATGCCACCAATGCGCAAAACAACTACACGCGCAATCGGATACGCAATGTGTTTATTGCTCGCTGCAAAGAAATTGACGAACATTTTGAGACCTATGTGCGGCGATTGGCAAGATGTGCGAGGGAGCTCAACGAACAAATAGAGAGAGAAATTGAAGACGGCAAAAGGCAGATTGTTTTGCAAAATGGAAAAGTAATGCTGCCTTTTGAAACGGTACAACAGCTAAAGCCGTATTTGCGATCATATCTGATTCGCGCTATGTTTGAACGCATAGAAGCTTTGTCAAATATTGAGGAGCGGCACATTCAACAAATTTTGTCCATGCCTTCTGATAAGACTGTCTGGAAGTTGCATATGCCCGGGAATATTTGTTTCGAGAGAGAATACGAAAGATATCAAATCAAAAAAAAGCAGTCTCCAATCCAAGAAAAATCTTTGTTGTGTTTTATCGTAAACAAAAGCGGAAAAACGGAAATTCAAGAATTGAATAAAGTCGTTTGGATAGAACCTGTAGAAAAGTTTGAGAAAAATAGGCTTCGCTTATATGAAAAATACATTGATTGTGATAAAATAAACGGAAATCTTTGTTTGCGAAACAAAAGAGAACGTGATCGATTTTCTCCCTTGGGACTTATAGGCAGCAAAAGCTTGAAGAAGTATTTTATTGATTGCAAAATTCCCAAAACGGCAAGAAACAACGTCATGCTTTTATGTGATGAAAAAGAAATCATTTGGGTTTTGGGTCATGAAATCAGCGAAAAATATAAAGTGGACGCACAAACCAAAAATATTATAAAAATTACAGTCATGCAACTGAGATAGGAGTCGGGATGCACAGGGATGTTGAAAGAATATTATTGACCAAAGAACAGATTGATGATAAAGTGGAATCCATTGCAAAAGAAATTGATAGAGATTATGCAAATACCGTACCTGTGTTGCTTTGCATACTCAATGGCGGAGTAGTTTTTGCCGTAGATCTAATGCGGCAGATGAAAGTAGACGTAGAAATTGATTTCATGCAAGTGAGTTCTTATGGAAAAGGCATGCAGAGCAAGGGAGAAATCACGATTCTCAAAGATGCTTATCTGGACTTAAAAGGCAGAGATGTCATTGTGATCGAAGACATTGCCGACACCTGTATTACGCTGAAAGAGGTGCTGAAAAAACTGAAAGAGCATCAGCCCAAGAGCCTTCGGCTGTGTGTGTTAATCAACAAAACCGGTGTGCGCAAACCTTCGGAAGAAATCGATATCGACTATAAAGGATTTGATATCCCCAATGTGTTTGCGGTGGGATACGGGTTGGATTATGCAAACAGGTATCGCGATTTACCCTATGTAGGCATATTAAAACCGAAGGTCTATGATTCAGAAAAATAACAAGTTAGGAATTGGACGATGAAAAAAAATTTAAGAGTAGTGATATTTTATATGTTCGTCATTTCGGGTATCATGTTCATATTGATGACGCTGAACAATGTCAAAGCCAGAGCGGAGTTTATTCCCTATAGCCAGGCGATCCAACATTTGGAAGCGGAAAATGTGGATGCGATGACCATTGACAAAGGGAAATATATCGCTGTATTGAAATTGAAAAATGGTACAGAGGCCAAGACATATATTCCTTATACATCCTTTGATGAATTGATTTTAAAATACATTCAACCCGGCGGGATCAAGGTGAACTATATCATCCCTGCCAACAATTCCTGGATCAGTACGTTGCTGCCGTTGTTGTTGATGGTAGGAGTGATGGTTTTTGTATTTTATTTACTGAATCAGCAGTCTTCGGGTGGCGGCAAAGTCATGGGCTTCGGCAAAAGCAGTGCAAAAATGTTTACGCCGGGAAATAAAAAAGTGACGTTTAAAGATGTTGCAGGCGCTGATGAAGAAAAGGAAGAAATGGCCGAAATAGTGGATTTCTTAAAAAATCCCGGAAAGTATGAAGCCTTGGGCGCCGAGATCCCCAAAGGAATCTTAATGTTTGGACCTCCGGGAACAGGAAAAACTTTATTGGCCAGAGCAGTGGCGGGAGAAGCGGACGTGCCGTTTTTTACCGTGAGCGGTTCGGAGTTTGTGGAAATGTTTGTAGGGGTAGGCGCCTCGCGTGTTCGCGATTTATTTGATACGGCAAAGAAAAATGCGCCGTGTATTGTATTTATCGATGAAATTGACGCAGTGGGCAGGCAAAGGGGAACCGGACTCGGCGGCGGTCATGACGAAAGAGAGCAGACGCTGAACCAGTTGCTGGTAGAGATGGACGGATTTGGCGCACATGAAAACATCATTATTATGGCAGCCACGAACCGGCCTGATGTATTGGATCCTGCGCTTCTGAGACCCGGCAGGTTTGATCGACAGATCGTCATTAACGTGCCGGATGTAAAGGGCAGAGAAGAAATTCTTCAGATTTATGTGAGAAATAAACCCATTGATGAAAGTGTGGACTTAAAAGTCATTGCAAAAGGGACGGTGGGATTTACCGGAGCGGATCTCGAAAATCTGGTCAATGAAGCGGCGTTGTTAGCGGCGCGTCGAGGAAAAAGAGCCATTACGGATGATGAAATGGAAGAGGCAAAAAAACGCATTCTTGCCGGCCCTGAAAAGAAAAGCCGCGTCGTGACCGAAGAAGACAAAGAAATCACGGCGATTCACGAAGTGGGTCATGCGGTAGTGATGCAAGTGCTGGAAAATTGTGACGAAGTCCATGAAATTTCCATTATTCCGCGCGGAATGGCGGCAGGATACACCATTTCATTGCCTGAAAATGACGCGGTGCACATGAAGAAACAAAAACTGCTGGATAACATTGCCGGGTTGTTAGGCGGCAGAGCAGCGGAAAAAGTGGTGTTGGATGATATTTGTACCGGCGCCACCAACGACATTGAGCGCGCTACGGAATTGGCACGCAGAATGGTTACGGAATTTGGAATGAGCGAGCTGTTGGGGCCGATGACCTTTGGAACCGATGCGCAGGAAGTGTTTATCGGGCGAGATTTTGGCAGAGCAAGGAACTACAGTGAAGAAGTAGCGGCAGCCATCGACAAAGAAATCAGAAGCATCATTGACAATGCCTATGAGCGGGCGCAACAAATTATTATTGAACACAGAACTGCTTTTGACCGCATTACAAAAGCGCTGTTGGAAAAGGAAACGTTAAAAGGTGAAGAATTCCGCGCATTGTTTTTAGAAGCGGAACCTTCGGCGCAAATTGAAAAGAAGGAAACAGAATAATATAGTTGAATCAGCAAAATTGATGAAAATATGGAGGAAAAAATATGGAATTTGATGTAAAAGTCGGCATGAGCAAAGAATTGGAAACCGTTGTGACGCAAGATATGACGGCACAACATATGGGAAGCGGTTCAGCTCAAGTACTTTCGACGCCTTACATGATTACTTTAATGGAAATGGCCAGCTTTGAAGCTGCACAAGAAGGTCTTCCCGAAAACTTTACCACAGTGGGAACGCGTGTTTGTGTGGATCACTTGGCAGCGACTCCGGTAGGCGGAACGGTGACTACCAAAGCAGTTCTCAGAGAAATCGACAGAAAGAAACTGATGTTTGATGTGGAGAGCTATTACGGTGAAAAAATGATCGGAAAAGGCACCCATGATCGATTTATTATCGATACGACAAAGTTTGGAAAGTAAAAAATAAAAAAACCGCACAAGTGCGGTTTTTTTATTTGGTATCATTATTTTCTTTAAACAGGTATTTTTTTAAAATGACCATTACTTCCGATTGGGTCACGACAGAAGAGAGTTCTCTGCGAATTTTGGCGGAATGAGGAAGTCCTTTTGTATACCAAAAGAGGTGCTTACGCATAGCGGCAACGGCCGCTTTTTCGTTGGTGCTTGCACAAACCATTTTCAAATGCAGTTCGATCTGTGAAAAAATTTCTTCGCAGGTAGGCGATGTATAAGGCAGGCCGGCTCTGTCTGCCACAATTTGCCCAAAGAGCCAAGGGTTGCCCATGGCGCCTCGACCAATCATAATACCGTCCGCTCCGGTCTGCGTTAAGACAGATGTTGCATCCTGCGGACTGAAAATATCGCCGTTTGCAATGACGGGAACAGAGCAGACCTTTTTAACTTGAGCAATTATGTGCCAATCGCTTTTGCCGGTAAAAACCTGTTCTTTTGTACGGGGATGTACAATAATCATATCGGCGCCCGCTTGCTGCATGGCCAAGGCAAAAGCCGGGGCGTTGATATGGTCTTTGTCCCAGCCGGAACGAATTTTGACGCTGACGGGTTTTTGCGAAACGCTTTTTACGGCACGCACAATTTCGCAAGCAAGGTCTTCGTCGCGCATTAAAGCGCTGCCTTCTTTGTTTTTTGTAACTTTCGGAACCGGACATCCCATATTGATATCGATGGCCGCAAAGGCAGAATTGTTGATATACTCCTCAATTGCGCGTGCAAATATTTGCGGTTCCGACCCAAAGAGTTGCACGACACAGGGAAATTCTGTCGAGGTGGTGGCAAGCATGTCAATGCTTTTTTTGTTTTGATAGCAAAGCGCTTTGGCGCTGATCATTTCCGTATAGACAATGCTGGCGCCGTGCATGCGACAGATGGTGCGAAAAGGCAGGTCGCTTACACCTGCCAATGGAGCCAAAGCTATATAGTTTTGTTGAGCCAGCAAATCATGAAAAACCTTATCGGCCATTGTTTTTATCCCAAATGAGTTTTAGCCCTTTTAAGGTTAAAAGCGGATCGTATACATCGATCACATCGGTTTTTGAATGGATGACCTGTGTATAGCCTCCTGTGGCGATAACTTTTGCCTCGGGACAACGAGCCTCTTCTTTCATCTTCCTGGTAATATATTCCACTTGACCCACATAGCCGTAAATAAGTCCGGCTTGCATACTGTGGACGGTATTTTTTGCCAAAATAGACGGAGGGCAGGCAATTTCCACATGAGGGAGCATAGCGGTTCTTGACCAAAGAGCATCAGCGGAAATCTGGATGCCCGGAGATGTAACCGCAGCATGAAAGAGACCGTCTGCGTTTACCAAATCAAAGGTGGTTGCTGTACCAAAATTCATTACCAGGCAAGGACCGCCGTATAAATAAAAACCTGCCGCCACATCGGCGATGCGATCAGCACCTACTTCGCGAGGGTCGTCTACCTGAATGGCAATGCCTGTTTTGACACCGGCCTTTAAAATAAGCGGAGTCAGCTGAAAGGTCTTTGAAATGGTGCTGACGAAAGAGTGCGTAAGATTGGGAACGACGGAAGAAAGTACCACGCCTTTTACATCGGCAGGATTGAATTTGTTTTGTTCAAACCATGAGCGGATTAAAATGGCGTATTCGTCACTGGTTTTTTGGTCTCGCGTTACCGCTTTCCACACGGCGACAATTTCGTTTTTATCAAAAAGTCCAAACTTACATGTGCTGTTTCCGATGTCGATTACAAGTATCATATTGCTACCGCCTGTTTTTTGAAAGTATTTGGGTTATGCGTTTTGTCCGCGACTTGTTTTTTTGTAAATAGCGATAATGGCCGATGTTAAAATGGCGGCGGTTACCGCTTCAATAATGGCACTGGACGAAATGATGCCGATCAATAAAACTTTAAACCCTATTCCCATAAGTTCCGTAATTTTTTCTGCATAAAATAGATAGAGTGCGCTCATCACCAAAACGGTATTGGTAATCATGCCCATTGCTCCGGCCACGGCGCCCGCTGTGGCAATGCGTCCGGTGCTTTTGCTGTCGCGGACAATGAGAGCATATACCCAATAGGCCACGACACCGATAAACATACGGGGAACCACAGAGACCAACGGATTGATAAATAGGGGATCCAAAATGGACATCGGCATGGTCATAGCGCGAATCATAATCACAATTCCCATCGCTGTGCCCATCAGCCAGCCGGCCTTGGGCCCCCTGATGATTCCGGTAAGAATTGTGGGTAAAAACATAACAACGGCGATACTGGCGCCAAAGCCGGGTATCATCGTTGCAAAAAGTAGGACAACACTGAGTCCGAACATAACTCCCAAAAAGGTGAGGTTGCGCGGATTTTTAAATAGATCTTTCATTTTTTCCTCCTGTTCTCACTCCTGGCTTTTGCTGTAAAGCAAAGCCGTTGGATGCAAGACTGATTTTGCCTTTATTAAAGCAGATTTCATTAAAAATGTAAAGTATATATCAAGTTTTGTTCCGGTTTTTGTGGAAAGAAATTCATTATTGATTATTTTTATACAGAGGAATATAATTAAAAAAACAATAAAAAATGAAATAAGGAGGCACCAAAACGATGAACCATATAACAGACGAAGAGAGAAAAAAATACAAAGGCATGGGTTTTGTTCCCAATCGAGACGGAAAAAACACTTCGGCGCGCGTTGTAACGAAAAACGGCGTTTTGAGCAGTGAGCAAATGCGGGCGGCTTGTGAAATTGCTGATACGTACGGCAACGGAAAAATTGCCATAACATCGCGTATGTGTCTGGAACTTCCGGTGATTTCTTATGATAATATTCAAAATGTTATTGATGCACTGGAAAAGGTAGATTTGGCACCGGGGGGAACAGGGGCGAAAGTAAGGCCTGTTACCGCATGCAAAGGCACGGTTTGTCCGCATGGCAATTTTGATACGCAAGAGATGGCTCTTGAAATTCATTATAAATTTTATGAAGGATACAGGAGCGTTAAGCTGCCTCATAAATTTAAGATTGGCGTAGGCGGATGTCCCAACAACTGTATTAAACCCGATATCAACGACTTAGGCATTGTCGGTGTTTATATACCGAAATTTGAAATGGATAAATGTGTGGGTTGCGCAGAATGTTCGGTGGAATTCGCATGCCCGGTAAAGAAGTTTGAAAAAAATGTAGGGATAGATTCAAATGTATGCACGGATTGCGGTAAATGTGTGGAAACATGTCCTTTTGGTGTGGTACCCAGCGGACAAAAGGGATTCAAAATATACTT
The DNA here is from genome assembly GCA_002329295.1 of Eubacteriaceae bacterium UBA1433. GTDB lineage: Bacteria > Bacillota > Clostridia > Eubacteriales > UBA1433 > UBA1433. The sequence goes on from DCTT01000009.1 coordinate 28,545, forward strand.
AGGTGGTCAATGGGGTAAAACAATGCGCAGAGGGAATCTGATGAAGCGTATTGTGACTTCAAAAGAAGAACTTTTTGAACTGATTGAAAAAGTTATTTTGCTCTATAAGGCAGAAGGCATCGCAGGGGAGCGATTCGGCAACACGATAGACAGAATCGGGATGGAAAAAGCAGAAGAGATACTTCAAGGAAATGGCTTGCTTGAGAAGAAAAACGAAATCATCAATGCGTAAGCTCTGTAAAGCCTGTGTTGTCATTGTAATTTTCTGTGTTTTGTGTGCCACGATATTTGGCTGTGCCTCTAAACAGGGTGAAAAGCAACCGTCACAACAGGGCGAAATCAGTTTTACCGATGCGTTGGGCAACGAAGTTACATTGCATCAACCGCAAAGGGTGATATGCACGATGGGATCTTTTGCGCAAACCTGGTATCTGGCCGGTGGCAAGGTGCTTGCCACCACCTCTGACGCCATAGAAGACCGCAAACTGGATTTAGGCGGCGAGGTAGAAAACATTGGCACAGTCAAGCAACCCAATCTGGAAAAAATCATGGCGCTAAATCCGGACTTTGTCATTTTATCGGCAGATATTGCCACGCATGTCAGTGCAGCGGAGACATTGAAAAAAGCGGGAATTCCCTGTGCGCTTTTCAAAGTTGAATATTTTCAAGATTATTTGGACATGCTAAATATCCTAACCGATATTACGGGTCGAAAAGACCTTTACAAAAAAAACGGACTGGCAATTGAGGCTCAAATAAAGGAAACGATTGCCAAGGTGGATCCGACAAAAAGGCCGACGGTTCTTTTCTTGCGGGCTTATTCGACCGGTGCAAAATCGAAGGGTGAAGACAATATGGTTGGGGTTATGCTGAAAGATTTGGGAGCGGACAACATTGCCTCCAGACATCCGTCGCTGTTAGAAACCATTACGATGGAAGAAATGATGAAAGCAGACCCGGACTATATCTTTGTTGCTACGATGGGAGCAAGCGATGAAGAAGCTTTGGCAGCACTGAAAGACATGTTGTTTTCAAATAAGGCCATGCAGGAGCTGAAAGCCATCAAGAACAACCATTATTACGTATTGGACAAAGAGCTGTTTCATTATAAGCCGAATCACAGATGGGCAGAGTCCTATGCGTATCTCTACAAGTTGCTCTATGAAACGAAATAAAGATTCGAATACGAAAAAAATGGTGATTATTGCCGTCACCGCCCTGCTCCTTGCGGTGATGGTTGCTGTTAACATGATGTATGGATCGGCAACGATATCGTTTCGTGAAATAATCAAAGCACTGTCCGAAAAAGACAGTGCTGATTTTGCGTATCGCATTATTGTTTATCTTCGTTTGCCGCGCATTGTGGCGGCCATAGCTGCCGGTGCGGCCTTGGCTGTGGCCGGCGGGGTGCTGCAGTCTGTGCTCAATAATGCCTTGGCAAGCCCTAATATTATCGGTGTCAATGCGGGTTCCGGGCTGTTTGTCGTGCTCATCACCGCCTTTTTTCCGACCCATTTGACCATGATTCCTTTTGCAGCCTTTGCCGGAGCCTTGATAGTAGCATTGTTAATATATTTTACCGCTTATAAAACAGGTGCGTCTCGTATCACGATTGTTTTAGCAGGTTTAGCAGTGGGGAGTTTCTTTGGCGCTGCCATTGATACGGTGCTTACGCTAAAGCCCGATGTGATGATTAGTGTCAACTCCTTTATGGTCGGCGGATTTTCTGCCGTAAACTTTGATGTGGTGCGTTTCGCCCTTTTTTATATTGTAATCGGACTGATTTTGGCAATGGTTTTGAGTCGGGAAATGAATGTAATTTCTTTGGGTGACGAAGTAGCGGCTTCTTTGGGTGTACGTGTGCATCTTCTTCGTTTTGTGCTGATTGTGTGTGCATCGTTGTTGGCGGGGAGTGCGGTGAGTTTTGCAGGATTGTTAGGTTTTATCGGTTTGATTGTACCCCATATGTGTCGCAGCATGATAGGCCATGACAATCGATTTGTGCTTCCCTTTAGCGCTTTGGCAGGCGCATTGTTTGTTTTAACTTGTGATCTGATTGCCCGAACAGCCTTTGCACCCTATGAATTGCCGGTAGGCATTATTATGTCGGCAATCGGCGGACCGTTTTTTATTTATTTGTTGTTTAAACAAAGAAGAGGAAGACTGTATGATTGAGCTGAAAGGCGTTTTTGCGGGCTATTTCGGGGAAGCAAAAATCCATGATATCCATTTGACTTTTCATCAGGGAAAAATCAGCGCAATCGTGGGACCGAACGGTTGCGGCAAGACAACGCTGTTAAAAACAGCGGCACGTTTGTTGACGCCGATGAAAGGCAGCGTTTATTTGGGCGAGATAGACATTGCGCAAATGGGTTTGAAGGCGTTTGTGCAACGCGTTGCGATGTTGCCGCAAACTCGGCTGTCTGTAAATATGCGTGTTGAAAACCTGGTGATGCATGGGCGTTTTCCCTATGCGGGATTTGGGCGCAAGCCTTCACAAGAAGACAAAAATGCGGTGGAAAAGGCGTTGTACTTGACAAAAATCGAGTCATTGAGAAATAAAAATATTTCAGAGCTTTCCGGTGGGGAAAAACAACGAGCGTATATTGCCATGGCAATCGCGCAGGATACGGAAGTGTTTTTGCTGGATGAGCCGATGACACATTTGGATATCTGTCATCAGATTGATATCGGTGAGATTCTCAAAGAATTAAACCGGGAAGGAAAAACCATCATCATGGTGTTGCATGACTTGGCGCAGGCTATGACGCTTGCTGATTTTGTCTGTGTGATGAGGGAAGGAAAAGTGTTGTGTTATGCACCGCCGCAAGAAGTGTATGAAGGAGGATACCTGCAAAAGGCGTTTGATGTACATTGTCTGAAAATGGAAGATAAAAACCAAAATGTTTTTTATACGTTTTGCAAACGGCAATCATAAAAATAATATTTTAACGGGTTTTTGATAAAAAATCCGGCAATCTCTTGACTTATTTGATGAGAGGACTATAATAAAGTTGTAAACAAGTTGTAACAACGAAACAACAATGTTGTAAAAAGGATAAGTCATGAAACTCAGATTTCAAGTAAGAAGAGATTATAATAAACGAATCGAAAAAGTCAATGCACGGATGACACGCAAAAAAAGCCGTCGTCATTTGATTGATGAAATGACGTATTTGCGTTGGCAAAAAGAATCTTTGCGCAAAAAAGAAAGAGGCATACAACCAAATATGAGCGCTTTTGGGATTTGGCTGCAAGAAATGGATTATAAATTGCTGCGTGTGCAGAGTGTATTGAAATTTTATTATTCGGTTTTAAAAGAAAAAGTTTTGCGTTTTGTCGGTAGCGCAAAGAAAAACCAAACAAAAGCGGTAATTGCGTTTTGTTCCATTTTTTTGTTTGCGTTGTTGTTGTTTCTGCCTCAATCGGCACATGGATATACAGTGTATTTGAACGGCGATGAAGTAGGAATGGTCAAAGAACCGGAAGTTTTTGAAAATTCATTGAAAAACATTGAAAACGATATGAGTCAGTGGTATGACATCGGAGATTTATATTACGAACAAACGGTAGTATACACAAAAGCGCCGATATCAAAAATTGCCGAGATGATGGACACAGAAACTTGCAAACAAAAGATTTATGAAGGTGGTTTTGAGCTATATGTTAAGGGCGTTATTTTGTATGTAGACGGTCAGGAGCTGGCTTCGGTGGGTTCAAAAGAAGATGGAGAAGCTGTCGTCAAAGAATTGACCATGCAATATTCATCGACCCATGAAAATGAAAAACTCATTGGGGAAGCGCAAATTGACCAAACCATTACCATGGAAGAAAAAATTATTCCTATGTCGCAAATCAAATCAGTGGATAGTGTTGTGGCCTCCGTATTTGGCCGTGAAGTGCAGTCTGCGCCTGCGGAAAATGCGGCGGTGTTGTCGAACAGCGCTGTTGCAAAAACAGAGACGGAATTGGCCGATAGAGAGCAGGTAATGACGGCCTTTAGTATCGATAAAGATAAATTTAAAACCAGTGCAGCGGCAATAGAAAAGCCGTTGATTACCATCAGAACAACGAAAGAAATTGTCTATACACAACCGGTGCAATACGGGAAAAAAATTGAATATGATGCAGCGATGTACGAGGGTGCCGAGCGCATTAAGTCGGCAGGTGTAGAGGGAGAAGAAAAAATAACGGCTGTGGTTGCCTATGAAAACGGCAGAGAAATCAGCCGTGAAATTCAAAATACGGAACGGCTTCGCGACCCGGTTGATGCGGTCGTTGTTATGGGAACCATGCCCCTGCCTTCGGTGCGCAGCTCAGGAAGCTTTGTGATACCTGCCAGCGGAACCGTGTCAGCCATTGCCAAGCCCGGATCTCACGGCCCCGGTTATGCGGTGGATATTGCCAACCAAACAGGAACGCCGATTTATGCTTCCGATTCGGGAGTAGTGGTCTTGGCAAAATGGTACTTCGGATACGGCAATTGTATTATCATCAACCATGCCGGCGGATATTCAACGCTCTATGGACACTTGTCGGCTTATAAAGTCGGTGTGGGAGACACGGTAGGACAAGGTCAGGTTATCGGAAGTATGGGTAATACGGGCAACAGCACAGGGCCTCACTTACACTTTGCTATCCGCATCAACGAAAGACCTACGATGATTCGAGATTATTTTTCGTTCCTGCAAGTGGGAAGGCGAGTAACCGCTTTGCAATAATAATCATCGGCGAAAGAAAGAAAAGACCGTATCAAGCGCGGTCTTTTTTCATCGGCAGAATAAAACAGACTCTGTTCAACCGAGGATTTGCACTTCGGGTTCCAGTTGGATGTCGAAAGTCTTCAAAACAGCCTGTGAAACCATGTCAATGGTATCTAAAATATCTTGTGCGGTGGCGCGGTTATAGTTGATGATAAATCCTGCATGTTTTTCGCTCACCTTGGCGCCGCCTACGCCACGACCTTTCAGGCCGCATTGCTCAATGAGCTGTCCGGCATAGTGACCGGGCGGGCGTTTAAAGGTGCTGCCGGCAGAGGGATACTCCAAAGGTTGCTTTTCTCTGCGCAAGGCATTGAAAGAATTCATTTTATTGTAAATGGAAGCGGGAGAAGCAAAGGTGGTTTGAAAAGCAGCACGCAAAATAATGTTGCTGTTTGATTGAAAGAGACTTGTTCGATAAGAAAACCCCAGATTTTCGGCGTGTAATGTTGTTTTGGAGCCGTTTGGCTGCAATACCTGTACATGAGATAAAACATCTTTGATTTCACCGCCATAGGCTCCGGCGTTCATGTAAATGGCNNCCGCCAAGGCCGGCCGAGGCGGCGCTTTGACTGAGGGTGGACAAAGATGTCCCGGCATGTGCCTCTATGATGGTGTCGTTGATGGCAGGTGCGATATTTTCGTTGGAAAAACGTATCAATATACCCGGATAGCCGGTGTCTTTTACAAGCAGATTGGTTCCGTTGCCGATGATCATATAAGGAAAATGATAGGATTTGAGGAGGGCGAGAGAAGTTTGCAGCTGCTGTTCATCGGAAATAAAGAGAAGAATGTCTGCATGTCCCCCTGCCTTAAAAGAAGTATAGTGCGCCATATTTGCGTGGCGGCATATGGCGGAAGAATCCAATATTGACGAAAGGTCGTTTAAAAAAGAAGTGTACATAATGATTTCCTCTGTTCGGTGGTCTTGAGCGTTATTATACTACAGAAGCAAAAAATTGAAAAATAAATTTGACAAATGCAAAAATCATTTGTTTGCATAAACCTATCTGAACGCTATAATAATTTATGGAGGAAATGACAAAATGTTTCACAAAATGGACCAGGCAATTCAAATGGCAAAAAAGGCATATGCTCAAGGAGAAGTGCCTGTTGGTGCGGTAATCTATAAGGGTAACAGGCTGATTGCCCAAGCGCATAACGAGTGTTTGCAAACCAACTTGCCTACCTCCCATGCAGAGATGATTGCCATTGAAAGGGCACTTACATCTCTCGGATCGACATATTTGCAAGGGTGCGAGATTTATGTGACGATTGAACCCTGCATGATGTGCATGGGCGCTATTTTGGCTGTAAGGCTCAGTCGCTTGGTCTATGGCGCAATAGAGCCGCAAAGCGGATTTGTTGAGACCAATATTCATATTCAGACAGCTGCCAATACAAAAAACATAGAAATTTACAGTGGCATTCGTGAAGAAGAATGTGCAAGTCTGATGCGGAGTTTTTTTGAAAAAAAGAGAAGAAAATAGAAATATGGCGTCTTGATTGGTATAATCAAAGATGCAAACCAATCAAAATGAATAGAGAAAGGAATCGAGATGAAAAAACAATTCAGAAAAGCCTTGTTCGTTGCGGTGTTATGTATATTGGCGTTGTCGCTGTTTGGATGTATGCTGTTTGGAGAGCCGGAAAAAACAGATGAAGAAAAGATGGTAAAGGCTTTTATCAATGATTTTATTGATGAAAAATATGAAAAAATCCAAGAGACATATGCTTTTGCGGAAAACTGTCAGTTTGATGTACAAGAGCAAGGGGTAATTTTGAACGGTTTCTATGAAAAATACGGAGAAAAATCAGCCATTTCCCAGGTGTTAAGGTCTGAAGATGCCACTGCAGAAAGCTATTATCGGGAATTGCTTATGAAAAAAGGAAAAGTATGGTTGAATGTAACGTTAAATGAAGAAAAGCAGATTGTGGGATTTTCCATTACAGATGCAGGAGCTTTTGAAGAAAAAAAATAGATACAAACCTCAAGACAGTGGTGTCATAGGTAGCTATGGACAGTGAAAAGGCTACTGCAAGGAGGATCAATGAAGAATAAAAAAAAGGCGATGGCTTTGTTGATGTGTTTGATCTTGTGCGTAACGATTTTTTCGGCATGCCTCAATGTAAGTACCACCAACCAAAAAACGGCCGAGTCTTATATACAGGATTATTTTCAGCAGCGTTTTGCAAAAATGGTAGATGAATATGCTTATTCTCAAGAGGCAAAAGCGGCGATAACGGAAGAGGTTTTAAAAGAGTCCTATGAAGCAATCGTAGGGCCTCTCGGTATGCCTGACAGTGTGGAAAGGCAAAAAGATACGCCGGCAAATCGGGTAACCTATTTGGCAGTGTTTCGCACGGGGAGTCTTTTGGTAAATGTGGTGTTTAATGAGAAAAATGAAATAGCGGGATTTTTTATCGAGCCCTATGATACGTTGACGATGCCGGCAACCATTGTCGAAAGAGAAATCAAGTTCGGTGGACAGAAGTATTTGCTTACGGGCACATTGACAACGCCAAAAGACAAAGAGAGCAAAACAGTTGTGATTTTGGTTGCAGGTTCAGGACCGGCGGATCGCAATGAAAGTCTCGGGGTGCTCAAGCCTTTTCGGGATATTGCCTGGGGGTTGGCAGAGCAGGATATCAGTGTCTTTCGATATGACAAGCGAACTTATACCTATAAAGAAAAATTGGCGCAGGATGAAAGCCTTACAGTCAATGAAGAAGTCATAGATGATGTGACCTATGCGTATTATAAAATGCACGCTTTGGGATATGACAATATTTATATATTAGGTCACAGTTTCGGCGGGCATTTGATGGGACGCATTGCAAAAGAACTTCCCTGGGCAAAAGGGTATATTATCATGGCGGGCAATGTGACGCCGATTGAAGAATTGATGGTGTCGCAAATAAAATATCTTGCCGAATTTGACGGAAAGGTTTCAGAAGAAGAGGCGATGCAAATTCAACAATATGAAGCGCAAAAAGCCAATATTCAAAATTTAACGAAGGAAAATGCTTCCTCTTACAGCGTTGCCGAATTAATGGGGGCGCCGGCAGCGTATTGGCTTGACTTAAAAGGATATAATCCGTTTGAGATAGCAAAGTGTCGGGGGAAATTATTGGTGTTGCAAGGAGCCAACGACTATCAGGTTACGACGCGTGAATACGGGATGTGGCAGAGTGGTTTGGCAGAACATAAAAATGTAACGTTTAAATTATATGATAAATTGAATCATTTGTTCATGCCTTCTAAGGTGATGAATGCAAGCGATTATCGACAGATGAACTATGTGGACGGCGTTGTCTTAAAGGATATTGCGGCCTTTGTGAGTGAATGATCAGGAGGAAGAAGTGTTAAAAATCGACAAAGTGTCTAAGAGCTATGGCAAGAGTAGTCTCAAAGCGGTGGATGCGGTAAGCTTTGAAGTAGCCAGAGGAGAGATTTACGGATTTTTAGGTCCCAACGGAGCAGGGAAAACCACGATGATCAAGATGATTGTAGGTCTTTTGCGACCGGACGAAGGAACCATCTTTGCAGATGGCATAGATGTGTGGAAAAGTCCGATAGAAGGTAAAAGGATACTCAGCTACGTTCCCGATAACCCGCAAATTTATACTAAATTAAAGGGAATAGAGTATCTGAATTTTATTGTGGATGTTTATGGAGTAGGGGATAGAGAACGAAAAGAACGCATTGAAAAATATGCATCGATGTTCGAAATGGATAGGGTTTTGGATGAAATCATTGAAAGTTATTCGCATGGTATGCAACAAAAAATTGTTTTAATCGGTGCATTGTTACATGAGCCGAAGGTGCTTATTTTAGATGAGCCTATGGTTGGGCTTGATCCCAAGGCGTCTTTTACTTTAAAGGAGTTAATGCGCACCTATTGTGAAAACGGCAGCAGCGTCTTTTTTTCCACGCATATTTTAGATGTGGCGCAACGCATTTGTGACCGTGTAGCCATTATTGACAAAGGCAGGCTTGTGACGCAAGGGACCATTGCGCAATTGCAGGAAAAGATGGGTGAAGATGAAAGTTTGGAAGAGATGTTTTTGGAGATTACAAAACGATGAAAGAGTTGTTAACGCTCAGCAAGTACAGTATCAAAAATGTTTACGGCCTTTCGGCGCTTTTATATAATCGAAAAAAAAAGAAACGTTCTCCTCTGCGCATTGTATTGGCAGTTGTTTTTATTTTATTGCTTTTGCCCTCATATGCACTGTATCTATCCTTTGCTTCAATGCTGTATAGCGCTTATGCTTCGCTGAATCAGACGAGCGCCTATCCCGTACAATTTTGGGCAATCACCTGTGTGGTGATTATGATCTTTGCGGCCAGTTACATCATTTCTTATTTTTATATGTCCAAGGATTTAGATACGTTGCTGGCACTGCCGGTTAAAGGGCGCAATATTATTTATTCAAAGTTGTTGACCGTATTGGTTACGGAATACCTTTTTGTATTTCCGATCATGTTGCCGGTAATATTGATTTATGGAATCAACGAACAGGCAGGTGTAGTGTATTATTTCTACGCACTGCTGACGTTGCTTATTTTGCCATTGGTTGTTTTGGGGATGGTGAGTATTTTGGTCATGGCGTTGATGCGCGGCGCAAATTTGAGATTCAAAAAAGACAAAGCGCAGACGCTTATTCTGTTTTTTACCCTGGCAATAATTATAGCGATTCAGTTCGGTGCTACCAAAATGGGTTCTTCTATAGGCCAGGGTGATCCAATGGCAGTAGTCGAAACGATGCTGCAGAATTCGAATGCATTGTTGGATATGGTTGCAAAAATCTTTTTTCCTGCAACACTGGCAGGAAAGGCCATGGTGCTGCACGATCAAATAGCGGGGCTGCTGTATTTGCTGATGTTTTTGGTTTTGGCATTCATCATAATCGTTTTATGCGGGGTTTTTGGAGAAAAAGTCTATATTCAGTCTATTTTGTCTGCAAAGCAAGGTACAAAGGGCGAAACAAAAAAGAAAACCATACACTCTGTCAAAGACGCAAAAAGTCAGAGTCCGACGGCAGCGATTTTTAAAAATGATTTGCGTTTGATTTTAAGAACACCGATTTTTATGTATAACAGCATAGGTATGGTGGTTATGATGCCGTTGGTGCTGGTGATTATGGCGATGGCTTCCGGCATGCAAGAGCAAATCAGCCCTGAAATCATAACAGGATACGAAGTGCCGGCAATTTTAATCGGCGCTGCTGCTTTTGCGTTCTTTGCAGGTTTTAATCCTACGGCCGCCACTACTTTTTCGAGGGAAGGACAAAGTTTTTGGGTGACAAAAACCATGCCTGTAACGACGAACGAGCAAATGAACGCTCGTTTGGCGACACATTTTCTCATCAATTTGGCAACCGTGCTTTTGTGTGGAATTGCATTCTCCATCGTCTTAAAAATCAATATCGCAGTTCCTTCCGCAGCAGCATTGCTCGGGTTTCTTGCAACAATGCCGACGGGGTATTTTTCGTTGTTGATTGATGCGACTCGTCCTTCTTTGATGTGGGATACCCCTCAAAAAGCGATTAAGCAAAATGTAAATGTTTTATTTGCAGGGCTTATTCAATTTGTATATTTGCTGTTTTATGGCGGTGTGTCGGTGCTGTTTCTCTTTCTTTTGCCGAGCCGGTTGGTTGCACTGGTGATGATTGTGCTCTTTGGTATCTTGATAGCTGTTTTGTGCGATAGAATCGTCAGAAAAAAGTTTCAAAAAATTTTTTTTGATATTGACTTTTAAACAAAAAGAATATAATATTAATAACGATAATTATTATTATATTAGGAGGATTTTATGAAGTATAGTTGTTCTATTTGCGGATATGGTTATGAAGGGACGATTCCGCCGGAATTTTGTCCGCAATGTAAGGCGCCGAGAGACAAGTTTATCGAAATCAAAGAAGGCGAAGGGCTCGCTTGGGCGGATCAGCACGTGATTGGTGTTGCAAAAGGTGTAGATGAACGCGTTGTAGAAGGGCTGCAAATGAATTTTATGGGTGAGTGCACAGAAGTCGGTATGTATCTGGCTATGAGCAGACAAGCTGACCGTGAAGGATATCCCGAAGTAGCGGAAGCCTATCAACGTATCGCTTTTGAAGAAGCGGAACATGCGGCAAAATTTGCCGAATTGTTGGGGGAAGTGGTAACAGATAGCACAAAGAAAAACCTAGAGTTGCGCGTGGCGGCAGAGCATGGCGCTTGCCAGGGCAAAAAAGAATTGGCAACCTTGGCAAAAGAGTTGAATTATGATGCAATACATGACACAGTGCATGAAATGTGTAAAGACGAAGCAAGACATGGTATGGCGTTTGCGGGTTTGCTCAAAAGATATTTCGGCTAAAAATAATAGAATAAAAAAAGAGCGAAACAATTGTTTCGCTCTTTTTTTATGAATCTGCCCATTGATCGGGTTTATATTTGTGCAGATAATAAGAAACGTTAATCTCATTGCCCACCAACATAATAAAAATAAGCAAATACAACCATAACAAAAACACAAAAATGCCGCCGAGACTGCCGAAAATTAAGCCGTAGCGTCCGAAATTTTCTACGTAAAAGCGGAAAAAGAACGTGGCGATAATCCAGCCGATAGCCGAAAAAAGTGCGCCCCAAAAAACATCTTTTAAATGCAATTTGATATTGGGAGCAAATTGATACAATAAACTGAACGAAAGAACCATCATAAAAAATATTACAAGATAACCGATAATCTTGCCGGTGATGAGTACATTGGTGCCGACGGGCAAAAATCGCGCCAGCAGTGCTGTCAGATGCTGACCAAAGACAATCAGCAAAATAGACACAATGATAATGGCAATAAAGATAAAGGCAAAGACGAAAGAAAGCGTCATTACTTTCAGCGGACGACGATGGTTGGTATCGGGATAAGAAGTAGCCAGTCCCAGTACAAAGGCGTGCATGCCGCTGACCAAAAACCAAAGAGCCAAAGCAAGAGTGCCAAAACTGATCTGAGAACTGAGCACTTCATTAATAGCGCTGAAAACAATGTTGTATGCCGAAGCCGGCATGGCTGCTTGCAGATAAGAGAGCAGACTGTCGACAGGCAAATAGAGTTTGCTTGTGAAGGAAATTAAAAAAATCATCGCAGGAATAAAGGCGAGCGTCCAATAATAAGACATTTGCGCCGCAATGGAAACGGTTTTCGGAGAAAAGGCTCTTTTCAGGAAAGATTGTATTTGTGTTCTCATCTCAAACACCCCTTTATCGGTAGGGTGAAAAAATATCCATAGAATGCTTTTATTGTAAGATTATTTATCAGCCTTGTCAAATTCAAAGGCATAAGCGCGCATTTTTAACGGAAAGTTATTGCGTTGCAAACGAGGGTTGGTTCGTTCTTTGATGGCGGCTGCATCAAAATAGGAACAAAAGAGAGCTTGAATGTACTGCTCTTCCTTTTCTAAATTTTCAGCCAGAAATTCTTCTTTGGATTCCGTGAGCAAATAGTGATGATTGTTGTGCAACAACATGGTTTTGCGACGACAATCGTGAAGGATATAAGGGGCAGAAGAAAGACGATGTGTAAAATAGTTCGCCAAAAGCAAACTGATGTCATAGTCAGGTGCGTAAGCCGCATAAAGCAGATGGTTTTTTTCGGAAAAACGCAAAAATCCGTAATAATGATAAACTGTGTTCAAAATACGCCTTCGCCATTCAAATATTTTAGATATTCCTTGCAGATAAGGATCGTTTTTGTTTATCAGGCATGAAAGATAATCGATGATGGTTTGTTCTAAGTCGCTCTCGTCGGACAAAAAAGCAAAATAAATATTTTCATAGGCGACCTCTCCGAAACGGCGGCGAATGCGCGAGGCGATTTTTTGCGCATTTTGAACATGGGTGATATGGGGGCTATAGGCAATAAGCGGTAGTGCGGCAGAGCGGCGAACAAAAGTGATATCAGGTTGGGTGTAATAGAAATACAATGCGCTGAGCAGGCCTTCGAAAGTATCGTCATAAGTGATATACATGGGGCACCCCTTTCTGCATCGGAAAAAATGACAGTTGCTGTGCGGAAGAATCTCTGAGAATAAAGCGCAAATCTTCTGCGTAAAAATCCGAATAGGGCATGCGTTGGCCATATAAAACAATAAAGTAACGCGCTCGTTTAAGCACCACGCCCATGCGTTTCAGCGTATCGAAGGTCAATGTGCCTTCTTTGCGAAAATGTATAATGCGTGCGGCGCTGCGACGACCGATGCCGGGAATACGCAGCAGCGTTGTGTAACTTGCCTTGCTGATTTCAACGGGAAACAAGTCATAGTTGCGCAAGGCCCAATCGGTTTTGGGGTCTATGCCCAGATCGAAGAACGGTTCCTGAGCATTCAAAAGTTCATCGGCATCAAAAAAATAATAACGCATAAGCCAGTCAGCTTGAAACAATCGATTTTCCCGCTTCAGCGGAATGGGTGCATTTAAAGCAGGCAGTAAGCTGTTTTCGTTAACGGGAATATAGGCGGAATAAGTGATGCGAGAAAGTCCCAGCGATTGATAGAGATATTTGGCAGTGCGCAAAATTTGATAATCGCTTTCGTTGCCGAGACCGACGATCATTTGCGTCGATTGTCCGGCCGGCAAAAAGGCAGGACGGTTGCTTTTGTCATAAGAAGGCAGGGAAGATTGCAGGCGATGGTGAAGAAGCTGCATAGGAGCTGCAATAGATTCAAAACTTTTTTGCGGAGCCAACATACGTAAGTTTTCGCGGGTGGCTAATTCAATATTGACACTCATGCGATCAGCCAAATATCCGCAAGCTTCAATCAATGACAAATCGGCGCCGGGCAATGCTTTTGCATGAATATAGCCTTTGAAAGCGTATTTTTTACGCAGAAGATATAAGGTGCGGTAAATATTTTGTTGCGTTTGAGTAGGCGTATTTTCGATGGCGGAACTCAAAAAAAGACCGGAGATATAATTGCGCCGGTAAAATTCATAGGTAAGAGCCGCCAATTCTTCACTGGTAAAGCTTTCCCGCAGGCAATTGTTGGTCACTTTGTTGACGCAATAGGCGCAATTATAGATGCATTTGTTGGTATAGAGGACTTTTAACAGCGAAATACAACGACCGTCTGCAGTGTAGCTATGGCAGATGCCGGAAGAGGTGTAGTTACCTACACTTCTGTCTCCAAATGTGCGACTGTAGCCGGAAGCGCAGGTGGTATCATATTTTGCAGCATCGGAAAGAATTGTTAACTTTTTCAAGGTTTGATCCGTAATCATTTGTATCACCGAAATCAGTGTAGCACATGAAAAACCAAAAAGCAAACATATGTTCGACTATTATTTGATTGAAAATACAAAGACCTGCTGATATAATATTTTCAAACGAGCAAGGAGGAAAAATCATGGTTATAAAAGTAAAGGAAGCGGTCGCGTCCAAATTGGGCGGTGAAGGCGAAGGACAAGCCGTTGTGCGACAAGTCATTGCGCCCGATAAAATGAACGGCAAAGGCAGGATGTTTAATCATATTTTTTTAGAGCCCGGTGCATCGATCAGCCGTCATCAGCATGTAGGTGAAACGGAATGGTATTATATTATGAAAGGTCGCGGGCTTTTTTACGACAACGGAGAAGAAGTGGAAGTGGGAGCGTTGGATCTATGCATTACACCGCATTCCGAATATCACGACCTGAAAAATATCGGCGATGATACCCTGGAAATGATTGCCTTGATTTTGTACAGCTGATACAAAAAGACCGGCTGCCTTGCCGGTCTTTTTCTTTGCAGAGAATTTGTCCTGCAGAATTATCAAAAAACAGGTTATAGCTTAATACTAAGCAAATCTTCGTGTGCCACTTTGAGTTCATCAATGATTTTGATATGTTGCGGGCAGATTGATTCGCATTGACCGCACTCGATGCAATGATCCGGGCGTCTTTTTGCCGGTACGTGAGCATCATATTGAATGCGTGCCAACTTGTCGTTTTCATAGATATACCGGCCGTTGTAAAGGGAGAAAATAATGTTAATGGGAATGCGCTGCGGGCAGTCGTCAACACAATAAAGACAACCGGTACAGGGCACTTTGGTACGGGAAGTGTAAAATTCTACCATATCGGCAATGAGGTTTTTTTCGTTTTGCGTTAAATCGCCTACACCATAAGTAGAGGCGGTACGAACGTTTTCGACAATTTGCTCATAGCTGCTGGCGCCGCTGAGTACACAGCTGACCTCGGGCATATTGAACAAATATTTCAGAGCCAATTCAACCGGTGTGAGCGTAACATTGTTTTTGTCGAACAATGCCTGCATGGAAGAAGTAAGAACAGGAGCCAATCTGCCTCCTTTGAGTGGTTCCATAATCACTACAGGAAGACCTTTTCGAGAAGCATATTGCAGCCCTTCAATGCCCGCCTGGTAGTTTTCGTCCATATAATTCAATTGGATTTGACAAAAATCCCAGTCGTAGGCATCTACGATCTCTTTAAAAATGTTTAAATTATCATGAAAAGAAAAGCCGATTTGTCGAGCCCGTCCGTCTTGTTTGATGGTGTCCATAAATCGGTAAATGTCATGCTTTTTGGCCATATGCCAAGAACCGGCGTTTAGCGAATGCATTAAATAAAAGTCAATATAATCTGTTTGCAAATTTTGCAGTTGTTCTTCAAACACGTTGTAAAATCCCTGGTGTTCGGTGATTTGCCAGACCGGATTTTTTGTCGCCAGATGAATTTTGTCTCGCAGGCGGTTTTTCTGTATGACTTTCCCTACGAATTTTTCGGAAGTACCTACATGATAGGGATAGGCTGTGTCATAATAATTTACGCCGTTTTCATAACAGTGCAAAATCATTCTCTCGGCCTGTTCTTCATCAATTTTTGCGTTATCGTCGTTTAAAACGGGAAAACGCATACAGCCAAGGCCCAATTGGGAAATTTGCAATTCGTTTTTAAAATTTCGATATTTCATATATCCTTCCTCACTTTTCTAAAGCGCTTCGGCTTGTAGTTCTTTTATAATACCATAATTTTCCAGGGTTGCAACCACGATTTTTGTGTTATAAACTTGACAAGCATCGAGAAAAGAAATATAATTTTCATCAATTTCATAAGCTCGATGCGCAAGATGAGTAAAAATGACCTCTTGCCTGAAGAGAGCAAAACAGTGGCTGAGAGTTTTGCGGCAATATTATTTTGAATGGGCTTGCAAGAGCGTTGAAGGAAATGTCAATGCGTGTGGCGCGTTAAGCCTTGGAGCGGATGAAAGCATTTTTCATCAATTGAGGTGGTACCGCGATTTTATAAAAATATAGAACCGTCCTTTTTATAAAAAGGGCGGGTTTTTTAATACAAAAGGAATGGAGAAAAGCAATGATGGAAAAAGAAAAACAAACGATGTTCAGCGGCATACAGCCGTCGGGAGACTTCACAATCGGAAACTATTTTGGAGCGATTAAATNNGTTGACGGTTCCACAGGATGCCGCCGCACTGCGTCGAAGAACCTATGAGTGTTACGCCATGTTGCTTGCTGCAGGGCTAAAGCCCGAAAAGTCGGTGCTTTTTGTGCAGTCCCATGTTGCGGCGCACAGTGAATTGGCCTGGTTATTGAATTGTTATACTTATATGGGTGAATTGTCGCGCATGATACAATTCAAAGAAAAATCGGCCAAGCAGGGCGAGAATATCCGCTCTGCACTGTTTGGATATCCGGTGTTGATGGCGGCGGACATCTTGCTTTATCAAACGCATTATGTTCCCGTGGGAGAAGACCAACGACAACATATCGAAATTACACGGGACATTGCCATGCGCTTTAACAACACGTACTCGCAGACTTTTACAATTCCTGAAGGATATTATCCGAAAACCGGCGCCAGAATTATGAGTTTGCAAGATCCGCAAAGCAAAATGAGCAAATCCGACACCAACGTCAATGCTTATATTACGCTCAAAGATAAGCCGGAAGAAATTTTGCGTAAAATGAAACGTGCGATTACCGATTCCGACAATGAAATTTATTATGATGAAGAAAACAAGCCCGGCATATCGAACCTTTTACAAATTTACGCCTCTTCTCGCGGATTGAATTTGGAGCAAGCACAGAGCCAATGTGCATCACTTTCTTATGCGGAGTTAAAAATTCAGGTGGCTGAAGGCGTCATTGAAATTTTGAAACCTATTCAGGTGCACTATGAAGAGATGATGAAAAACAAAGACTTGTTGGAAAAACATATGAAAGAAGGAGCAGAAAAAGCGGAATATGTAGCCAATAAAACCTTGAAAAAAGTGCAGAAAAAAGTAGGATTGGTGCTGCGTAAATAAATGTATATACATAAAACAAAAATTATAAATATGCGACAAAACAAGAAAAATACGCAGAAATTTCGTATGAATGTATTAATATTTATGCAAAAAGACAAAAAAAGCAGGATATTTTTAAAAATCGTATTTCTTTTTTTATAGACATTGATTATAATAGTACCATTCGATTGTTTTACATAATGAATAAGGAGGATACAAATGGAAATCAAAGCTTTTAGAAAGATTTTAATTGCCAATCGCGGCGAAATCGCCATTCGCGTCATCCGTGCCGTAAACGAATTGGGTCTTCGGAGTGTAGCGGTTTACTCAAAAGAAGATAAAGTTGCCCTTTTCCGCAGCAAAGCGGATGAGTCATATATGCTGGATCCCGAAAAAACACCGGTGGGAGCTTATTTGGATATTTATAAGATTATCGAGATTGCCAAAGCCAGACGGGCTACAGCGATTCATCCGGGATACGGATTTTTGGCGGAAAACCCTGAATTTGTGCGCGCCTGTGAGCAGGAAAACATCACCTTTATAGGACCTTCTGCCGATGTAATGGAAATTTTCGGCGACAAAGTAGCGGCGAAAAAAATGGCGCAAAAAATAGGGATTCCCACTTTGTCGGGGACAGAAAAGCCTGTACAAAGTGAAGAAGAACTGGTTCAAATCGCTGAAGAAATCGGCTATCCGATCATTCTCAAAGCTTCCTTCGGCGGAGGCGGTCGGGGGATGCGTGTGGTGCGGGAAAAAAGCGGACTAATCAAAGAATATCGCACTGCGGTGAGTGAAGCAAAGAAAGCTTTCGGTAACGGAGATGTGTTTGTTGAGCGCTATTTAGAGAAACCTCGCCATGTGGAAGTGCAAATTTTGGCGGATCAATACGGCAATGTGGTGCATCTGTATGAAAGAGACTGCTCGATTCAAAGGCGTCATCAAAAGATTATCGAATTTACGCCTTCTCTTGCCATTGACGATGAAAAAAGAGAAAAAATTTGCGCCGATGCGGTGAGATTGGCAAAAGAAGTGGGGTATGTCAATGCCGGGACGGTGGAGTTTTTGCTGGACGAAGCGGGAAATTACTATTTTATGGAAATGAATCCGCGTATTCAGGTAGAGCATACTGTAACCGAGATGACGACAGGCATAGATATTGTGCAAGCGCAAATATTGATTGCACAGGGATATGCCCTGGACAGCGATGAAATCAGCATTAAGTCTCAGGCGGATATTTGTCCGCGCGGCGCGGCCATCCAGTGCAGAATCACAGCGGAAGATCCGAAGAATAACTTCCTTCCCGATACGGGGAAAATTTTGGTTTATCGAACCGCGGCAGGAAACGGAGTTCGTTTGGACGGCGGAAACGGCCATGCCGGTGCAGAAATCACTCCCTATTACGACAGTTTGCTTGTCAAAACCATCGTCTGGGATAAAACCTTTGAAGCAGCTCGAAAAAAAGCTCTCCGCGCTCTGAAGGAGCACTATGTAGAAGGCGTTCAGACCAACACGGACTTTTTGATCAATGTGTTGCAGCACGAAGAATTTAAGAGCGGTCGCTGCAATACAATGTTTATTGACCAACACCCGGAGCTTTTTGCCACGAAAAAAGCAGAAGACGGCGAAGCAAAACTGGCGAAATATTTGAGTGAGATTATCATCAATAAAACTCAGGGCGAAAAGAAAGATTATCCGGAGCCTATTATTCCTAACATCGACGGCATGGAAGTGAGAGATGGTCTGAAGCAATTGTTGGACAGCAAAGGACCGGAAGCAGTGGTGGATTATGTCAAAAAACAAAAGAGATTGCTGGTAACAGATACGACTTTTCGTGATGCGCATCAGTCTCTTGCGGCTACAAGATTGCGTACAAGAGATATGCTGGATATTTCGCGTGCAGTGTCTGTGTATGAAGCAGATATCTTTTCGATGGAGATGTGGGGCGGTGCCACCTTTGATACGGCTTATAGATTTTTGCACGAATCGCCCTGGACAAGGCTCAAAAGACTCAGAAAGCGCATTCCGAATATTTTGTTTCAAATGCTTTTGCGCGGCACCAATACGGTCGGCTATAAAAACTATCCCGACAACGTCGTTGTGGAATTTGTCAGAGTATCGGCACAGGCGGGCATAGACGTATTTCGTATTTTTGACTCTCTCAATTGGTTGGAGGCAGTAAAGCTGCCCTGTGAAGAAGTATTAAAAAACAATAAAATTGCCGAAGTGGCGCTATGCTATACAGGAGATATTTTAGACAAGAGCAAAACAAAATACGACTTGGAATATTATGTAAAAAAAGCAAAAGAAATTGAAGCCATGGGGGCGCATATCCTTTGTATCAAGGACATGAGCGGTTTGGTTCGTCCGGCAGCGGCACATTTGCTTTTTAAGACACTAAAAGAAGAGGTAAATATTCCCGTACATTTCCATACGCATGACACAGCAGGCAATGCGGTGGCTTCCGTGCTCAGTGCAGCTTCGGCCGGTGTGGATATTGCCGACATGGCGTTAAATACCATGAGCGGACTTACTTCGCAGCCTGCATTAAACAGCATTGTGGCGGCGCTCAAACACACGGAAAGAGATACGGAACTCGATGAATTTGGACTGCAGCTGCTCAGTGATTATTGGGAAAATGTGCGGCCGGTATATCATGAGGCCGAGTCGGGTATGATAACTCCTACAGCGGAGATTTATCGTTATGAAGTGCCCGGCGGGCAATATTCCAACTTAAAGCAACAAGCGGAAAGTTTTGGCTTAGGTCATCGATTCCGCGATCTTTTGGAAGCCTACAAGGATGCCAACGAACTCTTTGGCGACATTGTCAAAGTAACGCCTTCTTCCAAGTCGGTGGGAGACATGGCCATCTTCATGATTCAAAACGAGCTTACGATAGAAAATATTTATGAAAAAGGGAAAAATCTTGCGTTTCCCGATTCGGTTGTAGACTTTTTTATGGGTATGTTGGGCCAGCCGGAAGGCGGATTTAACACAAGATTGCAAGAAATTGTTCTGAAAGGACAAGAGCCTTTGACGGTACGTCCGGGAGAACTTCTGGAAGATGTGGATTTTGATGCGATTCGCAAAGATTACAAAGAACGCTATGGAAAAGATATGAATGACAAGTCGGTTCTCAGCGCGGCTCTGTATCCGAAAGTTTATGACGATTACATGAAATTTTTGCAGGAATACGGCGATTACGTGCAAATGGATTCTCATGTATTTTTCAATTCTCTCAAATTGGGAGAAGAAACGGAAGTAGAGTTAGAAAAGGGTGTACGTTGCATGATTAAACTGGTACATATCGGCAGCAACGTAGGTGAAGACGGCTACAGGCATTTTGTCTATGAAATCAACGGATTTAGACGTGACATTTACGTGAAAGATGAACATTCATTGCCGGCGGTATATCAAAAAACCGTGAGAATGGCTGAAGAGGGAAATGAAAAACATATTTCTCCGCCTATTAACGGAACCGTAATGGCCATTCATGTCTCGGTCGGTGAGGAAGTGAAGAAAAATCAGCCGTTGATGATTGTAGAGGCGATGAAGATGGAAACGGAAATTACCTCTCCGATAGACAGCGTCATAGCGGCCATTCATGTTTCACAAGGAGACGGTGTAGAAAAAGGACAACTGATGATTGAACTGGAATAAAGAAATAAAAAAAAGACCTGCGGATCCGCAGGTCTTTTTTATCAAGGAAACATTTTCACCAACAACAATCTGTCGTGATTGTGTGTATAGATAATGAGATGGCGATAAGGTTCAAAACCCAAAGAAGTAACCGACTTGAGGCTGGCGGCATTATCGGGATGGATCAGCGTAAAAAAGAGCTTGATACCGCGCGCATATGCCCAGGTAAGGGTATATTCGATCATTTTTCTTTGCAGTCGGTTGCTGCGATAAGCCGGGTCTACAAATGCGCCGGCCAACAACATTTTGGGTACGGCGTGGTATTGTTCATCTAAATAAGGCAGAACTTCATCAAAATCATCCCCGCAAACACTGGCGGCGCGAAAAGCAATAAGCTCGCCGTCTTCGTCAAAAACCCCTAAAAGCAAATTGTCTTCGCAGGCAAAGAGGGCAAGCAAATCCTTTCTTTCAAAAGGGACAAAGAGGTCGGAATCTGTCAATGAGGACACAACTTTTTCTTGCAGTTGTAAAATTTCATCAACAGTGTGCATGTCGACCTTTCGGAGCAGGACGGTTTGCGTGCGAAGAGTGTGTTGGTTTTTGATAAAAGGTAATTTCAACATAAAGAAGTTGCCTTTCAAAAAATAATGATGAATGCGTTTGATCGGAAGCAAAGATATTATCCGAGCATATGTTGAACAAAGATGTGAATCCCGATAATGATTAAAATCGATCCGCCGAAGAGTTCTGCTTTTTTTCTAAATTTTATGCCGAATCGCTGTCCGACATAATAAGCCACAAGACACACCAGGAAAGTGATGATACCGATAGCCGATACAGCGACAAATATGTTGACATCAATAAGGGCAAGTGAAATGC
Organism: Eubacteriaceae bacterium UBA1433; assembly: GCA_002329295.1. Classification (GTDB taxonomy): domain Bacteria; phylum Bacillota; class Clostridia; order Eubacteriales; family UBA1433; genus UBA1433. Next base: position 50,104 of record DCTT01000009.1, read on the forward strand.
CGAAAGCCAGTGCATCGATGCTGGTAGCCACAGCCTGAAGCAACAAATCTTTTTGCGTCAAAGAGGACGGTTTTTGAGTTGGAGAGATATCGGAATGATTTTTCAGCGCCTCGAAAATCATTTTGGAGCCCAGGAACACAAGAATGATTAAAATGATCCAATGATCAATTTGCATTATAGCGTTGCGAAAAAGACTGCCGGCAAAGTAGCCGATAAGAGGCATGGCAGCCTGAAAGAGGCCGAAATAAAAAGCCATGAGCAATACAGTTGATTTGCGAGTGTGTTTATAATAAAGGCCGTTTGCAACTGAGACGGCAGCTGCATCCATCGACAGACCCAGTGCAGCCAACATCAAAGTAAAAAAACTCAAAGGATATCCTCCGTCAAAAGGTAGTTGTCAGGGAGTTTTTGCAATTTCTTCATCATCATAAGATGTTTGTCTACGTTCCAATTCGACTTTTTCTGCAGATTCCGTATCAACTTTTGTACTGTCACGCAGAACGTCACTGACTTTTTGTAATGTAAAAGAGTTCATTTCTCCTTGAGGCAAGTCGAGAGCCAGTGCGTAGCACGCTTGTGCAAACAAAGCAGTTTGGTAAAAGGTCAACTCGTTGTACAGTCCATAGATAATGGCGGCCGTATAAGCTTGTTCGGCGCCGGGTTTTGTAAAACTCTTGGACTGAAAAGCGGGAACATGTACCAAAGTGTCGTTATTTGCAGCAACAGAACCGTATTCGTCCAAGATGATAAACACAGTCTGCAAGCCTTTTTCGTTGAGCAAATATTTAGCACAGTCTTTTGCATCGGCAACGCCGGTAATCATTCCTCCGCGCAAACGTTCCGCTTGAAATTTGTTGAGTGCGATAATGTCAAATTGCGGAAGAATCTCAGTCAAATCGGTCCACTCAAAATAGCTCACCGGCTCAAAGATTTTTTTCTTTGCCGTTGTTTCGAAAGCAATATGGTGCAGTGTATTAAAATCCAGCGTTGAGTCGGCCAGAATAATGCTCGTCTCGTCAATGGATGCGTTTTGGATGATGTCGGCAGAGAGCCTGTGGGCGAGACAAGGACCGGTAATGGAGGTGTAGACATCTCCTTCCAAATCCAAAATATGTATGTTGGCCGATGTGGACATGTCGGATACCTGGATGCTTAATTCGGTATCAACTCCCATTTGTTTTAAACCGGCAAGAAGATTGGCACCGGCAACATCATCGCCCACCACCGTCAAAATTTTACAGGAAATGTCGAGACGTGTCAGTAGTTCAGCAATATTTCGCGCCACACCTCCATGGCGAAACTTAACGGACCCTTCCGATTCATGTTGTGCCAAAATTCGACTGTTGCTGTGTGCAATGACATCAATGCTTGATGCACCTATGATCAATATGTTCATACTTCACCCGTTGGCAATTAAAATTTCTTTACTATTCAGTATAGCATAAAAGGTTTTAGAATTACAATACAGTATATTTTGGTATAAGACGATTGCATGAATTTCAACATACAAAGAAAAAGGTACCGAAAATCACGGGGTCATTCAGTGTCGGCACTGTTAAGAGATTTCGGTTTTTTTTGGCTGAAAAAAGCTGAGCCTATAATGAAAATACCACCGAGTATTTGAAAGAAGTTTAAGGGTTCCGATAACAACACAGCAGAAAAGAGTACAGCAGAGATTGGGTCTAAATAGCTGAGCGAGGCAATGGAGGAAGCAGGTAAATGTTTGACACCGGTAAAATAGAGCAAATAAGCAAAGCCGGTATGAAACAGTCCCAAAATCAAGATATAAGGAACAGAAGAAGAAGGAATTGCAGCCGGAGAAAAAGGCTCGAAAATCAATACATAAGGCAACAAAACCGCAACGGCGAAAATCAACTGCATCAAAGTCGCCTCAAGACCGCTTAAATCCTTAAAAAATTTGTTGGTCAAAATCACACTTGCATAAAGTCCCGCCGCACAGAGACCGAAAAAAATACCTTTCATATGGTCGTAAGACGAAGATTGAGACGGAGAGCTTTTGACAATAAACAGCATGCCGAACATGGCGACAACTACGCAGAGCAGTTTTTGCCAGGAAAAGGTATCTTTTAAAATGACAGGCGCCAACAAAACGACAATAATCGGTGCGCAATAATAGCTGAGAGTGGCATTGGCAATGGTCGTGTATTTATAGGCCTGAAACAAAAAGATCCAGTTAAAGGCCATGGCTGCAGAGGAAAAAAGAAGTAAGTGCAGGTTTTTTCGAACGGCGACGAAAGAAAATTGTTGTCGTGAAAAAAAGATAAAAGCAATCAAAAATACGCTGGCCAAAATGCCTCGCATCAGTGAAAGTGCGGCTGAGGAAACAGAAATGGGACGCACAAACAAACCGAGACTGCCGAAAATGAGCATGGCGCTGATAAACTGTATCTTTGCTTTCATAGGTACTTGCCTTTTGGTGTGTAATGCAGAAAAGTATATGAAATTTTGCAAAAAATGTCAATGTGAAAAATGTAGAGGATGGTTTGTTCCTGTAAAGCAGATGGTTACAAAAGCCTGAAAACAAAAGAAGCGACAATGACAAAAGACAAAAAATTTTTAGCGGAGAAATACAGGTGCAAGTGAGGCTGCTTTCTTGTCAGGCAAATTCCAAAAAGCGATAGTGGCAGGGGAAGGATGAAGAGTAAGGGGATTGCGGTTAAAAACATATACGCGCAGATATTTTATTAACTGCTTATAAGGAAGAGCAGAATATTTCTCGGGAAATAATGCCCGGTTGCGTTCTATCGCGTCAAACAAATCCGTTTTGATTAATTGCGGCAATGCGAGAGTTTTGGGCAGCGGCACGCGCATGGAAAGCAGGTAGTCAAATTGCAACAGCGTTAAGCAGATATCGCGGTCAACGGATTGGTTTGTTAAGAATTCCAACAAGATCGTATAAAGAGTCGGTTTGGATACCTTGCGTCGGAATAAATCTTTTTGAATAAAAAAAGAGGCCAAATCTTCAAAAAACGCAAAGGCATCTTCGGCATACAAATGAGGAATAACGTAGGCTAATGTATGCGAAAAACTCTGAGAATTTGCATATTTTTCTACCAGTTGTTCTAAGGCTTTCAGACGAAGGATTTCTTCAAAATTCAGCCAGGGCGTAGACAATACTTCATAGGGCGCTCGAGTTTCGTATACATATTGCTGTTTGTGGGCAATGTGTTCCATCGGTGAACCGCGCAAAATTTTTAAAAAGCCCAACTGCAGCATTTGTGCGCCCAAGGCGTAAACAAAATTAAAGGATGTGCGAAAGGATTCGTAGGTTTCATAGGGCAATCCGGCAATTAAATCAGTATGCAGATGAATGTTGCTGGTTTTGACCAGGCGTTTGACCGCAGTAGCAATACCGGTTAGATTGGTGGTACGGGACACGGCCTGTAAAGCTTTTTCGTTGGCGCTTTGTATGCCGATTTCCAGCTGCACAAAATCAGGCGGCATATTTTCCAGCAGCGCCAGATGTTCTTCAGTTAGCAAGTCGGCGGCAATTTCAAAATGAAAAGTCGTTGCAATGTTGTGTTCTTTGATAAACTGCCAAATGCGCAGCGCACGCCGGGCATCGACGTTAAATGTTCGATCCGTAAACTTGATGATCGGCATGCGGTGCCGAATGAAAAACGATAATTCTCCATAGACTTTTTCAAGAGATTTCATGCGCAAAGTGTGCTCGTTGGCGGACAGGCAATAGGCGCAGGAAAAGGGGCAGCCGCGCATAGACTCGTAATATAAAATTTTATGGGCATAATCGGTTATGTTGCCGTCGTGATAAGGAAAAGCGATAGAATTCATCGGAATCAATTCTTCTATTTGAGGTGATAGCATTACGTTCTTGTCTTGACGGTAGGCGATATTAGATACATTGCTTAGAGCATCCCCTGCGGTCAATGCTTGCAGCAACGCTGCAACGGGTTTTTCTCCTTCGCCAAGAACGATAATGTCGGCAGAGGTGTTTTGAGCGAGGAAAGAGGTGGCGCCGTAAGTAACTTCAGGGCCGCCGAGTACAATACGGCACTGGGGCAGCACTTTTTTTAGCGTATCAATGAGCTCTTTGACGTATTCCACATTAAAAATATAGACCGGGAAAAGGTATACATCTGCGCGCATGCCGAAAAGCTCGCCAATTACAGCGTTCATCTGGTCATTGATGCTGTATTCGCTCAAGGTGCAATCAAAACCTTTTGCTGCGGCTTCAGCGCACAAAATATGGGCGGCAAGACAAGTATGAATAAATTGTGAATTGATAGCGCAAAAATGAAATTTCATTAAAAACCCTGTTTGTTATAAAAGTAGTTTCATTTTATCACGACATCGTAAAAAAGGGTAGTTGAAAGGCGCAAAAGAAGGCGAAACGTTTGACAATTTTTTTCGATAGAGTATACTGAAAGTAAAGAAAACAGGAGGTACATACATGAAAATTACAAAAATTGATGTGATGATGTTAAAGCCGAATCAAAAGGTGGAAGGCACAGCGAGTGCGGGCAAAATTGACTGGGCCAATTTTGATCGAAATTGCCGACCTGTGGTTTGTCGTATTCACACGGATGAGGGCATTTACGGGGACGGGGAAGCCGGATTGGTCATGGTCGGAGTAGGGGGATTGGCAGCCGCAGGCATGATGCGTGACTTTGCGAAGATGATTATCGGCATGAATCCGTTAGATAACGAAATTATTTGGGACAGGCTCTACAAACAAGGTTATCTCACGCAAAACGGCGGACCCATTGTGTATGCGGCTATTTCGGCGCTGGATATGGCGCTGTGGGACATTAAAGGCAAAGCCTTCAATACTTCTGTAGCACAACTGCTTGGCGGTGCGCGCAGAAAAGAAATGCGATGCTATGCCAGCCAGCTGCAGTTTGGTTGGGGCAAAGATCTCACGCCGGCCTTTTTGACACAGGATTATGCCGACAATGCAAAAAAAGCTGTTGAAGAAGGTTATGATGCCATTAAAATCGACTTTTTCACATTGGATCAGGACGGCAGCGGCTTTATCGACGATCAACGATGCGGATTGCTTGAACCGTATTATGTGGATTTGGTAGAAGAACGCGTAGCAGCTGTGCGAGAAGCCATTGGTCCCAAGGTGGATTTGATTGTAGAAGCCCATTCCTTTACCGATGCGCTTGCTGCCGTTCAAATCGGCAACCGTATTGAAAAGTACAATATTTTTTATTATGAAGAAGCTTGTACGCCGACGCCGAAATTGCAAAAATATGTTTCTGACAATGTCAATATCCCCATGGGCGGCGGAGAGCGTATTTTTTCGCGTTGGCAGTATGAACCTTATATACGAGATATGTCTCTGCAGGTGTTGCAGCCTGATTTGGGCAACTGCGGCGGCATTACAGAAGCCAAAAAGATTGCCGATATGGCTTATGTGAGCGATGTGAGCATTCAAGCCCATACCTGCGGTACGCCGTTGATTGTGGCGGCTTCGCTGCATTTTGAATCGGTTATCCCGAACTTCGCCATTCATGAGCATCATGTAGTACAGTTCAGAGATTACATGGAGGATCTTTGTACGGCAAATTTTGTGCCTGAAAATGGAAAACTGAAACTGCCCGAAGGCGTGGGATTTGGTGTGGAATTCAGTGAATTTGCGTTGAAGAACTGCGACAAGTGGACAGTAGAATAAACTGAAACCGTAAAAGCATATCCGCACGATTATCGGCGGATATGCTTTTTGTATGCATTGTAAATTTTTTTCATCACCTTGCACCGTATGTAAAAGAATAGTATGATACAAGTATAGATTATGACGTAAATACTTTGTCTTGCGGTATTTTTGGAGGTAAAATATGTCTCAATCCAAAGAGATCGAGTTAAAATTTCAATTGAGCAGTCCCAAAGAAATCAGAGCGATACTGGCGGACGAGTTATTTGCGGGTCAGGAGAAAAAAGAAGCAACTACACTCTATTCTACGTATTATGATACAGAGGATCTGCGGCTGAATCAAAATAAAATCGCCTATCGCATTCGAAAAACGGCTGAGGGACTGGAGGCGACAGCAAAAAGCGGTATCGATGACAGCAAAGGATTGTTTGTGCGCAACGAATGGAATGCGCCGATACGGACGAGACGGTTTTCGTCGCAGGTCTTTGCCGGGACGCCCATTGGTGTAAAGTTATTTGAAATTGTGGGCAACGCCGAGGTGAAACCGTTGTTTCGCACGCAATTCAAAAGAACGGTCATCAACTACGAAAAAGACGACCTGTCGGCGGAGATTGCTTTTGACCAGGGGAAAATATTGGCACAGGAAGGAAAGCAAGAAGCCATATTGGAAATGGAAATGGAGCTGAAGGCAGGTGACATCAATCAACTTTTGGTCTTGGGACAAGCTATTGCTTTCAAATATCCGTTGCATTTCGGTCTCCAAAGCAAATACGAACGCGGATTGATATTATCGGGCATTGAAACGGCACCGCTGCCTTCACCCGACGTACAAATCGAAAAAGACGAAAGTCTGCAATCGGGAATTCAAAAAATGATGTCGGCGGCTTTTCAAACCATATTATATATGCATCAATGGTTTTTGCTCTCACCTCAGGAGGTAGAGTCGGTGCATCAGCTACGGGTATCCATTCGTCAACTGCGCTCGCTATGTTCTTTTGTCAAACCCTTTGTGGAAGAAGAACCCTACACCCAAGTGCAAAGTCTGCTTCGGGAAATGGCGCAGCAATTGACTGAGATGCGCGAGATGGATGTATTGGCAGAGGAATATATGCAAGCTGCCGAAAATGCAAAAGGATTTTTGAATAAACAAAGCGCGCTATTAAAAATGATTGGCGAAAAAAGACTGTCAGAGCAGGAACAGATACATACCGCTTTTCTAAGCGGGGTCAATACCCCCAAACTGCTTGCCGTCCTTGCCTGGATTTATGAACCGCATTGGAAAAAAGAGCATGCGCAGGTACCCTTCGAAGCTTATGTGGACGAACAAATTGCCAAGCGAAAAAAGAAAATTTCCCGTGCGCTGAAAACCATCGATATGCACCAAATTGAACAAGTGCATCCCGTGCGCATTCAAGGCAAAAAATTGCGCTACTTGCTGAAAGTGATGAAAAAGCAATTAAAAAAACCACAACTGCGTCTGTTAAAAGATTTAGATGTATTGCAAGAGCTTCTCGGAAGTATTTGCGATATTGAAGTACAAATTCCCTATTTAAAATCATTCGGTGTCGGTAGCCGAAGCATAAAATTGCACAAAGAGCTTGCACTGATGGCCGGGTATCGGTTGTCCAGATTGGACGGCATGCATGAAGAGGCAAAGAACTTTCGATTTTCCGATTGAACGTTTTTATAAATCAAAAAGTTAATAGCTTGAGCAAAAAATGGTCTCACAAGTTACTTGATGATATAATAATATAGAATAAATATACCGTCTTAAAAAGGGGTCTCCTTTGCTAAACTGCTTTCAATAGAATCTAAAATAAACGGCTGAGGAAATTGTTTTCGGCCGTTTTTGTATGCACGGACTTCTTGACCGATGTTGCACAGTATCTGCATGCAAAGCAATACTCAAGTGCAAGATGAAACAAAATCCGCAATGTATTCTTAATGTTTTCTCTTAAGAGGAGTGAAAAAACATGGCAACGAAAAAAACGCCTGAATTTAGAACGGCCGTACAGATCATTCTGGTTTTCGGCATTATCAGCATGTTGGCCGATATGGTATATGAAGGCGCTCGAAGCGCCAACAGTCAATATTTTGAACTGTTGGGTATTACGGCCACGCAAGTGGGTCTTGCTTTCGGCATCGGGGAATTTATAGGCTACGGTCTTAGATTGCTTGCCGGTGTTGCATCGGATAAGAGCGGCAGATACTGGCTGTTTATTTTTCTCGGGTACGGAATTTTGATTGCGGTGCCGTTTATGGGGTTTGCAAAAAACTGGCATATATTGGTAACATTGGTTTTTTTGGAACGTATCGGCAAAGCGTTGCGCAATCCCGCGAAAGATACGATTCTATCGGGTGTGGCGCAAAATCAGGTGGGCATCGGTTTTGCTTTCGGGCTGCAAGAGGCCTTAGACCAAATCGGCGCTTTTGCGGGACCGTTGATATTTACGCTGGTGTTTTTTATCAGCGGTAAAAACGGTTTGGCTGAATATCAAACAAGTTATCGCTTGTTGTTGATTCCTTTTGTTTTTTTGATGTTGTTTCTTTTTTATGCAAAAAGAAAAATCACTTCGGGCAATTTATTGCCCCAAGCGAAGATGCAGTCGTACAAAAACGAAAAACTGCAACCGATTTTTTGGAATTATACAGCGTTTTTGTTTTTTTGTACGGTCGGATTGGTCAATTTCAGCTTAATCGGCTATCATTTAAAAACCGAGCAGGTGCTGGCAGACGGCCGCATTATATTGCTGTATTCCGTAGCGATGCTCATAGATGCCATCGTCTCTTTGATAATCGGAAAAATCTACGACCGTTTAAAAGAAAAAACCGGATGCAAGACGAGCGGTTTATCGCTTCTTTTGTTTGTCCCCTTGATTACGCTGGTACTGCCGTTTTTCGCACTCAGCACGGGTGTTTCTTATGTGGTTATCGGCATGATTATTTTCGGAGCCATCATGGGAACGCACGAGACAATCATGCGTTCGGCCATTGCCGATATGACGCCGTTTTATAAGCGGGGAACGGGATACGGTATCTTTAATGCCGTGTACGGGTTGGGATTTTTATTGAGCGCATATGGAATGGGACGGCTGTATGACCTGCGCATGCAAACGATGATTGTCATTTTTGCCTGTATTTCACAGGCGGTAGCGGTGTTCTTCTTTTTCAGAATGAAACGAATCATGAAACATGATATGCGCATATAAAAGAATATTCCGACATGTCTTTTCGTTACCTTGACAATGAGACTTTTTGTCTTTTTTAAAAAACAGTATTGTGTTTATGGTATCAAAACCGAACAGCTTTCAAAGATGTTTTGTAAAAATAGCCCAACAAAAAAGAAGCGGTACCGCTTCTTTTTTGTTAAGACTATGCAAGGAAAAAAGATTTAAAACGTTGCGCTGCCTTTATATGCAGCCAAACGTTGAAGGTATTTTTCTAAACTGACCTCTACCATCTCAGGGGCGGGAGAACCGATTTGATTGCGTGAGGCAAGGGAGTTTTCCAAGGTAACGGCCTCTAATAGACCGGCATCAAAATCAGCATGAATCGTCGCAATTTCCTCTGTCGTGAGATGGTGGAAATAGATATTTTTGTCAATACAGTAATTGACGAGCTTTGCCGCCGCGCTATACGCATCGCGAAAGGGAATGCCTTTTTTGACCAAGTAATCAGCGGCATCCACGGCGGTAATATAGCTGTCTTTTGCCGATAGATACATTGCTTCTTTATGAATGATGAGGGTTTTGTGCATTGCCGTAAAAATATGTAAAGAAGACAGTGTGGTATTCACAGCATCAAAGAAATTTTCTTTGTCTTCCTGCATATCTTTATTGTAGGTTAACGGCAGGGCTTTCATCGTGGTGAGCATTTGCAGCAGAGAGCCGTAGATGCGTCCTGTTTTGCCGCGAATCAGCTCGGCCATGTCGGGGTTTCGTTTTTGCGGCATCATGCTGGAGCCCGAGGAGTATGCCTGCGCCACGCTCAGAAAGCCGAACTGCTCCGAAGAAAACAAAATTAGCTCTTCGCAGTAACGACTCATGTGCATGCAAATCATACTCATGGCATATAAAAAATCCAAAATATAATCTCGGTCAGCTACGCCGTCCAAGCTGTTATAGGTAATATCTTCAAAGCCTAACTGCTCTGCCACATACATGCGGTCAATGTCGTAGGTATTTCCGCAGCAAGCGCCGCTGCCAAGCGGCATATTGGCAAGACAAGTTTCTTCTACCAAAGTCACTTTTCGCAAATCCCGCAAAAACATCTCAATATAAGCACAAAGATAATGCCCGTAGGTAGAAGGTTGCGCCTTGCGCAAGTGCGTAAAAGCGGGCATGATGGTCTTTGTGTGTGCTTGCGCCGTTTGAATCAATGCATCAATGAGCTCAACGAGCGCCTTTTGCATCTCTTTGACCTGATCCAGCACATAAAGCTTCATATCCAGTGCAACTTGGTCGTTGCGACTGCGCCCTGTGTGCATTTTTTTTGCCGCCGCGCCTATCTTTTCGGTCAAATATAGTTCTACAAAAGAATGAATATCCTCATAGGTTTCGTCAATGACAACAGTGCCGTTTTCAATGTCGGTCAAGAGCGTTTTCAACGCATCGACAATCCGATTGCCTTCATCGTTTGTGATAATTTGCTGTTTTGCCAGCATATTCACATGGGCAATAGTGCCTTGAATGTCATAGCGATACAGCCGTTTATCAAAATCGATGGATCGGTTAAAGGCATCAGCCAGGCTGTCGATATCCGTTGAAAATACGTTTTGCCAAAGTTTCATATTATTTTTCCTTGTATTGTTCTATCATTGTGGCACGAACACGCAGAGGAAGTCCGAAGAGTTTGATAAATCCTTCCGCATCTTTATGATCATACATCTCCCCGGTCGTGAAACTTGAAATTTCTTCGCTGTACAAAGAATAAGGCGAAGAAATGCCTTGAGGGATGATGTTGCCCTTGTATAATTTCAGTTTTACTTTTCCGGTGACGGATTCTTGTGTTTTGTCCACAAAGGCGCTGATGGCTTCGCGCAGCGGGGTAAACCACATGCCGTTATAAATCAATTCCGAAAAGGTTACGGCAGCGGTAGCCTTAAAGGAATAGGTTTGCCTGTCAAGACAAATACGCTCCAATTCATTATGGGCATAATAGAGGATGGTTCCTCCGGGCGTTTCATAGATACCGCGACTTTTCATGCCTACCACGCGGTTTTCAATCATATCGATAATGCCGATGCCATGGGTGCCGCCGATGTCGTTTAGCCGATAAATCAGTTCTTTGCCGGATAGTTTTTCTCCGTTGAGCGCCACGGGAACGCCTTGTTCAAAATCGATTTCAATGATTTGCGCCTCATCAGGTGCTTTTTCCGGCGTTACACTTAACTGAAGCAGTTTGTCATAATCCGGTGCAGTGTCGGGATTTTCCAATTCCAGCCCTTCGTGGCTTAAATGCCAAATATTTTTATCACGACTGTAGAGTTGGTTGGCTGGCAGGTTGAGTTTGATGTCGTGTTCAATGCAATAATCCACGGCATCTTCACGGCTTTTGATATTCCATATACGCCATGGAGCGATGATTTTCATTTCCGGTGCAAGCGCCCAGATGCCGAGGTCGAAACGCACTTGGTCGTTGCCTTTGCCTGTGGCACCGTGACAAATGGCCGTTGCGCCCACTTGCTTTGCATATTCCACGAGTTTTTTTGCGATCAACGGTCGCGCGATAGAAGTACCCAGAAGATATTTGTTTTCGTACATTGCGCCGGACTTGAGCATCGGAAAAATATAATCTTCCACGAGTTCGTCCGTGACGTCTAAGATCGTTACCTGATATGCGCCGCATTCATAGCCTCGTTTTTCTAAATTATTCAGTTCGGCGCCCTGTCCTACATCAATGCACAAGGCATATACATCATAGTTGTAATTTTCTTTTAACCAGGGAATGATAGCGGAAGTATCCAGTCCGCCCGAGTAAGCCAACACGATTTTTTCTTTGTCCGTCATTTTTTTCACCTCTATATTTTCAATAACGCTAAATTAGCATAATTATGCAACAATAAGTATAAATATACTATTGCCGCTCAAAAAATGCAAGAGGAAAAGCAAAAAATTTTACTTTTTACGGGAAAAACATTTTTCGCTTGTCGAAATCAGAAAAAAAAGGTACAATAATTACATATTCTAAATCAGGATTCATTTTTCGAAAAATCAAACGAGGCAATCAACGATTAAAGAAAACAATCACACCTATACCTACAAAATAAATACCGAAGATGACGGCGTTACGCTAAAAGAGTATTTGAAAAGCCGTCATTTTTATTCTCAACGAGTGTTGACAATGCTCAAAAAAGAAGGCGAAGTGCAAATCAATCGCAAAGTTGCGGCTTTTCAAACGCTGTTGCAAACGGGCGATGAAGTTTGGATTGATTTGGGCGTTGAAAAAAGCGACGGAGTGGCAGTGCCGATGCCTTTGAAGGTGCTGTATGAAGATTTTGATTTGTTGGTGGTCAATAAACCGCCTCAATTGGTTACCCACCCTACGCGCTCGCATCAAACTGATACTCTTGCCAATGCAATTTATCATCATTGGCAAGAAAAAAAAGAGTCATGCAAAGTACGCTTTATCAATCGATTAGACAGGGATACTTCAGGGATTGTGTGCATAGCAAAGAACAAATATGTACATCATTTTGTTCAGCAGCAGATGGTAGATCGAAAGGTAAAAAAAATTTATAGAGCCATTGTAGAGGGCAAGTTAAAAAAAGAACAAGATGTGATAGATGCGCCTATTTGTCGCAATGAGNNCGAGAAGTTCATCAGGACGGAAAAGATTGCCTTACCGCCTATGAAGTAATACAATATTTTCCTACAAAAAATCTTTCTTTGATACAAATCGAGCTTATAACGGGACGTACCCATCAAATACGTGTTCATATGCGTCATATCGGGCACCCCGTTTTAGGAGATGGTCTTTATCATGAAATAAGCTCTCTCATCGACAGGCAGGCCTTACATGCTTATTCTATGGGCTTTATCCACCCGCGTACCAAATGTTATAAAGAATTTCATGCGCCGATATGGGAAGACATGCATAAAATTTTAATGAAAAATTAATGTTTGTCACGGCGTATTGTATGTAATTTGTGATATGCTACAATAGCAGTAAATTTTGAGAGAAAAGAAGAAGCGAAATGATAAAAAAAGCAGGAAAAATATGCGTCATTGCAATCATGCTCATCAGTTTGTTGGGTATGTTTGGTTGCGCTGCATTGAGTGTAGACATTTCGCAATATCAATATGAACCAAAAGGAAAAACTTCCATTTATTCTTCGGACAATGTGTTAATTGCAGAGGTTTATTCGGAAAATCGCACCTATGTAAGGATTGACGAGGTGCCGGAACATTTTCTTAAGGCAGTGGTTGCCATTGAAGACAGAACTTTTTATACGCATAGAGGAATCAGCATAAAAGGCATTTTCAGAGCGATTGTGCAAAACATTGCGAGCAAAAATATGTATGGGCAGGGAGCCAGTACCATTACGCAGCAAGTAGTCAAAAAGCTGTTTTTATCCGATGAAAAATCTTATTTACGCAAGCTCAATGACATGGTGCTTGCCATGAGAATGGAAAGGGTTTTTTCGAAAGAACAAATTCTGGAAATATACATTAATCAAATGTATTTGGGCGCCGGTGCCTATGGCGTGCAGGAAGCCAGCCGCATTTATTTCGGAAAAAATGCAATAGACATGAATGTTGCAGAGGCTGCGATGATTGCCGGTCTCTTTCAAGCGCCCAGCGCCTATAATCCCTTTGACAATTTTGAAAGTGCCAAAGCCAGGCAAGAAAGAGTACTGGACGCTATGGTGCAAATGGAATATATTACGCCCGAGCAGGCAGTGGAATACAAGGCCATACCCATCGTGCTTGCCACGAAAAAAGAAGACTTTCGCGGCGTTATCAACAAAGATTGCAGCGCCTTTGTGCGCAGTGCGATTGATGAATATTTTGTCAGGATGGTTCCGATCTTACAAGAAAAATACGGGATAGATGCAGAAAGCGCCAAGGCGTTGGCGGAAAAATATTTGCGGGAAGACGGGGTCGTCATTCGAACAACATTGAATTATAAAGCGCAGATGACAGCGGTGAGAACGATTGAAAATACGCTTTCTCGATATGGCCTTGTGAGAAAGCAAGCTACAGGTGCCTTGGTTAGCGTGGATTATAATACCGGCGCGATTCGTGCCTATTACGGCGGCAATACAGAAATTGATATGGCGAACAGTCCTCGCCAACCGGGATCTGCCATCAAACCTTTTTATTATGCCAAAGCCATTGATGCCAATATCATTACTCCTTATACTATTGTGTATGACGTGCCGACCTCTTGGGGAAAATATACGCCGAAAAACTATGAAGGCGGATTTCAGGGCGCGATGACAGTAAGAGAGGCATTGATACGATCGCGAAACATTCCCGCCATTACAATATTTGAAAAATATGGCGTTGAGCGCTCAATGACGGCGTTGAAAGAGTTTGGATTTACAACGATTTTAGATAGCGATTACAACTTGGCAACAGCCCTTGGCGGGTTGACTTATGGGCTAAAACCTGTAGAAATGGCAAAAGCTTACGCAGCTTTTGCCAACGGCGGAACCGTCAATGAACTTTATCGCATCGAGAGTATTGTCGATCATGATGGCAATGAACTGTTTAATATCGCCAATATCACATTGGAACGGAGGCAAGTGCTTAGTACGAAAACAGCTGGCATAATGAATGAAATGTTGCGTGCGGTTGTATCGCGAGGCACAGGTACTGCTGCCGGTGTAAGAGGGTATTCCACAGGGGGAAAAACAGGCACTACGTCAGATAAAAAAGACCTTTGGTTTGTTGGGTTTTCGGGGAATTTGAGTACCGCTATTTGGTTGGGGAATTTGGATATGGAAGTGATCGGCGGTTCAAGTACTTATAGCGCTTCCGCTTTTGGTAGCTATATGCGCGGCATTATTCAAAACGGGGCGCTCCAGGAAATGGGCGGAGCCAGATAAAGAGACTTGAATAAAAATAACGGACAAAAACAGGAGAGCACAAATGAAAATAGGGATTATCGGATTACCTAATGCAGGAAAAAGTACGTTGTTTAACGCGCTTACAAAATCAAGCGCTCCGGCAGAAAATTTTCCCTTTTGTACCATTGAGCCCAATCGAGGAGTCGTCAAAGTGCCTGACGAACGCGTATCTTTGTTGTCGAAAATGTATCAACCTAAAAAGACCACCTATACGGCGGTTAATTTTGTAGATATTGCAGGGCTGGTGAAAAATGCAAGCAAGGGAGAAGGACTGGGCAACTTGTTTTTATCGCATATTCGTCAAATGAATGCCTGTGCGCATGTTATTCGCTGTTATAAAGATGAAAATGTCGCTCATGTACTGGATAAAATTGACCCGGTGGAAGACATTGAAATCGTACATTATGAGTTGATTTTGGCGGATGTTGACGTGTTGGAGCGCAGGATTCTGAAAACGCAAAAAGCCGTCAAAAGCGGTGACAAAGCCCAAAGTGAGAGCTTATCAGTGATGGAAAAGCTCAAAGAGTGTCTTTTAGAAGGAAAAATGGCGAGCAAATGTGCGTTGACCGAGGAAGAACAAAAGACAGCGGACACGCTGGATTTGCTGACGCTCAAACCGTTTATGTATATTGCCAATGTGGCCGAAGACGAAGCGCATATTGACAGCGAGTTATTCGTTAAGTTGAGAGATTATCTGAAAGAATATGATCCTGATGCGCCCATTATGAAAATATCCGCAAAAATCGAGCAGGAGCTTGCGGCTTTTGATGATGAAGAAAGAGAGAGTTATCTGAAAGAATTGGGTTTTGACAGCCCCGGTTTAGACAAAATCATTTCTGCGGGGTATCAATTGTTGAATTTGGTTACCTTTTTTACGGTGGGAGAAGATGAGGTAAGGGCATGGACCGTTACGAAAGGTACGAAAGCGCCCAAAGCAGCAGGCAAAATTCACAGCGATATTGAAAGAGGGTTTATTCGAGCCGAAGTGACGGATGTCGAAAAATTGCTTGAAGCCGGCAGTGAGGCCAAAGCGCGCGAAATGGGTTATACGAGAATAGAGGGAAAAGACTATATTATACAAGACGGTGATGTGATATATTTCCGTTTCAATGTATAAAGTCAACATTTAAATCAAGATATTTGATAAGATAAATGGATTTCGGAATATGTCCCAGGCAAAACGGACATATTTTTTTGTCTGTTCATGGCGCAAGTATTCCAAATTTAAATGGTCAACCCGCACGCGATCCAGTGCATCGCAATCTTTGAAAACTTTTAACAGGGCAATGGCGCGCTGGGTATCACGAATCTGATGAGTCGCAAGATACTTGGCGGCATCTTCGTCTTCTACAGAATGACAAAAGATAATAAAGAAAAGAATATTACGATCTTCTTCGTCTTGAGGGACTGGCAGGTTAAGACGCATTATTTTGGAACAGCTGTTGCTTCCGTGTGTTTCCTCATAATCATCATTGGTTCTGCCGATATCGTGATAGATAGCGCTGTAACAAAGCAGGGCGGTATCTCTCTGATTCAATTCGAGCTCATGACTCAATAAAAGCGCATGAAGCAATACACGTTTGGCGTGAGACAAACCGTGAATGCCCTCGGGCGAGAAAAACCATGCAGGGTTAAGTTGGGAGGAAAAATCATTGTATTGTTCCGCTTGGCTTTGTTGTAACATCACTTGCATGAAAAGCACCTCTTTCAAAGAATTTCCATAGAACCTCTGATATTATACTATAAGTATGTGGAAAAAACAGTAAAAAATTCGTAGCATTTCAGTAAAATTTGCACTTTGACAACAATTCGATGAAAGCGGCAAATGACAACAATGTAAGGAAATCTCTTAGATTAAAGAGTGAGGATGTATAATGCAACGATTAGTACATATACTTTGTACTTCAAAACAGAGAATCCCAAAATCAGAGAATAAAAAACAAGGAAAAAAGCTTGCAAAATGAAGAAAAGAAGAGTAAATTGCAAGATTATGTGAAGACAGCCGAGGAAAGTAGCGGGAAAACGGAAAATTTAGTTGACGAAAAAAATTTTTTTTAGTATCATAAATAAGATTGGAGGGGTGCCCGAGTGGTTAAAGGGGGCGGACTGTAAATCCGTTGGCTCAGCCTACGATGGTTCAAATCCATCTCCCTCCACCATCAGCCTGCGTAGCTCAGTAGGTAGAGCACATCNNCACATCCATGGTAAGGATGGGGTCGCCGGTTCGAATCCGTTCGCAGGCTCCATTTCATTTATAAAATATGATTCCAAGAACCATGATGAAGATGAATAGGAGAGAAGAAAGAAAATGTCAA
>DCTT01000026.1:0-40784 GCA_002329295.1 Eubacteriaceae bacterium UBA1433
TGCTCTCCCAGCTGAGCTATGCGCCCTGATTTAAGATGCGTTAATCAGTATATCTTATCCGACTCAAGATGTCAATATCGTGATTTAATATTTTTTACAATTTTTTTATAATTGTCTTTTTCATGTACCCAAGTACAATCAGAACAATCTTTGATATTGCCAATCATTTGATATTTCCCCGGACAATCCGCATAGAGATAGAGCGGACAATAACAAAAGAGACAATTAAATTGCTCCTTTTTTATGCCGCTATGGCATGGAAAAAATTCACATTTTGTATGTTGAAAAAATGCGTAATTAGCCACGTTTAGCTTTTATCCTCCTCTTTTTCCATTTTTGATAAAAACCGATACTTCTTTTTTTGCTTTAGCTTCCCGACAAATCTGTAGACTTTTGCGTTTTTCTACCTGGATTACTTTCCGTTGCATGACCTTCGATAGCGGTTTTTTGTGGCTTTTTGTTTGTCACTTTCCACATAAATACATTGTGTTTCCCGTAATTTTGGATTAATGCACAAGATTCTTCGTTAATTTTAAATTCTTTTTCAGAGCTTAGTATATACAGTGCCCCTGCAAGTTGAACATCTTTTTTGAGGACCACCCGTGCATGATTTTTTTGTTCATATCTTGTTTCTTCCACATCAAACAACGGCAAAATATGCGAGTCTGAGTAAATCAACTGTGTAGACTTTCTCACATTTACCTTCACCATCACTTGTGTTTGATGCGCTTTGACGTTGAGTACACCTCTGTTGCTCAGCAGCGCACCATATTTACCACAATATAACCCCGGCGGCATCGTATAGTCTTTCGCTACATCGTTAAAATTCGATACAACCAAATACTTATACCCCCGATTTTGGAATGCAAAGGTATGAATATTGTCGTTAGTTTCATGAGATACTTTTTTAATTTTCGGGTTCGGTTGGATGCTTTGTAATAATTCCATCTCCATTTCGTCATAGGAGCTAATATCGTCAGACAATAGCGTCAAACTGCTTAAAATACTGCATAATACTAAAACAGTATGTTTTTCCACTAATGTAAGCTTCGTATCTTCATGGCCGATAAAATATGCCGTTGACACATTGTTAAAAAAACGTTTATCCACTACTCTACGCGCAATCAACGACTGCAATGCATTTTCCGTAGAGATTCTTTCGCGAAATCCAAACCGTTCCATAATCGTATCTTCCCAGAAGGGCCCGTTATCTGCCGTTACTTTACAATAACTATACTGGCCCAAGGCGCTGGACATAGGCACAGAGGCAGGAATCACCACCCTGTCACGGCAAAGTTTTTGAATAAAAGCAACTACATCTCCCATAATCTCGGCACGTGTTTTATCAATGCGCGCTTCCAAAGCCACTGCATGCAAAAGATCTACATGCACTACTTCAAATCCCCACTCATACAGCACTGTTTTAAATATGTTTTGAATGTACGACTGTACATCTTCCCGATAGATATCCAGCACATAATAACGACTGTTTTTACCTGAATGATATCCGCCCGTTACAGAAAGGTTAAACCATTTTTTCAAAAACCATTCCGGGTGTTCTTTGTAAAGTTTGGATTTCTTTTCCGCAACAAAAGGAGCTATCCAGAGGCCGGGACGCATGCCGTTTTCTTTTATCAAATCCGCTACTGCTTTCATTCCTTCCGGAAAAGCCTTGCTTGTTTCCTGGTCAAAATCTCCCAATTTTGCAGACTCATTTTCTCCCACAATAATTGTGTCGATCGTAAGTTTGTTTCATCAACGCAATTTGCTTCTTCAAACCTTCCATGTCAATTCCAATATCTTTTTCAGCGATGCGTCGGGGCGTCGTCCAAGCAAACTGCATCTCTTCTCTTGTTCGTCGCCTTCGAAAATAAGTCGCATAATGTTCATATACATCAAAAACATTTCCTTGAGCAACAATAAAATCCATCAGGGTAAACTCTTTGCTCACTTGGCGCAATTCACAATCGGAACAGATGTCCAGTGCATTGTTTTTTTGATTGAAATGAAATAAGGTAAAGGCATTTTTTTCATTCACGGAACCATAAAACCGAACTTCATCATCATTTTTTTCACTGAAATGAATATAAGTATGCGAAAGAATTCCTTTGTTTGAAAAGAGGTTCTCCGTTTTATAATGCCCCATATGTTGCAACGAAAAAATTTTTGCGACAGGATTTAAGGATTTCGTAATTCTGTCCGCTTTTCCGTCAATGGATTCGCTGTTGGACTGATATCCGTTTGTCATTACATTTTCACAAACATAGTTCAGCTCAAAGTGAAACCTACACTCTTCAATGATTACCGGAACTTTTGCATGCAACTTTACAGTCAATCTGTTTCCGAATTTATCCGTTTGCGAAACAAACTCAATCATGATATTTTTATCTTCAAATTGTTCAAGGGACTTCAATTTAATGTTTTTTCTCGTGCCGGTGCATCTATATTTTAAATAAAAGCTACTCATAACTTCTCCCTTTTACTATCTTTCGCCTTATGAAACTTTATTATACTTCATTTTTTTGAATAAGAAAAGCGTGTACTTTCTTTTCAACAAAATTGCAAAAAAAAAGCGGTATCTTTCCCGCTTTATTTTCATATTCATTTACAGATTTTGTTTTGCGATCTCTGTCAGTTTTGCAAAGGCTTGCGCATCGTTCATAGCAATATCAGCGAGAATTTTTCGGTCTACTTCCACCCCTGCATTTTTCAATCCGCAAATAAAACGACTATAGCTCATATCATTTATTCTGGCCGCAGCATTAATTCTGCTGATCCAAAGTCTTCTATAGGTTCTTTTCTTTTCTTTTCTGCCTCTGTAAGCATCACGCAATCCTCGAATAACAGCCTCATTGGCCATTCTAAACGTTTTGCTCCGTCCCCCATAATAACCTTTTGCAAGTTTTAATACTTTTTTATGCTTTTTCTTTGCGTTTAATCCGCCTTTTACTCTTGCCATCGCTCTTTCCTCCTGCGCCTCAACTTTGAAGCATTTCCTTTACATTTTTTGCATCTGCAACATTCACATAAGCCCCACCGCGTAAATTGCTTTTACGTTTCGGCGTTTTTTTGGTGAGGATATGACTTTTTCCTGCCTGTCCTCTTTTTATTTTCCCTGATTTTGTAATACGAAATCGTTTTTTCGCTCCTGAATGTGTTTTCATTTTCGGCATGATCGTATTCCTCCTGTTTTATGATTATGCTAACTTTCAATTTCTTCTTTCTCAACAGCTTTTTTCTTTGACTTTTTGCTTTTGTCGGTATGAGGTTTCAAAAACATAATTGCGTTTCTTCCTTCTGCCTTGGCTTCTTTTTCAACACTTCCCGCATCGCTTACTTTTTCTGCAAATCGATTTAGCAATTCTACGCCTTTGTGTGCATAAGCAATTTCTCGTCCCCTAAAACGGACCGACACTTTCACTTTATCGCCTTCTTCCAAGAATTTTCTTGCATTTCTTGCTTTGATATTCAAATCGTGTTCTTCAACGCGCAAGGACATGCGAATTTCTTTTAAATTCGCCACTTGCTGATTTTTCTTGGATTCTTTCTCTTTTTTGATTTGCTCATATTTGAATTTTCCGTAATCCAAAATTTTGCACACCGGGGGCTTTGCATTGGGTGAAATTTTTACCAAATCCAAATTTCTTTTTTCCGCCAACTCCTGTGCCGTCTGAATAGGTACGATGCCTATAGCGGTACCGTTCTCGTCAATCAACCTCACTTCAGCGTCTCTGATTTCCTCATTGATTTGAAACTCTTTAATTATCATACACCTCCAAAATAAAAAGGCGAACGACAAAGAGCTGCCGTTCGCTGAAAAACGTTTTTATAAACCTGCGTATAACAAATACACGAGGTGAGAAGCAGCATCTTCTACTTTGCTTTCTGAACTATATTAACACTTCAACAATGCTTTGTCAAGCAATATTACATTTGTGCGAAATAATGATCTACCCAGGCGATTCTTTCGGGAATGTTGAGCCCATAAGGACATCTTTGCTTGCAAACTCCGCAATGAATGCATGCAGATGCCTTCACAGCACTTGTCTCGTAGCGTCCTTTCGCCCATTCAGAAAGACCATAGCGCTTGATATAACCTTCGAAGACCATCACGCCCGGAATATCTATCCCCACTGTACATGGCATGCAGTATCCGCATCTGCGACAAAAATCTTTGCCGATTTCTTCTGTTATTTTTTTTAACTCTGCTTGTTCGGCTTCGCTTAAAGATCCCTGTTTTGCCGCTTCTGCACATTCTCTGACTTGTTCGGGCGTATTCATGCCGGGAATCGCAACAGTTACCAAATCATTTTGCACAATAAACTTTATGGCATTTTGTGCAACTTCTCCCAAAATTCCACCGCCCAAAGGCTTCATGGCAATGACACCCATATCTAACTCTTTTGCACGCTGAAACAATTCTACTCCCTGGTTTTCCACCGCGTTAAAAGGAAATTGAAGAGTCGAAAACTTTTCGGTATCAATCAGTTGTTGCGCCATTTCTTTGATATGAGCCGTCACGCCGATATGCTTTATTTTTCCTTCTTTTTGTGCTTGCAGCGCAGCCTGATACGCACCGTCTTCAGAAAAAATTTTTTCAAAATCTTCTTGTTTACCCAAATTATGGATTTGATAAAGATCAATGACATCTGTTTGAAAATTTTTCAAACTTGTCAAAATATCGTTATAAAATCCTTCTTTTGTGCGGTTCATCGATTTCGTTGCAAGATAAAAATTCTCTCTGCCCAGCTGTTTGAGCCCTTTTCCGATATATTCTTCGCTGATGCTGTAAGCGCGCGCAGAATCAATAAAGTTTATTCCGACTTCCTGGCAAGCGATTAGGGTATCCAACGTTGCTTTTTCGTCATAACGTTGGATAGGAATACCGCCCATCCCCACAACGCTGACCATCAACTCGGTTTTTCCTAATCTCTTTTTTTTCATTTTATTCCTCTTTTTCTACTGCTTGCACTATTTCGTCTTTGACTTCTTGCGCTGTTTCGACAACTTCTTCTTTTTCCTTATCTTCTAATTCTGTTTTTAATTCAACAACTTCTGCTTCGATTTTGTCTACCTTTGTTATTAATTCATTAATAAGCGAGCTCGTATCGTTGCCTTGCTTTGCGGCTTCATAAATAGCTTTTCCGTATTCTTTAAATAATTTTCCTTGCTCAAGTTCGCGTTTTTCAATCGTGAGTTTGTTCTTTGCATTTCCCGCCAAGTCTTTTGCTCCATCTGCGGCTTTGTCAACAAAATCTCCCAACTTTTTCGTAAATTTGTCAAAACTACTCATTTCATTCCTCCATGATACTTTATTTACAAAATTATACCATACTTCTCTTTTCAATAAAATCTTTGCATCGTAAATTTCTTCTTACTTTGCCGTAAGTATTTTTTTCACTTCTGCTTTGTATACTTCTACCCCGGGCTGATTAAAGGGATCCACGCCCAACAACAAGCAACTCATAGCGCAGGCTTTCTCGAAAAAATATGTCCAATAGCCGAAGGTTTCTTCACACATTTTCCCGGCTGTTAGTGTAAAAACAGGTGTTTTGCCTTTGCTGTGAGCCTGCAGGACCCCTTTGCGCACCAATTCGTTTTGCTCATTAAAAGTATTGATTGCGCCGTCATATGACACGTCTTTTTGAGGAGTTGCAACCGACAGTACTGTTTCAAAAAATACTGGCGTTCCTTCTTGTAAAAATTGTCCCATCGAATGCAAATCACGACTGAAAACCAACGATGTCGGAAAAATACCTTTATTTTCTTTTCCCTCGCTTTCCCCGAACAGTTGTTTTAACCATTCAAGTAAATGCTGCATTTTTGGTTCGTAGGCGCAAAACACTTCTATGACCTTTCCGCGCTCGTTTAAAATCCTTCTGCCCACTCCGTAGCGATACGCAGCATTTTGTTCTATCTCCTGTGGCATACACGCCTGATAGGCCTTTTGCGCCCCTAAAACAATCTTTTGAATGTCATAACCCGCTACACAAGCAGGCAGCAAGCCCACTGCAGTTAAAAAGCTATATCTGCCGCCAATATCCGATTCCAAATCAAAGGTTACATATCCCTTTTCCTTTGCCTCCTTGCGCAAAGCGCCGCTCACAGGGTCGGTAATGGCATAAATGCGTTTGGAATAATCTTCTCCGTATTTTTTGATCAAAATTTCTTTCAACAGCAAAAATGCTTCCGCCGTCTCCATTGTGGTTCCTGACTTAGAAATGACGCAAACGGAAATTTCCTCGTCCATTATCTTATTTATTAGTTCATGATGATACGTCCCGCTAAGATTCCAGCCGGCAAAATAGATTTTTGGAGACTTGTCGGTGTGCTGAAATTCATCTTCCATCCATTCCAAAAATGCCCTGGGTCCCAGATAAGACCCTCCAATCCCCAATACCACCAACACCGTGCTCTGAGCTCTTATGTTCTCTGCCGCAGCCAAAATGTTTTTCAAATAACTTTCGTTAATCTTTTGCGGTTGTTCGACCCATCCGCTCATATCCATTTGCCCGCTATGCAAATATTCATGAGCGTTACGTACATTTTCTTGATAAGATTTGTATTCTTCCGGCGCAATTTGGACATACGCGTCATCCAAATATACCATTATTTTCGCCCCCGATCCGTTTTTATTCTTTGTTATTTATTATACCATATTTCTCTATATAAACATCACCAACATCCTTAGATGAAACTTACTTTTTATTGTTTGGTTTGCATATGCTTGAAAATTTCTGCATCTTTGCATCACGCTCTTTTCATGTTATAATATAATTTATTCAAAATACGGGGTATACGAGGTGATTCAAATGAAAACCTGTAATCTTACATTTGGTACAGCCGGCATTCGCGCCGTTATGGGTAACAGCAGTACAGAATTAAATTTTGCTACCATTGAGGCCATTACCCACGCATTGATTTGTACCTTACAAAAACAAAACCTGGTCGGTTCAGTAGTCATTACCTATGACAGCCGAAACCATTCCGTAGAATTTTCCCAGCACACCGCAAACATTTTTGCTGATTGCGGCTATGACGTATATCTCAGCCAACATTGCGAATCCACACCCTTCTTGTCTTATTGTGTTCGAAAGTTGGAATGTGTATGTGGCGTAAATATGACTGCTTCACACAATCCGAAAGAATACAACGGCTACAAAGTCTACAACCATTTTGGCGCACAAATCGATATTGATTTTGCCGAAATGGTGCAGTCCTATCTCAAAGTTTGCCACATGGCACAACCGGCACAAACAAAGGGAGAAATTCGACCGATTCCACAATCCGTTCATGACGCTTACATTGATTGCGTATTTCAAAGCACTTCTTTTGCCGAGGTGGATATTTCAAATTTACAAGTAGTCTATACTCCTCTGCACGGGGTAGGCGCCGAAAAAATACAGCGCGTTTTTGAGCGAGCCAATCTGCATGCGCACTATGTAGCAAATCAAATGGCTCCCGACGGCGACTTTCCCACAACACGCAAGCCGAACCCGGAGGAAGAGGATGCCTTTGCACATGCACTTACATTAGCTAAGGCCAAACAAGCCGAGATCATTCTGGCGACAGATCCCGATGCCGACAGGTTGGGGGTAATGGTTTTGCACAACGGAAAATATGAACTGCTCTCCGGAAACATGACGGGACTTGTTCTGCTTTCATTTTTGCTCTCTGCAATGCAAGAAGCCAATATGAATTTAACGAACAAATTTGTCGTAAAATCCATTGTCTCTTCTTCTTTGGCGGAAGAAATTTGCAATCATTACGGCGTCAAACTCATCAACGTCCTCATTGGGTTTCGCTATATTGGCGAACAAATTGAACTTGATGAAAACAATTATCTTTTTGGTTTTGAAGAAAGCGGCGGCTATTTGGCGGGCACACATGCCAGGGACAAAGATGCCATCGAAGCAGCCTACATTGCATTGAAAGCGGCAGCTTACTACAAACAACAAGGCAAAACACTTATTGACGTAATCAACGATCTTTACAAACAGTTCGGTTTTGTTTGTGATTTTAATAAAACTTTATCGATGGAACCGTCAGCCATTGCTGATTTTATGGACCGGCTGCGCTCAAATCCCCCAACACATTTGGGGCACGATGCCATCGTTACTTTTGACGATTTCAATCGCAGGGATGATGCGCTGAAAAGCAATATTATCCTCATGCGAACCAATGCCTATCAAATGATCATTCGACCTTCCGGCACCGAGCCTAAACTGAAACTCTACATTTCGGCAAAAGATGCTTTTGCACAACAGGCTCTGTCCGTTGCCCAAGGTGCCTATCAGGCGCTTTTAACGCTTTTGGGTCTGCCAATAGAGGAATAAAAAAACATTGTACGAACCTTATCATTGAAAACACGGAGCATCACCATGAGCCAAAAGCCCAATCGCCTGATCGACGAAACCTCTGTTTATTTGCAGCAACACGCTTTTAACCCTGTGAATTGGTATCCCTGGGAATCCGAGGCCTTTGAAAAAGCTGCCCGGGAAAATAAACCCGTTTTTTTATCCATCGGCTATTCCACATGCCATTGGTGTCATGTGATGGAGGCGGAATCTTTTCAAGACGACGAGATAGCCGCTATTTTAAATGCACATTTTGTCAGCATCAAGGTCGATCGTGAACAACGACCCGATATTGATGCGCTTTATATGGATTTTTGCCGCATGCTCACCGGCTCCGGCGGATGGCCTTTGACCGTTCTGCTCACCGCCGATCAAAAACCTTTTTTTGCAGGAACTTATTTTCCCAAATACACTACGTTTCAAATGATCGGTCTGATGGATTTGCTGTATACTGTTGCCGAAAAATGGAAAAACAACAGACAAGAGCTGCTCACTTCGGGAGATAAAATTGCGGCAACCTTACAATCGCACTACGAAAAAACTTTTTCAACAAACCATTTTGATGTCAACACCTCGGAAATTGTCCAAAAAGCGTATCAGAAACTCTGTGATTCTTACGACAAGGACCTCGGCGGTTTTGGCAAAGCTCCGAAGTTTCCTTCTCCGCAAAATATTTTATTTTTGCTTCATTATTATCAACTAAAAAAAGAGGACAACGCCTTATCAATGGCCGAACATACGCTGCGTCAGATGTATCGCGGCGGGATTTTTGACCATATCGGCTATGGTTTTTGTCGCTACTCTACCGATGGAGTGTGGTTGGTGCCGCATTTCGAAAAAATGCTCTATGATAACGCCCTGTTGCTGATTTGTTATTTGGATTTATATTGGATTACGAAAAGAGAACTTTATAAAAATATTTCCGAAAAAATCATGTATTACCTTATCCGTGAAATGCGTGATTCTTCAGGGTTGTTTTATAGCGCACAGGATGCCGACAGCGACGGAGAAGAAGGAAAATATTATGTGTTTACCTTTGAAGAAATACGTGCGCTTTTTTCGCCGGAAGATGCGACTTATTTTTCTGATTATTTTGCTGTTACACCGAAAGGAAACTTTGAAGGAAAAAACATTCCTCACCTGCTGTTGAACGCTTCTTATGAAACAGAAAATAAGCGCATCCAAGTATTGATTGAGCAAGCATATGCCTTTCGACAAAAGAGAACGTCCCTTCTCACAGACGATAAATTCATCACTTCCTGGAACGCCATGGCAATATATGCCTTTGCCCATGCCTATCGCATCTTGGGTGATACAAAATATCTTGATATTGCAATTGACACACAGCAAGCCGTCGAAAAACATCTCGTCGGCAAAGAGGGCCTTCTCGCTGCCACCATGCGAAAAAATGTCCTGTCCGGCAACGGTCATTTGGATGATTACGCTTACTATTTATGGGCGCTGTTGGAATTGTACGAAACCACCTACGAAATCAATTATCTACATAAATCGCTTACGCTCTTTGAGCAAATCGAAGAACAATTTGCCGATACAGAACAAGGCGGCTACTTTCTCGCAGGTACACAAAACGAGGCATTGCTATTCCCTGTCAAGGAATTGCATGATTCTGCTGTCCCTTCGGGCAACTCCGTTCTTGCAGTGGCCTACCAAACCTTTTCTCGCCTGATGGTTGCACCGAATATTCAGCATGCCGCTAGTCGTCAAATCGATTTTATGGCATCTCGTGCACAATCCCATGCAGTGAATTATAATTTTTATAACATCGCTTTACTGAAAGAAATCTCTCCTTCCAGGGAAGTCATTGCCGTTATTTTAAAACAACATAAAAAAGATATCCAAAGACTGTTTCAGGCATATTTTGTCCCCAACACCACTTTTTTGATAAAAATCGCAGATGAAAATCAACTTGACGATATCTTTTTTTATTTAGATGTATATAATATGATTGATAAAAAACCGACTTTTTATATTTGCCAAAACAGATCTTGCTCTGCTCCTATCACCGACCGAAAACAACTGAAAAAAATATTGTCTCCTACAGGTGAACTGACTACTCATCTTTGAGAATCGGAGGTTAATGCGTGTCCACAAACTTAAAAACCAAAACGAAAGAATCGCTGATTTCCGTATTGCCGATTACTATATTTGTATTACTATTGCATTTTAGCATCGCTCCCCTTCCCGTTGATATTTTGTATCAATTTTTGTCAGGTGCGATTTTATTAATTGCGGGAATGACTTTGTTTTCCCTCGGCGTTGACTTGTCAATGGTGCCTATGGGCGAGCATATCGGTGCGAAACTCGTGGAAAAAAGAAATTTGATTTTTTTGATTGTCGTCTCCCTCGGTATTGGGATTATGATTACCATTGCTGAGCCGAATCTTCAGGTTCTTGCAACACAGGTGCCCAGCATCCCCTCCAATATCCTCATCGGCTCTGTGGCACTGGGCGTCGGATTTTTCTTAATGATTGCCGTTTTGCGTATTATTTTCCAGGTTCGATATTCCTATATCGCTATTTTCTTCTATGGCATTATTTTTCTTCTTGCATTTTTTGCCAGTGAAACGTATTTTGGTCTGGCCTTTGATTCCGGCGGAATCGCCACCGGTCCCATCACCGTTCCAGTCATCATTGCTTTGGGAATCGGCGTTGCTTCTGTGCGCGGCGGGAAAAATGTGGAAGAAGACAGTTTTGGTTTGGTAGGCGTTTGTGCCATGGGTCCCGTCACAGCAGTCATGTTGCTGAGCATCTTTTCAAAGTCTGAGCCTGTCTCCTCTGCAGCGCAAACCTCTGATCCTCTTTCACTTGCTGACATCATAGGCCAAGGATTAACAACGCACGCAAGTGAGATATTATTGGCTCTTTTTCCTATTTTTTTACTGTTTGTTTTCTTTCAGATTTTTTTCTTAAAGCTCCCGAAACAATATATGAGCAAGGTATTGCTGGGGCTTTTTTATACCTTTTTAGGATTGGTGTTTTTTTTAACGGGAGCCAATATCGGTTTTCTTCCTGCCGGAAATTTTCTTGGCGGTTATCTGATTTCATTGCCGTATCGGTGGATATTAATTCCATTGGGAATGGGAATGGGTTTTTTCATTCTGCTTGCCGAGCCATCCGTACATGTGCTGACAAAACAAATCAAAGAATTGACCAGCGGAAGCATCTCCACAAAAGTTCTTTTATTTAGTATGTCTATCGGTACCGGCATAGCCGTTGGCCTCGCTCTTTTCAGAGTACTTTATCAACTATCGTTGTACTATTTCCTGATCCCCGGCTACGCCATTGCACTTTTCCTGACTTTCTTTGCTCCGCGTATCTTTACTTCCATTGCCTTTGATTCCGGCGGCGTTGCTTCGGGTCCTATGACAGCTACATTCCTTTTACCTTTAGCCTTAGGAGCAGCTGCGGCCTCCGGGGGCGATATACTCAAAGACGCCTTCGGCATTGTAGCTTTAGCTACAATGATGCCTCTGATTGTGATACAATTGCTGGGAATCCTTTATAAACTAAAACTTGGAAAAATGCAGGAATCTGCTATAATAGATGATGATTCATCAGGCGATGACATCATAGAATTTTAGGTAGGAATCACTATGGAAAACTATCCTTGTTCTCCTCTAAAACTGATGATTTGTATTGTCAACCGTGACGAAGGCGACAAAGTATCGGCGTTTTTGCGCCAACACAATATTCTCTACAGCATCATTTTTCTCGGCACCGGTACCTGCGATTCCAAATGGATAAACTTGCTGGGGCTTGCCGACGTTGACAAAGACATTGTTTTTAGCCTTGGCGAAGAAGAGCAAATACAACATGCTATGGCGGGGTTGGATGAGTATATGAATCTGTCTTTACCCGGCCGCGGTATTGCCTTCAGCATTCCGCTAAAAACCATTGACAGATGTTCTTTAAACCACTTGCTAAAACTTCAAAACGAGGTAGAAGGATGAAAGAAAATACCTTTGCACTGATTATTACCGTTGTTAATCGAGGTCATGCCGATTCGGTCATGGACACGGCAAAAGATGCCGGTGCTCAAGG
Organism: Eubacteriaceae bacterium UBA1433; assembly: GCA_002329295.1. Taxonomy (GTDB): domain Bacteria; phylum Bacillota; class Clostridia; order Eubacteriales; family UBA1433; genus UBA1433. Next base: position 12,420 of record DCTT01000026.1, read on the forward strand.
CGGAACCATTTTGCATGCTCGGGGTTGCGGAGTTAATGAAAACGAAAAATTTTTCGGTATCTCCATCACACCCGAAAAGGATGTGGTCTTGATTGTAGTTAAAACCGAGCAGAAACAACAAATCATGCGTGCCATTACCGAACACGCCGAATTATACAAAGCCGGCAAAGGTATAATTTTTGCTCTGCCGGTAGATGATGTGACAGGCATTACACATATGTTAGATCCGCAATAGCTTTTGTTGCCGTATATTCTACTTCTCTAAATGGTTCAGACCTGCCAAGCGCAAGTAAATATCCATGACTTGAAGCAGGATTTTTTCATCAAAATTAAATCGATTGGAATGAAGAGGATAAATATATCCTTTTTTTTCATTATAGGTTCCGGTAAAAAAGAAAACCCCCGGCACCCGCTGTTGATAATAAGCAAAATCTTCGGCCAGCATGCTGGGTTCCACACTCACCGCTTCAGGCACTTTTTGAACAAAGTCCTTATAAAGCTCCTCATCGTTTTTTACCGCCGGATACATATCCATATAACGAATCGTCGTCACTGTGCGACAGCGCTCATCGATTTGCTTGGCAGCCCTGTTAATTTTTTCTTTTATTTTTGTTCGCACATCGCTGCCGTAGGTACGCATGGTTCCCGAAAGCACGGTGGTCTCTGCAATCACATTTACCCTTTCACCGCCATGAAATGTTCCGATGCTGATAACGGCAGAAATGTCTTTTCTTTTTAACTCTTTTTTTATTTCATCTACAGCAGTTACCAATTGAGCCGCCGCCAAAATCGAATCAATCCCCTGGTGCGGTTCTGCGGCATGGGCGCTCTTTCCTTGCACTGTAATATAAAACTCCCCTGTTTGCGCCATGATATATCCGCTGCGCACACCGATGACTCCTTCTTGTAGCAACGGATACACATGTGTGCCATAAATCTTGCTGACATGATATTTTTCCAGTATTTTTCCGTCCACAATGGGCTTTGCACCGCCGGGTCCTTCTTCGGCAGGTTGAAAAATCAAAAGAATATTTTCAGCGAGTTTTTCTTTGTTTTCTCGCATCACTTTTGCCGCTGCCAACACGCTTGCCATATGTCCATCGTGTCCGCAGGCATGCATCATGCCTGCGTGAATACTCTTATACTCCACCTCATTGCATTCGCTGACACTCAATCCGTCCATATCCGCCCGATAAGCAATCGCCGTGTCCTTGTCCGCATCTATAAAAGCCAACACTGCCGTTTCTTGAAACAGCTCATAGGCAATATCATATTCCTTCAGTTTTTTGACAATATAATCCCGCGTCTTATATTCTTGATTGCCTTCTTCGGGAATTTTGTGTAAATCGCGCCGAATTTCAATAATTTCTTCTAACATCACATTATCCTGCTCTGATATATTTTCTCATTATCATACCACAGAAACCGTGGAAAAGTGGGAAAAACAAAAAAAACTCTTTACTTTTTTTATTATGCTGTTATAATGAATGGAAATCTGAATAAAACACTTGGATAGAGGAGCAAAACTTATCAGTACCCTGTCGGATGCCTACAGCAGCAGAAGATGACAGCGCAAAAGGAAGTTTTGCCGAAGCAATACATGGGCTGTGCCATGATATTGTTGGGATTATGGACAACATCCATAAAACTGTCATCTGAAGCGATGGAGTGCTATCTGTAAAAATATTCTGTTTTGTTTTTACAGCCGGCATAGCCGGCTCATTGTATTTAAGGGGGAAAATCAAATGAAACATTATAACGTAGCTATGGTAGGCGCCTCGGGCATGGTGGGTCAAAAAATGCTGCAAGTGCTGGAAGAAAGAAATTTTCCGATCGCTAATTTTTATCCGATGTCATCTTCCCGTTCGGCAGGAAAACCTGTTGTGTTTCAAAGCAAACAATACCTACTTGAAGAATTGAATGAGAATTCTTTCAAAAAAGAGATCGACATTGCACTGTTTTCGGCCGGCGGAGAAACTTCCTTACGTTATGCGCCCATTGCAGCTCAAGACGGCGTCATTGTCATAGACAACTCCAGTGCTTTTCGCATGGAAGAACATGTGCCGCTTATCGTTCCCGAAGTCAACAGCCACGCCATAAAAGGGCACCAAAATATCATTGCTAACCCCAACTGTTCTACCATCCAGGCCGTTGTAGCGCTGAAGCCGATTCATGACGCATATCGCATCAAGCGCATTGTTTATTCCACTTATCAAGCGGTATCCGGTTCAGGCCTCAAAGGCTATCAAGACTTGGAAAACGGCATCAAGGGCGGCGAAAACCGCTTCTACCCCCATCCCATCGCCTTTAACTGCATTCCGCATATCGATAGTTTCTTGGAAAACGGATACACAAAAGAAGAAATGAAAATGATTAACGAGACCCATAAAATTTTCGATGATTATGGGATTGCCATTACCGCTACCACTGTGCGCGTTCCCGTTTATTATGGTCACAGCGAAAGCATCAATGTCGAAACACAGCGACCTTTTGACCTTGAAGAAGTTAAACAACTGCTTCAGAGCAGTCCGGGCATTGTCTTGTTGGATGAGCCGCAAAATAACATCTACCCGACACCTGTTGCAGCGGAAAACAAAGATGATGTATTTGTGGGCAGAGTGCGCCGTGACTTCAGCTGCGAAAACGGCCTGAATTTGTGGGTCGTTGCAGATAACATCCGCAAAGGCGCCGCCACCAACGCAGTGCAAATCGCAGAAAAATTAATTCAAGATAAATATATTTAATATTTATAAATATTTAAAAAAATAAAACAATCGTCGCATCAACGGCGACCAAAGAAGGAGGAAAGGATATGAGTATATTTATAGGTTCGGCAGTAGCATTGGTTACGCCATTTAACGAAGAGGGAATCAATCTGAAAAAACTCGAAGAATTGATTGATTTTCAAATTAACGGCAAGACAGACGCCATTGTTTTGGCAGGCACCACCGGAGAGGCTCCTACAATCGATGAAGAAGAACTTTATGTGCTCTTTCAACACGGCATTCAGTATATCAACGGTCGTTTGCCCGTCATTTGCGGTGTAGGCACCAACTGCACCAAAACCGTTATTCGCAGAGCGAAAATGGCAGAATCTCTTGGTGCAGACGGCTTGTTAATTGCCAATCCCTACTACAATAAATCCAGCGATGACGGTCTCATTGCACACTATCAAGCCATTTCGGATGCAGTAGACTTGCCCATTATCGTCTATAACGTTCCTTCCCGAACGGGCAAAAATATTTCCGCACAGCTCCTTAGCAAACTTGCAGATATCAAAAATGTTGCGGCAGTTAAAGAAGCCAGCGGTGATATCAGTCAGATTTGCGATGTTATCGATCTTTGCGGCGACAGAATTGATGTATACTCAGGTAACGACGATCAAATTCTCGCCATGACGGCTTTAGGCGGCAAAGGCGTGATTTCGACAACGGCAAATATGGAGCCGGAGCTCAACCACGATATCGTCATTGAATTTTTGAACGGCAACGTTAAAAAAGCGCAGGAACTTCAGTTTAGACTAAACAAACTGCATCATCCCGTGTTTATGGATGCCAATCCCATTCCTTTGAAAACCGCAATGAACATGACAGGGTTTGACGTAGGTCCCTTGCGACTTCCTTTAGTGGAGCTTTCCGGCGAAAAAAGAGAAAAACTCGCTGCCGCATTGGAAGCCTTTGGTTATACATTGACACACAGATAAGAAGGTGAAAAAATGATCAGAATATTTATGGTCGGCTGTGACGGCGCCATGGGACGCACGATTACCGATTTTGTAACCACACAGGATGACATTGAAATTTCAGGCGGCTTTTCTCCCATTGCGGGCTATACCTGCGACTATCCCGTTTATCACAATTTTGATGATGTGGACGCAGACAGCTTTGATGTGATTGTGGACTTCTCGCATTTCAGCCTCTTTTCTTCGCTGTCGGAATTTGCAAAAAGGTGTAAAAAGCCGCTGTTGGTTGCTACTACGGGGCTTGAAGCAGGCAGCGTTGAAAAACTCAAGGAGTTGAGCAATCACTTCAGCGTCTTTCATACGGCCAATATGTCTTACGGAGTCAATCTACTGGTTAATTTGGTGGAAAAAGCCGTACAAAACATTGAAGGATTTGATATCGAAATCGTAGAATCCCACCATAATAAAAAAGCAGATGCCCCCAGCGGCACGGCACTGATGATTGCAAATGCCATTAAAAACAACATCAGGCGCCCTGTAGAATTTTTATACGGCCGCCACGGCAAAAGCACCAAACGCAAAGAAGAAGAAATTACCATCCATGCCGTTCGCGGCGGCACGATCCCCGGCGAACACACTGTGATTTTTGCCGGTCAGGATGAAATATTACAAATTCAACATACGGCTCTTTCCAAAAGAGTCTTTGCCGCAGGTGCTATCAAAGCCGTTCGTTTTATCGTCGACAAACCTAACGGCATGTATGATATGAACAGTATTATTAACGAATAAATCCATTACAGGAGTAAATGAATGAAGAACGAAAAAACCTATGATTTTACCGACCCTTACCAAATCGCACAATATATCAAGGATGCGCAAAAAACCACGCCGACAAAGCTTTATATTTCGGGCGATTTTACGGAATCTGACTTAAAAGGATATGAATATTACGGTCCGTGTCATTCTTGTGTTATCTTTGCCGAGTCAGACAGTGCGCTGGCCTTTATTGAACAAAATACCGACCGTCTTACATCTTATCGACTGGAATATGACCGTCGCAATTCTGCCATTCCTCTGCTGGATACAACTGCCCTTCAGGCACGAATTGAACCCGGCACCTTTATTCGCGAAGGCGTACTGATCGGCAAAGGGTGCGTAGTGATGATGGGGGCGGTGGTCAACATCGGCGCTTGCATCGGCGAGGATACCATGTTGGATATGGGTTGTGTGATAGGCGCACGGGTACAGGTGGGCAAGCGCTGCCATATCGGCGCCGGAGCCGTTCTCGCAGGCGTTTTAGAACCCCCCAGCAAACAACCTGTACAAATCGGAGATGATGTCATGATTGGAGCCAACGCCGTAGTGATAGAAGGCGTACAAGTCGGCGCCGGGGCCGTCATCGCCGCCGGAGCTGTTGTACTCAAAGATGTAGAACCCAACAGCGTTGTCGCAGGCAATCCGGCAAAGGTAATCAAAATGAAAGATGAAAAAACCCTTTCCAAAACGGAACTGTTAGATGACCTCAGAAAAGGATTTTAACTTTTCTACACATAGCACCTCAAAACAAAGATGTGCAATTGCAGCGCATCTTTGTTTTTTTACTCTTTCCACAAAGGACGGATATAATCGGGACGCATAACCACATAGGACTCTATTTTGTCCACAAGCGCTCCCTTTTCTTCTGATTTTGCTTTCGCCGCTTTCCATTCCGGATCCGTTTTAAAGGCCTCCCATTGCCCATTTCGCATAGCACTGTCGCTGAATCGACAAATATAGCATAGCGTCTTTCCTTCTTCGTCGAGCCAATAATCACATACTTCAATGCCATGTTTTTCAAGCAAAGAAAATGTAACATTTTGAAATCGGTTTTCCAATTCTTTTCTTTTGCCTGCGGCAATATTATATATTCTCATTTCATAAACCATATGTATCACCTCTTTTATAATCATACAACATTTTTCATAAAAATATCCTTCTAATTATAAAAAGAGAGCAGAAATTTTCTGCCCTCTTTTTTATGCCAAACGATATAATAAACTTATGCTGCTTCTTTGTTCGCTGCTCTTTTTTTCTTCAGCTTGTATCCGCCGATAAAGATCGCCGCAAGAATTGTAAACGGGATATTGGCAATACCAACGTAGTAATATCCTTTTTGCACCAAAGCCAGCAATCCTACGGTTGAAAGCGCCAACGCCAATACCATGTAAGTGATACTGATAATAGCCGGTCTCGACCGTTCGGTTCCGAATTTCAGCTGCATTGAAAACTTTTGTGTCGGTCCAAACACGCAACAAACCGCTGTGCTGACCAAAGCTATAAACAATATTACAGAATAAAGCACCTGCAATACTGGCATGCCCAGCCGATCTACTACATACAGCGTCGGCAAAGTTTCCGTTTTGACCGCAGGCATATAACCCATCAGCATAAAGCATACCAATCCGAGCATAACGGCATTAATGAGCCAACCGACAATAGCGGCATTGCGCGAATTTGCTTTAGTTTTTACGCTTTCGGCGACAGCCATCAAGGTACCGATAAACGTACACTGATATCCCGCATATACCAGCATGCGCCACCAGGCATCTCCCACAGAGGTGTAAATCACTCTGTCGGCAATCATTTGTTTTGAATTTTCCCAGCCTGATGCAATACCGGCAACCGTAACAAAGACTACCATGATAATCAGAGCAATAGACATTGCCGTGGATGCCGCAACCACCGCTTTGGCACCATACATACAAATAATGGTGACCACCACAAATACGATAACAATGCCGATATAGTACGGAATGTTTAATTTTTGCAACAATAGTTCTCCACCCACCGCAAGACAGGCGCTTGTTGCAATAAAACCAACTGACAAATAAGCAATTTCCCAGATAATTGAAAATATTTTTTGATAAGGGGAATAAATTTTGTCTGACCATTGTTTGTAATTATAAAGTCCGAATTCGCGGGAAAGCTCCATCGAGATGTAGTACGCAATCGCCAAAATTCCCATTGACACAAAGGGAAGAAAGGCACTGAACCACGCTCGCGATAAAAAGAATGCGACTTCCTGAGTTCCTGATGCAAAACCGGCCCCGCAGTGCGAAGCAAACCACGTACTGCCGATACCCAGTGCAACAGGGATACCCCTTTTTTTTGTTTGTTGTTCCATGTCAACCTCCTTATTTTATTATTTTTTTACACACTGTAATCGTTTTTAGTATTATAACATACTTATTCAAGATTATTCAAGATTGTATTAAGATTTTTTGTCATCGTCTATTGAAATGTTCTATTTTCTAAACAAAATTATGATATAATGGCAAAAACGAACTCCGGGGGTGAAAAAATGAAACGAAAAATGAGTGTTTTGGACTTTAAAAAGTACAAGACGGAAGGAAAAAAATTTGCTTATGCCACTGCTTATGATTATACCACGGCCTCTATTGTCAACGAAAGCGATGTCGAAGTCATTTTATGCGGCGACAGCCTGGGCATGATTATGCTGGGCTATTCTTCCACGACACCGGTAACCATGGATGATATGGTTCACCATACCCGTGCCGTTGTAAAAGGCGCTCCGCATACTTTTGTCGTCGGCGATATGCCCTTTGGTTCCTACCAGGTCAGCAAAGAACAGGCGATAGAAAATGCCGCCCGGCTCATAAAAGAAACCGGATGCGATTGTGTGAAACTCGAAGGCGGCGTTGAAATGGCTGAAATCATTGCTGCCATTGTCAATGTAGGTATCCCTGTGATGGGTCATTTGGGACTAACGCCGCAAACAGCCACTTCTCTGGGAGGATTTAAAGTGCAGGGCGGCACCCCAAAAAGCGCAAAAAAACTAATTGAAGACGCAAAAACCATCACCGAGGCCGGCGTATTTTCTATCGTGTTGGAATGCGTACCTTCCGGCGTAGCCAAGGCCATGACCGCCGCGGTAGATGTGCCGATTTTGGGCATCGGCGCAGGTCCTTACGTGGATTGCCAAGTACTGTTAACGCACGACTTGCTGGGTATGTATGGAGACTTTAGGCCAAAATTTGTGAAAGTATACAAAAACATCCGAAAAGAAATGGTCGAAGGCCTCAACGCATTCAGGCAGGAAGCACTGGACGGTACCTTCCCCACCAAAGAATTCAGTTTTAACGCAAAAGTGGAAGGTTTTGAAACAGAATAACCTCGCAATAAAATAAAAAGCCATATATGGCTTTTTATTTTATCAAATCTTTCTGTTTGGGTACCTGCCTGCTGATTTTATCGTATCCCTTTATGCCTGTCTTGTATTCGCTGTCAAAGAAGACAGTGTGCCAGGCGTCCCCTTTGCAGCCTTTATTAATTATGTCATTTTGCTTTCAATTTAAAAAATGTTTTTTGCAGTTGNNTCGACGCTGACACTTCTTGCAATAAAATCTTTTATTTTGTTTTTTCTATATAGGTATATTTCCAGTCATAACGAGCGGGTGTAGGGGTTGCCGATAAGTTTTTTACATTGTTTTGAATCGCATAGGTATATACTGAATAACAAACGGGATAGAGCGGCACTTCCATTGCCAAAATCTTTTCCGCCTCCACCACAACTTTTTTGCGCCTCGTTTGTTTCGTTTTCATTTTCGCTATCGCTTCGTCATAGGCTTCGTTCTGAAAGCTCGATAAATTATTTACATTTTGACTTTGCAAAATTTCTAAACTGCTTAGCGGATCATAATAATCGCTCTCTATGCCCGAATAAGTCAGCGCATATTGTCCGTCTTTCATCATGGTAAAACGTTGGATGTCGTTTGCTCTTGTCACAGTGAACGTCATGCCAAACACTTCTGCAAATTGTTGCACAAAATAATCCGAAATGCTCTGCCACATTTCTCCTTCTCCGCCTAAAAACTGGACCTCTTGTGCCATCTGCTCCCTATTTGCTCCAATTTCACTCAAGCCTTCGTCCAACAATCGATTCGCTTTTCCTTTATGAAAAGATAACGGAGAAATTTCTTTTTTTGCATCCTTTAACGGATAGGCTCCTTCCAGCGCAATCAACGGATGACTCAATGCATAGGCTTTAAGACCCAATCCCTTTCGGACTTGATTGATAAAAATTTCTTTGTCCACCGCCATCGCAAAGGCCTGCCGTATTTTTGGATTGGCAAAATACTTATTTTTACAATTAAATTGCAAAAACCACGTAGTGGTATCCGCCATTTGTCGGTATTCTTTTTTATCTGTAAATTGAGCAATAAATGATTGCGGAATTTGAATCACATCATAAGCACCTTGCTGAAACTTGCCGATACTGTTGCTCGTCTGCGCATCAATGTCAATCACAATGTTTGACAAATACACCTTGTCTTTGTCCCAATAGGACGGATTTTTTTCCATTGAAATTTTTGTATCGCTTATCCATTCCGTGATAATAAAGGGACCCGAAAACACATAGTGATTCAAACCGGCGCCATAAGAGGCTCCTCCTTGTTCCGTCGCTTCTTTTTTGGAAGGAATAAATATCGGATTGGCCAATAAACCCGGAAATTGCGCCGCCGGTTCATTGAGCGTGATTTGCAATGTTTTTTCATCTATCGCTTGAATCCCTACTTCTGCCAACGAAATATCGACCGCATTACCGGATCGATCCATTTTATATTTTGCTTCATAAGCGTTTTTAATGAGAAACATTTGATAGATATATTTTGAAAAAAAACCGGGTTCCAGCGCTCTTTTCATGGAGTGCTCAATATCAGCGGCCGTAACGGGTGTGCCGTCCGACCACAAAGCATCTCGTAAGGAAAAAGTATAAACCAACCCGTCTTTGCTCACTGTCCATGACTTTGCAAGGCCGGGTTCCACTTTCCCTTGATAGTTGATACGCACCAATCCTTCCATCACATTGCTGACAATCAAAAATGACGTCTCATTTTCTGCTCTTTGCGGATCAATCGTTTTCGGATCCTTTGGCATAACGCTGCGCAACACTTGTTGCTCTGCCAAAGAGGCATGCATATTTGTGCAAGAAGAGAACAGAAAAAGACCTATCAAAATGATTGACAAAACATTGCGATGTTTTTTCTTCATGCCCATCTCTCTACCTTGGTTTATTTTTTCAGTTTTTCACGCAAAATCTCATTCACGCTTTGCGGGTTTGCCGCTCCTTTGGTTGCTTTCATCACTTGACCTACCAAAAACCCGATTGCTTTTTCTTTGCCTGCTTGATAATCCGCCACACTGGCAGGATTCTCCGCAAGTACTTTATCGATGATTTTTTCCAATTCTGCTGTGTCGCTGATTTGACTTAATCCTTTGGCCGAAATAATCTCTTCCGGACTTTTTCCCGTTTCAAACATTTCCGACAAAACTCCCTTACCCATTTTGCCGCTGATTTTTCCGCTTTGAATGTTTTTCAACAACTGCGCCATATTACCGGCGCTGAAGGCCAGCTCTTCAACCAACATGTCATTTTGATTGAGCAGTGCCATCAGTTCCACATTTACCCAGTTTGCCGCCGTTTTCGGTTCATCATAATCCTGCAAAATTTCTTCATAAAAGGCACACAGCTCCGAATTTGCCGTCAACACCTGTGCATCATATTCGCTGAGTTGAAACTCTTCGATATACATTTTTTTCTTTTCATCAGGCATCTGCGGCATTTTATGTTTTACGTCTTCAATAAATTCATCGCTGAGTATCACCGGCAACAAATCGGGGTCAGGAAAATATCGATAATCATGGGCATCTTCTTTACTGCGCAAAGCGATGATGCAATTGCCGGTTTCGTTCCAGCGCAAAGTTTGCTGGTGTATTTCCTCGCCCTTTTCCACCATCGATACTTGGCGTTGATATTCATAATCAATCGCTTTTTGCAACATTTTAAAAGAACTGAGATTTTTGATTTCCGTTCTCGTGCCATAAGTTTGACTGCCTTTGGGTCGCACCGATACATTGGCGTCAAAGCGCAAAACGCCTTCCTGCATTTTGCAGTTGGACACCTTGGCATATAACAAAATATTACGAATCGCTTTCGCATATTCCACCGCTTCTTTTGCACTGCGCATATCCGGCTCAGATACAATTTCGATAAGAGGCATACTGCTCCTGTTATAGTCTACCAAAGTACCTCCCGGAGTATGCACCAGTTTTCCTGCGTCTTCTTCAAGATGAATCCGTGTGATGCCTATTCTGCGCATTAAACCGTCTACTTCTATATCCAAATACCCCGCTTTACAAAAAGGCAGATCAAATTGCGATATTTGATAGGCTTTCGGCAGATCGGGATAAAAATAATTTTTTCGATCCATTTTCGAATAATTGGCAATTTCGCAATTTAACGCCAATCCTGCTCGAACAATGTATTCCACCGCCTTTTTATTCAATACGGGCAACGCGCCGGGCATTCCCAAACACACCGGACAAACATTCGTATTCGGCTCTGCGCCAAAGGTTGTCGCGCAACCGCAAAACACTTTGCTTTCGGTCGATAACTCCGCATGAATTTCCAATCCGATAACCACTTCATACTTCATGTTGGCTGCCCCCTTTTGTCAACTTAGGTCGTTGCAAATGAAAATCCGTATTTTGTTGATATGCATAGGCGATGTTGAGCAATGTCTGTTCCTGATAGCTGTTGGCCATCAGTTGCAGTCCGATAGGCATACCGTTTTTTGCAAAACCGCAAGGAATGCTTGCCGCCGGCAACCCTGCAATATTCGCCGCAGGAGTAAACACATCCGATAAATAGGCATCGGTCGGATGTTCTAATTTGATTCCCGCATCATAGGCGGTAAAAATCGTTGTCGGCGACAAAATGCAATCACAAGTTTCAAAGGCTTTATCGAAGTTGTTTTTAATTAAACTGCGATCCTGCAGTGCTTTTTTGTAGTAGGCATCGTAGTAGCCGCTGCTTAACACAAAAGTACCGATCATGATACGCCGTTTCACTTCCTCGCCAAATCCCCAACTTCTCGTCTTGACATAGGTGTCAATAATGTTTTCTCCCTCTATTCGAACGCCATAGTTGATGCCGTCAAAACGGGCCAGATTGCTGCTGGCTTCCGCAGAACTGATGATATAATAAACGGCCACCATAATTTCGTTATGGTTAAAAGAAAGATCAATGATCGTACATCCCAATTCTTTTAATTTTTCGATAGCGGTCAACACTGCTTTTTTTGTATCTTCGTCACTGGCTTCTATCAGTGTTGCATCAACGCCTATACGCATGCCCTGAATGTCCTCATTAAGATTATCGGCATAGTTCGTTTTTATTTTCGCTGACGTGCTGTCTTTCACATCTTGTTTGACAATCTCGTCCAACACAATCGCCGTATCTCGAATATCTTTTGTTAACGGACCCACCTGATCCAACGATGAGGCAAATGCCATTACGCCATAGCGCGAAACTGCCGAATACGTCGGTTTAAACCCCGTGATTCCGCAAAAACTTGCCGGCAAACGAATCGAACCGCCCGTGTCGGAGNNCCTGACCGCTCGCCACTACAGCGCTGCTTCCGCCGGAAGAACCGCCGGCCACTTTTTTTGTATCCCAGGGATTTCTTGTATAACCCAACGCCGAATTTTCGTTGGCGGATCCCATGGCAAATTCATCCATATCCGCCTTGCCGACAAGTACGGCTCCGGCGTTCAATAAGTGCTCATATACCGTGGCATTGTAAACCGGCACAAAATTTTTCAACAATTTCGAAGAACAGGTTGTCAAAATGCCTTTCGTACACACATTATCTTTTAATGCATAGGGAATTCCGTCTATCTTGCCTTTTCGATTGCCCGCAGCGATACGATCATCCGCCTTTTGCGCATTTTCTAAAATTTCTTTTTCTTGTAAAACAGTAATATAGCCCCCTACATCAGTGCCCACTTCTTCTCTACGCTTTAGCACATCTGCGGCAAGCTCTCTGGCGCTGATTTCTTTATCTCGAAGCATGTCGCTGAGTTGAAATAACGGCATATCACAGATTCTCATGTTATTCATCCTCCATGACTTGCGGCACTTTAAAATACATCTCTTCGCTTTCAGGCGCATTTTGCAACGCTTCTTCATTAGAAAGACTTTCTTGTACCACATCTTCTCGAAACACGTTATGCAAAGAAAGTATATGTTCGCGCGCCTGCAGATCGCATGGCGTGGCATTTACTTTGTCAACATAGTGAATCATATCCACCAAATTTTCGCGCATTTGCTCGATTTCATCTTCGTCAAAAGCCAATCGGCTCAGAAGAGCCAAGTGTCTTACATCGTCGTTAGTAATTTGCATCGTCGGTTGATCCTTTCAACATTTTTTCAAATTCTTCTTCCTCTATTATTTCAATGCCTAAACGAATCGCATTTTGATATTTGCTGCCCGGCTCTTGTCCCACCAATACATAGTTTGTTTTTGCGGAAACACTCCCGCTTACTTTCCCGCCATGAGACTCTATTATATCTTTTATTTCGTTTCGTGTATAGTTTTTTAACGTTCCGGTAACGACAAAAGTTTTTTCTTCAAAAAGGTTGCTTTTCGTTGTGCCGGCAGATAAATCGGCCATATTCACACCTTGCTGCTCCAAAGAAGCAAGGACTTGTCGATGCGATTCATCCGCAAAATATTTTACAACTTCTTCCGCCATTTTTTCCCCTATTTCGAAAATGGCAGAAATCTCCTCTTCTTTCGCTTCCATCAAACGCTGCATTGTGCGAAAATGACCCGCGAGCAGTTTTGCCGCCCGCTGTCCGATCAGAGGAATACCTAACGCAAAAATCAGCTTGTTCAAATCGTTTTGCTTGGATTGTTCAACGGCAGCTAAAAGATTTTCCGTGGATTTTTCGCCCATTTTATCCAGTTGCATTATTTCTTGCCTCTTGTCTTTGAGACGATAGATATCCGAAACTTCTTTTATCAGTTTCGCATTATACAATGCTGCACACACCGCCGGCCCCATTCCCTCGATATTCATCGCATCACGGCTGCAAAAATGAATGATTCGTCTCAGAAATGCTGCAGGGCAGGCAATATTGACACACTTCACTGCTGCCTGACCCTCTTCTCGTCTCACCTCATATCCGCACGCCGGACAAGAAGTCGGAAACGTAAATACCTGTGCATCGGCAGGACGCTTTGCCAAATTTACACGCACAACTTCAGGAATAATTTCTCCCGCCTTGCGCACAACTACGCTATCCCCGATGCGAATATCCTTTTGTGCAATAAAATCCTCGTTATGCAACGTGGCGCGACTGACCAAAGAACCACTGATATGCACAGGTTCCAAACTTGCCACCGGAGTAAGCACACCTGTTCTGCCCACTTGTATTTGTATATCTGTCAGTCTGGTTTCCTTTTCTTCGGCAGGAAACTTATAGGCAATTGCCCAGCGAGGATTTTTGGCCGTGTTGCCCAGTTTGGCGCGCAGCGCCAATTCATCTATTTTAAATACCAACCCGTCTATTTCATAAACCAGTTCTTCTCTTTTTTGCTGCATCTGACGACAATAGGCAATCACGTCCTCTATATTGTGCATGGTCTCAATCGGACTCACGGGAAAACCCAGACTTGAAACAAAAAACATCATTTCTCTATGGTTTGCAAATTCTTTTCCTTCCACCTCATCTGCATGAAAGATGAAAATATCCAGCGGACGTGTTTTCGTGACGGCCACATTCAATTGTCTGAGCGAACCTGCCGCTGCATTTCGCGGATTGGCAAAGACCGCCAATCCCTGCTCCTCCCTATCTTGGTTAAGCTGTATAAAATCATTTTTCTTGATAATGACTTCACCGCGCAAAATAAGATTGCCCTGAAAGTTAATTTTTTTCGGCAGTGTTTGAATGGTTTTGATATTTTGCGTAATGTCTTCGCCGATCATTCCGTCGCCCCTCGTAGCTCCCTGTACGAATCTGCCGTTTTGATAACGCAAAATCACGGAAAGTCCGTCAAATTTATATTCGGCGCTATAGGTATAATTCGATACCGTTTTTCGAATCCGATGATCAAAATCCCTCAGCTCGCCCTCATTAAAGGCATTGGCCAGGCTGAGCTGAACCGTTTGATGCGTAACTTTTTCAAACCCCTCCAGCACGCCTCCTCCCACCGTTACGCTGGGCGACAAGGGATCGTGGTCGTTGTATTCATTTTCTAAATCTATCAGTTGGCGCATCAGGCTGTCATATTGCGCATCACTGATTTGAGGATCGTCATATAAATAATACTGGTCGTTATGATAGCGTAATTCTTGTCTCAATTTTTGAATTCGCTCTTTTGCCTGTGCAGATTCCATTTCCACTCTCCTTACTACACTTTTGTAATCGGCGCATATTGCGTCAGCAAATTTTTAATGCCCATCTGTACAAACGCCACTTGCAAAATCTGTCCCTCTCCTTCGCCTTTTACCGAAATAATTGTGCCAATACCAAATTGCTCGTGCTTAATTTTGTCTCCTGCTTTCAAATCATCCAGCATGCTTCCGGATTTTTTTTGCAATCTCTCTTCTGTTTGAAGCCTTTTGCTTTGTGTCGTTGCATTTGCCCCCGTCAATCCTTGCGGAGAATAATACTCTCTGTCAGCAAAATCATATTCCAACTCGAACTGTTTTTGCCCCTTCTCAATAGCATAAAGCGCTTTTTGTCCTATTTCATCCAAGCACTCTCTGTCTATTTCAAAGACAAATCTGGAAATGGAAAAGCGTTCAAATCGTCCTCTGATCAATCGCTCTCTCGCTGCCGTCATGTAAAGCGCCTGCTTTGCTCTCGTCATACCCACATAACACAATCGCCGTTCTTCTTCGTTATTGTTTTCCATCAAAGAACCAAAATGCGGAAACAAACCTTCTTCCATACCGACCAAAAACACCGCGTCAAACTCCAGTCCTTTGGCGTTATGCACTGTCATCAAATTCACTCTCTCTTGACTGTCGCCGCTTTCATCAATGGCGGAAATCAATGACACATGCTGCAGATATGCCGCGACGCCTGTCTCTTCACTGTTTTGTTCAAATTCATACATCGAAGAAATCAATTCATTGACGTTCTCTGTTTTCTGTTCGGCAGTATCCGGTTTTGAATCTAAATAATCAAAATAAGCAATTTCATCCAAAATGTATTTGGTGATGGCGCCAATGCTTTCCTTTTCTTCTATACGGCTGCGAATGCCTTCGATCACTTGATAAAATCCCTTGAGCCCTGCTTTGGCTTTTGCGGAGAGAGCAGGAATTTCATTATAATAGCTTGCCGCCGCCATCAAGCTGCAAGACTTGAAGTCGGCAAATTGGCGTATTTTCTGCAGCGCCCCGGTGCCGAGGCCCCGTCTCGGCACATTGTATATGCGCATAAAGCTGATATCGTCTTGACCGTTTACGCCCAGACGCAAATATGCCAGAATATCCTTGACTTCTTCGCGATCATAAAATTTCATGCCCCCGATCAGCTGATAGGGTATGGCATTGGAAAGAAACATTTCTTCAAAGGCGCGGCTTTGCGCATTGGTTCGATAAAGCACCGCCATGGCGTCATAACTCAAGCCTTTCATGTTTCGCTTGAGCACTTCGCTTGCCACATATCTCGCTTCTTCTCTGCCGTCATAACAATGCCGAAACACAACGGCTTGACCCGTTTCGTTTTTCGTAAACAACCTCTTGCCTTTTCGCTGCATGTTGTTGGCAATCACGGCATTGGAAGCTCGAATAATATTGCCGCTGCTGCGATAATTTTGTTCTAATTTAACGGTGGTTACTGCCGGAAAATCTTTTTCAAATTCCAAAATATTGCGTATATCCGCACCGCGAAAAGCGTAAATGCTTTGATCATCATCGCCGCATACACAGAGATTTTGGTGTTTTTGGGCAAGTTGAGCCGTCAACAAATATTGTACATAATTGGTATCTTGATACTCGTCAATTAAAATATACTTGAATTTTTTTTGATAATATTCAAGCACTGCCGGATGCTCTTCAAAAAGCAAAACCATATTGGATAACAAATCCTGAAAGTCCATGGCATTGCATTCTTTGAGCCTTTTTTCATAAAGCCCATAAATTTGCGCTATTTGTTGCACGTAATTATTTTTGCCTTCCATGACATTTTCATACTCTTGAGGACTGATACGGCTTTCTTTGGCACGAGAAATATATTTTTCATAACTTATTTCCGGCACAAGCCCATCCAATTGTTTTACGCATTCTTTGATGAGCTTTTTTTTGTCATCTTCATCATAAATCACAAAATCGGAAGTATAGCCGATTAAGGCAGCATGACGGCGCAAAATGCGTGCACCCAATGAATGAAACGTCGACATCCACACACGTTCCGCATGATAAAGACCCATACTTGCAATTCTGTTTTTCATTTCCTGGGCAGCTTTGTTGGTAAAGGTAAGCGCCAGTATTTCATCAGGCATCGCTTTGTTTTGCTCCAAAATATAGGCAATTTTATGAATAATCGTACGGGTTTTTCCACTTCCCGCGCCGGCTAAAATCAGCATCGGGCCTTCGGTATTGATCACAGCATATGCTTGCTGTTCATTGAGCGAAGAAAGTAGTTTACTCATTATGTTCATCCTTTTTTCACGTTCCGTAATGCTGTATTATATCACAATTTTTGTCGAGAGAAACCTCTTTTCTATATAAACCTTGCCTGACTATCGCTCATGTTTTTTTATTTGCTTTCTCATCACTGTTTTCATACTTTGTATATGTCTTTATCGGTATTTTTATAAAAAACATCCTCTTGGCAAGTTCCAAAAGGATGCTGTTGATAGGATATATTTCCCTGAATTATGCTTCGTCGTCTTCTATTACGACTGTTTTCATGATTTGCGGCGTAAGCGGTTTGTCGGAAAAATCCACTTTTGTCTCTGCAATCTCATCTATTACATCCATGCCCTCAATCACTTCACCGAAAGCCGCATATTGTCCGTCTAAATGCGGAGAATTTTGATGCATGATAAAAAACTGGCTCCCTGCCGAATCGGGGTGCTGGGCGCGTGCCATTGACAGAACCCCTCGCGTATGCTTGAGCGGATTGTCTACCCCGTTGGCCGCAAATTCCCCTTTTATGTGATAGCCCGGTCCTCCGGTTCCTCTTGACTCGGGGCACCCGCCTTGAATCATAAATCCTTTGATCACACGATGAAAAATCAATCCGTCATAAAATTTTTTGTTCACCAAATCGATAAAATTTTTCGTCGTAATCGGTGCATGTTCTTCGTAAAGTTTGATTTTGATTTTTTTGCCGTTTTCCATCGTAATCACAACCATATTGTTCACTTCCTTTCTGTTTTCCCAAGCATTTTAACACAATTGCCCTTCGCTGTAAAATATAGAATTCAGTCCAGTACTTCTTTGATGATTCGATAATGGCGCACAATGTCTTCATAACAGAAATTGGCAACATTGGCCGGACTCGTGGAGGGAAGGGAGATTGCCTCAATGCCTGTCAAAGGAAAGCACAGTTTTTCATAGAGTTTTGTCGCTTTTTTTCCTGTTGTAAAAACGATGTTGATTTTTGTCTCACTTAACAACGGTCTCAAATCATTGGCTACAGGCTCTTTGATGCTGCTGTCTGACGACCCTTTTATATCACAAGATGCCAGCACATCCCACAGTGCAATATGGCGTCTGTGTAAAAAAGCAATTTTTTCTTCTTTGCTTTGTCCGATACTTTCATCGAAAATTTCCGCCAACACACGCCAAAACACATTACGACTATGGCCGTAATAAAATCCCTGCTTTACCGAAGCCACAGAAGGGGTGGTTCCGAGAATCAATATACGGCTTTCACGATCGTATATCGGACCAAATCCCTGTGTAACTTTTCTCGAAGAATCCATTTTTCACCCCTCCTGTTTTTTTCTATTGTATCACAGCTTTTCCTCGCCTTTCACTCTCTTTGTTTTTTATGCTTTGCAAAATATCCATTATTTTAAACAATTAAAATCTATGATATAATATAGCAAATTTTAACAAAATCGATGGTAAACAGTCATCGTTTTTTCAACGATATGGTAACAAATACTCTGCTCAAAAGATTGTCGCATCGAAACTTGCCGTTCGTTGACAAGGGTTGGCGTACTCGAAATATTCGGAGAACGATTCAACATTTCAGACAAAAGTCTTTACAGGCAAAAACAAAACTTGTGTGTTATTGCAGAAACAAAATCTAATCGGAGGAGAATATATACCATGAAAGATGCCATACAAGAATTTTTAACAGAAAATCCGGAACTCAGCGAAGAAGAAAAACCGCTTTATCGCTACAGCTGTGCAGAACAAATGATTCTTGCAGCCAACAAAAAATACAACTTAAATCTCAGCCAACAAACCATCAACGCCATTATCCCTTTTGGCGGAGGCATGGGGTGCCGCAGAACCTGCGGAATTATTTTGGGCGCTTTGGCGGTAGGCGGTGTGCTCTGGGGAGCGCCGAAACCTTTTGATCATACAAAACTGCGTGCCTTTTGTGCCGAATACACCCAATGGTTCATCAACACGTTTGGCAGCCTGGATTGTCCCTATATCATGCTGATGCATGCTGATCCCGATCCGGCAATTAAATGTCGACACTGTATTGAACAAAGCGCCGAAAAACTGGAACAATTTATCGAAAAATACAATGCGCTGTAATTTAATCAAAAAAAAATACAACATCACAAAATTCTTTTGTTGTTGTGTGATGATACCCTTTTCAGTTTTTAAATTCTGACTTGACACCGATGCCCTCCTATTGTAAACTTTTTTATGTTTTTAGGTTTACAATAGGAGGGCATTATGACATTATCCACAAGATCTATGGCTTTAACAGCACTCTTTGCCGCACTGACGGCATTGGGTGCATTTCTGGCAATTCCTATAGGTCCTGTGAGCATCACCCTGCAAACTTTGTTTGTACTCCTTGCAGGTATTTTGTTCGGCGCGCGTTTGGGCGCTCTTTCACAACTCATCTATATCGCTTTGGGTCTTTTTGGTTTGCCGGTCTTTTCAGGATTCACCGGCGGGCTTTCCTCTGTATTCAAACCGAGCTTCGGCTTTTTAATCGGCTTTATTGTCGCTGCTTATTTGGTAGGTTTTCTTGCCGAGAAATATTTGTATCCACCTGCAAAGCCCGATTCTTTGCAAAATCCATCGAAAGGGTCAATATTCTTCTTTAAGATTTTACTTATTGCTTTTGCAGGCATTTTTTTCATCTATTTATTAGGCATTCCCTATATGTACTTCATTTTACATCAGGTAATGCATACGGAAATCACCTTTTGCGGAGCCGTCAAAGCGGGCTGCCTTGTCTTTTTGCCCGGAGATATCCTTAAAGCGTTGCTTGCCTCTTTGCTTGGCATGAAAATTTTGCCCAAAATAAAGCAACGTTGAAAAATACCTTTCTATCCCCTATAATATCTACCATACTGCACACGCATTACAGGTGAAAAAATGTCACTCAAAGACTTTGTATTACAAAATTTAGAAGAAAACCGTCCTTCTTATGTCTCCGGTCAGCAAATGGCCGAGATGTTCCAAGTTTCCCGTGCTGCTGTGTGGAAGGCTATCGAGGCCTTGCGCCGCGACGGATACGAAATTGATTCTGCACCCAAGAAGGGCTATGCGCTCTTGCCTTCTTCGGATATATTATCGAAAGGTGCGATTTATCATTTTTTGAAATCCGAATATCGCTCTTTTTCTTTACACGTCTATGAAAGCATTGATTCTACGAACCAGGCAGCAAAAAAAATGGCGGTAGACGGCGCCGCCGAAGGAACTGTGATTGTCGCCAATACGCAAACGGCAGGGCGAGGCAGAATGGGGCGAAGTTTTTATTCCCCTGCCCACAGCGGCATTTATATGAGCATGATTTTACGTCCGCAAACCGATATTTCCGATACGGTATTGCTTACCACCGCCGCCGGCGTGGCGGTGTGTCGTGCCATTGAATCAACCTGTAAAAAGCCCTGCTTTATCAAGTGGCTCAACGACATCTACTTAGACGAAAAAAAAATATGCGGTATTCTAACAGAAGCTATGACCAACTGTGAAACCGGATTGGTAGATAGCGTCATCGTGGGTATCGGTGTAAACTTCAAGACCCCTACCCATGCGTTTCCGACAGAACTTCAGTCACGTGCGGGCTCCATTTTTTCTGATGAAATCCCCTCTGTTACGCGCAGTCATCTCATTGCTGAAATCGTCAATGAATTTATGGATCTTTATGCAGACTTTACGCAAAAGGAGTTTTTAAAAGAATATCGCTCGCGTTCTTTTGTGCTGGACAAACAAATCTCTTATTTTGCACAGAGCCAATGGCATGAAGCTTTGGCCCTTGATGTTGCAGATAATGGCGGACTGATTGTGCGAGATAAAGAGGGGAAAATACATACCCTTCATTCAGGCGAAATCACTCTGCGCAATATAGACTAAAAAAAGCCCGTTTTCGGTCTTTTTTTATATTACTGTTTATTTTTATCACACCGCTTCTTATTTGTATCAATTATTTCAGACAGAACACAAAAACACTTCTTGCAACACGATTTTTTATCTCACCTTGAACAAACGGATAAAAAAGCCGATCAACGTACCAAAAATCAATATCAAACATAACGCCGTAAACCATGAGGGCAACGGTTTTGCTAGAGACGAATACAATGTAATCACAATAAAACTCAACACCATCTGCCATTTTATCGTAGCAATCATATTTTTCAACGTTCGATAAACCCTACGGGCATTTTGTTTGGTAATGCGAATACCTGTGTTCCAAATACGGGGAAATTGCTCTAATACAGTGATCCCGACATACATAATCAACGCAATAATGGGCAAAACAAACAGTTCTTTTTTATCCGTCCATCTATCTATCAATCCCGCAGCATTATAATGTCCCGGTATCTGCTCAGGAATAGCTTTCCAGCCAAACGCAAGATAAATGAAAACGCCTGCCAATAATAGCACGCAAAACAAATCCGCAAACCAATCGTAGCCGTTTCTTGCGATCTTCATCCTTATCTCACCTGTTTTTTTGTTTGTTATTTTATTTTGTCAGCCTCTTCGCCGTCATTTTTTCTACGGTTAATTTGAGTACGGCTGTTTTGTCTAAAATCGCTTTTTCAAAAACAATTTCCTCTGATTCTCTGTAGTGCGCCACTAAAAAGCCCAGCGCCTTTTCTTTCTCATTTTCTTCCAAAATCTCCATGATGCCATAGCCGATTACACTTTCATAGGCCATGGTGCAGTCGCAAGCACTTTGCCCTACAATCAATTCATGACCTCTGTCCATCTCAAAACCCACTTTGGGATTTTGTTGAAGGGCACGAAGCTTTTTGCCTTCCAACGCCGAATGAAAATAAAGCGTCACTTCGCCATCTGTTTCCGTCAATCCAAAATTCATAGGCACGATATAAGGATATTCGTCGCAAGCAAAGGCAATGCGACACACATCGCACTGTTTCATAATCGCCAATATTTCGCTTCTGTCCGTGACTTCTCTGTCTTTTCTGCGCATGATTTTCTCCCGAAAAAATATCGTATATTACAAGCTCTTTCCCAACAAATAGGCTTGCTGCGGAAAGTTTGTATTTTCAATATCTTTTCGTTTTTTGCAACCTGTTGCCAGCACCTTGCCTGCATGTTCCCAGCAAAGATAATCAATAATTGTCTGATAATGCATCTCCAAAGACTTCATTACCCGACAATCATCGTCTTCCGCCGTAGCCAGCAAGACTGTTTCTTTATTGCCCATAATCTTTGTATTTACTGCATAAAAGCGATCAATCACCGTTTTCATCTGTGCCGACATACCAAAATAATACAACGGAGTAACAAAAACAATCATCTCTGTCTGAACCAATTGACTCATCAACGATGTCAGCGCATCCTTTTGCACGCACCCGACAGCTTCTGTGATGCAATAATCACAGGCACGACAGGGATGAATGTCTTCAAAAGCTGCATCAAAACGCACGACACTATGCCCCGCCTCTTTGGCGCCTCGAATAAATTCATCGGCCAGCAATGCGGATGTACCCTTTCTATGAGGGCTTCCGGTAATGACTGTAATTTTCATCTTTGCACCTCTCGCGTTNNAAAAAACCCTTAAACTCTCTGAAACAAGACAGCAGGCAAACATCAAACAGTGTCGACCTTTTTAAAGGATTGAGAACAAACAGACTGACAAAAAAATCAAATACCCGAGCAAAGCAGGGAGACGGAAGAACTCTATTATTCTTATCAATATAAATGTATCATTTTGTCGGTACATTTGACTTCAATCGAACTACCGAAAAAGTCTGAAATAAGACATACAACACAAAAGAACAGCATAGCAAAACGGCTATGCTGTTCTTTTTGTCGTTGGTTTCTTTATTCAGAACGCCTTTAGAATTGTTTTTTATTTCATTAATTTACAAATATCCGTACTGAATTTCAGCGGATCCTCAATGGGTAATCCTTCAATAAGCAGCGCCTGGTTATATAACAGTTCCGTATAATCTTTTAATTTTTCTTTGTCATTTGCATAGGCATCTTGCAAAACCGAATACAATTCACTGTCCCGATTGATTTCCAGCACTTTTTCTGCCGCTATCTTCTGTTCGCTCGGTATGGCGCTGAGCACCTTTTCCATCTCAATGCTAACCGGTCCCTGGCTGGAAAGGCACACCGGATGCCGTTTGAGCCGCTTTGACACTGTAACATCTTTCACTTTGTCTTTTAGCAACTCTGCCATATATTTCAACATCTCGGCATCTTCAGGGCTTATATCAGCCGTTTTATCTTTTTCATCTTCGCTTTCAATGCCCAAATCTCCCTCGGATACGGATTTAAATTCTTTTTCCTGGTATTTCATCAACATGCGGATAGCAAATTCATCTACGTCGTCCGTAAAATACAGCACCTCATATCCTTTTTCCATCACTGCTTCCGCCTGCGGCAACTGATCAATGCGCTCAATGGATTCGCCGGCTGCATAGTAAATATATTTTTGTTCGTCTTTCATTCGTGAGACATATTCTTCCAGCGTTACCATCTTTTTCTCCGTGGAAGAATAAAACAGCAACAAATCTTCCAACTCTTCCCGATTTATGCCGTAATCCGCATAGAGACCGTATTTCAGATGTCGCCCAAAAGACTTGTAAAATGTTTCATACTTATCTCGCTCTTCTTTTAGCAAATCCAAGAGTTCCGATTTAATTTTATTTTTGATATTTTTTGCAATCAATCGCAGTTGTCTGTCATGTTGCAACAATTCTCTGGAAATATTTAAAGACAAATCTTCGGAATCTACCATGCCCTGAACAAAACCAAAATAATCCGGCAGCAAATCCGCACATTTGTTCATGATGAGTACGCCGTTAGAATACAACTCCAACCCCTTTTCATATTCTTTCGTATAAAAATCAAAGGGCGTTTTTTCAGGAATATAGAGTATGGCATTATAGCGCACGACCCCGTCCACGGAAATGTGGATATGTTTCATGGGGCTGTCAAATCCATAGTGCTTTTCGTGATAGAAGTTTTCATAATCTTCATCAGTCAGTTCATTTTTGTTTTTGCGCCAAATGGGTACCATGCTGTTGATGATTTGCTCTTCGACTACTTCTTCATATTCGTTTTCTGTCCCTTCTTTTTTCACGCTGGTTTTCACGTCCATTTTGATCGGATAGCGTATAAAGTCCGAATATTTTTTAATCAACGAACGCAGGCGGTATTCTTCCAAAAACTCGTCATAGTTTTCTTCTTCCGTGTTGTCTTTCAACTCCAAAACAATTTGAGTTCCGACACTTTCTTTTTCGGCAGGCACAATCGTGTAGCCGTCCGCCCCTTTTGACTCCCATTGATAAGCTTCCTCTTCATTCAAGGCCTTGGTCAACACTGTTACTTTTTTTGCCACCATAAACGCCGAATAAAATCCGACACCAAATTGACCGATCAGGCTGTAGTCTTTCTCCGTCTCGTTGGCTTGCTTAAAATCCAAAGATCCGCTTTTGGCAATGACGCCCAAATTGTCCTCCAGTTCCGCCTTTGTCATACCAATTCCCGTGTCTTCTATCCTCAACGTGCGTTTTGCTTTGTCTGCCGTAATTTTAATATAATAATCTTCTTTACGAAAGGTGATATTCTCATCCGTCAATGCTTTATAATAGATTTTATCGATAGCATCACTGGCATTGGAAATCAGTTCGCGCAAAAAAATCTCTTTGTGAGTGTAAATAGAATGAATCATCAAATCCAATAATCGTTTTGATTCGGTTTTAAATTGTTTTTTCGCCATAGATCGCGCCTCCATTTATTTTAGTTTTAGCACTCAATGACGTAGAGTGCTAATAACACTATACCACTTTTGCTTTTTTTGTCAATACGCTTTTTTCTGCAATTTTTCACAAGTCCACAAAAATTATGATAAAATTATTTTAATATCATTTGTGAGGTTTCTTATGATTTATGTCATGCACTCCAACAAACTTCGTGTTCTTCAAAATACCCTCAACGATTTTCGCCCTCAACGCAGCAAAAAATACATCATTGTAAGTACGCCGACAGCGTTTTTAGATACTGTATTCGATAAATCCGTCCTCGATACCGTTTACACCTCCACCCTTTCCAACACCGCTCCCCGATACGAGTCTCATATCCGCTTGGATGTCATTTGCTTGCCGCTCCATAACTTTTTATCTTCTCCCTCTTCACCTGTGGTGCATATATTTTTACAAGATAAATTGCTGCAGTTTGTCAGCGAAGACCCTACTGCAATCATCAAATTTTTTGACCATTTCATCGAAACGGATACTTCGGCCTCTTTTGGCAAAATTCTGTATTTGTTTTTCAACTCCCAACTCAACGACGATTTGGACGAACTGGAAAAAATTGAAGACCGTCTCTCTATTATAGAAGATGAAATTTTGTCTAATGAACATCTAAACGTCAATTACTCGCAAAAGGCCATTGCCGTTTCCCGTATCGTTCGCCTTACGAAACAATATTATGAACAATTTTCCGACATCATTGAAAGCCTCAGTTGGAACGAAAATAATTTTTTTGATGACGCCACATTAAAATATTTTAAAATTCTCGGCAGCAAACTTGACCGTCTTTTAGAAAACACTGCCCGCTTGCTCACTTTTGCCAGCGAAGTGCGAGAAATGTATCAAATGGAAGTAGATATGCGCGCCAATAAAATCATGCAACTCTTTACGGTAATTACGGTGATTTTTGCCCCATTGACGCTTTTGGTGGGCTGGTACGGCATGAATCTGATGATGCCGGAATTTCATTTTCGGTATGCCTATCCCGTTATTATTGCCGCCTCGTTGATTTTTTCGATTTCTATTATTTGGTATTTCAAAAAACGAAAATGGTTTTAAACAAAAGAGGGCTGATAGCCCTCTTTTGAGTGAAATAATATTTCATTTGCTATTTTTCATCAAAAAACAGCATCCCGTTTTCATCAAAACAAATTTGAATTTCCAGGCGACTTCCTAACAATGCCCGTCCGAGTCAGCAAAATATCCGTGATAACCGCTGCAAAACACCTGCTGCGTTTTTTAAAGACAACGACATCTGCTCTGCAAGCTAACGCAATGATTTTATACATCTCTTCTTTTACTTGTGCATCATTTGCCAAAGCAAGTTAATCCTGCAAAGCGCGCGTAAATACTCGCTGGGCTAAAATCAAATTTAACAATCCGATTGCCGCAGCGGCAAAAAATACATATTCATAGCCGAACTTCATCCACAACAGTCCGCCAAAAAACGGGATGGTCATGGCAACAATATGGTCAAAACTTGTCCCTGCCGCCAAGGTCGGCGCCACCTCTTCCGAAGACAGTGCAATCTTTCTCAAATACGT
Source organism: Eubacteriaceae bacterium UBA1433 (assembly GCA_002329295.1). Lineage (GTDB taxonomy): Bacteria > Bacillota > Clostridia > Eubacteriales > UBA1433 > UBA1433. Next base: position 38,885 of record DCTT01000026.1, read on the forward strand.
AGACCGCGCCATTTCCACCACGCTCATGGAGTTGTCAATTACATAGCACACAGCAGTAATAATCAGTGCTACAGCAGGCGCAAACAATTTGGAAGCAAAAGCATAGCCCAGGCAAATGACAATGACAATACTTGCCTCCACAGTCAGGATAAATTTTTCGTCTTTATAATCAATGGCTCTGCCCACCAAAGTGCGTGTCAAAATGCTCACAAAGGCAACTACCACACCCAGCACAGCAAAAACAGGCGGATCTACATGAAAAAACTGCACCAACACCCAGGGAGCAAAGGTCAAAAAAACCTGCTTTCGCGCACCGTTGACAACACTGAGTACATAATAGAGCTTGTATTCTTTTCGGAAAACAAATTTGGGTTGCTTTTTTACCTCTGCTTTCTTTCTTTGCATGTTTTGAAAAGCAAACGCCGCTAAAACAAAAAAGATTGCGCCAATCACAAAGGCGCCTTGATAGGTCAGATGCAAATATTTAAATCCCAACCATACAACTGCATAGCCGAAGATTGTGGCAGACAGATTATAAGCGCCATATCGTCCCAACCTCGCCCCATATTCTCCGCGTTGCGACAAACCCATGCCAATTACCGGAATCATCGGAAGTAAAATATGCGTTCCCAAACTAAAGAGCATCATCCAAATCAGCATCACGCCAAAACTGGGCGAAAACAATCCCAATCCCATCATGCCCAAAGCCGCCGCCAACGTGCCGATAGCCGCTATGCGCACATTGCCCAGTGCGGCAAGCAATCCGATAACAACAACAATAAACACGCCGGGCAGCTCCCGCGGGAACTCGACGATTCCGCGTGCTTGCGCCGTAAGATGATAAGTATCGCTTAAATAATTATTAAAAATCGTCACGTTGATGCCACTGGCAATGCCGATAAAAATACCTGCCAGCAACAACAGCGAAAAATTGCGATCTTGAAAAAAATTTTCTTTCATACCGGCAATTGTTTTTTTCACAACAGCACCTGCTCCGTTTGATATCTCTGATTATTCTACGCAAAGGAACAAAAAACAGCGACTATATTTTTAGGAACTTTTTTTACTGACTTAGAATAATTAAAATAAAAAGAAAAGTTTGTCGCAAGTCGCTCACTTATTTTTCAAATATTGGATATGCATCCTCAAATGGTCAAATACTCGGTTTGAAAATCCCGCTTAAACAAGCGGTTAAAATTCTGTAGTTATTGATGAAATGTTTTGATATTTTGCACAGCCGATTCGATACTTCATTTTACGCTCATTAAGCATACACCCGCCGTACTGCATATAAGTTTCTCTATTTATCCACATTCACTGATATTATTTCGCTGTCGACAACTTCGAATAAATTGTCTTCGTACGAATGCCCGGCAACATGCCAATCTTCCCCGACAGTGCACTGATACTGTCCTGAGGCGCATCTACCACCACACTGATGATAGATACATTTGCAGCTCGATAAGGCAGACCCATCCTCCCTACAATATACTTACCGTATTGGTGCAACAACTCATTGAGTTTATCCACCGCATCTAAATTTTCCACAATAATGCCGATTAATGCAATTCTTGTATCCATTCGACTTTTCTCCATTTGCTCTTTTAAAAATTTCTGAAATGAAAATTGCGCCGGATAGGCGCAAGATTGTATCTTTTAATATGAGACAATATCACTGCAGCCTTCTCCCTCAGAATTTCTTCGTGATTAGCGCAATATTTGCTTTTATCTGAATCGCAACAATAACTACTGTCGCATTTATATCATAATTCCGTGTTTTCAAAAAAGCAATGTTTTTTCTCTGCTCAATTTACATTTTTTAAATTTGCTCCTTTTTCAGCCAGTAAGTTTCGATGTTTTGCTGTTGATTATTTTTTTAGATGATATATAATATAATAAA
>DCTT01000026.1:40797-44978 GCA_002329295.1 Eubacteriaceae bacterium UBA1433
CAATCCTATCAACGCATACCATGATTGACGGCTACACCTTTCGCGATCTGACCGAAGATATGCCTTTGATTTGTAACCATTGGAAAAAAGAAAATTTCATTTTCGATGCCATTTATACAGGATACCTCGGCTCCAAACGCCAACTTGCGATTGTTGAAGAATATTTTTCTTCTTTTAAAACAAAGGACAATCTCATTGTCGTTGATCCGGTCATGGGCGATGCCGGCATGCTTTATCCCGCATTTGATGAAGATTTTGCCCATGCAATGGCAAAACTTTGCTCCAAGGCCGATATTATTATACCCAACCTTACCGAAGCCGCTTTTATGTTGGATGAGGAATATATCGCATCCGGATATAGCTTGGAATATATTCAAAATCTGTTGAAAAAACTCACGGCGTTGGGTGCAAAAACCGCTGTACTCACCGGTGTCAGTTTTGAAGAAGGCAAAATCGGCGTTATGGGCTATGATGCTGTTGCCAATAAATTTTTTCATTATTTTCATAAAAAAATCAATACCAGCTACCACGGAACAGGTGACATTTTTGCCAGCGTAACGGTAGGCGCTCTTATGAACGATATTGCTCTGCCCAAGGCACTGAAAATTGCTGCCGACTACACGGCAAAATGCATCGATATCACTTTTAACGAACCCGGCGCCATTACCTATGGTGTAAATTTTGAATACCTTTTGCCTGAGTTGATGCAGCAAATCCAAAAATAATGCTTAATAGCATATCTTTTTCTAAGAGTGGTGTTTATACTGCTCTTTTTTTGTTTAATTAAAAAAAACAATGAAAATAGAGTTTGATTTGCAGAATTTTTTCTTTTAGAAATACATCAAAACATCTTTCCACAATGAAAATCTTCGTTGATTCAACGGTTCTTTTATTGTATACTGAACAAACATCCCATGAAAAATATCATTAGGAGGCACACCATGGCCGAATTGTTTAAACCTCTCTTTGCACCGAACCTTCACTTAAAAAGCAGACTCATCATGCCACCTATGGCTACCTACAAATTGTTGACCACAGGAGGTTATGTCAGTGATGATCTCCTTTCCTATTATGACGAAAAAACCAAAGGTGGCTATATCGGCGCAGCCATCATTGAACACAGCTATATTACACCGCAAGGTCAAGCCGGTGCGGGACAACTGTCTGTTGCCGATGACAACACCATTGACGGTCTCAGCAAACTTGCCAAGGTTATTCACAACAACGGCTGCAAGGCCATCATGCAAATCAACCATTCCGGCTGTATGGCCAAAAAAGAAATCACGGGATTGGAGCCGGTAGGCCCCAGCGCCGTTGCCCCTCCGGGTTCAGATGTTATTCCCAAAGAACTCACTGTTGAGGACATCGCCCTGTTGGTGAAACAATATAAAGACGCCGCCGTGCGCGTGGTAAAAGCCGGCTTTGATGGCGTGGAAATCCACAGTTGTCATGCCTATTTGCTCAATCAGTTTCTCTCACCGCTGACCAATCAACGACAGGATGATTACGGCAAAGATATCAACGGCAGAATCAAAATACACCTGGAGATTATTGCTGCCATACGTGCCGCAGTAGGAAAAAACTTCCCCGTATTATTGCGCCTGGCAGTGGATGATTATATGCCTGGCGGCATTACCATTCAAGACGGCCAAACAGCTGCCAAAGCTTTCGAGCAGGCAGGTATTGATATTTTGGACGTTTCAGGAGGATTCGGCCGCTATATTATACCCGGTCTGGAAGGTCAGGGCTATTTTGCTCCCCTCTCTATTGCCGTGAAAGAAGTAGTAGATATTCCTGTCATTTTAACAGGAGGCATCACCGATCCCTTTGCCGCCGAAAAACTGATTCGAGAGCGAAAAGCCGACATGGTCGGCGTAGGCAGAGCGCTTCTAAAGGATTCGCTGTGGGCGAAAAAAGCATATGAAGCATTGGTAAAATAGTTTTACGCTATTTTGCCTGAAACGCACTTACAATGAAATTTTTTTGCACCGGTTTTTAAGGAGTTTGCTATTATGAAGAAAAAACTTCTGTTTTGTGCCGCAACTTTTCTGGCCGCCCAAGGAATCGTCAGCAACGAATATTTAAAAACGACATTTGTTGAATTTGCCCATCCAAATATTCCCGCTTCTTTTAACGGGTTCAAAATTTTACAGCTTTCCGATTTGCACAGCAAAACTTTTGGGGCCGGAAATTATCGTTTGGTGAAAAAAATCCGAAGAGAGCATCCTGATATTCTTGTACTTACAGGAGATATGATAAACTCCTGCGGCAAAAACAACGGTGTATTTTATAGTCTCGTTACGGCAATAAAAAACATCGCCTCCGTCTATTATGTGGTGGGAAACCATGAACTGCAGCGATCTCAAAAAGAATACCGTCAAATGATGCATTTTTTAAACAAACAAGGAGTCATAATACTGGACAATGAAGCAGCAGAGCTAAAACAGGAAGACGATTCTATTCTGCTTTACGGGCTCTGGTTTAACCTTCGCTACTATTCTCCTTTCATCGCAGGAAAAAAGCCTTATGATTTTTCTGTAAAAATCATGGATACGTTGTTGGGTGTTTCTGACAACTCCCGATTTAATCTTTTGCTAACCCACGATCCTTCCTATTTTGATACCTATGCGAAGTGGGGAGCCCATTTGACGCTGAGCGGTCATATTCATGGCGGCATGATACGTCTGCCTTTTAAAGGAGGAGTCTTTTCGCCACACCGGGATTTTTTTCCCGCTTATTGCTCGGGATTGTATCGATATGATGAAAGTCATGCCATGTTTGTTCATAGCGGTCTTGGGCGTGGTCGCCTTGGGTTTCGCTGTTTTAATCGACCCGAAATTGCTGTCATTACACTAAAACACTTACCTTCGTCATCAACGAGAGGAGAAAACGTATGTCTGAGCTGATCAAAGAAAAAATCCGTACTGCTGTACACGATTCTTATTACACCTACGATATCAATTGCGCCAATACCACATTAAATGTTTTGTCTGACCTTTTTCATCAACCTATTGACAAACAAGTCACTGCCGCTGCAGTAGGCATGCACGGCGCAGGAGGTTTTCGTGCCCAATGCGGTCTCGTGGAAGGCGCATTGATGTTTATCGGTATCTTTTTTACCGCAAAAAATATACCTGAATCTGTTATTATCGATCTTTGTTATCGCTTCGCAGAAAAATTTACCGAAACCTTTGGTTCGCTTCTCTGTTATGATTTGCGTCCCGGCGGATTTTCGGATGACGATCCCCCTCATTTGTGCGAAAATCTTTCCGTGCGTACCATCTATTTCAGTTATACATTTATCACAGACTCTCTGAAAAATCTTGTCGCTGCGCACCATGAATAAACAATCGCTTCAAAAATTTCCCGATGCACTTTTGGCATGGTATGATGCAAATAAACGCCTGCTGCCCTTTCGTCTTCATCCCGATCCCTATCATATTTGGGTGTCCGAAATCATGCTGCAACAAACGCGCATGGAAACCGTACTGCCTTATTTTGAACGTTTTATACAGGCTGTTCCGTCTATCGAAGCGCTGGCAAACATATCCGATGACAGATTGCTAAAACTTTGGCAAGGTCTCGGCTATTATTCCCGGGCAAAAAATTTAAAAAAAGCCGCTGTTATTCTTTGCGAACAGTATGGTGGTCAGCTTCCCGCCGATATCAATGAATTAATCAAACTTCCCGGCATAGGTCCTTATACTGCCGGAGCTATTGCCTCCATTGCCTATGGCAAAAAAATTGCCGCCATAGACGGAAACGTTTTGCGGGTCGTTACACGCCTCACTGCCAACAAGGGTGATATTGCCGACAAAAAAACCATCGCTACTGTGGAAAAATTTGTTCTGAAGAATATGCCCGAACATCGCTGCGGCGACTTTAACCAAGCTATGATGGAACTCGGTGCGCTTATTTGCCTTCCCAATACTTTGCCGAAATGCAGCGAATGCCCTTTATCTTTTTGCTGCAAAGCCTATATAAACAACTTGCTGGATATCATCCCTGTCAAAACAGCAAAACCAAATAGAAAAATCGAGAAAAAGACCGTGTTCATTTTTACTTGTAAGGACGAATATGCGCTCCAAAAACGCCCTGCCAGCGGGCTGCTTTCCTCTCTTTTTGAATTCTACAATATAGAAGGGCATCTCAGCGAAGCAGAGTGTAAACATTTTTTCATT
>DCTT01000026.1:45047-347936 GCA_002329295.1 Eubacteriaceae bacterium UBA1433
GAAACCTTTGTTTGGGCAAAAAAAGAAGAGATTCAAAAAATCTATTCAATCCCTTCTGCCTTTAAAACCTATTTACAAAATCTTTGACCATTGAAAATACTTATATTCCATTCCGATTTAACATAAGCGTATTGTCAAACATATTGTCTGCATTGCTAAATCCCGTTATTTTATTCGCATCCCGCTTTTGAAATTACAGCTTGCATGCTTCATCTGCTTTATGAAAATCAAACAAGGTCACATCTTGTTTTCCGCCTCCGCATTTTCGACCTGTTATCGGATTCTTATGATATTTAAGCGCCGCATAATCCGTTTTTTTGGAAATGCTTTCGCATAGAATTTCTTTGTCTTTTAAAAAAGCGAACGGCTGAATTAAACGGAACAACTATCCGTTCTGCTACAGTTTTTGTATATTTTTCACAGAGTGTCGCTTGCAGCAAAGAAACCTTGCAACGCCTGTTTGCGCATCCGTGTGTTTAATTGCACATTTTTGAGGCGGATTTTAAATAAAATTTTCGTCTATTTGCAAAAATTTTTGACATTTTCTGTAATGCTTATACCACAACCAACCTCCGCCGACAGCAAGAAGAAAGGATGCCCCGATGATAAACCATTTCGAATTTCCCATACTGCAATCACACTTCATTTTGTCACCTCGTTTTTTTCTTAAGTAATTCTTTTTTCAGTTACATCATACCTTTTTTGAATACGATTAGCAATATAAAAAATGAGACCTCTTTTGTAAAATTTAGCATAAAAAAAGAAACTCTTGTTGGAATTGTTGGCAAAATATATTTTCCTTAATATAATGATACATACAAACTATATCTATAAAAAAGGAGACTGAAAATTATGCAATATAAAAAATTTGGCAATACCTTTGTCTTGCGCCTGCTTGCCGGCGAAGAAGTGCTTGAAAAAATCAAAGAGCTTGCCACGATCGAAAATATACAGGCCGCTACGATCAGCGGACTGGGCGCCGGCGGNNTCATTGGCATTTTTGACCGCGAAGCAAAAACGCATAAAGAAGATGTTTATGAAGGTCTCTATGAAATTTTATCCTTTACGGGAAATCTTTCTCGCAAAGACGGCGAGCCTTATATACATATGCACCTTACTTTCAGTGATGCAGACAATCATGCCTACGGCGGTCATTTGACAAAATGTGTCATCACTTTAACTGCGGAAATTTTTATTACTGTACTTGACGGCGAACTGTCACGTACCTTTGACAATGATTTTGGGGCATTTGTTTTAGATGTGTAAAGATTTTTTCAAAATTTGCATCCCGCCAAAATAATGGATATACCGCTTCAAATTTACATGAATGGTATCTGTTCATCTGTCAAACGATCTTTAGCATAGCGCTTTTCGACAGGGCAAAAAACCGATTTGTATTCTCTCTCAAAACATATATTCACATCGTTTGTTGTTGAACAAATCGTTGCAATTGCCCTGTCTGCGCTCTACGTGCGGTGCAGTAGTCACATTGTAGATAGAATGTTTGAGCAAAAATATGTCTGTATTCTGCGCACGGTGAATAGTAGATAAGAACACTCTCTACATCATCCGTTCTGTATCATGAAAAATGTTGACTATTTTATCGTCTGTAAAAAATACACCTTAAAAAAGAAATTTAACTTATGTTTGCAATAACATTTTAGAGTTTTCCAATCTTTTCTCCTTTGGCATTTTTTCAAAACAAACCATGTCAAAACAATAATAATCATTACGTTCACCTTAAAAATATTGCAACAAACTTCCGATTCCAAGAGAAATTCTTGTCTTGTTTCGCAACAAAAACCAAAATACTCATTGCAACCGCCTCTTGCTTTTGATATGATAATAAAAGTGTTATGTATGTCAGGGAAAACGGTGCAATTCCGTTGCAGCCCCCGCTACTGTAAATACTGACAAATCTCTACTATGCCACTGTCCAAAAGATGGGAAGGCAGAGATGCGGATGACGTGAAGCCAGGATATCTGACACACATAAAAACCCTATACAACTCTCGGAGGGCAGAGTTTGGCGTTGTTTTTTCGTGTGGACGCTTATTCACCCTCCATGGGTGAATTTTTATATGAATGGGAGAAAAAACATGAACTTCAACACGAACAGAACAACCAAAAAAATTCTACTCGCACTGCTTTTATCCATCTATCTGTTTGTTTTTGTTGCCTGCGGGGCGGCAATGGGCAGCAAAACAGACAACGCGACCGCTACATCCGTCTACCCCCTCACTATCACGGATGACCTGGGCAATCAAGTCGTTATCGATAAAGCGCCTCAGAGGATTGTCAGCTCTTCTCCGTCTATTACCGAGATTTTATTCGCGCTGGGACTGGGAGACAGTATTGTTGGCGTCAGCAATTCCTGCGATTATCCTGAGGAAGCGCAGTCCAAACCTCAACTCTTTGATTTTGCCGGTCCCAATATCGAAGGTCTCTTGTCGGCAAAACCTGACATCATTTTAAGTGATGTAGCTTACGGCATTCCCGAAGATACCATGACAATTCTAAAAAATTCTAATGTTACCATTGTATTGATGACCTATAATTCTGTCGATGACGTCTTGGACAACATCCTTCTCATCGGGCAGATCACTGACAAAAATAAAGAAGCGGATTTGCTGGTTAAAAAAATATCGGCTGATATCGATTCGGTTGCTGCAAAAGCCAAAAAGCAACCTCAAAAATCCGTGTTCATTAATATCGGTGACCTTTATACAACAGGAGCCAACACCTATATGGACGATATGCTGAACAAACTGGGTGCAAAGAACATTGCTGCCGAAGCAGGTCAGGGCTGGCTGCAACTTCCTGTTGAAACTTTGCTTGAAAAAGACCCGGATGTTTATATTGATATCTCTGTGCAAAACAATGGCGATATGCCGGCAGACCCGCTTTTAAGCAATCTTTCCGCCATTCAGAAAAAACACTATGCTACCTATGCGTTTTCGAGCAACGAAACCTCTTTGCTTTCTCGACCGGGACCTCGTGTAGCCGAAGCGCTCCAATTGCTTTATGACACTATTTTCGAAAAATAACTCCGTGACCAAACGGGCGAAAGGACTTCTTGATTGAAAAAACGATCTTTTATTTTGTTGCTGTTGCTAAGTATTGTGCTTATACTGCTCTATACTGCTGCAGGCAGCGCCAATATCACCTTTGCGGATACCTTTCGCATCCTTTTGAAAAGAATAACCTCTGCCCGTGACGCTGTGTATGATACGCAGGAAATCATCATACTCAATATTCGTCTTCCTCGCATTTTGCTTGCCTATCTTTGCGGTGCCGCACTTGCGCTCTGCGGTTGCGGATACCAGAGTGTATTTAAGAACCCTATGGCTGACCCTTTCATACTCGGCGTTTCGTCAGGTGCCGCTTTAGGGGCTACGTTAAGCATCATTTTTCGCCTATCCGGTTCATTTTTAGGGCTCAATATGACTGCGCTGATGGCTTTCGCCGGCGCAGTCGGCACCGTATTTATGGTTTTTCTTATTTCAGAAAACGCTCGCAGCAGCACCACTTCCACCTTGCTCCTGATCGGTATCGCCATCGGACAGCTGATTACAGCCGTCATTGCCGTATTGATGCTGCTCTTCAAAGAAAGCATCAGAAACATTTACTTTTGGACATTGGGTAGCTTTGCGAGCAAAAGTTGGCCGCATTTGTATGTGGTCTTGATTTATTTCACAGTCGGCTTTGTTTTTATGATGTTCAATCATAAAAATCTCGATTTGATGCTGCTAGGTAAAAAAGAAGCTACGCGCTTAGGGCAAGATACCCATGTTGTTCGCCGCAATATCTTGCTCATTACCTCCCTATTGGCCGCCGGCGTCGTTTCTATTACGGGAATCATCGGCTTTGTCGGGTTAATTACCCCTCATGTCGTGCGCCTGTTCACAGGGCCAATACACAAAAAATTACTGCCTTTTAGTGTTTTAATCGGCGGCATCTTTTTAACCACCGCAGACACCATTGCACGCAGCCTTACAAGTCAGGAACTGCCTGTGGGCATCGTTACCGCCATCTTTGGCGCTCCTTTCTTTATTTATTTGATTTATTCTTCAAAGCGAGGGGTTGTATAAATGAATTGTATTAAAATAGATCATGTTTCTTACAGTATAGAACATTTCGCTATTTTAAATGATATCCATCTATCCGTCTCTTCCGGCGATATGCTGGGCATTATCGGGCCGAACGGAGCCGGCAAAACAACACTGCTCAATCTTATCACCGGTTTTATTAAGCCCACCAAAGGAAAAATCTATCTGAACAATAAGGATATTTGCCATATGCGCAAAGATGAAATTGCCCGCGCCGTTGCCGTTGTGCCGGACAACTTTGAAACGGAATTTTATTTAACTGTTTTTGATATTGTGCTCATGGCACGCTATCCCCACAGCGTTCGAAATTACATTACCGCCAATGAAGATTACACTCTCGCTGAAGCTGCCATTGAAAAAGTCGGTATCACACACCTGAAAAATCAACACTACAAAACCCTCAGCAGCGGTGAAAAACAAAAAGTGTTACTGGCTCGCGCCATTGCGCAAGACAGTCAAATCATCGTTCTCGATGAACCTACCAGCAACCTTGATGTCAAAAACCAAATGGAGATTATGCAAATGCTTCAAAACATGCATACTGAGGGCAAAACGATACTCGCCATCATGCACGATATCAATTTGGCGGTTCGATTCATTCAAAATTTCATCTTTTTAAAAGACGGGAATATAATGTATTCGGGAAATATTCACCAGGTTTTTACAAAGGACGTTTTAGGCGATTTATACGATATTCCCGTTGAGGTTTTTGAAGATATTCACAGAGGTTTTTTGTTTATGCAGGCACAAAAATCTGAATAACTCGTGCCTTTTAATGCAAATTTCACAGGTTATCCACAGATTTATCCACTTATGCACATTTTTTCCGCTTTTGATTTTTTTCACTTTCACCTCTGATTTTTTTCGATTTTTCACATGCTTTTTCAGGAAATAATTCCCTGTTTGCTCCCATCTTTTTCACAAGTTCTTCACAACTTGTAAAAGCCTTGTCATACAAACAGGGGATTGCGAAAAAAATCTATTCATAGTACAATGCATCTATGGTAAAATACAGCTATGTTTAATATTGTTTTATACACACCGCAAATCCCGCAAAATACGGGAAACATCGCACGAAGTTGTGCTCTTACAGGCTCTGTTCTGCACTTGATTGAACCATTGGGCTTTTCGGTACAAGATCGTCATTTAAAACGAGCAGGGTTGGATTATTGGAATAAAATGCAAGTGAATACCTACACTGATTTTGATGATTTCATTACAAAAAACGAACCTGACAGAGTGTTGCTTTTTACTACCAAATCTAACCGCTACTATACGGAAGCAACCTACCGCCCCAATGATTTTTTATTATTTGGTTGTGAAACCACCGGACTCCCCGATGCATTGCATGCGCAGTACGCCGATTATCGCTACACCATTCCCATGCGAAAAGCTCCTCAGCTGCGAAGCCTTAATTTGGCCAATTCCGTCAATATCGTTCTCTATGAAGCCTTGCGTCAAAATCATTTTGCGCACTTAGGCTAAGTAAAAGCAAATTATTCTATATAATATATTGATAAACAATACACATACGGAGGTACATTTATGGAAAATACAAATGTCGTATACGATATCCTTATCGTCGGCGGAGGCCCCGGCGGTCTTAGCGCCGCACTTTATGCCGGTCGTTCAGAAATGAAGACCCTATTATTGGAAGAAGCTTTTTTGGGCGGACAAATCGCCACCGCGCATTCTGTGGAAAACTATCCCGGTTCTATCGAAAACCCTTCCGGTCCAAAGCTCATTGAGCGCATGGAGCAACAAGTACAACATTTTGGCGCTGAAATTGTTTATGATCAGGCGCAAAAAATCGAAAAAAACGGCGATGTTTTTTCTGTCCAAGGCATGTCTAAAAAAATTTACCAAGCCAAAACACTCATCGTAGGCCTGGGTGCCAGCCCTCGCACCTTGGGCATTCCCGGTGAAGACGAATTTCGCGGCATGGGCGTAAGCTATTGCGCAACCTGTGATGGCGCTTTTTTCAAAAACAAAGTGGTAGCTGCCATTGGCGGCGGAGATACCGCACTGCAAGAATCCGCTTTTCTGACCAAATTTGCCTCAAAAGTATACCTAATTCACAGAAGAGATGAATTTAGAGGCGCAAAATCTTTGGTAAGTCAAGCGGAAAAAAATCCGCGTATTGAGATTCTTCTTGACACTGTGCCTTTGCGTGTTTTAGGGGATTCTACCGTGAAAGGTTTGGAAATTCAAAACAAGGCAACTGGCGAAACAAGGATATTGGAAGATGTGCAAGGCGTATTTATGTTTGTCGGGAACAACCCCAATACGGCATTGATTAAAAACTTTGTAGATGTTGATGCACAGGGATACGTGCTGGCGAATGCCGATATGTCAACGAAAACACCGGGGCTCTTCGCTATTGGTGATATGATTCAAAAACCTTTGCGTCAAGCTGTTACCGCTGCAGCCGACGGCGCCATTGCCGCTATTAGCGCAGAACACTATATTGCCGGATTAGAATAACAGATTGTCATAAAAAAAAGAAGCTTTGGCTTCTTTTTTTATGACGGCGGACTCTTTTTTATATACTTCTTCTCGCTGTCCCTTTTGTATTGACTTTCTTTAACCGCTAAGCGTTTTCTTTGTTTAAAAAAATATCCTTACCCATCGGGTAAGGAGTTTTTTTTGTGGAGCGAAAGACGAGATTCGAACTCGCAACCCTCGCCTTGGGAAGGCGATGCTCTGCCGTTGAGCCACTTTCGCATAGAGTTTTTTTATAATGTCCGTCTATGTAAATCAGGTAAAGTTAGTATATGTATTTTTTCTTGAAAAATCAATCGATAAAATAAAACATTTTCTTTTTTTATTTATGTTTACAATGCATATCGTACTTTATTTTTGTCAAGAGACAATTTATGCGATACACTAAAAAGAAGCGTTCCTGCAATGCTCCCTTTTGATATACTTAAATCATTGTGCTTTTTATTTCCTGAACAATCTTTGTTAAGGATTCACCGGCACTTCCCTGAATGAAATAATCTGAAAGACCCATCCTTGTCAGAGGGGTTGGCTCAGCATTGATTTCAATAATAACCGCTCCTCCTTGCTGCTTTGCATAAAAAGGCAGATCGGCAAACGGATATACCGTTGCCGACGTCCCGCAAATCAGCATGACATCACATTTCCCAGCTTCGGACATGCTCTTAGTTATAACCGCATTTGGGATAGGTTCATTAAAAAAAACAATGTCTTGTTTCAAAGCCTGGCCGCATTTAGGACATATGGGCGGGAGGAGATCCTCTTTAAGCATTTCGTTCAGATTGAACCGGCTCTCTTCGTATTGAGAAGCGCAGTTCAAACAGCGTAATTTTGAATAGTTTCCGTGATATTCGATTACATTTTTCGATCCTGCCTTGTAGTGCAAATTGTCAATATTTTGTGTAATAACGGTACGGACAATCCCTAAGCTTTCAAGTTCTGCCAAGGCCTTATGTCCCCGGTTTGGCTCATATTCGGACAAGTCCCCTAATAAATCAGGGGTTGTAAGCCTCTCGATCCAGTGTTTTTTGGGATTCCTTTTGAATTTGTCAAAACTTTGGTACGCTTTTTTTTCAGCTTCCGGATCGGTTTTCCATATTCCCTTTGGACCTCTAAAATCCCGTATCCCTGATTCCGTACTTAAACCTGCCCCGGTCAATGCAATCGCATAATCGGCTGCAGCCAGCACCTGGCTCACCTTTTTAATTATCTCATTATTTGTTTCCAAATCAAAACCACCTTTAATATTATTATTTATTATAATATTATTTTAACATATCTGGTCAACCCTCGATCTTATACACAGTTCAAAGGTCGGGAAAAGGAAGAAATTAGGCGGGTTTTAAAATGAATTGAGGAACAAAAGAACGATAGCCGAGCAAACTAAGGAACCAAACGCTGTTGCAGGCATCGTAAGTATTAGCCCACCATCTGATAAAAATCTCGGCCTTGACGAAAACATTCAACGTTTCTCCTCTGAGAAATTTGTTTCGCATTTTGCCATTGAAGCTTTCACAGTACTCATTTTCCCACGAGCTTCCAAGTTCGAGATAAGCCGTTCCAGTATTCACTTTTGTTGATGAAAAAATAAAGGACTTAATGATTGAATAATCGATTGATATCGTCCTCTAAAGTGAGAAGATTTGGAACGTATAGCGAATTACATAGACGAAGCATTTCTGCGCATTTTAGACAATAAAAAAGGAAAGTGTGTACTTTTCCTTTTTGGTTATATCATGTAAGCTTGTAAAATCAATATAAAACAGTGGTGCGCCGTAAGGGATTCGAACCCCTGACCTTTCGGTCCGTAGCCGAACGCTCTATCCAGCTGAGCTAACGGCGCACTGTTTTTTAATTATAGCACAATGAAAAGAAAAATCAATTTGAATTTTGCTTCCTAATCTGTTTTTTTCTTTCTGCATATTTTCTCATCTATATAATTTAAGAAATTTCTTGCAAACGCAGGCAGAGAGGCTTATGATGCTAAGGGACACTTTTCACACAAAGGTTAGAGAAGCATGATACAAAAAAGAGAAGATATTCGAAACATCGCCATTATTGCCCACGTTGACCATGGCAAAACCACCTTGGTCGACCAAATGTTGCAACAATGCGGTTCTCATCGAGCCAATGAACAATTTGTCGAACGCGTTATGGATTCCAACGACCTGGAGCGTGAACGCGGCATTACCATTCTTGCCAAAAACACCTCGGTAATCTATAACAATGTCAAAATTAATATTGTCGACACACCGGGTCATGCCGATTTTGGCGGCGAAGTAGAACGTGTGCTGGCTATGGTGGACGGCGTGCTTTTGCTTGTGGACGCCTATGAGGGCGTCATGCCGCAAACCAAATTTGTCTTGCGAAAGGCCATGGTTGCCGATAAAAAAATCATTGTCGTTATCAATAAAATCGACCGTCAAGAACGCCGCATTGCAGAAGTGCAGGACGAAATTTTGGATTTATTTATTGACTTAAATTGTTCTGATGAACAATTAGATTTTCCCGTGGTCTATGCTTCGGCAAGACAGGGCTATGCTACGTTGAATTTATCTGAAACCGGCAATACCGTCTTTCCTCTTTTGCAAGTGATTATCGACTGCATCCCCGCCCCTGCCGGCGATATTATTGCTCTTTCCGGCATTGAACAAATCAATATCGGCGAGACGCTTTGCGACATCCAGCAAGCGAATCCTTTGCGTTTTGTACAAATCGACGAACCCACCATCTCCATGATGTTCCTTGTCAACAACAGCCCTTTTGCGGGGCGTGAAGGCAAATATGTCACATCGCGCAACCTCAGAGAACGATTGTTTCGTGAAATAAAAACCAATATCAGCATGCGCGTGGAAGAGACCGACTCCACGGAAACGTTCAAAGTTTCCGGCAGAGGTGAGTTGCACTTATCCATCCTAATCGAAACCATGCGCAGAGAAGGCTACGAATTCAGCGTCTCTCGCCCCAAAGTCATTTTTAAAACAGAGGACGGAAAACTCAAAGAGCCGATGGAGCGACTGATTATTGATATCCCTGAAGAATACATTGGTGTCACCATGGAAAAAACAGGTCTGCGCAAGGGAGAAATGTTGGACATGCACAGCAACGCACAGGGAACTGTTCGCCTGGAATTTTCGATTCCTTCTCGCGATTTGATTGGTTTTCGAAATGAATTTCTCACCGATACCAAGGGCAACGGTGTCATGAACCATCTCTACGACGGCTATGATGATTACAAAGGCGATATTGCCCAGCGCACACGCGGCTCCATCATTTCTTATGAAACCGGCACCACCACCGCTTACGGGCTTAACAATGCCCAGGAGCGCGGCAGACTCTTTATTAGTCCGGGTGTTGAAGTTTATGAAGGAATGGTCGTGGGAGAAAATGCCAAAGGCGAAGATTTAACAGCCAATGTTTGTCGCAAAAAGCATGCCTCCAATATTCGCGCCGCCGGCAGTGATGATGCCATCAAACTCACCCCTGCCGTGCAGATGAGCCTGGAACAGATGCTCGAATTTATCGCTGATGACGAACTGGTAGAAATTACCCCGAAAAACATTCGCATACGCAAGAAAATTTTAAACAAAGAGCAGCGTGCCAAAGCACAAAGCCGTGCCAAATAATATTCATTTGTAAAGGACTTTTTTAATCTGCATTTCCTGAATAAATAATAAAAGCACAAAGAAAGTCTTTGTACTTTTATTATTTATATAACTCCTTTAGAAACAATATTCCGGAAAGAAATCACATATTGATAGAATCTCAGCCGATGGGTGCATATTTAAAGCCATGGGTGCAAAGCAAACAATTTGCCGTTAAGCGTTGAAAATTGGGCCTTCTTGCTTTGAATAAAGCAAACCGGGATTTGCTATAAATAATGTGAGCGGTAATAATTGTATAGCTATATGAATTGATTGCGATTTTTATACTATCCACTTCGCAATACTAATTTTTACCTTGCTTATAAATAACCGCCCCTCTATCCAAAACCTTATTTTTACAGAATTCAACCACATCTGGCATATCCAGGTTTAAATTTCTTTTTATTCTACCAATTCCCATCTCTGTGGCATGAATTTTATCAATGTTTTCAAGCAACACTATTTTATCTGTCAATTACTTCACAAAATTCATGAAAGAATATTGTATAATGCCTGCCTCAAAACAACAGGCAAACCACGAAAGGTTTGCCTGTGTTCGATTTTATTATTTTTTGTAATCTCAAAAATCGAGAAAACTACATAATATCTTATTTAAAAGGCTCTCTTTTTCTGGCGGCAAGTAGAGAATTTTTCATTTCTCCTTCAATTGCCAAAAGTTCTTCTTCGACCTTTTCACGTCTTGTTCGACCTTCCTGCTGTATTTTTATAGTTTCGTTTATAGTATCTATCAAGTCTTTATTAACTTGTTTCAGTGTTTCTATTTCTATGATACCTTTCTCTGATTCTTTTGCTACTTCTACAGTATTTTGTTTTAATTTTGCTGAATTTTTCAGAAGCAATTCGTTAGTGGTGTCATTTACTTCTTTTTGAAGTTTAAGAGCGGTTTCCTGACGTGCAAGTCCGAAAGCGATAACTATCTGACTCTTCCATAAAGGGATCGTACTTAGTATCGCTGTCTGAATCTTATCTACAAGCAATTTATCGTTATTTTGTATAAGCCTTATCTGCGGTGCAGTTTGAATACTCATGGTTTTCGAGAGTTTAAGATCATGTACTTTTTTCTCAAATCGGTTTACAGTATCTTCAAAATCCGACACGAGCTGCGCCGACATATGGTCTTTAGAGTCTGCGGCTTCTTGCCTGATTTTAGGAATGGTTATATTTCTTGTTTCGTCTATAATTTCTTCGCCGGCTCTTATATATAATTGTAAATCATAGAAGTATTCTAAATTTCTGGCATAAAGCTCATCAAACATCGTGATATCCTTAAGCATTTGAATTCTTGCTTGATCGAGCTGCCCTTCTATTTTGTCTATTTGAACTTCCACATTTTCGTATTTAGTTTTAAATCTTTCAATCTTTTTGCTTATAGAAGAAATAAAAGGTATGTTTGACAAAAAACCCTTAGACTCTCCCAATTCATCAATCGCCAAACCCTTAACATTTACAAGTAAATCTGACAAAAGAACACCCACTTCTCCTGTGTCCTTATTTTTTATCTTATTTAGTATGATGTCGGAAAAGTCTGAAAGTTTTCTCTGTGCACCGACTCCGAATATTACGGTCTGGTTGGAGTCAAGTAAATCAAGTTTGCTTTTTATCTCATCAACTCTTCGTCTTTGTTCGGGCTTCAATTCTCCTTTGTCGATTACTGTAAGCTCATTTTTAACTTCCTCTACTAAATAGTCCGTATCTTGAGTCGGTTGTAAATTCTTGCCTGAGTTTTTTTGTAAATCATCTAAAGTNNAAAGTTATACCCGCCATATTTACCTCCTAATTTGAAAGCTCGTTTACAATGATATCCATCGTTCTAAAATCAGGCATAGGCATAACGCCTGTTATCTGCGATAAAACTCCGTTCACTCCGAAAACATCCGTCTCTGCTTGGGTTCCGGAAATTCCTGTCCTAAAGCCGTGGTCTTTCCACGCTATGTCCTGAATCACGGGGTCCATAAGTGCGTCTATGGCATAATCTCCTTTTTCATCCAGGGCAATCATCACATGGGAAGAATATACCGTTGGTGTAGGATAGATGATACATAAATCGTCTCCGACTTTTTTCCAGATATCGGGATTAGTAACCGCAAATTCCAAAATCTGATTTTCATAGGCAGCTATCATAGGATAGGAGCCTACACCCATTTTTAAGAACTGATCAAACAAATCCGCTGATGAAGTATCCATATACCCCATTCTTTTAAAAAAATCTTTTAAATCAGGCAAGACTTTGTAGACAGATGTGGAATCAACAACTCTGCCGCCGTTCATCGTATTAGCTAAAAGCCCTGCAAACATATTCCCCGAATTTGACTTGGTCGGATCCGTCGTCTTTACCGATATCGAGCCGTAAAGTTGCGGCAAACCTATATCAGCCCAGGTTTTACCTTCTTTGACCGCTGCTACAAATTTATTCATATCCATAAAGTAAGAGCCATTTGATTCAAAAACTATACCGGCTTCTTGTAAGCTGTCTCTGACTAATGAATGAGTATAAATAACCAACGGCGTATTTAATATTATTTCATACCTCCTGGGAGAACCTATTTCCGCCCTGTATAATTCAAGAGCTGTCTGCGAAGCCGGAAAAAGATAGCTCATACCTTCTTTATCGGCTTTTATCATATCCAAAGAGCCTGCTTTTCTGTAGTTGAGTTCTAAGGAGTATTTTTTTGCCATTTCTTTTTTAAAATTTTCATCCTCAAAGAGACCGATCTTTTCTCCGCCAAGATAGCCGTTTATTTTATCCACAGGTTTCGGAGTTAATATAAAATATCCTATTACTGCCGCCATCACAATAATGAGTATACCTAATCCTATCCACTTTGGTTTCATTTATTCCTCCGATCTTAAAGTCTGTTCCAAGACTTTAACATCTGTTGTAATATCCATAATCTCGCCCTGCATCAATCTCTCATATTGCTGATCAAAGGCCCTTGTAAGTATCGTAAGACCGCTCACAATATCGGTTTTCGCCTTTTCAACAGACTCTCCTCTGACTCTTGAAAAGATTAATTTTTGATATTTTCCCAAAAGGCCTGCCGCCGTGTCCAAATAATAATTTATAAATCTTCTTGCAAGACCGATTTTTTCGGGATTTTTTTGCAAGTGCTCAAATATGGATATGCCGGATTGATATAATTCTGAAGCGAGTTCTCTAACTGTGCCGTCTTGAATTTTTTTGCCGGTTTTGTCCAAAATCTCCAAGTCTTCATAGGCATCTTTCATAAGGGATTTCATCTCTTCTCCCTCTACATCGCTTAACCTGAGGGAACCTATCTTTATCACGGGTTTTGAAATCATATAAACTCCCGCATAGACTGCTATCGGAATTAAGATAATCATCGGGAGCGGCATATTAAAAAACCAGGTCAAAGCAAAAGCCGCCAAACTCCCTAATAAACTTTTTATTGTACGAAATATTTCACTATTTTTCATAAACATCCTTTTAATTATATCCCTTTACGCTTCTGAAGGCTCCCGCAAGGTTTTCTCTGCCGTCAAATACTCTTGCGCCCGTGTATTTTGCCACTTCTTCCAATTGTTCAGGATTTGCATCTCCGAACATAATCGAGAACACTGGTATATCTTGACCGAGTTCTTCGTAAGCAGCTTTGAAGTCTTCAAAGCTGCCTCCACTTTCTCCGTCGGTAAGCAGTATTATGGCAGGATTGTACTTATTTAAATCATAAGTTTCCAAAGTGATTAACGCTTCAGTCATCGCCCTATACATATCAGTGCCTCCGCCGGCGGACTGATCTTTCACTCTTTTATTTAATTCATTTAAAGCTTCTTCCGTACTCGGATCGATTATAATACTGTCTATCACATCACTATTAAAAAAAATAACTTGATTTACTTCCGATGGGTTTGCCTGTAATAACAGGTCTTTTGCCTTTTGCTGGTCAAGGATTAAGTCCATTGCTTCTTTGACTTCTTTTTCTCCCTTCCCCGCCATAGAACCTGAAAAATCAAGACAATATATGGAGAGGGAGGGCTTTCTGAATTCACCTTGATAAAGATTTAATGCTTCCATAATAACATCTGCGGTCGGAAGCTTGATCGGAGAAAGAATTCTATCGGTATTTATACCCCACTCCTTTTTAAATACTCCCTTATTTTCATCAAATACGCCTTCATAACCTGTACGTCTGCCTAATTTTTGTAATTCGCTCTGGACTCTTTCACTTAAAAGATATTTTTGAAAGTCTAAAAAGGCTTTTTCTTTATTCTTGTCGCCCCGGTCTATATACCCCAGCGGTGAATCGGAAATGGAAAGTCCGTCATACGGATAAACTAAGTAAAGCGGTTCCTCACCTCTTGCTACTAATTCTTGATTCGTAGTAATAATCAAGGATTCATAGTTTACCATGGAATCATAGTTACCGTTTAAAAATAAGGTCTTTAACCATTCAGAGCTACCTGAAGACCTGTCAACTCCGCTCAGTAGATTTGTAATATCTTCCCTTAGTTGCTGCTTTTGCAAGTCTTCTTTGGTAAGTACCTCGGGATTGCCGGACAGACCGGATAAAAAGCCTAAATATGCACAGGCACCTGAGTTAGATTGCGTGGCTGATGTCATGCAAAACTTCAATTCTCCCGAGTTTATTTTTGACATGATATCGTTTATAGATACTTCTTTGTCGACAAAGCCAATCTTCTCGGCCAAGGACTTTTTTATACCGAAAACTACGGGACTGAGGCTTATAGACTCTGTATGTTTCACTTTGAAATCTTTATCTCCCATGGAAATCCATATGGAAGAAGCCGGCCAAACGGCATCGTAATTTGCGGCACCGGCTTGAAGTTGTCTCATAATATCGATTGAACCCATATAGGTCATTTCTATGCTAACTTTATTTTTTTTGCAATATTGTTCTATCAACGGTTCAAGCTCTTTATTTTCCGAACCGGATACTATTCGGATTAATGTACCACCCGTTCCGAAAACGTTCTGCTTGGAGCCGGAATTTTGATTGTCATTTTTCTTGCTTCCGCCACAAGCGGAAAGTAGGAGTAAAAAAATAAGCAATACTGATATAAAAGCTTTCTTAGACATATACTCCCCTCCATCATTTAAATATACGTTATATTATATTATAAAATATAAAGAGGGCGTGTAAAGAACATGTATAATCCATGTATAATCTATGTTAATTTTATATTTATCTGAATATAACGAAGTATCAGTGATTAACACTAATATCAAGCAACAGGAGAATATTTCATTCAGAAACACCCATAATGAACCGTTTTGATAGGAACAAAAGCACCATAAATACAACCAACCATGCTTACGATGCAGAACGAAGAGCATATTATCAAACCCATAAAGATTATTTTCGAAAATATGACCACAGGTACTGTCTTGACCATAAAGAAAAATTGCTACTCAGACAAAGAAAGTGAAATGCCGTAAAAAAACGGCAGATTTTGGACAAAGCAAGCGATTGCCCCACAAAGCAAATCTTTGCTTTTAAGTCAGTCTGCTGCAACCCCAAAAACAAGAAAAAAACATCCCGAAAATGACTCCGGGGCGGGCTGCCCTATAGGGTATAAGGCTCAAAACCCCTTGAAATCAAGGACTTTTAGAAAAAAAATAAAAGCAGATTTTTCTATCAAAATCTGCTGCCTTTTCTGGCGGAGAAGGAGAGATTCGAACTCTCGCGCCGGTTTCCCGACCTACACCCTTAGCAGGGGCGCCTCTTCGGCCAACTTGAGTACTTCTCCGAATTTTTTGGTTTATTCAATTTATGTTATGGCCGAGGAGGTGGGATTCGAACCCACGTGGGCTTTCACCCTAACGGTTTTCAAGACCGCCCCGTTATGACCACTTCGGTACCCCTCGTTCCAGCGCTAAGATTATATCAACATCTTTAATTTGTGTCAATGTTTTTATCCGAGTTTTGACAGCTTCTCTTCTACGTCGGCCAACATGGCGCCGTATTTTTTTTGCTTCTCTTTTTCTCCTTCCACTACTGCTTTTGGCGCCTTTTCTACAAATGCGGCATTACTTAATTTTTTCTCTGTCAAGGCCACTTCTTCCCGCAATCGATCTCTTTCTTTGATCAGGCGATCATATTCTTTTTCTTTAGCCACTAAATCATCCAACGGAATCGTAAAACTCCCTTGTCCAAACACCGCAGCAATGCTGTTGGCGATTTCTTCCTGTAAGGGCAAAATAGATTTTACCGAACACAGCGCCGAAAAATAGTGTCCGTGATTGACAATCATTTCAAAAATCTGTGCGTCTTCACTCTGCAAATACACATCGCTTTTTTTGGAAGGCGGAATATTCATATTGCTTCGCGCATTGCGAATGGCACGAATGGCCTCGATAAGAATATCCATATTTTTTTCGCTTTGCGCAAAAATTCTCTCTGCCTTTCCCTCTGTCCAAGGCTGTGTCATAATTGTTTTTTCATCGGCGTTGAGCGCCAAAAACAACTCTTCGGTTATAAAGGGAATAAACGGATGCAGCAACTTCAAAATTTCCGAAAAAACATACAACAACGTGTATTGCGCTCCCTGTTTTTGACTCTCATCCGCTTTGTTATACAACGCTGTTTTCGAAAGCTCGATATACCAATCACAAAAGGTGTTCCAGGCAAAATCATAGAGTTTTTCGGCAGCAATTCCGAATTCGTATTTTTCCATGTTAGCATCAATCTCTAACGCCAATTGATTCATTTTGCTGATAATCCACTGATCTGCCAGTGTGAGTCTGTCTTGAACTTCTTCATAAAGACAAGGCGTATAATTATCAGTGTTCATCAAAATAAACTTTGCCGCATTATAGAGTTTATTCATAAAGTTTCTGTTCGCTTCCAACTTTTCGCTGTTCCAGCGCGCATCGTTCCCCATTTTGTTGCCAGTAATCAGCGTCAGGCGCAGCGCATCGGCTCCGTATTGTTCAATCACCTCTATCGGATCCACGCCGTTGCCCAGCGATTTGGACATTTTTCGACCCTGGCTGTCACGAATCAAGCCGTGAATCAATATGTCCGAAAAAGGAATATCGTTCATTTGACTCATGCCGGCCATAATCATTCTGGCCACCCATAAAAAAATAATATCAAACCCCGTTACCAAGACATCATTGGGATAGAATTTTTGTAAATCTTTTGTTTGCAACGGCCAACCCAAAGTAGAAAAAGGCCACAGCGCTGAGCTGAACCAGGTATCCAAAACATCTTCATCTTGGCGGATATTTTGGCTTTGACATTTTGTACAAACCGACGGCGCTTCTTTTTGCACGATAATTTCACCGCAGTCATCGCAATAATACACGGGAATCCTGTGTCCCCACCATAACTGACGCGAGATACACCAGTCTTTGATATTGTCCATCCAATTAAAATATACTTTCTCAAAATGCTTGGGCACAAATCGGATAACATTTTCTCTCACCGCCTCGCTTGCAGGCGTTGCTAAAGGTTCCATTTTTACAAACCACTGCTCACTGGTCAGGGGCTGAATGGTGGTATCACAGCGATAACACGTGCCCACATTGTGTGTATAAGGTTCCATTTTCACAAAGAAACCCTGCTGTTTTAAATCTTCAAGTACTTTTTCCCGCCCTTCAAGCAATGTAAGCCCTCTGTAAGCCTCCGGTACATTTTCATTTAAAACCCCGTCGTCATCACAGATTCTTATCTGCATGAGATCGTGTCGAAGTCCCATTTCAAAGTCGTTGGGGTCATGACAAGGCGTCACCTTTACACATCCGGTACCGAATTCTTTTTCCACATAAGGGTCTGCAAAAATCGGCAGTGCTCTGCCCACCAAGGGCAAAATCGCATTTTTGCCGATCAAATGCTGATATCTCTCATCCTCAGAAGAAACGGCAATGCCTGTATCGCCCAGCATGGTTTCGGGTCGTGTAGTGGCTACTACGATACTCTCTTCGCTGTTTTCGATGAAATAACGAATATAATAAATATACCCTTCTTGTTCTTCATACTCCACTTCCGCATCCGAAATCGTCGTTTTGCAATCTGTACACCAGTTGATGATACGGTTTCCGCGGTAAATCAGCCCTTTTTCATAGAGCGCAATAAAAAATTCTTTTACAGCCTCACTGCAACCTTCGTCCATTGTAAAGCGTTCTCTGCTCCAATCGCAAGAAGCGCCCAACTTTCGAAATTGTTTTGCAATGCGCTCGCGATAATAGCGACTCCACTCCCAGGCTTCTTCCAAAAACGCCTCTCTGCCAAACTCTTCTTTTGTTTTTCCATAATCGTTTTTGATTTTTTCGACAAGCTTTACCTCGGTAGCAATGGATGCATGGTCTTCGCCCGGCAACCACAAAGCGCTGTAGCCCTTCATTCGCTTGTACCGAGTTAAAATATCCTGGATCGTGCCGTCAAAAGCATGCCCCAAATGAAGCTGTCCCGTAATATTGGGCGGCGGCATAACAATGGTAAACGGTTTGCATTCAGGATGAATTTCCGGTTTGAAATATCCTGCTTCTTCCCATTTTTTATACAACGCACCTTCTATATTATTATGATTGTAACTTTTTTCGAGCATCTGTTTTCACCTCTGTTTTTTTATTGCCTATATAAATAAAAACGCCTTTGCAATCTGCAAAGGACGAATCACCGCGGTACCACCTTTGTTAAATGAGCACGCTGCCCATTTCTCTCTTTTGCGCATGCTGCGCTTTTACTCCAAAGCGACGTTCGGTTTTTTGTATTGAGCCCTTGCAGCAAACGGACTCTCTCTGTAAATAACCCAAACCTACTCTTCTTTTTCATCGTATTATCTAAATAGTTAGAGTGTATTATAACATGGTTTAATTGATTTGAAAAGCACCTTTTATTTTTCTTGCACCGTTCTTCGCCGAATAAAGATTAATATCGCCGCGCCGACTATTGCCAACAGCGCGCTGATAAACTGTGCAAGGCTGATCGTGCCGAATATATAAACATGATCGGTTCTGAGAAACTCAATCATAAATCTGCCGATCGAATAAAATACCAAATAAAGACAAATGGTCTCACCGTTATTTTTTTTCAAATATTTATCGTAACACAGCAGCAGAACAAATCCTGCCGAATTCCATAACGATTCATACAAAAACAGCGGATGCACTTGAATGATGCCCAATGCAGGATCTGCTACTGAAATAGCCCAGGGCAGCGTTGTCTGTGTACCGTATACTTCCATATTAAAATAATTGCCCCACCTGCCGATTGCCTGACCCAATATCAAACTGGGAGCCACCAAATCCGCTACAATCCAAGCATTCTGTTTTTTGATTTTACACATGATTATAATGCCTGCTATGCCGCCGGCAATTCCGCCGTGGATTGCCAAACCTCCTTCCCGAAAGGCAAAAATGGAAAGAGGATTTTGTCCATAATATTCAAAATGCGAAAAAACATAGGCTGCTCTGGCTCCTATAATAGCAAGAGGAATGGCCAAAAGCAGCACATCCAGTACCACATCGGTATCCATTCCTCTTTTTTTTGCTCGATTGAGCGCTATTATCATGCCCAATACAATGGCGGCGGCAATAATTACGCCATACCATCTGATTTCCAGACCAAAAATTCGAAAAGCTATCGGATCGGGCATCGATAAAATAATCGCCATATTGTTTCAACTACGAAATAATTTCGCCTTCTCCGCCTTTACGATCTACTCCTGCGGCATTGCCTTCTTCGGAGTCAATGTGCATATCTAAAGCAAATTTCGGACTCACACGAATCAAAACATTGTTAAAAACCAACCCTCGTGCACCATCGACTTTGACGCTGACAATGTCTTTGTCTTTTACACCGAATTGCTCCGCTTCTTTATCGCTCATATGAATATGTCTGCTGGCTACAATCACGCCTTTGTCAAGTTCCACTTCACCGTTTGGTCCTACCAGCTTGCATCCCGGCGTACCTTCAATCTGACCGCTCTCACGAATCGGGGCGGCAATTCCTAATTTAAAGGTATCTCCTGTCAAAATTTCAACCTGTGATTCCGGTCTGGTCGGCCCAAGAATTCTCACCCTGCCAATGCTGCCCTTGGGGCCCACAATTTCAACTTGTTCTTCACAAGCATATTGCCCGGGTTGGCTCAAATCGCTTTTGAAAGTCAATTCCTCTTTGCCGAAAAGTTTTTTTACATCTTCTTGTTTCAAATGGATGTGTCTGTTTGATAACGATACCGGTATTTTCATATTTCCTCCGCTATTTATTAAATATTTTTTTAACATTTTTATGTTAGTTTTAAAAAATTATATCACAGAGTTCCCCGTTTTTCAATCCTATAGCATTGTCTTCTTCCAGGTCTGTCTGTTACACCTTTGATGTGTTTTCTTCGACCCGTATCGCACATTCTCAAAACCAATAGATTGCCTTTGCCCACAATACATGCACTGCTTATTCATTACAGGCAGTTTTTGAAAGATTTTTTTCAAGGTAATATGTCTGTCTTTTGAACGAATTTGTTGCGACAAGGACGATTTGGCATTTCAGCAACAGCAATGTATTTGCTTCCAACAAAAAATAGATCGATTCGAACTGCCTGCCACCCTTTGTATCTCAACACTCTTTTATACCAATAACTCAAACAGCCTGCCATAAGGGTCACTTTTTCCATTTTTCTTTCCTTTTTTGCCTATATTTCGTAAAAAAATTCTCTTTTACATCCATATCTTTTACAAATAAAGATAAATCCGCAATTCCTTTATAGAAAAGGTAAAAAAATATCGGAAGTTGTAGAAAAAACTTTACTGAAATGATATACTGTATGCAACAAATTATGAATTTGTTATATTCAGCTTTGCTTTTTCACAAAACATGTCAGACAATATTTTGCGAGGTGTTAGAAATGGAAAAAAACAAAGAGTATTTGCTTTGGTTTGAACAATTAAGGAGAGAGGATGTAGATATCGTCGGCGGAAAATCAGCTTCACTGGGCGAAATGACATCCAACACCAATGTTCCTGTACCTTACGGCTTTGCTACTACCGCACACGCTTATCGTTATTTTGTTGAAGAAAGCGGCTTGCAAGGTGAATTGGAATCCCTTTTGTCAGAGCTGACCGATGTGGAGGATACTGCGTTGCTCAAAGACGTCTGTGCCCGCATCCGCAAGCTCATTGTTTCACAGACTATGCCCAAAGATCTTGAAGAAGCCATTGCGGCGGCCTACAAAGAACTTTCAGAAAAAGTCGGCGAAAACGAACCGTTTGTGGCAGTACGTTCCAGTGCCACTGCAGAAGATTTGCCTGATGCCAGTTTCGCAGGCCAACAAGAAACTTTTCTGAATGTGCAGGGTGCTGCCAATATCGTTCAACGTGTCAAGGAATGCTATGCCTCTACGTTTACCGACCGCGCCGTTTACTATCGGGAAAAACAAGGCTTTGACCATTTGGATGTTGCCCTGTCTGCCGTTGTGCAGATGATGGTGTTCTCCAAAACTTCCGGCGTAATGTTTACGGTAAATTTAGTAAACGGAGATGACAGTTCTATTTTGATTGAAGCAGCTTACGGTCTAGGTGAATATGTTGTGCAAGGCATTGTAACGCCTGACGAATATATTGTATCGAAAGCTGATGAAACAATCATATCAAAACATGTAACGAAACAAGACATACAATATGCTCGCAAACCGGGCGGAGACTGCCATGAAATGCCTGTAGCTGAAGCCGACCGTGAAAAACAAAAAATTACTGATGAACAGATCTTGGAATTGGCCAGATACGCAAAGGCCATCGAAACGCACTACGGATGCTATATGGATATTGAGTGGGGCATTGACGAACGCACCGACAAAGTATGGATTTTGCAGGCGCGTCCCGAGACCGTTTGGAGTCGCAAGGACAAATCTGCCGCACCGGCAGATCAACCTGCAGCAACGACAACAGAGCGCAATGTAATCCTCAAAGGACTTCCCGCAAGCCCGGGCCTCGTTTCAGGCAGAGCTCATGTAATCTTATCTCCGGACCTAATTCATGAATTTAATGAAGGTGAAATCCTTGTCACAGAAATGACTGCTCCGGACTGGGTACCGGCAATGAAAAAGGCAAAGGCGATTGTTACCGACTCCGGTGGCATGACCTGTCATGCTTCCATTGTCAGTCGTGAATTGGGGATTCCCTGTATTGTAGGCACCAAGAGCCGTGGCGATGCTGCAACCGTCACCATTCAAGACGGTATGGATATTACCGTTGATGCCACCAACGGCGTTGTCTATGAAGGTATCTTAGAAATAGAGAAAAAAGAAGAAAGCGGCGCAACAGTAATGGCCGAAACCTTCCCCGTTACAGGTACGAAGGTATATATGAACTTGGGTGATCCTGATCTTGCCGATAAATACAGTTCGTTGCCCTGTGACGGCATCGGACTTATGCGTGAAGAATTTATCTGGACAACTTACATTCATGAGCATCCGCTCTATCTGCTCAAGATTGGACAGCCGGAAAAAGTCGTCGACCAACTTGCCGAAGCATTCCGTAAAGTTTGCCAGGCATTATCTCCGCGCCCTGTGGTATTGAGATTTTCCGACTTCAAATCCAGCGAATATCGTGATTTGAAAGGCGGAGACGAGTTTGAGCCCTATGAGCCCAGCGCTCTTTTGGGATGGCGTGGCGCTTCTCGTTATTATGATCCTAAATACATTGAGGCCTTTAAGCTTGAAGTGCAGGCTGTACGCAAAGTACGTGAAGAATTTGGTCTGAAAAATCTGTATGTGATGATTCCTTTCTGCCGCACGGTAGAAGAATGCGAAAAGGTCATCAACCTCATGGCAGCAGAGGGTTTGCAACGAGGTCCCGATTTCAAAGTTTGGCTCATGGCCGAAATTCCTTCAAATATCATTTTGGCGGATCAATTCAATAAATATATTGACGGTTACTCCATCGGTTCCAACGATTTGACTATGTTGCTGCTGGGTTGTGACCGTGACAATGATACCGTATCTGAAATTTTCGATGAGCGCAATCTGGCTATTCGCCGTGCAATTAAACATTTAATTGACACTGCGCACAAAGATGGTATGACCGTTTCCATTTGCGGTCAGGCTCCGAGTGTCTATCCTGAATTCACCGAATTCTTGGTTCGCAACGGCATAGACAGCATCTCTGTTAACCCCGATAAGGTTAAATTCACCAAACATATGGTGGCGCAAGTAGAACAACGCATTATGCTGGATGCATTGACGAAAAAAGGAAAGGTCGAAGATACGGATCTGGATTGGTAAGATCATCGAATCTTTTCTTATCCAAACATAACGCAAATAAAAAGCTGATGTATTTTTACATCAGCTTTTTGCTTTCTTCAACCTTTTTCCAAGACGTCTCTCTGGTTAGAAAGACGTCTTGGTATCTTCCTCTCCAATCAGTTGAATAATAATATTTGCCGTTTCTTCAATAGCGTTATTTGAGGTATTGAGCACTGTAATGCCAAGTTCCTGAAACAAGCGATTGGCATAATCCAACTCTCGTCGAATACTGCTGATTTCAGCATATTTAGAAGAACTTTTCACCTTGTAAGTATTGATTCGTTTCTTTCGAATCTGCAGCAATTTTTCACTGTCTATCGTCAGCCCGATCATTTTTTTTCTCGGCAACCGAAACAATTCCTCATCCACTTTAATACCATAAACAATGGGGTAGTTTGCTGCCTTAATGCTTTGGTTGGCAAGATAGACACAAATAGGCGTTTTGGAAGTGCGCGATACACCCAACAAAATCACCTCTGCCTCTTTTAACCTGACAAGACTTTTGCCGTCATCGGTCTGCACCGTAAATTCGATGGCTTCCATACGTTTAAAATATTCTTCGTCCAATAATCTGTTTTGTCCTGGTATATTGACGGGAAGTGTGCCGGAAATTTTTTGCAAAGTGTAAATGGTGTCACTCAACAAATCCTGCGATATAATTCCATATTTTCGCACCTGCCGTTTTAAATGCTCATTGATACTTTTTAAAACAATGGTATAAATAATGCTGGCATTTTTTTGTTTGGCTTGAAAAATAATATTGTCTATTTCATCAACGGTTTTCACAAAAGAAAAAATGTGCATTTCAAAATCATCCGCGTCAAATTGCGTCAACGCTGTTTGAAATACTATTTTTGCCGTTTCTCCAATGGAGTCTGAAACCAAAAATACCTGATGCTTTTTTTGCATATTAAAAAGCAACTCCTTTTTCAATATAAGCGACAATTTCTTCTATCTTAATTCGTTCCTGTTCCATGCTGTCACGATGCCGAATGGTTACCGCACCATCTTCTAAGGTATCAAAATCAACGGTAATGCAAAACGGCGTGCCAATCTCATCTTGTCTGCGATATCTTTTGCCAATGCTGCCGCTCTCATCATATTCGACAGGAAAACATTTTAACAAATCCGCAAATATTTTTTCTGCAGGTTCTGTAAGTTTTTTTGTAAGAGGCAGCACCGCTGCTTTATAGGCCGCCAAATAAGGATGAATTCTTAATACAGTACGTTCCTCTTTTTCATTGATTGTTTCTTTTTCATAACCGTCACACAGTACCGTAAGCATCAGCCTGTCCACCCCTACTGAAGGTTCAATGCAATAGGGATAAAATTTTTCATTGGTCACCGGGTCAATATATTTCATATCTTTTCCCGAATGCAACTCATGCTGCTTTAAGTCATAGTCTGTGCGATCCGCAATACCCCAAAGCTCGCCGATACCAAAAGGAAATCGATATTCAATGTCCGTCGTAGCATTGCTGTAATGCGACAATTCATCTTGCTTGTGGTCGCGCAAAACAATATTTTCCCGTTTGATTCCGATGCTGTATAAAAATTCTTCGCAAAACTTTTTCCAATATTCAAACCAGATAAACTCTTCTTTTGGCTCACAAAAAAATTCTAACTCCATCTGCTCAAATTCACGTGTTCTGAAAATAAAATTACCGGGAGTAATTTCGTTACGAAAAGATTTACCAATTTGACCAATGCCGAAAGGAAGCCGCTTTCGTGTTGTACGTTGAATATTTTTAAAATTAACAAAAATACCCTGACAGGTCTCCGGTCTCAAATAAATTTGACTGGCGCTGTCTTCCGTAACACCTTGAAAAGTTTTAAACATCAAGTTGAATTGCCGAATCGGCGTAAAATCATCCGCACCGCAAGCAGGACAAACAATACGGTTGTCTTTCATAAATGTCTCCATCTTATTATGATCCCATCCGTCGACACTTTGGTGCTCTCCTTGTTTTTGAAAATACTCCTCAATGAGTTTGTCTGCACGAAACCGTTGACGGCAACTTTTGCAATCGATAAGCGGATCGTTAAAACTTTCCAAATGTCCGCTGGCTTCCCAGGTTTTCGGATTCATCAATATCGCACAATCTACCCCCACATTGTGCGGGTTTTCCTGAATAAATTTTTTCCACCAGGCTTTTTTGATATTATTTTTGATTTCCACCCCCAGCGGACCATAATCCCAACTGTTTGCCAGTCCGTCATAAATTTCTGATCCTTGAAAAATAATACCTCGCATTTTGCAAACACTGATGATCTCATTCATTGTAAGCTGCATAAAGTCCCTCCCCTAATGTTTTATAATACCGCTATCAAAAAATCATAGGTTGATAGCTGCTTTTCAAGTTTGTCGGTTAAACAGCAATGAAGTAATTCTACCAAATTTAAAAGATGATTGGAATCTATATTTGTGAAATCTTCTTGTTTCAGTACAATGTTTAGTAACAAATTCAATATTTTGCGTTCCGCCTCGCTGATATGACGATATTTTTGCATTGTTCGCGAACATTGCTCACACATTACACCACCCTGCTCAACATCAAAGGAGCCCAAATCACTGTCGCTGCCGCACAGCACACAAGCATTCAACATCGGGCTATATCCGATCAAGGCCAATAGCTTCATCTGGAACAACGCAATGTAAGCCGTTACTTCTTTTTCTGTGCTTTTTTCAATTTTATTCAAACAATATAACAACAACATATAGGCTCGCTCATCTTTTTGATAGTTTTCATAAGCAAAATTTAAAAGCTGTGCCAAATAAGATGCTGCCGCCAATTTTTTTAACGATTTTTGTAAACCCGCAAAAGATTTTAATAACATCGATTGATTATGGATGTAAAAATTTTTTCCCACAAAGCACGCATATTCGGATACTGAAAAAAGCTGGCTCACGGCACCGCCACCTTTTTTTAATATTTTTGCACGTTTATAAAGAACGGGAATTTTCCCATCTTCTTTGGAAAACACCGTCAATATTTTGTCACTTTCGCCATATTCATCGGTTTTTAAAACGATTCCCGTTATGGTCTTCAGCATTGCCATTTCCTTTATTTTATAATGGTTTTATTGTACCACATTTCCGCAGAGTAAACCATTTCTCGCAGAAAAACGCGGTATTGCCTTTTGGGGTAATACCGCATAAAACTCTTCTAACTCCTATTGACTTCTTTCTCGCTCTCCCCGTGCCGAGTCTATTCTTTTTTGATTCGTCTTTTTCTTACTATTTGCCGAACCAAGAAGAATACCACACCTGCGACCAAAGCAAACGGTAAAATTTTAATGATCACCAAGAAAACAACTGTCAGTGCCGTTGTCAATCCGTTAATCGAGTTGACAAAAGCTTCTTTGATTCTTTTTCCCAAATTGTCAAAGGGATTAATCAATGCATTTTTGCTAATCACTTCACTGATGCTAAGCTCTATCGTCGAATATTCCACTTCACGGTCATAGTTAAGCAATATATTTTCGTAATCATTGATTTTTGTATTCAGCCGCGTCAATTCATTCTCAATCTCAATTAATTCCGCTATGGTATTCGCTTGCTGATATAGGTTCAAAAGTCGCTGCTTTTGAATGTTCAATTGCTCAATATCTCCTTGAATGTCATAATATTCATAGCTGACATTGCTGGCTTGTTGCACGGAATATTTCACTGTTCCTATCTGGCTTAACTTTTCTGTCACTGTTTGATATTGAGATACGGGAACACGTATCTTATAGAAACTGGTATAGTATTCATATCCGCCTTTTTCACTGATGTCTACCTCTTCACTCTGCACAAACCCTTGATTTTCTTCTACAATGAGAGCAATACTTTGTCTCGCATCCTCATATTTTTCTACTTCTATAACCATGTTTCCGGTATAGATAATTTTGTCCGAAGACAACTTCAAACCTTCAGGCATCGCCTTGCTCGGTTTTGCTCCGGTTGAATTAGCCGAAGCAGCGGCATCTTGTGCATTTTTTAAATTCTCTGATTCTACGCTCTGCTGCATTTGCACCCCATCGCTCGTTCCGTAAGAATTCCGATAATTCATGCCCATGCTCTTGCTTCCGCCAAACACCCCGGAGCCAACGGCATAGAGACCCACCCCTAAAACAAAAACTGCTGCATAAGATACGCTTTTTTTGAATACAAAAAGGATCTTTTTTCTCACTTGACTTTTCTCCTCTTTATCGTTTTTGCCTCTTTTCTCTGCTGACAAAAATATTTGTTCCATGTCGATTTTCGGCTTCGGCATCTNNATCTGCTGCGCATACTGCTTCAGTTCTTCTTTTATTTTGATTGTTTCTTCATAGGCAGCACTGCACTCTCCACACTCATCTAGGTGAATTGCAAAACTTTCCGCCTCGTTTGGTTCCATTTCGCCGTCAATATATCGATACAATTGTTCGTTTCCTTCATTGCACTTCAAGGTCTTTTTCTCCTTTCACATATCCGTTTTCCCGAATGATTTTTCGCAATTTTTCTCTTGCACGACTCAAGCGTGCCCCCACATTGGTTGTGGACAGATTCAACATTTTTGCTATTTCGGCATAAGAATATTCCATCATATCTTTTAAAATAACCATTTCTCTTTCTTCTTGCGTCAGTTGCATCAACAATTTTGATATATCCTGTTTTTGCTCAATTGTACAAAAGCTTTCGTCATTTTGATTTGCTGTATATTCTGTTATTTCCACTTCTTTGGGATTTTTTTGAAAATACCTTTTTGCCTCATTTCGCGCAATGACATAGACCCAGGAATAAGCTTTTTCCGGTTCAATCAATGTATCTATATGCCGATATGCTTTGATTAAACTCTCTTGCAACACATCTTGCGCCGCCTCGAAGCTACCCATATAAGCGCATAGCATCTTGTATAAACAACCGATATTTGGCACAATAAACTCATTAAATTTTTCTTTTGCATCTGCCGCAGCCGTTGAATACTTTCTTTTCATGTTGATCCCCCTATACTAATAAGACACAAAAAAATCAAAAAACCTTACACTTTTTTTGCAAATAAGAAAAAAGCTTAAAAATCAGAATCCATTCTCATCTTTAAGCCTTGTAAATTTTCGGTAGATTATACATGTTTATAAAAATTCTTTTTTTTGATAGATAAAAAGCCCTGCTAAAACAAACCCCACCGCCACTCCTGCCAATATCCAGCCTTTTACAGGTTCAATTCCATGATAAAACAAATGAGACGGATTGGCATAATCATAAAACGAACCATATTTCAGCAGACTTGCTTTTTCGACTGCATTTCCGATAATACCCAACAAGTAGGTAATCAAAAACACACCCAAACCTACGCTTGCTGATTTGGCAGATGTGCGCAACAAGGCTGACAGCATAATGCCCAAAGCCATATAGGCCAAAGCTGCCAGGTATGTATAGAGAATCGTTCCATACATCTCTTTGTTAAATAATACGCTGACTTGTATGTTTTCGGGCTTTAAAAAATAGAGTGCGCCAAAGGACACCGCCCACATCCATACAAAAAAAATGGTATATAAAATCATTGCGGCAAGCATCTTATAGCCATATATTTGTTTCCTGCTCAATGGCATTGCATACAGGTATTCAATCGTGCCATCAGCCTCTTCACTCTGCAACAGATCCACGCCTAAAATCACGGCCAACAAACAAGCGGCAAAAAATATATATTGAAATACATAGAGAAAATATTCTTCGATTTGTGCAAAATCAGGTATCGTTTCAAGCCCGAAGGCTGCCAAAAAACCTTTCGAAAACCCTTGCAGCTTCATCTGTGTCAATGCCGCTAATTCTTCTGTCTGCATTTGCGGATAAAAAGACATAAAAAGCAACGTCAAGACCGCTATCACAACAGACCAACTCACCATACTTTTTCTTCTTTTGCGAATTTCCAACCGAATCAATGTCATGGCTTTTTCACCTTATAATATTGTAAAAACATTTGTTCAAGATCCATATTGGCAATGGCAATATCTTCTATGGTATATTGACTTAATACTGCCAACAATTGCTCGATATTGCCGCTATAGTCAAAGGTAAACCTCTCCCCTTTGATTTTGAGGCTGTCTCCCGCCAATTCTTTGAGCAGCCCCAAGGGAATATCTTTGCACAACAAGATGACTTTCTTTGCTTTTTCGGCGGCGGATGCCTGAGCATTATCTTTGATATCTATAATCTCCCCTTCGCCGAGCAACGCCACTCTGTTACAGTATTCTTGGATTTCATCTAAATTATGTCCGGACACAAGCACACATAATCCTTTTTGCCTTCTTTCTTCGAGAAGATCAAAAAAAATATTTTTTATCAGCGGATCCAGCCCACTGGTAGGTTCGTCCATGATCAATAACTCAGGGTCATGAATCAACGCAGACAAAATCGCTACTTTCTTTTTGTTACCGGTGGAAAGTTTTTGAATCTTTTTTCTTATGTCCAGCTGAAATTTTTCCGCAAGCGTATAGATGCTTTTATCATCCTTTCTACCATGAAACCTCAAGGTATAGCGCAGCAATTCCTCGCCTGTCAAACATGTATAATAGCGTACATCCGCCGGCACATAACCCACTTTTTTCTTGATTTGCGCACTTTGCGTAATAATATCCAACCCCAGTATCGTTGCCTTTCCGCTGCTGGGGTGTAAAAAATTCAATAATGTCTTCAACAAGGTCGACTTCCCTGCACCATTGGCGCCCACAAGACCAAAAATTTCGCCGGATTTGATGTGCAGGTTGATATTTTTTATGCCTGTATGCTCCCCATAAAACTTTGTCAGATTTTCTGTCAAAATAACCGTCATAATCTGTTTTCCTTTTTTTAGTTACAATAATTTTATTATACCACAACCATTTTCATACCGTCAAAGATGACAATAAAAAAACTCAAACGCTAAAGCGTTTGAGTTTTTGCCTTCATTGCTTTAAACCAAATAATTATACAATAACAGCGATAACATAAAAACTACCGCAGAAATTTTCGTCAACAACTCCAGTTTTGCTTCAAAACCTTTTGCCTTTTTTTTGCCAAAAAGCGCCTCCGCTCCACCGCCAATCTCACCCAGACCTGCGCTTTTCCCCGGTTGCAACAAGATACTGGCAATCAGTATCAATCCTGTCGCAATCACAAGTCCTACTAAAAAATTTGTCATGTTATTCCTCCAACAAACTGTTAACTATTATAGTATAATACATAGATTGAAAAAATACAATTTCTTTTTATGTATTTTTTCTAAAGCAAGCCTTGCCACATGTCTGCTCTATGAAACTCCACATGTTGTTTAACAATTTTTTCTGCCTGCTCTTTATCTCTTGTTTCGATTGCTTCTACCGTCTTTTGAAAAATTTCAAACAATTCTCTGTAATTTGTGTTTTTCTTCATTCGCCTTCCCGTATATACCCAGCCTCTAAACAATCGGTATTGCAGATCTTCAATATATACATTGATAATTTCGTTGTCTGCTATATCCCAAATCGCGTGATGCCATATATCATCATGCCGCATTACTTCTTTCATATCCTCGAAATCTATTTTTTCCATGGCATTCAAGATTTTTTTTAAATGCAAAATATCTTTTTCATCTGCATTGTCGATCGCCAACTTAATGACCATTGTTTCCAACGCTTCTTTGGCATTGAATAAATCTTTCAATTGATTGATATCGAAAACAATTACCTGCATTCCAATTTTCGGCAGCGATGATATCCATTTTTCTTGTTGCAGCCGCCTCAATGCTTCCCTCACCGGCGTTCTGCTCACACCAAATTCACCGGCAAGCAAACTTTCGTTCAATACTTCTCCCGGCATATATTCCACATGAATAATGCGATGCTTGATTGTTTCGTATAATTGATCCACTTTCCCGACTTTGTCCATGCGTTGCTTTCCGTCCAGTTCTCGTTTTTATAGCAGTTTTTTCTTAGTACTCAGATATCATTATACTTGCATTATGCCCTTTAATCAACATGCTTTTATCGTTTTTCGTTTTCTTTTTCGTATATTTTTTTTGCCTCTTTCAGTAAGTATTCTTTCTCGTTTTGTACTTTTTCTTCTATGACCATTTCCAATAAAACATCCAATGTTTCCCCGATTTTTTTACCTTCTTCATATCCCGATTGCAAAAGATCTCGTCCCGTAACAGCCAAATCCTTCAACGAAAAACACTCTTCATCCTTTATGATTTTTTCCAATACTTCTTCAATAGCATCCAACTTCAAAAGTCTCTCTTGTAAAAATTGAGGATTTTGCGCCTTTGCATCCGCACGTTTGAGCTGCAACAACATACGCAACTCCTCTTCTCCCAATTTGTTTAACCAGCGCTTGATGAATTTTTTTTCCGGTCTTAACATCATATCATGATACAAAATCAAACGTGTCACCCTCTGAATCGTGCGTTTATCATAGCGAAGGCGATTTAATACAATCTGTGCCTTTTCTGCGCCCAGACTGCCATGTCCGTAAAAATGTCCCTGATCTTTTGATGCACAAAACGGTTTTTGTAAATCATGCAAAAACAGCGCCAAACGTACGATGCTATTTTTTTCTGCACTCGCTATCGCTTTAACGGTATGTTGCCAAACATCATATACATGATAAGGATTATGTTGGTCATAGCCGATTGTAAAGCTGATTTCCGGTACAAACACCGAAATCACATCAGCATAATTCGTCAAAACAGCCTCTGCATTGTCTCCCAATAATAATTGATTAAACTCTTCTCGTATCCGTTCCGCACTGACATGTATCAACAGTTCTTTTTTTTCACGCAATGCTGCTTCCGTATCGGGCTCAATCAAAAAACCATAGCTCGAAGCAAACCTCAGGGCGCGCAATATACGCAATGCGTCTTCCTCAAAACGCATTGCTGCATTGCCTACGCAGCGGATACGTTTTTTTTGCAAATCTTCTTGACCGTTAAAATAATCAACCAATCCGTTTTTTTCGTTATAAGCCATTGCATTGATCGTAAAATCTCTTCGGCTCAAATCTTCCTTCAAATCCCACACATAGCTTACAGAATCAGGATGCCTTTTATCACTATAAGTGCCATCGGAACGATATGTTGTGATTTCATAATTTATTCCGGAAGTGATGACACCAATCGTACCGTGCTTGATTCCCGTTTCCAATGTGGGAAGACCGCTGAAGACAGCCAAAATTTCTTCCGGGCGTGCATCAGTGGACAGATCCCAATCTTTTGGCTCCATCCCCAGCAAGCTGTCACGCACACATCCCCCTACCACATACGCCTCATAACCCGATGCCGCCAGCATATCAAGCAGCATCTGCACTGCCGAAGGCAAAACAATCTTCATTTTTTTCTCACCCCAACAATCCGTTTCAGTTATTTGCGACAATATCCCCCACGTACTTTTTTTAAATCGCTTACTACCACCACTGCCTCCGGCATTTCTTCCGTAATTTTTTTCATTGCAGAATTTAGTTTTTTGCGAGGCATATACAGCATCAATACCTTTCTTGTGGCATTATAGCCATATCCATCCAACATGGTCACACCGTATCCCGCTTCGCGCAGACAATCGGCATAACTCTCGCCCAATTCTATCGGAGCAATAATTTGAACCCCCGTTAATCCGATGGCCAGTTTGTCTTCTATCAATACCCCTGCATAGTTGCCTATGCCATAGGCAACTGCATATAAAAAGCACTTGAAATAATTTGCACTTAAATCTGTAATAATGGAACTGACAATAAATATCCATATAATCACGACTACAAACCCTATGATTGCCGCTTTTAATTTTTCGCCTCTGTTAATCATGACCACACGTACGGTATCTAAGGATATTTCGATAATTTTCCCGAAAAAAATTGCCAAATAAACCAAAACACCGTTTCCAGCCAAAAACTCTGCCATAAAACAAAGCCTCCGTTTATTTTTGTATTTATCTAATGTTTAATTGATTACTTTTATAAAAGTTTGTATTTTTTACTAATTTTATAGATTGCTCTTTTCCTTGATAATCGGAGAAGGTGTCGAGTTATACACTCTGGAATAAGGCG
The DNA here is from genome assembly GCA_002329295.1 of Eubacteriaceae bacterium UBA1433. Lineage (GTDB taxonomy): Bacteria > Bacillota > Clostridia > Eubacteriales > UBA1433 > UBA1433. The sequence goes on from DCTT01000026.1 coordinate 78,560, forward strand.
GCACACTCTCCGTTAGCCAAACGTTTCCGCCGATAATGCTGCCACGACCTATGCGAGTATCTCCGCCCAATATGGTCGCGCCGGAATAAATGACCACATCATCTTCAATATCCGGATGACGTTTAATCCCTTTCACCAAATTGCCGTCCGCATCTACCTCAAAGCTTTTTGCTCCCAAGGTCACACCTTGATATAATTTTACATTATCGCCGATTGTACAGGTCTCGCCAATCACAACACCGGTTCCATGGTCAATAAAAAAGTACTTGCCTATCGTTGCGCCGGGATGAATATCGATTCCGGTAATTTCATGGGCATATTCGGTCATAACGCGAGGAATAATCGGTATGTGACGAATAAACATTTCATGAGCCAAACGATAAATTGCCACTGCCTGTACGGAAGGATAACCAAGTAAAATCTCTTCTATATATCGTGCAGCAGGGTCTCCTGCATAAGCAGCCTCTATGTCTAAAGTAAGCATACCGCGTATAGTCGGCATTTTTGCCATAAACTCCATCGTAAATTCTTCCGCCCTTTGTCTGCATTCTTCTTGCGTACATGTTTGTTTCTTTTCATTTCGGCACTGATTCACTAACAAACGCTGCAATATATCAAACAATTTCACTGTTGCATCGATCATGTTGCGGTTAATGGACTCCAATACATACACATCTTCTGTCACTTCAAGCTCATAAATCGTCGGAAACATGGCTGCCATCAAGTTGCCAATCAGTTCAATGGTCTTTTTTTTCATGCCGTATCCGCTGATATTTTCGCCCTTAAATTGTTTTTCATTGATCTTCATTAATTCTTCAGACAACGTACGTGAATTTTCTTTCAAAAAATCATTTAACTTCATCTATTTTAATCTTCTCCTCTTTTTTTCCATTAGTATCTTTCATTGTATGTCACTGTTTTTCGAAAGTCAACGCTGGAATATCCTCGCTGTTCATTTTGCCTGTTTCTTTTTTTGTTTTTATTTTGTATAATTAAATATCATCTTTTCTCGGGAGGTTTTGCATGCGCAATAAAAGAAACTTAAAAAATTTATTGCTGAAAATTATTATCATTTTAATCATCGCCTCCCTTGTTTTGGTCTATATTCTGCCCATTCTCTATGATTAATTGTAATTTGTTTTTCGTAAAAAAGAATCAGCAAATGCTGATTCTTTTTGCATAAGAAATCACTTTTTATCCTTTTTTCAAGTAACAACCGTTTGACAAATAGTAGCTTTGTGCCAATGCGGTGTTGAAAATCATCAAACCATATCCGACCATCAACGGCCAAAAACACATGAAAAATCTCAATAACCTCATCATATTTTTTACATAAAGACAAAGATATTGATAATGTCTCAAAACAAAAGAACCGCCAAAATGTTCCATATATTGTTCCCCTTCCTTTTTTCGCTTGTTATAAAGTGTATCGCTACATTTTTATAATGCGACATTCGTTGTCAATACCTATACAGCAGCAATAGAAAGATGTGAAGCCATTCCATTTTGGCAGTTTTTTCTTTGAATAGATGAATTAAATTATTGAGCTGCTTTCACTTTCGTCCAAATATCTGCATAGTTGGTGATAAATTCTCCTACATCTTTGAAGGCTACGCATCGCGCCAATATATCGTCTGTGGGATTATAGGCGATATTGTTATAGTCATCCTCCTTGCTCGCTTCCTCTAAAGCATTTTTATTGGCTGACGTATAGCCTACCTCCATAGTATTCTTGAGCGCTATATCATCTCTGCAAAGATAATCGATAAATTTTTCCGCTAATTCTTTATTTTGGCTGGTAGTGGGAATGGCTACATTGTCGAACCACTGGTTGCTTCCTTCTTTCGGTACCACGTAAGCCAACTTTTCATTTTCGCTCATGCAATAAACTGCATCACCCGAATACACGACAGCCAAATCCGCTTCATTGCCGATCATCATATCAATGACCTGGTCGTTGACATAGGCCAACACGAGTGGTTTTTGCTCTACCAACAATTCATAGGCCTTATTCAACTCATCTTGATTCGTGCTGTTAAGCGAATATCCCTGAAGTATCAACGCAATTCCCACGCTGTCGCGCTGGCTGTCATACATCAATATTTTTTTCGCATACTCTTTGTCCCATAAAATGTTCCAGCTGTCTACAGGCTTGGTCACTTTTTCCGTATTATACAAAATTCCTAACGTCCCCCAAAAATACGGAATCGAATATTGATTGCCCGGATCAAAGGGAATATCTAACAATTTCGGGTCAATGTTTTTCAAATTTGGAATATTTTGTTTATCCAACGGCAACAGCATATCTTCTTTGATCATTTTTTCAATCATATAATCAGAAGGGAAAATCACGTCATAATTTGCATTGCCACTCTTGAGTTTATAATACATTTCTTCGTTTGAAGCATAGTTTTCATAAACCACTTTGCAATTGTTTTCTTTTTCAAAATCGCGCAAAACGGAATTGTCGATATAGGTTCCCCAGTTGTACACATACAATTTTTTTACATCACTCTGACCACAACCTACCAAAGATGTTACCAAAAGCAAAATTGCACATAAAATCCATACTGTTTTTTTCATATTCTCTCTCCTGTCGTTTTTGTTTTTTTATTGCTACGCCTGTTAATAATAAATAACAATAGCGTCACTGTCAAAATCATCAAAGTGGATAGTGCGTTAATTTCCGGACTAATCCCCCTCTTTGCCATGGAATACACGTAGATAGATAAATTCGATACGCCGCTTCCCGTAGTAAAAAAGCTGATTACAAAGTCATCGATAGATAACGTAAAAGCAAACAATGCACCCGTAATAATCCCCGGTCTGATTTCAGCCAAAACCACTTTGTTAATAATTTGCATGGGTCTTGCCCCTAAATCCATCGCTGCTTCTATTAAATTCACATCCATTTGTCGCAATTTCGGCAGCACCGATAAAATTACATAAGGAATGCAAAAGGTGATATGCGCAATAAGCATGGTGGCAAAACCCTGACGCATGCTGACGAAGGCGAATAAAATCATCATCGATACGCCGGTTACAATATCCGGATTAATCACAGGAATATAATTCACGTTCAGCATCACTTTTTGCGCTTTGTTTCCATAGAGAAAAATGCCGATAGAAGAAACAGTTCCTGCGATTGTCGAAATGATTGTCGCCAAAATCGCTATCATTACCGTATAATACAGCGCAGATTGTATGTTGGCGTCCATAAAAAGCCGCCTGTACCATTCCAGTGTAAAACCGCCCCACTGTCCGCGAGATTTTGACGCGTTAAAAGAATACACCATTAAAACGAGGATCGGCGCATATAAAAACAACAACATAAGATAAAGATACACATTTCGCAACACTTTTTTCATGCCAGCATCTCCATATTTTTTTGTTGCGTCTTATCAAATCGATTCATAAATTGCATAGCCAGTAAAATAATCGTCATCATAATCAAAGAAGCCGCAGAGCCAAAATGCCAGTTGCCCGCTTGCATCAGCTGTTGTTCAATCAAGTTACCGATTAACATATTCTGCCCGCCGCCAAGCAAAGAAGGAATGACAAAAGTACTCACCGCAGGCATAAACACCATGGTAATGCCCGTTATTACGCCGGGAATACTCAAGGGGAAGGTAATCTTCGTAAACGCCTGCCGAGGATTGGCGCCCAAGTCTCCCGCTGCCGTGATGTAATTTTCATCAATTTTAATTAAAATCGAATAAATCGGATAAATCATAAAGGGCAAAAAGTTATAAACCATCCCCAATAAAACCGCTCCCGAATTATAAAGCAAGTTCAACTGCGGCAACGACAATGCCTGAAGCAACGCATTGATCAGACCGTTGTTGCCCAGCAACGTCATCCATGAATAAGTGCGCAAAAGAAAATTCATCCACATAGGCAGGATAAATAACAATAGAAACGTGTTCCTCTTTTTTTCCGCAGGAATCTTCGCAATCATATAAGCGACGGGATAACCTAAAATAAAACAAATCACCGTTGAAATAAACGCTAAATACAGCGAATTGAGTAAAATACGAATATAGATCGGTGTAAAAAATGATTTAAAATTTTCCAAAGAAAAATTGCCTGTGTTATCCGTAAAAGAATACACCCCAAGCAATAAAATCGGCAAACAAATAAATATCAACATCCAAACCACATAGGGCAGACCCAGCACACGCATATTTTTATTCATCGCTATCCTGCTTTCATAATATGGATATCGTCCGGACCAAAGTCAAGACCCACATGTTTATTTATTTCGTGATAATCCGTAGTATGAATCATAAAATCATACTCACTCTCGCTGCATTGTACGATGATTTCATAATGCACACCCTTAAAGACAATACTGGTAACTACGCCGTTAATGGTGTGCTCCAGACACTGGCCGATTTCAATATCTTCCGGCCGAATCACTACTTGTACACGATCGGTTTCGAGACTCGGTCTTTTGTCCACGCAAAGAAATCTTTTTCCCAAAAATTCCACTTCAAAATCTTTTGTCATCGTGCCGTCAATAATATTGCTTTCGCCGATAAAGTCGGCTACAAAAGTGTTGATCGGTTCATTATAAATATCGATTGGCGTACCGCTTTGCTGAATTTCTCCATGGTTGAGCACGATAATTTTATCCGACAGCGTCAGCGCCTCCTCTTGATCATGAGTCACATAAATAAAGGTTTTTTTGACTTCCCGCTGTATTTTTTTGAGTTCAATCTGCATTTCTTTTCGCATTTTTAAATCCAATGCGCTCAACGGTTCATCGAGCAACAGCACTTTCGGGTCATTGGCAAGTGCTCTTGCAATGGCAACCCGCTGTTGTTGCCCGCCGGACAAAGAAGCAATATCTCTTTGTTCATAACCGCTCAAATTCACCACTTCCAACAATTCTGCCACCTTTGCTTCGATTGCCTTTGCCTCCTGCTTTTTGATTCGCATAGAAAAAGCAATATTTTCAAATACATCCATATGCGGAAACAATGCATAATTTTGAAACACCGTATTTAACGGTCGCAGATAAGCCGGAATATCGTTAATGACTTTATCATATAAAAAGATTTGCCCGCTTGTGGGAATCTCAAACCCTGCAATCATACGCAAAATAGTGGTCTTGCCACAACCGGACGGGCCTAAAAATGTTACAAATTCATTTTCGGCTATCGTGAAATTGATATGCTTGACCACTGCGTTTTTACCAAACTCTTTATATAAATTCCTTGCCTCAATAATCGTTTTTTTCATTCAGCTGTTCTTCTACACCTCAAAACTCATACAAATTTTATGGCTGTGCAGTATAGTATATAACTTTTTAAAGAGTGATACAATATTTTCTCTGTTTTTTTACAAAAAAACCATACCATTGCCCGAAAACAATTTTCATAACCATGTTTCTTTATGATTTCAGTTTAATTTCATGTATAATATAGAATAAGGAGGGTTTGTATGCAAATCATTGATATCAGCCGAGATTTAACAACGGCCACACTCTATCCCGGCTCCAAGCCTGTTGAGCTCAAACAACTTTCTTCTGTCGCCAGAGGAGATTTGTGTACGCTCACAGCATTAACAGCCGATTTGCATGCGGGCACGCACGTTGACGCGCCTCTCCATTTTATAGACAAAGGGGCTGATATTGCCTCTATGCCTTTGACCCATTTTATCGGTCCTTGCCAGGTTGTATCGGTAGAAAGCGGCGAGTTAAAGGCTTCCTCTTTGCTCAAACGCCTTCCTTTCGGCACAAAAAGAATCTTGCTGAAAAACAGTTTTGAAACTTTTTTAACCTCCGCATGCGCGCAGGCATTGGCCGAACAAAAAATTCTCACCCTCGGTGTTGAAGGCCTCTCTCCCGCCCCTTTCAACAACGAAAAAGAAATCCACACCACTTTGCTTTTTGCGAAAATAGCCTTAATCGAATCATTGCATTTATCCCAAGCAGAAGACGGAGAATATTTTCTCAGCGCCGCTCCCATAAAAATCAGCGGTGGCGAGGCTGCTTTTACAAGAGCCGTCTTGATTCGGTTTTAGGAAATTTTAATATAAATAACAGGAGATGAATTATGATGAACGAACACAAAAAATATGTCATTGATCAGCGCATTGAGCGCACCATTGCCAACTTGAACAAAAACAACATGTTGGCTTGTTATGTAAAAACAAAAGAAGACGTCATTCCAAAAGTATTGGAATATTTAAAAGATGGCGACACGGTCTCTTGCGGAGGTTCCATAACGCTTTTTGAGACAGGTATTGTCGAATATCTGCGCAATGGAAAATACAACTATCTCGATCGCTATGACCCCAACATTCCCGCAGAAAAAATGGATGAGCTTTTTACAAAAGCCCTTTCTTGCGACACGTATTTTTCTTCTTCCAACGCCATCACCGAACAAGGCGAGCTGCTTAACGTCGACGGACGAGGAAATCGGACCGGCGCTATGTTATATGGTCCGAAAAGCGTTATTGTTATCGCCGGATACAACAAAATCGTCCCCGATGTACAGGCTGCCTATGAGCGCATCAAACAAATTGCCGCCCCGGCCAACGCCCACAGACTCAACAACGCCACTCCTTGTGCCACCACGGGCCAATGTATGGATTGCAAAGCTCCTGCAAAATTTTGTTCTATTTACACCCTCCTCGGCTATCAGGCGCCCATGCGCAAGGATCGCATCAAAGTTATTATTGTCGGCGAAGAGTTGGGTTATTGATTCTGACTCTTTTGCAGATAAATGCAATATCCTTTTGCAAGCATATCATCATCTAAATACCAACATCACTCAAAGAGGGAGCCCTTTGGCTCCCTCTTTTGGTTCGAAACATTGAGACTTTATGAATCTTGTACAGTCTTTTTTTATTCTGCGCTTGCCGGTTCCGGCATCGTCATTTTGCCTGCTTCGCCTTCATACAAAATGCGATAATCTGCCGGTCGTTTGTCGAAGATCAACGTAGCGATCCATGTAACAATGGATACGACCAGCACCGCATAGATAGGCTGTCCGCCAAGAATCAATTGCGGAAGAATGCTTATTTCCAGCGCCGCATAGATACAGCCGACCATCATCACTGCCGGACCCGTGCTCTTTCTTGTGTGTTGAGGAATGTACACTACCAAGATCATCATAATGGCCATCGGCGCCAGCATTGCCAACAGCCGCATCAAGGTAGCGACAATTCCGCCCATCGTCAGCGATATCGGGATGGCAATGAACATGGCAATAGCAATAATGCTTCGGGACAATAAAACCTGACCCTTCTCTGACATATTCGGTCTAAAGTAGCGCACGATCAAACCTTTTGTGAGCATAGAAGTCATCCCCATAATACAAGCGGATGCCGTGGACACGTCCGCCGCCCACAATCCGGCCAGTGTAAAGCCTGCCAACCACGGGTTCAGCTCACCAACCACCGCAGGCAAGGCCAGCTTTGCACTCGCCAATCCCGGGAAACTGCCCGCCGCTACCATGCCCATATAGGCTGCAATAAACCCTGCCGGCGCCATAACGACTGCCGCCACAATATAACCGACTTTAACGGATCTTTCATCTCTCGAAGAAACAACGGTCTGCATGGCCGCCGCCCCGGAATAGGCTTGCATAAACATCGTCACGGTCCAGGCCATAATAGTTCCCCATCCCATTCCGCGGGTAAAATGCGTCCACGGAGTCGGCGGATCCGTTACCGGCAATCTTGCTTGGATCGCCGCCACACCGCCGAAGTTTTTGATAATCGCAAAGAGACCCAACGTGAGTCCCAACAAAATAACAATAACGTTTACTACGTTGGAGAGCGATGCCGCCCACATGCCGCCGATCAATGAAACAATACCGAACACAATGGCAGAAACGATAATCGCCGTGGTCAGCGTAAAAGTTCCGGGCAACAGGGCGGTCAGGATCGATCCCCCTGCAATAACCTGGAGGCAAAATACGCTGAAGTTTACAACGATTTGCACAACAACGGTAATAAGACCCGCCGCTCTGCCACACGTTTTTTCAATAAATTCATTGATGGTATAAAATTTGCATCTGCGAATTCTGCCTACGATAAACATCCCGGCAATAAACGCACCGATACCCCATGACAGGTCATACCAACCGGCTGAAAATCCGCGTGTATACGCATTTTCAGCAACGCCGACCGTTGACACGCCGCCGATTGCCAGCCCGGCAATCATCATCGCAACAAGGAACCAGTTCAAATTTTGTCCCGCGAGCAAGTAGTTGACCGATTCACCTTTTGCGGTAGCTCTATTTACCAATCGAGTAGAATACCAGGAAACAACCAACAACGCAAGCATGTACAAAATTACAATAATTAATGCAGTATTCATCTTTTTGCTCCTTCAATTTTTGTTTGTATTACGTTTAGTTCTCGTTTTTTTAATACATGGCAAAGAAATCATCTACCGAAGCGCCTGCAGGCAATCTGTTATATTTAATTGCCAAATTCGTCAAATCCTGCTGCACTACGGGATTGATGGGAACAATGTTTTCTTTGAGTCGATTGACCGTGTAATTGTGTTCGATTTCTCCGGGCAAGAAAATTTCTTCGACACCGGAACGTTTTTTAGAATTTTTGATTTTGTTGTAGTAAGCATCTACAGCTTCCTGATATTCCTCAAACGGTCTGAATTTCGCAATATCAATCGCCAACATAAAATATCCCAATCCTCTGCCCGTTCCTCCCGTGGCTCCGCCCGTCATGATCGCCGATATCATTTCCATTGCTACGGTCAAGCAATAACCTTTTACGCCGCCCAACGGTGAGAGCGTTCCTACGATTTTGCCTTTGGGATTTTGATCTTCAAAAAAGTCCAACGGATTGGTTGTGTCATGCCCGTCTTTGTCTTGGATCCAACCCACCGGAATTTCTTTGTTCGCACGAACCGCCATTTCGATTTTGCCGCCCGCCACGGTGCTGCAAGCCATATCATACATAATGCCCGGGGAAGTTTTTCCGCCCGGAAATGCCCAACTGTTGGGACCGTTTCCCAATACCGCCTCAGCGCCGCCGGTGGGTGCAATAAGTTGCACAGACCCGGAAGCTGCGTAGCCTGCAAGATTTTCTTTCACTGCCATCAGTGAATAATATCCTGCAATGCCGAAATGATTACCATTTTTCGCGCCCGCAAGACCGATTCCGGTCTTTTTCGCCATTTCGATGGCCTTCTCCATGACCAAAGGCGCTACTGTGATGCCGCAGCCGAAATCACAGTCAAAATTTGCCGTGCTTGCCGTTTCGTTTACGATTCGCACATTGGGCTTCGGATTTACCGTTCCGTTGACAATGTCACGCTCGTACATAATCAACCGCGGAAGTCCGTGTGAGCCGACCCCGCGAATGTCTGAGGCAATCAGTACATCTGCTCCTCGCACTGCAGCAGCTTCTTCAACGCCAAAGGACATTAAAGAATCTTTTGCGATTTGCCTTGCCGTTTCGATACTCACAATTCTTTCTTCCATATCTTTACCCTCCTCCTTCTTTGTGTATTTTTAAGTATAAGTATATGGATATACTCCTTACACGTTATTATAATCGTTTTCACCTCACCGTTTCAAGCTCACATATTTGTAACCGAAAAGAGCGATTTTTTTCTCAAGTCAAATTTTCTGAAAATTTTGTCAATTTGACTCCTTTCCGTGACACAAAACATCAATTCAACCGAAAAACGTGAAGAAAAAAGTACACTTTCGCAAAAAAATGTATTATAATAAATGTGACATCATAAAAGCACAGGTGATAAATATGAATCAACGTTTCCGCGAAATAGCGACCGAATTTCCTTCGGAATCTTCAAATAAATTGGTATATAAATTTTTATACAGAGAAATCATGTCGCTGGATTTAAAGCCGGGAACAAGACTCAATCTTAGTCAGCTTTCAAAAGAATTAGAAGTCAGTCGCACAACCTTGCGCGATGCCGTGTTAACCTTAGTCGATGAAAATTTGGTTGAAAAAACCCATGATAACAAATTTATTGTCAACGAATTAAAAACAAAGGAGGTCGCAAATCTCTATGCTTCAAGACGAATCATTGAGTGTGGCGCCGCCGAAATTTTGTGCGAAATCATTACTGAAGAAGGAATTGAAGTATTTAATTCTCTTTTGGATCAAATGGAACAAGCTGTGAAAACTTTCGACTTCGACCTGTTTTCAAAACTGGATCAGGCCTTTCATAAAAATATCGTACTGCAATGCAATAATGAATTTTTAATTTCTATGTATAAAATTATTGCAGGTCATATTCAACGCTACTTGAACTACACAAGTTTTATTGATTACCCCAAAGACAGAACGCCGTTTTCACCGGTAATTGTACGTCAGCACCGCCTGATCTTGCACTCTTTAAAACAAGGAATCCCCGCCAACGTCACTTACCTGATCCGCAAGCATTTTTCGGATGCGGAAAAATTGATTTTGAATCCTGATTATCGTTTAACATTTACAAAGACAAAGAAATAACTTCCCACACCAAAGAGCAGGATAAAATTATCCTGCTCTTTGCGTTTAAGCTCAAACATGCGAAAATGCAACAGATGCTTTGAAAATACTATCAGGCTTCTTTTGAAAATTCTTCCGGTGTTTTGTACAAATTTTCAACAGGCGCCTGTCTTTTATCGAAAAGAGCACACAAGATAAATGCTACCAGTGATGCGATGAACACGGTATAAATCGATTGGCCTGAAATTGCCAGCGACTTTACCAAGAATTGTGATAGGATAAAGAACACAAACCCTACCAAAAACGTTACCCACGCCGACGTTTTTTTTACTGTTTTCGGCCACAAAAACATTGCCGTCATCAAAATCGCATAAAGGGCGAACATCGTGAGCGCTACCATCAGTGCGCCCAAAACGCTGGATACCTGTGTTGCCAAAATATAGGCGACAACAGCGCAAAACAGGATCATCGCTCGTGAGGTTTTCAGCTGTCCCGCATCAGACATATCTTTTTTGAAAAATTTCACAATAATATCTCTCGTTCCCATGGTGCCCAGTGTTACCATCAGACCCGTTGCCGTAGATACGTCAGCCGCCCACAGTCCTGACAGCAAAAGTCCTGCGATAAACGGAGATACTGCTGCGGTAACAACCGAAGGCAATGCCAGCGCAGAATTCGCCAGTCCGGGGAATTGGCTGGCTGCCATAATTCCGAACATCGCTGAAATAAACCCTGCCGGCGCCATTAAAATTGCAGCAAAAATAACTCCTTTACGTGCTTCTTGGGGACTCTTTGCAGCGACAACACTCTGCATGATTCCCGCATTGGGAATTCCTTGGAGAAGCATGGTAATAAACCAGGCCAAAATAACAGCCATTCCCATGCCTTTGACCAAACTATACCAGTGTGAACCGTCCCCGCTGATTCCGGCCGGCAGCGCTGCATTGATTGTTGCCAAACCGCCAAAGCCTTTGATGGCTCCGACAACGCCCAAAATGATCCCCACATAGATTACAATCATGTTGATAATGTTGGATAAGCTCGCTGCCCAGAGTCCACCGACAATGGCGATCAATAAGAACATCACCGCTGAAACAATCAGCGCAATTTGCATCGTAAAGTATTGCGGCAATAATGCTGTAAGAATCGCGCCGCCTGCCACAATCTGCAGTGCAACAATAACGAGCAAAATGACAAATTGAATGACGACCGACACGGTTCGAAAACCTTCGCCAAACACCCTGCCCCACATCTCATTGATTGTTTTAAACGTGGACTTTCTGATTTTTTCTGCAAGAAAAAGCCCCGTAAACAATGCGCCTACTGCCCAAGCCACATCATACCAACCTGCCGACATGCCGCTGGCATAGGCTTTTTGTGCAATGCCCACTGTCGAAGCACCGCCTATGGCCAGCCCTGCGATCATTACGCCGATTAAGAACCAGTTGAGCTGTTGGTCTGCAAACAAAAAGCTGTTCGAACCGCCTTTTTTTTGCAGCCTTGTCGACCACCAAGAGACAAACAATAGAGAAAACATGTAGATGATAACAATAACTAATGCAACTACCATTTTTTTTACCTCCATTTTTTTATTTTTTCAGTTGAGTTGCAACTGTTATGAGCATTTTCTAAGCTTTTTTAAAAACATCCTTTACCTCGGCATCTTTGGGCAGCTTGTTATATTTGACCATGAGTTTTAACAATTCTTCTGCCACAACACCGTTTAATTCCAATCCCTCTTTCAGTCTTTTTTGCGTATTGTTATGTTCGATTTCTCCGGGCAAGAAAATTTCTTGTACCCCTTCTTTTTTCTTTGAATGTTTGATCATTGTATAATAAGCATCTAAATCCGTCTTCAATTCATCTAAAGGTCGAATAATTTCCGGGTCAATCGCAGCCATGAAAAATCCGATACCTCTTCCCCCTCCCACCAGATTAGGTCCTGTTTTCGCACCCGATAAAATCGAAGCCAACAACTCAATCATTACAATAATACAATACCCCTTGGGTCCTGCCATCGGCAAAAGAGAACCCAAAATTTTCCCTGTTTCACGATCTTCAAACTCAAGGGGATCTTGTGTATCTTCACCCTTTGCATTGAGTATCCAACCCAAAGGCACTTGTTCGCCCTTGCGAATGGCCATTTGAATCTTGCCGCCTGCCACCATGGTAGAGGCCATATCCATCATCATCGCCGGGCAGGTATGCCCTGCCGGAAATGCCAAGCTATTTGGGCTATTGCCCAGCAGTTTTTCTGTCCCCCCGGTAGGTGCCACCAACGACAAAGAAGGCGCACAAGCAAAGCCAATCAGTCCCTGTTCTGCAGCTTTCAGAGCAAAGTGTCCGGCAACACCGAAGTGATGTCCGTTTATGCCCGTGGCGATACCTACACCACTCTTCTTCGCCAATTCTATGGCCTTGTCCATGACAATATCCGCCGTAGCAATACCAATGCCATAGTCCAAGTCATAATAGGCTGAAACCGGAGTCTCTTTGATGAGCTTAATCTCGGGATTTATGTTGATTTCGCCGCTTGCGAGCGCTCTGTCATAAAATGTCAAACGTGCCACGCCGTGCGAATCCACTCCCCTGGCATCGGCAGCATTGAGGGTTTGTGCTCCGCGCTTAGACAACTCTTCCGAAATGCCGAACGAACGCAAAATAATGTAAGCAACATCATACAGTTCTCTGACACTTACATGAATAGATTGATTCATTTTTTTCTCCTATCAATATTTCAATGGACTTCATTCTATTTAAAATTATATCGCCTGCAGCAACTCTTTTCAATCATTCGCAAGGGCAGTCTCATCTGCTTCACAAGGCTTTTGCATCTTATTTCATGCACTTTTTTTCGTTTTTCAGTAAAAAAGGCAACCAAAAGGAACAATCCGCCAAAAAAAAATTATTTTTGCCGGAAAAAAACTTTGAAAGTATCTAAAAATCATTTAAAAAAATGATATAATTAATATATTAGTACACGATTCGCTTTTTATAAAAATCATATTGTGTTGTAATCAGGAGATCCATATGAATCCTCAATTTCAAGAATTGCTCACGAAAAACCCCCAGGAATCCTCTCTTAAACTTGTATACAAATACCTGTACCACCAAATAATTTCCCTTGCTATTTTGCCCGGGACAAAAATCAACATCACCAAAATTGCCAAAGAATTGGAAGTCAGTCGCACCACCGTCAGGGATGCCGTCTGTCTTCTTATTGATACCACTTTGGTGGAGCCTCAGCCAAATCAGGGTTTTTCTGTAAAGAAGCTAAATATCAAAGAAATGAGTGAGTTGTATGCGGCACGCAAAATTATCGAAGCCGGTGCCGCTAAAATCCTTTGTGAAAAAATCACACCTGAACAAATACACACATTGCATACACAAGTATCTGCAATGGAACAAGCGCTTTTAGAGAATGACTATGAATTGTTTGCCGTTTTGGATCGTACCTTTCATCAATCTATCGTTACCTTTTGCGACAATCAGTTTATCATATCCGCCTATGCCAGTATTTTTGACTTTATTTTTCGCTATATTGCCTATACGGCTTATTTAAATTACGACTATGACCGCGCTACAATTCCGTCTACTTCCATTATGCTGCGCCATCATAAAATGATTGCTTTAGCGCTTGAAAACGGTGCAAGTGACAACGTAGCAACCGTCATTGATAGGCACTTTACCGAAGCTGAAAAATCGCTTTTACAACAGAATTACTATCTAAATGTCAATGAATAAAAAAAGTCGGCAGAAAAATTTCTGCCGACTTTTTACTTCTTATTCTACTGTCTTAAAAGCCGCCTTTGGTGCATTGCATACGGGACATTTATAGTCTTCCGCCAATTGCTCAAAAGGCAAATTTTCCTGATAAATATATCCGCAAACTTCACATCGATATCGTTTCGTGGCACTCTCTTGCTTTTTGGGCTCCTCTGTCGCCGCTGCATAAGTCGGTGCATTTTTCGGAACTGTTCCTTTTTTCACTTGTTTATAGTAGGTATAGGTCAAAGGCGTTCCCTCTTTCAGTGCAATGGATTGCACGACTTCTCCCACAAACAACGTATGACTCCCTACATCAACCATGTCCGTCACCTTTGCACTTAACACGCCCAGAGCTTGATTTAAGTAGGGATTTTTCAATTCATCTTCTCCATACGGAAAATCTTCAAACTTGTCTTTGTCTTTGCCGCTGGAAAATCCCATTCGACCGAAAATTTCCCTGTCTGTTTCCTGATCCAAAATACTGATGCTGAATTTTTTCGCTTCTTTGACCAAGTCATGTGAAAAATTGTTTTTTGACAACGCCACCGTTATCTTTGCCGGCTCCGAACTTACCTGAATAGCCGTATTGACGATACACATATTTTTTCTGCCGCCTGCCTCCACTCCCAACGCATAAAGACCATAAGTTAGATTTCCTAATACTTTTCGCATTTTATGACTCCTTTTTTTGATGTTTTTGACACTTCACACATATTCCTTCAAAAACTGCATCGTAAGTAATATCACAAAAATCAGTTTTCTCCAATAGTTCATTTTCTACCATGTCCATGCTGTTCAATTCCAAATCGCAAACCTTGCCGCACTTTCTGCATGAAATATGGGCATGTTTTCTTGCATTGGGATCAAAGCGATCCGGCGCCGATCCCATAGCAATTTTGCGAATCATTCCCAACTCTGCCATTAAGTTCAGATTTCTGTATACTGTCGCTAAGCTGATACGTGAATCCCGCATTCGGATTGTTTGATAAAGCTCCTCCGCCGTAGGGTGCGTACAAGATGACTGCAAGGCCTGTAAAATCATGTCGCGTTGTCTCGAGTTTTTTATTTGCTTCATTATTATTCACCACATTTAAATTGATTATTATTATTGATTATTATATCAGATATCACTAAAAAGTAAATACCATTTTTTTACAGATTTTCTCCGCGAGATTTAAAAATCAAAACAAGGGGCGAGCCGCTAAACGTAAAAGCATGTCGCAGGCGATTCGAAAGATATTTTCGATAGGCTGTAACCAATAATTTTGTATCGTTGACAAAAAAGGTAAAGGTGGGTGGAGACGTTCCCGTTTGCGTCGCATAATATATTTTGAGTTTTTTGCCTGCTTTGGAGGGTGGTTGCTGCGCCAGCAACGCATCGGCAACAAATTCATTTAATATTCCCGTCGATATTTTCTTTTCATATTCTTTCAACACTGCTTTTATTTGCGGCATAATTTGATTCATCCGACTTTTGGTAAGGGCACTGATAAACAGCACCGGGGCATAATCAATAAAATGAAACCTTCTTCTGATTTCATCCGTTATGCGTTTCATCGTCATCGTTTCTTTTTGCGCCATGTCCCACTTATTGACAACGATGATTACCGCTTTTGACCTGTCTTCAATCAATCCGGCAATTTTTAAATCCTGTTCTCCTATCTCTTGTGTGGCATCCAGCATCAAAATACAGATGTCGCTTTGCTCAATGGCTCTGACGCTGCGCACCGCACTATAATATTCCACATTGTCATAAACCTTATTTTTTCGTCTGAGCCCTGCGGTATCCACCAAAATATAAGTTTCATCCTCATAAACAAATTCCGTATCAATGGCATCTCTCGTAGTTCCGGGAATATCGGACACAATGACTCTTTCTTCG
Source organism: Eubacteriaceae bacterium UBA1433 (assembly GCA_002329295.1). Classification (GTDB taxonomy): domain Bacteria; phylum Bacillota; class Clostridia; order Eubacteriales; family UBA1433; genus UBA1433. Next base: position 94,653 of record DCTT01000026.1, read on the forward strand.
CCGATCAGGCTGTTGATCAGTGTGCTTTTGCCTACATTGGGTCTGCCTACCACTGCAATGCGGCAAACATGTTCCGTCTGCACTTCGTGGGTTTCCTGTTCAAATTTTGACACCACTTCATCTAATAATTCTCCGATACCTAACCCATGTTCTGCGGAAATCGCAAAGGGTTCTCCCATGTCCAGCCCATAAAATTCATATACCAAATCTTGTTTTTCTATGCCGTCTAATTTGTTTACGGCAAGAACATATTTTGCAGAAGTTTTTCGAATCATTTCCGCAATTTCATAATCATTGGCCGTCAGACCGCTTTTGGCATCCACAATAAAAACGATCACATCCGCCGTGTCAATGGCCAACTGCGCTTGTCGGCGCATTGATTTTAACATTTCATCATCCGTATACGGCTCTATGCCTCCCGTATCAATCACGGAAAACGCTCGTCCAATCCATTCGCCTTGTCCATAAATGCGATCGCGCGTAATCCCCGGCGTATCTTCAACAATGGCAACTCTTTTTTGTACGATTTTGTTAAATAAAGTAGATTTACCCACATTGGGTCTGCCCACAATGGCTACAATCGGCATTGACATCTTTTTTTATCCTTTCAAAATACTCTGCAATAATTTGGCACCGTCTTGCGGCACAATGCTTACATCCACATGCAATTCTTTTTCCAATTCCTCTACGGTTATGTCATCTAAAAATAATTTTGTTCCGCTTTTTAACATCGTGNNTTTCTCCCAAATTTTTCCCCTTTAATTCAGCGATAATATCTGTTGCCGTCAACAACCCTGAAACGGTGATGCTTTTGCCAAAAAAATGATTTTCGACAGCATAGAGCTGAATTTTCATATTAAATTTTTTTTCCGCTTTTTCGCACAATGCTTGCATGGTAGGAAAAATACTCACACCCGTAGCAATCGAAATCGTTTTTCCACGATAATCTTTGGCTTTTGTATGCGTCAGCGCCTCTTCAAATTCTTTCTTCAGCGCAGCAATAAATCCTACACCGTTTTCATACTGCAGAAACTCTTCATAAAAAGCATAATCGGGAACCGGTTTTTGCGCTTTAATATATATTTCATCCGCACAAAACACCCACCGCGTGCCGTATTCTTCCAACATTTGTTGTTGAAACTTTTCGGCAATGGCCAAAGTCTCCTGCGCCTTTTCTTGGTTCATCGCTTGAAGGGGATAGAGATTTTCCCGATACCGCGTGAGTCCCACCTCTACAATGCTTACGCTTATCACCGCCGGCGCAAAGGCCGCAACGTCTGCCAATGTCTTTTCTAATTCTTTTCCGTCATTGAGTCCAGGGCACAGCACAATTTGAACTTGCATGTCAATTTGATGTTCATAAAAAAATTGTAATATTTTTAAAATATCTGCCGCCTTTTTATTCCTCAACATTTTTTGACGCAACGCAGCATTGGTGGTATGTACCGAAATATTCAACGGACTTAATCGCATGTTTGCAATACGCTTTAAATCGGCAAAGTCAGCATTGGTCAGTGTTACATAGTTTCCGTGCAAAAAACACATGCGATAATCATCGTCTTTAAAATATAACGTCGAGCGCATGTTGCCTGGCAGTTGATCAATGAAGCAAAAAACACATTGATTCTGACATTTTTTCTCTTCATCCAATGTAGCGCTGGCAAAACCCATTCCCAACGGTTTTCCCTGCAAATTTTGCAACGAAACGGTATAGGATCTCCCCTTTGCACTGCACATATCAAGACGGAGTTCTTCTTCCGTTGAAAAAACCATATAATCCAATACATCTTTAATTTGATGGCCATTGATGGCGATGAGATAATCTCCCACAGCAATACCGCTTTTTTCTGCCGGCGTTCCTGCTTCAATGGTTTCGATTCTGTGCATAACTTCCCCTATATCTGTGATTTGCTTATTATATCACACCTCGCAAACACCCTCTATAAACGCGATAGAAAAAAGCAGTCGCCTGCTTTTTTACTGTTCTTCATCACTGTTTATAATCCGTACAACTTTCATATTATATTTTCTGCCGAATCTTCCTTTTTTATCCAAGATCTTGATAATAAGATAAGCAATCGCAATAAAAACCAACCCTGCCAGCAGCGCAATAACAGGATTTTCAGGTCCTTTTGCGCCGATGCGTATCCCAAAAAACCCGATGAGAATGCCCAAAAAAAACGCAACGAGGGGAATGATGTATACAATCAGCGAAGCACTCATCACCGCTTCAAAGTTCAACTCTACCTCTACTGTATCCCCCGTTTTGGCTCCTGCACTATTGGTGGCATGGGCAATAACCACTTTTTCTTCCGGATCTACTTGACAAGCCCCGCATTTTTTGCATGCGGAACTCCGAACAATCTCCACAAGGGCTTTGTCTTCGATTGTTTTTTTGACAATTCCTTGTTCAATCATCATTCTCGTCTACCTTGATTGTTTTGATTTTCAACTCCTCCAATTGATGCGCTGACGCATAGGTTGGAGCTCCCGTCATCACACAACCGTGATTTTGGTTTTTCGGAAATGCAATCACGTCTTTGATATTTTCCGTATCAACAAGGAGCATACATAATCTGTCCAACCCATAGGCCATACCGGCATGAGGCGGCGTGCCGTATTGAAAGGCTTCCAGCAAAAATCCGAATTGTTCCCAAGCCTCTTCCTTGGAAAATCCCATCTGCTCAAACACTTTTTCCTGCACGGCTTCTTTGTGAATCCGTACGCTGCCGCCGCCTAATTCTACACCGTTTACAACAATGTCATAGGCGCGGGCACGCACTTTTTCAGGCTCTTTGCCTAACAGCTCAACAGAATGCTCAGTGGGTGAAGTAAAGGGATGATGCACCGCAAAATATCGTTTTTCTTCTTCATCATACTCAAACATCGGAAAATCTGTAATCCATACAAAAACAAACCCTTTGCGTTCTATTTCCATCACATCGGCCATATGCAAGCGCAGTTGCCCCAATGCCGTCAAAGCCACCTCGTGCTTGTCGGCTACAAAGAGGAGCAAATCCCCTTCTTCGGCACCAAGGGCGCTTAAAATAGCATCCTTTTCCGTATCCGTGAAAAATTTAGCAATAGGCGAAATCATTCCTTCCGCGGTATAACGTATCCAAGCCAAGCCTTTGGCACCATAGGTCTCCGCTACTTTTACCAGTCTGTCCAAATCTCTGCGAATCATCCGATCACTGCCGCCCTTTACGTTCATTCCTCGCACACTGCCGCCTTTTTTTATTACCGAGGTAAACACACCAAAGGCGCTGTCTTTGACAATCGACGAAATGTCCGTAAGTTGCATATCAAAGCGAAGATCCGGCTTATCCGACCCATATCGACTCATTGCTTCGTCATAGGTCATTCTTGGAATCGGCAATACAATTTCATAATCTAAAATCTCTTTAAAAATCTTTTGAATCAGCCGTTCGTTAACATCAATAACCTCTTCACCTGTTACAAAAGACATCTCCATATCGATTTGTGTAAACTCGGGTTGTCTGTCCTGTCTTAAATCTTCATCTCGAAAGCACTTTACGATTTGAAAATATCGGTCAAATCCGCTAACCATGAGCAGTTGTTTAAAGAGTTGCGGAGACTGCGGCAACGAGAAAAATTTATTGGGCTGCACACGGCTTGGCACGAGAAAATCGCGCGCTCCTTCAGGCGTGGGTTTATTGAGAAACGGCGTTTCAATTTCATGAAAACCCTCTTCGTACAAAAATTCTCTGACAATGCGGTACAGCCTGCTTCGCATCAATATTTTCTGCTGCATAGACGGTTTGCGCAAGTCCAGGTAGCGATATCTCAATCTGATGTTTTCATTTGCTTTATCGGCATCGTCCACATAAATCGGCGGGGTTTGGGCCTCGTTGAGAACATTAATTTCTTCAGCGCGCACCTCAATGGTTCCCGTTTTCAATTTTTCATTTACGGTTTCTTTATCTCTAAGCACCACGTCGCCTTTGATTTGAATCAAATATTCGTTTTTGATTTTGGCTACCATTTCAATCAACTTAGGGCTCACCTCGGCATCAATGGCAATTTGCATAATGCCGCTGATGTCTCTGAGTTCCAAGAACACCAATTGTCCCAGGCTTCTTTTTTTATTGACCCAACCCGCTAATGTCACCTTTTGTCCGATATTGCTTTCATTTACTTCCGCACATAAATTGGTTCTGTATTGGTTTTTCATCCCTTTTCTGCTCCCGCTTTATAATCTGCAATAAATTGCTCAAATGTTTCTATATTCACAGAATGTTGCCTGCCTGTTTGCATATTTTTTATTTCAGCCACACCTGTCTTTAGTTCTTCTTCACCTAAAATCAACACATTTTCCGCTTCCGATTTATCGGCGTATTTCATTTGTGCTTTTAAACTGCGTCCCATGACATCTTTTTCTGCACTGATACCCGCAGTGCGCAATGCTTCCACAAACTGCTGCGCCTTTTTTTCCGCCTGTCTGCCCATAGAGGCAATATAGATGTTCAATGGCGGTTTTTTTACAGACAGACTGTCTTCCGTCAACATCAGCAATCTCTCCAACCCCAAACCAAACCCGATGCCCGGCGTCGGCGGCCCGCCAATCAGCTCACTGAGTCCGTCATATCTGCCGCCGCCGCACACAGTGCCTTGCGCACCGATGTCTTCAGACACAAATTCAAAAGCCGTTTTTTCATAATAATCCAATCCCCTGACAATACGGGGATTGATTTCATAATCCACACCCATCAGTTCTAAATTTTCTTTTACTTCATCAAAATGTTGTCGACACTCTTCGCACAAATATTCCACGATAAAAGGCGCCCCTTGCAGCGCTTTTTGACAAGTCTCTTCTTTGCAATCCAATATGCGCATAGGGTTCGTCTCATATCTTTTTTTGCAATCCGCACAAAGTGCATCCAAATTCTTGAAAAGAAAAGCCTTTAACTTTTCATAGTAATCACCGCGACATTTGCCGCAGCCCACCGAATTGATGTAGAGCTTGATGTTTTTTATTTGCAATAATACAAACAATCGTGCTGCAACAGCAATGACCTCGGCATCAATTCCCGCTGATTTCGTACCGAGTACTTCGATGCCGAATTGATGAAATTGTCGATATCTCCCCTTTTGCGGGCGCTCCGCACGAAAGCAGGGCGTAATATAATACAGTTTCACCGGTTGCGGCTGCGAATACAGTTTGTTTTCCCCATAAGCGCGCACTACTGCCGCCGTACCCTCAGGCTTTAACGAAAAGCTTTCTTTGTCGCGGTGTTCAAAAGTATACATCTCCTTTTGCACAATATCTGTCTCTTGCCCCACGCCGCGCACAAACAGTTCCGTTTTTTCAAACATAGGGGTGCGAATTTCTTCGTAACGGTAAAGAGCACACAATTTGCGAATTTTTTCTTCCAAATATATCCATCGATAGCTTTCTTCGGGCAAAATATCCCGTGTACCTTTTGGCGCCGTAATGGCCATGTTTTCCTCCTCGGCAGTATCCCTATAAAAATACCCCCGACATAACGCCAGGGGCAGAAATATTCCACGGTACCACCCTGATTGATTTTTCAATCCTCTCATATGCTAACGCCATAGAGCGTGCAGGCCTACTTGCTTTCAACCTTCATGGCTCATCAGTGTTTTTCCTGTTCGCTCGCAAGATATTTTCAGCTGCCATATCCTCTCTGTATGCACTGCAGAACAGTACTCGCTGTTTCTTCGCCATATTTCATTGTATTTTTTTATTATATTGTTTTCATACTCTGAAGTCAACTTTTTTTGTCAGAACACAGGCTTCTCTTGAATCAGTATGTTTTTAAGACATTTTAGAGAGACAGAATCCGACGCCTCTTTCCCGTACATCTCCGTTGATTTATTCGGCGATAGTCTCTTTGAACAACATTTTATTAAAAAACTTTGTTTGATGCTTCATAAATCCTGCGTTTTTTATGAATCACTTCATGAATATGCTGTATGTAAAAATCGATTTCCTGACAACCATCTACTCGCCTGATACGGTGCGTGTTTTTTTCACAAATCTTTCCCACCGCTCCCGCTCCCAAGGCAATGATATTCACCCGGTCGGAAAGAACGGATATATTATAAATCCCTTCTGTCCCTTCTTTGCAAAATCCCGTATTTTCGCCCCCTGATACAGCATGTTTTTGCCGATACAAATAATAGGGAACATAACCCTTTTTCTTCAACAAACCGTATGCGCTGTCAAATCCTGTAAAATGCTCCCTCTCACGCCGCATTTTGTTTTCAAAATCCTTTGCTTTTTTCTTATAAGCCAACGTGTGCAGTGTAATGTTTTCCGGTTGTAAAGATATGACTTGCTCAAGTGAATCATAAAACATCGATTCATTTTCCCCCTCGAGTCCGTAAATCAAATCCACGTTCATAGCAAACGAATACTTTCTTGCCAATGCATAAGCATGAAGAAATTCTTCTTTTGTCAGCCCTCTGCCTATGGATTGCAGTGTTTCATTGTGCATGCTTTGTGCATTGATGCAGATGCGACTCATGCCGCCCTCTTTCATCGCCTCCAATTTTTCAACGGTTATACAGTCCGCTCTTCCTGCCTCAAAGGTAGCTTCGCGCATTTTGCCTGTATCAAAATATTGCACAAGTTCAAAAAGCAGCTTCTCTATCATGTCTGCATCAAGCAGCGCCGGCGTTCCCCCGCCAATATACAAAGAATCCACCAAAATGTTTTTGTTTGAAAAATATGCTCCTATTGCACGAATTTCTTGCAAAAGCGCATTGAGATATTGCGCAATATAATATTGATCCGTGCTCTGTTTGGAGATAAAAGAGCAATACTTGCAGCGATGGGGGCAAATCGGGATATGCACATATAGCGCGACAGCATTTTTCGGCATGTTTTGCAGACAATTGTTTTCTGTTTTGGCAAGAGACAGACACAGTTTCGCTTTTTCCGCGTCAACAAATCGCCTGTCTGTGTATTCGGCAATAATTTGTTCGTCGGCAACACCGCTTTTCATTAATCTTGAAGCAATTTTTACCGGACGAACCCCCGTAAGAATTCCCCAGGACAATATATACCCGTACGCTTCACTGATGACCTCATAGACAGCCTGTTCTATTTCGATACTTCTTTGTTCCTCTTTACATGAAAAACTTTTTTCTTTTATCCATTCTTCCTTAGCATTTTCAAGGCGAATTGATATTTTGTCCTGCAAAATCTCAACAAAAAGCGCCAAATCCATTTCTTGCGTTCGACAGGCGACAAACTCTGCCGACAAAAAAAACGCATAGATAATATTCTTGATTTGACGCTCATAATCTGTTTTGGACAATTGCAGAAAAATATTCATTGTAACAGCAATCAGAGGGGTACCACAGCATTATTCATTTTTTCGAACCCGATCGTCGTTTCGCTTCCATGTCCCGGATACACCACAGTATCGTCAGGCAGTTTATAAAGTTTTTCTCGAATGGACTGTACGATTTCTTTATAATTGCCGCCGGGAAAATCTGTCCTGCCGATTGTACCGTAAAACAGCGTATCTCCGCTAAACAAATATCCGGGCGTATAGAGGCAAATGCCTCCCTTTGTATGTCCCGGCGTGTGGATTATCTCAAAGGACAGGTTGCCCACTTTCAGATTGTCTCCTTCCTGGAGTGTCCCGTCTTCTTTACAAGGTTCGTGTTTGGCGCCAAAGATCATTGCACCGTTGAAAAGTGAACTCTGCAAACACTTTCGTTCCTTTTCGTGAATATATACTTGTCCTTGCGTGTAGTCCTTCGTCTGCTTGGTCGCTGAAATGTGGTCGTGATGCCCGTGTGTGCAGACAATGAATTTGATATGCAAACCGCTTCGATCAATCATTTCTCTGATGCGCTCAAAATTTCCGCCGGGATCAATAATCATCCCTTCCTTTGTCTCTTCACAGCCTACAAGGTAGCAATTTGTCATATAATTTGAAACGATCGCACTGTTTAAATACATCCTTTTTCTCCTTATTTTTTGATAAATTCCGCGCTGTCAAGCACAATGGTTACCGGCCCGTCATTGGCAATATGCACTTTCATATCGGCAGCAAAGATGCCTTCTTCAACAACGATACTTTCCTTGCGCATTAGCACAATAAATTCTTCGTAAAGTTGCTTTGCTATCTGTGGCTCTGCCGCCTGAATAAAAGAAGGCCGATTGCCTTTTTTACAGTCCGCCAAAAGCGTAAACTGCGAAATAACCAACGCGCTGCCTCCCACATCTTTTATCGATAAATTCATCTTTCCTTCTTCATCTTCAAAAATGCGCATATTGGCGATTTTTTTTGCCAGAAAAGCCGCATCTTCCAAAGTGTCTCCTGTCTTTACGCCCAATAAAATCATTAGCCCTTGCGCAATTTCTCCCTGTATATTCCCATTTATTTCCACCCTGGAGGCAGACACTCGTTGAATTACTGTAACCATATTTTCCTCACAGTCGTGTGATTTTAAGCACGTTTTTCAAATTCCTGATTTTTGAAATAATTTCATTCAATTCTTTTTTGCTTTTTACTTCGAGTACCACGTCATATAGCGCCACATTGTGTTCAATACTTTTCGCATTGAGAGATTGTACATAAATTTTTTCATCCGAAAAAATTCTCGCAAGATCGCTCAGTGCTCCCGCATCATCCATGGTTTCTACCAATATTTTTGCCAAAAAAGTTGCATTTTCGGTTTGTTGCCACTCCACTTGAATCAGTCTCTCTTCATCTTGCATGTTCAGTACGTTTGCACAATCCATACGGTGCACGGTAACACCGCGCCCTCTTGTAATAAATCCAATGGCTTCGTCTCCGGGCACAGGGTTACAGCATTTTGCAATCCGTACTGCCATGTTTGAAAACCCGCCGATTTTAATGGCTTTTTCTGCAGCATTTTTGCCTTTTCCTATAGTAGATTTGATTGTTTTTTCTTTCTGCGGAAAATCTTCCGGGAAGTCGCTGATAATTTTTCGCAAAATTTGTCCGGCTTTGATGCCGCCATAACCGATCGCCGAATGCATTTCCGTCAAATTCGGGTATCCGTATCTTTCTAAAACATAATCCCAAAACTTTGTCTGGTTAAATTTTTCATACTGGTAACCCAGGCGCTTTATTTCTGCCTCAAGCATCTCTTTGCCTTTGACAATATTTTCTTCCCGATCCGCCTTTTTAAACCAGTTCTTAATTTTATTGCGCGCATTGGAGCTCTGCACGATTTTAATCCAATCGCGGCTCGGCCCTTTGGAGTTTGGCGAAGTAAGAATTTCTACAATATCGCCGTTTTTTAGACGATAGGATACAGGAACAATCTTGCCGTTTATTTTTGCCCCTACACACTTGTGCCCAATATCTGAATGGATTCGGTAAGCAAAATCCAACGGGCAGGAACCTGCCGGCAGGTTTTTTACATCTCCTTGAGGCGTAAAAACATAAACTTCATCGGCAAACAAATCTCCCTTAACCATCTCCAAAAGAGCACCGGAGTCGTCTACTTCATTATTCCATTCCATAACCTGTCTCAGCCAAGCCAATTTCTCATTAAAACTGTCTTTTTCTACTTTGCCCTTCGCACCTTCCTTATATTTCCAATGCGCCGCAATACCGAACTCTGCTATTTTATGCATTTCTACCGTTCTTATCTGTATTTCGAACGGACGTCCGCTGTGCCCTATTACCGTAGTATGAAGCGACTGATACATATTNNATATTTCCAATGCGCCGCAATACCATATTCGGCTACTTTGTGCATCTCATCGGTTCTGATTTGCACCTCCACCGGGCGTGTACCCGGTCCCATGACCGTCGTGTGCAAAGATTGATACATATTGGGCTTTGGCATGGCAATATAGTCTTTAAATTTGCCTGGCAACGGTGTGAAAGCCGTGTGTACGATACCAAGAATGGCATAGCAGCTTTGAATATCTTCTACCAAAATGCGAACAGCCAACAAGTCATAGATTTCTTCGAAGTTGCCGACTCGCTGCATTTTGCGATAAATGCTGTAAAAATGTTTGGCTCTGCCTTCAATGCGATAGTCGATTTTCGTATCTTTGAGCTTCGTTTTTAACATATCAATGAATTGTTTGATATAGGCTTCTCTTTGCGCTCTGTTTTGCGCTACCTGATGGACAATTTCATGATAAGCCTCTTCGTTCAAATATCGAAAAGAAATATCTTCCAACTCCCATTTGATTTTAAAAATCCCTAAACGGTGTGCTAAAGGCGCATAGACATCTAAGGTTTCCTGTGCCTTTTCTTTTTGTTTTTCTTCGGGCATGTATTTTATCGTGCGCATATTGTGCAGCCTGTCGGCTAATTTGATAAAAATCACACGAATATCTTTGGCCATGGCCAACAGCATTTTTCTGAAATTTTCTGCTTGTTCCTCTTGCTTGGTCTGAAACTTTAATTTGCTGATTTTCGTTACTCCGTCCACAATCGAAGCAATTTCTTTGCCGAAAGCTTCCTCGATATCTTCCAGGGTGTATTTGGTATCTTCTACCACGTCCTNNCGCCGCTATGGTTGTCGCATCAAATTGAAGATCCGCTAAAATGTAGGCAAGCGCAACGGGATGAATCAAGTATTCTTCTCCTGATTCACGATATTGACCTGCATGCGCATCTTTCGCAACTGCAAAAGCTTTGCGTATCAACGCACTGTCTTCTTCACTCATTTGGGGCTTTGCATTTTCTATCAGTTTCTCAACCATGAAACACTACCCTGTTTGTCTTTATTTCCACACTAAGCAAGACAAATCTTTTAATTATTTCTTAATGTTTAATTTTACCATTATCTCGCTGCGATAGATATCTTTTTTTTCTTTTATCGACATTTTTTTAACTACCAACTTGTTTGTTTTGGTCTGATAAGTATATCGAATCAAATCCAAGGAGGCAAACACATCCATCGCCAACCTTAAAGTAAAGTAATCAAAATGAACCTTTTGTTTTTCGTTGATGTGCCCTAAAAATTTCTCCAAATAATTGTCACACAACGCCGCCAAATCCCCCAGACGCACAAACAAATACGCCAAAGAATCCCTGTCCAACAAAATCCTGTCTTGATATGGTGACGCTGCGATGATTTGCACCGCCCTGTTTGCATACAACTCCTCTTCACAGCGATTCATGCAGTTCAGCTCTAACACCGTTATCATCGCTTCTTTCGGCAAAGATAACGGGCAAAAAACAATATATATCTTATTATTGTTGTATTCCTTAATCTCGTTAAAACATATTTCAACGCGCTCTTCCATTTTCTTCCATCGCAAGAATCTCACTAACCTTTTATACATCGTGTAAGAATGCGCAACGAAAACAGTGCCCTTTCCGGCTTGCTCGATGACTTCTTCCGCGTTTTTTTGAATCCACTGGTTTTTTTCGGCGTGATATTCATTTTTCTTGTAAAATTGCTCAAAATGCCTATAAGCAGCTTTTTCATGTTCCCGTTTTTGGTCGCGATAAAAAAAGATATCTTTGATTTCATACTCAACGGAAGAAATTTGTCGATAGGTATTTATTTGCGGAAACATCAAAATATCACACATATCGCCTGGGCGAAAATCCTCGAAAGACTCCACTTGCGAAAAAGCAATGGCTCTGGTCACGGTTGTTTTATTGATTATCTTGCAGGAAATATGCTTTTTTTCTGCCCCGACCGGCGTTATGTTTTCTACCATACACCCGTTTAGGCGAATAACCGGCTTCGGGTTACCATAGCCGAAAGGCGCCACTAACTCCATTTGCTTTATAAAGGCCTCGCTGAAATTTGCCTCTTCTTTTTCCATGTCATAGAATTGTTTTTTATAAAACAGCAATTCAATATTTGTTTGCTTTGCATAGGCGTTTAATTCACCATCAAGCGCTTCTATATTTTCGGTACAAAGGCTCAAACCCGCTGCCGCGCTGTGGCCGCCGAAACGTTGAAGGAGATGTGCCGTATGTTTGATTGCTTCAAAAATATTGAATCCCGCAATGCTCCGCGCCGATCCCTTGCTTACCTCTTCGTCCATCGACAACAAAATAAAAGGACGATGATATTTTTCGGCAAGCCTGCCTGCCGAAATGCCCAATACTCCTTCATGCCAATCTGCATGCGCCAGCACCCAAACGACTTTGCTGTCCGCACCTTTTTCTAAAACCATCTCGTCAGCCATCTGAAAAATTGTTCGTTCTTCTTCCTGTCTGTAAGCATTGATTTGCGAAAGAATTTTTGCCTTTTCCTTTGCTTCTATAGGCTCGTGACTGCAAAGCATATGAACCGTTTCATTGGCATCGGTCATGCGACCCGAAGCATTGATTCGCGGAGCGATTTGAAAACTGATATCTGATGTTTTGAGTTGGTTTACCACAATCTCCGCATCTTCCATCAACTGAATCAAGGCCGCATTTTTTGTGTGCTTCATTTCTTCCAGTCCCAGAGAAACAATTTGTCTGTTTTCTCCCGTCAGCAACACCATATCGGCAACGGTACCGATCATCGCAAAAACAATCAGCTCTTTTAGATCGGTCTCAATCACTTTTTTCTGAAGCAAAGCCTGCGCCAGCTTAAAAGCCACACCGGCTCCACAGAGCAAAGAACCCTGATATTCTTCCAGCGGATTTTTCGGATTTAAAATCGCAAAAGCCTCCGGCAACGTCTCCAGGCATTCGTGGTGATCGGTAATGATAACGTCGATATGATGCTCCTTTGCATACCGCACTTCGTCAAAGGCCGTTGCGCCGTTATCTACCGTGATGATTAATGCAGCGCCGTCTTGCTGCATTTTGTCAACGGCATTTTTGTTAAGCCCGTAACCTTCTTCGAAGCGGTTGGGAAGTAAGGTACACACCTGTGATGTAGCGCCGGACAACGCCTGATATAAAATGCAGGTAGCCATAATGCCATCCGCATCATAATCCCCGTAGATATAAATTTTTTCTCCGTTTATAATCGCCTGTTGAATGCGTTGTACGGCTTTAGCCATATCGCGAAATAAAAAAGGGTCTGTCAAGTTTTCATATTGTGCATGCAAAAACACATCCGCTTCTGCCATCGTTGTAATGCCTCTGGCAATGAAAAGCTGTGCAATTTCTTTTTCAATTTTATGTTTTTTTACAATATCCTCTGCCAATTGAGCAGAGGATATTGTCGGGCGTTTTTCCCAAATACTATATGTTTGCATGTAGATTATTCCTTAAAAAAGACTATGCCTTCTGTTTTTTATATCCGGTCTTTTTGCCGGGTCTTTTATCGGTTTTGTCTCGTTTTCGCTTGTCGGCTCGCTCTTGCAGTTTATACCACAACGGACTCGCTATAAAGATAGATGAATACGCACCGCCGACAAATCCGACAATCAATGGCAGTGCAAAATCTCTGATATCCGCTACACCGAAAATATACAGCGTTGTAATCGCAATTAACGTCGTCAGTGTGGTATTGATGCTTCTGCGCAAGGTTTGCGTGATACTGTCATCTACCAGTGTTACATAATCATACCTGCCGTAAGATTTTCTGTTTTCTCTGATACGGTCAAAAACAACAATCGTATCATTGATTGAATAACCCAACACGGTAAGTACCGCTGCAATAAAAGGTGTATTGACTTCTATTTGTAAAATAGCATACACACCGATCATGATAAGCACATCGTGCAGCAAAGACAAAATTGCCGCCACGCCAAACCAAAATTCAAATCGGAAAGTGATATAAATCAGCATGCATATTACCACAAAAATCGTAGCCAGCACAGATTGTTTGGCCATTTCACTGCCCACAGCCGGACTGACTTTGTCAATGGAAAGCAATGCGCCATCTTCCAGTTGATAGGCAGATTGAAAATCTGCAAACATCGCTTTGCGCACCTCGTCAGCCAAATCCAACTTTGTACTGATAATCACCTGTGTTTTTTGTTCTCCGCCATAGGTAATTACCGCGTTTTTATCATATTTATCCGTAATGATGCGAATCTCTTCGGTTGTAAACTGCCTGCCCATCTCTATGTTGACAATCGTGCCTCCTTGAAAGTCGATTCCATAGTTAAGTCCTTTTGTAAACAAAAATCCCAGCCCTACAATAATCAGCACAATGGAGATAGCGAAAAATATTCTTGCGTGTTTTGTAAATTGAAATTTCATGCCTTTGTCTCCTTTGCGCCATAATATTTAGGCGTTGCCAAAATGCCTGTGGAATATACCAATTTCAACAGCTGACGTGTAACCAAAACCGCCGTAAACATGCTGACCACAATACCGATCATGAGTGTAAGAGCAAAGCCCTTTACGGTACCGGTTCCTACCACAAACAATACCAGCCCTGCAATCATCGTTGTAATATTGGAGTCCAAAATCGTTGTCATTGCTCTCTGGAAACCGATTTTAATCGATAAGAGAATGCTTTTTCCCAACATGATTTCTTCCCGGATGCGCTCAAAGATGATTACATTGGCATCCACCGCCATACCGATTGATAAAATAATCCCGGCAATTCCCGGCAAAGTCAGTGTCACTTTCATCGCTGCAAGGATAAACAATGTAATCAGCGTATAAATAATCAAACCCAGACAGGAAACAAAACCGGGCACTTTATATAAGACAATCATAAAAATGAAAATTAACATAATGCCGATTCCTGCAGCAAACATACTGGAACTAAAAGCATTTTGACCCAAGGTGGGACCGATGGTTCGAATCTCTACCGGCGTCAATGTCACCGGAAGCGCCCCGCCCTTGATTAGCATGGCAATTTTGCTGGCTTCTTCCAGCGAAGCCATTCCTTCGATTACCGCCTGCCCGTTTGTAATGACTGCATTCACTTTTGGCGTGGAAATGTCTTTGCCGTCCAAATTGATGGCAATGATTTGTCCGTAATATTTTTGCGTTGCTTCCGCAAACAATTTTGTTCCTTCCGGACTAAAACTCAAGCTCACCACAGGCTGATTTACGCCGGCACTGGTCTGCTGATAAACACCCTTTGCATCCACTACATCTTTGCCTGTCAAGATCACACTCCTGTCCGGAGCCAAAAATGTCAATTGCGCCGTACGCCCGATGATGTCCAAAGCCTCTTCCTGATTGGCGATATCCGGAATGGAAATACGTATGCGGTTGCTTCCCTGCTTTGTAATGGTGGGTTCTTTTACCCCCAATGAATCGATTCGCTCCCGTATAATGGTGATGGAACGCTCAACCGCATCGCCGGTTGCCATATCTTCTTCAGCCGCTTCCAAAACAACATATACACCGCCGGTTAAGTCCAACCCATAATGAATGGATGATGTAACGGGCTCAATGTCATAATAACCTACCACTTTGCTCAGCGGCAGACCTAAAAACGTCACCAAAGCTGTTATGGCCAAAACAACCATAATGATGATTAGCTTTACGATACTTTTTACATTGTAATTTTGTTGATCTTTCAACAAATTTTTAATCACACTCACCCCTCTTATCCTGCCAAAACAATTCTTGCTATCAACAGATTATTATAAAACTTTTACAGAGATAGTCAACTTTTTTTCGATTCGACTATTTTAAGCATCAGGGCATATTCCAACCTTTTTTTCAAAATTTCACAAGCGACTTCATCCACTTGATGTATATCATGATGTATCTTATAACTGGCGGCATAACAGCCGCCTCCGCAATGGTATTTTGCCCAACAGGTTTTACATGCCTCTTTGGTTAAAATATTCGTATCAAAAAAATCCCGTCCGATTTGCGGTCTGCAAATGCCTTGCCACACATCTCCTAAATACATCTCTTCCACCGAATCAAACTGATGACAGGGATATAATTTCCCGTCCGCCGAAACCACCATATAATCTGTTCCTGCACCGCAACCCGATATTTTTTTATACACACATGGCGAAGCTTCCAAATCCACGTAAAAATGAAAAAAAGAAAACTCTTTTTCCGTACCTTTTCGCTTTATATATTCTTGTGCAATAATGTCATATTCTCTATCCAACAGCGCAATGTCCTCTTGACCTAATCCGTAGGCAAAACCTTCCTCGCTGCTTACGGGTTCTATGGAAATATGTTTGATTCCCAGATCAGACAAATGCAATACATCTTGCGAAAAATCTTTGTTCAGCGCTGTATAGGTACCGCGCACATAATATTCTTTTTGGCCTCTTTTTTTTAAAAAGCGAAGAATGTTTTCGCTGATAATATCGTAACTCTCTTCCCCGGAAGCACGTGGACGCATGGTATCATGAACGGCTTTTCGTCCATCCAAACTCAACACTACATTATCCATATGCTCGTTAAGAAATTCTCCGACTGTTTCATCTAACTTTAATCCGTTTGTAGTCAATGTAAATTTGAATTCTTTTCCCGTTTTATTCGCTCTTTCTTTTGCGTAATGCACAGTTTCCTTTACCACGTCAAAGTTTAACAGCGGTTCACCGCCAAAAAAATCGATTTCAAGGTTTCGTCTTTTGCCGCTGTTTTGAATTAAAAAATCCACTGCTGCCTTCGCCGTCTTTACATCCATCAATTTACGTTCTTGGTGAAAACTGCCTTGTGCAGCAAAACAATACGCACAGCGCAAATCACAATCATGGGCGACATTGAAACACAGCGCCTTCACAAGACCAAAACGATCCGAAGGCGCGTACACTTTTTCTTCTGCCAAAATGAGTTCCTGCGCAATGAGCACTCGTAACTCTTTGACCGCTTCCAAAATATCTTCCGGGGCATGAATACCTTTAAAGCGCTCCAACAGCTGTTCGTCGGTTTGCGTCTTAACGTGGCGTGCCACATCATATGCCACTTGATCGGTTTCAAACAAAACGCCGCTGACGTTATCGTATAAAATATATAAATTGTTATTCACAAATTGACGCAGCATCATCAGAACCTGAAAACAAACAGTAAATGCAATGCATTTACTGTTTGTTTTCCTTATTTTCACAAGATTGATTGCCGACGGTGCAGGATGTTTTACAAGCGGATTGACATGCGGAGCGGCATTCTCCGCATCCTGCTGTCTTCATCTCTCGCACTTTATCATTGATTTGTCGAATATGCTTCAATTTTTACACGCTCCTTTTTCAATAAAGTGGTATCATTATAGCACATTCCTGCCAAAATACAAGTCAGTTCCAAGGGATAGTCTTTTATTTTCATATCAACATAAACATATTCTTGCAAAACACTCTCCACCTTAACGATTTTTTAAGATTCTTGTTATATTATAAAGGTCAAAATAAATATAAATTAAGGCAATGCAAATGAAACATGTAGGTGTCGACATCGGCTCTACGACCGTCAAGGTCGTTGTCCTCGATGAACAATATCATATATTATATAAATACTATGCTCGTCACTACTCAAAAGTTCGTACAGAAGCCTTGCAGGTCATCAAAAAAATCCGTTCCCTTCTGCAAGACGAGCCTTTTACGATAGCAATCACGGGCTCTGCAGGTCTTGGCACTGCAAAGCATACCGGCATTGAGTTTGTGCAAGAAGTATTTGCCACCCGCATCGCCGTGGAACATTTTATTCCGTCGGCGGATGTTGTCGTGGAACTTGGAGGAGAAGACGCAAAAATCATTTTCCTCACAGGCGGCAGCGAGGAAAGAATGAACGGCACTTGTGCCGGCGGCACAGGGGCATTTATAGACCAAATGGCCACTCTGATGAATGTAAGTGTGGCTGAATTGGACAAACTCAGTTTTTCTCATCAAAAAATTTATACCATCGCCTCTCGCTGCGGCGTGTTTGCCAAATCTGATATCCAACCGCTGCTCAATCAAGGCGCGCAAAAAGCGGATATCGCAGCGAGTATTTATCAGGCCGTTGTAGATCAAACCATCACCGGGCTTGCCCAGGGCAGACGCATCCAAGGAACCGTTGCTTTTCTCGGCGGTCCTCTCACCTTTTTAAAAGGTCTTCAAGAGCGCTTCCGAGAATCTCTGGAACTAGGCGATGGCGCAATCTTTCCCGACGATGCACAATATTTTATTGCTATCGGCGCGGCAATGCACTCCGTCAACAGTCCTGTTACTACCTACGACGATGTGCTGCATCGCTTAACCGATGCCGCCTATGCCAAAACAACCATTGAAACCCTTCCTCCGTTGTTTTCAAGCAAGGAAGAATACGAAGCTTTTCAACACTCGCACCGTACCGATGACGTGGAATATGACGATATTGCCACCTATCAAGGTTCTGCCTATTTGGGTATCGACGCAGGCAGCACCACAACAAAAATGGTTTTGATTACAGAGGACCACAAAATATTGCATTCTTATTATGCGCTCAATGCCGGGGAACCCATCCCGATTGTGCTGGAACAATTAAAACAGATATATGCCCTTTGTGAAGATCGCATTTCTATCAAAGGCAGTGCCGTTACCGGATATGGCGAGGATTTGATTAAAAACGCCTTTCACATTGACACCGGCCTGGTTGAAACCATGGCGCATTTTCGTGCTGCCCAACATTTCAATCCCGATGTGGATTTCATTATCGACATTGGCGGACAAGACATGAAATGCTTTAAAATTCGAAATAATGTTATTGATTCCATTGTGCTAAACGAAGCCTGTTCTTCGGGCTGCGGCTCTTTTATCGAAACATTCGCCAAAGCACTGGGCTATAACATCCAAGAATTTACATCATTGGCACTGCGCTCTTCTCACCCCGTTAATTTGGGTTCGAGATGTACTGTATTTATGAACTCCTCCGTAAAACAAGCGCAAAAGGATGGTGCAAGTGTCGAAGATATCTCCGCAGGTCTGGCCATCAGCGTTATTAAAAATGCTCTCTACAAAGTAATTCGCGCCAACAGCGCCGATGACATCGGAAAAAATATCGTAGTGCAGGGCGGCACTTTTTTAAACGATGCTGTTTTGCGCAGTTTTGAACT
This sequence comes from Eubacteriaceae bacterium UBA1433, assembly GCA_002329295.1. Classification (GTDB taxonomy): domain Bacteria; phylum Bacillota; class Clostridia; order Eubacteriales; family UBA1433; genus UBA1433. The sequence goes on from DCTT01000026.1 coordinate 113,493, forward strand.
GGAAGTGGGTCGAAAGGTAACACGACCCTCTATTGCAGGATTGATGGGCGCTTATGGTTGCGCACTTATAGCCATGGATCATAAAAAAGAAGTTTCGTCTCTCTTGAATTTAGAACAATTAAACAACTTTTCGCATACATCACAGGCAACTACATGTACCGCCTGTACCAACCGCTGCAAACTGACGATCAACACCTTTGAAGGAGGTCGCAAATTTATCTCCGGCAATCGTTGCGAGCGTCCCTTGGGCAAAACAGAAAAACGCGTCGTGCCCAATATGTATGAATTCAAATTGAATTACTTGACATCTTTTGTTTCTCAAGAAGGACGCTTCGGAAAAATCGGTATTCCTTTTGCATTGAATATGTATGAAAACCTGCCCTTCTACCACGCTTTTTTGACAGATTTAGGGTTTGAGGTCGTTTTATCCGATGTCTCTACAAGAGATATGTACCAGTTGGGGCAGCATACGATTCCTTCCGACACGGTTTGTTATCCTGCCAAATTGGTACACGGTCATATTGAAAACTTGTTGCAAAAAGGGCTTACGACCATTTTTTATCCTTGTATGCCCTATAATTATGACGAGAAAAAAGGAGACAACCATTACAACTGCCCTATCGTTGCCTATTATCCCGAACTGCTGCATGCCAATATCGGTGCATTAAATCACGTGAACTATTATTACCCATATTTAAGTCCCCATGACAGACGGGCCTTTGAAAAGCAGGCTTTTGCATTTTTCTCCGAACGATATCCGATCACCAAAAAGGACGTGCGTTTGGCGACAAGTGCGGCTTATGAAGCTTACGATGCTTACAAAGAAGCCATTCACGATTTTGGGTATCAAACCATCAAATATGCCGAAGCCAATGACTTGGACATCATCGTTCTTGCCGGTCGCCCTTATCATGTTGATCCCGAGGTGCACCACGGCATGGATAAACTGATTACGTCTTTGTCTCTTGCCGTCATCAGCGAAGATGCCTTAAGTCCCGTTGTCGACAAACAACCTTCTACCGTAGTAAATCAATGGACCTATCACAGTCGCCTTTATGCGGCAGCCCGCTACATTGCAGACAAAGACCATATGCACCTGGTGCAACTTGTTTCCTTTGGCTGCGGACTTGACGCCGTAACCACCGATGAGGTTCGTTCGATTTTAGAAAACGAAGGAAAAATATACACACAAATCAAAATTGACGAAATCAATAATCTGGGCGCGGCACGCATCCGCATTCGAAGCCTGCTGGCCGCTATTGATCAACTCAAAGAAAGGAAAATAAAATAAAAATGGCAACATTGCGATACGATAAAACCGGCCGTCTTCTCTTTACGAAAGAAATGAAAAAAGAATACACCTTGCTTATGCCGATGATGCTGCCTATTCATTTCGGATTTTTCGAAGAAATCTTCAAATTACACGGATATCGCGCCGTGATTCTTGACACGACAGGTCAAGATATCATTGACGAAGGTCTTCGCAGTGTCCACAACGATTTTTGTTATCCTGCTCTTTTAACGACGGGTCAGCTGTTGCATGCACTCAAAAGCGGAGAATATGATATCAACAAAACTGCGCTGGTCATGAGTCAAACAGGAGGCGGCTGTCGAGCCTCCAACTACATTCACATTATCCGCAAAGCACTGAAAAATCAAAACTTGGAGCATGTTCCCGTCATTTCGTTTAATCTGGTAGGAATCGAAAAAAATCCAGGCTTTAAAATGACGCCCAAAATTGTTGCGCAGCTTACCTATGCAGTGGTATATGGCGATTTGCTTATGTGGCTCTCCAATCAAACAAGACCTTATGAAAAAAACATCGGTGATACCGATAAATTGCTTGCGCACTGGATGAATGCCATCAAAAAAGAAATCCGGCGTTCCAAAAGCTTTTTGCCGAAGGCCGCAAATAAAAAATTTATTCAAATCGCAAAAGATTTTCAAGCCATTGACCGAACCGAAGAAGAAAGGATTAAAGTAGGTGTAGTGGGTGAAATTTATATTAAGTATGCTGCTCTGGGCAACAACAATCTGGAAGAATTTTTGCACAACGAGGGTGTAGAAGTCGTTATGCCTCCGCTGTTGGATTTTGCCCTATACTCACTGAACAATGTGATCGTGGATTCTCGCATTTATCATAAAGGCTACCTTCGAGCCGCAATTGTAAAATGGCTCTTTCAATTTTTGTATTCTCTGCAAGACAAAGTCAACACTGCCATTACGCATCATTCAGATTTTCGCCCCATGCAATCTTTTGAGCGTATCAAAGAATTGGTGAAAGGGTATGTGGATACGGGCAATAAAATGGGCGAAGGCTGGCTGCTCACAGCAGAGATGCTGGAATTGATTGATGCAGGTATCTATAATATCATTTGTACACAGCCTTTCGGTTGCTTGCCCAATCATATCGTCGGAAAAGGCATGATTCGTCGCATTAAACAAAATCATCCCGAGGCCAATATTGTCGCAATTGACTTTGACCCCGGTGCTACGAAGATTAATCAGGAAAATCGTATCAAACTTATGCTGGCCACCGCCCGCAGAAATATGCAGTCCCACTCTGCACCAACATTCGCTCTCGGCGGGGGAAAATAACGATGTCTACCCAAGAAATCTCTCCTTCTTTTGAGGAGGGATTTTTTAATTTGAAAGCAATGAGAGCAAAAGATACGCTATCCCGCTTGCAAAAATCATCACATCCGCAAAATTGATGACAATGCGCTTTTTGGCTAACGCTATTTGCCAATAGTCTATTACGCCCCCGTAACGAATTCTGTCCACCGTATTGGATATCCCGCCTGACAACAATGCGATCAATAAATATATTTGCGGACAGCCTTTTCCCGCAGTCATTGTTTCCACTGTAATCATCCATGCAATCAACAAGAACGCCAAAACAAACAGAGCAATAAACACGCCTTTTGAACGCTCTTTTCCAAAGCCTAAAAATCCACCGGTATTCTTTATAGGGCGCCACGAAAATCTCTTGTTTTTAGGCTCGCCAGCCTCGAAACTTTCCCATTTTTTTATTGCGACATGTTTCATATACTGATCAATACCTATCACAAAACTCGGTATTACGCATATGAAAACAGCATACATATATTTCATTCTCTACCCTGTTTTTATTCAAAATTTGTTTGTTATTATATCACACTCATACTTATTTTTAGGCACTACAGCTCTTTCTCATTGACTTTTTCAAACTGTTTGTATAAATTGTGTGATTTCTCTGTAAATTCTTACCGTACGCACACATTCTTAAAAATCTCTGCGATATAATTAAATGAAAAGGAGATTTGAAATATGAAAGATGCTGATTTGAAACATTTAAAAGTCCTTTATCAAGAACTTGTCGATTTAAGAGAAGATATCATATTACAAGGAAACGAAATCATTTCTCGTTGGTCTGAAAATGTAGAAAATCAAGATACGCTCTACAGTATTCAAAACCTTGCTTATTATATGGCTTTTCGAAAAAACGATCTTCGGGCACTGCAATCAAAACTCCAACGATATGGGCTTTCTTCTTTAGGCAGGCTAGAATCTCGTGTCATAGAAAATCTGGATACGATTCTCGTCAGTATCGCCAATATCCTTGCCTCCGATACTTCGTTTAAATATCCTTCCAAAGAATCTTTTTATCGCGGTCAACAGATACTGGAAAAAAATACCGATTGCATCATCGGTCCGCAACCCGCCGATCGCTATTCACGTATCATGGTTACCCTCCCCACACAAGCTGCAACCGACAAATATCTCATCCATTCCTTGATTCAAAACGGCACTGATGTCGTTCGCATCAACTGTGCCCATGACGACTCTGTTATTTGGAAAAAAATGATTGACAACGTAAAAAAAGCCAATGAATCGTTGAACAAAAACTGTAAAATTGCTATGGATATTGCAGGTCCCAAAATTCGTACCAACCGCCTTTTGACTACATTAAAAGATGTGAAAATCAATACCGGCGATCTTTTGTTTCTGACCGGAGAACAATATTTGACAGATTTTTATTCCATCCCGCTGGTAGTAGATTGCACCGTACCGGAAATCGTCAAACACATCAAAGTCAACGACCCTGTACATATCGACGACGGACATATCAAAGGCATCGTAGAAGAAGTAAAACCGGAAGGAGTTATCATTCGCATTACCCATTGCTTCAGGCAAGGCGGTGTGCGTTTAAAGTGCGAGAGAGGGCTCAATTTCCCGAAACTGGATTATAAAACCGATATTTTGACCGAAAAAGACAGAGCTGATTTGGATTTTGTTTGTCAACATGCCGACATTATCGGGATTTCCTTTGTAAAAGACAATCAGGACATTCAGGAAATTCAGGACGAGATCAATGCACGCCTCCATCCGAAAAGAAAAAATGATGTCAGTTTAATGATTAAGATAGAGACCCTTGAAATTATTGATGTGCTTCCTTCTGTGATTCTCAAAGCAATGACGCAAAATAAAATTTGCGTGATGATCGCTCGCGGAGATTTGGCCATTGAAGTAGGCTATGAGCGCCTTTCCGAATTGCAGGAAGAAATCCAATGGATTTGCGAAGCTGCGCACATCCCCGTTATCTGGGCCACACAAGTACTCGAAAATCTTGTGAAAACCGGCATTCCCACCCGTGCCGAAATGTCCGATATCACACTGGGTTCCAAATCCGAATGCATCATGCTCAATAAAGGGGATTATCTCAATGATGCGGTCATTTTGCTCAACGACGTACTTGCCAGGTTTTCAAAACATCAATACAAAAAAGATCCGAAACTGCGTGCGTTGGGCATTGCCGGAAACATGTGGAACAAATAAAAGAGAAGCACGCTTCTCTTTTTTTTACGAGCGTTATGAATCTTCTTCTCAAATTTTCATTGCTTATCCCATACAATAAAATCAGCTTAACCCGACAATTCCAATAGCAACTTCACACCCAATACAGTAGCGGGTATTCGGTAATTCGGTGATAAATTTGAAAGAATCACTACAGCAACGCCGCTTTGACGATGAAAGCCAAGATAACTGTTGTAATCCCCTGTCCCGCCGCTATGCCAAACGATGCCGTTTTCATTATCCGTAATCCATGCCATTCCAATCTCATCCAAATTGATATCCATCATTTTATAATCTTCTGTAGAAGCATTGATCGTTTTCAGGCTTTGATGACAGCCTGCAAAATACGTGTCCTCTTCAAGTTGCATTTTAGCGTAACGCATCATATCATCAATATTTGAGGTGACGGCTCCGGCGGGAATATAGGCATCGTCCGATTTCCATTCCCAATAGTTTCCGAGATCACCACTATAATCAGATATATGCGTAGCACGAAGATGCAGCTCGTCTTGCACAAATTCATTAAGCAAAGTTGTGTAGTCGGCATCATATACCGTTTCAAGCACAAGTCCCAAAACTGCATACCCGAAGTTAGAATAACTGAAATCATAGTTTCCTTTATCCATATTCAAACTTCCCGTTTTTTTAAGCACCATATCTTTCGTGATGCCGTAATAATCATTTCGCCCTTTCAAATAATTCATAATCATCGGACTTTCAAAATAATATCCCCTATAGCCCGATGTATGTGTCAGCAGTTCTGTAATCGTAGGATAATCATTATCGGCGGGNNTATTGTATCGTCAACATTGATCATCCCGTCACCGACCGCTTTGTATGTCAAAGCGGCGGTGAAAGTCTTTGTCAGCGAGCCAATCTCATAAGTGTGTAGTTCTGCGGGAAGAACTACTCCATTCTCACCATATACCGTATATGACATTTGTCCATCTTTGATAATGCCAACAGTGATAACTGCATCGGAATTATCACGGGTAGTATATTCAAGCGCCTCTTTAAAGGTCAGCGCCGGTATTTTCCCCATTTGAAATTTGCTGTAAAGCATCATTCCGCCAACGGCAAATGCAGCGCACAAAACAACCGATGCAAACACGATTATAACTGTCTTTTTTGTTGTTTTTTTCAGCTTTCGCAACATGTTATTCTCCTTGCAACGGGAATTTGAATTTGCATGGACTTCTGCCTATAAATAAACTTTTTACTCTCGTTGCGCAGAAATTTGCATCTTATGTTTTGTTATCTTTCGTGCCAGCCTTTGGGCGAATCCAAGATGCCGAATTCATATCCCAAACCGCTATAATATTCTATAATATGGGGCAAGGCTTCTGCCGTCGCAGCCTTTGTTTCATGCATCAACAGCACAATCACATTTTTGTCCCCTATGCGTTCTGTGGTGCCCCGTACATTATTCATAATCACTTCCACCGACAGGGAATCTTCCCGCACCGAATCTCCTGTGCTGACATTCCAGTCCAGCCATGTAAGACCAAAGTTTGCCAATCGCTGATCTGCCTCTCCCAGATTTTTCCAAGACATGTGTCCGCCCGGATAGCGATAAACCGTAAACGCAACATTTTCTCCTAAGATAGCCTGATATCTTTGTAGCAATACTTTCAGATCCTGTATGACGGCATCGGCATTGCCGCTGCGTCCGGGATATAAATATCGATAATTATGCGAATCGCTGTGCAATCCAATGCTGTTGCCATATTCTAACGCTAATTTCACTTGATTTTCATTTTTTGGCAGATAGCCGCCTATGTAAAAGAACGTTGCCGCTACATTATACCGTCGCAGCGTTTCAATCATACTCATCCCATGCTTTGCATTCGGGCCATCATCAACCGTAATAAATACAATCTTTTTATCATGGGGATACGTGGAAGATTTGCTTCCATAGCGCAACCATTCCTGCACCTGTGCTGCAGAATAGACCTTCACTGAGGCCTTTTCTCTCGCCTGAAAAGCAGGCAGTGCCTCAAGCAGAGCATCTGCCTTTGGATAAGCACGGTGCTTGATATGCCCGATAGGTATACTCAGTCGGCCTGTCATACATCCGCTAAAAAATACAAGAAACACGAACAAGAGCAGGCTGATACACAAATAAAAACGAACTTTCTTTCTTTGCATGCGCCTATTACATCCTTTGCACTATCATATAATAACTTATGACTGTATTTTATCATTTTTCTTGCAAAATTGGAATGCTTTCTGCTTCGTACATTTCAACTAGATACCAAAATGATTCTATTGCACCAAAAAAACCATCACACCGTTGCACCTTACGGGCTTATCAATGCCATTCTTTCTTTTTTAGTTATCATTGCTTCACACTTCCTGTCCGGACTTTCAGGTTCAACGATAGAATAAAAGACCGCTTCATATCTGAAATATCAGAAAATGCAGCGGTCTTAACAACCTTTTTATCCGATTTGACACACTCCCTGCGTTGGCACTACCCATTCAGGTTCACAGGGATATTGCTCAGCCTGCTTCCTAATACCCTTAGCGACAAATCGCATGAACCATCTCTTTTTAGCGTTACTGTCTGATTTTCATGAAGAGATTTTTTCCATGATCTGCTTCACATATTTTCCTTAGAAAGATATCCTCCTCTATTTTGTCGATCCGCCGCTGACATTGATACGCCGATTGAGCATCACCGCAAAGACCAACGCTGCCGCAGCAATGACAATGTAGGTAATCACCAAATTTATCGGTGCCAGCACAACCCAATGTGCCCATTTTATAAAGACATTGGCAATTGCTCCGTTCAGCACAAAGCGATTCAGCGCCGGTAACACCACAATCACGATCATCGGCACGCCGATGCTGACGATGTATTTTCCTCTTCTGCCTAAGTGATAATATCCCAGAGTAATAAACACGCCGATGAAATAAAACATCATGCCGGCAAGAAAAGTAAAGAGCATGCCATAAACAATCTGCAGCGTAACCACCTCAGCTGAGTAGGCATAAATCAGCTCTGAAACATTGCGGAAAATCATATCGCCTTGAATGGCCGAAAACAACATATTGAGCAATACATTCGCGATACTGATTGTCGCAGCACAAATTGCGCTATTTGTAACGCTTGCCAACATCGTCTCTTTTCGCGAAACCCCATGTTGAATCATAAAGCGAAGCGTCTCGCGATATGCCACAATACCCATAACCAGCATAAAGAATATCGCCGCACCGTCTCCGGAACTAATAATTTGTTCCTGCTCAGCGCCCTCTCCGCCGAAGATGGTAACCAATATCACCACGGCCACCATGGCAAGAGTATAGAAAAAAAAGAAGATTGCCAAACTCTTCATGGTCAGATGCAATTGATATTTCAGTGCTTGTTTTGTTTTCATATTATTTTCCTTTCTGCTTTTTCGCTTTGTTGATTCAAAACAGGTTCCAGTTCATACTGCCCCGTCAGTTCAATAAACAGTTGGCGCAAATCCACTTTGCTTCTTTCGAGTCCTTTCGGCAAGTCGCCCTCAAAGCTGCCCTTGATTGTCGCCGTCATAAGTCCACCCAGCGCATGGCGATGCAACACGTCTTTATCTTTGGCAAATTCACTGAGCAACGTTGCCGGACCCGAAACTTGATAGACTGTTTTTAACAAGTCTTCCACCGGTTCATTTCTCAAAATTTTGCCTTCGTGGATGATGATAATATTTTCTAAAATCTCTTCCACTTCTTCGATCAAGTGGGTGGACACAATGATCCCGCACTCATTTTGTGCATATTTTTCCAATAAGATACGGTAGAAAAAATCACGGTTATTGACATCCAAACCCAATACCGGTTCATCGAACAAAAGATACTCCGCATTGGAAGCCAGCGCACTGATCAACATAAATATGGACTGGTATCCTGTTGACAGTTTGCGTATTTTTTGTTTCATGGACAAATGAAACGCATCGGCATATCGCTTGGCCTCTTCCAAATCAAAATTCGGATACAGTTCGTTTGCCCAATAAAAAGCTTCTTTCACCTTCATATTTTCCGGGTACATTTGTACCGAATGCATATGAAAAATCTTTTGTTGTGCTCGAGAATTTTCTGCTGCAGGCTCAAGGTCAATAATCACTTCTCCCGCCGTGGGAATAATGCGATTAGAAATAATATTGAGTAATGTGGATTTTCCCGCACCGTTGCGCCCCAGCAACCCCGTAATTTTTCCTTTTTCAAAGTTGACGCTGACATTATTGAGTGCAGTAACTTCCTTAAATGTTTGTGTGATCTCTTTACATGCAATCATGATTGTTCATTTCCTTTCTTCATCATGTTCAATAGTTCTTCCTGAGAAATCTCAAGGCGAGAGGCTTCTGTCATCATCGGTTTGATGAAATTTTCATAAAAACTTTCTTTTCGTTTTTGTTTCAATTTTTTTACCGCTCCTTTAGCCACAAACAATCCCACCCCCCTTTTCTTGTATAAGATTCCCTCTGCAACGAGCAGGTTCATTCCTTTCAGCGCAGTGGCAGGATTGATTTTATAGGTTACGGATATCTCCGTCGTCGAAGGCACCTGGCTCTCTTCCAAAAAAGCACCCGATAAAATCGCATCTTCCACCCCTTCGGCTATCTGCTGAAAGATCGGTATATTTACATGCTCCTGTATCTTCATCACTTCCCTATCCTCTCTCGTCTTGTTAATTAGTTAGTTAGTTATGTAATTAACTAACTACATAGTACACCCTCATTTTTTCCTTGTCAACACTTTTTTCAAAAAATTCAAAAAAAATAATATTTTTTCTTCCTGCGATAATTATTCATTGCTGATTTCAGGTCATGTTCTTCATATTATTTATTCTTGAAAACTCTTTTTCTGCCTATGCACACCGCATCATCAAATTTTCTTTTAAAACGCTGCGACCTGTGATATGATGAAAGAAGTTTTAATGCTTTGCGCAACGATTGTTATGAATACTAAAAATGAAACTAAACCTTATAAAGAAAGGAAAACGCAATGAACAAAGAATCAAAAGTAACAAAGGTCGCCGCCGTCCAAATCGCCCCTGTTGCCATGGATTCCATGGCGACTGCCGAAAAGGTCTGCGACTATATCAAAAAGGCCGCCTCTGAAGGCGCTCAGCTCATTCTTTTTCCCGAAGCCCTGCTTTCCGGCTATCCATGGGGCATTGCCTTTGCTGTTTCTGTAGGACGCAGAGAAATGATTGGACGTGATGCCTATGTGCGCTATTGGAAAGGCTCCATTGACATCCCCGGCAAAGAAACCGAACTCATCGGCAAAGCCGTCAAAGAGGCGGGCGTTTATGTAGCCATCGGAGTTATGGAACGGCTGGAAGAATTTAGCCGTCAAACGCAATTTTGCACTTTGCTCTATTTTGGTCCTGACGGCTCCATCATCGGCAAACACCGCAAGCTGAAACCCACCGCCGCCGAACGATATGTTTGGGGCGAAGGCGACGGCAGCACTATGCCCGTTTTTGATACGGAAATCGGTCGTTTTGGCGGACTGATCTGCTGGGAAAATTATCATCCTCTCGCCCGCATGGCCATGTACGGCAAAGGGCTGGATATTTACCTGGCGCCCACGGCCGATTCGCGTCCCACATGGCTTTCTACGATGATTCATATTGCCTGCGAAAGCCGATGCTTTGTGATTTCGGCCTGTCAATATTTTGAAAAAGGCATGTACCCACCTGAGTTGGAAACTTTAGATGAAGTCAAAGACTTACCGGACATATTGTCAAGAGGCAGCAGCGTTATCATCTCTCCCATGGGCGAAGTGCTTGCAGGGCCTCTTTACAATGAAGAAGGCATTCTCTATGCCGAACTCTCCCTGGACGAAACCATCAAAGGTCGATTTGACTTTGATGTAGTGGGGCATTACTCTATGGACCATGTTTTTCAATTGATTGTGGACGAAAAACCGAAAAAAATCATTTCTTATGAATAAATTTGCGTCTGAAAAAATATACCTTTATAAGATACAGCAAACTTATTCATGTTTGCTGTATTTTATATTTCCCGTTTGACAAAAACCTTCTCTTCTGCTACCATGTCTTTACAAGCAGATCGCCTTGGTTGCACACAGGGAGGTCGAGTTGCAAAACAGCGGAAATACCGTGGGCAAGACCTGCGGTTTTTTTATGAATCGGTGAAAACAGATGAAAATGCGTTATAAAAAAGTTCAAATGGTGTTTTTCATTACCCTGCTGGCCAATGTGATAGTAGCCGTCTCTAAACTTGTCATCGGCACACTGATTAACAGCGCTTCGATGGTTGCCGATGGGTTTCATTCTTTCTCCGACGGATCTTCAAACATTGTTTGCATGATTGGCATGTATTTTGCCGCAAAGCCCAAAGACGAAAAACATCCTTATGGTCATCATAAAATAGAGACGCTTTCCAGCATTGCCATCGGATTGCTCCTCGTTGCCGCTGCCGCCAAAATCGTAATCGGTGCAATCGATAAATTCCAGCATCCCTCTGCACCTCAAGTTACTTCGTTAAGCTTACTTGTGCTGCTCGCTACACTGATTGTCAATATCCTTGTCGCCACTTACGAGCACCGGCAAGGAATAAAACTAAACAGCAGCATTTTAATTGCTGATGCCGCTCACACAAAATCCGATATTTTTGTAACCGTGGGCGTCTTGGCAACTCTTGTCGCACTGAAACTCGGTTTGCCGCCGATATTAGACCCTATCGTATCCTTGTTCGTTGCTGTTGTGATTCTTTTCACTGCTTGGAAAATTTTAAAAGAAAACACCGACATCTTATTGGATGCCGCTTTGGTGGACACCGACTGGATTCGACAAGAAGTATTGCGCATTGACGGTGTCAAAGATGTTCACGACATTCGTTCTCGCGGACTGCGCAATAAAATAGATATTGATATGCATGTAATGGTAGATCCCGACATGAGCGTTGAAGAAGGTCATATTCTTCAACACGATATTGAAGAAGCTCTTCAAAACGCGATGAAGATTCCTACCAGCGTACTGGTTCATTTAGAACCGTACAACGAAGAATGAACCAAAAAGAATAATAATTGTCGATACCTTACTCGCTTTCAAATTTTGCTCTCCATCATAACCGTCCATAAAAAAGCCTGCCTTGCATCAATGTGCAACACAGGCTTTTTTCATTTCTGTTTTTATATTGCTGTTAAGAATTCGTCAAATTGATTTTCTTCGTCCATGCGCCCTCCAGGCCAATCCCACAAAATGTACCGTAACGCTTTTGCTCAACGGTCAAATTTACACCTCCCAAACACTTCGTTTTGCAGATCCTATTTTTCGGAAACCATCTTCATTTCCTGTTCAATATTCAACTGCATTTTCTCTAACTGGGCTTCCACGGATGCCGGGTTTTCTTCCGCCCGGTCAATCTTGTTTTCCTAAATAAAATACGCCCGCTTTTTCAAAATCCTGCATCTTCTTTCTCCGCCTATCCAAGCGCTTTCAAGGATTTTTGCACGTTTTTCCATAAAAACAACACGCTTTTACGCACTTTGCGTTAAAAAAATAATTATATGAGTTTCGGTATTTTCTCACAACCGCATTTGCGTTTTCTCCGTTATCGATTCTGTGGTTTTATATCAAAATGCCGGCCATTGAAACAATGACCGGCATCAAAAATAATTGTAATAACTGTTTTTTCTGTCGTAAAGAATTATTCTTCGCTTTCCGTTTCTTCTTCTTTTTCTTCTGCCGCTGCAACTTCAACTTCTTCGGCGCCTTCTTCAACTTCTTCTTCAACCATCTTCGGTTCACGAATCGTCAAAACCAACGCATCCCCCTCAATTTCTGCCGTAATTCCTTCGGGCAGCACCAGATCTTCTACGCTTACTTTATCTCCCAATTCAAGTTCTGTCACGTCAACTTCCACCGATTCGGGAATATCTTGCGGCAATCCTCTTACGGGAATCTCATCCAACTGCTGCATAATCAACAGTCTCTTATGTTCAATGGCTTCTCTGCCCAAGATTCTAACGGCAAGATTGATTCTGATTTCCGTATCCAGCGATACATGTTGAAAATCAACATGCAATACCTCTCTGCGTACCGGCGAATACTGTATATCTTTAATCATGATAGCATAATCGTCCTCACCGTCCATATCAAGCGTAAACAAATAGTTTCTTCCATGTTTGGATATATTTTTGATTAATTCATCCTTTTTGATTTTTATAGAAATCGAATCTTCACCCTTGCTGTTAATCACCGCAGGAATATAGCCTGCTCTGCGCAACTGTTTGTTGGTCATGCCAACCCCTTTTTCCCTTTTTTCAATTTTTAATGTTACTTTTTCGTTCATTTTTCTCTCCTTTTATCAAGACCCTCACCTACCTCTTTCGCCCAGTCCATCATGCTTGTCTGCGGCAATGCATCAAACATCTGTCGAACCAACAATCGAGTAAAGTACAGGAACCGAATCAGCGGCCTTTCTTTTGTAAAGCGCTTCTTTTTTGTTGATTTTCAATATTTTCACATTATACCAAATCAAAATCACTTTGGCAATATCTCTGTGAAATACAACCCAATAAAATCAATTTGTTTTACCTATGAACTCCTTATTTACAATACATTACATTATATTTCTCGCAATCCTATCTCAATGAAAAATTGATAAATGCCATCATAATAAGCAGGCAGCCTCGTTATATCTTCTTTGTTTCCTTCGGGAACAAAAATAATCATTCCCTGTCTTGCCCGTGTAAGCAAAACGCGATATGCGTTTTTTAAATATAAAATGTTTTCTTGATTTTTTATGTTTTGCCATTTCGAACCGATAAAACGATAATATTGAAAATGATTGTTGCTGAGGCGTAAATTTGCATCCCAACAAACAATGGTCCAGTCAAGTTCCAGCCCTTGAATATCAAACTCAGTTGCAGTATCTTCTAAAAAATAAGAGGAGCGAACATCTTCAGCATCGTTTAAAAACCAGGTTACTGCATCTATTTTACTTTGTACCCAAACACCAAACGGCCGCAATCTTTTTGCTCCAGAGCTGGCGACTATGCCATATCGCTCTGTGCCTTTTGCGTGGGATCGAACCCATGCTTTTGCTTTTTTTAAATCTCTTGTCAACAAAATAGGATAATCGTTTGATAAGGAATGATATAATGCTTTTGCATTTTCTTTCTCCACATCGAGAATGGCCTTAATCAACGCAGATACATTCTCGCTTCGAAAAGAACGCAGAGATACCGCTAAATGTAGGGCGTCTACAACAGAATATCTCAAATCATGAAACAGTTGCTTTATCGAAAGGTTCCGAGTATATTCGCTGTCTGTTATCTGCTCTGACACATAGACATCCCAACGAGAAAAACCCTTCCTAATTGCATCAAACCATTCAATTAACCCCGCCTCACCTGTATTGATTTCTTGTCCACCTCCCACCAAACAAATAATCACTGCCCAATCTTCGTGCCTATCCATGATGCTTATAAGGAATTCCGGTTCCGACATAAAAAAGTCAGCGCGTCCTTTTTTTCGCTTCATAAAATCCGCCAACATGTCTTTTGTCCACGCACGTTGTGCTTCATCAAAAATAGCTACCTTTTCATTAGGTGCAGTATATGTAGAAATTGCATCGTCACGAAAATGATGGATATTTTGTATAAATGCTTTTGCCTTTGCAAGGGCTTCTGTTTTTTTGACATTTGTGCGAAGATGTTCATCACGTGCAAGCGCTTCTTGCAAAACATCCACCAAAGGCTGGTTCCCTGATAAAAAAATTGCATGTTCCTCTTTATCAAATCGATGACGTTCATTTGCAATGTTTAAACCTGCCAATGTTTTTCCTGCTCCTGGAACCCCTGTAATAAAACAAATAGACTTTCTGCATTCATTTTTGCTTTTTTCAATGATTGTATTAATGGCCATGGTCGTCTCATTCAAATTAAACGCACTCGCATCATTGCGAGAAATATCTGAAACCTTGTGGCCACGATATAATGCTTGTGCCGCCTCAATAATTGTGGGCGTGGGAGCATAAGGAGAATATATCCAGTCATTTGTATCCATATCTTTTGCTGAAAATTTCGACAAAATATACTGAAAGGCATGGACAATATTGTTTTTATTACATTGCAACACATCGAGAATGCCCTCTTTCATTTTTTGACTGTGAAAAGCGCTATCGGGTGCTTCTGTGGCAATGAGCATTGGAATTAACAAACGTCTATGACTTTCTTTATGAAAATTTTTTAAATCCAATGCATAATCGATCACTTGATTGATTGCGCTTTTCGAATATTCATAGGCGCCTATTTTAAATTCCAATAAAAATATCAGTCCATCTACAATATAGACAGCATCAATGCGTTTTCCAATGCGTGGGATGGTATATTCAAAAATAATATCCCCTCTGTCCATTTCAGTGAATACTGTTTTTAATATTTGAATTTCCTCTATCCATGCATTTCGTTGCAAATCTTCCAGTGCAAATGGATTTTTTTTCGTCATTTCGCCAAGAATACTGTCATCTGGTTGCACAACAAAACGCTTCACATCGCTTATATAAAAAGCCCTTGACACTTTATGCCTCCCTTTGTGTATCTGCAATAGATAGATTTTTTTATTGATTATAGCTGTCTATTGCACGACAAATCCGCTTCAGTCCTTCTTCTACGATTGAATTTGGCATAGCCAGGTTTAATCGAATATAACCCTGCGCATTATCCACAAACAAATCGTCCCCACCTTCCAACAACACCCCTGCCCGCTCCGCAAAAAATAACGCAACATCATCTATACCAGGCAGCAAATGTCGAATATCAATCCAGGCAAGATAAGTAGCCTCAGGAATCATAAAAACCGCCTCGGACAGATATTTATCGAGATACTCTTTGACAAACCGAAAATTATCATCCAAATATTCTTTCAATTGCTCCAGCCACGCACCACCCTTTTCATAAGCCGCCTGGTGTGCTGCAAGCGACAACGGGTTGACAAATCCGGCATTTTTGTCCCGTGCTTCAAAGGTTTTGCGCAATTCTTCGTCCCGAATAATAATATTGGCAAACATCAATCCTGCCAGATTAAAGGTCTTGCTTGCCGACATGCAGGTAATCAATTTTTCATAATTCGGCATGACTTTCCCTAAAGGGATATGCCTGTTTCCCGTCCGAAGCAAATCACAATGAATTTCATCCGAAATAACCCATAAATTATTCTTTTCAATGATTTCGGCAATGCGTTTTAACTCCTCTTCATTCCATAGACGCCCGGTAGGGTTGTGTGGGCTGCACCATACCACCAGTTTCATTTTTGCATCGGCTGCCTTTTTTGCAAAATCATCAAAATCAATGCAAAAATACCCGTCTTCATTTTTTAGAGGCGAATAAACCAAGTCAACCTGATTGTAAGTGGCTGCATGTTTAAAAAATCCGTAAGAAGGTGTTGTAATCAACATTTTTTCGTCTTTGTCCACCAATTCTTCTACAAGCCCATACAATGCAGGAATCACTCCGGCAGAAAACACCAGCTCCTCTTGCGGAAAATGCCAATCATAATAATTCTCACACCATGCCGAAAAAGCACTGTAGTACGCTGTGTCAAATACCTTGCTGTATCCGAATATTCGTTGATCGGCACGTTCTTTGATAGCGTCACATATTTCCGGCGGTGTGGCAAACTCCATGTCGGCAACCCACATGCGAATAAATTCTTCGTCCCGATAAGGAAATACCTTGTCCGGTCCCGCATGAAAAATATAACTGCGAAAACCGTCCGTACTCAACGCATTGGTGTTGTTGCGATTGATAATTTCGTCAAAATTGTATTTCATTTTGTCCTCCCTTATCTGTCCTTTTCCCGTTCTTTCTTTTTAGTATCGCATTTTTTGAAAATTTATCAACCTGTTATTTTCTTTATTTATTCAATCTTCACTTGAAAAACATTTTATTTTTGTCTTGCGCCAATTGATTTCATGCATAAAAAAACCGCTTTGTTTTAAAAGCAGTTCTGTTTTCTTCTCTTTTCACCACATCTTTCTTTGTCTGCTCACAAGGCTCTCTGTTTGTCTTTCGGTGATTTTATCCTTTTCGCCGATCGTCCCAATCAAGCTTGGTGAGGCAGACACATGCATCCGCCTGTTTTTTTCTGCAACCGCCTGGCTCTTCGTGGCGTAACAATACCTGCAGCCGCCCGGGCAGCTGTCATAGGCGCCAATATCGACACTCTCAATGCACCCGCAAGCTGGCCGCTGGTTTTTGTCTTTCTTTGCTTCAATGCTGCAATTGATTATTTCTTCGATAACGGTCGGATCAATGCAGGCGCCGTGCCCAATACCGTAGGACGATAAATCTGCTTCTTCCGCGCAAGTATTGATTTGCATTCCATTTTCTTTCGCAATTTGACCAAAGGCCTCGGCAATACATTCCATCGATTCTTTGGTGATGCCACTGCAAAGTTCCGATTTTGTTTGGGCGGACATCCATGAATACACGTCAACAAAACTGATAACGCACCGTTTCGTCATACCCTTAAGCCGGCGCGCCATTTTTGAAAACATTTGAATATGGTGCGCTGTCGAATAGCGAGAATTGATAAGAATCGGGTCATAGCGCCAAATGACTCTGTCGTTTTCAATTTTCTCACTTAATGTGGAAAAAGCCTTGAGAAGCACCTCTTTGTCGGGCACTCCCCGCTCTATCTCTTTGCCATAAGGCGTGAGAGTAAATTGGAAATAATAACGATAGCCCATATCGTCTATTTCTTGTAAATGTTCCAGTATCGGCATAGGGTTTTTCGTCCAAAAAACAATACAGTCTACAACTGCCGGCGTGAGAGTTATTTTTGTATAATGATTTTTATGATAGGGATTCTGAACCAGCACATACCCCTCACGCAGCCGATTCATAAACCACGGCGCATAATAAGCGACAATATCTCCTCTTCTGCTGGCGCTGACAATCATGTGATTTCTCCAAAATCATTTGCAACTTGTATCATTTTTGCAACTATTCTTAAACTTCCCCTTCTTTTCATCAATGGAACCTGATCGCAACCCCTTTTCATACCTATTATTTATTTTCTGCTTCCAATTTCAACAACGCCTCTTTCATTTCCAACCTGCTGGCATAGCCTACCAGCTTTCCGTCTGCGCCAATCACACGATGACAAGGCACCACAATGGCAATGGGGTTTTTGTTATTGGCCATACCCACGGCACGGCTGGCCTTGGCGTTGCCCACCGCAACGGCAATGTCCTTATACGACCTGGTTTCGCCATAAGGAATGGCACAAAGAGCCCTCCACACGCTTTTTTGAAAAACAGTGCCCTTCATTTCATAGGGAAAGTCAAATTCTTTCCGTTTGCCGTCAAAGTACTCTCTCAATTGCCTATCTACTACATCGGTAAGCGCTGTTCTGCTGCCCTTATCTTCAGGCTCATCAGCTATTTTTCCCAAACGCGTAATATTTCCGTTTTCATGCTCAACGCGCATCCATCCCACAGGCATCTCATAAATAGCAAATCCTCTCTCCATTTTTTACCGCTCCTCTGATTTTTCTTTTCTCATTTGGCAACTGACCCGATAGGCGCCGATCGATTGACCTGTTTGCGATTTGAAAACCGGCAACGAATTTTTAAATGCTACAGTCATATGATATAGCACCTTAATCAGAACAGTTTCATAATCAGTCAACATAAATCCATTTCAGTCTATGCGCCTTTGCATCTGCACAAAGACATTTGCACTTTGCTAAACACTTTTTCAGGAGCTGACTGTGGAAAAAAATATCCCTCTTATGGCAAAAATCGTTGTAACACCCACTGTATTGGGCATGGTTCTCTTTGCCTTATGGCTGGGTTCCGGCACCATTACCTTGAAAGCATTTCTTTTAAATTATCTCCTTTGCTTCGCTCTTGCCCTATTGGTGTTGATTCTTCTTCCACCGACAAAATTGCCATAGAACGCTTAAGCCACCAGCCTAAAGCGTTACTCTGCTATTTTTTGATACAAACCTCTTCCTGTAAACGCAATAAACCCTTTGTCTCTTAAAATCTGAAGCTGTTGTCTGATTTTTGCACGAATATTTTTATTTTCCGGATGTTTTTGACTTAATATATTTTCAAACTTATAAATTTCCTGAATTGTAAATTCTTTTCCGGGCAAACTGTTCACACAATGTAATACGTCCATCAGCCATCCTCTGGCAGACAGTTTGCCTATTTCCAGTTGTTTGGATAAATTAAGTTTTGAAACAACTTCCTTTTTGGGTGAAATCGCTTTATTTTTTACGATATAAATTCTCCCCTGTTGCGGAATGTTGTTTAGTAATATATTACAGCCTACCCATCCTGCTCGCCTTGCCTTTTCGCTTAAGGGGTTTCGCTTTTCTATCATTTGCGGGATAAAAAAATATTTCGGAATCACAAGAAAATTTGTGATTTCCAGTCTTTCTTTTTCATAAGTTAAAAACATGAAGTCCGGATTTGTATCGCTTGTTATTCGTTCCACCATTGCATCATAAGCTCCGTCTACGATTTTATCCCCCAATTTGCCTTTTTTGCTCTTTAACTCATATTCATTTTTACAATTTGAGCAATAAAAATCTGCAACAGGCATGTTATTTGTAAAACGCTGCAAGGATACCTCTCCGCAGCGGGGACAGTACATATTCTCTGCAGTCCATTTTTCTGTCATGACCCTTATTCCTTGCGAGGCACTTTTATAACTTTCCGCCAAAGAAATATCCAGTTTTAAGTTCATGTACTTATCTCCTCTTCACAATTCTCCACCTGTACGATTTCACTGACCTTAGAATTTATCTTAGCAAATTACAAATAAAAAATCCATATTTGTCCAGTAGGTTTCTTTACGCCACACATCACAGAAACGTCTTTTTTTTAAAAAACGAAATCTCCTAACAAAAGATTTCGTTTCCAGCTTAATTTTTTAATATATTTTGTTGCGATATTTTTCCCCAAATATCGATTAGGAAAATTCTCTTTTCCGAAGTCGTCTATTATTTGAAGTTCTCCGAATTTCTCAACCTATTTTTTCCAACAGCATCTTCGCACAATCAATCTGATTGGGAATATTACCGTCTTCGTCTTGAATACGCCAAATATCAGGGGTGATTTCATCCGCCACCATCACGTTTCCGTTTTCATCATAACCAAATTCAATTTTAAAATCAATCAGTCTATAGCCCATAGTCGCCAGTTCTTTTTTCAACACCTCTCCTACCTTTACCAATAGCCCCAATGCCTCTTCATATTGACCCGGTGCCAGCAACCCCTTCATCAAGCACAATCGCTCGCTGATCAGCGGATCTCCTTGCGCATCCGATTTTAAGGTCACTTCCAGATAGGGCGGCTCAAATGCGATGCCCTCTTCAAGAGCAAAACGTCTGCACATGCTGCCTGCGGTAAAATAACGCAATACAAATTCCAGCGGCGGCACCGTAACTTTGCGCACTTCCATCAATCCTTTATCAATATCCGCACTTATGTAATGAGTCGGAATACCGTTTTTTTCCATCAGCTCAAAAAAGTAACTGGATATTTTTAGCCCGATTTTGCCTTTGCCCTCAACACTTCCGCCTACCGTGTTGGAGCCGGGGTCAAAAACGCCGTTTTCACCGGTTGCACTGTCTTTAAACAGCAAATAGACCGCACCGCTTGCCTCATCAAGTAACACATCTTTTGTTTTGCCCGCATACAATGTTTTCATTTTGTGACATTCTCCTTAAAATCTGTCTCTGTAAATATAAACTTTCCGTTTTTCTCCCATCATTTCAAACATCCCTATTATAACCAAAGCAATTATAACATTTTCGTTTCAATTGATAAACCTGTTAATGTTGAAAATAATATCGTTTTTTGTTAACGTTCCAAAGGCAACTTTTTTCATTTGCACAATAAAGCTACTTTTTTACTCACTCCGATTCTGAATCCAATATTATTGGCTATCACAAAAGCCATGCATCCTTTTTACAAAGTTTTTGATCATTCCATTTTATAGTTATGCGTTCAATTTATTTCCTGTTTAGACCCTTCTGCGAGTTGTTGCAACGCACTCCCGGCTACACGATAAACGGTCCAGTCACTCATCGCCTCTGCACCAAGAGATAAATAGAAGTCTATGCTGGACTGATTCCAGTCAAGGCACCACCATTCCAATCGCCCGCATCCGCGCTCAATTGCAATTTTAGCCAAAGCAGACAAGAGTCCTTTGCCATACCCTTTGTTACGATATTCCGGTCTTACATAAAGGTCTTCCAGATAAATGCCCGCTCTGCCGAGAAAGGTAGAAAAATTGTGAAAAAACAATGCAAAACCGACCTCTTTGTCCTGATCCATCACAAAGATGACTTCAGCCTTCTGCTTTTCAAATATCCATTCTTGTNNCTTTATTAGCAACAACTTCGTCAAGCATCTTCTCATAGGATGCAAGCTCTTTGATAAATTGTAAAATTAAGGCGGTATCTGCCTCTGTTGCAAATCTGTAATCCATAAACCCCTCCTTATATAAAAATAACCGTGCAATCTTAACTTGATAAATCAAGCTTAAAAAAGCTTGATGAGGTTCTTTTTCATTTTTTTGATATCTATTATATCGAATACGATTGAAAAATGAATTTTTATTTTTTATATATGATAATATAATCCCGCCTCCATAGATTCACGCTTTGCATATTTCGTGTATCTATTTTGGCGGGATCTTTTCACATCTGTTATCTGCTTTTTATATTTTGATTCTGCTTAATCTTCTTTCCATCTTAATCCCAGCACGAGAGAAATGATTGTAAGAAACGTTATAACGGCACAGATAGGTGTTGTTTCATTGATGAATTGCATCGATAAGTGGATGTTATTCGTTAAGAAGAAATATATCGCTGCAGCAATTGCAAATATTGCTGTAACAAACTTATAACCCTTGTTTCTTACAAAGTCTATACCATTCTCATCTGTTTTGCTGGATTTCGCAATAAATTGAACAATCATTATCAATGCAGAAAGCAATGTCGCAATAAGGCTTACTAAGGACCACGATCCGCCTTCCTTTACAGGCGTTTTCTCATCTTTGTTGACTGTTGTCTTTTCATCATCGACTATCTCGACCTCGGGGGTTGGTTCCGACTCAACAACCGGTTCATCCAAGTCATCCGGAGTCATCCTGGGCAGCCGGGTTGAAGGTCGTTTAATGCTGCCGCCGGTTGCCGCCGCATTAGGATTCGCTGCAACAATTACCCTGACTACTACTTTATCCGTTGATCCATCAGGATACGTTACTGTAATTACGATATAATGGTTTCCTGATGTGTTGCCGTCCGGCAATATTGTATTTTCATCAATCGTTGCTACAGGCTGTTCTTCTCCCGCAGGATACCCGCCTACATTTACTGCACCAAGTATTTCTTCCGCAGTGGTAGCTTCACCGTAAGGCTTTTCAATATCTCCTGCTGTCACCTCATACTTATCCGCCTCTACATTCTCCACAGCAGTTGGTGCAGTTTCCGTGTAGTTGTTTAACTTTGCAGTCACAGTGATTACTGTACCGACATCCTGCTTAGGAATTTTTAAAGTAAATTGACCTAATTCGTCAGCAAACACAGAATGTGTGTCACTCCCGATTTTTACAAAAACCTCTGCGCCGGGGTCTGCCTTTCCTTTGATCACTGTCTTTGTCGGATGATCTTTGCTGTCGTTCATAGCCGTCATATCATAAGGCGCTATCGGCCTCGGCAGCGGAGGAACAGTGATGGTGACAGGGGCGGAAGCATTGCCCAGATAATCATAATAAGTTGCTGTTATGACTTGAAACTCTTGAAATTTCGCAAGTCCCGAAAGTGTAAAGTTTAAAACTCCTACAGTCTTTGTTTGCGTTTCTCCGGTGTTTGGATTCACAATAACTGTAACTGTTTCTTCTGTTTCTTGAAAACTATTGCCCTGATCACAGTTCCATATGCCTGTCGGCTCACCTGACGCATGGTACGTGCGGTATAACCAGCAAGGAACATTATTGCCAATCTGAAGAAGTATTTTATCAATATCCTTCACATCAGGGAGTTCTTCATTGGCAGAAACATTCGTGATTTTTAGGGTATTTGTGTTGGCTAAAGGTTGAACAAGTCGAAGAGGTGTCGGTGGATCGTTGTCTATAGCAATCGCTCCGCCCGTTGCAATTTTCTTATTGTCCTCTTTGTTCATTACCTCCGTAGAATCAACTTTATTCGACTCTAATTTGTCCGTTTCTTGTTGTGTGACATAAATTTTTCCATCTTTAAAACGTTTCACGTCTGTTTGGGGCACAGTGATATTTATCTTACCGTCTGCGCTTGTAATCTGGCTTCCACTCACGCCCGAAACATCTATTTCTGTAAAGGTGTCATCGTCATTCTTGCTATAAAGTTTAATCGTCGCATTTTTTATCCCTTCAACGGTTAAAACAGCATTGCCATCAGCATCATTGGAGTTTTGAGTGATACTTGTGATATCGGCGGTCGTTTCTTTTTGAACAAGATTTAAGTTCATGTTCGCAGTCGATACATTTCCATAAATATCTTCCGCTGTGATAGTGATGATATATAAGCCCGCTTGATTTTCTCCGAGCACATCCGCGGTCTTTCCGGAAAACTTTCCGGTAGCAGGGTCAAAAGTAATCCCTTCAGGCAAAACACTATCTGTATTATCTTTTTTCACGCTGTAGCTAAGAGTTACACCATTGGGATCAGTTGCTGTAACTTTACCTTGTGAACCACTAATCAAATCACCGCTTTTTAGATCAATGTGTGTCACGTTAACGGCAGGAGCTGTCAGATCCAACAGGGGCACATTAGAATCAGTTGGGCTAAAGGTATCCGCAGGATCCACACCGCGAATGACATATTGCGTTGTCCCATTCAATTTTCCTGCGGGTACATGAAAGGTCAATTTTTCAGCATCATCGGGTTTTATCTTAATCACATTACCATCATTGTCCGTAATCGCTACAAAAGTCTCTCCCTGCATATAGCCCAGCGTATAATTCGCTCCGGCATAAGACCCGGTGGGAATTTTCGCGGAAATCACATTATCAGTGATATTTCCGTCCGTATCCTTGATATGGGGTTCTTGTTTCACTTCCTGAAGAGCCGGAAGGGGGTCATAAGATTGGATGATCCTCCAAGCATATTGGGCATGATCAGGGGCGGATTGAATATCACCGGTAAAGATTGCATAGACCTTCTCCCCCCCTCTCCCTGCAAAGCTTAGAGCCGGCGCTTCTTTAGAAGAAATCGTTAATTTGCCATTCGCTTCGCTTATTTTAAAATTCGCACCCGAATTTGAACTGTGCAAACTCCATCCATTCGTATCGTGTCCAAATAGAATAGGAGTAGCATTCTCAGACAGCTTCAAATAAAGATACTTGGCACCATCTGTTGGGCTGTCAATAACAATTTGAGTATGATTTGTTTGGATTCTGTTAATAATTGGCGGCAAAAGATTTACTATAAAATTTTTCAGCTCGAAATGATAGTCCACTGTCGAGTTGACATACTGTTGCGATACTGCACCGGGTTGGTTGCTCGTCGCAACGGCCATATAGGACTGTCTGTTTGCTCCATCTTGAAAGCTGATCGCTGTGTACTTTGACAAATTATCGCTTTGACCGACCATAGTGATATACACGGAAGCCCAGGTTCTATGCGTATTAAAGTGCGTTATAATCGATTCTTCGGTATATAAAATCGGTTCCTGCGCGTTGAACTCCGTCATCAGGTAAGAATATTTTCGTCCATTGGGGTCGTGACCTTCTTGGGGCACCCATTGCCATTGAGCTCCATTGGTACCCCGCTCATAAAATCCCTCAACAATCTCATACTTGGTAGGATCCAAGGTTTTCCCCTCTGTGGTACGCATCAGAACCATGGCAACATCTCTATTTTGAAACGGTGCCGGATCAGGTGTCGGTGCCGGATTGCCCGGATTCGTTACATGAGCTTCATATAACGCCTTATCGCCATCATCCGTATACCACTCTTTTGTCGCTGTCATTGTAATCAACTCCTTGTATTGGGCATAGAGATGAAGGGTTGCAACTCCGTTTTCGTTGACAAGGTTTGAATCAATCTTCTTCCATGGGTTAGTATGGGTAACCGGCTGAGCCGGTTCTTCATTTTGTTGTAGTTGGAATTCCCCTTCGCTCGTTATTCGAACCTTGCTTCCATTGGTATAAAGCTCGTGAACTTGGGTTGTACCGGAAACCGTCTCGCTTTCAGACCAGCCTACAAAATAAGCGCCGTTTTTTACAAAGCCATTGTCGTAAAGGATATTT
This sequence comes from Eubacteriaceae bacterium UBA1433, assembly GCA_002329295.1. Taxonomy (GTDB): domain Bacteria; phylum Bacillota; class Clostridia; order Eubacteriales; family UBA1433; genus UBA1433. The sequence goes on from DCTT01000026.1 coordinate 138,600, forward strand.
CCGTCCTTCTTAAGATATGCTGTTAATTCTCCGGTATTGCCATTTGTAATACTGGCAAGAGGCAATTCCACCGTATGCGTATTATCTGTTCCGCCATTATTATCATGAAGAACAATATGATACGTGTCTAAATCCTTCTCCCAAACCGCATAAACGGTTCTGCTTTCATCTACAGGAGAAGTGTTTGTAAATCTGTAGTTGGTAGTCTCTTCCCAGCCTTCAACACTCCCAAGCACCGGCATTGCTGCAAAGGCAGCCGCCCCCATAGAATCCACTTGTTTCGTGGACCAACCTAAGAACGTATAACCGGCACGATCAGGAGGCGCAGTATAAAACTGTCTGCTTGTATAATCTATACTTGCAAGATTCGTAATGGGTCTGCCTTCATAATCTGAAAGATATTTTACGGCAGTATCATCCGGAACTGCATTTCCACTTACATCCAACCAAAGAATATTATCTCCGACAAAGCCGTTGGCAACATAACCGTCTGCTCCATAGGTTTTTTTGTTAATCGGTACAATTCGCCCTACTACGTTTCCTGTTCCGTCATTTTGATCAAAGGTTACCTTCGCCTGAGCCCGATAGGTGGAAGGAGTCGACCTGAAATACCCTGCCGCTGCGTTGGAAAAATTAAGAACCATATCTTTTTTAAGATCGGCTGTTGCAGGAATGTCAAAGGTAAAAGCATAGCCTGCATTGTCATTGTCATAGGTTACCCCTCCAACCTCAAAGGGTTCAGAAGTTGTAGAGGAATAGGCTTCCTTAAAGACTATATTATCCGATGCCTTCCTTATCGATACCAGAGCATTGGGATACTTGCTGTGCCCGGTAATCGTTGCATTGTCCGTAAAGAATTCCTTCACATGGGGGGTATTTGCACTGCGATTGACAATGATGCCGGAGCGAACATTCGCATTCGGCATGGTATATAATCTGTTTTCGTCTACTTTATGTTTGCTTAAAGTGTAACTTGTATTGTTCATTCCATAAACGACGGTCATGGTCACAGTTTCCGGTGACAAAGAATCAAACATCGTTAAGCTTATGTCTTCTGACAAAACCTTAAGACCTGTTTCAACAGTCAAAACAAAGCCGCCTTCCGTACCAAAATAAGGCGTAATCGTATAAGCCTTGCCAAAATCCGTCGGATCCACACCATAATGATTCATCTCAGTAGTAGAACGCTTGGTTGTCATATCTCCGATTATACGTTCATAATTATTTTCTGATCCGGCTTTAAAAACGGAACGTGATGATTTCGGCAAATCAAATACAATTCTGGCACCCTTGGGAATTACGATTTCTTGTCCGGCACCCATGCGGTATTCTGTTTGCGTTGTTTCCGTTGGACGGTCTGTGATATATGAAGTAGAAATACTTAATGTAGAACTGTTTGCCTCTTCAAATAAGGCATCCATCTTATTCTTATCTACGTTGTAGATAAATCTCACATAGTCGGCTTCTTTTTTATGACCGTGCAGATAAACATTTTTTACATTATTTGTTTGATCTGCAGGCACAATTGCCTTGCCGCTTATCTCCGTTTTAAATCCGGCAGGAACCAACATATAAGAATAGGTGCCTACCGTACCGCTAACTGAAGTATACGAAAATTCGCCCGGTTTGATATCCGTTGTTACATTCCAGCCGGAGCCTGCGCAGTTTAAGTCAAACATCTTCATGTAGCCTACATTACCGTTCTCATCAGGCTTCAGAGCATCATAAATTCTGGAATCCATCACCTGACGAATTCCAATCCACGAAGATAGAAAATATCCGTTATTTGCATAGGCGTTTGTATAAATATAATGGTTCGGAGCCTGCTTATAATAAACAATGAGTTTGCCGCTGACATTGTCATAGATCACCGATTGACCTACCGTTCGCATCATATCCGGCGGCAAAATGGGATTCGGGATAGTGTTTGGCATCGAGGCCGTTTGAAAAGGCGCAATGGTTTTTAGGGTTACATCATCATTATTGACGCTAACATCATAAGTCGGCAGGCTTGTAACGTGGCCGTAATAATTTCCCAGCACCAAAGTTATTTTATCTGCCCCTGTTTTGTGGTCATAAACCTGGCCGCCCTGCTTGCTGTTGGTGTAACGCAATTCCACGGCATAATCCTGGTTTAGCTGGTCTCTGGTAACTCCGTCATTCAAAACCAGGTATAATTTCGATTTCATATAATCTGAATTCGGCCGCATATCCATCTTCGGATAAACCTGGTCTAGGCTCAATTTATAAATATTATTATCCGTACTCGGCGGTTTCGTCGCTTGACTAAGAGATACCGGAGTCAATGGAGACGGAAACGTCTCAGCAGGATAAGACATCAAAAAGAAACTGGCTTCTTCATTCACCTTGCTCACAAGCTTGGGATCAATGAAAAAAACTGCATGTTCCCACTGGTTTCTAAAAGTCCTGAAATTTGATCCAAAATTCAGTGACGAAGGATCATCCGGAAACATGCTCAAATCAAATTCCAATACTATGCGTCCGGTATTGTCGTAATAATATCTGCTATAAACAAAACCGGCGGTTCCAATCCCGGCATTTGTTTTGGTCAAAGTATTATCCAAAGGCCACTCGTTTTGAAGCTCCTCTGTTTTGTTCCAGAGAAAATTGGTATCATAGACACCCGCAGCCTTCACCTTCATAGGCAAGCCGGTGAAAACCATGGCCCCGATTAACAACAGAGCTATCAACATCTTCAATGACTTGTTCTTCATTTTAAAACCACGTTTCCTCCAACAAATTACACGTTCACTATATTTATATCAGGTTTTCTCGACGCCGTATAAGCCATATAAAATTGATTATAATAATAATTATAATATATTTTATATATCGTTTCAATTTAAATTATACTGAATATATGTAAAATTTAAACAGAACAACGAAAACAAAACGCTTTTTATTTTTCTAAAGTAATCTTTTCGCCAAAAAGACATAAAAAGAATACTGCTTGCAATTTTCTAATCAAATCAATCTAAAATAGCATTATATTTTATTTATAAACAAAAAATTTCATCATAATCAACTGTTAAAAGTTCCGCAAGTTGCTTTGCGCTCCGACGGTGATACTGATTAATAAAGTGTATCTTTCTCCGAAAATAGAGTTAAGGTTAAACAAAAGATTTCGCCTTCATCACGGATATCACTCACTATACGGCAGCTCGTTGATAAACGGGTCGCTTTGGTTTGCACACAGCAAAATTTCTTTTGTATCGCACTTAGCATTGAGACGTCTTAAACCGTGTGTTTCTATTTCTATTTTAGGTCAGATAATTCTTTTTTTATATACTTTTTTCTATTTCGTTTCGATCTAATATCCTACTTATTTTTAATAATCAAATTAATGTTTCTAATAATAAACAGAGTGCGAACTCATTCTATATTTAATAGTTCATTATTGATTTCTAAATACATCTATTTTTTGTCCTCTCTCATCTTTCCATTCGACCCAGCCATTGTTGGACGCACCTATAACAACCCAGCCAGCGCTTGATGGAGAACTACATACTATATCCTCCATCAATACATTGTTTTCAGAAATTATAGCATTCTTTCTAATTTCAGGGATGAATTCAGAAGCAAGACCTGGCCGTATAGGAGCGCAGATACTACCTTTCAAAACCTTAAAGATACCATCTTCTACAATAGCTTTACCACTTGTCTTCCCAAATCCTTTTACATTGCGCTCTAAATAATATTTACCATCAGGAATAAAACCAAAATCTGCTTTTACTTCAAGCTCTTTCACTGCTTCGTCAAAGACTTCTTCTTTTGTTTTTTCTTCAGGATAGATTTGTTTGCCTTCAAATGATGATAATAATTGGATGACTAAATCTACATCTAATGCAAATAATTCAGTATTTGGTACTTTGCTTTTACTAAATATCTCATCAAGTAGTTTTTCTTTCTCATCATAATCAACTACTTCTATAGCAAACCTACGCTTTAAACCTGCTACATTCGAATAACCATTTCTTTCCAAATGATACATACGTGATTCAAAGTTATCACTGCCAGTTTTTCCAAGTTTAATAAGACCAGGCACTACTGTTGTCATTACATAAATTATTCCTTTAGCCAAAACATTACCTCTCATCATTTTGCAGACTGTGATAATCTTCCGAGACTTATATTGTTTCTCTGTTTCCTTTATCTGCATATATTTTCCATATATTTATAATCAGGACTTTTATCATCTCTTATTGACACTACAATTTTTTGTCTTTCTATTTTTCCTGTATTAAATTTATAGATATAAACATATTCTCTTTTTATTATCTCCTATTGCCATCCTGTTATTCCTACTCTTCTTTTAAAATGTTCATTAAAATACCATAATCTTTATTTGGTTCTTTTCGACAATTCGTTTCCTATTCTGCTTACTGCTTTTCAATATATTTTTAAATTATTTTACTTGTTCTAGTCCCGATTCTAACATACTCTATCAGTATTTAAATACTCCAGTTACTAAAATCATAAAAGATATCGTTTTATATCTTTTATAAAAATCCTAGAATTTCTCCTTTTTTAAACTTCTTTTCCCTTGTCCATGTCTTTTCTTATCTCAAAGATAACCTCTTCTAATATTAACAAAGTCTCCCTTGTATCTATGTTTTCTTTCTGTGTGATATTACAAAAATTCAACCATTTTCGTATCACTTTATTCGATCCCCATAATGTTAGTTTTTTTGAAAAAGCCATGGCATCTTGTATCATTTCTTCTTCGGAATAAATTTCTCAAGCTTTAACACTTTTTTGAATTTTATAAGCTATCTCTATAAAATCTGAATATGGTCTCTCTCTTTTCGTACAAGTATCTTTTGCTACTTTGTCTATATTCCAAAATTTTAGATACAATAGAGTTAAACACCACGCCCAATATTGATATCATACCAGTTGTTAAAGTAACAATAATAACTGCATCCATTTTTAAAGTTAATTGTCCTATCTTTGTAACAAGATTTACTGATGGTATTATAAATAAATTCAAAAAATATAATAAAAACAAAGCCTAAAATTATTAAAATAATTATTCCTTTGATTATATCTGTAATAACATTTTTCTTCTGTTTTTTTTCATTTTACCACTTTCTTTTGCATAACAACTTACATTTATCTTATTTTCTGTTTAAAAACAGCTAAAATAGCCAAATCTAATCACAGGCTCCCCAAACCCAATCGTTGAAGGCGGCTTCGTTGTAATATCATACACCACGCATTTGACGTAAGCCGCTTCGTTGACGATACGGGTGGAAATGCTTTCCAGCACCTCATGGGAAATGCGCGCCCCGTCCGCCGTCATACCGTCTGTGCTGATCATTTCCCGCAGGGCATGGAGTAATCATAGGTTCCCCCATCCCCAGTCTTCACCCTTTTCTTAGATTTGCCTGAGTACGATTTCAAGCAATAAACATTCTTCATCTTTAAAAACCTCAACAACAGCAGCCGCTTTTAGCGAAAAAAATATTTGTGCTTGACATCACTGAATCCTCTTCAATTACATCAAGCCATAAAAAATTAAAATTCATGTTCTATGAAATTCTCTTTTATAAAATGAGTTTTTGAACATTTTTTTCATTCTTTAAATAGCCGGCATTTTCCGAGGCACAGTATTCCTCAGTCTCTTTTTATCATCATACATTTTGTGATCCGCTCTTACGCTCGTCGCATTAATATCCGCATCTACAGAAATATCATATTCAGCAATCCCAATCGATACGGAAAAATCATACGGTCTCTTTTCAGCGATTAATTCTACATCCTTTTTCACCTGTTCTATAATCTGATTCACTTCATCTCTATTGACATTTTTAATAATGACCGCAAATTCATCTCCGCCAATTCGATAAGTCTTGCCTATTTTGGCAAAGTTTTTGCTTAAAACATTATAGGTATCAATAATCGCCAAATCACCATAAGCATGACCGAAATAATCATTGATATATTTGAGTCTGTCAGTATCTGCCTGTATGATGGCAAAGCCTTCTGGATTGGGAATATCCTTCAAATCTTTGATATATCTCGCACGATTGTCCCCCTTGGTAAGCGCATCGGTATAAGCCATCTTCTCAAAGCGCTCTCTGTCTTCTCTGACTTTTCTTACCTCATTATATTCCTTAAACCGATTGAACATTGCAATAACAATATAGAGGATTGAACCGATGAGAATATAGTAAAAAGTCCCTTTTTGTTCACTTAAATAATAATTTACGACCTCTAACAATGCAAAGACAATGAAAACAAAAATTCCTCTTAATTCTCTGGACGCCTTTTTATTTTTATAACGAAATACCTCTATTGGAAATATAATCATATTATAAATGGAGAAGATTGCAATCAACACCAACGTTACGGGGAGCGTGTCCCGAAGCCCCAAAATGTTATGATACTCTAAAAACAGGCAAATAATTGCATTTATAACGGCCAACAATATGATAACATCGCCGAAAAGTCTTTTTTTCTTCATCGGGATGGTTTCTCGTATATACAAACCAAAGGAGACTGCACTGATCAATGTCATTAAGAGCGTAATTCTTGTAGTCAAATACGTGTTTCTCGTTAAAAGCTGAAGCATTCCCGAATCGCCTAAAAACCAGGTGCCGATAATAATGGCGGAGAGACCTAAATAAAGGAGGCTTCGACGTTTTTCATGATAGATTCTGCCCAAAACACAGCCGACAATCGACACCATTCCCAAAATAATAATGAAGATAGCCAGAACATTTCCGACGCCTTTTACAAGAAAAATATGACCCAATACCCCTGTTCCGGAAGCAATAACCACCTCGGGTCCGTAACCTCGCGATGAAGGCAAATGGGAAAAAAGAGTGATTTCAATTGTTTTTCCTTTGTGTTCGGGGCCAATATCAATCACAGCCCAAAAATTAGAAAAATCTCTTCCCAAAAATTTATCGTTATCATTCCCCACTGCATAAACTGTTTCTCCGTCAATCTTTACAACAACGGACTGCATATAGGATTTCAATGCTATTTTAGCGCCGTTTGGAAAATCATAAGGGATCTTATTTCGAATCACCAAAGGCTCCCCTTCGCCGACAGCAAAATAATAAGGCAATTGAAACTTTTCACGGTATCCGTCACCTTGCCATGTCCAACCGTTTGAAAAAGAAATAACATCCCTGTCTATTAAATATATATTGGGCATATCCAAAGCATCTGTAAAATAAAATAATGAAAAAAGTATCAAGACGATTAATATAAAAAAACCGATACCGTTAATTTTTTTCAAACCGTTCATCTCCATTAGACAATAATAATCGCAGTTTAAAATTCTTCTTAACAGTCAAAACCCAGTAGATAACAAAGCAATTTTTTTAAGCGAAAATAAATTCAACAAATTATAACACGCTTAAAATTTCAAGGCAATATTTTATTTATGCTTTAAACACAAATAATGAAGAAAAATTTCAAAACTCTCACAACAGAAAATCCAATAAAAAAAGCACCTTTTTTCAGTTTGCTTTTCTGCTGTTTCTACTCATTGTCTTCATTCTTCAAACATGTATTTCTAAGACTTTTACGTGTTCATCGTTGTAGTGAAACAGCTTATTTATCTCTGCTTTTTACAGTTTTCTGTCCGATAATATCCGTTGTAAATTTTGAAAATTTATCTCTTTCACTTTCCCTAACATTTTTTTCATCGCACAGTAAAATTTCAGTTACATAATTGAAAAAGTAATACTTTCTATCAACAAAACCCATACACGACTTTATTTACAATTTCTATTGTTTTATTTTTGCATATCCGATTATGATATACAGCACACCGACGATAAAAGGAATCAGCATATGCGCAGGTATGCCGTCTTCCATCAATATCGCTACAATAAAGCCAAACAATATTGGAATTGTTACGAACAAACCGCCGACTTTAGGCCATTTCCAACCAACCGCAATCTTATAAACATAAGCGGGAAAATGACAAGCCATATATTATCATATACTGAATAATCAGGATTCATAAAAGGCAACGGATTTCCATAGCCAAAATAAAACGGAAGTCCAAAAGCAATGAGTGCCGTTGCCAAAACCCTGCTTATCCATTTTAAAAATTGATATTTTCTTTTTTCTAACTCCATTTGATACCTTCATCCCTGCTGTTCTATCACGCTTTGAACCACACTGTATTCTTTTTCCTGCTGCATCCTAAAAACCTCAACATGATTGCGGGGTTTCATTATTTTTATTTCAATTACTTCAAAATAATCTCCTATTTCCATTTTCAAATTTAAAAATTGCCATACTGCCGTGTTTACAAAAACTTTTTCTCCTTTATAAAAGAACATTTGTTTAATCAAAGTTATAAATTTTATTATATAATTATTTATATAAGCTTATATCCCTTAGAATCTTTTTTAATTTTGGTTACTATCATTTTGCTATTAAAAATATCAGATTTCTTTCCTTTACTTCCAAGATAAATATTGCTTATATCTGTCTTAATTTGTATAAAGTCTTTCATTTCATCCTTTATCAGAAGTGAAAAAGGGTATACAGCTTTAAAAGCGAAAAAATGAATGATATAATGAATTAATAAAAATAAATTTCCGCAGATAAAAGCAATGTAAAACGACATGCATTTGAGGACAAGAAACAGGAATTATAAATATGAATGAAGTTATTACAATGTATGTGACTTTAATGCCGATAATATTTGCCGGCATTTTAAATATGATATGGTGTAGACTTCCGATTGCAAAGAAATGGCAAATTCCCATGGATATGGGCACAACCTTTAAAGACGGAAAGCGAATTTTCGGAGACAATAAAACCTGGAAGGGATTTTTCGGATACATTTGGCTAAGTTCTGTTATGTATGTTTTGTGGGGAGCCGTTTCTAATGGAAATATTTTTTTGAAGGAACATAATTATTTTTATCATGCACACACTAATAATTGGCAATATAATTTGCTAATCGGAGCTTTGCTGGGGATTGGTTACGGTCTATTTGAATTGCCCAACAGCTTTTTGAAACGTAGGTTGGATATTGAACCGGGAAAGACGGTTTCAGGAATAAGTAAGTTTTTTTTCATTTTTTTAGATCAGGCTGACTCCATAATAGGATGCGCAATAGTGGTATGGTTGTTTTATGATTTGGGGATTTCGAGATTTTTGACGTTAATTTTATTAGGAGCATTTACGCATATATTTATAAATATGTTATTATACGTAGTCGGATTAAGGAAAAATATGTTCTAATTTCAGCTAAAAGCAAAAAAGAAGCGGGAGAATATATATGCTGATAAATTTAAACGGGGAAAATCAGGTAAATTTTGATAAAACGGGAAATAAAGCCAAAAATCTAATATTATTGAATAACAGCGGATTTAATGTTCCTGACGGCGTAGTTATAGATACCGATTTTTATGACAAAACGATACAATCAACAGGCTTGCAGGATAAAATAAACGATTTACTTTTTCAATTAAACGAAAATAATATCAGAGAAATCAGTAAAAAAATAGAAGATTTATTTCATACAGCACATTTTGAAGAGGAATTGTTCGAAGAGTTGCGTCAACTTATAGAACCGAACAAAAAGTATGCCGTACGAAGCAGCGGAACTTTGGAAGATTCCGAAAATTATTCTTTTGCCGGATTATATCGTACACATTTGGAACAACAAAGCTTTAATGAAATAAAAAAATCTGTAAAAGATTGCTGGATGTCTCTATTTTCAGAACCTGTTTTGCATTATTTATATCACAATCAAATTCCGTTTACCGATTTAAAAATGGCGGTTATTATTCAAGAAATGGTAGATGCCGATTACAGCGGAATTGCCTTTACCGTAAATCCGATTACCGGAAACGATACGGAAATTCTTATAGAGTTATCCTATGGAACAGGCGAGGATTTGGTAGGAGGAAAAATACGACCGGAAAACTACAGGTACAATTGGTATCTTGATAGTTTCAGTTACAACAGTGAAAATAAAATCTTGGATGAAAACGGTTTGAAATCCGTATCCAATGTTTTTGCTGATATTCAAAAGACGTTCGGTTATCCGTGCGATGTTGAATTTGCATTGAAGGACGGAGATCTTTTTATTTTACAGGCAAGAGCCGTTACAAAAATCGAGTATTCCGAAATAAAAGATACGTGGACCACTGCCGATTTCAGAGACGGAGGTGTTTCTGCAAAAACATGTATTCCGTATATGTGGAGTCTGTATGAATATGTTTGGAATCATGCACTGCACAGTTTTGTAACAGATTCAAAACTCTTGCCGATTTCCAAGTGTCAAGTTACCTTGGGAGATATTTTTTTCGGTAGACCGTACTGGAATCTTTCTTTTGTAAAAAAAGTAATCAGTGTAGTTCCGGGATACAGGGAACGAGAGTTTGATGCTTCATACGGAGTAACACCGAATTATGAAGGAGACGGACAAACCACAAAATTGACATTCGCTTCTTTAATAAAGATACTTCGTGTAGTCGCGGCACAAAAAAAGATTTTACGTGAAAGGGAGCAAAATTCAAAATCGTACAAAGAGTTTTTGTTGCAAAAATATCGATATTATAAGGATAGTTTTGATGAAACATTGAATATTGATGATTTTGAAAAAAAATGGTATCTATTAACACATGACCATTATCTGAAATCGGAGTCTATATACTTTTGGCAGATTTTTATAAATGAAATCCATCAGACGCTTTATAAGAACAAAATTACTAAATATGTAAGCTATGGTAATTACCTGGAACTTCTGAACGGAATTACCGATATTTCGCATTTAAGACCGATTGTTTTTGTTCAGGAAACAAGTCGCAAAATTCGTTCAAGCGAGGATGCCTATCACTATTGGAAAACAACATCTTTAGAGCAGATAAGTCAAGACCTTCCTTCGGGAATTTATTTTTTAGATAAGGTAAATGATTTTTTGGAGGAATACGGCTACCACTCCGTTCGGGAATTGGACGTAAGTTATCCTTGTTACTATGAAGATGTTGATACGGTTATAGCAATTTTTCAAGAAGCTGTGCTTACAGAAGATTTACACGAAAACCATGATGATGGAAAAATACATCAGCATCGTTATGAAATGCACATGCAGGAGTTAGAGAAAAAAATCGGAAAACGGAAATTCAAAAATTTAAAAGCACAAACGGAAAAAATTAGAAATATGCTTTGGTGGAGAGAGGAATTTCGTGATTTATCTACAAGGCTATACTACATCATACGAATTTATACCGTGCGATTGGGCGAACTTTATGAAAAACAGGGAATTCTGCCTTCAAAAGAAGATATTTGGATGACATGTGTAGGAGATATTTGGGATTTTCAAGACGGTAAAATCAATCAAAGCGAGTTTGAGCACAGATTTTCAAAAAACAAAGCATACTATCTGTCCTTTCGGAATTTTCTAAGTGAAAATGAAATAGGCTCAACGTTTAAGCCGATACAAAAAAAGAGCGGAGACGAAAAAATATTGTGCGGCACGGGATGTAACGTCGGCACTGTTTCAGGGATTGCAAGAGTTATTGATTCGATTGAGGACATAGATAAACTGCAAAAAGATGATATTTTGGTAACCAAATACACCGACACAGGTTGGAGCGGAAAATTTGCCCTGCTTTCAGGTATTGTAACAGAATTCGGAGGCGTCCTGTGCCACGGTGCAATCGTGGCCAGAGAATATGGAATTCCATATATTGCATCGGTTGCAGGTGCTACGAAAAAAATCAAAAACGGTTCTTTGATTAAGATAAATGGAGAAACGGGAGAAGTTTTTTTGTTATCTGAGGGAAAAAATATTGATTCCAAAACAAAATAATTGCGGCGAATTTTCAGTATTGATGACGGACAACCGGCACAATATTTAATCGTCTCAATCCATCGTTCAATCAGGAATGAATATAAAACGAAATCGGAGATAAAATATATGATTATAGGAAAATGGAATAAATCGGTTATTTTGACTTATATAGGAGTTGTTTTTTCAATAACGGGGATTTATCTTGTCGTCAAGGGATATACGCAATATGCGATGGGATGTTTAATCTTGGCAGGAATATGCGATTTGTTTGACGGACAGATTGCAAGAAGAATATCTCGCACGGATGAAGAAAAACTTTTCGGCATCGAATTGGATTCCATGGCGGATGTAATAAATTTTATTGCGTTTCCCTGTGTCATTTTATGTATGGAGATGTCTTTTTCCTTCATTTCTATTTTTTTATCTTCATTTTTTGCCATTTGCGGCATAGCAAGGTTGTCTTTTTTTAATATGAAGGCGAAGGAGGACTATGAAGGAGGAACATCTTTTTTTCGCGGACTTCCGGTAACGTATACGGCATTGATATTACCTTTTGCATATCTGTTACGATATGTTTTGCAGGATTATATCTTTCAACTGATTTTTGCCGCGGTGTATTCGGGTATTGCTCTATTTGAAATAATTGATGTCCAAATACCAAAGCCGAAAGGAGCAGCATATCCGTTTTTTGCATTATTGGCAATATCTATGTTGTGGGTTTATTGGGGAATATTATGAGTAAAGTTTATGACAGACAGAGTGGAGTATTTTATGAAGAAGAACAATTTGGCAAAGATGCACTGCATTTTTTGTACCATAATTTTGCAGGAGCTGTTTTGCTGAAAACAATTGTAAAGCCATGGTTTTCAAAATTGTTCTCCATATACTACAACTCTGCTTTGAGCAGGCACAAGATATCACCCTTTATCAAAAAATATGATATTTACACGGAAGAGTATGAAAAAAGTTCGTTTTACTCTTTTAATGATTTTTTTACGAGAAAAAAGAAAGAAAAATATCTTTGCGAAATGCCGAATAATAGTGCATTGATTTCTCCCGCAGATGCAAAACTAACTGTGTATCATGTCACACAAGATGCAAAAATAAATGTCAAAGGTCATACCTATACAATAGGCGAATTGTTAAAAGATGAAGTTCTTGCAAATTGTTATCAAAACGGGCTTTGTCTTGTGTTTCGATTGGGTGTTCAGGATTATCATAGATATTGTCATGTGGCAAGCGGTAAACCGATAAGTGAGAAAAAAATAAGCGGCTGCCTTCATACGGTAAGCTCCATTTCATACAAACATAAAGTTTTTGCCGAAAACAAAAGAGAGTATCAAGTAATACAGTCCGACAATATGGGGCTATTTGTGCAGATGGAGGTCGGAGCACTTTTAGTCGGAGAAATTGTTAATCACAAAAGCGATATAGCAAGAAAAGGAGAGGAAAAGGGATATTTCAGTTTCGGAGGTTCAACGATAATCGTTTTGATACAGGAAGAAAAGGTAACATTGGACGAAGATATTTTACAAAATGCTTCGGATGAAACTGAAATAAAAGTAAAGTATTCAGAAAAAATAGGAGCAATTATATGATAAAACGTTTGAATATCTATTTTCGGGAAATGTTTCCTCTGATTCCCAGATTCCTTCTCGGAATGATTGTTTTCGGAGAAATTTATTTTATTACGCTTCTGAATTATGGAGTAACTGATTTCAGAATTGGAATTCAAGAACTTATAGGTGCGTATACAGTATTCGCTTTTTATATGTATCTTAGAATATCTGATGATTTTAAAGATTATGAGACAGACAAAAATCTGTTTCCCGATAGAGCACTTCCAAGCGGAAAAGTTACAAAACGGGATTTGTTTACAGCTTGTATTGTCGTACAGATTATTGCCGTCTTCCTGAATGTTCGCTATATGAATAATCCGATTTTTTTTCTGCTGTTATATGGTTACGGTTTTTTGATGAGTCAATGGTTTTTTCAAAGGCATAAGATACAGTCTAATTTGCTTTTGGCGCTGATCACGCATAATCCGGTGCAGATTATAATTAATCTGTATATCATATCGTTTACTTGCATCAAGTATATTTTGCATCCGTTTACGTATATTACTTTTTTGGTGATGTGGACATTGTATTTTCCGTCGCTTATATGGGAAATCAGTCGGAAGATAAGAGCACCGCGTGAAGAAACGGAGTATATGACCTATTCCAAACTATTCGGCTACAAGAAATCAACTAAATTTGTCATGTTTTTAACCTTAATTGATATTGTTACCAATATAATTTTGGTTTGGAATTTAAATAAGATTTCGGTAGCTGCATTTATCGGCATTGTGACATGGATAACAATCAAATTTTTGCATTATATGAAAAATCCTTATCAATACAAAATCATAGAAAAAGTAGAAAAATACACTTATGTACAGGAATCACTGATGCTATTGACGGTAGCAGCATATTTAATAGTAGGGAAGATATAATGAAAAGAAAAAATCTTGAAATTATGAAAAAAAGCGGAATAAATATTCCAGATTTTTTTGTATTGCATTGGCAAGAATCAGTCGAAAAAGATAAATTATCAAATGCGCTGTTTAATTTTTTTTCAGAAAAGAAAGACGAGAGTTTTGCCGAACAAAGCATTCATTTAAAAAATATTTTAAATGAATTTATTCATATACCGAAAATTCCTGTAAAAAACAATGTACTATATGCCGTACGCTCTTCGTGTAATATGGAAGACAGGGAAAAATACAGTTTTGCAGGAATGTTTAATACATATTTGAACATAGAAGCAGAAGAAGTTCCAGCTCGAATATGTGACTGCCTTAAATCGTTATATAATCAGACGGTACTGGAGTACTGCAGGCTAAAAGAAATCGACATCACTCTCATGAAGATGGACGTCATAATCCAGGAAATGGTCGAGGGAGATTTTTCAGGAATTTTATTCACTTCCAATCCGCAAGGAATTTTAAACGAAGCGGTTATAACGGTGGGAAGAGGATTGGGAGACGGAGTTGTATCGGATAGAGTTCAAACTGTAACCTATTATTATAATGTATCGGATAAAAAATATTATTATGACGGGACAGAGGATATCCTTGAGATAGATATTTTGAATCAACTCATTACTGTCGGAGACAAGATTAAAAATATTTTGGGATATTCCTATGCGGACATTGAATTTTCTATTATCGAAAAAGAACTGTATATTCTCCAAGCTCGAAGAATTACTTCGATTGAAGATGAGGAAATTGAAATTTTTGACAATTCCAACATTGTAGAAAGCTATCCCGGTTTTACACTTCCACTTTCGGCATCCTTTGCTTGTGCTGCATATACCGGAGTATTTACAGGCTTGGCAAATAGAATTTGGAGAAACCAAAATATGGTTAAGCAACATTCCCATATCTTTGAAAACATGGTAGGCTCTGTTAACGGAGTTATGTACTATAAAATCAATAGCTGGTATAAAATTTTGCATCTTTTGCCGTTTGGAAAAAAAGTTGTGCCAATATGGCAGGAAATGCTCGGAGTAAAAAACAAACAGGTAATATCAAAAGAAATACGCTTACCGTTATTTTTTCGTATAAAAACATATTTTCGTTTCATATACGAATTTTTTTCGGTAGAAAAATCCATGCGGAAATTGAATGAATACTACGTGGCAGTCAAACGTGATTTTGAGGAACGATTTAGCGAAAATCTTACGAATTCAGAGATGAGAGAACTATATAAAGATATCGAAAAAAAACTTCTCAAAAGATGGGATATTACACTCATCAATGATTTGTATGCCTTTTTATTTACTGCAGCAGCAAAGAAAAAATCCAGAAATGATCAGATAAATGAAAGAATATCCGGCATTAAAGATATGGAAAGCATGAAACCGCTAAAGGATTTGATAGAACTTGCAGAACTTCTTTCCAAAGAAGGAAAAAGTATCAATTACTTTGCGCAAAGAAATGACTATATTCAAAAATACGGAGACCGAACCCTTGAAGAACTTAAGCTGGAGAGTAAAACATTTCGTACAAATCCGGAACTTTTAGACAAAAAAGCGGAGGAGTATGCGGCAGATTCTACAAAGCTTGAGGAAATGAAAAACAATATTTTGTTAGATGAAAAACGGTTTGAAAAAGATGCAAAAGACAATTTTTTTACAAGAAAAGCCTTAAAAGGAATCGGTAACCGGGAAATTTCAAGGTTAAACCGTACAAGCATCTACGGCATGGTAAGAAGTATATTTCTTGCAATCGGTAAAAATCTCGTATCACAAAATCGTTTGGAATGTGTTGAGGATATTTATTATTTAAAAGTGGAAGAAATCTTTCGAGAAATGGATTCACAAACAAATCTCTTGCAAATTACAAAAAAGCGAAAAGAAGAATACGAGTCTTATAAAAAAATGCCCGTTTATAATCTCATTGCTGTAACGAAAAACGGCCTGCATAAATTAAACAGATTTTTAGGAGAACAAAAGGATGTCTTGCAGAAAGATTTTCTTTACGGAGTGCCTTGTTCTTCCGGAAAAATAAGCGGAAGTGTTTTGGTAATTAAAAATGCTGAAGATGCAAAAAACGGAAACGATAAAATTTTGGTGGCACGTACGACAGATCCGGGTTGGGTTTTTCTGTTAGCAAATGCAAAGGGAATTATTACAGAAAAAGGTTCTTTACTTTCGCATACTGCAATTATAGCTAGAGAATTGAAAATCCCTTCCATCGTTGCAGTGGAAAATGCAACAGAACTTTTGAAAACGGGAGACATAGTAGAAATGGACGGAAATACAGGAGAAATCCGTGTTATAAAAAAGCAGAGTTGAAAGGAAAACTTAAGAGCAGACAAGGAATTTGGAGGAATTACATGGAAGGAAAAGTGGAATGTATCGAATTTGATTGCGAAAAAAAATATCTGTCGGATTTTATTCACATGACATCTGAATTGTATTCTTTTAAAAATAATACTCACGATTCCGAGGAGTTGAAACATCTGCTTTCGGGAACACATATTTTGAGCAAATATTTTGTATTGCGAAAGTTTTGCATTTATCAGAATGAAAAAATAGTTGCAAGATTTGCACTTACACTATACCCCGATGATGATACGGCATATTTGGGATTTGTTGAAGGAATAGAAGAAAACCAGGTTTGGAGATATCTATTTGAACAGGCAGAGCATTATGCAGAAGACAGCGGCTGTAAAAAAATTGTGGGTCCGGTAAATGCCTCCTTTTGGATAGGATATCGTTTAAAGTCCGATTTTTTTAAAGACGAGCCTTTTACGGGAGAACCGTATCACAGAGAATATTATTTGAACATGTTTTTAAAAAACGGCTATGAAATCATCGAGCGATATACATCCTCTTTTTACGGAGCAATAGATAAGAAGTATACAAATCCTAAATTTCAAAAAAGATACAAGCAATTCAGAGAAAAAGGCTACCGGATTATCAGCCCCGAACAGGCAGATTTTGACACAGTTTTGGAGGAAATTTATTATTCCGTAAGCGAATTATACCGAGATTTTCCTATATATAAAAAAATATCCTGCGAAGATTTTTGCGAATATATGAAACGATACTTCAAGATTATCAATCTGAATATGGTAAAAATAGCGTATTATGAACAAAAATTGGTCGGTTTTTTCGTAGCACTGCCTAATTACGGAACCTTGGTCTATCATGTAAATAAACTTTCAAATATACTGAAAGTGTTGTATCGTAAAATGTCAGCAAAAGAATATGTATTGCTTTACATGGGAGTTGATTCAAAACACAAGGGTCTGGGGCCGGCTTTGGCATACTCTATATCTGAAGAGTTAAAAAAAATCAACGGAACGAGTATAGGAGCTCTGATACACGAGGGAAAAGTCACACAGGCATATGCGAGCGATTTAATAATAAAAAAGCATGGATATGTGTTGTTAGAAAAAAAATTGAAATAATTTTTCATTTTAAAATATTTTAAGGAGTTTGACAGATAAAGGATAAAGTCGATAAAAATAAAAGGAGACTATGAAGATGAAAAAATACATTCCTTATCATAATGACGAAGGTAAAGCTGCAAATGCCTTCTACGATCTTTGCAATATGTTCTTTGACAAAAATTATGGTTTAGCCACAAAATCTGAAATTGAGTTATTTCTTTTTCATCACTTTATAGAATCGCATAGACAAGAAAACAAACACATTTCCGATTAGTGCCTTAGTAAGCAATTAGGAAGCACTCAACAAAGGGTTAGAAACCTTAGAATTAAAGAAAACCTACAGTTTCCTTTAGAAATTAATATTAATACCGAATTTGAAAAACTAATCAAAAAAGCAAGTTATGATAAAAGTACAGAAAAGATAACTATGGATATTGAAGATCCAAATTTATATATTGAATTATAAAATATTTTACAAGACGAGCATAATGCATACGTGGAGAAACAACTTAATTCGAGATTACTTGTTATAAAACCTAATCATTTATTTTGTTTATTAGTGAGTTTATCCGATAATGAAAAAGCACGCAAATTAGAGAAGTGATAAAAAGCGATTGAGTTCTGAATTCAATCGCTTTTTTCATTATAGAACTCATCTATATTATGTGACATTTTGCTAATACCAAGCGACCGTACTTTCTTCTCTGAAGTCATTAGTTCCAAAGAATTCAGCAAGTCTGGAGAGAGCTTTTTCTACATAGAAATAACCACCATAATCTTTGTCGGGATCACAAGTGGGCAATTCTTCCTCAGTGTATGGTTCCTCGCCATTTTCAACTCGCATCTTATTTATACTATCCCTCATATCATTAAGTTCTGATCCCAGTATTTTTCGATAGAAATCCTTTTGTGAGGTTTCTTTAAGAATAACTTTTCTATCTTTTAAATCTGCGACAATTATCCCTGGAAATTCAGTTTTTCCTTCAGGATAATATTCATAAACAACTTCCTCGTTTGAAAATAAAATCTTTTTTAAAGTAACCATTTCACACCTCTTTTTATTCGTTATAAACAAAAGCCCCAGTCCAAAGATCAGGGCTATAGTATTTTTCTAAACCACTAAGAACTATTCTTAGCATTATTCTTTTAAACTTTTTTACCCAATTTTGTCCCGCTTGAACTTTTTAAGTGGCTAAAACCCTTGATTTAAAGCCGTTTTTGCTTTTCTTGGTCTTATTCCCACTCAATCGTTGAAGGCGGTTTCGTTGTAATATCATATACCACGCGGTTGACGTGAGCCGCTTCGTTGACAATGCGGGTGGAGATACTCTCCAATACTTCATGAGGAATGCGCGCCCAGTCCGCCGTCATACCGTCGATGCTGTTCACGGCCCGCAGGGCAATGGTATAGTCATAAGTTCGCTCGTCCCCCATCACGCCCACACTGCGATTACCCGGCAGCAACGCAAAATATTGCCAGATTTCTTTGTCCAATCCCGCTTTTTTGATTTCATCACGGAAAATATAATCCGCTTCCCGCAATATATCCAACTTTTCTTGCGTGATGTCTCCGATGACACGCACGGCAAGCCCCGGTCCCGGGAAGGGCTGACGGTCTACGAGCATATCGGGAATGCCTAATTCTCTCCCCACCGCGCGCACTTCGTCTTTAAACAGCTCACGCAAGGGTTCCACAAGCTTCAAATTCAAATCCTCGGGCAGTCCGCCGACATTGTGATGACTCTTAATTACCGCTGCGTCTTTCGTACCGCTCTCAATGACATCGGGATAAATGGTTCCCTGCAGCAAATATTCAATGCCCTCCAGCTTGACAGCCTCTTCTTCAAAAACGCGGATAAACTCCTCGCCGATGATTTTCCTTTTGCGCTCAGGGTCAACAACCCCCGCCAATTTATCCAAAAATCGCTTTTGTGCATTGACACGAATAAAATTCATATGAAAAGTATTTTTAAATACACGTTCTACCTCATCGCCTTCGTTTTTGCGCATCAGACCGTGGTCTACAAAAATGCACACAAGATTTTCGCCGATGGCACGGTGCATCAGCACCGCCGCTACAGAGCTGTCCACACCGCCGCTCAGGGCGCAAAGCACCTTTTCATCACCTATTTCGGCTTTCATTTCTTTGATTTTTTCTTCCGCGAATTTTTTCATCGTCCAATTTTGCGACAAACCGCAAATGTTTTTCACAAAATTTTCCAGTATTTTTGTGCCAAAGGTCGTATGCGTTACTTCGGGGTGAAACTGCACACCGTATAATTTTTTTTCTGCATCTTCAAAAGCCGCAACCGCGCAAGAAGGTGTGGAGGCGCTGCAGGCAAATCCCTGCGGAACGCTGCTCACATAATCTGTATGGCTCATCCAGCATACGCTTTCTCTGTCAACGCCTTGCAGCAGCAAGCTGTCCTCTTTGGCAATGGTCAGGTGATTTTTGCCGTACTCGTGGGTCTCGGGACGTTTTACTGCACCGCCCAGGCTTTGCGCCAACACCTGCATGCCATAGCAAATGCCCAAAACGGGAATTCCAGCAGAAAATATCCGCTCATCACATTTGGGCGCCTCGGGTTCATAGACGCTTTTGGGTCCGCCGGTAAAGACGATGCCCTTGGGCTGCTTTTCTATCAGTTTGTCATAGGCTATATCATAAGGATATACTTCACAATAGACATTTAATTCTCTGAGTCTTCTTGCGATCAGTTGATTATACTGCCCGCCAAAATCCAAAACCGCTACCAGTTCTTTTTCCATCTTTTAATAATCCCTTCTGCTGTAATTCGGCGCTTCTTTCACCAACGATATGCCGTGTGGATGATTTTCAATCAAAGAAGCCGACGTTATTTTTAGAAATTGCGTGTCTGTTTGCAATTGCTGAATGGTCTCTACACCGCAATATCCCATTGCGGCACGCAGTCCGCCGACCAACTGGAACAACGTATCTGCCAATACGCCTTTAAAGGGCACTCTGCCCTCTACTCCTTCGGGTACAAATTTTCTTTCGCCTTCTTGAAAATATCGATCAGCGCTTCCTGTTACTTGACCCATGGCGCCTTCCGAGCCCATGCCGCGATAACTCTTAAAGCTTCTTCCTTCATAAATGATTATTTCCCCGGGGCTTTCTTCTGTACCGGCAAAAAGAGAGCCGATCATGACGCTGTTGGCTCCTGCAGAAATCGCTTTAGCAATATCGCCCGAATACTTGATTCCTCCGTCGGCGATAATGGGAATGTCATATTTTTGGGCCGCTTCATAACAGTCCATAATCGCCGTAATTTGCGGCACCCCAATACCCGCAATAACCCTGGTCGTACAAATAGAACCCGGCCCCATCCCCACCTTCAGCGCATCCGCACCGGCCTTAATTAAATCTGTCGCACCTTCTGACGTAGCAATATTGCCTGCAATTATATCCAGTTTGGGAAATTCTTTTTTAATGGCTTTAATCATATCCACCACATTTTTTGAATGGCCATGAGCGGTGTCCACAACGATTACGTCCACTTTTGCATCTACCAAGGCACGTACACGCTCCATGGTGTCATGGGCAATACCCACTGCAGCGCCGGCTCTGAGTCTGCCTTGAGTATCTTTGGCACTGTTAGGAAATTTTATGGCCTTTTCAATATCTTTAATTGTGATAAGTCCTTTTAGATTAAAGTTCTTGTCCACAATCGGCAATTTTTCAATTTTATATTGTTTCAAAATCTGCTCGGCATCTTCCAGTGTTGTACCTTCCGGGGCTGTTATCAATCTGTCTTTTGTCATCGCATCCTTAATTTTTTTCGTTGGATCGGTTTCAAAACGCAAATCCCTGTTCGTGATAATTCCCACCAGTTTTGTGCCTTCTGTAATGGGCACGCCCGAGATTTTGTATCGTGCCGTTAAGTCCAACGCATCTTGAATCACATGTTCCGGACTCAAATAAAACGGGTCCACAATCACGCCGTGTTCGGATCGCTTGACCTTGTCCACTTCCAACGCCTGCTGTTCAATACTCATATTTTTATGAATGATACCGATACCTCCCTGCCTGGCAATGGCAATCGCCAGCTTTGCCTCCGTAACCGTATCCATCCCTGCGCTCACAATCGGAATATTCAGCTTGATATTTTTTGTTAACATCGTTGAGGTGTCCACATCTTTTGGAATGACATTGCTTTTTCTCGGAATCAGCAACACGTCGTCAAATGTAAGACCCTCCTTTAAAATTTTCATTTTACTCACCCCCGGTATCTATTGTTGTTTCATTTGCCGTATAATAATATGTCCCGCCATCTATATATTTTTTAATTTTATCTCTTTTGAAAAGATATTCCAAATGCGCTAAAGCCTCTCCCGTAGCAAACCAATGCTGCTCTTTGGAATATTTGCTCCACATGTCTTCGGCGACTTTCCAAGTCATTTTTGACGCCACTTCAAATGCCGTCATTTTCCTGCTTTCCGCCGTCAAAATATCCACGACTTCACCCAATCGTTGTGTGTGGTGGTCAAAAATTTCTTCAATGCGCTGATACATATCAAACTCATTGCTCCTGTGTCCGCAAAGAAGTTTTTCCACATGCAGTTGTTTTGAGAAAAATAAGCTCTCCAGATAATTTCCCAAAGAGTCCAGTTCGCTTTCCCAGTATGTGATATTGGGAGAAATTTTCCCTAAAATATGGTCTCCGCAAATCAGGATTTTTTTGTCGTTTTCGTATAGCGCAATGTGTCCCGGCGTATGCCCCTTAAACAAAATCGCCTCGAAACTATACTGACCGACAACAAATTTATCCCCTGCTTCAATGGCGCGAATATGTTCTGTCTGCCAATTTCTGTTCTGCATAAATTGAGCCCGCATCACAACTTCCGCATATTCTTCCGGCATACCGAACAGAGCGCTCGTTGCAGAAATTTCATCGCTTCTATCCACTTCCTGGGCAGAATTTTTTTCTACTTTTTTTTCCAAGTATTCCAAATCAAGCCGTCCTAAAAACAGCGTGATTTCTTTGTCCATTGCAGAAAACATTGCAAAGTGATCGCCATGCAAATGCGTTGCAACAAAATTTGTATTTTCATAGGCAAAATCCAACGCATCCATGGCTTTTTCAAAGGCTTCTTTGCAATCGGGATGATTAAATCCGCCGTCAATGACCATGTTTTTGCTGTCCGGATGATTGGAACGAATAAAATAACTATTCAAAAATTTCAACGGGCTGTTTGGAAGAGGAATTTTGACTAAAAAAATATTTTCCGCTACTTCTTGATACATGCTTGATTCCTTCCTGAAAATTGTGCTTGAATGTATTTATTATATCAGAACTCCTACTCAAGACAAGACAAAACGTCTATACATCCGACAATTTTTCTGAAACAGCAGAGAGGAAAATTGTCCTTTTCTTTCAGTCCTGACAAAGAACCTTTTACCGATGATATTTTTTACGGTTTTAAAATAACAAGATTTGTATTATAATATAAATTAAATATTACAGTAATGAAGGTGTACCTTATGAAATGTTTTTTTTGTAAAAGAGATATTGAACCTTCTTTGAAATATTGCCCTCATTGTGGAAAACCGGTTCAACCTCCGATAACGACTCAAGATGCACGTTCCTTATCCAATCATGTATCTGCTCAATCTGCGGCTGACGATTCTGTCCTTGAACAAACAATCGTTTTTGGCACGCAGACGACACCCGCTGTCCCGGATACATCGTCTTCTCCAAATGTTTTATCTGATTCCGTAGAGACAATTCATCCTCCCATTTTTAGCCCAAACATGATTGACGAGCTGGCTCATACAAGTGATTCTGCGCCGGCGATGCCTGCCTCATCATCTCCGCCACAACCTACACAACCGGCAACGACTGCAACAGATTCAACTATTGCAGCCACTTCTGCCGCACAAAACGACTCCTTTGCCGCGACTCTGGCAGCCAGTGAGCCGACTCAAACAAGCAGCGTATCCGATGCCGAAATAAAGAATGTAATTAACGTTTTAGATTCTTCCGATTTTCAACGGCCACCAGCTGCACCGCGTACTGCGCCTCCACCCCCACTAACACCTCCTGTCAATAAAGATGATTTTCAGCAACGCCCGAAGAAAAAAACGACCTCTTCTCGCAAAATAATTCTCACCATCATTTTGATTGTGGCGGTTTTAGCTATTGGTGCACTGGCATATTTTCTGTTCCTCAACCCCGGAGCAAAAGTAATACAGACTACAAAAACGATTGAAGCCGGCACAGACGTGGACTTGCTCACGCTTATTTCCGTGCAAGAACGTGAAAACTATGACATTGCCGTTAAATCCAGCGAAGTGGATGTGAAGGCCTTAGGCAATTACAAAGTAATCTATACCGTTACCTCAAAAAAGAATCAGAAAGCAAAAGATTTTGAATTTGTCTTTACCGTACAAGATACCACACCACCGCAAATCAATGCTCCTGATACCATAGCTGTGATAAAAGACCAACCATTGAACATTTTTAGTGATATCACCATCACAGATAACTTGGATGGTACCATTGATCCTTCAGCAATCATCATGGAGGGCAGCCCCAATACTGCAACAGTGGGTACATATCCTGTAACACTGTCTGTTACCGATAAGTCGGGCAATAAAGCTACAAAAGCCATCAGTGTCATCGTCGAAGACAAAAGCAATCCTGTTACCTTTATTAACCAAATCAAATACACCTGGGAATTTTTAAGCAATCCGCAACAGATACTGATTATTAGAGAAGAAGATAATAAATACCTGATGTTTGTCGGTTACAAAAACAGTGAAGGCTATGGCGGTCCTCTTGTGTTAAAAAATATTGCGCCTGATAACATTACCGCAACCGCCACATGGTTTTTTGACGATAACGGAAAAGAAACCGAAATCGAAGTAAAGTTTGACATAGGCAAACCCAGAGACGGAAAAATGAAACTCAATTACGGTCAAGGATGGGAAGAAGTAAAGATTTTAAAATAACACTTCGTTTCTATTCAATACGACTTGATGAGAAACACCTGATGTATCGGGTGTTTCTTTTTTCACACCTTGGAGCGTAGCATCTGATATTTATCACGCGCACTCAGCACAAGATTAATGCCTTCTTGCAACAAATATCGGAAATCCGTTGCAAAATTTCCTTGCGAAAATTTTTGAGTACAATCACCGTTTTTGTCAACCTCTACCTTGTACATACACTCCCTTTGTAGTCAAATAATTTATTTAGCATGTTGTAAAACTTGTATGTATTATATTATAATTTAAATAAAGCGTTCCGTTCGGAAAAATCTTGCCAATGAAAGGTAGGTGCCTTTTTATGAAATGTCCCTTTTGTGCCAAAGACATCTTTCCCGGCATGCGGTTTTGCCCTCATTGCGGAAAACTTGTTACCGGAAATACTACTTCAGCACATTCTGAAGAACAACTTGCAGAGCCGGTGACGCAACCCATTACTGTGCCCCTCTCTTTTGATAAATCAACTCTTTCGTTCCAAGATATAACCATACCTGACAAGAAAAAACAACGAAATATGATTCTTATCATTGTCGCAATCATCGTGCTATTAGCAGGTGCAGCTGCAGCCTATTTTCTACTGCTCCATCCCAAAGCCGAGGTAACGCAAATTACGAAAACCATTGAAGCCGGCGCAGAAATCGATCCTCTTACACTTATTGCAGTGAAAAACTCTGAAAATTTTGATGTTACTGTAAAATCAAGCGATTTAAACACCAAGCGTTTAGGAGATTATACGATCGTTTATATGGTCACGCCCAAAAAAAATACTGACGGTCAAGAACATGCATTTGTTTTTACCGTACAAGACACCACACCGCCTCAAATCAACGCTCCGGCTACCATTTCCATACTCAAAGATCAAAAACTCAATGTGATAGCCAACATTACTGTTACAGATAATTTGGACGGCATCATAGACCCGGCCACTGTCGCTATCAGCGGCAATCCCGATACCACGAAAAAAGGGACATACCCGATTACTTTGTTCGTTTATGACCAGGCGGGCAATAAAGCGACAGCAGAAATCAGTGTCATTGTAGAAGACAAAAGTGACCCTGTTGCATTTTTTAAACAAATCAATTACAACTGGGAATTTGTGGATGAACTTGAAAAAATGATTGTCATCAGAAAAGAAGGTAATACCTATTACATGTATACAGGTTACAAAGAAAGCCACTGTCCTGGCGGCGCCTTTGTATTAGAACACATTTCTCCGGATAACCTTACTGCTACCGGCACATGGATGTACGTTGATAAAGAATATAAAGAAATACCGATCAAGTTCGATTTAGGCAAACCGGGAGACGGAAAAATGAAAGTGGATCTCGGCAGCGGCTGGCGAGAAGTCCGTATTTACAAAGGCAATTAATATTTCAAATATCAAAAAACCGATCCATTGCGATCGGTTTTTTTGTAGCATTTTTATTACATTTTCGATATTTTCGCTACTCTTCCAAGTGATGCTTTGTGTTTTATTTTGGAAGATACTGGATACTCTTCCAAACAAGAAATCGTTTTTATTAAGAGGTCATTTTTAATTCTTTGAACCATAATGCAGTGCACCAGCACAATTTTTAATACACTTTGCCTCATAAACGCATATAACACTGTGAAAAATAAAATGATTTATAGATGATTATAGAGAGGAAAAAATGCTTTAACGAAAGATTTTTGTATATTTTTCGCTATATAACCATGTTAAATATGTGAAGTATTAAAAATAAAAAAATTTTTCTTCAGTATAGTGGGAAAATTGTGTAAATTGTATTATAATACAGGCATCAAATACAAAAAATTTACTGGAAGGCAGGTGCCTTTTTATGAAATGCCCTTTTTGTACCAAAGACATTTTCCCCGGTATGAATTTCTGCCCTCATTGCGGAAAACATATTTCGCAAGATCCCGCAGCGGAAAACTCAACGACGCATCTTGCAGAACCAGCGACTCAACCGATCTCTCCATCCTCCGTACGTCAGGAAGTCGCTGTGCCGTCACCGAGTGCAAACAGCTTTACTTCACCACCTGATGTCGGCGGCAACATGCCCGTCAAAAAAACGAATCTGAAACTTGTTCTTATCATTAGTGCTATCGCTGTTTTGTTAGCCGGCGCTGTATTGGCCTACTTTCTTCTTTTAAGTCCAAAAGCCGATGTGACCCAGACCACCAAAACCATCGAAGCGGGCACAGAGGTGGATCCTCTCACACTTATTGCAGTGAAAGATGCTGAAAATTTTAATGTTACTGTAAAATCAAGTGATTTGGATACAAACAAACTTGGTGACTACAACATTATCTACACTGTTACGTCAAAAGAACACAACAAAGGCAAAGACTACGAATTTACTTTTACGGTACAGGACACCACACCGCCACAGATTACCGGAGAAAGTACTTTCACGGTCCTGAAAGGCGAACAACTGGATGTTCGTTCCGCCATGACCATTACCGATAATTTAGACGGTATCATTGACCCCTCTGCCGCTACGGTAAACGGAACCCCCGACTTTGCAAAAGCGGGAACCTATCCTATTACCTTGTCTGTTTCCGACAAGTCGGGCAATACTGCGACAAAAGAAGTTAGCATCGTCGTAGAAGATAAAAGTAATCCCGAAACTTTTTTCAATCAAATAAACACTGCTTGGGGTTATGTTAACTTTCCTGACCAAATGATGATTATCAAAAAAGTCAACAATAAATACATGATGTATTCCGGTCAAAAAAATAACCAGGGCTTCGGCGGTGAATTTACATTTCAAAGCATTGCTCCCGATGGCAGAACCGCCGTTTTGGAATGGCGGTATAACTACGAAATGGGTACTCAGATCATGACTGTCAAAGTAGATTTGGGCGCACCGGGAGATGGCAAAATGAGGATGGATATTGGCGGCAGCGGCTGGGAGGATATGTTCTTACATAAAGGCAGCGAAAAGCTTGATACGCCCTAATGCTATAAAATAGTAAATACAAATCTTATCTAATTGCCTGAAACAATAAAAAATCCCGATACCATGTATCGGGATTTTTTATATTTATTATTTTGTTACATCATCGGCATTCCGCCGCCTCCCATCGGGGGCATTGCGGGAGTTTCTTCCTTGATGTCGGCTACTGCTGCTTCTGTTGTCAAGAACATAGCCGCTGCACTTGCCGCATTTTGCAGTGCGCTTCGTGCTACTTTCGTGGGGTCAATAATCCCTGATTCAAACATATCTACATAGGTAAATGTATTTGCATCAAAGCCTTTGCCCTTTTGTTCGTTTTTCAATTTCTCAATGACAACCGATCCTTCAATTCCTGCATTGATAGCAATCTGACGCAGAGGTTCTTCAATGGCTCTTCTGATAATGGAAGCGCCCGTTTTTTCGTCCCCTTCCAAAGTTTCAAGCAATTCTTCCACTTTATCAATCGCTCCGATATATGCGCTGCCGCCGCCGGCGATAACGCCTTCTTCAACAGCCGCTCTTGTGGCATTAAGCGCATCTTCGATTCTGTATTTCTTTTCTTTGAGTTCTGTTTCGGTTGCTGCGCCGACATTGATAACCGCAACGCCGCCGGATAATTTTGCAAGTCGTTCTTGTAATTTTTCTTTATCATAATCGCTGGTGCTGATTTCGATTTCGTTTTTGATTTGTTTGATGCGATCTTCCACAGCCGTTTTTTCTCCGGCACCTTCCACGATGATTGTACTGTCTTTGGTTACTCTGATTTGTCTTGCCTTGCCCAGTTCAGCCAGTCCTGTGTTTTTCAACTCCAGTCCCATTTCTTCGCTAATTACCGTAGCGCCTGTCAAGGTTGCAATGTCTTTGAGCATTTCTTTTCTTCTGTCACCAAATCCGGGCGCTTTGACTGCTACACAGTTAAACACGCCTCTGAGTTTGTTAAGAATCAATGTAGCCAGCGCTTCGTTCTCCACATCTTCAGCAATGATCAAGAGTTTGCCGCCGTTTTGCATTACCACTTCCAATACCGGCAAAATTTCTTGAATATTTGAGATTTTTTTGTCTGTCAACAAAACAAACGTATCTTCGTAAACCGCTACCATTTTATCGGTATCTGTTACCATATACGGTGAGAGATATCCTCTGTCAAATTCCATTCCTTCAGTGAATTCTAACTCAATTCCGACTGTTTTGCCTTCTTCTACCGTGATAACGCCGTCGTTGCCTACTTTCTCCATTGCGTCTGCAATCAATTTGCCGATTTCTTCGTCTCCTGCAGAAATCGAGGCAACTTGCGTAATAAACAATTTATCTTCTACCTTTTGGCTAACGCTTTCCAAATATGCTACAACCGTACTTACTGCCTTTTCAATCCCTTTTTTCACAACCATCGGGTTTGCGCCAGCGGCAATATTTTTAAGCCCTTCACGAATAATGGATTGCGCCAGCAGCGTTGCCGTGGTGGTTCCGTCCCCTGCCACATCATTTGTTTTCGTCGCTACTTCTTTTACGAGTTGTGCGCCCATGTTTTCATAAGCGTCTTCTAACTCAATTTCTCTTGCAATGGTTACGCCGTCATTTGTGATAACGGGAGCGCCGAAACTTCTGCCCAATACCACGTTTCTGCCTCTGGGCCCTAAGGTTATTTTTACGGTATCTGCAAGTTTATTTACACCAATTTCAAGTGATTTTCTGGCTTCTTCAGAAAATTTAATGTCTTTTGCCATTGTTTTTTCTCCTTTACCTATTCTGTAATAATTGCTAAGATATCATTTTGTTTTACAATCAGATATTCTTCGCCGTCCAATTTGATTTCCATCCCCGAATATTTGGAATAGATGACTCTGTCACCTACCGCTACATCCAAGGGCACTTTTTTGCCGTCAACAACTTCTCCGCTGCCCACAGCAACAACGACCGCCTCTTGCGGTTTTTCTTTTGCGCTATCGGGAAGTACGATACCGCTCTTCGTTGTTTCTTCTTTTTCTTTTACTTTTAAGATGACTCTGTCCGATAATGGTTTAAGATTCACAATACTTTCCTCCTAATATGAAACTTAGATTAAGCAATTTATTAGCACTCTTTAAAACCGAGTGCTAATAATATTGTATTCGAGCATCCGATGATTATCAACTTTTAATTTTGCTCTTTTTTACTTATATTCTTTTATTTTTTCGCCTTTTTTGCACTGTTTTTATGTTTTACTCCGTTTTTCTTTGTTTTTCAGCATTTTTTTCATTTTTTTGTTTTTCGATAGTTTTCACGCATATAATAGAAAATATATTGCTGTACATATCCGCTGTATGGTTCCCACTTTTTTTGCGCAAAACGATGATAATCACCCATATTGTAAAAGCGAACGCCATACAATGTTTCCAACGCTTTTTTCACCCACGTATCGATAGGACAAGCCGCATACTTACCAAACCCGAAAAGAAGAATGCAATCCGCCACTTTTTGCCCTACGCCATAAATTTTTTGCAGCTCTTCCCTTGCCCTTTCATATGTCAAATCAAAAATGTTTGATAACACAACCACTCCTTCATTGACTTTGCGGGCCGCATCCAACACGCCTTTGGCGCGAAAGCCACATTTTGTTTGCCTTATGCTTTCTTCATCAGAATCAACCAACTCTTTTGCTTCGGGAAAGGCATAAAAGCAGCAATCCTGATAGAAGATTTTTTGGCCGTATTTCTCACATAAACGCTCAATGTTTTTTTGTGTGGAGGCGATATTCTTTTGCACAGACAAAATAAAGCTGACCGCTACTTCCCAGGGCTCTTGCCTTAAAATGCGCATGCCTCTGCCAAATTCAACCGCCTGCGCCAAAATAGAATCCATCCCGCTAAGTGCTTTTTCAATACCGATATAGTCCCGATCTAAATCAAAGTATTTTTGAAAAAAATCCCTCTCATCTTCTGTAGCATTATACAGGCGCAGCGTATTTGCATCCATTTTCTTTGCCTCATAAACTTTGCCTGCAACCACCCCGATAAAGCTGTTTTCTTTTGTAAGATTCCAACGAAAACATTGTCCGTTCAAAAATGTATGCTCCAGGCTCATACCCTCTGCTTTTAAATCAAGAAAATGCATTTTCTTTTTCCTTTCCCAAATTCGGCTTGCCGTATCAAAAAAATACGGTACTTGCGTACCTTACTTGTTTAACAAGGCATTCATTATTTTCCGGTATTTTTGTTTATGATAAATGCCGCCGTGTCTGCCAGACTCTTTCCTCTTTGATGCTTGTTTCAGATTGTTTTTTTGTCCTGCAACATTTGTTTTCGTTCGTCCTTTTATTGCTGAAAGTCTTTCCTTAACGAGCATTGTCTTTGCCATAATGAAATGAAGAAGCGCTTTTTCTCGCCCAAAAAAAGTAACATCCGAAAGAAATTACCAACCACAGACTCATGATGGCATACATTTGCCCATAGCCGAAATATTTTACCAAAACCCCGCTAATCATTCCTCCTGAACCGATTCCCATGTCAAAGGCGGATAAATAGGTGCTGGAAGCCGAGCCTCTGCGCTCCGGGCTCGCTATGCGTACGGCCATTGCCTGCATGGATGGGGCCATGCTGCCAAAACCGATTCCATAGAGTACAGCTGCAATATAAAAGGTGGCAGCAGACATGAAAAATGCCAATAGAATCAACGCCGTCACCACAGAAGGAATCGCAATATATACAATAATATCTTCGCCTTTTTTATCGCATATGCGACCGCTAAAAAGGCGAGACAATCCATTGCTGACAGCCAACAATACAAAAAACACCCCGCCTGAACCAATGGATGNNCAATAAACGTTGTAATCGACCCATAGGGAATCATGAAAAAAAACATCACGATTGAGGCCGGCAGCGCACTTTTGCTAATCAGTTTTTTCAAAGATTTTGAAAATGACTCTTTTTCTTTTTTCTTTTCAATACGCATAAAAACAATGCGCAACGCCAAAATCAACGATAACAATGATAAAATTGCGGAGGAATAAAACAGCTTTGTAAATCCCAGTTTTTCCATGACAACCAAACCGATGAAGGGGGCAATGGACATGGAGATGGTTGCAGTAACACCAAAAAAGCCCATTCCTTCACTGAATCTCGATTTCGGCAAAATATCACTGACATTGGTGCCGAGCGAGGTACTTGCTGCCGCCCAAAACACCCCATGTATCAAGCGAAAAACAAGCGCCAGCATCACTGCTGTAAGCATGGAATAAATCATTGTACACGCAGCCAAACCTGCCAAACCTACCCACAAAAGGATTCGTCTGCTTTTATTATCCAAATACCAACCTACTGCCGGGCGCATCAAAAGAGAAGATATCGAAAACAGCCCCGTAACGAGCCCCACCATCACCTCGTTTCCGCCTAAGTACCTGACAAAAAACGGAAACGTAGACATGAGCATATGGAAGCCCAAAAACATGACCAGGTTGGTTGTTGATAGCAGGACAAAGTTTCGTGTCCACAATTGCGGTTTTTGTTGATTATTCATATACTTTTCCTATTTACTTAATTCCAAAAATACCGTATTGTCATTATAGAATAGATATCTATATCATACAAGGTAAAATCAAAAAAGCGCGACGAATTCGTCGCGCTTTTATTGAAAACTCTTTAATCTGCTAATTTTTTATAGCCTGCATAACGCTCTTTGGCTTCTTTTTCCGCCTTGGCAAACAGCTCTTTGGCTTCCTGCGGGAACTCTTGTTCCAACGCAGTATAGCGTGTTTCACTGCGCAAGAATGTCACAAAATCCTCTGTCGGTTCTTTGCTGTCCAATGTAAAGGGATTTTTGTTTTCTTCTGCCAATAAAGGATTGTAGCGATAGAGATGCCAGTATCCGCTGTCTACGGCTTTCTTTGCTTGCTCGATGTTTTTGCTCATGCCGGCTTTGATGCCATGGTTAATGCAAGGTGCATAAGCAATAATCAGCGACGGTCCGTCATAACTTTCCGCCTCGCTTACCGCCTTGATAAACTGATTCATATCCGCTCCCAAAGCCACTTGCGCCACATAAACATAACCATAAGACATGGCCATCATGCCCAAATCTTTTTTCTTGGTCTTCTTGCCGCTGGCTGCAAATTTTGCAATCGAGGCTGTGGGCGTTGCTTTCGAAGCTTGCCCTCCGGTATTCGAATATACCTCTGTGTCGAAGACCAATACATTGACATTTTCACCGCTTGCCAGTACGTGATCCAACCCGCCATATCCGATGTCATAGGCCCAACCGTCACCGCCAAAGATCCAAATACTTTTCTTGCTCAAATAATCTTTGTTATCTTTGATGACTTTAAATTGTTTTTTCACGTCTTTTGCAGCGCTTTCAAGGGCAAGGAACGCTTGGCCGTATTCTTCGCTCTTTTGCACGTCATCCATATTGTCGATCCAGTTTTGTGCCGCTTTTTTCACTGCGTCTTCTTTTGTCTTTGCAACAATTTCTTCCATATTCACTTTAATCAGCTCGCGAATCTGTTTTACCGCAACAGCCATTCCATAGCCATATTCGGCATTGTCTTCAAACAGTGAATTCGACCATGCCGGACCCTTTCCTTCGGCATTGACCGTATAGGGCATACTCGGCGCACTGGCGCCCCAAATAGAAGAGCATCCCGTAGCGTTGGCCACAATCATTCTCTCGCCGCAATATTGTGTAATATATTTTGCATAAGGTGTTTCGCCGCAACCGCCGCATGCACCGGAAAATTCCAGCAACGGTTGCACAAACTGACTGTTTTTGAGATTGGCTCTGTCCATACCTTTGCTTTTATCCGTTAAAGTCAACGCATATTCAAAGTTGGCCGCTTGATCTAATTGTTCTTCAAAAGGCTTCATAACCAATGCCTTTGATTTGGCTGGGCACACCTGTGCGCAACTGCCGCAACCCGTACAATCCAACGGAGAAACTTGAATACGATACTGATACTCTGCCAAATCTTTTCCGATTGCTTTGACCATTCCAAAGTCTTTTGGCGCTGTTTTTGCTTCTTCAGCAGAAATTAAAAACGGGCGCACTGCCGCATGAGGGCAAACAAAGGAACATCTGCCGCACTGAATGCAGTTTTCGGCTTGCCATTCGGGTACATATGCCGCAATACCGCGTTTTTCATAAGCACTTGTTCCCAGCGGAAATGTGCCGTCTGCAATTTCTTCAAAAACCGAAACCGGCAAATCGTCGCCTTTTTTTGCCGCAATCGGTCGCAAAATATTTTCGATAAACGCCGGCTCTTTTTTGGTTTTCGCCGCCGATGCCTCCTTGGCGCTTGCCCATTCTTTTTTTATGGCTACCTTCTGCAACGAAGTAACGCTTTGCTCAATGGCCGCCATATTCATATCGACAATTTTATCGCCTTTTCTGCCGTAACTTTCAATAACGGCTTCTTTGAGGTATTTCACAGCTTCTTCAAATTCGATTACATTGGCCAATTTAAAGAACGCCGTCTGCATAATCATGTTAATGCGTCCGCCCAATCCGATACGTTGCGCCAAGGCCGTTGCATCAATAATATAGAAGTTGATGTTTTTATCTGCCAAATACTTTTTCATGCTTGCAGGAAGTTTTTCATCCAACTCTTCCATCGTCCATGATGTGTTCAGCAAAAAAGTCCCGCCTTTTTTGAGTCCGTCCAGCAATGCAAACTGATAAACATAAGACTGCATTGAGCACGAAATGAAATCCGCTTCACTGATTAAATAAGTGGAGCGAATAGGTTCTTTGCCAAAACGCAAGTGCGACACAGTTACGCCGCCGCTTTTTTTGCTGTCGTATTCAAAGTATCCTTGGGCATACATATCGGTTTTGTCGCCAATAATTTTAATTGCGCTTTTGTTGGCACCTACCGTACCATCACTGCCCAACCCCCAAAACTTACATCGAACGCTTCCTTCATTTTCTGTCACAATGACCTTTTTGATGGGCAATGATTTCTTGGTTACATCGTCAACAATCCCGATAGTAAAATCATCCTTCGGTTTCTTTGCTTTTAAGTTTTCATAAACAGCCAATATTTGAGAAGGCGTTGTATCTTTCGATCCCAATCCATACCTGCCTCCCACAATCATCGGTGCTTTTTCTTTGTTATAAAATACTGATTTAATATCCAAATACAGCGGTTCTGCCGGAGCACCGGGCTCTTTGGTTCTGTCCAACACCGCTATTTTTTGTACGCTCTTCGGTATAATGCGAAGAAGATGTTCTACGGAAAAAGGTCTGTAGAGGCGCACTTTTATCAGTCCTACCTTTTCTCCTTTTCCTATGAGATAGTCCACCACTTCTTCCGCCGTCTCCACCACGGATCCCATAGCGACGATGACTCTCTCTGCATTCTTGGCGCCGTAATACTCAAAAGGTTTATATTTCCTGCCCGTTATTTTTGCCAATTCGTCCATGTAATATTCGACTTTATCGGCCACCTCGTCATAGTGCGTATTGATGGCTTCTCTGCATTGAAAGAAGATGTCGGGATTTTGCGCCGTTCCTTTCACCACAGGGTGTTCCGGATTCAAGCTGCGCGCTTTAAAAGCTTTTACAGCCTTCATGTCTACCAGTTTTGCTAAATCTTTATAATCGAGTTCTTCAATTTTTTGTACTTCATGACTTGTGCGAAAACCGTCAAAAAAGTGTACAAAGGGCACAGACGTGGCAATGGAAGACAGATGCGCAATGGCTGCCATGTCCATAGATTCTTGCACGCTGTTTGAAACAAGAAAAGCAAATCCCGTTTGCCTTGCTGCCATTACGTCGGAATGATCGCCAAAAATGCTTAATGCGTGCGAAGCAAGGGTGCGGGCCGTTACATGAAACACTCCAGGAAGCATTTCTCCGGCAATTTTGTACATATTGGGAATCATCAACAGCAAACCTTGAGATGCCGTAAAGGTGCTGGTCAAGGCTCCTGCGTTCAGCGATCCGTGCACAGCGCCGGCTGCACCGCCTTCACTTTGCATCTCTACAACTTTTACCTCTTGTCCAAAGATATTCTTTCTGCCATAGGCTGACCATTCATCAATGAATTCTGCCATCGGCGAAGAAGGCGTAATCGGAAATATGGCCGCCACTTCGGTAAAGGCATATGCGGAATGCGCCGCTGCCGTATTTCCATCCATCGTTTTCATTTTAGACATAAATATCCCTCCTAAAATACTCTCTGCTTGAAACCTTTATAATCCACGGAGATTTCTCCAGGAATTATCTGTGAAACCTTTGTGCTTTGAAAAAGCCGGTGATGTAAACTGTAAAAAAAGCATTTGCGAGCGAATAAGCCGAGTTCTGTATTAATGATCATCTATCTGAGCACATTGTCGCCAACATGCTTATGCGACCTACCACGAACCGCAACGGGCCGCTGCTTTTCGGTTCTTGCTTGGTCTTGCTCCGAATGGGGTTTACATAACATGCAGTTGCCTGCACATTACGTGAGCTCTTACCTCACGCTTTCATCCTTACCGACAAGGCGGCGGTTTGCTTTCTGTTGCACTTTCCTTAAAGTTGCCTTCACCGGACGTTATCCGGCATTCTTGCCCTATGGAGCTCGGACTTTCCTCACATTTTCATGCGCGATCAAATGGCTCGCAAATCACTTTTAATAATCAAAATTATACATAGTTCTTCAACGATTGTCAAAACAAATCCCGCAGCAATACGTTTTTATTTCGCGATTTTCTGTTTTCCTTTTGTCGGATATGCTATAATGCAATAAAACTTCCTAATGTTTTCCATATTGTCGATATTTTTTGACCTTATCAATCAAAAAAGAGGATAACAATGATTGGTGTTGTCATTCCGGTTTTCAATCCGGAGCATGCGCTTATAGAATATGTACAAGATATTTTAAAGAATCCTTTGCGCCCGGTTATCATCATCAACGATGGCAGCGACTCTGCGCACAGCGAGGTGTTTTGTCGCCTTTCTTCCCTGGAGGACTGCATTGTTTTGACCCATGAGACCAGCCGCGGCAAAGGTCGCGCACTCAAAACGGCTTATGAATATTTTCTTGCAAATTTGCCCCAACATATCGGCCTTATCACCGCAGATGCTGACGGGTCAAACGCTTTGGAGGACATTTTGGCGCTGGCAGAGCTTTTGTGCAAAAACCCTGACCGCTACGCTGTAGTAGGGCAGCGTGATATATACAACAAAAAAGTTCCTCTGCTCTCGCGCCTCGGCAACAAAATGAACGCTGCTCTTTTCCGCCTGCTCTATGGCGGACACATCAAAGACACGCAGTGTGGCCTACGCGCTTTTAGCGCCGACATCATTACCGATATGCTGAAAATAAGCGGAGAGCGTTACGATTACGAGATGCGAGTGCTGACTTTTTTACAGTTAAAAAATATCACATGGACACTCTATCCGATTCAAACGATTTATAGCAATAATAAACGTCCTGATTACAGGCCTGCGGATACGGCTCGCATTTTTATCTCCTTAATGAGCGGGTTTTTTCGCTACTTTTCTGTCTTTTTGTTATCGGCAATTATTGATGTTTTTGTGCTTGCGCTGTGTTACTATTTCTTTTTTTCTTCGCTTCCATTGGCGCAGCGCCTTTTACTGAGCACCGTAATCGCCCGCATTATCTCTTCTGTTTTCAACTATCTGGCAAACAAATTTGTTGTATTTCAGTCGAAAAAATCGCACCGAAAAGCCGCCTGGAGATACTATTTTTTGTGGCTGTCTCAAATGCTGACATCCTACTTTCTTGTGTTACTCTGCACTTCGATATTCTCCATAAACGTTGTATTGCCCAAGGCGCTTATCGATACGGCTCTGGGCATCATCAGCTATCAGGTTCAACTGCATTGGGTGTTTAAAGACGCACCTTCTTCCTCTAACAAGCCCAAACCATAAAAGAGAAATGACAACACATGATAGGTTTTGATGTTAAAAATCCTTTGCGAAAGCTTATTCGCTTTTCTCACAGGCAGAAACACCGTCATTTTTCTGGACGCGAAATATAACACAGCGCCTATACTGACAAACTCGATTCGCGTTTCGGCAGATTCGATAAGCTGCATTACAAAACCTGTAGGTATAAAAACATGCAGCAGCGAAACCATCCCGTGCGCATTGCATGCGTTCTAATACAAGGTCGCTTTTGCTATAAATCATTTGACAATCCAAAAGAATCATGTAAAATATTTGCATACAACCATTTATACTATTCGATGAGAAAGACGAGTACTTTTTGCGCTCCGACAGAGAGTTCCTGCAACAGCTGAGAGCAGGTAGGATCAGCGCCGAAACGAAAACCACTTTTGAGAACTTTGCAAAACAAAGCCGGTGATGCCGTTATCGTCCAAGAGCGGGCAGTCATGCTGCCAAAAAAGGTGGAACCGCGGAAATTTTTCGTCCTTTGTATACAAATATTGTATTGATAAAGGGCTTTTTTATTTTAACAAATGTAAAAGGAGACCATGTATGATCAATATCACGTTAAAAGACAACGCCGTTTTGCAGGCGGCGAGCGGAACAACCGTCTATGATATCGCCAAGCAAATCAGCCCTTCGCTGGCTCGCAATGCTCTGGCGGGGCTGCTTAACGGCAAGGCTGTCGATTTGACTACGCCTATTGAAAAAGACAGCACCCTTGAAATATTGACCTTTGACGACGCAAGAGGAAAAGAGATTTTTTGGCATACTTCCTCACACGTCTTGGCACAAGCAGTGAAACGACTCTATCCCGATGCACAAATCGCAATAGGCCCTGCCATCGAAAACGGTTTTTATTACGACTTTGATGTAACGCATCCTTTTGTGCCCGAAGACTTAGACAAAATTGAAGCGGAAATGAAAAAAATTATCAAAGAAAACCCTCATCCGAAGCGTTTAGAACTCAGCCGCTGCGATGCCGTTGCGTATTTTGAAAAAACGGGCGAACCTTACAAAGTAGAGCTTACAAATGCCATTGAAGAAGGCCAGCCTATCAGCTTATACGAACAGGGCGACTTTACGGATTTGTGCGCAGGCCCTCACTTATATGATCTATCCACCATTAAAGCGCTCAAGCTGACCTCCATTGCGGGCGCCTACTGGCGCGGCAACGAAAACAATCGCATGTTACAGCGCATTTACGGTATTTCTTTTCCCAAACAGAGTATGCTGGATGAGTATTTAGCCCTCCTCGAAGAAGCCAAAAAACGTGACCATCGCAAACTGGGCAAAGAATTGGACTTATTTTCCGTTATGGAAGAAGGCCCGGGATTTCCTTTCTTTCATCCGCACGGCATGATTGTGCGCAATGAGTTGGAAAGCTTTTGGCGAATAGAACACGCCAAGCGCGGCTACAGCGAAATTCGAACGCCGATTATGCTGGACTCAGAGCTTTGGAAACAATCGGGACACTGGCAAAATTATAAAGACAATATGTATTTTTCCGAAATCGACGAACGCATTTTTGCACTCAAACCAATGAACTGTCCGGGCTCAATGCTCTTATATAAACGCAAGATGTATTCCTACCGCGATTTGCCGTTGCGCATGGGCGAGTTGGGTATCGTACACCGTCACGAACTGTCCGGCACTTTGCACGGCTTAATGCGCGTGCGCAACTTTACCCAAGACGATGCTCATATTTTTATGACACCGGAACAAATAAAAGATGAAATCATCGGCGTCATGGACTTAATTGATGACTTTTATTCTATTTTCGGCTTTGAATACCACATCGAACTATCCACAAGACCCGAAAAATTTATCGGTGAAATTGCTTCCTGGGACCTTGCCACCGATGCGCTGCGAGCTGCTTTGGAATCCAAGGGAAAAGAATTCATTATCAACGAAGGCGACGGTGCTTTTTATGGTCCGAAAATTGACTTTCATTTAAAAGACAGTTTGAACAGAACCTGGCAATGCGGCACGATTCAACTGGACTTTCAAATGCCGGAACGTTTTGATTTGACCTATGTAGGTGCGGATGGCGAAAAACACCGCCCCATCGTGATTCATACGGTTACTTATGGTTCCATCGAGCGATTTATTGCCATTTTAACCGAACATTTTGCAGGCGCTTTTCCGCTGTGGCTCTCTCCGATACAATGTGTCTTTATTCCCGTATCCCCTGAGTTTAACGACTATGCCTCTCAATTGCAGCATCTCTATCGCGATGCGGGTCTGCGTGCCGAAACAGATAATCGCAACGAAAAAATGGGTTATAAAATCCGCGAAGCACAGATGAAAAAAATCCCCTACATGCTCGTGGTGGGTCAAAAAGAAAAAGACAGCAACACCGTTTCCGTGCGCAGCCGAAGCAAAGGTGATGCAGGCGTATTTGACAGTGAAGAGTTTATGAAAAAAATGCAGGAAGAAATCGCATTAAAAACATATTGATAATCAACAAATAAGGGAAACGGAGATGTTTCCCTTATTTTCTTTGTTCTGCTTTTTTGTTCAAATCTATCCTTTCGTAAAATACTGTTCTTACATGTTTGACAAAATATTATTTTTATATTTTAACCCAATCTCTCTTCTACAATCTCCGCCAATTGTCGGGTTAATCTGCTGATTTGTTCAAAATCCCGCCCTTCAATCATTACGCGAATCAAGGCCTCCGTGCCACTGGGTCTTAATAATACTCGTCCGGTGTCTTTTAGTTCCTCTTCCGCTTTCTTGACTGCATCCGCAATGACCTGATCACTTTGAAATTCTTTTTTCTTTTCATTGGATACCTGCACATTAACCAATATCTGCGGATAGTTTTCATAAGAAGCATTGCACTGTCCAAATGTTTGCCCGCTTCGCTTTACGGCGCTTAGCAGGCGCATGGCTGTCAGCAAACCGTCTCCCGTAGAGTTATAGTCCTTGATGATAACGTGTCCGCTTTGTTCACCGCCCAAAACATAATCATGTTTGAGCATTTCTTCAATGACATACCTGTCTCCCACTTGTGTAATCATCGTGCCAATTCCCTCTTGCTCCAGTGCACGAAGAAATCCCAAATTGCTCATCACCGTAGCTACGACGTTGTTGTTGAGTAATTTACCTTGCTCTTTCATATCTTTGGCGAGCAGATACATAATTTTGTCGCCGTCAATTTCTTTTCCTTCTTCATCTGTCATCAAAATTCTGTCACCGTCGCCGTCAAAGGCAATCCCCGCATCTGCCTGATGTTTTTTTACCGCTTCTTTCAAGGTGTTTAAATGCGTTGAACCGTAATTTTTGTTGATGTTAAATCCGTCATTGTTATCTCCTATAAAAATAACGTCCGCTTTCAGTCCGGCAAAAACACGCTTGGCAACCTCTACTGTCGCACCGTTTGCGCAGTCTACTACTATTTTCCACCCGTTAAAATCGTCATCGGCACAGGACAAAATAAAATCGGTATAATGATTTATGCTTTCCCTATCTTCCTTCGCTCTGCCGATAGCATCCTTATCACAGGCTTTTATATCGCTTTTCATCATCTTTTCAATGCTGTCTTCCACTTCATCAGGCAATTTGAGTCCTTCCCGGCTAAAAAACTTAATGCCGTTATGGTCATATGGATTGTGTGAGGCCGAAATCACTACGCCGGCAGAGGCTTTTAACGCTCGTGTAATCATGGCCACAGCCGGTGTGGGCGCTACGCCCAATTTTATTACGTCGCCTCCTTGAGCCATAATCCCTGCGCAAAGCGCTTCTTCGAGCATATCGCCCGAGATGCGGCCGTCTTTTCCGATGACAAACACCGGATGCGCCTCTTTGTCTTTTACAATTTCACAAGCTGCACGCCCCAACTGCATGGCCATTTCACAAGTTAAAAATTCATTTGCAATGCCGCGCACGCCATCTGTTCCAAATAATCTCGCCATAATTCACCATCCCAAAATTAATGTTTTCATTATACCACATTCTTGTTTTTTTGCGTTTATTTTATGATATAGTTGCCAATTTATATTTTTGTGATTACATTGACAAAAAATATATCAC
Source organism: Eubacteriaceae bacterium UBA1433 (assembly GCA_002329295.1). Lineage (GTDB taxonomy): Bacteria > Bacillota > Clostridia > Eubacteriales > UBA1433 > UBA1433. Next base: position 180,195 of record DCTT01000026.1, read on the forward strand.
AATACACAAAGAGATCATGAACGTAAGGAACTTAACATCTGCAATCAAATCATTCATCGCTCAAAATCTATGAAACGAGTTAAACATTCCCCATACTGTTTTCCTGCATATGCGATAATATTACCCGTTATATGCAACAAATTATTGAAGGATAATAACAGCATATCGGCTCTTTTTTATCATACCATGATATACATCTTTCTATCGAATTGCTTCGTTATAAAAAATAACTCTCGCTTTTTTAGCGGATTTTTAATCCACTTTTAGCAGGACGTTAAGACGTTTCTAATGTTCCATTCGTATACTGATATCGCAAGAAAAACTATTTTAAGGAGATGTTATTGATGAAAAAAAATTTGGTTCGTTCCAGTACCGACAGAAAAATATCAGGCGTTTGTGGCGGGCTAGGCGATTATTTAAGCATTGATTCTACATTGGTTCGCATTACTTTTGTATTATTTACTTTTGCAGGTGGCTTTGGTCTGTTGCTTTATATTGTCGCTATTCTTTTAATGCCTATGGACTATGAGGTAAGCAATAATCCGCTTCAAAACACTACCCATGCAACAACAAAACCTTCCGATGCTGCCCAAACCGTTTCAGCAGAATCGGAAACACAATCCGAATCCGCTTCGACAGCAGATGCAGACAATGATTCCAATACACAAACCACAGCACAACCTGATGCGGAAAAAAAATCTTCAAATACAGCTGTTACCATCGGCATTGTCTTAATTGCTATCGGTTTGGTTTTTTTGGCAAAGATATTTTTCCCGCAAATTAATTTTTCCATCCTTTTTGCAGCAGGCATTATTGCCATGGGAGTGTTGTTTATAGCCCGCGGAGGAAAATAGGATGAAGCATCGAAAAAGTTCTTCTGCATATATCAGTGCGCTTCTCGGCTCCACTCTGCTTTGCACCGGCACCGTTTGGATTTTGAATGAACTGCACATTATTTCTCTTCCCTTTTACAAACTTGTCGGCTCCTTTTATTACCTGTGGCCTTTGATTCTTATTGTGTTGGGTCTTTGCATGCTGTTTCGCTCCAGAATCGTTGCCGTGGCTCTGGGTGTTATTTACTCCGTAATTATTGTGCTCAACGCCTTGGGGTTATTTGGCATTGCAAGCCCCGACTATCTCTGGCATCAAAGCTTTGATAATAATTCGGTCATCTACAGAAGTGTCGAAACAACAGACTCAAGCGAATTTGCTCTTTCCCCGGACATTGCCTCGGCATCCATGAATCTTTCCGCAGGCGCCCCGAAAGAAATTCTGCTTACCTCGCAAAACGGCATCAATCTTTTTGATATCAAAACAGATACCAACCGCTACACAATCAATAACTATGTAAGTGATACAGACAACAGTCGCATGATGTTTGACGTTTATGCAGCCGTTTCCGCGACTGACCAAATTTTTTTGGAACTGAACGAAGCCGTTCAATGGGATATTGACATTCGCTCCGATGCCGAAAAGATTAACCTTGATTTAGAGAAACTCAATGTTGCCTCCATTGATATCGAGTGCGATGTTGCCAAGATCGATGCAAAACTATCCTCTCTTTCTCCGTCAAAAGTATTTGTCAACGTCTTCTCCGATATCTGCGATATTCAGTTTTCTCTTCCAAAAGACAGCGGTTATGAAATCACTTCTTCCTCAGACGTTACTTCTATCAATACCGATAACAAAAAAATTGCCGGACTCGGCGAAAAATCTTACCGCTCCGCCAATTTTGAGACCGCCCGACAAATTTTTTATTTTTATATATCTTCCGATACCAGCAATATCACTATTTTACAAAAATAAAAACTTCGTGTTGGAATACGAAGTTTTTATTTTCCGCTTTCGTTTTGTCTTATCCTCTTAAAACACGCAATGCATTTTGATAAAACACTTTTTCTATTCTCCTGTCTTTATGACCTCTTTTTTTCAGCGCAATATAAACTTGTTGCATTTTTGATACATTTTCCAAACCTACGGGCGTATTGGCGATACCGTCAAAATCTGTTCCGAATGCCACAACCTCTTCTCCGCCGCAATTTGCAATATATTCAATATGCTCTACAACATTTTCAACCGTTGCTTGCATATTTTTTGTTAAAAATTCAGGGACAAAGTTAATGCCCACCACGCCGCCGCTTTCTGCAATCTTTCGAATGAGTTTGTCGCTTATGTTTCGCGAATGATCGCAAAGAGCACGTGCATTGGAGTGAGAAGCAACCACCGGGTATCGACTGCTTTTCAAAACGTCTTCGGCTCCGCCGTCAGACAAATGTGAAATATCAATTATGATTTTTTTATCGTTAAAAAAATCCACCGCTTCAAACCCAAAGGGCTTGAGTCCCTTTTCCATCCATTCCTTTCGCATGGAATGCGGATATCCCATACAGTTTTCATAGTTCCATGTCAACGAGGCCATTTTGCATCCGCTTTTTTCTATTTCTTCCAATTTGCTTGGGTCATTTTGAACAAAACCGCAACCCTCCACACTGAGCACGCCATAGATTTTGTCTAACGACCATTGAGACTCGTCTTTGCAATCAAGCACAATATGTTCCTGCCACAACGCCGCTTCCTCTTGATAGGTTTGTAATCTGTTTTTCCATTCCGTAAACAAATTCAATCCTTGGGCAAAAATTTTCTTTTCATCCAAAAAAAGAGCGAAGGTTTGCAAAAAACATCCGCCTTTTTTTAATTTTTCGATATCGACATGAAAAGAATTTCTATAAAGATGCTGCGTTGAATCAAGATACAATTTGCCGATGGTGTCACAGTGTAAATCGATAAATTTCATGGTTACCCTTTCAACGGTTCGATTATGGACAGCTTGAGACCGGCAAGCATTCGCTCCCACAATTCCAATAGTTCCCTCTGGTGCAACGCTACCCACCCCATCGCTATTTTTGTCTGCCTGTTGGGCACATTGCCCGATACCGCCTCAATATTTTCAATCGTAATCAATGTACGCATCGTGCCATAATGCAAAATCACAAAAGGCGGCATATATCTATTAAAATGCATATAAATTTCCATATCCATAAATTCGCTGATTTTTTCCATATTCACACCAATGTCATTAAGATACTATCCATTATAGTAAAATATCAATTGTTTTGCACGATAAAAATGTTGAAAGCGTCAAAATCTTTTTTTATTTCATAAAAACAAAGCGAACATCGTCGATGTTCGCTCTGATATGCTCCTTTTTTATTTCGGTTTTTTCAGCGAAAGCATCAAAACCAACCCGACAAGCGAAGCGCCTCCCGCAATGGCAAAAGACAATGCCGTACCGAGCTCTGTACCTTTGACGGCACGCACCAATACCGGGCACAGCACGGAAGCCAACCCAAACCCTACCATGACAAGCGCATAGTTGATCCCTGCATTTTTGGTACCAAAATAATCTGTGGACAAGGCCGGATACGTTCCCAAAAATCCGCCATATAAAAAAGCAAGTGCGACAAACAAGGCCGGATACAGCAGTCCTTTTGCCACCACCAAGCCCAAAATCGTGGCGGCGCTTAAAATAAAGACAGTTACCAACGTGATTTTGCGACCTATTTTATCCGAAATTGACGGCACAACAATTCTTCCTACAGCTTGCAACACCGATGCCAACATCACGGCGGTCAGAGCCTGCGCACCGGTAATCAATCGTTCACTGCTCAACACGACAAATTGCGGATTAATCAGCATAAAACCGGGTACCGCAAGAAAAAATGAAATCAATATCGTATAGTAGTGTCTCGTTTTAAGCATTTCGTTGGGACTATACTGTTTCGATGTGGATTGAACCCTTGTCGTGGTAGCAGGTTTGTAGTTTTGCATGTAACCTGCCGGAGGATTTTTTACAAACATGCAGCTGACCAAGCCAATAGCTAAGGTAATAGCAGCAATTGCAGAAAACATAATGGTCAAATTATAATTTTTTAACAAAAAACTGATCAGCGGCGAAATTACAAAACCCGAAAGGCCAATGGTGCTCAAAATGGCCCCTGTTGCCATACCTAATTTGTCCGGGAAATATTTTTGCATGGCAGCAACCATCGTGTTATATACAGCGCCTCCTCCTATTCCCATTATAATCCCAAAACTGACCGTCAACAGCCAAGACATGCCGACAGGAACCAGTCCGCTCAGAAACATGCCTGTGGCGTTAATAACAATGCCAATCAGCAATACTCGATTGAGCGGCATTCTCGCTTGCAATTTTCCGCCAAAAATGCTTCCAATAACAAAGACTCCCAAGCTGATTGAAAAAGGCACGCTGGCTGCCGAACCGTCCAATGCATAATGCTCCATCACATATGGTTGTATTACGCTCCAGGCATAACCAATTCCCGATGTCATCATGCCCAGCATACCCATTGCCAAAACCAAGATGCGATTTACGCCTTTGTTATCTATCGATGTTGATGTGTCCAAAAAAATCGTCTCCTCTCCGATTCAAGCTCAAAATATAACTATATTTATTTAGTATACTCTTAAAATTTTCTCTTGTCCAACCAATTTTTTCCATTTAAGCATTTTTTAGTGTACTGATAACCTGCATATTTTATCAATTTCTCTTCAATCCTTTTCTGCAAACGTATTCTCTTTTTTATATTGGTTTCTTGTTGCCGAAATATATAAAAAGGCATATTTAACTACACCTTCATTTCATAAGGGAGGCTCTGTTTATTTTCATTACTTTGTATCATTATCTTTGAATGTAATTTATTTTTTCGTCCAACACTGTTATTCCGATTACCCTACGCAACATTTCGCTGGTTCCTTCGCAAATTTCCAGTAGTTTGACATCACGCAATAATCGTTCTACATGATATTTTTTGCTGTAACCGTATCTTCACAACGTCTGAACGGCTCAGACAAGTTATTGTACTCTCATCAAAATACCATGAGAAAGTGTATTGTTCTTTTAATACGATAGCCGATACAGGGTGCCGATTTTGTTTTTTGAAAACCTTTTTTCTAAAGCAACACAACATCGCCGCATCATTTATAAAAATATGCGGCGATGTTGTGCTTTGATTTTATTATCTTTGCAAAAATACATTCGTTAGGAGACAATATATTCTCTGCGATCTTGGTATTCTTGCTGCTTTCCGTCATTCCAGTTTTTCACCGGACGATAATATCCTGTGATGCGGCTATAGACTTCTGTCGGCTTTTGGCAGTAGGTACACACAGGCTCTTCTCCGCCTAAATACCCGTGCTCCGCACAAATGGAATAGGTAGGGCTGATGGTGTAATAAGGCAGCTTATATTGCTCTGCAATGGTGCGTACCAATTTGGCACACGATTGCCAGCCTGGCATTTTTTCGCCTAAAAATAAGTGGAATACCGTACCACTGGTATAGAGTGTCTGCAGCTCATCTTCAATATCCAACGCCTGAAAAACATCTTCCGTAAACCCTACCGGCAGATGAGAGCTGTTGGTGTAATAAGGCGTTTTGTCATTTGCTGCCGCAGTGATAATATCGGGATATTTTTCTTTGTCCATTTTTGCCAATCGATAAGTGGTAGACTCCGCAGGGGTCGCTTCCAAATTATACAAATCCCCGTATTGTTCCTGGTAATCCGATAAGCGCGTGCGCATGGCAATTAGGACTTCTTTTGCAAATTTTTGCACCCGTTCATCCACCAAGTTTTTTCCCAACCATGCCGCATTCAGTCCCACTTCGTTCATACCGATCAATCCAATGGTGGAAAAATGGTTTTGAAAAGACTTTAAATAATGCTTTGTATAAGGATACAATCCCGCCTCCATAAACTTTGTCACCACTTGACGTTTGATTTTTAATGAACGAGCAGCAAGATCCATCATGCGATAGAGCCGTTGATAAAATGCTTCTTCTGTAGCGGATAAATAGGCAATGCGCGGCAAGTTGATAGTTACAACGCCGATAGAACCTGTGCTCTCACCGCTGCCAAAATACCCTCCGCTTTTTTTGCGCAACTCCCGCAAATCCAATCGCAGTCGACAACACATACTGCGCACGTCCGAAGGCTCCATATCGCTGTTGATATAGTTGGAAAAATAAGGAGTGCCGTATTTTGCAGTCATTTCAAACAGCAGTCGATTATTTTCCGTCTCTTCCCAACAAAAATCTTTCGTAATGGAATAAGTTGGGATCGGATATTGAAACCCCCTGCCTTCATAGTCGCCTTCCAGCATAATGGTCAAAAACGCTTTGTTGACCATATCCATTTCTTTTTGGCAATCCCCGTAAGTAAAATCCATGGCTTTGCCTCCGACAATGGCAGGCTGAGTCGCCAAATCGGGCGGCACAGTCCAATCCAGCGTAATATTCGAAAAAGGCGCCTGCGTTCCCCAACGGCTGGGCGTATTTACGCCGTAGATAAAAGATTCAATACACTTTTCCACCTGTCCCTGAGAAAGATTATCTGTGCGCACAAAAGGCGCTAAATATGTATCAAAGGAGCTAAACGCCTGCGCTCCGGCCCATTCGTTCTGCATAATCCCAAGAAAGTTTACCATCTGATTGCACAATGTCGCCAGATGTTTGGCGGGAGCAGAGCTGATTTTTCCCGGAATGCCGCCCAATCCTTCATAGATCAGTTGACGCAGTGACCAACCCGCACAATATCCTGTAAGCATGGATAAATCGTGAATATGCATATCCCCGTTTCGATGCGCCGAGGCAATTTCTTCATCATAGATTTCGCTCAACCAATAATTTGCCGTAATCGCACCGCTGTTGGATAAAATAAGCCCGCCTACCGAATAGGTGACCGTAGAATTTTCTTTCACACGCCAATCCTCAATCTTCAAATAATCATCTACCACTTTTCGATAATCCAACAATGTTGTCAGCGCATTTCTGGCTTTTTCACGTTGTTTTCGGTAAAGAATATAGGCTCGAGCCACCGAAGAATAACCCGCCTGAATCAAGACCACTTCCACCGCATCCTGAATCTGCTCCACCGAAATGGTGTTGTTTTGAACCTGCGGCGCATATTCCGCCGTAGCTCGCAACGCCAAAAGCTCCAACACGGATTCATCATAGGGCACTTGTTGTGCATCAAAGGCCTTTTGAATCGCATTCTCAATTTTTTTCAGCTCAAACGCCACTTTTCTGCCATCTCTTTTTTCTACCTGATGTTTCATGACTTCCTCCATCCCTTTGTTTTATTGCCGCCATCTTGCGCCCGGCACATACTGTTTTACTTGTTCTATAATCTGCTGCATCTCTTGCGGCAAATACGCATCAAACATCTTTTTATTTTCATGTTCCGTTGTATAATCTTGCAAAATCATTCCGCTTTGCTTAAAAGGCTGCAAATACCATTTCTCTTTTTTATTCTCTGTCATAGATAGTTTTTTTGCCATTTGCAGCAGCGCCTCTGCAGGATGCAGTTGTCTGACAACCGTGGTGCGTATTTCATAAGATATATCGGATTTACGCAATAAAAACAGACTTTGTCGCCACTGTTTTATTTGATTTGATTTTTGCTCTTCGCTTTGATGCAGCCCCACTGTATCATTCCAATATTGATGACAATTTTTATAATCCAGCGCCACATAGTCAACTGCTTTTTGCTCAAGCAACCTGTTTAGCCGCTCAGGCAAAAGCCCGTTGGTATCTAACTTGACCTGCAAACCCAGTTTTTTGATCTCTGCTGCAAAATTTTCTATATTTTCCTGCAACAAAGGCTCCCCGCCACTGATCACCACTCCTTCCAAACAGGCTTTTCGCTTTTCCACATAGCGCAAAAACGATTCTGTTTGGTTGAGTGTTTTATCAAATTGATTATTTTTACACATCACCAAGTCGGCATTGTGGCAATAAGCACATCGCAGCTGGCATCCCGCCGTAAAACAAATCGCCGCCACCTTTGTCGGATAATCCAGCAAAGTCAATTTTTGGTACCCTGCAATATACATATTGCGACCTCTTCTTTTTTCTCTTCTAATAAAAATCCGCACATTCCCTAAAAAATGCGCGGTTCATTTGCGGACACTTTTTTCCAAGCTCGGGAAAGTTTGTCTAATCAGTATATCGGGCAATCGGACTTAGAAATGATTTCCACACCGTAGCGGCTCTGTGCAGGATTCTCACCTGCTTCCCCCGAATATACATCTTCTTACTTTATTTGTACAGGCATGTTACCACAACATATGCGCCGTGTCAATATTTTTTTCATATATATTGTGGTTTTTTGTTTTAATTTTTTAACCTCAAAAAATAGCTTCTTTGTGATATTTTGTCACAAACATGCAAAAAACCTCTCGCAATTATCAATGTTTTCCTCTGACATATTATACCGTTTAAGAGGTTTTGCACACTATTTCTTTCCTAACAATCCTAAAGCTTACCGCAAAAATAATGTTAATTTTCGTAGAAATAAAAAAAAGAGCCGCATTACTGCGGCTCACTTGGTATCGGATTGCCTTCATCATTCCAATCTTCGTAGACCAGGATATGTATGTGGTACTCGTTATACATTTTTTTACACGTTTTGTGTTGAGTATTGCTAACACACGTTTTGTGTGTAATAATTAGCTTATCTACACACAAGGAGCTATTTAAAATTGAAGATTTCAAGGAGTTTATCAGGAGTAAGAAGAGGAAGGAAAAGTAACCACCTTAAAAAGCTTTATACCTAAATGGTAACAAATATTAATCAAAAACTATTTGCATTTTATAAATTTGGCGGTTGTAATAATACTGTAGATAGAAATATGCTGTATATTTGTGTAACTGAATTAACGTTTAAGCGATTTGTAAAATCGCCAGCCACAAGGAAAAACCGCCATAGCGGCGTTTTTTTGTTTATAGAATAATATCAACACGGAGCAAGTATGAATTTATTTACTCAGACGAATCGGGAGTTTTTGACGTAAAGCATAATAATTATTATACGTACGGTTGATTAATTTTTTTATCGAAACAAGATCTCGAAAATATATACACATTGAAAAAGTTATTAAAACCGAAAGATATCCAGGCATTAGAGAACTAAAGGCTTGCAATATATCTAACAGGGACAAGGGAAAATTGTTTAGATCAATGAATAATGTAATAAAGTTTGGAGCATTGATTGACCAACGTAGAGTTAAAAAAATATATTTGAAGATAAAAATTCAAAACAGAGATACCTTGACTATGTTTTTAAAATAAGTCTAAAAGCAGCTCTAATAACTTTATCACAAGAGAATAGATTAAATCTGTCAGATATGGTTTATATGAATGTATTTGTCGATGAACATACCACTGCTACAGATGGGCTGTATAAATTAAAAGAAGGGCTAATCAGCATACCGAAGGAGTACAGCTGCAAGAGATAACAGGAGACGGCTACAACGCACCACATAGTGCGGTTGTAAGAATATTTTATTACGAAAAACTAAAATAAAACCCATTGATCGAAATTATAAAATATATGAGTTATTGCACACAATGCAACAACTCATATGAGAGGGGCTTTCCGCTATGTTATCTACATTAATCATTATTCTAATCATATTAAGTGTATCTATGCTATACGTAGCATGGTTCATCGTAAGCTATATTTTTTATATATTTATGTACATACTTGGCACATATCTACCGAGAATCGGATGCACGAAATGGTCATATAGACTCCCTGACTTATCATTAAAAACAAGAATTTTTGGGAAAAACATAGAAAAAAAAGGAATGCGAGATATTGTGATACCGATTGTCTTACATGTATTAGGAATAACTGGATGGATTTTGTTTTTTACCGGAATCATTTATTAATCAATCCCAAAAAAGAACGAAAACAAAAAAACCGTAATGCTCCAATCCCCGAATCTTTCAATGATGTGCTTTATCAAATCAAAGAATTAAACAATGGAGAAATAGAAGCCGGATTACACGAAAACAGGAAACTTGTTTTCCCTTCTATTACCGGTACCTATATTGACGGGAAAAATTTCACACGATCTTATCAGCGTACCCTTGCACGTGCAAAGATTCCATACAGACGCCCTCACAACTTGAGACATACATACGCTACAAAACTACTTGAATCCAGCGCAAATATCCTAACCGTGGCTCGTCTTCTCGGTCACACCATGCAGGACATATGCACATGTTTTGAGACGTCTTAAAAAAAGAGAAATTGAAGTCCTGAACGATATTTTTTCATAAAAGTTGAGAATATAATATTAAAATAATGTTAATTTCTATATTCTCATTCCAAAAACACCTATATAATCAAGTAAAATGGCGCACCCGAGAGGACTCGAACCTCCGACACACGGTTTAGGAAACCGTTGCTCTATCCTGCTGAGCTACGGGCGCACGCAAAATTGATTGTAGCACGTATCGTTTGAAAATCAAGGCGCTTTTCAAAATTTTTCATAGCTTCCAAGCAATGATTTTGCCCTTCAATACACAAACGACTCTATGCGAAAAAATCATCCGCATTAGCTGTTTTTTCCTGCTTAAAGAAAAGCACACAAAAGCAACAAACATCTTTTGTGGCAAATATCTTTTTTTAAATATCATTTTTTTTCTTGCGATGTTTTCTGAAATTTTCCCGAATGCGCGGTTCTGAATTTTTCATCAAGCGCCGAATGTTGTCTTTATGCTTATAGATGACAATCAAGCTCGTAAACATCAAAATCAATACGCCGATGCCGTAGCTGTATCCTTTGACAATCAGTATGTAGACAGGATACAACATCGTAACCAAAATCGTTGAAATCACCAATCGATCTACGATGATGCCGAAAATAACGGCACTGATACCGAAAATAAACCCCGCCAAAGGACTGAGACCCAGCATCATGCCCACATAGGTAGCAAATCCCTTTCCTCCCTTAAACTTCAGTTTAAGAATACAAGGAAAAATATGCCCCAACACCGCACCGCACCCGGCAACCACCGGTGCATAAGTCAAATCCTTAAAAGCTGTTCTTGCAATAACAACCGGAGCAACCCCTTTGAGAATGTCCACAACATACGCAATCAAAGCATATTTGTACCCGACCGTCACGGCAACATTGCTGGCGCCTGCGTTGTTTGTGCCAAATTGCCTGATGTCAATTCCTGCTTTGATTTTTGCAATAATATATGAAATAACGATATTTCCAAACATATATCCCATCAATAAAATGGCAATATACTTCAGGATAACCATTTTCTTTCCCCCTGCTTTGGCTTGAGATTATTTTAACACAGCAACACGGCAATCTCAACAGAAACAATTTTTTGCTACATAAGATTTCAAACATTTTACACTCTTTTTCAACAAAATTCCTGTCTGAACTATGTTTCCTGTCAATTTTTTGTTACAATGTTGCATACAGAAGGAGACTTTCATGAGACGAAGCGGAATTTTGCTGCCTATCAGCAGCCTAAACGGAAAATACGGAATCGGTACACTGGGCAAAGAAGCCTTTGCCTTCGTAGATTTTTTGTCTGCATCAGGTCAAAGCTATTGGCAGATTTTGCCCATTGGTCCCACAAGCTATGGCGACAGCCCCTATCAAAGCTTTTCCGCCTTTGCCGGCAACCCTTACTATATCGATTTAGACATTTTGCATGAACAAGGTTTGCTTACCGAAAAAGAATGTCATCTGCACACTTTGCCTGAAAAAACTGTTGATTATGCAACACTTCATCGCACTCGATTGCCGATTCTAAAAAAAGTCTCTGCACGCATGGATCCATCCACACCGGCTTATCAAGCCTTTTGCAAAAACCATGCCCGATGGCTTGAAGATTATGCACTGTTTATGACTATCAAAGAACTCCAAGGCAACGCTCCGCTTTTGCAATGGCCCGATGCACTGAAGGACAGGCATTCAAAAGCTGTTGCCGCATTGCGCCAAACTCATATGGAAAAAGTAGAGCAGTGGAAGATTCTTCAATACCTTTTTTATGAACAATTCTTCCGTCTCAAGCAATACGCCAATCACAAAGGGGTTGAACTTATTGGCGATATCGCCATTTATGTCGCTGCCGACAGCGCTGATGTGTGGACCCATCCAAAACTGTTTCAAGTGAATGCAGACTTCACACAACACAATGTAGCGGGCTGTCCGCCGGACAGATTTTCCGCTCAAGGGCAAATATGGGGCAATCCGCTCTATGACTGGTCTTATCATAAGCGTACAAATTTCACGTGGTGGATTCAGCGGCTTGCTCACGCACAGGCTGTCTATGACATGACTCGCTTTGATCACTTTCGCGGATTGGAAAGCTATTATTCTATCCCGGCTAACCAAACTACCGCAAAGGGTGGCCGATGGAAGAAAGGTCCCGGAAAAGCCTTTATTGATGCCATCAAAGCTTCATTGCCTTCTATGCGTCTTATTGTCGAAGATTTGGGATTTTTGACGCAAGAAGTTTATGACTTGCTGCACTACAGCGGATACCCGGGTATGAAAGTACTGCAATTCGCTTTTGCGGGCGACAGCGCCAATATCTATCTGCCGCACTTCTATACACCGCACTGCGTGGTCTATACCGGCACCCACGACAACACCACCGCCGAAGACTGGCAATATGTATTTACGCCACAAGAAGTAGCACGCGCAAAAGATTATATGAACTACACCGCACCTTCTTCTTTTGCCTACAGCTTCATTCGCTTAGCGCTTGCCAGCGTTGCCAAGACAGCCATTATCCCGCTGGCAGACTATTTGTGTTTAGGCAGCGAAGGCAGAATCAATACACCCCAAACCATCGGCAATAACTGGACATGGCGCGTAAAAAAAGAGGCGTTGACCTCTTCTCTCGAAAAAAGGCTTCGCCATCTTACTTCTCTCTATGGACGACTGCCTTAATGTCTACAGCGTCACTTTTATCCGTTTATTCATTCTTCAATCATCCGCAGCAAAACTTTCCAGAGAAATTTTTTGCTTCGGCTTGCTGTCTCCGTGCCGCACAAAAATCATAGCGCCCAATGACAGCAAGGAAAAAAACGCCGCATAGGGAAACAGTGTTTTATAAGAAATATGTTCCAAAAACATACCGGACAAAATGGGCGTAAAAATTTGTGCCGCCATGGCAAAGGTGTAATAATATCCCGTATATCTTCCCACATCCGCACTTTTGCTCATATCCACTACCATCGGATACATGTTCACCGTAAAGGCCGCAAAACCAATACCGCCCAAAGCAAATATAAAATAAATGGCAGCAGAATAATTTTGAAGAAAAAACAACAAACAATAGACCAAAGTCAAAATCACCAATCCGCACAGGATGGTTTTTTTTCGGCCGATTTTTTCAGCGGCAATGCCCACCGGAATAAAAGAAACAATGGCGACCAACGTAAAAACCAGCAAACTCCCGGCAAAAGCCCCTCCTTGAATGTGCCAAATGCGCTCAACATATCTGGAATAAGCTGACGTCAGCGCATTAAAGCTCATATAACAAAAGAAAACGGCGGCAAGAATAAAAACCAAGCTCTTTTTCACATCTTTCGGCAGTTTTCCTCCGGTTTTTGTTTCTTCCTCGACATCATGAACAGGAGTCATTTTGTTTTCGCGCACTGTTACCACAAGAATCGCCAGACACACCAGCATCAAGAGCGCCACCGCAACAAACACCGGCATATATTTGGGATTTTCTTGCTGAGGTATCAGGAAATGTATCGCCAACAGCGTAAACAGTCCGCCAATGGCGCCCATTAAGCTAATAACTCCGTTGGCTTTACTGCGTAAAGGTTTTGGCGTGAAGTCGGGCATCAGCGCCACGGCCGGAGAACGAAAAACCCCCATTCCCAACAATGCGATACCCAGCGAGAAAATAAAAAGCCCCACACTTTTTTGTTCATTGGCAAAAACCATCAGCAACAGTGCCACAATAGAAACCAATGTGCCTACGACAATATAGGGCATTCTTTTGCCGTATCGACTGACAGTTTTGTCTGACAACGCACCAAAAAGAGGCAATAAAAAAAGCGCAAGCACATTGTCCATCGCCATAATAACACCCGTCAAAGTTTCTTTGAAATGAAACGTTTTTTGCAAAATTAACGGAATGATGCTGTCATAAAATTGCCAAAAAGCAGAGATATACAAAAAGGCCAATCCTATAAAAAACGTCTGCTTATAATTTAACTTCATATTTCCCTACCGATGTCTAAATTTGTTTAGTTGTACACTGCAAAAATATTCAATGATATTGGAATATTATTTTTCTATTATCATATCATGTCTGTATCAAAAAAACAATTTGTTGATGTTTTATTTTGCTGCAACAAAAAAGCGGTTGCCCGTTTTTTTGCTTATAGCAAATTTTTTTATTTTTCCTCTTCTCCCAACGGAACCACTTTAACGATTTCATCGCTTTGATCTGTCAGTTTGATTTCTTCTTCCTGAAATTTCTTATCCGTCTCTTTCAGCAGCGAATGAAATTCTTTATCGACTTCTTTGTTGGGCTCGATGCTGTCGGCCTTTTCTTGAACCTTTGTTGTCACCACTTTGCTTTGTGTTTTTGTCTCAAGACCAACCGGCTTAAAATCCGCTTTTTTTTCATCTTTTTTAAGAGCTTGTTTGCCTGCAGTTATCACCGATTGCAAAGGGTTTTGTTTCCCTGTTTTCTCCTGCTTTTTCCCATTTCTTCTCGAAATAAAGATACCAATGAAAACACCGATTACCAGACCGATTCCTACTGCCAACACTATGGTCAAGTTCCATGCCAATCCTCCCGCAACAGAAGCAACTTGCCCCTGTTTGGATACAGAATCATATCGAACGGCTCCCTCTATCACTTGTTTTGTCAAAATATAATCCGAACATGTGTCGTTGTAATAAGCCAACAGCCCACCCGGTCCTACCAATACATTTTTCGCAATCAGATAAAATTTTTCATCTTCCAGTCGATATTTATATAAATTATATTTTTCGCCTTCTGCAAAATTGGTCATCAAATAAAATGTCGCATATCCCGGCAAGCTGTCATTATGCGCAAAGGAAAATACCATTCCGCCTGTTTCGTCTTTTGCCTGTTGGCGCATGATATTTTCATATTCACTGCTACTAAAATATGCGAAATCGTAATATTCTTTATCTAATGTGGTTTTTATATCTTTTCCGCGAAATACGATTTTGGCATATCCCACATTGATGGTAAGCGTTGCGTCCGAATGTTTTTGCAATTCTTCAAAAATCGCTCTGGGCACCTGCTTGCTTACCGAATTGCTCAGATCCAACACAATATCTTTGCTCGCCGTTATTTTTTCTCCGTTGTCATCGGCCTTGCCGCTTTTAGCTGCCGCTAAGCGCTCAAATTGTGCCATAGCCCCGTCAACCCCTACAAGATTCACCGCTTTATCACCACCGCCAAAGGGCGATGCTCGTTTCACTACAATACTGTATTCTTTTTTTAAGCCGTTTTCACCGGTACATACGATATTTACCATATTGTCCGCGCCGGCAATCAGGCTTTCTCCTCCGGTTATCTCTACCGTTGCACGCGGGTCTTCGGCAGTAGCGCTTACGGCAATGCTCTCGGATTCATAAGGAAGCCAAATGACATAATGGGTAATGTCTCTGTGAAACAGCGGAGACAAAATTCCTTTGTCTATCGTGATACCCGTAATGTAATTGTTGCCGCTGGCAACATAATTCGGATCCGCTTCACGTGTGGTTTTAATGACATAGGTTTTGCTGTTGCCCGCCGGCGCCGTCACCACCACTCGCACATCTGTGGTTCCGCCTGCCTGCAAACTGTTGTTGTATACAGCTACCTTAGCATTGCTGTCTGCGGCTCGAGCGCTGATATTTAAACTGGAAACTTCAAAACCCACACTGGCGCGATACGCCGTGGTGGAGGCCGAAAAGGAGGGTACGATTTGCGCATTGGTCGCCGTCAGCGAGGCCAAATCCGCATTGGTAGATTTGGGCGCGCTGGGCGTGGATGGAGCAGACGGTGTCGTCGGAGTAGAGGGCGGTGGCGGAGCCGTTATCGTTCTGGAATAACTGGCGCCGCTGACCGCCTGATCCACATAGTTTTCACCGTCTTTCACGGAAATCATAACACCGGTTGTGCTAATCGATATCGTGCTGCCCGCATTTCCTTTTACCGTAAAGCGCATGGTCGCTACTTGAAAACTTGAGGGATAAAAAGTGCCGTCAGATTTTTCTGCCACAAAACGAATGGGCGACGTTGTGCCATTATAATTCACCGATCCGCCGGGACTGACTCCTTCACAGGTCAGTGTATCGGAAGAATATTGAACCGACCCCTGAATGCCATAAGCCTCATTCATGCCGCTGATCACAAAGGCTACGGTAATTACGTCCCCTTTCTGCACTGTAGAGGGCCCCGACAAAGATGAAGAAGCCGCAAACACCGGCAAAGGCATCATGACTAATAAAAAGATTATAATAATAACTGCACTTAAAATTCGCTTTCGTTTCATAAGCTCTATATCCTTTCTCTACAGTCCGAGCAAAAATGCTCTGACCGAGACCAAATCGCTGATAGTAACATTGCCGTCATTGTTCATGTCTCCGCTCAGCTTTTTTATTCCTGCCATATCCTGTGTCCCAAGCAAATGCGCTCGAATGCTCACCAAATCGGAGATCGTAGTAATCCCGTCCCCATTGATATCGCCTCTAACGGAAATATCATAAGAACCCTGTAAAATAATCCCTTTATAGACCTTTAGCACCATACCTGTCGCCACCGGTCCCTCGCTGACTT
The DNA here is from genome assembly GCA_002329295.1 of Eubacteriaceae bacterium UBA1433. Taxonomy (GTDB): domain Bacteria; phylum Bacillota; class Clostridia; order Eubacteriales; family UBA1433; genus UBA1433. Next base: position 196,853 of record DCTT01000026.1, read on the forward strand.
GCGACCGGGACTGATAGACTTGTGCCGTGGTGCCTTCCGGCAACACCACATGGTTCAAAAAATCTGCAACATTGGTATTTTGCGGAACTTTGCTTACAATCGATGCCGGGGTATCAAAATGATAGGTAGTGGATGAGGGTACCCTTAACTCTATGGTAACCGTGCATTCATCGCTGATAGATACTCTGCTATCGGCGCTTTTTACCGTAATTGTTGTCGTTCCATTTTTGAGTGGCAAGAGCTCTCCTGTTTCCGAAACCGTGGCAACCGAAGGATCACTGGAAGACCAAATCAGCCCCTTTACACTGGCATTTTCCGGTACAACCGCTGCACGGAGCTGAACAGGCATAAGACCCTCTGTGATAGTCAGTGTATCTTTTTCCATCGCTACACTGGCCACCGCTACATAGAGCGCCAAAGAATCATAGGCGCTTTGCAAATTTGCCGTTGCAGCATCCACATCCGATTGTGAAGGATACTGGGTATCTCTGACAGCAACTGCCGTCGCATAGGCACTGTCAAGCCTCGCAACACTTTCATCCGTATACTTTGTTTTATCCACAGCGCTCGCTGTATTTATTATCGCATTGAGTGCTGTTTTATCTGCAATCCAAACCAGGTTTTGAATGGCGGCATTTAAATCGGCTGTTGCCTTATCCACTTGCACTTGGGTAGCGGAAGCATTATCTCTTACAGCAACGGCAGCGGCATTTGCTGCCGTCAGCGTCGCCACACTCTCCGGCGAATATTTTGTCTGATCAATCTTCGCCACCTCAGCAATAGCTGCATTGAGTGCCGCTTTATCCACCGGCATCACAATAGGAGCAGAAGGCGCCAAAATATTGATAGAGGATTTGGCAACATAGCCTACATCGGTATTCCAGTTATAAGAATGGTCATAACAGCTTGTCACACCGCTGTCATTAATGGGCATATCCGATTGAATTTTATAAAAACTGCTGTTGGACGAATCCAAAATAATCACCGGAATCCCTGTCGGGTAGTTGTAATAACTGATCGACAAGGAGCCCGTGGGTCTGGCAAGACGATACATCCAGTTTGAGCTGACTGCGGGGCTATAGTAGACATAGTCGGTCTGATTGCTCACCCCTAATTGATAGGTATCCAAATCTTTGTATCCTGTTTTGTAGCCCTCTGTATGCCATCGGTCGATTTTATAATACAGTCCTGCAATTTTTTGTCCCCAATAAGGATCCGAGGCATATTTTACATTAAAGCCCTGCAATTTATTGCCCAGATTTGCGCCGGAATATCTGACATCGGTTTTTGCATCGCAATACCCCTGAGACATCATTCTCCAGCCCATGTAATCAATGCAGGCTTCCACCGAATCGAAATACGTGGCATTGTTCGGGTTAATGTCATAGGCGCTGATTCCAAAAAGGTTGTTGCGGTATACTGCAAAATTGCTCCTTCCGTAAGCACTTTCCAAAAATGCAATAGACATTAAGATAGCAGCATTGACACCATATTTGTTTTGCGCATCAATAAAAGCTTGCCCTTTGCCCGCCATCACACCGCACCCATGACTAAAGCGCGTCATATAAAAGTTTAATTCCGCTGCGGTATAGTTTGTTTTTGACCGCACAGGCAACATGTTATAATAGTGCTTTACTGTCCCCACCGGTCTTTTTAGCTGCGGATCCGTATAAAAAGTTTTGCCGTCCAAAGAGTAATAGTGCACGCCTTGCACCATAAAATCAGGCGCTCTCAGATACGTGTAGGTATAGTAGTTTACAATTCTGTTAATGTCAATGATGCAGATTCTGTGCATGATGTCATTGTCCCCATCCACAAAATAATAAGACTGTCCTGGCACGTGCGCTCGAGGAATCAACATCAATTTACTTAAATCCGCTTCGCCGATATAACCGGAGATGCCGACTTTTGCTCTGGCTTCAGAAGTTGTAGAATAATAAAACAGCGTATGCCCCGACGGAATATATGTATCCGCCGTGGAGCTGCCACTTGCATACAACAACAACGTTTCTCCGGATGCCACCGTATTAACGGCAATGCCGTCTTTCATGGCCACTACACCGCCGTGGAGTTTGGAATCGCTCATTACCACCATATTGGGATCGCTGTTGTTGTTCATCGCCGTTATAGCATCACCCAACGTGCTATAAGAGCCGACTACCGAAGAAAATGTGCCGTCACTTCTGGCTATTTTTGTATAATACGGTCCCGTAATACTCTCTGCCAACAAAGGTGTCACAGGGAAAATTCCTAATAAAAATATCAATAAAACAGCTAAAACAATCGCTTTCTTTTTTTTCATTTCATCCTCCTTTTTTCGGGATGTAACGATATTTCTCTGCATTCTTAACATACAATATAGTATTATATCATACTTCTTTGATTTCTTTGATTTTTTTCATTGCTTTGATGATTTTTTTCAGCGTTTCAATGTCCACAGCCTGTGCACCGTCACTTAACGCTTTTTCGTTGTTTTCGTGCACTTCTATGCTGATGCCGTCCGCACCTGCGGCAACAGCGCTATAGCACAACTGCGGCACAATATCCGTTCTGCCTGCAGCATGAGAAGGGTCTGCAAACACCGGATAGCCGCTCCCTTTCTTTAAAAGGGCAATAGCACCGACATCTAAAATATTTCTTGTTGCCACATCAAAGCCGCGCACGCCGCGCTCGCAAAGAATGATTTGCCTGTTACCGCCCTGCTCAACATATTCCACTGCTTTGAGGTATTCCTCTAACGTGGCGCTCATTCCTCGCTTGATAAAAACGGGCTTTTCTGTTTTGCCTAAAGCGCGAAGCAAAGGATAATTATACATGTTGCGCATTCCCACTTGAATAATATCCACCCATTCACAAAACAGCTCCATATCACGAACATCGACTATCTCGCTAATGATAGGAAGATTATATTTATCCGCCGCGGCACGCAGCATTTTTATTCCCTCTTTGCCCAACCCTTGAAAATCGTGTACACTTGTACGCATTTTAAATGCACCGCCACGCAAAATATGCGCCCCGGCCTCTTTGATTTTTTCGGCAATCGAAAAAATCATCTGCTCACTTTCCACTGCGCAAGGACCGGCAATGATGGTCAAATCGTTCTGTTTTATTTTGTTAAATATCTCATTCATATTGTTTCAATATTTCTGCGCTCTTCGCTGATTTTTTGATAAAATATTATATCATATTTTTATTATTTTCACAAAACATATGTTCTCACTTATCATATCACAGTCTTTCAGAAAAACAGCCGTTTCATCACACTTTGCTTTGAGAAGCCACATCCCCTTCAGCGAGTATTTTTGTCACTGTTCAAAAAAGAAAAAACCGCAATATGCGGTTTTTGAATCTTTTACTTTTCTGCCTCTTCCCGTTGCGGGAAAAAGATACACTCCCCGTCAGACCATAATTTTTCAATATCATAATAGGCTCTTTCCTCTTTGTGAAACAAATGAATGACCACATCGCCAAAATCCATCAACACCCATCTGCTTGCTTTTTTGCCTTCCATACTGGGAATGCCCAGTCCGTTTTCTTTTGCCTGCAAATAAATATGGTCTGCCAACCCATCCAGCTGCCTTTCGTTGGCAACACTTAAAATGACAAAAGCATCGGTGATTGCCGTTAACTTTGATACGTCAATAATGCGAATATCTTCCGCTTTTTTCTCCTCTGCCCAAGATGCGAACATTTCGGCCTTTTGCATAAAATTCATTCTTTCACCTCAATTGCATAGTCTGACAAATGCTGTTGTTTTTATCATACCTTTTTTTTTCGGTAAATTCAACCTGCTTGTCGCGGTTTTTTGCCGTTATATTCAGAAAATTTTGTATTTGTAATTCCATTGTAAATACTATATAATAGTTTGCAATAGATGCCTGCTACTATCTATCATTTTATTTATTTTGTTTAAGAGGGATGCGTACCGATATGGAAAAGAAAAATAAGGTCAATGTAAGAATTTTAGGTTCGGATTATTCTTTTTTAACCAACACAAATGATACCGCAAAAATTGAAGACACCATTCATTATCTGGAATTCGCATTAAATGAAACAAAGAAAAATAATCCTTATATCAGCAACTACATGGCGCTGATTTTGACTTGTCTCAATTTGAGCGAAGAAGTGCTTGAAGGACAAAAAGCCTTTTTTAATCTGCAAAAAAAAGAAACGGCTGATGCTAATCCGCCTCAAAAGAAAAGATCTGAGTCTGTTCCTTATACTGCAACCTCTGCAACGTCCTCTACAATGCAGGAGACTCCCCCGGCAGAAGAGCATACATCAAGCAGCGACGAGACACAGCCCCCTCCCGTACTATCACCGATGGAAGTTGCCGCAAATGCCGCAAGTGCTGAAGCGCAAAAAATCGAACAATGCCAGGAAGAAATCCGGCGAGTTACCGAAGAGTTAAACCGCGCCAACGCCATTATCGCAGGATACAAAACACGTCTGTCGGAAGTGAGAACCGATAACGAAAAAATGAAAAACGAATACGAATTGATGGAAGAACGCCTGCTTGAAAGCCAAATCGAGCTTGTAAAACTCAGAAAGAGGCTGATAGACGAATGATTCTTTTTTGCCCATATCAGCCGAAAGGCTGATTTTTTATTAAGTTTTTCCATCTTTTTTTCATGTTTGGTTCAAATGCCTTCTGATTTTCTCTACCAAACCGCATCAACAATCGCTCTTTATCTTTCTTGATTGTTCAATACGTTCATTATACTGAGCTGCTTTTACCCTATTCTGTTGATTTTTGGCACGGTGTATTCTTCGTCCTATCATACGCTTATTGCTTTGTGTTTTTATATGCAAAAAACTCTGGCGCACTTATTATAAACCAAGCAAACGCTGTACCCGCCTCTTCTTGAAGAAATGCTATGAAAAAGCACTGTAAAAATAATCGCTTTTTTTGTTTCTTCTGAGCGAATTTTTGTTTTTTAAATGTTTTTTGTTATAATAAAACGATCTCAAGCTCTATTTAGAGGAAATGATATGTACAAGAAAATTTTTTTGACTCGTATTTTTCTGTTTTGTCTATGCGTTGTGGCACTCTTATCATCCACTGCGATTTCCGCCTTTGCCTTTGCACCAAAGGGCGATGTCAACCTGACATTAAAGGTGGATCGGCGTCTTTCGGCAGGCAGCGGCAAAGACATTGACGGCATCTATTATATCAGTGCCGACAGCACGTTTTCTCAATCCTACACCGTTACCAATCACACTTCTTCTAATGGTACACTGGATATTGTGTTGCAGGAAAGGGTTCTTGCCGAGTCAGGCGCCGTAATTACCGACTGGATCAATTTGCCTGCTTCTATCCAAAAAGATGCTTCGGTAACCCTCAACGGAACCAACCTTGTTATGACAAGCGCTTACGGAAAAAAAGTTACTTTTCAATATAGACTGCGCTATAAAGGCACGATGGGCTGGCAGGAATATTCCTCCCATACCGCAGATATTTTTGTCTATTCTCCCACATTCAACGCCAGTTATATCACGGATGCCTCTCCGGTGGCGCTGAGTGACTTTCCCATTTATTTCGGTGGAAAAATCACTCTGTCATCCAATGCAAAAATCGCGGACGTTGCTCTCTACGACTCCGTTCACGGACTTATTGAATCCATCGGCGAGTTGACTCCGGGCGTCACCAAACGCTTTCAAAAAGATTTTTATCTGCCGCCGGGCGATGTAAATTCTTATTTGATTGTAGAATATACCGATTTGCTTACCGGCAAAAAAGTAAGAACCGAATTGAACGACGTACACATATCCGGAAAAATTGTAGCTGCCACCGTTGAGCCCAAGCTCTCTTTATCGGCACTACCCGCCAAAACTTTTATTCCTTCTGATGAAACGGTAGAAATTATTTTTGAAATAAAAAACGATTTATCCTATGACATCTTATCTTCTTATGTCTATCTTTTAGACGAAAACAACAGAGCTTCCGCAGAACCGATTTTTGATTTCGGCCCTGTCGCAAGAGGGCAAAGCCTTTCTGTGAAAAAAAATGTCGTTTTGCAACCAAATACCCAATATTCCTATGCCGTTTACGCCTATGTGCCCAACACCACCGTTCCTTTTAAAGCAGAGTACACCTTCGTCACAACCTCTGCTCCGCCTTCTCTGACCATCACACGAAGCATTGAAGGGGACAGACTTCCTTTTTATCAGGATACTGCCATTAACTATACGGTAAAAAATATTTCTTCCAAAGATGTGTCCGATGTAGTAATTGTCGATGGCATCTTGGGTGAAATCTATCAAAGCCATTCCATTAAGGCCGGAGACGAAGTGCGTTTTTCTGCCACACATAAATTTACTGCCGATTTTATCAGCAACCCTATTGTCACCCTTACCATACAAGATGCACAGCAAACCAAGAGCACCTTCATGATTGAGCGGCAAACATTTGAAGTAATGAAAAAGAATCAGCCCAGCATAATGCTCTTATTAGAAAATATCCTGGCAAAAGATCGGAAAAATATTATTTTTGATGTGATTTTGGCCAATGACGGCAACACGAGTTTTCAAAAAATCGATATTGTAGATGTTCGAAACAACACGGTTGTCCATACACTTTCTTCACTTAATGTTGGAGAAGTGCAATCGATATATATAACAAATCAAAATTATGAAAATGACAAAACCATACAATTGCAAGCCAAAGCTACGACTGCCGATGGCGAAGAGTTGACTTTTGATATGGAGCCCGTCAAACTGCCGACATCTTTTTTGATAACTTTTCTTATTGTCTTCATTTCTCTTATAGCAATTGTTCTGGCAGCTGTGGTATATTATAAAAAGCGTTCAAAGCATACAAAGATAGAATAGGGAGAACAGCAAACATGTCAAAAGAAAAACAGCAAACGATTGAAGCCATCACCAATATGGAAGAAGACTTTGCCAGATGGTATACCGATGTCATTATGAAAGCCGAACTTGCGGACTACTCGCCGATTAAGGGCTTTATGGTCATTCGCCCTTACGGCTTTGCCATTTGGGAAAATATTAAAAATGCTTATGACAAACGTTTTAAAGAAACCGGCCATGAAAATATGTATTTCCCGCTGCTCATTCCCGAAAGTCTTTTGCAAAAAGAGGCCGAGCACGTAGAAGGATTTGCACCCGAAGTGGCATGGGTTACGCATGGCGGCAACAACGAACTGACAGAAAGATATTGCATCCGCCCCACATCCGAAACCATTATTTGCAGCATGTATGCCAAATGGCTCCACACCTGGCGCCAACTTCCCTTTTTATACAATCAATGGTGCAACGTAGTACGTTGGGAAAAAACCACCCGCCCTTTTCTTCGTACATCAGAATTTTTATGGCAGGAAGGTCATACACTGCACGAAACCGAAGAAGAGGCACAGGCAGAAACCATGCAAATGCTTGAAATCTACCGCCAAGTGGCCGAGGAATATCTGGCCGTTCCCATGGTCGTAGGTCAAAAAAGCGAAAAGGAAAAATTCGCCGGTGCACAGGCCACCTACACGATGGAAGCCTTGATGCACGACGGGCAGGCGTTGCAGTCAGGCACCAGCCACAACCTCGGTCGTCACTTTACAAAAGCCTTTGATATCATGTATACCAATCGCCAAGGCGAACGGGAATATCCCTACCACGCTTCCTGGGGCGTTTCTACCCGCCTCATCGGCGCCGTTATCATGGTGCACGGAGACAACAGCGGTCTGATGCTGCCGCCGAAAATCGCACCGATTCAAGTGATTGTTGTTCCTATTGCCCAACATAAAGAAGGCGTTTTGGATCACGCTTATGCATTAAAAGATACACTGAAGGACATCCGCGTAAAAATTGACGATTCAGACGCTTACTCTCCGGGCTGGAAATTCAGCCAGTGGGAAATGAAAGGTGTGCCGCTGNNTGGACTAACTCCAGGCTTCAAGTTTAATGACTGGGAAATGAAAGGTGTGCCGCTGCGTATTGAAATCGGACCAAAGGACATCCAAAACGAAAAATGCGTATTTGTACGACGCGATACGGGAGAAAAATTTGATGTGTTGCTGAAAGACGCAGCGCAAACTGCTCAAGATACGCTGAAAGACATTCAAGCAAACATGCTCGAACGGGCCACAAAAATGCGGGATGAAAAAACACAGATCGCCCACAGCATTGAAGAAATGGTTCAGAAATTGAAAGCAAATCCCGGCTTTATCAAAGCCATGTGGTGCGGCAGCAGAGAATGTGAAGACAAACTCAAAGAACTCACGGGCACCAGCATTCGCTGCATTCCTTTCGCGCAAGAAGACATCGGCAGTGACAAATGTATTTGCTGCGGTGAAAATACTTCTCAAATGGTTTATCTGGCTCGAGCGTATTAATTTAAATACATGAAAAAAAGAAGCGAAACCGCTTCTTTTTTTATCCCTGTTTTTTTCAGGCTTCACAACATGTTTTTGCGCACCATCACTACGGCGCTTCCCAAAGCAATGAGTACGGAAATGGCAATCACGATAACAAAACCAAACGGATTGTTTGCAAACGGCACGCCAACATTCATGCCCCAGAGGCTGGCAATCAGCGTGGGGATAGATAAAATAATCGTAATGGATGTCAAGAGTTTCATGACAATATTTAAATTGTTTGAAATCACTGATGCAAAAGCATTCATCGTTCCGCTCAAAATATCTCTATAAATATTACACATTTCGATGGCTTGTTTATTTTCTATAATGACGTCTTCTAATAATTCCATGTCATCCGGATATTTTTTGATAAAAGACATGCGCATCAGTTTTTCCATCACCACTTCGTTGGACTTCAGGGAAGTGGCAAAGTACACCAAGCTCTTTTCCAACTTTAACATTTGAATCAGCTCTTGATTTTTTAAAGATTTATGCAATTCCTGCTCAACTCTCGTGCTGTTTTTATCGATTTGTTTTAAGTACGATAAAAACAATACGGAATTACGATACAAAATCTGCAACAACATTCGATTTCTTTTTTTTGTGGAAAATTTCCCCATGCGAAAATCATAAAAATATTTGAGTACCGGCACCTCTTTTAGAGAGATCGTAATAATATTGTTTTCTGTCAGTGCAACCCCGACAGGGATGGTGCTGTACATGTATCCGTCTCCGATCTCTTCGGTAGCTTCCACAATGGGCGTATCCACAATCATCATCGTGTGCCCGTCTTCTACTTCTAACCTGGCACGTTCTTCTTCGTCCAAAGATGCTCTTAAAAAGTCAATATCAATGTCGAGTTCTTTGTGCAAAAACTCCACTTCTTCTGCGGTAGGCCTCACCAAATGCACCCAACTGTCCGGTAAAATCGTTTCACTTTTCAGCAATTTATTATCTTCGGTATAATAAATGGAAATCATTGGCAGATACCTCCTTCGAAAAAATCTTTTTTTGAACTATTTGATTTTAACATATCGTAGAAACGATATCAAACAGTTAATTTTTATTTTACATTTTCCCTTGACAAACTTAACCGTGTTCTATAAAATAATCTCGCTGTCAAGTTTTTTTACTTTATAAAGCTTTTTTGCTTTACGATAGAGGTTTTTATGAAAGAACGCCTGCATATTTCCATGCTGATGGACTATTACAGTTCTTTCCTCACAGACAAACAGCGAGAAATGATGCGTTTGCACTATGAGGAAGATTACTCTTTGGGCGAAATCGCCGCAATCTATCATATCTCGCGCCAAGGCGCTTATGACAGCATCAAAAAAGGCGAGGCCGTTTTACAAAAACACGAACAATATTTGGGTCTCGTCAAAAAACAACAGCAGCTGAATTGCAAAATCAAAGAAATTCAACATCAGCTTACCCAACTCTCCATTCCTGCGCAGCAGCAAACTGTCATGGAGGCCATTGAAAAACTTTTATGCGAACTGGGCGAGCTTTCATAAACAGGAGTATGTTATGTTTGATCATCTTAGCGGCAAACTGCAAGAAGCCTTTGCCAAACTGAAAAAAAAGGGAAAACTTACCGAAGCCGATATCAAAACCGCCGGCAGAGAAATCAGGCTGGCTTTGTTGGAAGCCGACGTAAACTATCGAGTGGTTAAAGACTTTGTAGACAAACTTTCTGCGCGCGCTTTAGGGGATGAAGTCATGAAGAGCCTGACCCCTTCTCAACAATACATCAAGATTGTTCGCGATGAGATGACAGCAATTCTTTCCGGCCAAGACAACAAACTCAAACTGAATACCCAGGGATTAACCGTTATACTCATGGCAGGCATTCAAGGCAGCGGCAAAACCACCACTGCAGCAAAACTGGCACAACTCTTAAAAAAACAAAATAAAAAAGTATTGTTGGCAGCCTGCGACACCTACCGCCCTGCAGCAGTAACACAGTTGCAGACACTGGGCAAACAAATCGATATTCCGGTCTTTTATATTCCTGAAAAGCCTGAAACCATTGCTGCCGAAGCACTGCTCCAGGCAAAGAAAGAGCACAAAGACATCTTAATTATCGACACGGCCGGCAGAATGAGCATTGACGAAGTCATGATGAGCGAAATCAAACAAATCGCTTCTGCGGTGGATCCTCACGAGATTCTGCTGTGCATTGACGCCATGACGGGTCAAGATGCCCTCAATACCGCCAATGCTTTTGACGAAGCGCTGCGCTTAACCGGTATTGTCATGACAAAGCTGGACAGCGACACGCGAGGGGGCGCCGCATTATCTGTAACCCATGTGACCCAGAAACCCATTAAGTTTTGCGGCGTTGGCGAAAAAATATCCGACTTTGAAGAATTTCATGCCGAACGTCTCGTGGGCAGAATTTTGGGCATGGGCGATATTTTAGGACTGATTGAAAAGGCCGAAATAGCCTACGATCAACAGTCTGCGCTGGAATTGAGTCAAAAACTGGCAAAAAACGCCTTTACGTTAGAAGATTTTTTGGAACAAATGGAGCAAATGCAACAAATGGGCGGTCTGGAAGAAGTACTTAAAATGTTACCTGCAGGCAAACAGTTGAAAGGCATGAAAATAAATGAAAAGGATCTGTTGCATCAGCGTGCAATCATTCAATCCATGACCAAAAAAGAGCGCATCAATCCGGCGTTGCTCAACGCCTCGCGCCGCAGGCGCATTGCCCAAGGCAGCGGCACGCAAGTCAGCGATGTCAATCGGCTAATTAACGGATATGAGCAAAGCAAAAAACTCATGAAGCAATTTTCCGGCAAAGCAGGCAAAAGAGGAAAGATGAATTTTCCTTTTATGTGATAAATCATTCTTTATCTTGATGCAGAGGAGGTGAAAAAATGGCAGTAAAAATCAGACTGAAACGAATGGGCGCAAAGAAAAAACCTTATTACAGAATTGTTGTGGCAGACGCAAGAGCCCCCAGAGACGGCAGAAATATCGAGGAAATCGGTTTTTATAAACCGGTAGGAGAAAAGGATTTGAGCATCGATAAAGAAAAAGCATTAAAATGGCTCAGCTGCGGCGCTCAACCAACAGAAACCGTCAAGGCGCTGTTAAAAAAAGAAGGCATCATTTCATAGAAATGCGAGGTAATTATGAAAGAAATTGTTATCACCATTGCAAAAGCTTTGGTCGACTATCCCGATGAAGTCCATGTCACCGAACGTGACGAAGACGGTACTATCCTGTTAGAACTTCGAGTAGCCGAATCGGATATGGGCAAAGTAATCGGCAAACAAGGTCGCGTTGCTCAAGCAATACGTACCGTACTCAAAGCCGCCGCTATGAAAGAAAATTGCCGCGTTATGCTCGAAATTGTCGGATAATGAAAAACACTTTGTCCAACCATTTCGAAATCGGCAAAATCATTTCAGCTCACGGCATCAAAGGATATGTAAAAATCTATCCGCTGACCGATCAGCCGGAGCGCTTTTTTGAACTCCGACATCTTTGGCTGGATCCCGATTGCACAAAATCGGTATTACATATCGAAAAAGTTGAAATGATGGGAAATATCCTGCGAGTCAAGTTTGACGAAATCAACGACCGCACCCAAGCCGAAAACTTAAAAGGACGCCTTGTCTATATTGAGCGTGCACAAGCTTCTCCCCTCGATAAAAACGAATATTATCTTAACGATCTTGTTGGTTTAGCTGTTTATGACACTCAAGGCAACCCTATCGGTCACCTTGCGGATATCATACAAACAGGAGCCGTAGATGTTTTTTATATACAAGGTGAGAAAAGCTATCTGTTGCCTGCGTTGCAACAAAACATTATCCCGCTAATCGAACAAGGCAAAATTCAGGTAGATTTAACGAACGGAGTAGAATGTGATTAACTTTGTCTGTGTCGGATTGTTTGAAGAATTGATCGAAGCCTATCAAAATTACAGCATCCTGCCGCGAGCGCTGCAAAAGGGTATTGCAAAAATCGACTTTGTCAATATTCGTTCTTACTCAAAAGACAAACATCGAAACACCGACGATTATCCTTATGGCGGCGGTGCAGGAATGGTACTTACACCTCAACCGGTCTATGATGCCGTACAGGCTGCAAAACAACTCTCTTGTGGTCCTGTTGTCTGTCTTTCTCCCATCGGGCAAACTTTAGACAATGCGTTGGCAAAAAAATACAGCGAACTTGAAAGTATGATTTTGCTTTGCGGTCACTATGAAGGCATTGACCAAAGAGCATTGGATTTAACGGTGGACGAGTATGTGTCTATCGGAGACTTTGTCCTCACCGGCGGTGAAATCGCCGCAATCGTGTTGATGGACAGCATCTTGCGCTACAAAAACGGATTTTTGGGCAATACACAAAGCAGCTCTGAAGAAAGTTTTGAAAACGGCTTATTGGAATATGTGCACTACACACGTCCCGAAATTTTTCAAGGTTTAGCGGTTCCAGAAGTTTTGCTCAGCGGACACCACGAAAAAATCAAAGAATTCCGACAAAACAGCTCGCTGGAACAAACCAAAAAACACAGACCTGATTTATATGATATCTACCAAAACAAACATCGATAAAACAATCATCCAATCATTATAGAAAAGGAGGTAGCAGTGATGAATCTTATAGAGGCTATCCAAAGCGAATATTTAAAAGAGTCCGTTCCTTCCTTCCAAGTAGGCGATACGGTGAAAGTACATGTAAAAGTTGTTGAAGGCAAAAGAGAGCGTATCCAGATCTTTGAAGGCATTGTCATCAAAAAACAAAACGGACAAATCGGCGAAACTTTTACAGTAAGAAAAATCTCTTACGGCATAGGCGTTGAAAGAACATTTCCTGTTCACTCACCTGTCATCGATAAAGTAGAAGTTGCCAAACGCGGCAAAGTGCGCCGAGCCAAATTATACTATTTAAGAGACAGAGTAGGTAAGTCGGCAAGAGTCAAAGAAAAAAGACTGGAAAATAAAGCAACGAAATAAAATCAGCAATGCTGATTTTATTTTTTTATGAAGATTCATTAGGAAAAAAATAAAAGTTGTAGTATAGTATTAGCAAGACCTGTAAAGTGTTTTCTTGTAAAGTACAGCAAACCCTGACAAAAGAAAGGCGCTTATGAATCAAAAAAAACAACCGAAATCAGCATTTGCAGAGTGGACACAAGCAATTGTCATCACCTTAATCATTGCGATTATCTTGCGTTCTTTTGTTTTTTTGTTTGCACGAGTGGAGGGCATCAGCATGTTAGATACTCTCCACGAAGGTGACCGGCTGCTGGTCAGTAAAATTTCCTATGTCATCGGCAAGCCTGATTACGGAGATATCGTGATTATTAATGTTTCCTCAAACGCCGAATATGTGAAACGTATTATTGGAAAAGGCGGCGATAGAATAAAAATTCAACAAAGCACCGTTTACAAAAACGGCATTGCCCTTGAAGAAGGCTATCTTCAGCCCGATTTGATCTATGATGATTTTGCCGAAGTCATCGTTCCCAAAGGATTTTATTTTGTGTTGGGCGACAACCGCCCCCGCAGCAAAGACAGTCGCTATCCTTCCGTGGGTTTTATTGCAGAAGAAAATATTGACGGCAAAGTCATTTTTCGCGTTTGGCCTTTCAATAATTTTAACTCTCCCTACAGGACAGGTAATTAAACCATACGGATATGATAGGAAATAGAAATATGGAAAGATCAGATAATATTCAGGTAAATACAGGAATTAAAATTGTATATCATATTACTTTGGTAATAAGTATCCTTGTCGGATTTTGGCATTTTTTTGTACCAAATTTATATAAATGGTACGATTATTTACCTATGCAGTATGAAAATTTAATTGTAGGAATTGATTATACAAATTTATGTTTTTCAGCTTTATTGTTTGGAAGTAGTTTCGTTTTAATTTTATTAAGAAAAAGCATTTTCAAACTAAATTTTGAAACAATCGTTTTTTATACATTTTTAACGGTTGTTTGGGTATTTAGAGCATGCCTTGCAGCATTTATAAAACCTTGGCCGTTAGAACCGGTTCCCGCAGCAGCAATTGGACAATTAATAGGATCCGTTACATTAGCTCTTATGATGATTATTGTTACAATCAATCTGTGGAAAAAAAGGCATGCAAAAAAACAATTAAAATCATTGAAATCATTAAGTAAAAAATAATATAAAGAAGTGATTCCTATAGAAAATAAAACAAATATCCATTGGTTTCCCGGCCATATGGCCAAAGCAATGCGACTGATTCAGGAGCAGCTCAAACAAGTAGACGCCGTACTGGAAGTGTGCGATGCTCGGGCGCCTCTTTCTACAAGAAACAATGAACTAACAGATTTGTTGGGTGAAAAAAAACGTATCGTCGCCTATAACAAGTCTTCTTTGGCTGACGATACCATAACCGCAAAGTGGACAAAGTATCTGATGAAAACTCCTGATCCTTTCGTCTTTTGCGATGCCATGACACATCAGGGAATCAAAAGTCTTTTGACACTGCTTAGCCAAAAACGCCTCGTTACAAAACGATATCAGCGTGCAGCGCGAATCATGGTCCTCGGCTTTCCTAATGTAGGGAAGTCTATGTTGATCAATACCCTCACTCGCTCTTCCGGTGCCAAAACCGAGAATCGACCGGGAGTTACACGGGGCAATCAATGGATACGTCTCAGCAATGAATTGCACATGATGGATACGCCGGGTATTTTGGTACCGAAAATCCATCGCCATGAAGATGCATTTGTTCTCGCTGCTTTGGGCAGTATCAAAGAAACCGTCTTTGATAAATACGCCCTCTGCTTGGAGATTCTCACTTTTCTCAAACAACGCTATCCCGCTTTGCTCCAAACGCGCTATAAACTAAGCGATCTTACTCTTTCGGAAGAAATGCTTTTGTCCGACATTGCCCGCAATCGAGGGTTGCTAATAAAAGGCGGCGAAACAGACATAGACAGAGCCTCTAACATGGTTTTTGACGAATTCAAAAACGGCAAAATCGGTAAAATCACGCTACAGTTACCACCTATCAAGCCATAAACGGAGCGAGCCATGATTGATTTCAGCAAAATGACCTTTGCCCAAATACAAAATTTTTTCGACGCCAAAGAACCCGACCAATACAGGCAATATTATGATGCACTGGCGATTGACCCCCGCAAAAATGTATCTGATTATTTACATCGCCTCAAAAGAATTGACGCCACACAAGCAAAAGAACGGCAACGAATTGAAAAGATGATTGCGGCAGAGCAATCTGTCTTTCAGTCCATCCATACGATGATTGCAGGCGTTGACGAGGCCGGGCGCGGTCCCTTGGCAGGACCTGTAGTGGCTGGCGCTGTGATATTGCCACCGGACTTAAAACTATTCTATATCAACGACAGCAAAAAACTTTCCGAAAAAATGCGGGAAAAACTTTTTGATGAAATTCAACATCACGCTGTCAGCATCGGTATAGGCATTGTTGATAACAATCACATTGATGCAACCAATATTTTAACTGCCACCAAAAAAGCCATGCTTTTGGCTGTCTCGCAATTAAATCCCAAGCCGAACGCATTGCTCATTGATGCCGTACCCCTTAATACCACTATCCCTCAAGCTTACCCGCACAGAGCCGACGAACGCTATTATTCGGTGGCGGCAGCCAGCATCATCGCAAAAGTTACGCGAGATAAAATGATGTATGACTATGCAGCGCAATATCCCGCCTATGATTTTGACCTCAATAAAGGATACGGAACCGCTGCGCATATGGCCGCTATCAACAAATTCGGTCCCTGCCCGATTCATCGAAAAAGCTTTCTCAAAAACATTCTCACAGCATCCAACAAAAAAACCACCGGCAATGCCGGCGAGTTTCAAGCAGTAGCTTATTTGCAAGAAAAAGGCTGTCGCATCCTTGCACAAAACTATACAACTTTTCACGGGGAAATCGATATTATTTTTCAAGATAGCGATTATCTGGTGTTTTGTGAAGTGAAAACGCGTAAAAACAGCGCTTACGGCACTGCGGCTATGGCCGTAGGACATCAAAAAATGCAAAAAATCACCAAAACCGCTCTGCGCTATTTGACCGACCGGCAAATCGAAGATGTAGATATTCGCTTTGATGTGATTGAAATATATGAAAACGGTTCTCTTTCACACATCGAAAACGCTTTTATGGCTACCTATTAATCCGTTTTTTTGCTATACTAATTTCTAATGAAACATATATTTGTTTTTTTTTGTATTTCTTTATTATTGAAAAAAGGAGTTTAGCACATGACGCAATCAAGCAAAGAAAATTCACTTTATTCTTATCGCTGGCTTATCTATATCATTGTTTTACTGTTGTATTGTACAGGAAGCTTCCTGCGCCTCTCCCCCGGCGTTATCAAAAACGAACTGGAAGCCGCCTTTGCATTGGGCGCAGTAGGATTTTCGACACTCAACTCTATGTATTTTTATACTTATATGATTTTGCAAATACCCGTAGGCATTTTTGTAGATACCATCGGCGCAAAAAAAATGGTGATCATTGGCGGAACCATCACGGCACTGGGCTCAGCACTCTTCGGTCTTGCAGGTTCCGTGCCTGTTTTGATGATATCACGCCTGTTGATTGGTATGGGTACTTCCGCATTTTTTATCGCAATTTTAAAATTGCAAACGCAATGGTATTTGGCAAACGAATATGGATTTATGACAGGACTGACTTCGTTTGTGGGCAATATGGGCGGCGCTTTGGCGCAAGGTCCCCTTGCTTTCATCATTGCACTGGCTTCTTGGCGCATCACCTTTCTATCCGTAAGCGGACTCATCCTTTTGCTGGTGATTGCCTCAGCATTTTTTGTTGTCAACAGACCTGAAGATAAAGGCTTTGCTCCCTTACATGCCCCTGCAAATACAGCACCTGCCTCTCAAATCAAGCTCGGTTCCATTTTATTGGAAACTTTCAAAAACAAAAAAATATGGCCTTTGGTTCTATACATGTTTTTTGCTCCGGCATGCAGTTTTACCATTATTGCTTGGGGACCCGCTTTTTTCACAGAAACCTATGACGTAACCATGCTCACCGCAGGTAATATTATGTTTATTCAAACCACCGTTTTCGCCTTAAGCTGCGTGGCCATCGGCAAAATATCAGACCTCATTAAGCGAAGAAAACTTCCCTCTGTACTCTTTGCTGCCGTTAATGTTGTCATTTGGTGTGTTTTTGCTTTTGCGGGGAATCGTGTCTCCTTACCGGTGGCTGCAACACTCATCGTCATCAGCGGCGCTGCCAACACCGGCTACATTTTGTCTCTGGCGATTGCAAAAGAAATCAGCAATCCGGAATTTTCCGGCATCTCCACTTCGGTCGTCAACACAGCGCCTTTCTTGGGCGGAGCAGTGGCACCTATTATCTTTGGCACAATTATCGAACGCTACACACCTATGCTCTCCGGTATTGCGCTTTTCCAAAAGGCGTTTTTATTGCTTGCTTTGTTTTATATCTGTGCATTTATTTCTTCATTTTTCCTGGTGGAAACAGGTGCTCGAAACATCTATTATGATTAAATAACATAGCCTGTATATTCGTAGGGCTAATAAATAAGGAGGAATTTCTATGAACTATGCAGAACTCTTAAAAAATGCAAGAGAAAACATGAACGGAAACTGTAAAGCTTGTAAAATCTGTAACGGCGAGGCTTGCCGCGGTGTTATGCCCGGCCCGGGAGGCAAAGCCACAGGAGACGGATTTGTTCGCTCCTACAATAAACTCCAGCAAATAAAGGTGCATATGGATACCATTTACGAAGAAGCTCCTATCGATACTTCCTGCACCTTTTTTGGTCAAAACTTCGCTTTTCCCGCCTTTGCCGCTCCCATTGCCGGCACACCTTTGCAATATGGTCCAAAATACGATCAACAAGCCTATACGAAGGCTGTCGTAGACGGTTGCAAAAATGCAGGTACATTGGCTTTTACATTTTTTGACCCTACCGATGACGAAACCCTCAAGCCCATTAAAGAAGCCGGCGGTTGGGGCATTCCCACCGTTAAGCCCTGGCCTCTGGAAGTAATGGCCGAACAATTCAAGGCCTCTGAAGAAGCTGGTGCACTGGCCGTTTGCACCGATGTAGACGGCGCCGGACTGGCGTTGGTGCAAGGCGGCAAAAACCCTGTGGGTCCCAAGTCTGTCAAACAGCTTGCCAATCTTGTGCAAAGTGTAAAAATTCCCGTGCTCATCAAGGGCGTTATGACCGCTGCCGGCGCCAAAAAAGCCATGGATGCAGGCGCTTACGCCATTGTAGTCTCCACCCATGGCGGTCGTGTTCAAGATCAAACCCCCGCCCCTATTGAAATGCTTGAAGAAATTTGTAAGGTCGTACAAGGAAACATGAAAGTCTTTATTGACGGCGGCATTCGCAGCGGTGTAGATATTTTTAAATGCCTTGCAATGGGTGCAGATGCCGTGCTTTTGGGACGGCCCTACCCTGTCGCGGTCTATGGCGGCGGTATGGAAGGCGTGTCATTTTATACCAACATGCTGGCAGCGCAATTCAAAGAAGCCATGATGATGACTGCTACCCAAAACATCAAAGAAATCACGCGCGACAAAATATTTATTGACAAAAGTTTCTGACCCTCAACCATCTCTTTCTAACAACACTTGTTGTTATGTTTTGCCATTAGTGACGAAAGATTTCGTTTTTAAACAATCGCCATAAACAAATGAAACAATACGTTAATAAAATCTCTTACAAAAAAGTATTTTACGGTACGATATGGTTTTAAATCCTTTTACCTTCATCAAAAAAGAGAATATGTATCAGTCATATTCTCTTTTTTTCACAATTGTTTTTGTACAGTATTTTTGCATTTAAAAACCCGCTTTCGCGGGTTTTTGTTCTTTAACCGATAACCGGCGCCCAACCTCTCGTATCTTCTTTTTGTCCGTATTGGATAGCCGTCACTTCATCATAAAGTCTTTGTGACAACGGCCCGATTTCCTGATTATTGATTATAACTTCTTTGTCTTTCCACTTCATCAATCCTACCGGCGAGATAACCGCAGCAGTACCAGTTGCAAAAACTTCCGTCAATTTTCCTTCTTCTGCCGCTTTAAACACCTTTTTCACAGACAAATCTCTTTCTTCTACCGGAATGCCCCATTCTTTTGCCAATTGAATTACCGTATTACGCGTAATGCCGGGCAGAATGGTTCCTCTCTCCAACGAAGGTGTAATCAACTTTCCGTCTATCACGAACATGATGTTGCTCGTCCCGACTTCTTCTATATATTTATTTTCTTTCGCATCCAACCAACAAATTTGTGAAAAACCTTTTTCAAGTACTTCTTCACCGGGTTTCATCGTGCCCGCATAGTTGGCAGAGGCTTTGTACCCACCGATACCGCCTTCGACAGCGCGAACATATTTATCTTCAACATAAATTTTTGTCGGTTTTACCCCTTCGGGATAATAGGCGCCAACCGGCGAAAGAATAACGAATAATTTATATTTATCAGAGCGTTTTACACCCAAGACCGTGCCGGTTGCAATGCTGAAGGGTCGAATGTACAACGACATACCTTCTACCGGCGGAACCCACTCTTTATCAATCACAACGAGTTTTTTGATTGCTTCTAAAACAAATTCACTGTCAAATTGCGCCATTGCCAAACGTTCATGCGTTTGATTCATTCTTGCCAGGTTCATTTCGGGTCTGAAAAGTCTGATTTTCCCGTCAACACCGTAAAATGCCTTCATCCCCTCAAAAGATGCCTGACCGTAATGAAAAACGAGTGCGGAAGGATCAATTAGGAATTGGCCGTACTTTTTAATCTGCGCATTATACCATCCTTGTGAATCATCATATTCCATGACAAACATGTGATCTGTATAATATTTACAAAATCCGCAGTCATCCCATGCCGGTTTTTCTTTTCTCTCTTTGACTAAATTTACTTTCATGTTCATAGCGTAATCCTTCCTTTTCACTTTAAATAATTTTCCTATTATTATAGCATGTGGAAAGTGTAATGCAAGTAAAATATTTAAATATTCTGATTTTTTCTGAATAATTTATTTTACAATGCAAAAACTTTTTCGTGTGCAAATATATAGATGCCTATAGATCAAATCTTCAGACTTTTTCTGCTATGAAAAACGAATTATATCGTATTTAAATATGTGTCCAGTTCCCACTGACTGATGTGCATACGGTAATCGTTCCATTCCGTCTTTTTGGCATGGATATATTTTTCGCGTGCATGAGGGCCAAGCACATCGAGTAAAAATTCGCAGCTTTCCAGCTCTTTAATTGCTTCGTACAAAGTATTGGGCAAATTTTCGATTCCCCTCTCTTTTCTTTCGGCTCGACTCATCTCATACAAATTTGACATTTGCGCAGGCGGAGGCAACCATTCTTTTTTTATTCCTTCAAGACCCGCTGCTAGATTTGCCGCCAATGTCAAATAAGGATTGGCGGACGGATCAGGATTTCTCAGCTCAATTCGCGTACTCGCTCCTCGCTTCCCCGGAACGCGAATCAACGGGCTTCGATTTTTTAATGACCATGCCACATACGCCGGCGCCTCATATCCCGCAACAAGGCGCTTGTACGAATTGACAATCGGGTTCGAAATAGCCGTCATGGGACGTGCGTATTTCAATAGACCTGCAATATAATGGTAAGCTTCTTTACTTAATTGATTTTCTCCATTTGGATCATAAAACACATTGATTTCCCCGCGAAACAACGATTGGTTTACATGCATGCCTGATCCGGCAATACCGAAAATCGGCTTCGGCATAAACGTAGCATGTAAGCCGTGTCTTTGGGCAATGATGCGAACGACCATCTTAAAGGTCATAATGTCATCTGCCGCCGTCAACGCATCAGCATACTTAAAATCAATTTCGTGCTGTCCCGGCGCTGCCTCATGATGCGAGGCTTCTATTTCAAATCCCATTTGCTGGAGCGTTAATACCATGTCTCTGCGTGCAGCTTCACCCAAATCCACAGGAGCCAAAGAAAAATATCCGGCCTCATCGTTGGTTCTCAGCGTGGCCTTTCCGTCATCGTCTAAATGAAATAAGAAAAATTCGCATTCGGGTCCTACATACATTTTATACCCTAATGCTTCAGCCTTTTGGATCTCTTTTTTTAAAATATAGCGCGGACAGCCCTCAAAAGGCGTTTCGTCAGAACTGTACACATCACAAATCAATCGCGCCTCTTGACCCACGTGAGGTTTCCAAGGATAGACCTCAAAAGTAGCAATATCCGGCCACAAATACATATCGCTTTCTTCAATGCGAACAAATCCGTCAATGGAAGATCCGTCAAACATAATTTCATTGTTCAGCGCCTTTTCCAGCTGCGAACGGGTAATAGAGATATTTTTTAGCGTTCCTAACAAATCCGTAAACTGCAGGTGAACAAACTGCACATCCAACTCATCCGCTTTTTTTAGCACATCTTCCTTCGTGTAAACATTTTTCATTTTTGCCTCCTACAAAAAACGTCAACAAAATTAATTTTGTTGACGCCATTGTCGTTTTTTTAATGTAACGCCACACTATTCTCTTGTCAAGTTTGATTTTGCTGTTTTTCTGACAACAAATACGTCAATACATAAAAACTTTCATTGATTGCCACATTTTCGACAACGATCCCCTCCGGTACTGACAAATCTGCCGTGGTAAAATTCCAAATAGCATGAATGCCCCCATCAATCACTGCTTGAGCTGCCTGCGGACCCGAAGATTTTGGGACACAGAGAATGGCAACATCCACTTCTCGCTTTCGCATATATTCTTTGAGTTGATCGGTGTGATAAACAGGTATTTCGCCGTCTTTTTCTTGCGTTTTTGATGCATCTACATCAAACATTGCGAGTACTTTTGCATTTCCGTCTAAATTCATAATATAATTTCGAATCGCTTTGCCCAAATTTCCCGCGCCAATTATGATACAGCGATATACTTCATGGATGGATAATATTTCTTCAATGGCTACAATCAGTTCTGATACGTTGTAGCCGTATCCTTGTTGCCCAAATCCGCCAAAATAATTTAAATCTTGTCTTATTTGCGATGCTGTCGAACCCATGCGCACAGACAAATTCTTCGAAGATATTTTTGTTACGCCCTCTTCAAGCAATTCCTTTAAATATTTATGATATTTCGGCAATCGCCTCACGACAGGCATCGGAGCATTTTTTGCAAAGGTCTGCACACTTTTCCTCCTTGAGGATTGCAATCAATTTTTGCTTTTTCCTTAATTCTGTTTAAAAAACAACGTGATTTATATATAATAAAAATGTATCCACTTCGGACATAACATCGTTTTATATTTAACGATTTATATTATACCAACAAAATAAAAGGATGTAAATAAAAATTTAAGGAATCCTTTCATGTTAATTACGGCAAGCAATCTTACTCTATCCTTTGGCGCTCAAACCATTTTGGATACTATTTCATTTTCTGTACGCAAAAACGAAAAAATCGGCATCATCGGCAGAAACGGTGTTGGCAAAACGACGTTGTTTTCACTTATCTCCGGTCAACTTTTGCCCACAAGCGGTACTTTGCGCTTATCTTCGCAAATAAAAATTGGCCTCCTTTCTCAAATGCCTCTCTTAAACATGGAACAAAACGCCTATGACAATCTGCTTTCCGTTTTTCAATCATTGCAAGACATGGAGCTTCAACTACAAAATATGCAACAAAAAATATCTGCATCCGCTCATTCGGAGACCGAAGATTCTCCGCTGCTAAACAACTATGCTCGCCTGACAGAGACTTATGAAAACCAGGGAGGCTACAGCTACCATTCACGGATTCGCGGCATGCTAAGCGGCTTCGGTTTTTCGCAAAAAGACCTCGACAGGCCTGTACATACTTTTAGTGCCGGTCAACAAAATAAAATTGCTTTTGCCAAACTGCTGCTGGAAAAGCCCGATTTATTATTGTTGGATGAGCCTACCAACTTTTTTGACATTGCCTCCATGACTTGGTTGGAAAATTATCTAAAAAACTATATCGGCACCGTTTTGATCATTTCTCACGACCGATATTTTCTTGACAACATTGTCGAAAAAATTTTCGAAATCGAAAATCATCAACTGCATATTTACCACGGCGATTATACAACGTACACCAAGCTCAAAGCTCAACGACAAACCTTGCATCAGGCACAGTATCAGCAACAACAAAAAGAAATTGCACGTCAAGAGGAGATTATCGCACGCTTTCGCAGGTATAACAGGGAAAAAAGCATCAAACAGGCCGAAAGCCGCCAAAAGGCGCTGGACAAAATGCAGCTTCTTCCAAAACCAAACACGTCTGCCCGCCACATACATATCTCTTTTCCTGCCCCGCCGCGTTCAGGAAAGGTTGTTTTAGAGATGATGGATCTGTCAAAATCTTTTGGTTCCCGTTCCATTATCAACCATTTTTCTCATACTGTTTATCGCGGTCAAAAAATAGGCATTTTCGGTGCAAACGGCATTGGAAAATCTACTTTACTGCGCATAATCGGTGGCATTGATCATGATTTTACGGGCGAAATCAAGCATGGCTATCATGTGAAATCCGCTATTTATGAACAAGCTTTTTCTTTTCAACATGAAACCGTTTTAGACGAAATTTTGTTTTTGGAAAATCATGCCTTCACCGTTGATGAAGCAAGGTCTTATCTGGCAAAGTTTCTTTTCACTGCCGATGATATCTACAAAAACATTTCCGTACTCTCTGGCGGCGAAAAAAGCCGACTGAGTTTACTAAAGCTCCTATTGCAAAAAGCCAATCTTTTATTGCTTGACGAACCCACCAATCATTTGGATATTTCATCCATGAATGCCTTGGAAGAAGCTTTGGCAGACTATAGCGGCACGGTAATTATGGTTTCCCATGACAGATATTTTCTAAACAATGTTTGCGATTCTTTGCTCGTTTTTGAAAACGGTACTCTCAATGCTTATGACGGCAACTATGCTTACTATCTCCAGCGCAAAGCAGAAGAATCGCTCAGTACAGAAAATAATATCTCCTTCCCTGCGAAAAAAGATAAAAAAACGCATGTATCACAAGATACTTCTCTGAAAAAAACCCGCAAAGAACTGAGAAGCTTGGAAGAAGAAATCCATCAACTAGAGACTACCGTTCAACAATTGGAAGAACAAATGTGCCAGCCCGATTTTTATCAATCCGAACTTCACCGACAGGTTCTTGCCGAGTATACTGTAACCAAAGAGAAATTAACTCAGTGTGAAAACAATTGGTTGATGTTGGCCGAAACTATCGATTCTGATTCCTGATATTCAAAAACCCGCTTATTGAGCGGGTTTTTGCTTGAATGTTTTCTATCCATATCCGTTTATTACTGTTTGACGATTTGTCGTTTCCCGACCATTCTTCATCTACTCTCTTGCCGCTTCTTGAGGCCAGGGCTTTGCATCAATGCCGAATAATTCTTTAATCAATGCCACTCGCCTCGATTGACTGATTATCCACAGCGACTGCCCGTCTCTGGAGCCATAGGTTCCCGGGAAAGTATGGGTTGTGATATTCTCTGATTGAATATCTTTGACTGCCACTGCCAGAGCGACAATTTGTTCAAAACTCATATTGGTAAAGATATCATCTTTCAGCATATTATATATGGTAGGAACAGACATAAATTTATTAGACTCTTTAAATTGTTGAAATAACGTTTTCATCAGCTTTTGCTGCACAGCTACACGGTAAATATCATCGCCCGCATTTTCTCTGTCACGCGCCAAAAACAGAAAATGATATCCATCTAAAACCTGCTCACCTTTGGGAATCATGACTTTTCCTTTATAATATACATTATAGGGAACATCATATTTTACTCCACCCATCGCATCCACAATTTTTACCACGGCATCCATATCCACGCCGACATAATAATCAATGGGCACGCCGCCAAACAACGCACTGACCGTTTGTTGCAAGCAATCTACGCCTTTGTCAAAAACCGTTCCGGTTTTGCCGTAAATGGAACCATAGTACATCGTAGCATTGATTTTTGTTTTCCCTCGGTTACCATAGAGCGGCACATAGGTATCACGAGGTATCGAAGTCATCGCAATGGTTTGTTTTTCCAAGTTGATACTTGCCAATATAATCGTATCCGGTCGATAGATGCTACCATATTTTCCGCTCTTCTCTCTATCCTCATTGCCATCCGTTCCAAAAATCAACAAGTTGATGGTGTTTTTGTCAAAATGCTCTGAGGCGCTCAACCCTTTTGATGCATTGACTTTGTTTAAAAATTTATCTTCTTCCCGAACTTCTATCTTGCTTCCGGTCATTTTATTAAAATACCCTATCCCGACAACACCGACAATACACAAAAACAATACGGTCGTCAGCACCCGTTTAAACCATTTTCGTTGAAACAGCGACTGTTTTTTTTCTCCGTCAAAAGGTTCTGTTTCATCATCGTTTTCGTTCGCTAAATCAGGCGGTGCGTAAAGAACCGTTTTTTCTAAATGATCTTGCTCATTTGCAGTTTCTGTTTCTATTTCTGAATTGTTTTCTTCGTAATAATCTTTCATAACCATTTTTCTTTCTTAAAACGATTTAATTATTATATCATATTTTTCAAAATATATTATTATTTATTTTATTTTGTAATAATTCATCAAGCAGCCAGCCAATAAAATTTTTCTTTCATCAGACGTTAACTCTCCCGTTTCCAACTTGATCTCCTCCACTGTATTCCTTTTCAAAACATATGCATTGATCGCTTGTTCGCCTTTTTGCAAACTCGTTTTAATATCGGGAATATAGAGCCATTCGCCCACTTCAAACGGACGTGACCCCGTATAGAGAAACGGAATCATACCCCAGTTGATTAAGTTGGATCTATACCTTTTTGTGGCATAAGAAGAAGCAATATTGGCACTTGCTCCCAGCACCCGTTGTGACGAAGCCGCTTGTTCACGAGCAGAACCATCCCCGGGCTTTAGCGCAAACAACGTACTGCCGATTGGAATGTCTAATACTGCTTCTTCACTCAAATGCCATTTCTCCCACAAAATATCCAAATGCGCACCCACTTCTGCAGAAAGCTGTCCCTGTTGCCGCTTTTGTTCCATCTGCTGTACTTCTTTTGCTCGCTCCACATAATTTTTGTCTTTCCTCGAAAGCGTATATTCAGCTAATTTCAGCGGGTTCGAACGCAAAGAAGAAATTTCTCCTGAAGGAATCAACTCATCTGTTGTGGTGATCGGATCCATGATAACCGAAACCACTTTCAGCAATAACGACTGCCCCAAGGGAGGCATCGCGGGCCAATCTGTGATATTGGGACCAAGAATCAATTTTTCTTCCGAACGAGGGTTTTCCCATCCGTTATAGATTCTGCGCTGATATATTTCACTGTTGTATTGATACGCCGGCTGCGTGTAAGCAACTTCCAGTTCATCTGCACCTGTTAACATGCCTTGATTGGCCGCTGTCGCTGCAATACTTCGCGCATCCATGAGCGCCACCGCTGCAAATTGTCCTTCCGTAGGTTTGCTTCCTTCTCTGTTCGGAAAATTTCGTGTGGTATGGCGTATAGAAAGACCTTGGTGACTCGGCACATCTCCCGCACCAAAGCAAGGTCCGCAAAAAGCCGTTCGTAAAGTAGTGCCGCTTAACATGAGACTGTCCGTCACGGCTTGTTTCGTCAAAGCAAGCATAATAGGCTGACTTGCCGGATAAATACTCAAAGAAAATGCATCTTTACCGATGTCTTGCCCTTTTAAAATATCCGAAGCAGCTAAAATGTTTTCATATAATCCTCCAGCACATCCCGCAATCACCGCCTGCGAACAAAGCAAGTTGCCGTTTTTTATTTTCTCTCTCAACGAAAAATCCACTTCCGCGCCCATATCCTCTTTCCATTTCTTTTCCGTCAACGCAAAAATCTCTTCTACATTTTCCTTCAGTTCAGCGATGCTGTAAACATTGGACGGGTGAAAAGGCAATGCAATATTGGGTCTGATTTTCGACAAATCCACCACAATGCACCCGTCATAATAAGCACCTTCTTTCGGCGTCAGTCGAGCATAATCTTCTTTTCGCCCATGCATTGTCAGATACTCTTTAATCGTATCATCCGTCATCCAAATCGAGCTCAAGCATGTGGTTTCCGTAGTCATCACATCAATACCGATACGATATTCGGCGCTAAGATGCTCTATACCGTCTCCGACAAATTCCATTACCGCATTTTTAACATATCCGTCTGCAAAGGTTTCTTTGATAATTTCGAGGGCAACATCATGAGGACCTACTCCATCATTCACTCGCCCTGTTAAGTATACACATATGATTTTCGGATAATCAATATCATAGGTTTTGTCCAGCAGCTGTTTTGCAATCTCGCCCCCGCCTTCCCCTACCGCCATCGTTCCCAACGCCCCATAACGAGTATGGCTATCCGACCCCATAATCATCTTTCCGCAACCGGCAAACACTTCACGCATGTATTGATGAATTACAGCCTGATGAGCCGGCACATAAATACCGCCATATTTTTTTGCAGCGCTCAGGCCAAAAATATGATCATCTTCATTGATCGTCCCGCCTACCGCACATAAACTGTTGTGACAATTTGTCAAAACGTAAGGTTTGCTGAATTGTTCTATCCCACTGACCCTTGCCGTTTGTATAATCCCCACATAGGTAATATCATGAGATGCAAGTGCATCAAACGCAAGCTTCAACTGCTGCATATTTTTACCTCGGTTATGCTGCTTCAAAATCTCATAAGAAATGGTTCCTTCTTTTGCTTTTGCAACATTCAATGCTTTTGCATCTTGAGAATTTTGTTCAAGGATTTGCCCTTTTGTAATAAATACACCGCTGTCATATTTTTTAATCATGAACGCACCCCTATTTATATATTAACAAATATTTTATCACAGGTTTACTTGATTGAAAAGATTTATTCGCTCAAAGCATCCTTCTCTTAACAATTTCTTTACTTTACTTTTCTTGCCGGAAAAATTATAATGTCCATATAACATAAAAGAATTAAATCTTGAGGATTGGTGCTGGATGTTTAACAAAAGAACTGACGGCAAATATACACGTTTGCCGGACCCTTTTTTTCGTGTGATGGCCAATATCATGCCTACACGCGCGGAGTCACAAGTATTATACGAGCATACTTTTGATGCCGATATATTAATGAATTATCTCAAAACCCGTCGCCTCAACCATTCTGACCTGACATTTCTCTCCCTTTTTATTGCGTGTTATGTTCGCATGCTCAAAGAACATCCGCAAATCAATCGCTTTCTTGTCAATCGCCGTCTCTACAGTCGGGAAGACATTCATATTGCTTTTGTCATTAAAAAACAACTCATTGCTTCTGCCGATGAAGCCGCCATTAAACTCACCTTTACCGGCAACGAAACCCTGGAACAAATCCACAATAGCGTAGAAGCCGAGATCAACAAAAATATGGCCGCCGATAGTGAAAACGAAACCGATACATTGGCAAAATTTTTTAATAAGCTCCCCAACGGACTGATTCGTTTCGGCGTAGGCATTTGTAAGTTTGCCGATGCTCATAATATGCTGCCTCGATTCATTATCAAAGCCAGCCCTTTTCACTGCAGTATGTTTATCACTTATGTAAAATCTATTAAGTTGGATTGTGTCTTTCACCATCTCTACAACTTTGGCACTTGCAGCGTCTTTGCAGGAATCGGCAAAACCATTAAACAAGCCGGAGTAGAGAAAAACGAAGTTGCACCCAAACGTACCATTTCAGTTGCCTATGTCATTGACGAGCGTATTTGTGACGGCTACGCTATGGCAAAGGCCTTTCAAACCGTAGAAAAATTGCTGAAAAATCCGGAACTGTTAGAACAGCCTTTTTCGTAAATAAAAAAATAACCGATGTAAAACATCGGCTATTTTTTTATTTACCGTAAAGTCCAGCCGTTGGGATCT
Source organism: Eubacteriaceae bacterium UBA1433 (assembly GCA_002329295.1). Classification (GTDB taxonomy): domain Bacteria; phylum Bacillota; class Clostridia; order Eubacteriales; family UBA1433; genus UBA1433. Next base: position 226,175 of record DCTT01000026.1, read on the forward strand.
ACTGGTGAGCCGTTTACCCGCACCTCAAAATGCAAATGCGGTCCTGTCGACACACCGGTGGAGCCGATATAGCCAATTACCTGCCCCATTACTACAATATCGCCTTGCGACACGGCATAGCTGCTCAAGTGCCCAAAAACCATTGTAACACCGCCCCCCATATCGATGATAATACAATTTCCATATCCGCCGAAACTTCTTGCCAAAATCACTACACCGTTTCCCGGCGCTACGATTTTGGCTCCCATGCTTCCAGGAATGTCAATCCCAGCATGAAACCGTCTGATACCATAGACAGGATGAATCCGATAACCATAATCGCTGCTAATCCACAGACAACTGGGCACAGGCCACATATATTTTCCTTTTACGTTTTGATAATCTTTGTTGGTTCCGACAGATTCCGCAATAATCAATCGTTGAATCGCAGCCGCATCCGCTTGCTCTTGTGCGAGAATTTTTTCCAGCGTCCCTTTATCATTATACATCTGCTGCATCAACTTTTCTTTTTCCGCACGTATTGCCACTTGCGCATCGTAGGCATTTTTAATGTCTTGACGGTACGCTTCCAGCGCTTGTTTGTCTTCTTCTATCTTTTGTTTTTTTTCTGCAATTTCATTTTCGATACGCAAAAGTTCCTCAAAAATGTCTTTGTCAAAATCCATCAATATTTTGATTGCGTCAATACGACTAATTAAATCAGCAATACTTTCCGATGAAAACAAAATTTGCGCATAGTCCATGTTGCCATACATATACATGATCTGAATGCGCTCGTCAGCCACCTTCTTATGCTCAATGCGTTTGTCTTCTGCAATTTTCAACTCTTGTATTGTCTTTTCCAAATCAATTTGCGTTTGCTTTATCTGCGCATTGATATCCGCAATTTGCGCTTCCAGCTTATCGATTGCGTTGTCAATCTTTTTTGCCTCCGCTGTGAGAGCGTTGATATTGCCTTTTAGTTGATCGATTTTACTTTGCGTAATGGCAATATCGCTTTTTATCCTCTCCAATTTTTCTTGGTTGGTTTCCGCAACCACACCCAGCGTAGACGAAACCAAAAAAACAATCACCAATAACACACATACAAGTTTCTTTTTTACATCTCTCATAAAATCACCTCGATGTACGCAAAAATTTGCTGACCGAAATCAGACTTCCGGCGGCACCGATTACAAAACCGTACAGTAAAAAATAAATCGCAATTTGATGAACCACTATGTCAAAGGGCGCTAGCGTCGTGCTCAGCGGAAGAACCGCACCTGCCTGCATCATTCCCAAGACCATCGTATAAACTCCTCTAATCAGCAAGATGGCCACGCTGGCACCAATAAGTCCCAATACACTGCCTTCAATGATAAACGGCATTTGAATATAGGCATTGCTCGCACCTACATATTTCATAATATCCACATCATCACGTCGCGCATAGATTGTTAACTTAATGGTATTGTAAATGGTAAATAAGCTTACCAAGCTTAAAATTACCACGATAACAAAGCTAACCATATTCATAATTCGGTTGAATTTCAACAACACATCCACATATTCCTTGCCATAAACCGCATCGGTTACGCCCTCTTGCTTCACCATAACGCTGTAAATATCTTCCAAATAAGAGGCATCGTCCACTTTCACTACATAAGAACGAGGCAACGGATTGCCGTTTGCAGCATATCCTTGCAATAATTTATCCTCATTTTCGTCAAACCAGGAGGCAAATTCTTCTAAGGCTTTTTCCTTAGACAAATACTCCATGTGAGTCACATGCGGTGTTGCTTTAATCAATTGCCCTATTTCTGCCACACGCTCCTCGGAGGCTGTATCTGCCAGATATATTTTCATTTCCAAACTTTCTTCTACCTGTTTTACCAAATAATTCACATTGATTGCCAAAATTAAAATAATTCCCATAATAATCAGAGCGGCAACCACAGAGGCAATGGATGCAGTGCTCATCAATGTGTTTCGCTTGATATTGTAGTATGCATCTCTAAAAAAATTAAAAAACGTTCTCAATAAAAATATCCTCCTTGCCTATCGCCCTTCACCAAACCGCGATCCAAGATAATCACGCGCTTATTAAAGGCATCAACCACTTGTTTGTCATGGGTGGCCATAATAATCGTCGTTCCGAATTTGTTGATGTTTTCAAGCAATTTCATAATACCAAAGGATGTTCGCGGATCCAGATTCCCTGTGGGTTCATCACAAATCAATATATCCGGCCCGTTGATGATGGCTCTTGCAATGGCTACACGCTGTCGCTCGCCTCCGGACATCGCCATAGGATACCTGTCCGCCATCTCATCCAGCCCAACGATTTCCAACACTTGCAGCACACGTTTTTGGATGGTTTTTGTATCTCGCCTCAATACCTCCATGGCAAAAGCAACATTTTCAAAAACCGTTTTGCCTTCCAATAGCTTAAAATCCTGAAACACAACCCCCATCCTGCGTCTGAGTTTTTGTACCTCCGCCTTTCGAAGGGTCTTTGTATTAATTTCGTCCAACAAAATCATTCCCTCAGTCGGATCAAAGTCTTTGAGTATTAAACGCAAAAAAGTGCTTTTCCCTGCACCGCTCGGGCCTACTAAAAATACAAACTCACCCTTCTCAATGTGCAGATCAATATTTTTTAATGCAAAAAATTCGTTTCCATCATAAGCTTTCGATACGTTTTCAAACTTAATCATCGTTTTTTTATTGTTGAAACTCAGCAATCCTTATCGATTTACAGTGCTTCCAACAAACTCCTGGTTGCGTTGTCCATCTCGCCTGTAATGGGCAAATTTTTCTCGGTCTGAAATTTTTCAACTGCCTTCTTCGTGTTTTGGTCAAAATTACCGCCGGCAGTACCCGTCAAATAACCCTGCTCAATTAAAATTCGCTGCATTGCAGCAATCTCATCTCCGGTTTTTCCCATCTTATAAGCATATTCTTCTTGTTCCAAGGCTTCTTGAGTCGCAATATCCAATGTTCCGTTTTGCTCCAAACCTTTGGCCTTTTGATATTGCAATACCGCCTCTACTGTAATTTTCCCAAAACATCCTGAAGGATATGTATTTAAATAATCTTTAAAATACAACACCAATTGATATTTTTTAATTTCAGGTCCTGTTTTTCCTAAAACATAAATCGGCCTTTCGCCGTTTAAGGCGTCAATAAGGTTTTGATTGATTGTCTCTGTGCTTTCCATATTCTTTGCAGTCTGATATCTGTGAATGGCTTGCTGCATTGTCTCATCAAAAATATTGTTTTGCGGTTGTTTTGTCAGATAATCCAAATAATACAGCTTATATTTCAAAATCAGAATTTCTTCATTTTGTGCACCCAATGTATAACGAATCGTTTTTCCCGCTTCCTGGTCGTCTTTGGCATCTTGATTCAGCGTCATTAAGTTGCTGTATTCTTCTTTTGCCACAGTCGTCATAATCGAATCTTTTAAGTCTAATTGTGCAGAATATTTTGTGATTCCCTGTGCGGCAAACGAAGCGCCAGACCAGAGCAGCACCACGACAACCACAATGTACAACAATCCTTTTTTCATGCGGTATCCTCGGTTTTTACTTTTTTAGGAGCAAGGTACCAATATTCGCTCCATCATCAATAACAGGTTTGATGTGCTCTGCCTTGCCTGTAAGCAGCATACATACTCCGGGACCATGTCCGGATTGAATACAATCAGAATGAACGATAACACCTACGCTTACATATCCCTTTCGATAAGCTACACCATAGCGGGTATCGTGATCTATAATCATAACCAAATCTCCCAAGCGCAGCTTGCCAATACCAAATTCTTCCATGGCCGCATCATCTGAAGTCATAATGTCATAATCCCCGCTGTGCATGGAACTCGAACCCACCCCTGATCCCATTAAATATGCCGGAACCGTTGCACAAACGGGTACATGCAACGCGCTGTCTTTTTCGGTAATTTCCCATTTTTCAAGCAATTCGTCAGAGAGGTTTAGACATTTCACCTCCGGATAATCCAAAAACTTTAACCCTTGACCGCAGGCTTTAATTTGAATTTTATCTCCGATAACCATCTTCTCCAAATCTTTATCTTGGAATTGAACCATGACATGTTCAATCCCTCCATGGGTCCCCGATACATAGCCAATGGCTCCGCTTGCGTCTCCGGAAACCACCTTGGCTTCGTTGCCTACACAAGATATGGTGTTTAAGGCTTCGTTGTATTTTGCTTCCGTATTTTTGATGCTGACACCGGGCTCAATATGGTCTCCTTCCCAGCCAAAAGCACTGTCTCCGATTTTTACATTATAGACAATGCCTCCTACACCGGGCAACACCAAAGGCTGCCCTTGATTATTCACGCGATACGCACCGCTGCGGGGCGGGTGAGCAATTTCTCCCATTACAGATTGAATCACCAATTTATCTCGGTTTGTTTTTAACATAAAAACAGTCCTCTTTCTTTTGACAGTACATTTCCATTATTTTATTTTACATCAAAGCCTTTGTAATTTCAACACCTGTGTTCATTCGCTTTTTTCATCAAAAAAAACGCACGACCATTTTATTTTCGCGCGCTGATTTTTTTATTCGGAAAAATATTGCAAAAACTGTTTCACTCGTTCGCTGTCGGGGGAAGTAAATATTTTTTGGGGACTGCCTTCTTCTATTACTACCCCTTTGTCCATAAAAACAATCCTGTCCGCCACACTCTGAGCAAAAGCCATCTCATGAGTCACAACCATCATCGTCATTTTTTCTTTCGCCAAGTCTTTCATCACTTTTAAAATCTCTATGGTCAATTCCGGATCCAACGCACTGGTGGGCTCATCAAAAAACAACACAGCCGGCGACAAAGCAAGTGCTCTGGCAATCGAAACACGCTGCGCCTGTCCGCCTGACAGCTGATAAGGATAGACATCCTGCTTGTCGACCAAATCCAATTTTCCCAAAATTTCTATCGCTTTGCTTCGCACTTCCTCTTCCGGTAATTTCAGTACCTGAACAGGGGCATCCATGATGTTTTTCAGCACGCTGAAATGAGGGAACAGTTGAAAGTTTTGGAAAACCAGTCCGGTTTTTAATTGAATTTCGTGCAGTTTTGCCTTTTCAGCATATTTGCAAATGCCGCTTTCATCCGTGTGTACCATTGTCTCACCGCACACCTCAATGCTCCCCGAATCAATTCGCGTCAATTGATTTAGACAACGCAAAAGGGTAGACTTGCCCGAACCCGAAGGACCAATGACCGCCACCACTTCTCCCTCCCGTACGCTGACGCTCACATCAGAAAGCACTTGCACGTCTCCGTATCGCTTATAAATATTTCTTGCTTCGACTACCGCCATGTTTTCACCTGTATCATTGATAATAATCCAGTTTTTTCTCTGCACGCAAAAAGAATTTTTCCACGACAAAATTCAAAACAAAATAGATAATTCCTGCCACAATCAAAGGCGCTATAGAAGAAGTTCTGCTGGTAATATTCGTTGCATTTCGATACAATTCCACCACGCCGATGGTTTGCGCCAAAGCCGTGTCTTTTACCAATGTCATAAATTCATTACCCATAGGCGGCAAAATTCGTTTCACCACCTGCGGAATAATAATACGCAGATACGTTTGCGCCTTTGAATATCCCAATACTTTTGCCGCCTCATATTGTCCTTGATCAATGCTCTCAATGCCGCCGCGATAAATTTCGGCAAAATAAGCCGCATAATTGAGTACAAAAGCGACAATCGCCGCCGTAAAACGACTTTTAAACGGCGTTCCAAAAATATAGTAAGGTACAAAAAAAACAAACATCAACTGCAAGATCAAAGGTGTTCCACGCATCAGCAACTGATAAAATCTGATGGGTACAGAAATGATTTTGATTTTGCTCATGCGCCCAAAGGCCACAAAAAGTCCAAGCGGCATTGCCAACAAAATCGTCAGAAAAAAGATTTCCAACGATATCCATGTTCCCTGCAACATCGGTCGCATCATTTGACTGAAATCCATATTTTATCCTTTTAAAAAGACAGGGCTGTAAAAAAGCATACAGCCCTATTTTTGATTGATCTCTCTTGCGTGTTATTTGATTTTAGTAATATCTTTTCCGAACCATTTTTCCGATATTTCCGCTAATTTTCCTTCTTTGGCAAGCTCTTTCAACGCATCTTCAACTGCTGTTTTCAAAGATTCTTCGCCTTTTCTAAACCCGACGGCATATTCTTCCGTAGCAAGTGTTTCTTCCAAAACAACAAAAGGCTTTTCATTCACTTCAATATAGTATCGAGCTACTACATCATCCATCAACACCGCATCTACCGCCTTGGTTTCCAAATTCATCAACGCCTGAACATTGTCTTTGAGCTCCACGACTTCTTTTAAGCTCTTTTTAAATTCTTCCTTGCTGTTCAGTGCATCCATTGCGCTGGAACCGGCCTGCAGTGCCAATTTTTTGTCTTTCATATCTGCCAAGGTATCAATGCCTTCGCCCGAACGCACTACTAAAGCCATATTATTGTCCATATAAGCCACTGACAACGTCATATTTTTCTTGCGTTCTTCATTGACCGACATGCCGTTCCAGATGCAGTCAATGTTTTTCGTGGCCAATTCCTGCTCTTTGGCGTTCCAGTCAATCGGTTGCAACACCAACTCCACACCCAGCTTTTCCGCCACAGCTTTTGCCACATCCACATCAAATCCTGCAATTTCATTTTGTTCATTGCGAAAACCCATCGGCGGGAAAGAATCATCCAACCCCATGATCAATTTCCCTCTGTCTTGGACATACTTTAATGATTCATCCGTGGCTTTTGCTCCACTTCCTCCGCACGCCGCAAAGCTTGCAGCGACAAAGACCAGTATCAGAATCATAATAATTGCTTTTCGTGTTCTCATATTTCTCTCCTTCATCATTTATACTGTTTAAATAGTTTAACGATTTTTCCGTTATAAATCAACTGTTATTTTGTTCTTTCATGCAAAGCCCGCCTATAAAAATTCTTTTTTGTTGTTTTTTTTGGATGTTGGCATAAAAAACTGCTTTTTTATTGCATATTTATTCATTCTACCTTTTTGTGAAAAATTTATTTCTCTTTTTATTTTTACATGGATATGATATCCTATGTTTTATAAAACCTTGCCTGAAGGAGGTAACCAAAATGAAAATCACTTATTTGCAACATAGCGGTTTTGCCGTGGAGTTTGATACTTTTTCTGTTTTATTTGATGCCATCAGTACACCTATCCCGCCCCTTGGCACAAAAAAAATCTATGTGTTGGCTTCTCATGCACACAGCGATCATTTTTCGGATGTGGTTTTTGACTTGGCAAACCAATACGATGCTACTTATATTCTCAGTGATGACATTTCTTTGGCAGGCAACGACCATGCCGATCAAGTCTTTTTCGTCTCCGAAGGCAACGAATATGACTTTCAAGATTTTCGCCTTAAAACCTTCGGTTCCACCGATATGGGGCTATCTTTTTATTTAGATACTCCCCAAGCAAAACTGTTCCATAGCGGAGACTTACACTGGTGGCATTGGTACGATGATACCGACGAAAACAATCTCGCCATGGAAAAGCAATACAAAAACTATATTGCGCAACTCAGTACATTGCCTGTCGACATTGCTTTTGTGCCGGTGGATCCGCGCCTGCAAGACGCCTATGATTACGGCATCAACTATTTCGCTAAAGAAATTTCTCCTGCCATCATTATACCGATGCACTTTTGGAATGATTTTCACATTCTTAAAAAACTGCCCGCTGAATATAATTCCGGCGACACAAAGGTAGTATTCATTCACGAAGACAACGAGGTTATCTACTCCACCTAAACCGTGTCAATATTTGTTTTGTTTTTTCTATACTTTTGCAATTTGACGAATCGTCACAGGCAAAAAACCATGAAAGGATTTTTCTATCTGCTCGTTGTTATAATGGCAAAACAAAAGTCAGGAATCGCATTTTATAAATCATACCTTTATAATAAGACCACCACTCATGTCGCGAATCCAGCGCATAACCATATGCCTCACAAGCATAAAATGCTTTCAGTGAGGCATCTTGCCGTGATTGATCCATTATCTTAGCTGATACTCTTGATTATCAAATATCCCATTAACAAAACGAAAATGCGGCTTGATTATATGTACATTTTTTGATTTCTTTTTTCGGCTCAATATGCAACAGCTCAAACAGCATTAAAACGTTTTTTGTCTTTAATGTACTTCATATCATATGAATTTTTAATTGACATTTTGCAAGATATTTCTTACTATTGTATATACGTGGGGGTGTGGCTCAGTTGGGAGAGCGTACGGTTCGCATCCGTAAGGTCAGGGGTTCGATTCCCCTCATCTCCACCATATCAGGACTGCAATTTTTGTACAAAAATTGCANNAATCAGTTTGGGAGCAATCCCACGTGGGTTCGAATCCCACCCTCTCCGCCACGAAACCCCGCTTGCCATCAACGATTGCAGGCTTTTTCTTTTTTTAGATACTCTGTTTTTATACGACTCTTTCATTCAGCAAAAGTTCATTCGTAAACCATACGGTTTTTTTGAAAAATACAATAATCTGATAATGGTACTGATAGTGATAATGGGATTAAAATTGAGATTGAAATTTATACTAACACGGATGCCCTCCTTTAAAAGAAAGTCCAATTTTCTCCGTTGCCCTTTTTATCTTTTTGCAGAGATTAAAGGATATTTCTTCAAGCCGAGTATACAAAATTAATTTTGTGTCACTGCTGTGTATACAGATTTTCTTTTCGTTCGTCCAACCGATATAATCATATTCATCTTTCGGGCTTAATATTAATACGAAGCTCCTTCCTATCACGGGAAGGAGCTTCGCTTTTCTTTTCATATGATTTTGACAACGTCGTTTGCTAACAAATCATCCTCTTAATTCTTTCATTTTCGGAAAAGCTGCCAAAACAATCTGCAGTGCAGCAATTACAGACATCAATATCGTCCATCTGTTAATAACCACTGCGGGTTGATTCATGTCTTCGGCAAACATAAAGAGCAAGATTGCCGAAACTGCTGCTAAAACACTTAAAATGGAAGAGGCTTTTAAGCGTCCCATAATGTCTTCAATGTTCTTCCGTTTTTTGCCACGATTGCTTCTGAGATAATTCATAAGCATAACGAACGATATAAGTGTTATCAAGATGGCAAGAATGAAGTTGACAACCGACCATCCTTCTTCTTGCGAAGTATGAGCAATCGAACCTGCCGGAGTATCTTGCGTATCTTTTTGTTCGTTGGACAATTGATCTTCCGCAGGAGGGGTGTCTGCGTCCGTTGTGCCACTTATCATATCAGGCGACAACGGTGCAAGAGAAGTTTTAGAACCCGACACGATTACCGTCATAATTTTGTATGCCGTGTGTCCGTCACTGTCCGTCACTCGATAAATCACCGAATACTTCCCGGGCGTTCCGGTATCAACGTTATTTTGTTCCACAACTACTTTGTTATCCAATGTACCGTCTTCCGCATCAATTGCTGAAGGCGAATATCTTGCAGGGGCAAATCTGTCTCCCACCTTTAAAGTGACGGTTTTTACTTCACCAAAGGAGGGGGGCGATCCTGCCGCAGCAGAAGGCATCACCGCAGCAAGTGCATATTCACTGTTTCCGTCCGGAGTAGTCGCTATACCTACAAGCACTGTTCCCGGAAGCTGGCACGGAATATGGATGCTGAAATCTCCGTTTCCGTCGGCAACTTTACTGCCTAAGGGATTGCCGGCACCATCCTTAATCGTTATTACATCTCCAGGACTTCCCTTTCCGGTTATCAAATCTGTTTTATCGGTAAACGGGCCGTTCAAAACCGGTGTCTTTGGTTTGGCTTTTGGAGAAAACTTCATACGTATCGTCTGTGTACCATTGTTGAATACACCGCTTAACGGAGCACTACCGATATCAAGCCCTTGATATTGATAACCCTTGATTGTCGGTATCGCAACATTATATGAAGAATTTTCCAGCCCGACCAACTCGACTTCCGCCAAAACCACACCATTCGGATCCGATGCGCGCACTATCAGTTTTCCGGAACCTGCAACGACATCGGCAGGTTTCACGATAATCGGTACATTTACGGTCTTTGTAGAAGAGTCCGGATAGTGTATCGTCAAAGCACCTTCGTATGTCCCCGGTGTATCCGTCGGGATTGTTGACATGTCCGTATCATCCGTCACATATGTTTCTGCCGGCAAATCGGTTAGGTTCACTACATTATTGCTAAGATCAACCACTCCGTTCTGTACGATTTCTTCCGGCACCACAATAGGTGCGAATCGGTCGGCATCGGTGATTACCTCTTTTACAAATACCGGAATGACTACAATATCCTGAGAATTGTCGCTATATTTGACCGCAACAGTTGCCTCATAAACTCCGGGAAGATTCGGTTTTACGTTGCTGTCATCTATCACCACAATGGCAGGAGATGCAACCGGCAACTCAGCAAGGTTAGTAATGTTGTCGCTGTAGTCCGGCGTGCCGTTTACCGTGATAACTTCCGGTTTTGCAATAGGCCGATAAAGATCTTTCATCTCCGGCGACGGTCCCGATACCTGAACCTCCAGTGTCTTGTAGCTTGTGGCACCATCAGAGTCTGTTGCTTTATACAAGACCAGATAAACTCCGGGTTTTGACGTATCAACTGTATCTTTTTCGACTGTTGGAGTAATTGTTCCGTCTTCAGCGTCCGTGGCTTTTACAGTGTTGTCGGCAATCAATGCAGATGCGTCAAAGCTATCGCCGACTGTCAGGCTTATTGGAGCAGCAGGAACTGTGAGTACGGGTGCAGCGTTCGGCAATGCCGTAACAGTTACCTTACGCACTGCATATCCTGTGATTCCCTTTCCATCCGTTACATGATACTGAAGCAGATAGGTTCCGGGGGTATTTACATCAACCGTACCCGTCACTTCAATATCACTCGTAATATCGTTTCCGTCAGAATCAACGGCTGTCACATTCTTCTTCAAATTGTTAAATGCAGTGCCTTCCGAAATCTCGACATCCGGCGCCGTAATGGATGGGGCATTCAGCTTCACAACCGCAACATTGTCAGGTTCACTGTTTAATCCCGCTGTATCCGTTGATATTGCCGTAATGACCGTGCCCTCTGTTTGCATTGCGATTGCGATTTCAAACTTGCCCGTTCCCTCATCGGCAACTCCTGTACCGATAGGAGATCCCAATACCGAAAGAGTGACCGTTGTTTTCGGGTCCGCCTTTCCGGTTACAACTGTAGTTTCATCCGTTATTAACGCATCTATGACAGGCGTTGACGGACGTGTAATGGCTTCATAGTACAGATTAACATACTGTGTTTCCGCAGCGAAAGTCCCTGTAAGCGCATCACTGGGTTGGGCAAGTCCTTTGTAGTCATATCCGTCGATATTGGGCTGCGTCACACTGTAGGAGGTTCCAACATCGCCTTGTAACCAGATACTGCCGATTTGGTTCGCCGTGTTCGAATCTTCTCCGTCATAATAAGTGACGATCACAAATCCTGTTGTTCTGTTTTCTGCCGTATTCACTTCGTATTTCAGATAGGCAACATTTTCACCTGAAGAAATAGTCAGTTGTGTCGGGTTTTCTGCAACAGGCTTATATCCCGTTATCGGCGATGCTGTCAGATCCACTACCGATTCAACCGGACGATATCCGCTCTGCGGTTGCTGCAACACGGTTCCCGCTGTGGTGACATAGTGAACAGTATACTGGAAGGTCTGAGCCGTGTCGACCACATAGTAAATTGTTGCTGCATTGGCGTCAGCATCCGATGTAATCGTTATTTTATTCGGATAGCTGCCCGCTACTTTGTAGCCGGTTGATACGGCGGGAGGATTGATTTGAACATCCTGACCAATGACTCCCATCCCCGTTACAGTACTCGGCACAATACCCGGCACCGGGTTTGTTGTGCCGTTTAAGAAATAATTGATCGTGTATGCAAAACTCTCCTCCGGGTTCACACAATAATAGACCGTTGCAACGGCAGTGCCGTCCGTCTTGACAATCAGTTCGGTTGGAGAACCTCCTTCCACACGGTATCCCATAAGGCTCGGATGTGTGATGACAATGACTTCACCCGCATAACCTGTTCCGGACGGAGTTGCATTACCGGTAGACGGATTCTGGTCAATTCCCGGTACCGGATCAGTCGTTCCGGTGAGATAGTAGTTTACCGTATATTGAAAGTTGTTTTGTGCGGTATCCAACTCATAAAGATAAAAGAATTCGTTATATTCCGCATCGAGACTAAAGTTCTGAGAGGCGGGGGTTGTATAGCCCGGTATTGTCAGCGGCTCCATATTGGTAATGATGTCCCCGACTTTACCGATTCCTGATACTGATTCCGCTAACTCCCTATAGGATGCTGAACCGTCAACTTCAGTCAGATGTTTGACAACGTATTCTGCATCTTTCGCCGTATAGTAGAGCTTAAATTTTGTCCCGCCTGATCCGTCTATTGGTGCACTCAGCACGTTTCTCGAATCATCAGGATTAAATGAATATCCGGGGAACATCCGCGGTGAAACAGTCATGAGCATTCCCGTCATGCCGAATTCGGATTGTTCGATTGTCGCCGTATCCGAATTCAAATAATATTGAATCGTATAAGGCGTATCGGTGCGAACATTGTAGTAGAGTTTGAGAACAAGCGAGTTATCGCCCGCAACGACCCCGTCAGGTGTGCTCATAGTTGAAACATAAGCATAGCCCGGAATAGTCGGAATCTCTGCATATACGTTTTTGCCTACTACTTGGTTGAGAATCGTATCTGTTGCCTTAATTGTCTCGTCTTTTACGAAACCGGGTTTTTTCAGGAAATAATACTCAATTTTGTATGAAGCATTGGTATTTGCCGTATAGTAGACATTCAGCTCCAGTTGATCCGGGGACGAAACGTCTCCCGACAATCGGTTATTCGGATTTGATACGTCAAATGAATATCCCAAAAAATCGCGCACCGCTCCCCCCATTGTTCCGTCAACCGTGGCATAGACGGTAGCGCCCGTCGTCCCGGTTCTGTATTCCACACTCGACGGAAGAACGGAATAGGCTCCTTCCGGACTGGCAAGATAATAATTTATTTGGTAAGTGGTCGTTGTATCAGCGGCATAATATAGTTTCAATACGGTCGTGCCGTCACCCTCAATGCGCAAAGATTTCACATTGTTTATGTTGCCGGGTTCATAGGTATAACCCGACAGATGCGGATCGTCTTCGGCCGGGTCTGCAGTTGCGATGCCGCTGGCAAGACCTTGCTTAGGCACAATAAGTGCAACCTTATAGTCTCCCGTTCCATCCGGGATATAGTGTCGGACTTCATAATCGACCATAACAGGATTGTAATATAAACGTATCACAAAACTGTTTATTGCATCGTGTGGCAGGTTGGGATACAAGATAGGACTTACCCCGGCAGTTGTGTAGAGATTTGCAATGTTGTAGTTCAATACGGAGTCGGTTTTGCTGCCGTCGTAAATATATCCCTTTGCCACGTCGGAATCAAAAACTTTATTATCCAGACTTATCGTTGCAGATGACACGGCATCTGCATAGTCGACAGTGTCTTTGAGAATCGGAACCCTTGCCACTATGTCGTTTATATAGTGTTCTACTTGGTAATGTCCGCCCTGCATAGTTGAGTAGTAGATATTTATAACCTGATCCGCTGTCGAAATCATAACGGGAAAGGAATCTGCTGTATGGTAATTCGGATCAAGATGAAATCCGTGATATTCCTTGTAAAGCGCGGCATTATCGTTGCCGGGATCATACGTTGCGAGGTCGGTAAGGACCGGCGGAGTTACGGACTCTCCCAACTTTGCCGACACAGTGGTGGTCACCGAGGGGGTTTGGGGATACTGCCAAAAGCGCCCTTGCACATAATAGTTGAGGGTGATGGCGTTATCTACAAGGTCAAAATAGAATTTTACTTCCGTTGAACCATCTCCCTTTATTATATCGAAATTCGCTTCGGCACGAGCAAATCCATATCCCGGCATAGTACACGACGTAGTCAGAGGAACATTTGTATCCGTTATACCGCTGCCGGTAGACGGAGCCGAAGGATTCGTACAAAGAAGATATTCTGTCGGGTTTGCCGGATTTTGAATATAATACCACATCTTATAAGAGGTATCGTTATTCGGAGTATAGAAAGCTTTGAGAATATCAGTATCATCGGCGGTTACGACAATCGTGTCCACGGTTTCGGCCTCTACTTGATAAGTGTATCCGGCAGGATCCTTTTTTACGTCATTCAAATAAACCGTAGAGTTTAACACTGCACTTGATTCTACGATACTTGTGGGCAATGTCGGATAAATTCCGTTCGCATCCGCCAAATAATATTCAATGGTATATTTCTCCATTGACAGCGGATAATAAACCTTAAGGACCGTTGTGTTGACAGGGTCCACTACGCCGGAGAGAATATTGAGATGATAACCGGGCAGATATTCATGACTTGCCGTGAGCTTGTCACGAATTGCCTGTGTATCCGGCGAAGTATCCAAACGCACATCACCTGCTGTTACGATATTGTCAGTTGTTCCTTCTTGAGTCCAGGTTCCGAGAAGTTCCACGACTTCCGTACCGAACTGATTCGTTTCTACGGAATAATATTCGATTTTATATTCAGTGTCCGTACGCGGGGTATATGTAAAGATTACAACATTGTCTGTCGCCTTGACCTGATAGGTCTTAGAATTCTCGTCCACATCGTATCCGGGGTGTGATTCCGGATAAACCGTGATGGTGTTGTCCATCACTTGATTGTTCAGCACCGTATCCGGCTTATATTCCGATCCGTCCGATTTCAGATGGCGTACAGTTACGGCAAGATCGGTTCTTGGCAGGTAACGCATCGTTAACGTCAGACCGCCTGTGGCCTGCCAGTTTTCCAAAGTCATCTCCATCGGATTCGCATCTATCGGATTAGGCGGAGTTATGGACTCGCTGTTTGACGAATTGTCGGTGTCAAGATAATATCCGGGTTTCTCCACCTCAGAGGCGGTTACCATGCTGTCCGTTGCGCCCAAAAGGCTCAATCGATGAAACGGGGTTGCTTCGCCGGTAACATAATGTTCCACAAGATAGGCTACATTCACCGGCGAATAATATACCTTTAAGATCGGAGATTCGATCTCCGGTGTACTTGGATCGTCCGCAACAAGCACAGCATTTAAAAGACTCCCCGGATAAGCGTTGTTTTGCGCATAGCCGTAATAGCTTTCTATCACCGCATGGACCGTTGTTCCGGTTGTGCCTGTGGGGTGAATCTTTTTAAACAGAATCGGATCTTTTCCGATCGGTACTCTATAGTATTCGACCGTATACGGCGTATCCGTATTAGCGGCATACTCCAGAATCTTCACATTTGATTCGATGCTGTTTATCGGAAGCGACAAATCTGTGGTTAAAAGAGTATATCCGGGTATCGCCTTTACCGCTCCCGCAACATCATTCAAATCAACAACCGACATCGGCATGCCGTCATTGTAATTTGAAGGTTCTGCAATTTCAACGCTGGTCGACTCCAGTTGATACTTTACCGTATAGGGCAGATCTGCACGAGCTTTGTAATACATTTTAAGCTCTAACGATCCGTCAGGAGCAACCACTCCTGTCGGATTTGATTTGATTGGGCCGGGATCATCCGGTTCCACATATATAAAACCGTTTTGGTAAAGACTTGCTCTCTCCGGCGTAATAATACCCGCTAATAGCGCCTGGGCCAAAGCTTCTTCACGCGTCATTGCCGTAACGGTAGTTCCGGTATAGTCGTTAAAACCGAACGATTCCACAAGAACGTAATTATCGTTGCCCAGCGGTTGCGACGTGTCTTCCCGATAATATTTCACAGTATAAGGTCTTTTAATCGGCTCATAATAGAATGTGTAAATATTTTGTGAAGCGTCGGAACTGACATAACGGGTCGTCTCCTGATCTGCAACCAATACATATCCGAGAGGTGCCTCAGGAAGATTGAAATGAATTGCACCGGCCGGCGACTTTCCGTATACAGGATTTGCGGTACCGCCCTGAGTATATGTGCTCGGTGTACCTCCGGCATCTCCCCCGGAATAATCGGTTACTAATCCGGGTACCGGCGTAGTCGTTAACGTACCGTCCGGCTCACGGATAAAATAATTGACGGTGTAGTCATAAGTCTCAGGGAATCGAACATACATCGACGCATGATCTGCATTGAAATATCTATATCCGTTACTGCCTGTAATGGAAAGGCGAACTTGCTGTGCACCGCCGAAAATCTCTTCCGCCTGTGCTCTCGTATAGACAACGGCACCTTGGGCAGCCGGTTGTTCTCCCTCTGCCGGATTGTCGGTCGCATATACGGCATAGGAAAATGTGTACTGGTCGGTTCCCGTCATGCGCCAGCTTACGACGACGCGATGGTAGGCACCGTTATTCAGATTCTGATATGCCGAAGTGGCATGATGAACCAATTCACTCTTGTTTGTCGGTGAAATAGGTCGCGTTATCGCAATGTGAGATTCGGGAACCGAACCCGCACCGTCATAATAATCTCCTTGATTATCGGCGTCGGATTTCCCTTGCAGCATATCAAATTCCACCGCCAAGGCGTTCTTGATATGGTCGTTTCCATTGACATGTCCATACATACCCAGACGCGAATAATCTCCGTCATTGCCTGCACCCGTCATTTGATTTATATTGTTGGGGTGCAATACAATACCCATCCCGCGATTTAATATGGCTTTGCGGAAATTGGGTGCACCGTATGTTTCTGCCGTACCGAAATTCATATCAAGTTGCAGAACAAAGTCCTTGTTATACAAATCTATCGTAGGAATTGAGTTTACTATAGACTGATCCGCTGTACGTCGTGTAAACTGCAAATAGTCTTCGCTATGATCGTTATTTGCTATAATATCGTTTTCTATAGTGGCTGAAGAAGGAAGATAAAATAAGCCCCCTCCCACATTCCTCGGATTAATATTGTAGTAGGCGCTGTTCGGCCAACTGACGGTCTCGCGGACATTGGATGCCGAAACTGTCCCTCCTTGGAATAATAATATCGAAATACCGACCAAGAACATCGTCATCGCAGTCAGAACAGATATTATTTTTCTTTTATTTTTTTTCACCTGTTTAAATTTCATTCGTTTACCTCACCATCAAACATTGCTTTAAAGCCAATGGTGGCCGTTACTATTTATAATCATTTTATTGACGATATATTTTAAAAATAAATATTAATATTAATATTTGATTGTACTCAAAACGCACACAATATACAACCCTTTAAAAGAAATTTTACGGTTTTTTTGCATAAAGCGGTCTCGGATTGTAATTGTATAAGAAGCTGAATTTAAGCATAAGATGTACATGGAATCAAATAAACTATTGTCAGAAGAGGTTGTAAACCTATATTTTTGTAAATTGTCCTACTGAAATAAAAAACCACCGCTAAAGGCGGATTTTCCCTTATTTTAAGATAAAAATAAAACATGGTTAGTCGGTATCTATATTTAAAACTTTCCCAGATGCTTATTGACAAATCCGTATTTTGATTCCACATCCTTCATCTTTTTTAACAAATACGGCAAAGGAAGGAATCGTTTCAATAAAAGACATCCACAACTGTTTTGTCACCGCTATTTTATCACCATCTCCCTTTCGGGAAATTCACTGTCAGAATCAAATATTTTCATCGTCATTTTTCCGATTTTCTCCACATAGCTCCCCGCATTAAGTCTTCTCTCGATCGAGGGGTTGTTGCTCAAAATAAATATCAATGTGCGTAATTTTCGGATTTCGAGTGCAGAAAAATCAAATAAAACCAAAATTTCCACATAAAATATGAAACTTACTTTCAAAGTCAAACGTGCAATTGAAATATCCTATATATAAATTACAAAAAATATAAAAATCGAATGATGTATTATTCGGAAGAGTATCGAAATAATCATAATGAAGACGACTCAAAATCAATTTTTAAACAATCTCACATGAATTCGTATTCCACCCTTTACGCCAATTAAGGCAGCAGATTTTCTACCAATCTTGCTGTCTTTTTATTTGCTGAAATCCATTGATTTCAATGAATTTTGAACTTTATGCTCCAAAAAAGCAGCTCGCCCCGGAGTTGTTTCCGGGGCGGGGTTTTCTTGTTTTCGGAGTCACAGCTGACTGTCTCAAAAGTAAAGGTTTTTTTATGAGTATTCGTTTGCTTTGTGCCTTTAACGGATATTTTCGCTTAGATTAAACATGTGAAATCCATATGAAGTCCCATAGTATTTGATGCCACAGATCGAAAAATAAAGAGGTTCCGCAAATTGTTTGAGTTTGGACACATTGTCGGAATCTCTTTTTATAGATCATTTGTGCCATGTACTTTTTACCGTCTGTTTATTCACCGCAAGCACCGGCAGTCTCTCGTTATCATTCCTGCCATTCGTGCACGCCGACAGGACAAGCACATTGGCTTCCTTCGGCACATCCGGTGTACACAAATAATTCGCTGCGCCTTTACCGACAAAGATAAACACCTTATGTCGTATATATCCATTTTTTGCGGATAATATCGGCCGTTGTTTTTGCAACCTTGCAGCTCTCTTTAGCGTATGCCTTTATTTTTCCTCCGTATTAGCCACACCACCAGACACAACAAGAGAATACCCAGCACGGAACCAAGCAGTAAAGCCGACCAGCCCAGCATGTTGCTTTTTTTGTCTGTTTGCGGTTGCGGCACGTCGGGAACCTTCACATTCAGCGGGATATTTTGCGAATATCCGTCCGAATACTCTGCCACGAACAAGTGCGTGCCGTTAGCGAGGGTTCTCAGATAACTGTCTTTTAATGTGATGACCGTGCTGCCCTGTGCTACGGTATAATTTGTCGGTTCAACCACGCTGCCGTTGCGTGTCAGGCGCTCAAACTTGCTGTAGTCAGCGTCTATTGTAGCGGACAGCGATCCGTTGCCTTCATAGATTCCGAAGTGTGTCGTCACCGGGTAAATCACGGGCTCGGGAGTGGAGCTCTCATCCGAATCATTGTCATGATAAGAACTTCCGCCAACATATTGAAATACAGCGCGTAGCGTTACATTGTTATCTGGCATACTAAAGCTGATCGCAGCCGTATTGTTCACAGAAATGCCCGTTGCTTCCCAATGATGAAAAGCATATCCTGAACGAGCGTTTGCCGTTACGGTAACAGAGGTGCCCACCGCAGTACTGCCGGTTGCAGACGCTGTGACGGATCCGCCGTTTCCTGCCGTGACCATTAAATTGTGATGGTTGATTGTGTAATGCGCATGGATTTCCACCGCCGCTGCGGGCATTGTAAACGTAGTTTGAGGGTCATTGGCATCAAAATTTGTAAGCGCCCCGGGAGAAATCACCTCCCAATTCGTAAATGTATAGCCGAAATTCGGTCTTGTTTCCAATATAATTTCCTCATCGGCATATGCGCCGCCGATTTTATTGGCAGTAGGATTTCCGCCTCCCGCCGGCATGGCCGCAAGGGTAATTGTGGAGTATGTATAGGCTCCCACTGCCGAACCCGTAATGGTGCAGTCTGAGAGGTCTTTAGTCGTACGGCTATCCATACCCTTGGATGGATTTGCTGTGTTATTTAATACCAACGTTGCACCGTCATACATCGTCAAACTTTTTGCACCCAGAGCATTTCCTTGTGCAGTGCCTTGCACAGCAACCGTGCAGTTCCCGATTATGGTAACAATTGGCTTTGATTCAAACGTGTCACCACCCCACCAGGTATCCTCCCCCGTGCCAATGCCATTTGCACTACCTCCGGCAATCGCAGTCAGGCTGGATGCAGTTTCGTTATGTGCCTTGATGGTCAGATTTCCACCGTTCATGTTAATTCCTGCGTGCCAATCGCTTACAAATTTATTCTCGCCAATCAATTCAAGTGTTGCCGTACTGCCATCAACAAAATCAAGCGGAGCATAGTGTGTGCGCATACTTACATTCTCTAAAATTATTGTGCCGTAGAATGGTCCGTTGGAGCCATTTTCTGGCCGAATCTTACCATCATAAATTGTTCCGGCTTCTCCCCGTATATGGAATATTTTATTTTCTGTACTATTCGAGAAGAGTCTGAGAGTACCACCATCATATGACCAATTTGAATTGCTTCCTATTTGCAAACTAGCCAGATCAATCAAAATTTCTGGTCCTTCTGCAAACACTGCCACAGACAGCATGGCTGCCACGATTGCCACCGCCAGCAAAAGAGATAACAGTTTTTTGCCTGTGCCTCTTATACTATTATTGCTCCTATTTTGTTCAAACTTTTTCAAAACCTGCAATTATTTTACCTCGTTTCATAATGGACACTCCTGCCTTTATCATAATGTAGCCGGTAGGTTTTGGTATCCAGAACATATATTTCACGGCACTCGCTCCGCCATTAAACAAACATAGACCGATGATTTCACATCCGGCTTTTTTCGTTCCTGCATCCGGAACAGAGAGACGACTTATATTATGCAAAATAAAAAAATGCTTTTGAAGCAACTCAAATACACCCAAAAATATAGTAAACATTCAACATAGGCAGAAAGATTCTTTTTGATTCAATGTCGTGTCTTAAGCTAGGCGTCACCTCTTAGACAAAATATAGCATAGCAAATATTATCTTGTCAATTTGTTAACGTTTTCAGAAACAAAGGCTTCTTTTTTGTACAAACTCGGATTAAAAAACAATCTAGTGCTCTTTACAACTTTTCAGTTTTACTACACCTCTGTCACCGGCATTTTTACAGGCACGGTATCTCTAAGTCTTTTTTTATCTTCGTACATATTATGTTCGGCCCTAACGGCAGTAGAATAAACATCTTTGTCTAAAGAAACATCATATTCCGCTGCTCCTATAGATACAGAAAAGTCATATTCTCTTTCTTTGGCTATTTGATCTATTTCATTTCTTGTTTTTTCAATAGTCGCATTTACTTCATCTATGTCGGCATTTTTCATGATTACAGCAAATTCATCTCCGCCTGTGCGATAAACTTTTCCCATATGGCCAAAGTTTCTATTCAAAACTTCACAGATATCCATTATGGATTTGTCGCCGCAAACATGACCAAAGAAATCATTGATATATTTCAACCTGTCGGTATCCGCCTGTACAACAACGATTCCTTCTGGTTCGGAAATTTTTTCTATATCTTCCATGTATCTGGCACGATTATTCGTTCCTGTCATTGCGTCGGTATATGCCATTTTTTTAAAGTGTTCTCTTTCTGTCCTTATCCTTCGTCTTTCACTATAGTCATTAAACTGATATAGCATCATTGAGAGTATATAAATTGATATACCGGCACGCAGATAAGTAGCAGATACCGTTTGTTTATTTGCAAAAAAAGATGTTATTTCCAAGACTGCAAAGATGAAAAGAACCAATAGTGACTTTAAATCTCTCATAGCCCTCTTATTTTTGTAAACGATGGTTTCTATCAAAAAAATAACCAGGTAATACACACACACTACTACGATAAGTCCCACTGCTACATTGACAGTATCCAAAAGACCTAATATGCCGAAATGCTCCAGACTCAGACTGACAACTGCATTTATAATAATTAAAGTGATTAAAAAGTCGTCAAAAAATCTCTTTTTCATAGGGACGGTTTCTCTTATATATAAACAAACAGGTATCGGAGCAACCAATGTCATAAGAAGCGTAATCTTTGTGACATAATACGCATTTTCGGTTAAAAGCTGCAGCATTTCCGATTCACCTAAAAACCAGTTGCCCATAATAAAAGCATAAATTCCCAAATAAAGGAGACCGCGATTTTTTTCTTTATAAATTCCGAAGAAAAAATAGCCGAAAGTTAATATTAACCCTAACACAATAATGAAAGGAGCAAAGGCATTCCACAAACCCCTTTGTAAAAAAATGTGCCTGAACAAGGCGCTTTCGGAACCTATAAAAACCTCGGAAGCAGCACCTTGCGAAGCAGCTCTATTGGAGAAAAGGGAAATTTCAATTTCCTTGCCTTCATATTCCGACTTGGTCTTTATAAATGCCCAAAAGTCACCAAAATCCTTTCCCAAAAATTTATCGTTGTCATTGCCTATGTCATAAACCGTTTCTCCGTCAATTTTTACAACAACGGACTGTGCAGTGGATTTCATTGCTATAATTGAACCGTCATCCAACTTGTCGGGAAGCGTGTTTCTTATCACCAAAGGTTCGGTTTTTTCTATATCGAAACGGTAAGGCAAACTAAATTTTTCTTTGTATCCGTCACCTTTCCAAGTCCAACCGTCCGAAAAAGTAATCACATTTTTATCAATAAGATAGATATTTGGCATATCAAAAATTTTCGGATAAATCCATATGGAAGCAAATACGACGGCTAATAACACAAAAAAAGCCACTTCATTAACTTTTTTCAAGCCTTATTTACCTCCTCTCTTAACAAATAATCAGATTATTCTATTTTATTTTATATATTTTATTTTAAAAACATTTGTTTATCAACCTCTTTTTGTGTCCATAATATTTCAATTCAGGGAGTTTTAAACAATCGGTCTTCCGTTCAAAGTAATCAATGACGCTTATATTTCAATGTTAAACAGCAGTTTTTTACTTTAAACTTATGCGTCCATAACCCTCGGTTTGCACCCATAGATTATTTTTTATCAATATATAATTTCTTTCCGCAAAAAAGCCTGCAATCAACGATTGCAGGCTTTTTTTTGTTTTTTGGATACCCGGAACTTCTGAAAAGATATAAAAAAAGATTGACAGGAGCAAACGTGGAGTTTGCCTCTGTCAATCTCTTATCATATAACAGCTTATAAGCAACTGCTCCTTACTTTTCGGCAGGTAATAAATATATCGTTGTCTTCAAAGGATAATTTCCATTTTCATCCAGCTCTGCTGCAGGTAAGGGAATGGTGCAGGCGGCGTTCGCATAGGCTTTCATTTCCGGCTGTGTACTTAAATAAATGGTCACATCAATCGGCAACATAAAAACGTGTGTCTGTTCTTCAGCGGTGCCGGGATTTACAATGACCGTAACGGTGCGCGTATTCTCATCGGTAAATATATAGTTATATTTTTCGTCTATTGTATAGGTCTTGTTGCGCTCCATTGTGGTTTCCATCGTTTTTGTCTCTGTGCCATCGGCCGCTATAAAAACTGACTTGCTGCTCTTGAAAAAAAGCGTTTTCGCATCTGCAACGTAGGTGGTTAGCACCCGCGCTCCCTCTTCGGCTTCGCCAGTTTCATCGGGAAAATCGTAGTTCACGGTTATGTTATTGCCCTTTTCCTCAATACTCGTAATGTATTGGTCATCATTTTCATAGTCTCCACACAAAACAATCGGAAAGCTATTCCACAAATCATTCATTTCGCTCTCGTATGCATCGCCAATGTAGGCTACTAAAAATAATTTTCCTGTCTTAGGGCTGTAGCCGTAGCCTCTTCCACCCTCGACGATTTCCTCATATCCGGCGTTGTCCGTATAAATGTAATACCTTTCTCCGTTTTCATCAAGGCCTACGGTATACGTGTAGTCAACTTCACGTTCTGCAGTTTTTTGGTGTCCTTTCATATAGACGTTCTCACCGGCTTTGCTTACCAACTTGTCCATAGAATTAGCGGTATAGGCATCCATGGATTTGTAGTTCACTTGACCGCACGAACAAAGTGAAAACATTAGTAACAATAATACCATTGCGATTGTCAGTTTTTTTCTGATCATTATTATAACCTCCTTTATATAACCTGATTTTCAGGCATATTAACATCTTTCCAACACTCTTTATCTGACGATTTTTGTGTAACAGCGCTATGCCGCATATACCGATTAAGAACAAGTAGGCCGATTCTGATAAACAACCATGGCTTGCAGCTTGTCACCCATAGGCACAGCATTGATACTTGTTGCGTTGTAAAGAAATGTTTTAAACGTTATGCTTTCGGCAACAGTATTCCAGCCACTGTTTGTGGGCTGTTACTGCGTTTGTGTCATCGTCTGCCTTACCAAATTTTTAATTGTTAGGGTCAGGTTATGAAATTGATTTTCAATTCCTTGTAAATCAGAAAACATTGTTTTTTGTATTTCTAATAATATATGCTTCCGAATGCGCTGTTTGAATTCTTTGCCTTGCAGGCGCTCCATATCTTCGTTAAAACGGTTGACCGTATTGCGTCCATAACCTCGCCAACAACAAAAGTACAGGATTATGCCCCATCGAATCCACATAATTCACAGGGGTATTGCCCTTGTAGCTATACAAGTTTTGGCTCTGCAAGTTAAGGGCTTCTCTGGTATACATTGTCTCATGCAGTAATAGTTCCCTTGAGGATAGAAGTTGTATCTACATTGAGCGTTTTTTTTATTTTATCATAATTATAGACTTTATTATAGACTTTGTTTTACGTTTTGACAAGCAGACTTGATACATCTCCCGGATGCAGGTACATTTCTTCTTTTAGATCTTTTAACGCGATTACGATACTTTCATTCGTTATGCTGCTCTTTCTTTTCACATAAAGCCTTTCAGCTTTACGATAACCTTGCTTGCCCTTTCATTTTGTTATCAAGCTACGCGTTTTCTTTTTTTCACTATCATGGCACTGAACTCGGTGGCCAAACTGAAAAATATTTCTCCCTTTATCCGTTATCGGTCTTGACAGCCTGTTTTTGGTCGGTTTTGAACATCATTCTCGTATTGTTTTTGAAACGAGTTAGATAGATGCAAAAAATAACAAACTTTTAAAACGGCTCATCGTTTATGCGATTTAATACGCATCCTTTCATTCATAAAAAAGTACATCACGCTTCAAATAGTTGTCTTTCACAAGCGCATATGATAAAATTATATTGCAAATAAACAGGATCTCTGTCTGATAAATTTTGATTAGGAGATAGCGCCATGTGTCGTTTCCATAATATCCGATTCGGCTTTGTGCAAAGGCAATATTGGTGCGTCTCCCGATTACGGAGAGATCGCATCAAAATTGTTTCCATTGGCGCATAAGTTACACGGTTGGCTGTCGGCTTATGCGCTTGTAGTTTTTTAACAAGTTATCCACGCATTGAAAACTAACGCAATACAATATTGTTAGGTGTTTATTGCCGTTGCTTAACCGAGAACAGTTTGTATTGGTCGGGAGTGAAAAGAATGACATCACGCAAATCAATGAAAGTCAGCTTAAGCAGGAAATACATAGCCTGCAAAGACTAAAAAAGGAGGGTTACAATGAAAACCAAAAAAATCACGGTCCTATTTTGGGCGGTGCTGGTGCTAGTAGTTTTTTCTTTTAGCGGCTGCGACCTGTTTAACAGGGATCCGAAGCCTTCTCCGCCTTCCCCGGAAGCGCAAACGATGGAAATTGCCGTATTCTATCTCAAGGACAAAGACAATAATATGTACCTTGTTCGGGAAGTACATACGGTTCCGAAGAGTGAAGGCGTAGCAATGGTCGCCCTCAACGAACTGATTTCGGGCACACCCCTGACAGAGGGCGCTTTTAAGGTTCTGCCTGCCGACACAAAAATCCTGGGAATATCCATAAAGGACGGACTTGCAACTGTTGATTTTTCACAGGAGGTTCTGAATGCAAATGTTGGCGCATACGCTGAAGTACTTGGCATCGCCAGCATTGTCAATACTTTAACTGAGTTTCCGACAATTCAAAAAGTGCAATTTACTGTTGAAGGTTCAGCCGAGAAGGCTGCATATTGGTGGGGCCATGTCGGTCTGGAAGGTCAATTGCTTGTGCGAGATTTAAGCGATGTGCAGGAACCCCTGATTTGGGTCACAGCACCCACAACGAACCAAAAATTGGCGAGTTCGTTTACACTCAAAGGAACGGCGATAGCCTTTGAAGCGGTGGTAAACTATCGTTTGACAGACGCAACGGGAGCTGTTCTTGCGGAAGGTCACACTATGACAACAGCCGGAGCGCCTGAGCGCGGAGACTTTGCCGTGACGATCACGTTCACGCCCTCTTCCGCTGGGAGCGGTCAGCTCAAAGTATTTGAAGTCAGCATGAAGGACGGCAGTGAAATCAACGCAGTCACGATACCGGTCACTTGGTAAAGAACATGAAAAAAAGAGGGTGTAGAGCACCTGATAAAAAAACGCCGATTGGCGAATTACAGGTCTCTATACCCTTTTTTGCAAGAATTGACTCCGGTTAACAACAAGTTTCAAAACAATGAATCGTTTTTCAATATGCAAAATCATAAGGTCGGATAGCCTGTGTTTTTCTGCGGTCTTTATGATAGTGCTTTCAATCAACACAACCGCTTTTGCTTATCAAACATTGTCGAATAAACAAGGAATACAAAAAATTGACCTCGTCATCTGCATATGAATAACTGCCGTTGCATTGATTGTCTGCATTTTCACCGTAAAGCAAAATCATCTCGCTTGCCGATAGCCGCTGCCTGAAGGAGAAACGCAGGCATTTTTGTATTTCACG
Organism: Eubacteriaceae bacterium UBA1433; assembly: GCA_002329295.1. Classification (GTDB taxonomy): domain Bacteria; phylum Bacillota; class Clostridia; order Eubacteriales; family UBA1433; genus UBA1433. The sequence goes on from DCTT01000026.1 coordinate 252,668, forward strand.
TCCGATGGAAATGAACGGTGAAAGGCTTGTATGCAATGCTGTACGTAGCAAGTGAACAATTTGCCAAAGTAAAAATTTGACCTTTTCACTTGTCTTCAAAAACAGAAATCCGGCGAACTGGTTGGGCTACATAACTATCCTTATAATGCAAGAGCAATGATTAGAGACGAGTCTCCCAATAAGCTGCATACAAGCTCTTTTGGTTCGACATGCTTACCTTGCTAAACCTGGAACACACACCTTAAACGGCTGCTAAATGATTCACCCGCAGCTTCACATTTATCAAAAATATTTAAACAAATATACAACCAAAACAATTGCATGCTGCCTCAACACACAGAATAAAAAAACCTTGAGTGTCATATGCCTATATGTTAAAATACACTATCATAAACAAGTAATGCTTCACTGATTTTTTTGTTACTAAAAATGAGAGATAGTTTATGGTAAGGGGAACAATATGATAAAAAAGATATTTGTGATTACACTTACAGTTTTATTTCTTTTCAGCCTTACCGCTTGCGGTGGCTCGCCTGAAAAAGTGAGAAAAATTAGCTATGAAGGTACGGAACTAACGGTTACGCTTGGCACGAACCAGGCGACAGGTTATGACTGGGATTTTGAAATTGACGGTAACTGTATTAGACAATCCATCAATAAATCTTTCAAGATAACAGGCTTAAATGCGAACATCGGAGAGGTCAATATCGGCTTTCAAGAACTGTCTGAAGGAAGTGCGAAGATTACCTTTACCACACCGGTAGGGTGGGACGGCGCCGGAAAGGGAGACGTTTATATTGTCAACGTAACCGTTGGCGGGGATGGCTCGATACTCTCGGCAAAAGAATCGAACGCAAAATAAAGACGGCTTCTGTGAGCGAAAGGCCAAAAAGCACTATTACATATAAACAGGACAATTGATATTTACTTGCTTGCTTGTTTGTTTCTATCCCATAACTCGGGCACAGCGACAAGTATAAAGCTGACAAGCAAACAAATTCTCGATGGGGCGGCGTAAAAACAAATACGATAAACTACGGTAAATGGCGAAACTCGCTGCATATAAGGCACAGTTGATTTCACTGAGTGCAGACAAATGAAGTCTGCATAAAAATATGGACTTGAGCGAATAAATGCAGGGACATATCAGAAGAGTCAAAACGAAATTAACGCAACTATTGTGCAGTCAGAAGCTAGCCGTGGTATACAAAAGAACGGGCTTTCGCAAACGAATACTGCCAACGAAAAATCCGAGATTCTTCATGCCCATAATTTCTATTTTGCGCTTGTCCATTAATTCATGACAAAAAACATCACGGTGTATATACACAAAAACAGACTGCTGAAACCAGCAGTCTGTTTTTCTATACTTCTTTACTGAAACAAATCTTGGAGTTTTGTCCAAAAGGACGGCGTTTCCGTTACAGCTTCTTGCGGTTTTTCCGGTTCCTCTTTTTCTATCTTTTCTGTCTTAATCACAAACTGTACCGAAGAGACGTTTTTGTTTTTGTCCGAAACAAAGGAAACGGGTTTGTAATCGGATTTATCATAGGGCGCCATATATTCATCGATTCTATCCTGGACCTGCTTGGGAATATCTTTCGTTTCCGAATAAAGCTGCTGCATTCCGCTGTTTATTTTGTTGGCGCCGGTATATAGCTCTCCCAACCCGGTTGACATGTTTCCAAGACCTTCTCCGAAAGCGCCATACTCATTGGCAATTTGTGTGATTCCGCCGATATATGCTTCCAAATATCCATGGAATGTACGATATTCGGTTTCCAGCCCTCCAACACCTGCACCAAAAGCTGACAGCCCATTTTCAACATTTGTTGCAAGCCCTCTGAGTAAAGCGGCAATACTTTGATTCGTTCCCGACAAGGTGTGTGCAGCAGTAGACAAACCGTTTAACAATGCTTCAAACGCAGTTTGATTCGTTCCTAAATTTCCTTTTATTGCTGCCACAGCACCATGAGTTGCTTTATAGTCTGCTACGAGATCTGCCAAGGTTGTATTGTCGGGATATTGTGCTAAAAGCGCATTTAATTGGTCTTCACTGACCGTTTGTCTGGGGATTTCACTGACGCTTTGTGTCAAAGTTGTGTATACGGCTTCAAATTGCTCACGAAGCGTCATCAAATTATTTGCTACACCATCCAGTGCATCGGCAAATCCGCGCAAAGCTGCAGGCAAATCACCCAATCCGCTGTTTTGAAAACTTTGATTTATAGCAACAATCCCGTTTAAAATACTTGTCGAACCTTGAAGGAGCAGATTGCCCTCTTCACTAAGTGTGTTTAAACCGGTTTGAATAAGATCCGATCCGTTTTTGGCCTCCAGTATCCCTTTGGCAAGCTCGTTCGTTCCATCACTCAATCGACCCACTCCGTCACTCAATTGACCTACCCCGTTTATCAAGGCATCAAACTCGCTTGCTATGGCATTTGTATCCGGCAAATCAAAACCCATCGAGAACGGAACCGCGGCAATTTGGATACCTTCCATTTCAAAATTTACGGCATCCATTGATATGGTATACTTTGCATTTTTTTCCGGCAATGCCGTAAAGGTAATCAGTTTGTTTTTGCCGGCATTGGCAAACATGCCGTCCAGCGCCACAATATTTCGGCACAAATCCGTATCTAACGTCACGGAAATTTGCAGCACATAATTGTTAAAAAATGTTGAATTGATATTTGTGTTTTGCGTGGTACTGATAACCAAATCCACTTTTCCGTCACTGCCCGCCAGTTTGTCTGCCGAAATTTCATTTCCGTTTAAATAATATGCAACGGCTATATTCCAAGGCAGCTGACCCTCCTGCATGTTTCCCTGATAATAAAATCTCTCCCCTGTCCCTTCCACCATGACTTTTCCGTCCTGGTTGATCATTTCTGCAGTTGTACTCAAATTCTTAACCTCTGCATATTGCCCATAATCTTCAATGGTTCCATCGCCTGCCAGATTAAAAATATTTACAACATAAATATCTTTTACTCCGCCCGTGGCACTTGCGTTAACATACACCACTTCTTCTTTAGAGACAACATTTGCATTTGGCGACGCAAAGGCAACTCCCGCTGTCGAAAGAAGAAAAACGATTGTCAATAAAAGTGCCAGAATCGATTTTGTTATTCGTTTTTTCATTTGTGCTTACTCCTTATAAAACTTTGCTTTCCATGTAGTTTTTCCAATAATTCCATCGAAAACGGTCAACAATGCTGGCAGGAAAATAATAACCATTATCATTGACAATATCGTTCCGCGACAGAGTAAAACTCCTAAATCCGCCACCATTGCGAGCGAAGATGTCAAGAACAGACAAAAACCCGCCGTGGCCAAAATAATACCTGAAGTCAAGATAGAGATCACATGATTGCTTAACGTTTTCTTCATTGCTTCTTTTTTCGGCATAGACATACGATTTTGCCTATAACTGTTGCTCAGCAAGATTGCGTAATCCACAGTGGCTCCCAATTGAACCGTACTGATGACCAAGTAGCCGATATAGCAAATGGCCGTATTGGAAAAATAGGATACCGATAAATTAATCCAAATAGCCGTTTCTATCGTCAATACAAGAAGAATCGGAAACGTCAGGGATCTGAATGTAACCAACAGCACCAACGCAATGGAGATTACAGCAATCATATTAACCGTACTGGTATCGACCTCAACCACCTCTTTCATGTCATAAAGGCTGACGCTTTGTCCGGCAGAATAGTACTGATCCTCATAATAGATACTCGCTGTTTCGTGCACGCGTTCCACCGTATCAAATGCCACATCACCCTCTGAAACAGTGTCTGTATTAACAATCATGCGGGCATAATTTTCTGAATAAAATTGACTGGTAATATTCTCATCCAAAAAACTGCTGGGGATTTTGACATCCACTGTGGTGGCATAAGACATCACGCTGGTTACGTGTTCCTGTTGCTTCAGCTCTTGTGCCAACAAAAGTTCTTTCGCCGGGTTCCCCTTTGGCAGCAACAACACAATCGGTGTGGATTGTCCGAATTTGCTGTTGATTTTGTTTGCGTCAACACCGCTTCGTGTTTGCGCATCGCTATCACCCATACCATAAATAAATGTATTTTGCCCTTGTGCCAAAAACACGGGCACCACTACCAATACCAACACAATGAGGGCAGGAATTTTTAATTTCAAAATACGTTTCCCGATATTTTTGAAATCTGGAATAAAGTTGCAGTGTCGGGTTTTGTCGATATATTTGTAGAGAAACAGTGTCAGAGCCGGCAAGAAAACCATTACGGAAACAAAGCTGAACACAATACCCTTTACCAAGTTCAATCCCAGGTCGGCTCCAATACCGAATTTCATAAATGCCAAAGCAATAAAACCGAAAAATGTCGTTGCCGCACTGGCAAGAATGGAAGAAAAAGATTCTTTCATTGCCAGTTGCATCGCCATATTTACATCTTTTGTTTGCAGTCTAAATCGTCCGAAACTATGTAACAAGAAGATGGCATAATCTAAAGATACCGCCATTTGGAGAATAGGGCTGATCGCCTGTGTCATAAAAGACATTTCCCCTGCAAAAACGCTCGTACCCATGTTGAGCAATATTGCAATACCGATTGTTACCAAAAACAAAATCGGTTCCAACCAGGAACTGGTCGCAAGAACCAACACAATAATAATGAGCGGTATTAATATTATAAAAGCTTTTGTCGTTTCAGAGGCTGAATATTTTTGTGCAAAGCCAATGTTGACCGCCTCGCCAACCATAGCATTGTCATCGCCAATCAATTCATAAATCGAGTTCATCGCCGAAAGTTCCGCACCTTTTGCAATATTGATGGAAAACAACGCCGTGTCATCCCGATAATAGTCTTGTACCGTCTTTTGGTCAGCCATTGCCAACGGTTGTTTGACGTCTACAATGTCATCCAACCAAAGCACCTCTGTTACCCCTTTAACAGCCGCCAATTTTTCTTTATATTCTTGTGCCTGTGCAATGGACACGTTGCTGACCATAACTCTGGCATTAGGCACAGTTTGCGTAAATTCTTTTTCCATAATTCTGATAGCAATCGTTGATTTTGCGTCATTGGGCAAATAATCGGTCAAATTATAATTTACTTTTAATTGCATTGCTAAAATTCCGCAAATAATAGCAGAGACGACAAAGAAGATAACCACTGCTTTCTTGTGTACTGTAAGGGCTTGCGGTATGTTTTTCACGTAAAACTCCTTGATACTAAACAATGTGTTGATTTTTTGTTACGATATTAGTATACTTACTCTATGTCGAACTTACAACAATCAATTTCTTCATTTTTGTATTTTTCTAATCAGATTTAAACAAAATGTTTAATATATAACGTTTTTGAATAAATTTGCGGAAAGGTCAAGATACAATGGAAAAACAAAAGAAAAAAAAAGTGGATAGGCGTGTGCAGTATACCAAAATGGTTTTGCGGCAGAGCTTTATTGACTTATTGGAAAAATATCCTATTTCCAAAATTACCATCAAGTCTATCTGCGAAAAAGCCGATATCAATCGAACAACTTTTTATGCTCATTATGCCGACCAATATGATTTGTTGAATCAGATTAAACAAGAACTGATTGATGACGTCCATGTCTATCTTGCCAATTTCACATTTCATGACAACAAATCCGAATCCGTGCAGCTTTTAAACAAAATCTTTGAATACATTAAAGAAAACAGCAAAATATGTTCCGTTCTGCTTAACGACACCACCGATGCAGCTTTTTATGAACAAATCATGGCCATTGTTCAAAACCTTTGCATGGAACAGTTGACGAAAAAGGCTTTCAATCAAAACACTGTCGACTATATTATTTCTTTCGCTGCAACAGGCAGCATCGGTTTAATTCGCAAATGGCTTGATACCGGGATGAAAGAACCGACCTATACGATGGCTGAAATTATTTTGAAACTCACAAATCAAGGTTTGACGGCTTTTGTATAAAAAACCTATATGCCCAGAGTGTCTTTTGATCATCCCTGCTGCGTCTTCAACTTTTTAAAACAACATTCTCCACAGCGGGCACGTTGTCGACCGCATGTTTGATACCGACCTTTTTATTCATTATCGCTGCTTTGCTGTTACATAACAAAATCTCCGCTGCTTTTTCAAGAAGGGAGATTTGTTTATACGTGCTGTTTCATATGTTTTTTATGTTTTACAATCATTAAATCGGCGCTATTTTTAATACTGCACGAATCACCGGTGCATTGATCACTTTTATCATTGCTTCATCTACGTTATAGGCCGCAATCAACGTAGTATCAGCTGTTTCATTGCCGGATAGGCTCACTACAGCCGAAACGTTGTTTACTTCTTGAGTGCGCGTAATGATTTCCACCGTTTTCGGCTCAGCTTCTATTGCCGTAACAGCGTATCCATCGGCCGGCTTGCCCTGTATTGTCAATGCGACTTGAGCTGTTTTCTTATGTCCGAGCAAAATTTCCACATCAATATTTGCTTCATCGATGGTTACATCGGTTACCTTGGTTCCTTCTTTTGTATAAGCAATCAGAGATTGACTTTGTGTCGTATCATGAGTTACCTCACCTATCTCCGCTGTTGCCTCCACTTTCGCAACGGTTTTGACAACGCTTTCGGGTCCTTTAATGCGAACATTGCTCACAGAAGGCGTTAAAGAAAACACCGACAAATCATTGGGCAGCGAACCCAAACTACCAACAGTTACCGGCATCTCTATTTCTGTCAGTTTTTCAATCTCTACCGTAATATTTGTCGGTCCTATTTCAGCAACTTCTACACCGTACGGCAACCCGCTTATCACGACAGGCAACACATATTCTCCCGTTCGAACGATGGCCGAAGCGTCTGCATGAACATTCAAATCTTTCGGCGTAATGGTGCTTACCGTCAACACGGGCCCTTTTAATTTTAAATTTACGGTATTTTGTTTATTTAACGCTACAAGATCCTGTGAAGCCAAAATTTGCTGTCCGTAAATATTAACCGGCATATTAAGCATATTACGTGTTGCCACCGGGTTTTCTTCGTTCAGCGCAATCATCCAAAGCAGAATAGCAATGACCAATGCAAAGACAAAATATAGAATTTTATTCTTCTTCTTTTTCATTTTGTCGAAACCTCAAAAATCCTTCTATATTTCCACTGCCCTCTTCTCCCGCCAACTCTTCTGTCAAAAGCTTTTTCAACGTAGTTGCATTTAAAAATCTTGACAACCTTCCTTCTGCGGCAACCGAAATCGTTCCCGTTTCTTCGGATACAATGACAATCAGTGCATCACTGACCTCGCTCATGCCCAATCCCGCTCGATGCCTTGTTCCCAACTCTTTTCGCAGAGTCTTGCTTTGTGTCAACGGGAGCAAGCACCCTGCAGCCGTGATTTTTCCTTCTTCCAAATTCAACAATGCCGCTCCGTCGTGTAAAGGCGTATAAGGTACAAAGACATTCTCAATCAGCTCTCTGCTGAGTATCGCATCCAGTTTAACACCCGAAGAAACAATATCTTCCAAATCGGTTTGACGTTCAATGACAATCAGAGCGCCGCATCGTTCTTTTGCCATATTCACCGAAGCTTGCACAACGATATCAATCATTTCTTTAACATTGGCATCATTTCTGCTTATTGAAAAAAGCTTTTTCAGAATGCGGTTTTCAAAAATAGATGTTCGCCCGATGCGACCCAAAATGCGTCGCAATTCCGGTTGAAACACAACGACAAGCAAAATCAACCCTGCTGTCAAGACATTTTTCAAAATATACGACAGCGTGATGAGCCCCACCCAGGAACTGATTTGCATCACAATAACAATGAACAAAAGCCCCTTGGCTACCTCTGCTGCCTGCGTTCCGCTGATCCAATAAATGATTTTATACACCAAATAGGCGACAATAAGAATATCTATGATATTTTGAACGCTGATCATAGCAAACAATTCTTTGGAAACAGTCAAAAAATCCATCATAGCGCAGGGTCATCCTTCATTATTCAACTTATTTATATCATACAATAAGAAAAAAAATTATGAAAGCAATTAATGTGATTTCAGAACTTTTTTCAGATATTGCCCGGTATAACTCTTTGTATTTTGCATAATTTCTTCAGGGGTGCCCGTTGCAATGACCTCTCCCCCTCTGTCGCCTCCCTCAGGTCCCATGTCGATAATGTAATCCGCACATTTAATCATATCCAGATTGTGTTCAATAATAATGACGGTATTCCCGCTTTCTTTGAGTCTTTGCAACACTTTAAGCAGTTTGTTTACATCATCGGCATGCAATCCCGTTGTAGGTTCATCCAACAAATATAGTGTCTTGCCCGTGGCACGTTTGCTCAATTCATAGGCTAACTTGATTCTCTGCGCCTCTCCTCCCGACAAGGTTGTGGAAGATTGCCCCAATTTTACATAGGACAAACCCACATCATTGAGGATTTGCAATCTGTTGCGAATCGTAGGAATGTTTTGAAAAAAATCCAGTGCTTCTTCCGCCGTCATATTCAATACATCGGCAATATTTTTCCCCTTATAATGCACGCTCAATGTCTCATGGTTGTAACGTTTTCCTTTACACACTTCGCATTCTACATAGACATCGGACAAAAAATGCATCTCCACTTTGATAATACCGTCTCCCATACAACTTTCACAACGCCCGCCTTTTACATTGAAAGAAAAATGTCCTTTGTTAAATCCGCGCATTTTTGCTTCGTTGGTAGAGGCAAACAAATTTCTGATGTCATCAAACACGCCCGTATAGGTCGCCGGATTGCTCCTCGGCGTTCTGCCAATGGGAGACTGGTCGATTTCGATTACTTTGTCAATATGTTCCAGCCCTATAATCGCATCATGCGCTCCGGGCTTTACATTGCTTTTGTAGAGCGCCTTAGCGGCTCCTTTATACAATATCTCGTTAATCAATGTGCTCTTTCCCGAACCGGATACACCTGTCACAAAGGTCATAATCCCTAAAGGAATGGTCACATCAATATTTTTTAAATTGTTTTCTCTTGCACCGATGATTTTAATTTCTTTTCCCTGACCAACCGCTCGTTTTTTCGGTACCGCTATTTTTTTCGCACCGCTTAAATATTGTCCTGTGATGGATTTTTTTGTTGACTTTATTTTTTCCACAGTTCCTGTCGCCACAACCTGCCCGCCATGAATCCCTGCTCCCGGTCCAATATCTACAATATAGTCCGCTTCATACATCGTCTCTTCATCGTGTTCTACCACAATAAGCGTATTGTCTAATTTTACAAGTTTTCGCAGTGTATCCAACAACTTTCGATTATCACGCTGATGCAGACCTATGCTGGGTTCGTCCAATACATACAAAACGCCGGTAAGACCTGATCCGATTTGGGTTGCCAGGCGAATGCGCTGACTTTCTCCTCCGGAAAGGGACGCCGAGGAGCGAAACAATGTCAAATACTCCAATCCTACATTGATTAAAAAAGTCAGTCGTTCTTTAATCTCTGCCAAAACTTGCGTTGCAATGGTTTTTTCTTTTTCGCTTAATACTAAGTTTTCGATAAATGCAAGCGCTTGATCAATCGATAGCTTTGTAAATTCGATAATGTTTTTCCCGCCCACCGTCACATGGCGCGAAGACTCTTTCAATCGATCTCCTTTGCAAAGAGGACACGGCGTGTAATGCATAAATGATTGATAATATTTTTTCATGCTCATACTTTGTGTCTGATGATATCTTCGTTTGATGGTGGGGATAATGCCTTCAAATACAGGATTGAATTCTCCGGCAAAACTGTTGCTGACATACTGTACGTTTATTTTTTTATCCCCGGTTCCATACATCAAAATATTACGTGTTTTTTGATCGAGTTTTTCATAGGGCATATGAATATCAATGCCGTATTCTTTGACCAAAGCCTCCATATAAAAAAACGCAAGGCCGCCTTTTTTTGAAAAGTTCCAGCCGGCAATATCAATCGCCCCTTGAGACAGCGAAAGAGTTTTATCTTTTACCACCATATCTTCGTCTACTTCAAAGAGCATACCCAACCCTGAACATTTTTCACAGGCACCGAAAGGGGTATTAAAAGAAAAATCACGCGGTTCCAGTTTTTCCAAACTGATATTGCAGTCGGGACAAGCATATTTTTCAGAATATATGCGTCTTTCCTGCCCCAAAATATCACAGATTACAATACCGTCCGATAAGTGCAGTGCATTTTGTACACTGTCAGCCAACCGACTCCGCACACTGTCTTTCATCTTTAATCTGTCTACAACCACTTCTATCGTATGTTTGATGTTTTTGTCCAGTTCAGGTACTTCATTGATGTCATACATCTCTTTATCCACCAACACCCTAACATAACCGCTTTTTTTAAGATTTTCAAGCAGCTTTTTATGTTGTCCTTTTTGCCCTTTCACAACCGGTGCTAGAATATAAAACGCCTGCCCTTCCGGCATGGACATCATATCTTCCATCATCATATCAATGCTTTGCGACGTGATTTCTTTGCCGCAGGACGGACAATGCGCTATGCCGATTCGTGCATAGAGCAATCTTAAATAATCATAAATTTCTGTGACGGTACCCACGGTGGAACGCGGATTGCGATTCGTTGTTTTTTGATCGATGGAAATGGCGGGCGAAAGCCCTTCGATGTATTCCACGTCCGGTTTATTCATCTGTCCCAAAAATTGTCGGGCATAGGCCGACAGGCTTTCAATATAGCGACGCTGACCTTCGGCATAAATGGTATCGAAAGCCAGCGATGTTTTACCTGAACCGGACAGCCCTGTAAACACTACCAGCTTATTTTTCGGAATTTTTAAAGATATATTTTTTAAATTATTTTCATTTGCACCACGAATAATAATTTGTTTACTCATGTCATTCTCTTTTCTGTTTGCCGATAAAATTTTCTTTTCATTATAACATAGCTTCTTTCAAACAAAAACTTTGTATTTGCTGTGTCGTTACGATTATTTTTTCTGCCGTTTTTTCTTGAAAGGAACATGCGCACAACCCATACCCTTGCTGCTTAAACACATGAACCATTGCCTGCTCCTCTTTTATTTGGTCACTGATTTTTTTTAAATCTGTTATCACGCTGCCACCCTTTAATTTGATATACGACTCTTTCATTGCCCATATCTCCGCAAAAGCCTCCTCTCGATTCGAAGCTGAGAATATTTGTTCCCGCTCTTCTTGCGAACAGACTCGTTTAAGCAGTTTGTCGCTCACAGGACGCACTTTTTCGATATCTACGCCACATTCATCTTTTGATATGCCGCAAGCTACTGCATCATGACTATGACTGATATTAAAATATATCGCACGATTCGCAAGATAGGGTTTACCGTTTTTGTATGCCAGCACAATGCCTTTCCTGTCGATTTGATGCTCTTTTAGTCCATATGACAGCAATAAAAATGCTGCAACATGCATCATTCTGCCTTTTGACGTTGTCATTTTTTTTACTCGAGCTAATCTTTCCGCCGGCATTTGTGACCATCCCCACTGAATGGCCGAGTCCTCTATTTTACTTGCGCCGTCTAACACATATACTTTCATAACCGTTCCTTGTATTTTTTGCTGTAAGCAGATATTCAACCCAACACATTATTGGCATTTGCAAAACAAAACATTTACACCCGTAGTATAATATTTTTAATGCTTATCTCTTTGAGAGTATCGAGGCATAAAGATGATTGTTTCTCTTTGATTTGATTTTGTTTAACTTGCCTGTTTTTTTTGTTTGTTCATTCCGCAAATTTTAAAAAATGCCCATACAAAAACAATCCGGAAACAGAGTGTTCGGATTGTTTTAAAAAATCACCTTTTTCTTCTGAACTTATAATTTGGATTTTCTATAAATCTTCCATTTTGTATGATAAACATATCGTCCACATTGATTCCCTGTTCACGCTTGATATCCGTTTCAATCTTTTCTTTTTCTTTGTTGTTTACCGCATTGGTTTTTCGAATATCAATATCATATTCATATAACTGTTGCAAAAACATTTCTTTTCGTTCCTGCAACGGCACCTCTTCATCGTCCTTAATGGTCAGTGTATATTTGTCCTCGTTATATTCAAATCCTGCTCCGCCTTTAATCGCACGCAAAATCGTTCTGGTCGAAGGACGCGCAATTTGGCGCGTGATGACCGGCTGACCTATAGTTTCTTCTTCCAATTTTACACGGTCTTCTTCCTCAACCCTTGCCAAATCCCGCATGGAGAGTTGGCGTGTATCAGAAAGCAAACTGCTTTCTGCTGTCTCTTCTTCATCATCCATCGCCTCTATACTGGTCAATGCTTCAGAAATCTCTGTATCAACTATTTGCGCTTCACTGACCGATGCAGCGGTATCAGGCGATAAATATTGTCTCATAATATCTTCCGTACCGTCTGCTGCAAGGCTGCTTGGGTCAGCGTCACTTTTTGCATGTTCCTGCTCTTTCTGCAATCCATCGGCATCGGTTTGTTGTGCTATGTTTTTTATATAATCTTTGAGTGGCGAATTTATTTCAAACATATCAATGTACTTCGCCATTTCTTCATCCAAAAACGTCAGTTGCCCTGGCTCGACTTCCACGCCTTCTCCCGGTGTTACTGCAATACTTGCTTCTGTCGATTCCATTTTTTCAGGTTCATGGACAACGGCTCCCATTTCTTCGGCAACCTCAATAACCACTTCTGCCGATTTCGCCGATACCAAAGGCGCCTGCACAGCAGAATCCGTAGATGTTTTTTCATGTTGCTCTTGCTCTTCCTCGGGTTTTAACTGATGGGGCTGGTTTGTTGCTGCAGTCTCAACTCCTGGATCTATCACTTGTTTGTCTCTGAATTCTTGATTATCTCTTGCCTGCTCTTGCTGTTTTTCTTTTGGAATATTGTGATGCGGAGCCTCTTCGTGTGCAATATGCACATTATCGCCCGGCGCCGGCTCTTTTACTTCCGATATTTCTTCAATCAAACGGGTAATTGCATTGGTTTCATGTTCACTGCCGGTTTCAAATAGATGATTTGCGTTTTCTTCCGGCTCGAAAAATTCACTGATATCTACTAATTTAACGTCTTTATTGAAAAATTCTTCTTCTCTTTCACGCTCTTTTTTGGCGCTGAAAAGATTTTCTTTCATTGTTTCTCGCACCAACATCTTTTGAATGGCTAAAAACAAACCGACAAACAAAATCAAATCTCCTACACTGATTACAACACTCAAAGGATAAAAAGAAGGCATCGGAATAATATCACACAATATTTTCAGCTTGGTGCTGGTACCCATAACCATGCTGATCGCAGACATCTTTTGCAAAAAAACATTGCCGTTTTCCGCTAATCCCGCCATAGCGGCAGCGTCCAGCGACAAGGGCATTTTCCCTCCGTTGATAAAGGTAACCGTAAAATTTAAAAACACCCCTGCCAATATAATCATCATTTCCGGTCGCTCAATGTTTCTGAGCAAAAACCCAAACAACAACAAATAGCTCAGCAAATAGACGAACATCGTATAATTGCCGATGGTTTCAGTTAATTTGTTTCCAAAAAACACCAGCGCCAGCTGAACGATTAAATAAGCAAAAAAAAGACTTTTTAATTTTACTTCATATTTTGTAATATGGTCGATTTTCCCTCTTCGAATCAGGGCTATGATAACACTGATGAGAATTACTTCAATAATCATACGTATCCAATACCTTTTTCGATAAATTCGTGTTTCTATTTATATTAACATAATTTAATAAAAAATAAAACGCCCGCCGCTTATTTTCTGCCATGTATCCTTTCTTATGTACCCAGTGCAAAATATCGATATAACTCTTTTACGTTTTCGGCAACAAACGTTATGGGAATCTCCCGCATTTCTTCTTTGTCCCCGTAGCCGTATTTTGCCCAAATAAAATCCATTTTATAACAAGCGGCTCCTTCTCCATCATAATGTTTGTCACCAATCATAATGCATTGCTGAGCCGAATATGCCGTTTGCTCCATCACTACCTTTAACAGTTCTTTTTTCCCGGCACGACTTCCGTCTTCCATGCTGCCCGCCACACAATCAAAATACGCAATTAACCGGCTGTTTTCCAGCATTAACAACGCATATTTTTGATATTTTGTCGTGGCCACCGCCAATGTCCTGCCCTCTTTGCGCAGTGTTTTTATCAAATCTTCGATTCCGTTATAGAGGCTGTATTCAAACATGCCTTGCTTATAATAATATGCTCGATAATGCCGTACGGCCTCCCTTGCCTCTTTCTCAGGCAGACCGTAGAGGTGACGAAAACTATCGATAAGCGACGGACCGATTATCGAATTTTCATACTGCGGCAAATAAGCAAATCCCATCTCTTTTGCTGCATACTGAAATCCGCGCACAATGCCTTGTTTGGTATCGGCAAGGGTACCGTCTAAATCAAAAATCACACATGCATGATTACTCATATTTTGTTCCCGTTTGATGTTTGCTTTTCAAAATCATTTTTTTCTTCTCCCGTCCAAATTCAAGTTGTCATAATCTCTCTCTGCAGCAGGCCTGGTCTGTTGAATCCCGAATTTGTCCCGGATTTTTTGTTCGATTTCATCGCATATGCTCGGATTTTCTTCCAGATATTTTTTAATGTTTTCCCGACCCTGTCCCAACCGCTCTCCATTGTAAGAATACCATGCCCCTGACTTTTCAACGATTCCCGCCTCGCTGGCTACATCCACAATATCGCCTTCTTTGGAAATTCCTTTTCCGTACATAATATCGAAATCCGCAGATTTAAAGGGAGGCGCCACTTTGTTTTTTACGACTTTTACACGTGTGCGGCTGCCTACCATATCGGTGCCGTGTTTGATGGTCTCAACGCGTCTTACTTCCAACCGCACGGAAGAATAAAACTTCAACGCTCTGCCTCCCGGCGTCACTTCAGGGTTTCCGAACATAACTCCGACCTTTTCACGCAACTGATTGATGAAGATGGCGCAACAATTGCTTTTGCTCACTGCTCCTGCCAGCTTTCTCAAAGCCTGAGACATCAGCCGTGCCTGCAGCCCGATGTGTTGATCCCCCATCTCTCCTTCAATTTCCGCACGCGGCACCAACGCCGCCACAGAATCCACCACTACAATGTCTACGGCACCGCTTCGCACAAGCGCTTCCACAATTTCCAAAGCTTGCTCGCCGGTATCCGGCTGCGAAACAATTAAGTTGTCAATATCTACTCCCAACGCTTTGGCATAGACCGGATCCAGGGCATGTTCTGCATCTACAAAAGCTGCAATACCTCCTTGCTTTTGCGCTTCGGCGGCAATGTGCAATGCCACTGTGGTTTTCCCGGAAGACTCCGGTCCGTAAATTTCTACAATACGTCCTCGCGGAACCCCGCCAATGCCTAAAGCGATATCCAGTCCGATGGAAGAAGTGGAGATCGCCTCCACGTTCATGCTGGCGACATTGTCACCAAGGCGCATGACCGAACCTTCTCCAAATTGTTTTTCCAAACTTTTTATTGTCAGTTCCAGTGCTTTGTCTTTTTCCATTTTTTCACCTGCTTCTATAGTATTTTCTTACTTATTTTTCATCATCCTGCAAAACAATTTGTCTGACCATATTAAGCGCATAGTTGGCTGTGCGCAATTGATGCGACCTTCTTCTCGTAGAATACAGAATTTTTCTGCAGGAAATCTGACCTTTATAGGCTACGGCAATATAGGTCAACCCCACCGGCTTTTCTTCGCTGCCTCCCTCTGGCCCTGAGATACCGGTTATTGCCACGGCAACATCCGCATCGCTCAATTTTGCGATTCCCGCAGCCATTTCACGTACTGTTTCTTCACTGACAGCACCAAATTGTTCCAGCGTTTCTTTTTGGACGCCCAACACGCGCATTTTCGCTTCATTGCTGTAGGTAACCATACTGCCATAAAACACTTTGGAAGAGCCCGGATTTTCGGTAATGGCCGCCGCGAGATTGCCTCCTGTGCAAGATTCGGCCACTGCCAATGTCAAATTTCTTTCCTCTAACAAGTTCAAAATCACGCGCGAGAGACTGACATCTTCCGTGGCAAAAATGCCGTCTCCTACACGCTGATAGATAATATCTTCATATTTTTGCAGCAATACATCGGCATCTTCTTTCTTTTCCGCATTGGCTGTAACCCGCAACAAAATTCCGTCTTCCTTGGCATAAGTGGCAATGGTCGGATTACTTTGTTTGTCTACCAAATCCAACAACATATGCTCCAGTGCGCTCTCCCCGTAGTTGGTAATTTTATAATATCTGGAATAAAAGGTTTTTCCCGACTTTTCCATTAAGTACGGCAAAATATATTCGTCAAACATCGGAATCATTTCACGCGGCGGTCCCGGCAGCAAAATAATCGCTTTGGTTTTTTCGTTGTTTTCAATCAGCACGCCGGGCGCCGTACCATTTTTGTTGTACAGCATCTTCGCCCCTTTCGGGATGTCTGCCTGCTTGAGATTGTTCGGTGTCATTCTGTCTTTGAAAATCGTTTCGAGATTTTTCATCCATTCATCGTTGACCTCCATCTCAAGACCCATAATCTCCGCTGCGGTTTCTTTCGTTAAATCATCCTGCGTCGGGCCAAGACCTCCGGTAGCAATCACAATATCGCTTCGTTCATAAGCTTCTTCAAACGCAGCCTTTAAACGTTTCGGGTTGTCTCCCGTCGTTGTATGATAAAGCAGATTCATCCCTATCTCATTTAAACGTTTTGAAATGTATTGAGAATTTGTGTCGATAATGTCACCTAACAAAATTTCCGTGCCTACACAAATAATTTCGCAATGCATACTTTTTTGCTCCTATTTCATATTTATTTTTTTTCGATTTTTATAAAAATATTCCGCTCCCGACACTATGGTCAGCAGCAGCATCAGACCGATGAAGATATCGCCGATGATGACGGCAGAGATGTGAAAGCCTATTTCAAAGTGCAGGTAAATCAATCCCACCAATTGAACCACTGTTTTCAGTTTCCCCGATTTGCCCGCCGCTAACACCACACCGTCCGCAGCCACCGCCGCACGCAAACCCGTCACGGCAAATTCACGAAATAAAATCAAAAACACCACCCATACATTGATCCGTCCGATCAACATGAAGCACAGCAATGCCGCCGTGACCAGCATTTTATCGGCTAACGGATCTGCAAATTTGCCGAAAGAGGAAATCAAGTTTCTGCTTCTTGCAAGATACCCGTCCAAAAAATCCGTAAAGCTGGCAAGAGCATACACTGCCACTGCATAAAAATAATGCCCGTTAAAATCCGCCAAAAACAGTGCAATATAAATGGGAATCAACAAAATTCTGCTGAGCGTCAACTTATTGGCTATATTCATTTTTTTCGCAAACCTCTCCTGTCAAATCATATACATCCGCTCCGGTAATCAGACAGGTATAATACTCTCCTATCGACAGTTCCTTGTCTGAAACAATCATTACACCACCGTCTACTTCCGGCGCATCTCGATAGCTTCTTGCCCAATACACCTCTTTTTCTACTTTTTCTGTAACAACAACTTGCATTTTTGTTCCGATCAGCGCACGATTTTTGTCTAAAGATATTTTCTGCTGTTTTTCCATCAGTGCCTCATATCTTTTTTGCTTGATTGACGATGAAACTTGTTTTGGCATTTGAGCCGCTATCGTTCCTTCTTCTCTGGAATAAGGAAAAACCCCCACTTTATCAAAAGGATACTTTTCAATAAATTCCTCTATCTCTCGATATTCTTCTTCCTGCTCTGTCGGAAACCCTACAATGAAAGTCGTGCGCAAAACAACTCCGTCTATTTTCGTTCTCAATTTTGTGTACAGATTTTGAATCTGCCGCTTGGTGGTATGTCTGCCCATCTCCTTTAGAATTCTGTCGTTGACATGCTGCAAAGGCATATCAATATATTTTTGTACTTTATCAAACATTTGGATGCTATGAATCATTTCATCGTTTAAGCCCTCGGGATAAGCATACATCAGACGAATCCATGTCAATTTTTCAATGCCGTTAAGCGCCTCGAGCAACTTCGGCAATGCCTTTTCTCCATAGATATCCGCGCCGTATAACGTTACATCTTGCGCCACCAAAACCAATTCGCTGTATCCTTCCCGGGCAAGTACCGTTGCTTCCGCTACAATATCTTCCAGCTTTCTGCTGCGATAATCGCCTCTTAGCTGAGGGATAATGCAGTATGTGCAATGCCTGGAACATCCTTCGCTGATTTTCAGATATGCCGTGGGTTTTTTTGTCAAAATTGTTCGGCCATGCGACTCTATCGGAGCGTTAACATCTTCTGTCAAGCAAATTTGCCTTCCTGCATTGGCTTCCCTGAGCACTTGCAACACTTGCATGTATTGCCCCGTACCCACCAAACCATCCACCTCACCAATCGCTTCTGCCAATTCCTGGCCATATCGCTGAGCAAGGCATCCGGCAACAATAATTTTCAGGTTCGGATTTTCTTTTTTTTGCTCTGCCGCGAGCAAAATTTCTGCCACGGCTTCTTCTTTTGCCGCTTGAATAAAGGCACAGGTATTGATAATCACACAACCTGCTTCCTCGATTTTATGACACAGTACATATCCTTCTTCTTGCAAAACAGCAAGCATGCTTTCGGTATCTGTCAGGTTTTTTGCACACCCCAATGAGATAAGGTATAGTTTTTTATTCATCGTCACCTTCCGGTGCACCCGCCTGATTTTCATCCGTTTTTGCGTAATATTCTTCCTGCGTCATCAATACATTGCGCGGTCTGCTGCCGTCTGCCGGAGATACAATTCCTCTTTCTTCCATCTCATCTATCATTCTGCCGGCGCGAGCATACCCAATACGCAGCTTTCGCTGAATCATCGAAGTGGATATTTGCCCTCGCTCCATGGCTAAATTTACCGCCTCATCAAACAAATCATCTTCAAAGTCCGAAACATTCGCCTTAGGCGTCGTTATTTTTTCAATAATTTCTTCATTATATGCCTGCCCGCTGTGTTTTTTAATATACTCTACCACCCGTTCCACTTCTCGTTGGCTGATAAATGCACACTGCGCCCGCTGCGGTTGGTTTGTTCCTGCCGGATAATAGAGCATATCTCCGTTTCCCATTAATTTTTCGGCACCGCTCATATCCAAAATCGTTCTGGAATCCACCTGGGAAGCCACCATAAATGAAATACGCGACGGTATATTTGCTTTAATCAACCCTGTAATTACATCCACCGATGGTCGCTGTGTTGCCAAGACAAGATGAATCCCTGCCGCCCGTGCCAACTGCGCCAAACGGCAAATAGCGCTTTCCACCTGTTGCGGCGCTACCATCATCAAGTCTGCCAACTCATCAATAATAATCACAATCAGCGGCATTTTTTCCGTTTTGTCCGTTTCGGCTTTGTCATTATATCCGGCAATATCTCTGACCTTGTTGTCTGCAAATTTTTGATACCTGTCCATCATCTCATTCACAGCCCAATTCAAAGCGCTTGCCGCTTGTTTGGGATCGGTCACCACGGGAACCAACAGATGCGGAATCCCGTTATACATATTCAATTCCACCATTTTCGGATCAACCAAAATCAACCGCACATTTTTCGGAGAACTTCGATAGATGATTGAAGCCAAAATCGCATTAATACAGACGCTTTTACCCGATCCTGTGGCACCGGCTATCAAAATATGAGGCATTTTTCGCAAATCGCACATCAAGTTTTGACCGGAAAGATCCTTGCCCAACCCAATCGCAATGGGAGACTTATGTTCTTTGAATTCTTTAGACGACAATACCTGATGAATGTGCACCGTGGCAATATTTTTGTTTGGCACCTCAATGCCTACAGCGCTTTTGCCCGGAATAGGCGCTTCAATGCGAACACGAGGCGCCGCCAAGGCAAGGGCAATGTCATCTGACAAATTGACGATTTTGTTCACCCGCGTTCCCGCTTCCAACTCCAACTCGTAGCGTGTCACCGTAGGCCCTACCGAAATACCCACCAAGTTTACAACAATCCCAAAACTCTGGAGCGTATCTTGCAACTTTTCGGCATTGAGCAACGTTTCCTGCCGAGTAACATCGCCCTTCGTTTTAATGTCATCCAACAGCGACAACGGCGGGAATACATATTCATCGCTTGCCGCTCGTATGCGCATAGGTTCCTGCGCGTCTTTCTTTTTAGTCTTGTCTTTATCGTCCTTGTTCATTTCTATGTTAATCAGCTCGGCATCTCGTTGCTTGGAAGCATTTTTCGCCTTGAGCGCCGCATGCATAAATTCGTCTCGTACCACTTCATCGCGCGTTTCCTCTTCGTCTGATTCCTCTTCCATCTGCGATATCCATTTTTCGATTTTTGCAAAAGGTCTCGCATCGCGCGGGGCTTCTTTTTGTTTTGTCTCGTTTTTAACAACAGCATCTCTATCCGCTTTGCTTTTATCTCTTGTGACTATTTTTTCACGGGTATCGTACATGATTTGCCCAAGGCTCTTGCGAAACAAAATCAATAACAAAACAAGCGAAACAAATCCGATAAAAATATAGGTTCCTGTATCCGACAACAATTGCACCAACGCTTTGGACAGCGCCATGCCAAAGATGCCGCCCGCATTGCCTGGCTGTGTTCCTATCGCTATGTTCAACATGTTTTTGAAAAAAGGATCCGCTATTTCCGCTATCGTTTTTACATGCAGTATTGCACAAAAATTAATCAGAAAGAAAAACAGCAGAAAGATTTTTTTGTTCATACGTAAAGGCCGATAACGTACAATAATATAAATACCGCAAACAATTAACACCGCCATCATGCCATAGACGCCAATATTGCCACATAAAATCTGCCCCAGTTTATTATAAAAATTTCCGACAATGCCCGCATTTTCAGCAAACAGCGTATAGATACCGATAACACCCAAAAAAAGCAATACGATTCCTACGACTTCATTAATCAATCGCTCCTTCTGAAGTCGTTTTTTGATAGTTTCTTGTCTTTTGATCTGTCTGGTTGAAGCCAACAGTCTTGCCACCTTTGCAGTTTCATTTTATTTAAAAAATATTTCTTTCACCAAAACAGCTATACCTACCGCCCAACAATAGTAAGAAAAATATTTCAGTCGATCTTTCTTCACAACCAGCACCAACAGTCGAATTGCCAAATACCCCACAATAACCGCCGTAAAAAAACCTATTGCCATGGCTCCTGCCGAAACAGCGCCGCCGCTCAGCCCTACAATATCTTTCAACTTTAACAAAGTTGCACCCAAAACTGCCGGCAAAGAGAGCAGAAAGCTGAATTCCACGGCATCTTCTTTTTTCATGCCGCGAAAGAGGCCGCCTACCATCGTAGTTCCTGAACGTGAAAGGCCGGGGATCAGTGCAAGAGCCTGAAACACTCCGACAATCAGCGCATTTTTAAACCCGAGTCTGTCAATAGGTTTGATGTTGTTTTTGCCTATTTTTTCTCCTATGATCAACAGTACGCCCGTTGCCAGCAGCATACAGGCTATGACAATAACGCTGCTGAAAATTTTTTCGATAGCGTCTCCAAACAAAATCCCTGCAATCCCTGCAGGAATTGATGCAATAAACAACAATACCACATACATTCTGTACTTGTCTTTTCGTATCATTAAACTTTTTTCTTTGAATAAATCCACGACCATGTCTACCAATGCCTTGATGATGGCAAGTACACTTTTGCGATAAGCCAAAAATACCGCAATCAATGAACCCGCATGAAGCATCACCGTAAAGGCCAGTGCCCCTTCTTCCAATCCCATATAGGTTTGCAAAATCGCCAAATGACCGGAGCTGGATACCGGTAAAAATTCGGTTAATCCTTGTACCAATCCCAATAGAAACGCTTCGAAAATTGTCATAAAAACCCCTTTTTTAACTACCGTTGATTCAAGCTGAATCTTTCGCTGTTTTTTCTCATTGAAATGATGATTTTTTATTTTTATCCGATTGCTTATTGTAACATAAGCCCGTTAAAATTACAAACCTTTCACCGATGGCAATCAGATGTTTTTTGTAAAAATTTACCAATAAAAAAAGACCGCCCTTTCCATATCAGGGCAGCCCATTTCCAGCGTTTAAAATATTCTTTCGTGTAAAATTTTTACAGCCTTTTTTTCGTCATCCGAATGAATCAACAACCCCACCGTGGTATAGGAGTCGGTAGAGCGCAGCACTTTTACATCGGCGCTGTTCAATGCAC
Organism: Eubacteriaceae bacterium UBA1433; assembly: GCA_002329295.1. Classification (GTDB taxonomy): domain Bacteria; phylum Bacillota; class Clostridia; order Eubacteriales; family UBA1433; genus UBA1433. The sequence goes on from DCTT01000026.1 coordinate 274,844, forward strand.
TCATGATCTTTGCGATAATTCCCGGCATATTGGCAATACGAGAGCCCACAATGGTTATTTTGCTGCACCCTTCTGTCATTTCATACTGCAAACCGATTTTTTCCAGCACCTCTTCCGTTCGCTTTCGTTCGCTTTCTTCCACCACAAAGATACTTTCTTCGATAAAAATGCTGATCATATCAATGCTGATATGGTTTTGCGCCAACTCTTCGAATACACGTTCATATCCCGGACCGCTTTTGACCAAAAATTGTACCAGTTTGTCCTTTGACGTAATGGCCGTAAATACCTTGTCGCTGTCCCATGACTTCGTCACTTTTGATATCAAGGTACCTTTGCCGTGTCCTTCTCTGTCTACATTTAAAATCGTTACCGGTACATTCCCCTTTTGCGCATATTCCACCGCACGGGGATGCAGTACTTTGGCACCGAATTCCGCCAATTGAAATATTTCATCATAATCTACATTGTCAATGACATAGGCGTTGTCCACCAATTTTGGATCCGCCGTCATCACGCCGTCCACATCCGTATAAATTTCAACGCCCACGGCGTTCAAAAAAACCCCCAACGCCGTTGCCGTGATATCACTTCCGCCTCTGCCCAACGTCGTGATTTCGTTTTTTTCTCCCATTCCCTGAAATCCCGCAATAACGGGAATAATGCCCTTTTCCAGCAATTCCATAATAACCGTCGTGTCAATGTCCACAATATCGCTGTTGCCGAAAATGCCGTTTGTTCTAATTCCCGCCTGCCACCCCGTAAGGGGCACTGCAAAATAATCCTGCAAATTGATTTCCTCTGCCACTATCACACAAGAAATCACTTCTCCGCAAGAAATCAAAAGGTCTTTGTTGCGTTGAGTACTTTTTGTGGGTTCAGGCAACAACTGAAGCAGTGAGTCCGTCGCATAAGGTTCCCCCCGCCTACCCATGGCTGAAACCACGATGACGGGGCTAAGTCCTCTTTTTTTTGCATCAATGGCATTTTTTACAATTTTATCCCTCAGTTCACGCTTATTGACGCTGGTTCCGCCATATTTTTGGACTACAATTTCCATGGAAAAACACTTCCTTTTACTTTGTTTCTTACACTACTTTCCCGAAGAGCCAAAACCGCCTTGATTGCGCAGGGTGATCTCCAAACTGTCCGTCAATTCAAATTGTGCCTCCACCAGTTTGCTGAACACCATCTGTGCAATACGCTCTCCTTTGCGAATCGTGTAAGGCTCCGCCTTGCATGTGGTCATAATCACTTTGATTTCGCCTCTATAATCACTGTCGATGGTGCCAATACCGTTCACCAACATCACACCATGACGCAGCGCCAGACCGCTTCGGCCACGTATTTGCGCCTCATATCCTTCGGGAAGCTGAATAAAAATTCCCGTAGGCACCAAACTTACCGCACCGCTGCGCAATACGCAATCCTCTGCCGCATAAAGGTCTACGCCCGCCGCNNCCCGCCGCTCCCTCTGACGCATATTGAGGAAGCGGGTTGTCAGATGTATTGATGATTTGAATGATTATTTTTTCCATATCCGATTTCGCTGCTTTCGTTTTAACGCCTGTTATAGCCGCCTTTGCCACGTTCACCGCCTCTGCCGCCGCCATAATTATTGCGCGGTCTCTCTGGACGCTCTACATAACCTTCCGGCTTGGGCAACAAATCCTTTCGCGATAAATTGATTCGTCCACGGCTGTCAATTTCAGTTACTTTTACCTGGATACTGTCACCTACCTGCACAACATCCGTAACATTTTTTACATGCTCATGCGCCAACTTGGAAATATGCACCATGCCTTCCTTGCCCGGCAGCAATTCTACAAATGCGCCGATATCAATAATGCGCACGACTTTTCCGTTATAGATTTCGCCTACTTCTACTTCTTTGATAATGGCTTCTATCATGTTCTTTGCTTTTTCCGCATTTTCTAAGTCCGGCGAGGCAATATAAGCTTTTCCGTCATCCATAATATCGATTTTTACACCGGTCGCCTCAATAATTTTATTAATCATCTTGCCGCCGGGTCCAATGACTTCGCCGATTTTGTCAGAGGGAATTTCCATACTCAGCATGCGTGGCGCATAGGGGCTCATTTCTTCTCTCGGTTCACTGATGACTTCCGCCATTTTCTCTAAAATAAATATTCTGCCCTTTCGCGCTTGCTCTAACGCCTCTCTGAGCACTGCTTCATCAATGCCGTGTATTTTGATATCCATTTGAATGGCGGTGATACCGTCTCTGGTTCCCGCTACTTTAAAGTCCATATCACCGTTATGGTCTTCCACCCCTTGAATATCCGACAAAATGCTGATGTCATCCTCTTCTTTTATCAGCCCCATGGCAATACCTGCTACCGGCGCTTTGATCGGTACACCCGCATCCATCAGCGAAAGCGTGGAACCGCAAACGCTTGCTTGCGAGCTGGAACCGTTGGACATGAGCACTTCAGAGACCACGCGAATGGTATAAGGAAAATCGTCCTGTGAAGGCAATACAGGCAAAATCGCTTTGCCCGCCAATGCGCCATGGCCAATTTCACGTCTTCCCGGCCCTCTGCTCGGCCGAGTTTCTCCTACCGAAAAGGACGGAAAATTATAATGATGCATGTAGCGTTTGTACTCTTCATCCGTAATGCCGTCAATAATTTGCACGTCCGAAAAAGCTCCTAATGTCACCACTGACAACGCTTGCGTTTGCCCGCGTGTAAATAACCCGCTGCCATGTACCCGTGCCAAAAGCCCTACCTCACAGGCAATCGGTCTGATTTCATCCAGCGCTCTGCCGTCCGGGCGAATTTTTTCTTTGGCAATCATATTGCGAACAATGGATTTTTCCAATGTATCGATTGCTTGATTGACTTCTTCTTCTCGCTCTTCGTATTCTTCCAAAAGATACTGTCTGATTTCTTCCGCAACCGCTTCCGTCTGTATTTCACGTTCCGATTTATCGCTGTTGCGCAAAGCGGCGTTCATTTTTTCGTATCCTGTCGTCATCACCCTGTCCACAATATCTTGCTGCGGCACATGATAGACTACTTCACACTTTTCTTTGCCGATTTCTGCAATGATTTCTTCCTGAAATGCAACCATCTTTTTAATTTCTTCATGTCCTGCGAGAATCGCACCGATCATGAGTTCTTCACTGACTTCATCGGCGCCGGCTTCCACCATCATAATCGCTTCTTTGGTTCCCGAAACCACCAAATCCAGTGCGCTGTCTTCACGTTGCGCCACCGTAGGATTCATAACGTATTCTCCGTCAATATAGCCTACCGCCACTGCTCCGATAGGTCCGTCGAAGGGAATCTCCGAAATGGATAATGCGATGGAAGAACCCACCATCGCCACAATTTCAGGCAAATTATCCTGTTCCACCGAAAGCACTGTAGCCACTACTTGCACGTCATTGCGCATTCCCTCAGGAAACAAGGGTCGAATGGGTCTGTCTATTAATCGGGATGAAAGAATCGCCTTTTCTGAGGGTCTCCCCTCTCTTTTGATAAATCCTCCGGGGATTTTTCCCACCGAATACAATTTTTCTTCATAGTCTACACTTAACGGGAAAAAATCCAATCCCTCTCGAGGAGCCTTGCTCATAGTTGCTGTTGCCAGCACATTTGTATCTCCGTAGCGTAAAAATACAGCGCCTGCAGCCAGCTGCGCCATTTGTCCTGTCTCTACTATCAATTCCCGCCCGGCAAACATTGTTCTAAATGTCTTTTTCATGCATATTTCCTTTCCAGCTCTTCGCTATCCATATAAAGCGAGGCGGAACTTGAACCAAGCGCCGCCCCGTCAGAATTACTTTCTCAAATTCAATTTCGAAATGATGTCCCGATATCTTTCAATGTCTTTGTCTGCCAAATAATTCAGTAATCTTCTGCGTTTGCCGACCATCATGAGCAATCCTCTTGTGGAGTGATGGTCTTTCTTATTGACTTTCAAATGTTCGTTGAGTCTGTCGATTTGTTCTGTCAAAATTGCAATTTGCACTTCCGGTGAACCTGTGTCGTTTTCGCCGCGTTTAAAACGTTCGACAATTTCTTTTTTTTCTGCAGCAGTTAATGCCATATTTTTATTCCTCCGCTTTCTTCAGCCATAACCCTGTCATTCGTCGGAATCATCGAATCACTGAGCCATCGCTACTCTTTGTATTTTCAATATATTTTTTTGCGTAATCTGTATCATTATATAGTTGTTTCTGCAGTTCGTCAAGGTTTTCAAAATTTTTTTCATCTCGTATTTTCTTTAAAAAACAAATCGGCAACAAATTGCCGTAAATATCTTGATCAAAATTTAAAATATGGGTCTCGATTCGATAAGGATGATTCACAAAGGTTGGATTAATCCCCACATTGGTCAGTGCGAAATGTTCCTCACCATCTATATAAGCCTTTGTTAAATAGACGCCGTTTTGCGGCATGATTAACTTTTGGGGCATTTGCATATTTGCGGTAGGAAACCCCAATTTTCTTCCCAAATGTTTGCCGTCAATCACTTTGGAACAAAGAGAAAATTCTCTGCCCAGCATCTGATTGGCAAGTTCTATATCTCCTTTTTCTATCGCTTGACGAATCGCCGTGCTGCTGATGACTTGTTCGCCAAGCTTCACCGGCGCTATGACTTCCACATCAAAGCCCTTTTCCGTTCCAAACTGACGGAGCAATGCAGTATCCCCCATCCCTTTTTTGCCGAATCTGTTATTAAATCCCACCGTCATTTTTTTAATGTCAATTTTTTTCAGCAGATATTCCGTTACAAAATGCCTCGGCTCCATATTCATAATCTCTGTATCAAAATCAATATACAACAAATATTCCACACCCATTGTCGCAAAAATTTCTTCCTTTTGCTTTTTCGTCGTAATATACCTCACTTTATGCACACTAAAAATTACATCTCTGGGGTGTTTGTCGAAGGTTAACACTACTTTGGTACCGGGCGCACCGTTCAACATGTGGCGCAATATCTCCTGATGTCCGAGATGAACACCGTCAAAAAAACCAAACGCCACTGAGGCATCGGGAATTCTTTTTTTTATGTTTCGCATTTTCAATACTTTCATAAGTCAACCTTCGTATTTTTTACAAATTATTTTGCGCGCAAATTTCTTTTTTTAATGACGCAATAATATTTTGTATCTCTCCGTTGATATCGCATCCGGCCGCTTTTTTGTGTCCCCCGCCGCCGAATCGCTGTGCTATTTTCGCCACGTCTATCGTACCGTTCGAACGCATGGACGCTTTAAAAGCACCTGGTTTTTCTTGTTTAAGAAATACAGACACTTCCACATCTTCAATATTTCTCAATACATTCACCATATCTTGCAGGTGCAGATCGGTCTCTTCATCCATGACTTTATTCTCATAATCCTTTAGTTCCAGGTAAGATACGGCCACCTTATTTTGACAAAGCAATTGTATATGCTCAATCACGCGAGCCAAATAACGCAACCGTGCCATTCCATATTTTTCCATTTGCTGGCTAATTGCGCTAAAGTCATTTCTGATTTCAAAAAGTTTCGCCGCTTTGAGATGCGTTTGCGCCGTTACATTGCTGTAACGAAAATTTCCGGTATCGGTAGACAGCGACAAATACAACCAAGAAGCTGCTTCGTATCCGATGCCGATCTTCGCCGCTTCATACAAATCCATAATGATCTCGCCTACAGCGGCGACTGCAGGTTTAACATAATTAAAAGTGCCGTAATTTTTATTGGTCACATGATGGTCAATGACAATACTTTTTGCGGCCGACTTCAGCAACTCTCCCCCATACAAAAAATCGGTATCCGCACAATCCAATGCAATAACTAAATCAAAACACCGATCCGTAGTGTCTGCAAAAAATATTGCTTCCGGTCCAATTTTCATTTTTTTTGAAACCATTGGATCCACTACATATTGCACTTTTTTTCCCATTGACTTTAACAATAACCCCAGCGCACAAACAGACCCGATTGCATCGCCGTCGGGACGTTTGTGCGTCAAAATTAATATCGTTTCGCTGCTTTTTATTTCTTCTAAAATTTTATTTATCATGATTTTTTTTATTCAACTCCGAAATCAGCGCGTTCATTTTTATACCGTATTCCAAAGTATCGTCCGATACAAAATTGATTTGCGGCGTATGATAGGTCTTGAGCCGTTTGCCCAACTCCCTGCGCAAATATCCCTTCGCCCCGTTGAGTGCTTCCGTCACCTCATCCCGCGCTTCTTTGCCCTCCAAAACACTGATATACACTTTGGCCATTTTAAAATCATTGGAACTGTCTACTTTCACAATGCTGACCATCCTGCCTTGCAAGCGATAATCCTTGACCTCTTCTCGAATCAATCTGCTGAGTTCTCTTTTTATTTCTTCGTTGACTCTGTCTACTCTATGTGCCACAAAATCAATCCCTTTCTATTTCAACCATTTTAAACCCTTCAACGATGTCGCCTTCCCTGAAATCATTAAACCGCTCGATGCTCAAGCCGCATTCGTAACCGGTAGCCACTTCACGCACATCGTCTTTAAAGCGTTTTAAGGAGCTGAGGGATGCTTCCACCAATACAATTCCGTCACGAATCACTCTCACTTTTTCGTTTCGATTGAGTACGCCTTCCAACACATAGCATCCTGCAATCACACCAACGCCGGGTACTTTGAATGTCTGGCGCACTTCTGCACTGCCTATGGCAATCTCCTTAAATTCAGGATCCAACATTCCTTTCATCGCCGCTTGCACATCTTCAATTAATTCATAAATCACGCGATAGGTTCTGATATCTACATCCTCTTTGGCCGAAAGTTTTTTTGCATTCATATCCGGACGTACATTAAAACCTAAGATAATGGCTCCCGAAGCCGCCGCCAACGATACATCCGTTTCTGAAATACCTCCTACCGCACCGTGAACAATGTTGATTTGTACCTCTTCATTTGACAAACGCAACAGCGATGCCTGGATTGCTTCCAGGGAACCTTGCACGTCCGCTTTAATTAACAAGTTGATTTCTTTCAGATTTTCTTGCTGAATCTTACTGAAAATATCTTCCAGGCTCATGGGCGCCGACTTTCTTTGAGTACTGGCTCTCTGTCTGTTAATACGCATTTGCGTGTCTTTTTTCGCTTCTTTTTCAGTCTGGACTACATAAAACCGGTCTCCTGCATGGGGTACTTCACTAAAACCCATAACTTCTGCCGGAAACGACGGTCCCGCCTTGTCGATTTTTTTGCCCATATCATTGGTCATCGCCCTGATTTTCCCGTAAATCTCTCCGCTGACTACAAAATCACCCAGTTGCAAAACCCCCGACTCCACCAGCATCGTGGCAATGGTCCCTCGCTGTGCGTCCAGCTGCGCTTCGATAATCGTACCCACTGCCGGCATGGTTTTGTTGCCCTTTAACTCTTCCATTTCCGCCACCAGCAACACCATTTCCAGCAGTTCTTCAATATTCATATTTTGTTTGGCTGAAATGGGTACGCAAATGGTATCTCCTCCAAATTTTTCCGCCACAAGACCGTATTCCGTCAATTCTTGCATCACGCGATCCACATTGGCCGTGGGTTTGTCGATTTTATTAATCGCCACAACAATCGGTACCTCCGCCGCCTTTGCATGATTGATGGCCTCCACGGTTTGTGGTTTAATCCCGTCGTCGGCTGCAATAACCAAAATGGCAATGTCCGTTACTTTTGCCCCACGGGAACGCATTTCCGTAAAGGCTGCATGTCCGGGCGTATCGATAAACGTGATTTTTTCACCGCCTGCATTGACCATATAAGCGCCGATATGTTGCGTGATGTGTCCTGCCTCGTCACTGATGACGTTTGTTTTTCGAATCGCATCCAACAGCGATGTCTTGCCATGGTCAACATGCCCCATCACCGTAACAATCGGCGGACGAGAAGATAAATAGCGCTCATCTTCATAATGCATTTGCAGCATTCGCTCTACCAAATCTTCGTCTTCTTCCACATTGAGCTCAATATCAAATTCCTGCGCTAAAATATAGGCTGTGTCAAAATCAATTTCCTGATTGATAGTGGCAATCACGCCCAATTCCATCAATTTTTTTATCAAATCCACCGTGCTTTTGCCGATGGCTTCCGCCAAATCTCCCACCGTTATCATCGGCGGAATGACTACAACGCCATCAGTGATTTCTTCTTCCCGATGAAGGCGTTTTAATTTTTCGCGTTTATAAACCCCTTTATTCTTTTTCACAATCTTTGCGTTATTTTGACGCTTAGCCGGCCTTTGTTGTTGCGTGCCTTGCACTTCACCTGCCGTTTTCGTCTGTGTTTTGTCTTTTTGTTTTGCTTTTGCCTTCGCAGGAGCGCTTTTTGCACCGCGTCCCCGCTGAGTTACTGCTCCTTGTTTGGATGCATTTCTTTTAGATGTATCTTTTTCTTCTTCGGGTTGTTGCGCTTTTCCGTAATTGTTTTTAAAATATTTCACTTGCTGTTCTGTCAGCGCACTCATATGATTTTTTGCAGGAATGCTCAGCTTGTTCAGTTCTTCCACCAATATTTTATTTGGGATATTCATTTCTTTTGATAATTCATGAACTCTCATTGTTGCCACAGGCCTCCCTCCTTTTATTTTTTATTTTCCATAATTTCACGAACGATTTTTTCTTTGATTCTTTCATCAATCTCTGTTTGAAAAGCCTTTTCCAGTTTTTTGCTTTCTTTTAATTTCATAATACAGCTCTCTTTTTCGCATACATAGGCGCCGCGTCCGTTTGCCCGCAAAGTCGGATCGAAAAAAATTTCTCCTTCTTTGTTTTTCACAATGCGATACAACGTTCTTTTGTCTGACTTTTCATTGCAGATCAAGCAGCTGCGAATCGGCACTTTTTTCATAACTTGCCTCCTATTCGACTAAATTGTTGATCTCTTCCACCAAGCTGTCCAATAAATCTTGTTCTTCCTGGCGTTTTTGCAAAACTTCCGCCGGCATATTTTCGTCTTCTTCCTGGTTTTTGATATCGATCTTCCATCCTGTGAGCCTGGCAGCCAAACGCACATTTTGCCCTTCTTTTCCAATGGCCAAAGACAACTGATCATTGGGGACCACCACATAGGCAATTTTATTTTCTTCGTCCAAGTCCACACGCAAAACACCGGCCGGACTCAGCGCTGCAGTAATATAAACCACGGGATCGGCATTCCATTCAATCACATCTATTTTTTCGCCGTTGAGTTCATTGACGATATTTTGTATCCGCATGCCCCTGGTTCCTACACAAGAACCTACCGGATCAATGTTTTCATTTTCGGCAAAAACAGCTACTTTTGCCCTGCTCCCTGCTTCGCGGGCAATAGATTTTACTTCTACATCACCTGAATAAATTTCAGGCACTTCCAATTCCAGCAGCCTGCGCAACAGTCCTACATGGTTTCTCGAAAGCATGATATGCGGTCCTTTTGTGGTTTTCTTTACTTCCGTCACATAGACTTTTAATCGCATCCCCTGATAATAATGTTCGCCTTTAATTTGGTTCGCCACATTGAGAACGCCATCCGTTTTTCCGAGGTCAATAATAATATTATTGTTATTCTCTTTTCGTTGCACCAGGCCCGAAATCAATTCGTCTTGTTTTTCAAAAAATTCATTGTAAATAATATTGCGTTCCGATTCTTTGATTTTTTGAATCACCAGCTGTTTGGCATTTTGTGCCGCAATACGCCCGAAATCCTTGGGATTCACCTGAACATCGATTATCTCTCCCACGGCGGCGTCCTTTTTGATTTTCTTTGCCTCTTCCAGGCTGATTTCGTTTTCTTCCAGCGCATCCTTTTCTTTTTCGCTTACCAATTTTTGCGCAAATACACTGACATCTCCGACATTTCTGTCTATGAGAATCACAATTTCTTCATCAGATCCGTAATGTTTTTTATATGCCGAAATCAACGCTGTTTCAATTGCGGCAATAAGTTCTTCTTTGTCAATGCCCTTTTCTTTTTGGATTTCTTCCAATGCCTGTAAAAACTCTTTATTCATTTTTTCCTCCCTAAAACACAAATGCAAGATTCGCTTTGCCGATTTTTTCTATCGGCACATGCAATTCTTTGCCCTCTGTTTCCAATATAATTTCTCTCTTTTCCTCATTGACGCCAACAATTTTCGCCGTAAATTTCTTTTTCCCGTCCATAGCGGCAAACAGCGCAATCTCCACTTCTCTTCCTTGATACTTGATAAAATCTTCCCATTTTTTTATCGGACGACAAACACCCGGCGAAGAAACTTCCAAATAATAGGTTCCTTCGATAAAGTCTTCTTCGTCCAATATCGGACTGACGGCACGGGAAAAGTCTTCGCATTCCTGTGTGCTTATGCCGCCTTCTTTGTCTATATAATAGCGTAAAATGCGTGTGCTGCCTTCTTTGACAAATTCTATATCTACTATCTCAAGTTCCATTTCTTTTGCAATGTCTTGCGAACAATCCAAGGCTTTTTTTACGATTTTTGACATGGATTCCTCCCTTGATAAAATTGAATGAGTGGGGCTGCCCCACTCACCGATTGCATTTCATTATACATGATTCTATCAACAAATGCAAGATATTTTTCTTCCTTTTAAAAGAAAGAAAACTGATCCGTCTTTTGCACACCTTCCAAAGCACCCATATCTTGCAACGCCTCAATGACCGCTGCCGAAGCTGATGTTCGTTTTTTTAGATCTTCAATCGACGAAAAAGGTTCTTTCTTACTTTCTTCATAAATTTTTTTCGTTACCTTTTCTCCTGCACCTTCAATAACTTTATAAGGCAAAATCAAACTGTCACCGGAAATAATAAAATCATTGTAATGCGACTTTCCGATTATAATTGTTTCAAATCGATACCCTCTGCACAACATCTCCAGAGCCAATTCCAAACTGGTCAGCGTATCTTTTTGTGTGGGCGTTAAATTTTTTATAGAATAATATTTCCCGATTTCCTTGCGGATCACGCCGGGTCCTTTCAAGATGGTCTCCGTATCAAAATCCTTGGAACGAATCGAAAAATACGCACAATAATATTGCAAAGGATAATAAACTTTATAGTAAGCCACACGAAATCCCATCATAACATAAGCCGCCGCATGCGCTTTGGGAAACATATATTTGATTTTATTACAAGAATCAATATACCATTCTTCTATATGGAGAGCTCTCATTTTTTTTGTGTCGCTCTCTGTCAAGCCTTTTCCTTTTCGCACTCGCTCCATAATATCAAAGGCTGATTTTGCATCCATATTCATTTGCATCAGATAAACCATGATGCTGTCTCGCGTGGAAATGACATTTTTGATGGTAGCCGTTTTATTTTTGATATATTCCACCGCATTGTTAGTCCAAACATCTCTGCCGTGCGACAGACCTGAGATGCGTATTAAGTCATCAAAACATTGCGGATTGGCCTGACGCAACATTTCACGCACAAATTTTGTACCGAATTCCGGCACTCCGTAGGTACCCACATCTGTTAAAATATTGATATCCTTTAGGTTCAACGCCTCCGTGGAAGTAAAAAGACTCATGACTTTTTCATCGTCAAGCTTGATGTCTTTGGCTGAAAAATTCGTCAATTTTTGCAACGCGTTAATCATCGTCGGATCATCATGTCCCAATAAGTCCAGCTTCAATAATCTGCCTTTCAACGCATCATAATCAAAACAGGTGGTGATCACGCCTTTGCTTGCATCGTTTGCAGGATACTGCACAGGGGTAAATTGAAAGATCTCCATGCCTTCTGGTAACACAATCAAGCCGCCGGGATGTTGCCCCGTGGTGCTTTTTACCTCGCTGCAACCTATTTCAAGGCGTTTTTGTTCCGCCATATTCATTTCATGTCCGCATTCTTCCATATATTTTCTGACATAGTTTCGCGCAAGACTGGAAGCAACTTTGCTGATGGTTCCCGATCGAAATACATTTTGCTCGCCGAGCATTTCTTCTACAAATCGATGGATTTTTCCCTGATAATCGCTTGCAAAGTTTAAATCAATATCGGGTTCCTTGTCTCCTTCAAATCCCAAAAAACACTCAAAGGGTATATCAAACCCGTCCTTTTCGTAGGGCGTTTGGCATTTGATACACAATTTGTCCGGCAAGTCTGCTCCGACACCATATCGCTTTGCATCCGCAAATTCCGTATGCTGACATTTCGGACAGACATAATGCGGCGGCAACGGATTTACTTCGGTAATTCCCAATAATGTTGCGGCAAACGAAGAGCCCACCGACCCTCTTGACCCTACCAGGTAGCCGTCTTCATGGGCTTTGTGCACTACCTTTTGCGCCAAATAATACAAGGCCGAATAGTTGTATTTATCAATGACCGCCAACTCTTTTTCAATGCGCTTTTCAATAAGTTCCGGCAGTTGCGACCCGTATTTTATATGTGCTTTTTCATAAATGTAGTCGGAGACAATTTGCCCGACTCCTTCTATCACGGGTGGAAACGAGCCCTGACGAACCGGCACAAGGCCTTCTTCACAGTGCTGAGCAATCAATACCGGGTTGTCTACCACCGCCGCTTGCGCAGTCTCTTTATCCAAATAGAAAAACTCCTCCAGCATTTGTGCAGTAGAGCGCAAATAGAGCGGCGCTTGAACTTCGGCATTGTCATATTTCAGTGCGTTCATCAACACAGCGCGATACACACTGTCTTTTGCATCCAAAAAATGCACATCGCCCGTGGCTACAAAAGGCTTGTTTTTTTGTTTTGCCAACCGAATGATCTCACGATTGATTTCGATAATATCGTCACTGCTTCGCAAAACCTCTTCGTCCACCAAGTACATCGAGTTGCCCAAGGGCTGAATTTCAAGATAATCGTAAAAATCCGCTAACTCCGAAAGATATATTTCACTGCGTTCATCAACGAACGCCTGATACACTTCTCCACCATCGCAAGCGCTGCCTACAATCAAATTTTGTTTATATTTTCTGATTTCACTTTTTAAAATTTTCGGCCTGCGATAAAAATAATGAATGTTTGCATGCGAAATCATGCGATACATATCTTCAATGCCCTGCTGATTTTTTGCTAACAAAATACAATGGTGGTGGCGTTTTCGCCGATCGCTTTCCGCCGATTTTTTATAGTCGGCCAACTGTTGAATCTTGTTAATTTGATCTTTTTTCGCCAAATTCAAAATATGCAACAATATTTTTGCCGTCACCAGCGCATCCGAAAGCGCACGGTGCGCCTGCAGGTTTTCGAGTTTTAAATGTTTGGTTACCGATTTGAGTTTGTGGGTTTTGAGTTCGGGAAATGCCCGTCTGCTCAAATGCAATGCATCCAAGTATACAAAATCTTCCTGCTTTTCGGCTTGGCGAAGCGCTTTATCGATAAATGCGGAATCAAAGGATGCATTATAGCTGCTGATCAGTTTGCACGACCCGCAAAATTCCAAAAATTCCTGCAACGCTACGGCAATGGGCGGCGCTTCTTCCAGCATGGCCTGCGTAATGGAAGTAATTTCGGTAATTCTGGCCGATACATTCGTTGTCGGCTTCACTAACGTGCTGAATTCTTCCGTAATGGCGTTATTTTTTATTTTCACGGCGCCGATTTCGATAATCTCGCCTACCCTAGCACTTAAACCCGTTGTCTCTACATCCAAGACAATGATTTCGTCGTCTATCTCTTGATCAATCTCTTTGCTCAAAATCAAATTTTCATCGTTAATCATATAGGCTTCCATTCCATAGATTACTTTGATTCCGTATTTTTGAGACAGTTCATAGGCATCGGGATAAGCATATACACCGCCGTGATCCGTAATCGCAACGGTTTTATGCCCCATTTGATCGAGCTTGAAAAAAATATCTTCGATTTTTGACACCGCATCACGTTCGCTGTACTGCGTATGACAATGCAGCTCCACTCGTTTTTTTTCTGCATTGTCAAAGTAGTCTTGCTTATGCAACTGTTGTATACCGTAACACTGAATGTATCGTTCATTGTTATACTCGTCAAACCCTACTTTTCCGCTGATACAAACATGTCGCGTTTTTTTTATTTTTTCATGCAAATGTTCAATGCTGTCTTTGTCCGCATTGATGCGGGCTTCCGCTGAAGTCTCTCCATCATGCAAATACAGTTTTATAAAGGAACGCAACCTGGTATCAATGATTTCCGAAAAAAACACACGCCCTTGCGCTACAATCGTCCCTCCGATCATTTTTTCTTGCAAAGCTGCAAGGATACCCTTTTTTTGTTTGGGCATCCTGCCATACAATACTTCTCCGAAAGTTGCATTTGTTGCATTGTTGCTTTTTTCATTTTGCGAGGAAGTTTTGCGTGATGCTGCCGGCGTCTTTTTCTTTTTTTCTGCCGTATCCGGCTGCTTGCCGGGCGCAGCGGGCTCTGTGGCGTCCTTTGATATATTTTCCGGTAGTTTTTCAGCTTCAACCAGTTTCACAACCACTTCTTCATGAAGGCGGTTTTTGACCCAGGCGGCAATTTTTTCCGGAATTTGCTGCTCTCGCAACTCTTCAAAATGTCCGGGCGTATAAACCGGAATTTCGATTTTATCCTCGCTGATATTCCATTTTTGTCCCAGCAATAGCACCGCTCTCTCTTCGCCTCTTGCAATCTCTTTCAATAACTCTCCTCTATGTTCCGCAAGGTATTTGGCGATATCTGCGCTGCGCTCTGTCTGTACGATTTGTATTGTTTCGATAAAAGGATAGGATCGTGCAATTCTTTCTCTGATGGCTTCTATTTGCGCCTGCTCATAAGGGCGCAGTGTGCTGATATGAAATACGGCTTTGCCGTCTTTTGCTAAAACAACTTTCTCGATCCGACAATCTTTTGCATACTCGATGCCGGTTACATCGATTAATTCTCTTAAATATTTTTTTTGCATTTTTTTCCCTTTGTCACTGCTCATTCTTGTCTATCCAAGCATTTAGATGCTGCAGCAATGTTTCTACCGCATCTTCTGTTTTTACATATTGAATCATTTTGCCGCGGGCAAATAACAGGGCATTGTCGCTGCCGAAAGCCAAGCCCAAATCTGCTTCTTTTGCCTCACCCGGCCCGTTTACGGCGCACCCCATTACCGCTAATTTTACGTGAACTTTCATGTGTTTCGTCTTTTCACGCACTTCTTTTGCATAGTTGATTACATCTGCTTTACATCGACCGCACGTAGGACACGATATCACTTCTATACCCGCTTTTTCTATGCCCAGCAGTCGCAAAATACGTCTGCCTGCTTGCACTTCATAAATCGGGTCATCGCTTAACGAAACGCGCAAAGTGTCTCCCACACCGGCGAGCAACAGCGCGCCGATTCCCGCCGCAGACTTGATGATGCCGTCCTCATAAGTGCCTGCTTCGGTAACGCCGATATGCAACGGATAATCACACTGAGCGCTAAACAATCTATTGGCTGCATAGGTCGTTTGCACATCCGACGACTTAATAGAAATCACCAGGTCGTAAAACTTCTTCTCTTCCGCAAAGGCCACATAACGCAATGCATCTTCCACAAGGGCCTCAGCGGTTGCCGCACCATATTTTGTCAATAAATCTTTTGACAGCGACCCCGAATTCACGCCGATGCGAACGGCACACCCCTTGGTCTTTGCTTTGCTCAACACTTCGGCCGCCTTTTCAAATCCCCCGATATTGCCCGGATTGATTCTCACTTTATCCGCACCATACTCCAATGCTGCAATCGCAAGACGATGATCAAAATGAATGTCCGCTACCAGCGGCAAACGAATGGCTTTTTTGATTTCATCAATCGCTTCAGCGGCTTTGATATTCGGAACTGCGCAACGAATGATATCGCATCCGCCCTCCGTTAATTGTGCGATTTGCGCAACAGTGCTTTTTACATCCGCCGTATCCGTCTTGGTCATTGACTGCACGGCAATGGCATGGTCTGCACCGACAGCTATATTTTGAATTCTTACTTCTCTCGTTTTTTTTCTCATTTTTATCCATCAACTCTTTAAAGTTCTCTACATCAAAAAAATCTGT
Organism: Eubacteriaceae bacterium UBA1433; assembly: GCA_002329295.1. GTDB lineage: Bacteria > Bacillota > Clostridia > Eubacteriales > UBA1433 > UBA1433. Next base: position 290,831 of record DCTT01000026.1, read on the forward strand.
ATACATCGTTAAAAGCAACAACAACGGCCAATAAAATCATCAAAGCAAACCCGACCAGATGGAAAATGTTTTCTCTTTCTCTGTTGACGGGTGAGCCTTTGATCCATTCGACCAACAGCAAAAATATTCTGCTTCCATCCAGCGCGGGAATAGGCAACATGTTGAGAATAGCAAGGCTTAAGCTGATGGAGGCTGCAATTTGTAAAATCGGCAGCACGCCATAGGCGGCCATTTGCCCCACTATGCTCACCACGCCAATGGGTCCGGTAAAAACATCCAACCCCGCCGCCCCTTTAAGCAATCCGATAAGTGTGGAAAAAATCAGCGCTGTGTAGGTTCCGATAAGGATTGCCGTCTTTTTTAACACTCCAAAAATATTTTTGCTCATCTGCGGCGTAATGCCGATAATATATCGGTCTTCTCCCTCTACATATCCCGGTTGAATCTGAAATGTCAGATTTTCATTGGTGGCGGCACGAAAAACAACCACCTCCACAACCCCTTCCCCTTTGTAATCTTTTAATGCAACACTGATATCTTCCCATCGGTCTATCTTGCTGTTTGCAATGGAAACCACACGATCCCCTACTGCTAATCCTACTTGTTCCGCCGGGTACCCTTGCGTAAATCCGCCTACTGTAGTTGTGGGGAGTCCCACAATCAACAGCGCAATAGCAAAAAGCACGTAAGCTGCAACAAAATTCATCAAAGAGCCTGCCGAAAAAATAAACGCGCGTGCCAATTTGCCTTTTGAACTGATGCTCTCCCCACCACCGTCTTCATCGTCCTCGTCGACAATTTTGCAAAATCCGCCTATGGGCAAGGCACGCACAGAAAACAACGTGTGTTTTCCCTGCCTTTTGTATAAAACAGGTCCCATGCCGATTGCAAACTCCGTCATACCCACCCTGCACAAGCGAGCCGATATAAAATGACCTGCCTCATGCACGACGATTAATAAGCCAAAAATCAGCAGGGATAAAAGAATTGTCCATATATTAACCAAATTTTTTCTCCTCTACGATACGAGATACACATAACAATACACAACAGGAACCACAAAGAGAACACTGTCAATTCTGTCCAAAATTCCGCCATGACCCGGAATGAGATTTCCATAATCTTTTTTATGAAATTTTCGCTTAATGAGCGAAGCGCTCAAATCTCCGAATTGTCCAAATATACTGCCGATCGCTCCCACGAAGCCATAGTGCCACCACGGCAGATGTATTTCAAAACCCTTTGATAAAATTATGCCGAACAGGATAGAAAAAAAGATGGCTCCTGCAAAGCCGCCTACAGCGCCCTCAACGCTCTTTTTGGGGCTAATTGTCGGTGCCAGGCGCCGTTTCCCGAACTTCATTCCTACAAAATACGCCATCGTATCCGTCAAAACCGCTATTATAAAAATCAGCCCCACAAACAAATACCCGCTTACAAAAGAATACATTTGAATCAGCATCCCTAAGGGCAAGGCAATATATACCAAGGCAAACATCTGATACATCACATCATCGGGCTCGTGTCGATGATGTAAAATATTATAAATAAAGATAAAGATAAATGAACAAACCAATCCCGCACCTATCAAGACAGGACGATAGGCTGTCAACATCAAATTACCCAGCGCCAGTGCCATGAGCGCAAGCATTTCCGGCTTTCTTTGTTTGGCTCCATAACCGAAAACCACACTGACAAATTCATACACCGCAATCATTGCCACTATGGATGCCAGCACTGTTACAGCAATTTGGCCCATAAATAATGCGCCAAGCAAAATTGCCGCCGCAACCACGCCGGCTAAAATTCTGACTTTCATCAGCTCTTCAATCCTCCAAACCTTCTATCCCGATTTTGATATGCGTAAACAGCTTGCGCCAAGGTCTCTATATCAAAGTCCGGCCAATAGGTTTCCGTAAACCACAATTCCGCATAACTCAGCTGCCAAATCAAAAAATTACTGATGCGCATCTCTCCTCCGGTTCGAATCATCAAGTCGGGATCAGCAAATTCTTTTGTATACAATTGTTGCGAAATCATCTCATCGTCGATATCGTCAGGCGCCACAACGCCGTCTTGCACTTGCCGAGCGATACGCTTAACTGCCCGGACAATTTCGGCTCTGCCTCCATAATTGATGGCGATATTGAGTCCCAGCCTATCGTTGTTTTTTGTTTTTTCTTCTGCTCTGGCAATGCTTTGCCGGGCAAGGTCAGAAAGTGCTTCTACATCACCGATAACTTGAATTCTAACGCCTTCTTCGTTGAGTTGATCCGTTTTTTTATCAAAATATTCCACCAGCAAGCGCATCAGGCCGGCGACCTCTTCTTGGGGTCTTTTCCAATTTTCTGTGGAAAAAGCATAGATCGTCAATTGTGCAATTCCTAATTTGACACAAGCGCGGACAACTCTTTCTACCGTTTCCACGCCCTGACGATGACCGAACAATCGTGGCATTCCTCGTTTTTGTGCCCATCTGCCGTTTCCGTCCATAATAACGGCAACATGGTGCGGCATTTTTTCTCTGTTCAGCAGCTCCAGATATTTTCCCATAATCTCTACACACCTTCTTGTATGCTATAAAATTTTATGCGGACAAAATCCGCATAAAAATAAAAGGCTTTTCTTTTTATTTTTTTCTTTAGATCGACATAATTTCTTCTTCTTTTGCCTTCACAATTTCGTCAATTTTTTTGATTTTACTGTCTGTCAACTTTTGAATGATGTTTTCGCCGTTTTTGCAATCATCCTCGCTGATGGCACCTGTCTTTTCTTCAGCCTTTAATTCTTCAATTGCCGCACGTCGAATGTTACGGATAGCTACCTTGGTATTTTCGCCTTCTTTTTTCGACGTTTTTACCAGTTCTTTTCTTCTCTCTTCCGTAAGCTGCGGAATCACCAAGCGAATGACGCGACCATCGTTGCTGGGATTAATCCCGAGATCGGATGCCAAAATTGCTTTTTCGATAACCGAAATCATTTTGCTCTCCCAGGGCTGAATGAGAATGGTGCGCGGCTCCGGCGCCGTGATGGATGACATCTGCGAAATCGGTGTTGGTGTTCCATAATAATCTGCCACAACGCGATCCAGCATCTTCGGATTCGCTCTGCCCGCTCGCAGCGTGCTTAAATCGCTTTTTAATATTTCGATTGTCTTTTCCATTTTGTCTTCTGCTTTTTTTTCAACTGTTTTAATCATCTATTTTTCCCACTCCTTTAATCAATGTTCCTATTTTTTCGCCGCATACCGCCTTTTGAATGTTTCCGCAAGGATGGAGTCCAAAAATATGAATCGGTATGTCGTTGTCCATGCAAAGCGATACCGCTGTAGAATCTATGACTTTTAGTCCTTGATCAAGAACATCCATATAAGTCAGCGCCTGATACATTTTGGCACTTTCGTTTTTATTGGGGTCGCAGTCATAGACACCGTCGACATTTTTCGCCGACAAAATAACTTCGGCCTCCATTTCGGCTGCACGCAAAGCTGCTGCACTGTCTGTGGTAAAATACGGATTTCCCGTTCCAAACCCAAAAATGACTACACGTCCTTTTTCTAAATGGCGAATGGCTTTCCGCCGAATATAGGGCTCGGCAAGCTCCTTCATTTCAATGGCTGTCTGCACTCGCACCTCTACTCCCAGTTGTTCCAATGCGTCTTGCAGTGCCATTGCATTGATTACCGTTGCCAACATGCCCATGTAATCCGCATTGACCCGATCCATTCCCACACCGCTCCTGCCCCGCCAGATGTTGCCGCCTCCCACCACAATGCAAATCTCCACGCCCATCTCTTTCACTGCGCGAATATCATTACAAATCGCTTTAATTGTATCCCAATCCAACCCAAATCCCTTGTTCCCCGCAAGAGCCTCGCCGCTCATTTTAATGACAATCCTTTTATAGATTGGCTTTTCCATTCTGCGCCTGCCTTCTGAAACTTTTTTCTTTTCCCTATGATACAACATATCCTTTGAATTTTCAAACCCAAAATACATGAAAAAAACCAAGCAACGCATTGCTTGGTTTTTTTTCGATTATTTTATTTGGTCTGCAACCTCTGCTGCAAAGTCATTGCTCCGCTTTTCAAGACCTTCTCCCATTTGATATCGGGTAAATCTGCGGATTTTGATATTTTCTCCGATCGAAGCGATGGTTTCTTGTACCACGTCCGCTACAGATTTGTCCATATCTTTTACGAAAGGCTGTTCGAGCAAACAAACTTCTTTGAAATATTTTTTAATTCTGCCTGCCACCATCTTTTCTGCAATGTTTTCCGGTTTGCCTTCGTTCATCGCCTGTGCTTTATAAATGGCTTTTTCGCCGTCAATTACTTCTTGGGGCACATCTTCTTCCGCCAAATAGAGCGGATTGCTCGCTGCAATATGCATCGAAATATCTTTTACAAAATTTAAAAAGTTTTCATTTTTGGCAACAAAGTCGGTTTCGCAATTCACCTCAACCAAAACGCCGATTTTGCCTCCCATATGGATATAGGACGCCACAACGCCTTCCGCAGCAATTCGGCTGCCTTTTTTTTGCGCACTTGCCAATCCTTTTTCACGCAAAAAATCAATCGCTTTTTCCACATTTCCCTCAGTGGCAACCAGCGCTTTTTTGCAATCCATCATTCCTGCGCCCGTTTTTTCTCTGAGTTCCTTGACCATTGCTCCTGTAATTTCCATCTTTATTCTACCTTTGCCTTAATTTTATTTTTCTTCCGTTTCGTCGAGAGTTTCTTTTGCTTCTTGTGCTGTCGCTGCTGTTTCTTTTTGTTCTTCTGCAACTTCTTCTGCTGCTTCTTCCGCTTTCGGTGCCGCCTCTTTTACTTCTTCCGAAACCATCTCTTCCGGTTCCGCTTGCACTTCTGCCTTTTCTTCGGCTTTCGATGTTACCTCTTCTTGCACTTCTTCTTGTGCCTCAGCCACAGCCTCCACATCGGAGTCTTCTTCCGTAAATTGTTCGCCTTGCTTTCCTTCCAACACTGCATTGGCAATGATTTTTGAAATCAACGCTACTGCACGGATGGCGTCATCATTACCCGGAATGGGATAATCTATTTCATCCGGATCACAGTTCGTATCTACTACCGCCACAATAGGAATATCCAATTTTCGCGCTTCCATCACGGCGATTCTTTCTTTTTTCGGATCGATGATAAAAAGCGCTCCCGGCATTTTTTTCATTTCGCGAATGCCGCCCAAAAACTTTTCCAGCCGCTCTTTTTCACGCAAAAGATTGATTACTTCTTTTTTTGGCAGCAATTCAAACGTGCCGTCGCTCTCCATCTTTTCTAACTCATCCAGTCTTGCTACACGCTTGCTGATCGTTTTATAATTTGTCAGCGTGCCGCCCAGCCAGCGATGCTCTACATAAAGTTCTCCGCAACGCAGTGCTTCTTTTTTAATATTTTCCTGAGCCTGTTTTTTTGTTCCGACAAACAAAATCTGTTTTCCTTCTTCCGCAACAGAACGCACAAATTCATAGGCTTCGCCGATTTTGGTCACGGTTTTTTGAAGGTCAATAATGTAGATTCCGTTTCGTTGTGTGTAGATATACTCTTTCATTTTCGGGTTCCACCGGCGAGTCTGATGACCGAAATGAACCCCTGCTTCCAGCAATTGTTTCATGCTTACATAGGACATGTTTTCTTCCTCCTCGGTTTTTTCTTCCATTGCGTTTTCACCCGTATTCATCCTTTTGGACACCGTTACGGCTTTAAGAATCTCCTCCCTGTTTCGCAATGTGCTTTTTAGCGCTGTAATATAATATCATAATTATCAAACAATGTACAATCTTTTTTTATTTTACATCCATGTTTTCTATCACTTCTTTATTTAACAGCTTGATATAGGTACCCTTCATCCCCAATGAGCGCGTTTGAATCACCCGACCGCTTTCCAATTTGCGCAGTGCATTGACAATTACCGAATGCGTAATGCCTGTTTGTGCCGCAATTTTACTGACGACCACCGTTCCTTCATAGGTTTCTTGCTCAAAGCTTTCCAACACCGCTTTGATTGCCTGCCTTTCGGTATAAGAAAGCGTAGAAAGCGTCAGTTTTAAATTGCTTTCCTGCTGTTCTTTTTCCATCACGGCCATATTGCTCAAACGCATCAGCTCCATGGCAACGATGGTGGCGCTGTATTCGCTCATCACCAAATCTTCGTCCGAAAAACTGCGTTCATTTTTTGCCAATACCATCGTTCCCAATCGTTTTCCGCCTCCGTTAATCGGAACGATCGTCACATATCGCTGACGCATCACGCAATACACATCAAAATAGGCGCATTTCGGATTTTCTTCATATTGATTGGCTTTTGTTTCCTTGAGCGACATCAAATACGCATTGTATTCCGCCGGGAATTTTTTATCTTCAATGGCTTTCATGTTAATGTCACAAGCGTTAACGGGCAAATAAGCATATCCCAAAAAACTCCCTTCCACATCGGCAATATAGACATTGCATTGCAAAATTTCGCTGAGCATAATGCACAGTTCTTCAAACGAAAGCACGCCGTCGCCCGAAAGCTGCAACGCCATATTCAGCTTTCTCGTTTTTTCGAGTAAATTCATTTTTTTCTCCTCAAATATACAAAACCGTCGGATTGATTTTATATAATATATTTTTCCATATTGCGCAAATATTTTTGCACATCAAATACTTTGTCAACATACGCTTTGTCGATTGTCACGGTTTGATGCGCATATTCATCTGCATTATACGATATGTCTTCCAACAATTTTTCCATGACTGTGTGCAGCCTGCGGGCGCCGATATTTTCGCTGTTTTCATTTTGAAAAATAGCGACTTTTGCAATTTCTTCCAAAGCGCTGTCTTCAAAGACCAATTCTACATGCTCTGTTTTCAACAATTCGGTATATTGCTTAATAATCGCATTTTGCGGTTGCGTCAAAATCAATTGAAAATGCTCCAATGTCAAATGGTGTAAATCCACCCTGATTGGAAAACGTCCCTGCAACTCAGGAATCAGGTCGGAAACTTTGCTCATGTGAAAAGCGCCGGCGGCAACAAACAAAATGTGGTCGGTGTTTACCGGACCGTATTTTGTGTTCACGGTACTTCCCTCCACAATGGGCAAAATGTCTCGCTGCACACCCTCTCTGGACACATCGGGACCGCCTCTGTACTCACTGCTGCCCGCTATTTTATCGATTTCGTCTAAAAAGATGATTCCGTTTTGCTCTGCATTGCGAAGGCCCTCTTCAATCACGGCATCCATATCCAACAATTTCTCTGCCTGCTGTTGCGTCAATATCTTTCGAGCTTCCGAAACGCTGACTCTTCTCTTTTTTTTCTTCTTGGGAAGAATACCTCCGAGCATATCGTTGAGATTCATATCCTCTCCCATCCCTTGTCCGATTACCCCAATGGGAACCGAGGCATTGTCATCTACAAAAATATCTACTTTTTCGTCTTCCATCATCCCCGCACGCAATTTTTGCTCTATTTCACTGCGCTTAAGGCGCACTTCATCCGTCAAAGCCGCCGGATCAATTTCTCCTTCTTCTTCGGAATTATTTGCACCGAATATCATATCAAAAGGCGTCTGCGATTTTGTCTTCTTTTTCATAACGGGCACTAATAAATCCAACAATTTCTCGTTTGCCATTTCTTCGGCTTTTGCCTTAACTTCATCGAATTTGATTTCTTTTGTCATGCGAATGGCTGCATACACCAAATCTCGTACCATGCTTTCAGCATCCCGACCCACATAACCCACTTCCGTAAATTTCGTAGCCTCCACCTTCAAAAATGGCGCTTGCACCAATTTTGCCAGCCGACGGGCTATTTCCGTTTTTCCTACGCCGGTCGGCCCTACCATGATGATATTTTTCGGTGTGATTTCTTCCTGCAATTCTTCTGTAAGCTGACTGCGACGATAGCGATTGCGCAATGCAACAGCCATGGCCTTTTTTGCATCTTCTTGTCCGATAATATATTTATCCAACTCCGCTACAATTTCTTTGGGTGTAAGTGCATTCATTTTTATTCTCCCTTCTTTTCGAGGGTAAGAACCGTAATGTTTGTATTGGTAAATACACAAATTTCCGAAGCAATCCGCATCGCTTCATAAACAATTTCTTCCGCATTCATTTCTGAATGCTTTTGCAGCGCCTTTGCGGCAGCCATGGCATACATGCCGCCACTGCCGATAGCCACCACATCATCATCCGGCGCGATCACCTCGCCGGTTCCGGAAATCACCAGCATGTCCTCTTCGTCCATGGCAATGAGCAATGCTTCCAGTTTGCGCAGCACTTTATCTGTGCGCCATTCCTTGGCAAGTTCCACCGCCGCCCGATTCAAATTTCCGCTGTAAAGTTCCAGCTTTGCTTCAAATTTATCCGAAAGAGCAAAGGCATCTGCCACCGAACCGGCAAAGCCCACCAATACTTTGTCATGATAGATTTTTCTTACCTTCACAGCGCCATGCTTGATAACCGTTTGTTGACCCATCGTCACCTGACCGTCCCCTCCCATGGCAGAGAGATGATTTTTCTTCACTGCTACTATGGTTGTGGCATGAAACATTTTTCTTCCTCCCTATCAATGCAAATCATTGATGTTTTTTTATCCTCAACAATTTTTGCCTGTTTTTCAAACCAGTTCTAATTTACCATAATAGACTGAATTTTGAAATAAGAATTTGTAATAAATAAAAAGATGGCCGGTAAAACCACCTTTTTATTACATATATTCATCTTTTTTGTATAAATATTCGTTTATTCTTCCCCATCGCAGACTAAGCAAGCGGCCTTTGCGTTTTTTGCCCGTGTTTTTTTAAATTTCAAGCTTCCGCATTTTTCGCATTTTTCTTTTGTCGGGATGCTCCAAGTAAGATAGTCACAATCGGGATACGCCGAACAACCATAAAAAATTTTCCCGCGCTTCGTTCTGCGTTTTGTCAAATTTGCCCCGCATTTTGGACACTTCGCCTCGATGGTTTCGAGAATCGATTTTACGTTTTTGCACTTAGGAAAAGCTGAACAGGCAAGAAATTTGCCATAACGTCCGTCCTTAACCAGCATGTCGCTTCCGCATTTTTCGCATTTTTCTCCGCTGATAACATCGGGAATTTTAATCTTGTCCATCTCTTCCGCTTTTTGCAAGTCTTGTGTAAATTCCTGATAAAAGGCGCCAATCAACTCCACCCAATCTACATTTCCTTCGGATATTTTATCCAATTCGCTCTCCATTTGCGCAGTAAAGTCAATGTCAATAATGTCTTTAAAATATTCTTTCATGACATCCGTCACAATCACGCCCAGCTCTGTGGGTTTAAATTTTTTTTCTTCCAGCGTCACATATCGTCTGTTCAATATCGTGGCAATGGTGGCGGCATAGGTGCTCGGACGTCCGATCCCTCTTTCTTCCAATGCTTTTACCAACGAAGCTTCCGTATACCGCGGCGGCGGAAGGGTAAACTTTTGCTCGGAAGTGATTTTTTCCAACAGCAAAACATCGCCTTCCGCAAGAGAAGGAAGCATGTTTTCTTGATCTTCTTCGGTTTTATTGTCATATAATTTCAAATATCCGTCAAAGACAAGCACCGAACCCGTGGCGCGAAACAACACTTCATTGCAGGCGATGTCCACCGTGAGCACATCGTATTGCGCCGGTTTCATATTTGATGCCAAAAATCGTTGATATATCAAATTATACAGCCTTGCCTGATCTCTTGAAAGAGAGCCGGTCACACTTTGCGGACTCAATTCAATCATCGTCGGGCGAATGGCTTCATGGGCATCTTGCACACCGTCTTTTTTCGCAGTCTTTCGCCGAGCATACATGGCATATTCTTTGCCGTATTGAGCAGTAATATAAGCCAATGCCGCTGAACGCGCCTCTTCGGATACCCGTATGGAATCTGTTCTCAAATAGGTAATTAACCCTGTCAGACCTTGTCCTTCTATTTCCACGCCTTCATAAAGTTGCTGCGCAATCATCATGGTCTTTTTTGTTGTAAATCCGAGTTTTTTGTTGGCCTCTTGTTGCAGTGTACTTGTCGTGAAGGGAAACGGTGCATTTTTTTGCCGCTTGCTCTGTTTGACTTTTTGCACAACGTATTGCCCGTTTTCTACTTTTTTTAAAATTGCATCTGCTTCTTCTTTTGTTTTAATTTCTGTTTTTTTGCCGTCTATACCATAAAATTTTGCCTGAAAGCTTTTTTCCCCGGCCTCTTTTTTCAACAATGCATTGATGAGCCAGTACTCTTTGGGTACAAAATTCTCAATTTCTTCTTCGCGATCGACAATCATCCTTGTCGTTACCGACTGCACCCTGCCGGCACTCAGCCCTTTTTTGACCTTGTTCCACAAAAACGGACTGAGTTTGTAGCCCACCAATCTGTCCAATATGCGCCTGGCCTGTTGCGAGTTTACCAAATCCATATCAATTTTACGCCTATGCTCAAATGCGTTGCTCACAGCTTTTTTTGTAATTTCATGAAACTCCACACGCACTTCTTCATCTAAATCTACGCCGAGCAAATTGGCAATATGCCAACTGATGGCCTCACCCTCTCTGTCCGGGTCTGTTGCCAAAAAAATTCTTTCACTGTCTTTTGCCTGCTCTTTCAACCGTTTTGCCACTTCTTTTTTGTCGGGCATCGTTATATAGAGAGGCTTAAAATCCTTTTCGACATTAATCCCCATCTGTTCTCTCGGCAAATCGATGATATGTCCCATTGAAGCTTCTACTCTGTAACCGTCCGGCAAATATTTTTTGATGGTTTTCGCTTTTGCAGGCGATTCAACGATGACTAATGTTTTCAACTGTCCCTCCTGGATGTGTGTCGTTTTTCCATGCCGTGCATGTTATTTCGACATTTTCATCTATTTTAAATAAATGTGTTGTTATCAAAAATTGTTTCCGCTGATGTCTTTACGAAATAAAAAAACTGCCCTTGTCTTTATAAATCAATCCATCGATTTCCATCATGGTCAACATCGACGACACCGCCGATGTGCTGAGATTTGCGTGCAGGGCTAATTCGTCGATCTCCGTACACCCTTTCAAAATCAACTGATAAATTTTTTCTTCTTCTCCGCTCAGTTGCGGTTTTTGCCGTTTATCTTCCACGAGCGGTTTTTCGGTCTTTTTCTTTGTGTAGGCAGGCAATATTTCTTCCAAAATATCTTCATACGAAGTCACCAACTTGGCGGCCGTGTTTTTAATCAATGCATTGGTACCATCACTGGTGGGACTCACGATGCTGCCCGGCACGGCAAAAACTTCTCTGTTTTGTTCCAGTGCCAGTTTTGCGGTAATCAACGCCCCGCTTTTCGCGGCAGCTTCCACAATCACTGTACCTGCACTCAAACCGCTGATAATCCGATTTCGGGCAGGAAAAGTATATACGGCAGGCGGCACACCCAAACCGTATTCACTGACAACACACCCGTTTTTCATAATTTGCTGATAAAGCCCTTCGTTGGAGCGCGGATATACGACATCAATACCGCATCCCAACACCGCAACCGTTTTGCCTCCCGCTTCCAGCGCTCCCTGATGCGCTGCCGCATCAATGCCATAGGCCATACCGCTGACGATGACAATCCCCCTCTTTGCCAGTTGATAGGCAATTTCTTTCGCACTGCGCACACCATACTGTGTGGCGTTTCGAGAACCTACCATCGATATATAAATATCCTCATCATTCATTTCATATTCGCCACGGTGATAAAGCACCAACGGATAGTGATGGATGTTTTGCAACGGCGAAGGATATCCTCTTTGATCCGGGGTCACAATTGCAATCCCTTTTTCCGCCAGTTGTTTTTTTTGGTTTTCTGCAGAATCCAAATTTTTATTCCCGACAATGTTTTGTGCGTCTGAAAGAGTAATATTTTCAACAACAAGCAATTCGGCGGCACCAGCCTGATAAATCGCCTGAGGACTTTCAAATTTTTCCAATAATTTTTGTTTCTTTGTCGCCGAGAGTTTTTCAATATCTCGAAGCCACAACCAATACAATGTGTCCAAATTGTCTCCGCCTTTTATTGAGCCCACCTTGCTTTTTCTCAGGCAAATAGTGCTTGAAATAGCTTTGATGGTAGTGTATATTTCATTATAAGAGGTGAGGAACGTGCTGTCAAATATTAAAAGCTGCACTCTGATCGGCGTGGATGGTTATATGATTCGCATCGAAACCGATATCGTAAAAGGCCTGCCCGCCTTTATTACTGTAGGGCTCCCAGATGCCTGTGTCAAGGAATCTCGGGACCGTATTGCCTCCGCTCTCAAAAACAGCGGATTTTCTCTGCCGGCAAAACGCATTACGGTTAACCTGGCGCCGGGCAACATCAAAAAAGAAGGTACCCTCTATGATGTACCCATGGCGCTGGGCATTTTGCTTTCTTCCGCACAAATCGAGGCGAATATCGATTTGACAAAAACACTTCTGTTCGGCGAGTTGGGACTGGACGGCTCTGTTCGCGGGATAGACGGCACCCTTCCGATGATTATCGAAGCGAAACGACACGGTATGCAGCGCGTTATCGTACCTTCTGAAAACAGCTTGGAAGCCTGTCTCATTGAAGGCATTGATATTATTGCCGTCAAACATTTAACCGAATTGGCGGACTATGTATCCGGCGCCATTACAATTTCCCCGCTCAAGCCCGACAGCAATTTAAGCGATGATTCCATCTATCACCTGGACTATGCCGATGTCAAAGGACAAGAAAACGCCAAGCGCGCCATGGAAGTGGCAGCCGCCGGCGCTCACAACATGCTCATGATCGGCCCTCCGGGCAGCGGCAAAACGATGCTTGCGCGTTGTTTCCCGACAATTTTACCCGACATGACCAAAAACGAATCTTTGGAAGTCACGAAGATATACAGCATCGCCGGACTGCTAAAACGTGAAACGCCTTTAATTACTTCACGGCCTTATCGCGCCCCGCACCACACCATCAGCGACACATCACTCACCGGCGGCGGACGCATTCCCAAACCGGGCGAGGTATCTTTGGCCCACCTTGGCGTGTTGTTTCTTGACGAATTGCCTGAATTTCAAAAATCTTCCTTAGAGACATTGCGCCAGCCCTTGGAAGACAAAATGGTTACGATTTCCCGGGTTTCGGCAACCATCAGCTACCCCTCTTCTTTTATGTTGCTGGCAAGCATGAACCCTTGCCCGTGCGGCTATTATGGCTCGCCTTCCAACCGTTGCAAGTGTTCCGTCAATGAAATCAAACGTTATCTGAATAAGGTTTCCGGCCCCATGCTGGACCGCATAGACATTCATATCGAAGTGCCTTCCACTTCTTATGAAAAACTGAAAGATCGTGCCCAGGGTGAAAAATCTGTTTCTATTAAGCAACGCGTCAACCGTGCGAGAGACATTCAGCTTGCCCGTTATCGCGGTACAAATACCTTGTTTAATTCTGCCTTGTCGCCACGTCAAATCGAGCAATATTGTCGTCTGGGCGAAGCGGAAGAAAGACTGATGAAAAAAGCCTTTACTAGCTTAGATCTCAGCAGTCGCGCCTATCACCGTATTTTGAAACTGGCGCGCACCATTGCCGATTTAGATGAAAGCGAAGAAATCCGCACACCGCATATTGCCGAAGCAGTGCAATATCGCAATCTCGATCGAAAATATTGGTCATAAAAAAAGACCCGCCGAGGGTCTTTTTTGCGCTTTATTTTTTATAAACTTCTTCCATTCTCCGCACTTGTTCGCATTCAACTCCATAATCCCCAACCAGCCAAGTCCGTGTATTGTCGTTAAAGTGAAAATCACTCCCTCCGGTAACAAACAACCCGTGCCGTTGCGCCAAGTCCAAATATTTCGCATTTGCCGCTGCATCGTGAGACGGGTGATACACCTCGATTCCCTTGACGCCCAAAGCAATTATTCCTTTTATCAGGGATTGGTTTTTGATTTCCGCAGGATGCGCCAACACACTGCATCCTCCCGCAGCTTCGATAACCTTTACGGCTTCTTCCACAGACATTTTTTGCCTTGGCACATAGGTATCGCTTTGCGGAGACAAATATTTTTCATAGGCTTCATCCAATGTTTTCACATACCCTTTGCGCAAGATTGCCCGGGCAATATGGGGTCTGCCTATGGCTTTTCCCCCTGCTTGTCGCTGTACCTCATCCCATGTAACGGCAACGTTTTTTTCTTGGAGTTTCTCTACAAATCGCATTGCTCGCTGCCTGCGAGCAACCAGCATTTTCTTCTCTGTTTGTACCAGGTCTTCATTTTCCGTATCAATATAATACCCTAAAATATGCGCCTCTTCTTCACCATATATGCAGCTAAATTCAATTCCGGCAATGATTTTTATGATTGAAGAACCATAATGCAACGCACGACGGCCGCCCTCCGGCGTATCATGATCCGTAATGGCTATTGCCGCCAGGTACGGAATTTTTTCCGCCATACGAATCAACTCTTCCGGTGTAAGTCTGCCGTCGGATGCCGTAGAATGGATGTGCATATCCGCCATTTTTTTCTCTGCCATCCCCGTCTCCTCAATCAACCTCATCACAAATCCAACCCTCTTTGGTCAGTATCCTCAACTCCCTGATTTTCATGTCTTTCAATTTTTGAATCATTTCTTCATAATAAAAATCAATGTTTTCCGCTTTGTGTGCATCCGAGTTCAGCATAAGACCGATATCCATATCCCGCAGCATTTCCAATATTTCATCGGAAGGATAAAGGCACTCTTTCCCGTGACGTACCACCCCGCCGGTATTGATTTCCACCACACTGCCTGCCCGTCGAATTTGTTCAAGGCATTTTTGAACAATATCCAGGTACCAATTCTCTTTTTCGTTAAAATACCGACTGCCCTTATTATTCTTTTTAATAATGTCAATATGCCCCACAATGGGCGCTTCCTCTTTGATGACGGCATCTCCCAACAAGGCATAATAACGCCTGACAATCTCTTGAACATCTCCGCCTGCAAGGTCAAATAACTCTTCCAACTCTTTTGCAGAACAGTCAATGGGTCGCTTGTCTTTGCCTGTGCCCAAAGAATGAATGCTGAGGATAAAAAAATCCAATTCTTTCGGATCGATTTCCTTGGCCATCCCTTCGCCTTCATAACAGTCATATTCCAATCCCAAAAAAATCTCTATCTTATCTTTATAGTTTTGTTGCAAGCGCAAAACTTCTTTTTTATAGTTGCAAAAATCTTCCTTTTTCATCAACATATCTTCTTTATGATGCGGCGCAACCGGCGCATGGGAAGCAAATCCTATATGTGTGAATCCTTTTGTCAGCGCGGCAAGCACCATTTGCTCCGCCGAATCTTTTCCGTCACAATAGGTGGTATGAACATGATAAGAAGTTTTATATCTCATCTTTTTCCTTCTTTCTATATTTTTATTATTCCCATTCATTATTGATTATACCTTTTCAATGCCTTTTACACAACAAAAAGCCGCCCAAAGGCGGATCATGCTTTTTTGCGGTTCATGCGATATTGGTCTTGATGCGCTGAAAAGCTCCTCGAATCACAGGCACCCATAACAGGGCAAAAGTAATCGTTGCCTCAATGGCCAAGTAAGTAGCGTTATAGGCAAGTGAATACAGTACGGCATTGGCCTCTCCTGCATATTCCGCAAAAAAAATGATTCCCGACAGCACATGACAAAGATATCTGCCGAATACCGCTGCCAGATATCCCCACTGCAGTCCGTTTTTCATTTTCCCGAAGAACCCCGAAATGCCCAGCATGCCGAAAGCCAGAGGATAATCGAGCAAAAACTGAATCGGGTGTACGACGAAAGGTGCATAAAGCATATTGAGTATGCCGAAAGCCACACCGGCCATAATGCCGGTAGAAGGGCCAAACCAATAGCCGATTAACACAATTACCAACATCGAAAATAATGTTGCGCTGCCGGCCTGAGGCATTTTAAACACCACAAAGGTGTTCAAAATAAACGCGATGGCAATGCCGATAGCCGAGTAGGTCATGGCCTTTACATGGTTTCGTTTTTCTTTTTTCGTTGTTTTGAAAATCAAAACAAGCAGAGCGACAATTACTGCCACTGCAAGCAATTGTCCTTGAATCGACGATAAAAATTCTTGCATAAAAAAACCTCCTAAAAGGGAGGAAGCGTGAAATTATAGACCTTTGTTTGCTTTCCTACGCCGGCATTATCCGGTTCAGGTATAAGGGTCAATCTTCTCAGCAATCTGCTCCCCTAGCAATTATTGTTTATTGATTATATCACTTTCAAAAATCTTGTCAAGAGGCAATATAACAAAGCAACTGCATCAAGCCTGTTTTCGCATCTGTTTTTCCGCTTTTCACTGCTTCATCATAACGTGCGCAAGCCACAATCATTTCACGAATTTCTTCCGTTTGAAACCTGCCGCTTTGATGCATAATCTTCTCTAGCCTCTCTTTGGGAACATAGCGCAACATGTCGGTTTTTTTCACTTCCGACAACATTTCCCAAACCGTCACACCGCTTTTTTCATAATAGGTTTTATAAAACAACATCACCATAAAATGATTGCTCACAGCGCTTAAAATCACCGTAGGGTAAACGTTGTTTTTCATTAATGCGTCGCTTAGATACAGCGCCTCACTCAATTTTTTTTCACTGAGTCTGAACAACATTTCTTCCATGCTTTCATTGGCGTAGGAAGTGCAAATAGTTTTTATGTCTTCTTGCCGCACTTCTCTGCCCGCACAATAAGAGGAAAGTTTGGTCAGTTCTGTATACAACATGCGTGCATTGACTTCTTGCGTGCCTGTATCGTGCCCGCAATGCTGTATCAAATAATTCATGTTTTGCGCAGAAATTTCCAAAGAAAGACTTTTTGCTCCCGCCATCAACCATTCATTCATCAAGCGGCCGGATACATTGCTAAAATCCAGCGCCGCATCCTTTTTTGTAAAATATGAAAAAGCAACACCGGACCAGACAGCGCTTTCTTCAGAAAAAAACACCAGCATTAAATAATCAGGCAACTCATCCAAATACGCAATCAGTTCTTTTGCCTGTTTTTCATAGGATTTGTTTTTTGAAAAAATCGGGCTGTCATAAACAAAGACGCATTTTTTATCATCAAACACCGGCAACACATTGCATTCATCAATAATACCGTCCACCGACATCTTTTTCGCATCGAGTTTTTTGAAGTTGAAATCCAAAAAGCTCTCGTTGAGCTGTCGAGTATATAAATTTGTAATCAGTCGTTCCGCAATATACATGTCTTTTCCGTAAATATAAAAAGGTCTTTTTGCACCGCTGAAACGCACCGTATCGACCAAATCTCGATAGCTGTAAAAATTTTTCGGTTTCGCTTTTGCCATATTCTTCACCACTTTCTTTTTTCATTGTATAAGATAGCGTAAAAGATTGCCATCACATTTTTCTATCCCACCACCATTTGCAAAACAAACCCGAAGGCGCATAGCGCCAAAGACAAAGCAACCATTCTTCTTACGGCAATTTTTTGAAAAGGAAAATACCCGAACAAGGCAAATAAACAAATATAAAATGCAACCGCCATTGAAAGGGGCATCGCCGAAAGCGTCAATGCGGCATATTTCGCTGAAGCAAATTTTGCCGCTACCACTTGCAAAACATATACCTGAACAGTTAGAAAAGCAAAGTACGGTTGCATAAAAGGCAAAAAACAAAAAAACATTCCGAAAAACGCCGTAATAACAATGGCTCCTGTCAAAGGGATAATCACCACGTTTGCAAATACGGATATAAGCGATATCTCCGCAAAGTGATACAACAATATCGGCAAGATGCACAACTGCACACAAATAGTAATCGTCATGGTTTGTACAACGCTTCTTACTGCTCTGGGCAGTGAACCGAACTGCAGGTTGACCACGCGAACAAAAAAGATGATTCCTGCCACAGAAAGAAATGACAACTGAAAAGACGCCGTAAAAAGCACCAGCGGATTGAGCAATAGTACGATGATTGCCGCCAAACTAATTGCCGACAACGGATCATATACTTTCTTGCGGATTTTTGCCATTTGCAGTATCGCAAACATCATACAAGCGCGAAGCACGCTGATGGCAAAAGCCGACATGGCCGCATACATCAACAACACCGCCATAACAATCAACATCTGCTTCTTTTTATCCCATTTTGTACGCTTCAGCAAAAAGTTTATCAACAGATAAATAAATCCCACATGCAAGCCGCTGACTGACAAAATATGCGCTGCGCCCACGACAGTGAGGTCATTTTTTATCTGCCCTTCTTCCATACGATCTCCCCACATAATTCCCCGCACAATCATCAAACCTTCTTCGGGCATAAATCGACGCATATTTTCAATGATGGATGATTTTATGTCAATAATCTTATCGATAAAAAACGGCAGATGCCCTTTGGAGAGTTTTGTTATTTCACTTGAAGAAACGTTGGCTATCGAATAAATGCGTTGAGATTTCAAATACAAATTATAATCAAATTCTCCTTTTTCTTCTGCCTTTCTCGGTTCAAAAATCTTCATTTTCGCCTGATAAAAATCGCCCGGTCTCATCGGCGTCATTTCTCCGTAAACGCGCAAAAGCATCTTTTGACGAATCATTTTCGTTTCCGATTTTTGTTGTACGCCATAAACCAGAACTGTTGTTTGCGCATATTTTCCGCGCTGCTCGGTTTCGGACAACACCTGAAATACCACATTTACTCTCTGTTCATTATAGGCTCGCAAATCATAGGGGCAACAAAGAGTCCAATACGTATAGCAAACAAAAAAAGAAGCTACAATCAATAACACCATCACTTCTTTTCGATGTTTCCATTCTTTTGATAAATAACACGCAACAAAGCCTGCTCCGAAAATGCCTAAACCAAGCAACGCCGAATTGCTCCACTGCGTAAGTAAAATAGCAAAAACAATCAACAACACTGCAACAAAAAATGGTCTTTTCATTGTTTTGCCATCATATCGCTGCGGTGCCTTCAACGATTTTGCATATGAAATGCTTTTAAAAGATTTTGTGCAAGTACGGAAGTTGTCACCGAACCCACTCCGCCCGGCACAGGGGTAATGGCGCGCACCACCGGAGCAACACGGGCATAGTCTACATCCCCGCACAGTTTGTTGTTCTTATCTAAATTGATTCCCACATCAATTACAACACTTTCAGGTGTTACATATTCTTCCGTGATAAATTTTGGTTTTCCGATACAAGAGACGATCACATCCGCTTCTTGACATATTTTTGCAAGATTTTTCGTTTTCGAATGACACATCGTCACCGTTGCATTTTGGTTCAGCAGCATCATTGCCAAGGGCTTCCCAACAATCATTGAACGTCCCAAAACCGCTACATTGGTTCCCTCCAGCGCAATATCGTAATGTTTTAAAATTTCCATGACTGCGCCCGGCGTTGCGGGAATCAATGCTTCTTCATCATCCAAATACATCCTGGCGCTGCTCAAAGGATTGTTGCAATCCACGTCCTTAACAGGATCAATGGCTTCTTTGACTGCTTCCATATCAATATGCGCCGGAAGAGGCTGAAAAAGCAATATACCGTTTACGTTTTTCGCTTCGTTGTTTTGTTTAATGACACGAATCAGCTGTTCTGTTGTCACATCGCTTTTTAAGACTTCACTTTGTGCGCAAATTCCGCAAAGCTCCATGCGTCGCTGTGCACTGCGCTCATAGGCCATATCTTCGATACGATCCCCCACACGGATCATGGACAAGGTGGGTTGAAGTCCCTTTTGCTTCATTTCTGCAACATGCTTTTTTACTTCTTCCGCAATATTTTCCGCAACACTTTGTCCTCTTAATTCTTTGGCTTGCATAAGATCTCTTCAACCCTCCTATAAATCATTTTGCATCTTGTTGTTGTGTCTTCTACAATGGTTAACATTTCTTCTTTGACTTCTGCAACCCATGCTTCATCGTCTATCAAATTTAAATTTATCAATGCGGTGAGCCATGCGCTTTTTATGCCTGCGCAAATACATTCCGCTCCCACACCCACATCGCTCAACAGCAGTGTGTTGCCTTTTTCTAACAACTGCTCCAATAAAATCACCACATCATTTGCTGTATATATACATTGCATCGGCGGTTTTAATGCATCACGCAGTGCCTGCTGTATTTGCTGATTTTTATATTCTTTTTCCGCTTCATTTTCAACGACGAGACCATAAGCCTCTCTGAGCACAGCAAATTGTTTTGCGTCTTCGGCAATCATCATTTCGCTTTTATTTTTTAAGAAAAGGGCACGTTTGATCATTTGCTGCATTTCTTCTTCATATGCCGCATACTTTTTTTTACCCACCGTTAAGTTTGATACCATCCCGCACAAACAAGCTCCCATTGCAATGCACAATGCCGCAACACCGCCGCCGCCTGGCACCGGTTCTTTTGAGTACAGCGCATCCAAAAATTCACTCAACGAAAAAGCATCTTTACGACTTTCCATATCAAAACAATCCTTTTATAACGCCTGAAGCGTCAACATCTATTTTTTCGGCTGCCGGCACTTTAGGCAACCCGGGCATCTTCATAATATCTCCCGTCAATACTACGATAAAGCCTGCTCCTGCAGAAATCGTAACATCCCGCACCGTTATGCGAAAATTTGTCGGACGACCCAATTTTGCAGGGTCATCTGTAAGAGAATATTGGTTTTTTGCAATGCAAATCGGCAAATTTCCGAAACCTGATTTTTCTAAATCCGCAATCTCTTTTTGTGCTTTTGCAGAAAAGTCTACCCCGTCAGCGCCATAGATTTTCACTGCCACCGCCGTAATTTTTTCTTGAATGCTCTCATCCAATTCATAGGCAAAATGCAGCTTGGGCTTTTCTTGCTTTAACAAATTCAACAACTCTTTTGCCAAACCCATTGCACCTGCAGAGCCTTTTTCCCAGGCTTCCGACAATATGGCGTCGACACCAAGGTGCCTGCATTTTTCCTCTACCATACCAATTTCCGCATCGGTATCCTGTGAAAACTTGTTCAGTGCAACCACAACAGGCAACCGATAAACTTTTTGAATGTTTTCCACATGTTTTAACAAATTGGGCAAACCCTTTTCAAGCGCCTGAAGATTTTCTTCCGCCAATTTCTCTTTGGCTACGCCGCCGTTATATTTCAATGATTTAATCGTCGCGACAATTACCACCGCATCCGGCTCAAGTTCTGCCATGCGACATTTGATATCAAAAAATTTCTCTGCGCCCAAATCCGCACCAAATCCCGCTTCCGTAACCACAATCTCTCCGAAGTGCATTGCCGTGCGCGTGGCAATCACCGAATTGCATCCATGGGCAATGTTGGCAAAAGGCCCCCCATGCACAAAAGCAGGGGTTCCTTCCAGTGTCTGCACCAAGTTCGATTTAAACGCCTCTTTGAGCAATGCCGCCATTGCACCCTGGGCACGAAGATCGCCGGCGGTTACGGGCATTCCTTTGACATCATACCCTATAATGATTTTCGCACATCTGTTTTTCAAATCTTCTATATCTTTCGACAAACAAAATATCGCCATAATCTCACTGGCAACGGTGATATCAAAGCCGTCTTCCCGCGGCACACCTTGCATCTTTCCGCCAAGTCCGCAAACGATATTGCGCAACTGCCTGTCGTTCATATCCAGCGCTCTGCGCCAAGTAACGCGCCTGATATCGATGTTTTTTTCGTTCCCGTGAAAAATATGGTTATCCACCATAGCGGCAAGCAAATTGTTGGCAGCGCCAATGGCATGCAAATCTCCGGTAAAGTGCAGATTAATCTCTTCCATAGGAACCACTTGCGCATAGCCGCCCCCCGTGGCTCCGCCTTTCATTCCGAAAACCGGACCCAAAGAAGGCTCTCTGAGCGCGACAATCGTATTTTTCCCGATTTTGGAAAGTGCATCGGCAATACCAATGGTCGTCGTCGTCTTTCCCTCACCTGCCGGCGTGGGATTCATCGCTGTCACCAATACCAATTGAGCGTTTTTCTTTTTATCTTTTTCAAGGAAACGATAATCAATTTTCGCCTTATATTTTCCGTATAAGTCCAAGTCTTCTTCTGTCAGTCCCAGTTTCCCGGCAATAAGACGAATATCCTGTATCTTCGCTTCTTGTGCAATTTCGATATCACTCTTGTAAGCCACGTTGTTTGCCTCCATCATTTGTTTTCAAGGTTTTAAAAATCAATACAATGAGCACTGTGTTAAGCGGGATCATAATATAAGCACTTAAAATTCGCACCGGCAAAAAAACCAAGAAACCTTTTCCGAAATAATAGGACAAAAAGAATGTGTTCAGCAAAACCGCCACAATCAAATACGTGATTGTCACAACAAAATATACTTTATCGATCATTTGATATTTGTTTTTAAATTTTCGGCTGATGAGGTAGGGCATTAGTAGATAAGCAATGAAGATTAACCCTCCCAAGGCCACTATGCTCCAGTGCAATGCATGTTGCCCGTAATAAATTTGTCCTGAAAAAATGTGCAGCGTGCCGCTCACAATCAGTACCGTTAAAAACGCACCGCTCAACAAAAAAATAAACAAACTGTTCAACAGTTTCAGCGGTATTTTTCGAAATCGCTCCATTATTTTTTCCAACAGTCCGGGAATCATTCCGCAAAGCGCCGTAGATAACGTAAACCCCGGAAAAAAAGCGCCGCCCTGCGGATTAATCATGTAGCCCAACAAGTCGGATACCAGTCCGCATAGCATTCCAGCTGTAGGTCCATAAAGCATGCCAGCTATAATCAACGGAAGAAACGCAAAATTTAATTTTAATGCCGGAAACCCCGCAATAGGCACCACAATACCAAAAACGCGTGCCAAAATAATGCTGATTGCGCACAGCAAACTCACCGTGGCCAGTGAATGGGTAGAGATGCGTCCTTTCTTGAATTTTTGTTTTTCCATGTATTCTCTCCTCAAAAGAGTAATACTGCCTCTTCCCTATAGTAAGCTCAAGAAGTTTTCTCTACACAATCACAGCTTATCTATAAACAGCGGAAGCGACAAATCACCGCAGGATTTCCTTTCGTTTGAAGGTACTTTCCAACCCTTCAACACTTAACGCGATTTATCTACTCTGTTTTAAATGTTATTATTCTATCAATCCGTTGCGGAATAGTCAATCCGCCCTTCGTCTCAGTGAATCATATTTTTATAAACATAATCCGAGGTAAATCCCGACAAAATGGCTCCGTATTTTACATGAAATTTTAAAACATCTCCCTCAATATATTGTTCAATACAATCAGCGACATCCAACACGGTATGATCGCTGCTTTGCCCGATGAGTACAATATTTTCATCATAAGGAATGAGGTGCATAAAGTGAACATCCTGTCTGCCCAATGCGACAATCGCCCTTTTGCGCATGCCTCTATCATCTCTTTGTTCAACTTTTTCTCCAAAAGGATTTATGCTCGCTATTCCCGTAGGTTGAGAAGGCTTGTCGTAAATTTCAACAATTTGAGCCTCCAGCGTCACAGCATCTTGGTGCAATATTTCTATGACCCCTTCCGCCCCGTCGGTACCCATAATCATTCCTTCCCCGATTCGCAGTTCATTAATCCCTTCCATCATTTTGTTTCTCAATAAAAATGCAAATACATCCGTGTTCCCCGCCGAAGCAACGGCAAGCTTTCTGCCCAAATATTCTTCGACATTTTTTTTCGCTTTCAAAAATTCTGTAATATTCTCCTCAGTCGGCAAGATGCCGCTCATGCAGCTCATGTTGGTACCGATTCCGTATAACTCCACATTTTTCAACTCATCGATTTCTTTCGCTACTTTATATAAATTCTCAAGGCCATACACTCCTTCACGCAAGTCTCCAATATCATACATCAGCGTAAGTTTGATTTTTTTCTTCTGCAGTTTTGCCTCTTGGTCAATCAACTTTGCTGTATAGATCGAAGAAATCAAGCTGGAGGTGGCCCATTTTACCAATTCGGCAACTTCCGAAGGCATGGGGATACGAATCAAAAGCTTTTCAACATTCAGCCCTGCCAGCTTTTTTAGATTATCCACTCTGGAATCTCCTAGTTTGGTATAACCAAGCTCCAAAAGCATTTTCACAATATCAGGGTGTGCACGATGCACTTTCGTAACAGCAACAGGCTCAATATTCCACTGTCTACAGGTATGCAAGATGACGGACATATTGTCTCTGATTGGTTGTAGAGCAACATTTAAACGGGGATAAGTCAAATTGTTTCACATCCTTTTTTGTTCTGATTTTATTATACCTAAAGCGCCAGGCAACGGCAATCTATAATTAAAACAGTCATGATTTCATACCTATGCCTCTTTTGCGAAAAAATTTTATAGGGCATTGTCTGCTTTATGAAAGATTATTCTGATATTTTTTGACCGCTATTGATTGACCAATTAAAAAACCGACTTGAGTCGGTTTTTTAATTGGTTTATTCTCTATTTTTTACATCATCATAGTAAATGTTTCGACAATGGGTTTCTTTCGCAAAAAGTGAAGAAATGTATCCCGCCAAACAGAGAGCCGCCAGAAAAATCATTGCTGATTGATACATGGAAATACCGCTCCCTTCTTTGAGCAACGCCCCGAAAACAGCCGGCCCCACCGCCGCACCCACAAAACCGCCCGTATTGACCACGCTGACCGCCATGCCCGAGTAGCGAGGGTTGCACACTTCTTTGCCGATAGACCAAGCCATGGCCAGACAGGTAATGGAAAAACTGAACACCACCAAAAGCACCGCAAACAACGGCAAGGGCAGCTTGCCTCCTATTGTAATGGCAATCCATGCCGCACTGCCCAGCGCTCCCAACACAATCAAAGGCTTTTTCCGACTTTTGATTTTATCGGACACAACACCGATAGAAATATTGGCAGCAGCCTGTGCCAACATCATATACAACATATACTGTGATGCCTCAATCGTCTGAAGCCCATACACATCTCTGACATACGAAACACCCCAGGTACCCGCAAAAGTCAAAAATACGGCGGAATACAGCATCAAAAACAAAAACGGCGCAATCACTCGTCTGTTGGACAAAACTCCTTTGAGTCCCTCTTTTACGCTGACTTTTTCTTGCGTGACCGACACTTCTTCCCGCCCTTCAATTTCGGCAATAGAAGGAAGGTTCATATCCTGCGGTTTGTTTCGCACAAATATGATACACAACAAGGCAATAATCAAAGAAATAATACCGAATCCCACAAAGGTCGTTCTCCACGTAAAAGCTGCCACCAACAATGCCAGCGGCGTTTGTGCTACAATGCCTCCCGCATTGCCGATTAAAGATGTCAGTCCGGTCATCGTACCGAATTCTTTTTCCTTAAACCACATGGTTTGTATTTTTGTAACACTGATAAACGTCACCGAAACACCGAGCCCTACCAATAGCCTTCCTGCATAAGCCAAACCCACTCCCGGCGCCAATCCGAACAAAATGGATCCAAGCGCTGTTATTACCGAACCCACCGTTACCGTAATCCTGGCACCCAAAGTATCGGCCAAAATCCCCGTAGGAATTTGCATCAATGCATAGGCATAAAAATACATGGATCCCAGTGTGGCAAAACCCACCGGCGTCATGGCAAATTCATCAATCAGTTCCGTTTTGATAACCCCGACAGCCATTCTGTGCAAAAATACAAAAAAATAACACAGCACCAAAATGCCATAAACAATCCAGCGATATCGAAGCACCTTTTGATACTGTTGTTCTTTTGTAAGGTTAGACGCTTGTTGCATACTCCGCTCCTCACATTTCATTTATTTTATGTTTTCAAAATTTCCTTTCATTGTAGCGGATTTTCTCGTGAATTTCAATGCATATTCCAAAAGCGATTGATGTTCTTTAAAACCTGCTCATCCAGGAAGCAATCGCGTACAATACCAATAAGTGCATCGGGTAAAACACATAAAAAAAATAGCGCTTCAATAACAAACGCATCCTGCTTCCATAATAAATCAATGGCAGCGCCAAAACGGCAATCATTTGTATGTAGTTACCGCTGAAAACACATTGCACCATCGTAAGAATGATAAAAAAAACCGCTGCTTTTTTCCAGTCATCTCTGAAAAAATAAAAGCAAAAAACCGTCAACACGCCATAAGTGGAATAATCTGTGGTCACATGAAACAATACATCCGTACACCAAGGTACCAAAGGCACCAAGATTGCCGCATAGATCCACTTTTGCTCAAAAAACCATATCATTGCCACAGCAATTAAAAATGTAACAAGAATATTCAATGTACGCCAATCTTGAAAATACAACGAAAAGGGCGCCTGTGACAAAACCGCCACAAAAAGCAGTCTTTTTACATATTTTTTCAAATCTTTCGTGTACACAACCCCAAGGGCAATGGAAAACGCAAAAATCGGAAAAGAAATTCTGCCAATGCTTCGCATCACAAGATATAACCCCGGATCAGTGATAGCCGGCAGCATCGCACAATGGTCAACGAGCATGGCAACAGCTGCTATCAATTTTAAAAAATCTGTTTTTTCAAGGGACTGCGTCGCTTTACCGAACATTGCGCATTACCAGGTCATTTCGTGCCTTTACCGTATTTTCATCTAATAAAAATCCCCGCTGTATCACTCGTATGATGTTATACTCCAATACCTGAAGCACCGCATTATCGATATCCTTTTTTGCCTGTTGGCGCCATTGCTTGATTTGGGGATGATAGGTTCTGTTTTCTTCCGCAGCATCTGCAATAAAAATAATTTTTTCCAACAAAGACATCGCTTCTCTGCCTGTAGTGTGATAAAGAATGGCATTTAAAATTTCTTCATCGTCAATGCCGAATTTGCTTTGAGCCATGGCGGTTGAGGCATAAGCATGCAGCAATGCAGGATTGTCTCGAACCATTTCAGGTATTGTGATGTCCGTTTTTTTTATTTCTGCCTGCATCGCCTCTACACTCAGTTCTTTGGCAACATCATGCAGCAGCGCTGCAACATGGGCTTTGTCCGAATCAACTTGATAGATTTTTGCCAATTCATCTGCCAGTTTTGCACAGCCGAGTGTGTGACGATATCGTCGCGGACTCAGATTTTTTTCCAAATAGGGAAGCCACTGACTTTTCTCCATTGCTTTACTCCAAATAAAGCTGCTTTTCTTTGATGTATTGATGCACTTTTTCCGTTACCAAATACCGAATGCTTTTACCCATCACTACACGTTCTCTGATTGCCGTAGAAGAAATATCGATCAGCGGCGCCTGAAATATTTTGATTTTTGCATCATATAGTTGCTTAAGACGCACAGCCTCCGTCTCCAATTTTTTAAAGTCATAGCCGGGTCGATAGGTAACAATAAACGTCACGAGCTGAAACAGCTCTTCAAAATCTTTCCAACGCTCCAATTGAAAAATAATATCTTCTCCGCATAAAAAACAATAATCGGCTTTTGGATCAATGCTCTTTAGTTTCTTGACCGTATCTATCGTGTAACTAAACCCCGGCTGTCTTATCTCAAGATCACTGATAACAAAATTTTCATTGTCCTCAATCGCCAAACGCGTCATTTCGTAGCGCTCTGCCACAGTCTCTTTTGTATCTTTTTCTTTAAGCGGATTATCATTAGTAGGAATAAACAACACCTTTTCCAGCCCTGCTTGATGTTGCACTTCCTGCGCCAATATCAAATGTCCGATATGGATCGGGTTAAAGCTTCCGCCAAAAATTCCTATTTTTTTCATCTTTATCCTTCAGGCAGTATCATTTTTTGCTTTTCGCCGTTCATTTTATATAATACAAATTTTTTGCCGATTGTGAAAACGACCTCTGCATCTGTCTGTTCCGCAAGAAGATGCGCCGCCTGCTGAACGGATATTTCCGCATTGTTTTGCACTTTCCCTTTAATCAGTTCATGGGCAGCTAACTCGCCGGCCAACTGGCGAATCACATTGGCAGTAATACCTTCCTTGCCGATAAAAATGGTGTCTTTCAGCTCTGCCGANNCCGACTTCTTTTTTAAAAAGCTTCTTTGCTTGCTGTTTAACATGCTTTGCTCCTATTCAAAATATTCAAACTCCATGGTATCAATCACCACGCTGTCACCGTTTCGTACACCCATTTTTTTTAATTCCGCTTCCACACCTTCACGTACCATAATCTTTTGAAAATAAGCTATCGAATGCGAATCTTCAAAATTGACGCGCCGAATCATGTTTTCCGCCAACTGACCGGTTACATAAAAAACCCCGTCCGCTCCTTTTGTAATCTCGAAAGGTTTTTTCTTTTCTTCGTCATAGTCCACTACTCTTATTGCTGTTTCTGTCTCCTCTTCCAACGGGATGTAAACATCCTCCATTTCGCTCAAGTTTCGTATGACGCTGTTTAGCAATGGCTCAATTCCCTTTTGCATCATCGCCGAAGTGGCAAACACTTCATAGCCTTGTTGAGAAAAATACTCCATCAACTCTTCAAGCTCTTCCTGCTTTTCGATAAGATCCATTTTGTTTAATACGACAATCTGTTTTCGTTTCGCTAATTGCGGATGATACATCTTCAGTTCATTGTTGATAATTTCAAAGTCTTTTCGAGGGTCTCTGCCTTCACTGCCCGAGGCGTCTAAAAAATGTAACATCAGCCTGGTTCGTTCTATGTGGCGCAAAAATCGATGTCCCAAGCCCGCCCCTTCATGCGCTCCTTCGATAATTCCCGGAATATCGGCAATCACAAACTCCGGTGCGTCTTTATACTGCACCACACCCAAATTAGGATTCAATGTTGTAAAGTGATAGTTTGCAATTTTGGGCAACGCATTGGTCACTTTGGATAAAAAGGTGGATTTTCCTACATTGGGAAATCCTACCAATCCCACATCGGCCAACACTTTTAGCTCTAATATCAGCTCTTTTTCTTCGCCCTTTTGACCGGGCTCCGCAAAACGCGGCGCCTGCCTGATCGACGTGGCAAAATGTTGATTGCCCTTGCCGCCTTTACCGCCTTTTGCCACAACGGCCTCCTGGCCCTCTCTGGCAAGATCGCTTAAAATTTTTTTGGTATGACGTTCCCTGATAATAGTTCCTATAGGCACTGTGATGACAAGGTCTTTACCGCTTTTGCCCGATTTATTGCTCCCTTGGCCGTTTTCACCGTTTTCCGCTTGATATTCTTTTTGGTAACGAAATTTGAGAAGCGTATTGAGCCCTCTGTCCGCTACAAAAACCACGTCTCCTCCCTTGCCGCCATCGCCGCCTGCAGGGCCGCCGTCCGGCACATATTTTTCTCTGCGAAAAGCCATGCTGCCATCGCCGCCTTTGCCTGCTTTTATCGTAATTTTCACATAATCAACAAACATTGCATTTTGCCTGCTTTATCATTTTTTTCTTCCTAATATGACACAAGCCCGACACCCCGTAAAGTGCCGGGCCAAAAGATGCTCTTTGATGCCCTTGCCTATAGTTTATATTGTCGTAAAACCCCACTAAGCTCTCGGATAAACACTTACTTGTTTACGGCTTTTGTCTTTTCGCTCAAATCGCACTACGCCGTCCACCAAAGCAAAGAGCGTGTCATCTGTCCCTCTGCCCACGTTGTTGCCGGGATGAATTTTTGTTCCTCTTTGACGAACCAAAATATTCCCTGACAAAACAAATTGACCGTCGGCACGCTTTGCACCCAGTCGCTTCGACTCACTGTCTCTGCCGTTCCTGGAACTTCCCACGCCTTTTTTATGTGCCAATAATTGCAGATTGGCGATATTTAACTGAATCATTTTTCTACCTCCTCATAAACCGCTGTCACATAGTCCGGGTTTTCTTTTGCCATATTTTCTATCGCATTTGAAAAGCTTTTTAATAAAATTTGTGCAGCTGCCATGATATTTTCATCATTTTCTTCAACGAGAGAAAAGCAAATATCTCCTTCGTCGACTTTTTTTTGAACCTTTGCACCCGCCACCTGTTTGAGTCCGTTGATTGTCGATAAAGCCAACACGGACACGGCACTGCAAATCACATCGGAGCCATAGGTGGCCTGTCCCGCATGTCCGCTTATTTTCACGCCTGAAACTCGTTGCGTCGAATCTTTAAAAATTTGAATGTGAATCATTGTTTAGTTTAGTTCGATTTTTGAAATTTCTAATTTCGTATATGGCTGTCTATGTCCTTGCTTGCGTCGATAATCTTTTTTCGGCTTATATTTGAAGACAATGATTTTTTCGCTTCGTCCGTCTTCCAGTGCTTTTGCCGTTACCGTCGCTCCTTCAACATAAGGATTTCCGCAGGTTACCGTGTCTCCGTCAACAACCATAAGCACTTCCTGAATAATGACCTCATCGCTGTCATGGTCTCTGGTTATTTTCTCTACTTGGATCACGTCACCTTCACTCACGCGATACTGCTTGCCGCCTGTTTTAATTACTGCATACATAAAACTACCTCCTCTATCCAACCTCGCCAAAATCAGGTGCGCACAGCGCTTAAAACCTGTTTTGTGCGGATACATGCTCAAAAATTATAATCGCAAATGTACTATTTGTCAAATCTTTTCTTTTGCTTTAAAGTACGCATCAATACCGTCGGCAATTGCTTTGGCCATGGCCTTTTGGTTTTCGGCATTCTTGAGCTGTTCAATTTCTGCCTCGTTCGTCATAAATCCGCATTCCACCATGACTCCGATTACATGCGCCTGGCGAAGTATCTGCAAATTTTGATTAATCACCGTATTTTCTTTTTTCTCGGAAAGCGGTTTTATATACTCCAATGTGCCCATGCTCGTATAAAGATGATTCGCTACTTCTTTGCTTTCTGCTACCATGTCTTTTGCCGTCAAATCAAAAATCTCAAATCTGCTTGCATTTTTCTCCAGATCAAAACTTTTTTCTTTGTCTCCATCTTTATAATAAAGCCGACCGTTCTCCTCTTTGATCATCTTGTAAATGTTTGAATTATATTTCACATAGCGACCGTCATATGCATCGGTTTTTCTGTTATTATAAATGATTGTAAAGCCTTTTACCGTTGCATCTTCATTGGCATTATGGTGAATGCTGATCAACAAGTCAGGCCATTTTTCATTTAAAAGCCGCACCCTGTCATTGAGAGATTTTTGTTCGCTGCTGCCCAATTTGCGCGTTTCAATAACCGTATATCCGCGCCCAAGCAGCTCCTCTTTCAGAGCTTTGGAAACTGCATCATTCAGCATAAATTCATTGATGCCCCCCGGCGCCACTGCCCCCCTGTCCCCTTGGGCATCATGCCCGGAATCAATAGCTATCACCAAGTTGTTCGGCGTCACATCTGGCGTGCTTTCTTTCTTCGTCAACCAGCTTACAGCACCTATGACAAGCTTTACAAAAAGAATCATCGCAATAAGAAATACCGCAATGATAACAAAAAATCTTGGTTTGAAACGATATCTGCGTCGACGTTTTTTTGCCATATCAATCTCCTTGCACTGCAAATCGGCCTTGCTCTATGCCGCGAATGGCTTTTTGTATAGACAACATGTCTTCCGGCTTCAGTTTTATTTTTGAGTCCCTGATATAAGCAAAATGTTCTTCTTTGCGCTCAGGTATTTTTTCTTCCTCGCCTCGTTGATATACTTGATCCCCTTCATCATAAAGACCGAATACTTCCTCTTCCTCAAATGAAGGCAATGCGTCTTCACTTCCATACGGTCGACTTTCCGTCTCTGTCACAATCGTCGCACTGTCTCCGTCAGTTTTTTCTACAGTTGCCGCAATTCTTTCCACCGCTTCTGGCGCTTGTTTTTCTTGAGGCATCTCTTGGACTGCCTCTTGCAACTTATCTTCATCCACCGGAGCAATATCGGCAACTTCCTGCTTTGCCAATACCGGCTCTTCTTTTTCTCTGTATGCTATTTTTGCTTTTACTTCCTGCTCTTTTTCGAGAATCTTATGTACCGCCGGGCGAAAAATCTCCTCCGGATCCGTCTCCGCCTCTTTTTTAATTTCAACACTTTGCTGCATTTTTTCTTGCAACATCTTTTTGGGAATCATGCGCTGAACATAATCGATTTCCTCTAAAATCGCCTGCCGCTCTTCGATTTCAATGAGACGTGTAGCCAAACGGCTTTCTTTTTCATTTATTTCGTTGAGCTTTCGACGCATGCTGCTTGAAATAGATTTCAGCTCGCCTATCAACATCTCTGCCGCATAATCTTTGATTCTCTGCGCCATATCCCTATTTTTTCCATAGACAAAATCACTTCCGCCGCCGGCAAAAGTCAAATCGGCATCAGAAAACCTGCGCACTGTTTCATTTTGCAACTGCGCAATTAAATTTTGTTTTTCTTCCAATTCACGCCTTAAATTTTTTAACGCATTTTCATAAAGAAACACGTCATCCAACTTGTCACTGCTTATGGCAGATGCAAACGGCGCAGTGCAATCCCTGTTTTCCTTATCCTTCATGTACACAACCCCTATATGTCTATGAAATACGTAATTGTCGGTAATCTATTATACCTTATAACCTTGTCTTTTGGAAATAGAAAATATATTTTTCTTATAAATATCCGTATATTTTGTTTATATTCGCTTACGAAAAGACTTAGTCCAGATGAATTGCCCCGGCGGGACATTTCTTTACGCAAGCGCCGCAATTCACGCATTTTTCAAAATCGATTACTGCCAAATTATCAACCATGGCAATAGCGCCAAACTTGCACTCTTTTACACACAGTCCACAACCGATGCAGGCGGCGGTACAAACATCTCGCGCTTCTTTCCCTTTTCGGTTGCTTTTGCAAAATACATGTACCCGCGAATCAATCGGCACGCGTTTGATAATTTGTTTCGGACAAACTTTTTCACAAGCGCCGCACCCTGTGCATTTTGATTCATCCACATAAACGCGGCCTGTCTCATGGTCGATTTGAATCGCGTCAAACACACAGGCTTTTTTGCAGGTTCCATAACCCATGCAACCAAATTCACACACTTTGTCTCCCTGCATGGCTATCATCGCTTCACGGCAGTCTCGTATGCCTTGATAATGAAATTTGCGCTTTGATTTTTCGCCGACACCACCGCACATAATAACGGCTTTTTGTCGATTGATATTGCCTGCATCCGTACCTAAAATATCGCTGACCACGGCTAAGCGTTCCAAACTCATAGAAGGGCACACGTTGGCCTTGACCTCTCCTCTGACCACCGCGGCAGCCAAATCATCGCACCCTGCATATCCGCATCCTCCGCAATTTGCACCGGGCAGTGCTGCACGCACTTCTATTATTTTCGGATCCTGTGCAACTTCAAATTTTTTTGCGGCATAAGCAAGCAATCCGCCAAAAATCAATCCCATTCCCCCTAACCACACAATCGGACTTACTATATTTGCAAACATTTTTTTCCTCCTAAATCATTCCCGAAAATCCCATAAAGGCAATGGACATCAGCGATGCCGTAATCAATGCAATCGGAAAACCCTGCAATGCCTTGGGAATGGGAGAATATTCCATTCTTTCGCGAATGGCCGCAAAAAGCACAATAGCCAGCGTAAAACCCGCAGCCGCCGCTGCGCCAAATACAATGCTTTCAATAAAATTATATTCATTTTGAATGTTGATAATGGCCGCTCCAAGCACCGCACAGTTCGTAGTGATCAACGGCAGATATACGCCCAGTGCTTGATAGAGGGAAGGACTGATCTTTTTAATGACCAATTCCACAAATTGCACCAGCGCAGCAATTACCAAAATAAAGGCAATAGTTTGCAAATAAGCGATATTGAATTTTTCCAAAATCGCATATTGCACCACATAAGTGATTGCGGAAGCCAGTGTCATAACAAAAATGACTGCCGCTCCCATGCCAATGGCCGTTTCCACTTTCTTGCTTACACCCAAAAACGGACAAATGCCTAAAAATTTTACCAGTACAAAGTTATTGATTAAGACAGCACCTACAACGATTAAAATCAAATTCATTGTTTTTCACCTGCCTGTACCTTTTTTTCTTTGCACTTATATTCAATGAAATTCACCAGTCCCATCAAAACACCTAAAGTCAAAAACGCACCGGGGGGCTGAATAAAAATCATTGCGGGTTCATAAGATGCACCCAATAGGGAGATGCCGAAAACACTGCCGGCTCCCAAAATTTCTCGTATAATACCCAGAACCGTCAAAGATAAGGTAAAACCCAAACCCATCCCAATGCCGTCTGCCATCGAATTCAGTACTGAGTTTTGATTTGCAAAAGCCTCTGCGCGCTGAATGATAATACAGTTTACCACGATCAGCGGTATATAAATACCCAACGCTTCAAAAAGCGAAGGAACAAACGCCTCCAGTAACATCGAGACAATCGTAACAAAAGAAGCAATCACCACCACAAATATCGGAATCCTGATTTGATCGGGAACTATTTTACGCATGGCCGACAACGCCACGTTGGAACCCACCAACACGGCCATCGTCGAAAGCCCCATACCCAGACCGTTCACTGCCGAAGTGGTTACTGCCAAAGTGGGACACATCCCTATAACCAACCGAAATGTCGGATTTTCTGATAAAATTCCGTTTTTTAAATGCCTGAACACACCCATTTTAGTTCACCTCACTGTTTTGCGTATCCGAAAGCACATTGTAGGCATCAAAGGCGCTGTTAATTGCCGATATCGCCGCTTTTGAAGAAATCGTAGCGCCTGTCACCGCCTGGACTTGTCCGTCATTTTTTATCTCTCCCTTTACCACCGACAAAGGCGTAGCCGATGTCTTCCCTACCATCTGTCCATAAAACGGATCAACGGCAATTTTATCACCGAGACCCGCCGTCTCTTCATGAGAGAGAATGTTATATCCCAACAATTTCCCTGTATGATCGATACCTACAAGCATCGTAATCTCTCCGCCAAACCCCGCAACCGCTACCTTGATCGTATAACCGACTAATTCCCCATCTGCCATAGCCTTGTTTACTGCTATAACATTCTTTAAGTTTTCGGAATCCGCCTTCTCAAACAACGTTCTCATTTCAGCTTCATCCATCTCCTGAAATTCTCTCCCTGCAGGCAAAACCATCTGTTTTGCCTCCACCTCTTTTTTTTCTGCATTTTCCGCTATTTTCGGAGCGGTGACAGCATTCGTCATTGCCAACAACGCTGCGGCAACGGCACAGATCACAAATAAGAGTACGCCCATTTTGCGTATTTCTTTCATGTCATTTCACCTCGCTTTTCGATCGAATTTTTTTCGCTTTTACAACGCCGTATACGCGAGGTTTTGTGTATCTTTCAATAATCGGCGTCGCCACATTCATCAAAAGGATGGAATAGGACACCCCTTCGGGATAACTGCCGAACATACGAATCACCATAGTAATCAACCCGCACCCCACCGCAAAAATAATTTGCCCCTTGGGTGTAACCGGCGAAGTCGTGTAATCTGTCGCCATAAAAATAGCGCCTAACATCAATCCGCCCGCCAAAAGATGAAAGACAGGATCCTGTTTTAGTATAAACGCAAAAATAAATACTGTAGCAAGATAAATGACCGGAATCCTCCAGGTAATGACTTTGCGCACTATTAAATAAATACCGCCTATCAGCAACGCCAGCGCACTGACTTCACCGATACAGCCATACATATTGCCTAAGAACATATCCATATACGAAGGCATTTGACCGACAATGCCTTCAGACAACAATCCCAACGGCGTTGCCTGCGTCACCGTGTCCGCCGCAGGAATAAACGCCGAGCCTGTCATGCGCGCTCCCCAACAAACCACCAAAAATGCCCTGGCAGCAAGGGCCGGGTTCACAATATTATGCCCGATACCGCCAAAAGCTTGTTTGACGATCAAAATCGCAAACACACTTCCTACAGCAGCAATCCACCAGGGAGCACTTGCCGGCAAATTAAAAGCAATCAATACGCCTGTTACCACTGCGCTCAAGTCCCCCACAGTGCTTTCTTTATGCATCAATTTTCCTGATGCCCATTCGGTCAAAACAGCCACAGCCACACAAACAGCCGTGAGCATTACCGCACTGATACCAAAAAAGATGATTGCAGCAATCATGGCAGGACTCAGCGCTATCAAGACATCGCGCATCAGCGTTGCGGTAGTGGTATGTGACTTAATATGAGGCGAAGAAGATACAGTAAATAGTTTCGTTTCCATCAGTTATTGCCTCCTTTCACCTTTTCCGCTTCCTTTTTCTCTGCCTGTTGTTTTCTTTTCACAAGAAT
Source organism: Eubacteriaceae bacterium UBA1433 (assembly GCA_002329295.1). GTDB lineage: Bacteria > Bacillota > Clostridia > Eubacteriales > UBA1433 > UBA1433. Next base: position 326,977 of record DCTT01000026.1, read on the forward strand.
TTCTTTTTTTGCCACTCGTATATTTGAGACCAACATACGTTTTGCAGGACATACATAGGCACATGCACCGCATTCAATGCAGTCCAACGCATGGTATTCTTCCGCTTTGTCAAAATCTCCTTTTTCCGATGTGTTCGACAGCATCAACGGCATCAGTCCCATCGGACAAGCATCAACGCATCTGGCACAGCGAATACAGTCCTTCGGCGGCGCCAAATCCGCCTCTTCCGCAGATAAGAGCAATATCCCTGAACCGCCCTTCAAGACGGGTATATCGCTCGAATAATGCGCAAATCCCATCATAGGCCCGCCTATAATAAATTTTTCCGCATCATGAAACCCGCCACATTGTTCCAACAAATGTTCAATGGGCGTTCCTATTTTTACATCCATCCGCCGCGGTTCTGTTATACCGCAACCGGTGATGGTCACCACCCGTTCAATCAACGGCATTCCGCATATCACCGCATCATGAATTGCTTTTATCGTGGCAACGTTAAACACGACACATCCCACATCAATGGGCAACTTTCCGGAAGGAACTTCCCGTTTTGCAATGGCTTTTATAATATGTTTCTCGCTGCCTTGCGGATATTTTGTTTTTAATGAATACATTTCGATATTCAAGTGCTTCGCACTTTCATACATTGTTTGTATTGCCTGCGGCTTATTGTCTTCAATGCCGATATAAGCTTTATCGACCCCCAAAACATGCATAACAATTTCGAGGCCCCTGATGATTTCCTCTGCATTGCGCTGCATCAGCGCATCATCATTGGTCAAATAGGCCTCACATTCCGCAACGTTCAAAATAAGATATTCCACCTTTTTCCCTTCAGGAATCGACAGCTTCACATGGGTAGGAAACGTTGCGCCTCCCATACCGACAATGCCGGCATCCTGAATCAAATGCAAAATCTCTTTGCCGCTTAAATCTTTATAGTTTTCGCGAGGACGAATGGATTCGTCCATCGTCTCTTGTTCATCGTTTTTGATAACGATGCTCAGCACGCGCTGCCCGTTGGGATGAATTCTGGGTTCTATCGCAACAACTTCGCCGGAAACAGAAGAATGAATGGGTACCGAAACAAATCCGCCGGGTTCAGCAATCTTTTGCCCCAACTTTACCTGTTCACCGACAGCGACAATCGGTTTGCTTGGCGCACCCAAGTGCATAGATACCGGAAAAATCACCTCTTTTGGAGGGGTGGATTTGATAATCGGCAAGCCTGAAGTCAACTCTTTGTTGTAACGCAAATGAGCCCCGCCTTTAAAAGTAGCTCGTTTCATGTCCATAGTCTTTGCCAACACCTCTTTACTCCGTTTTGTGTCTGTTTTGTCACATAAACTTATAAATGTTGTTTTAAATCATGTCTTAAAATTCTATACCTTATCCTGTGAAAGGTCAATGGTTTCATCCAGAATTTTTTTACATTTTCCATCTTTTCTCTTTCTCATTTAAGCGCGTCTCATTTTTACAGACTTTATATTAAATTCTGCTTAAAATCATTTGCTCCGTATTATTTGTATACATTTCATTTTATTGCTTTAGCAAAAAAATTCACCCTGGGGAATTTTCTCCGCCAAGGTGAATTTTTAGTGGATGTATTATGTTTACTTATTGTTAATTTTTGGTCTTGCCGTGTAAGTTGTGTGCAATAATTCATGCGCTTTATGACTGTTTGGTTTTTCCAAAAATTCGTCATACAGCTTTTTAATAGACGGATTTTCGTGAGATTTTCTCAAACCCAGTACATCTTTATCTTCGTGATAGAGCGCTTTCGCTCTTTCAACACGAATATCCACATTCATTTTATCCTGTGCACTGACAATGGGCTGTCCGCCACCGTTTACACAGCCGCCGGGGCAGGCCATCAATTCGATGAAATGTACATCATCCAATTTGCCTGCGCGTAAGTCGTCCATAACTTTTCGAATGTTAGACCCGCCGTGAGCAACCATTACTTTTATCGTCAAATCTCCTGCTTTGATGTCTGCCGATTTTATGCCTTCCACACCGCGCACGCCTTCATAGTCAATGTTTTCTGCTTCTTTGCCTGTGATGACTTCCACTGCGGTTCTTGCCGCTGCTTCCATAACACCGCCGGTCGCACCGAAGATGGTGGCCGCGCCGGTGTAGTCGCCGTAATACTCATCAAACTCTTCATCTGGAAGCGTAAGGAAGTCAATCCCTGCTTCTTTAATCATGCGTGCCAGTTCTCTCGATGTAATGGAAACATCGTTATCCGGCAAACCGTTTTGAGACAGTTCAGGACGCAGCACTTCAAATTTCTTTGCTGTGCAGGGCATAATGCTGACAACAAAAACGTCTTTCGGATCCAGTCCCTGGCTTTGCGCATAGTGTGACTTCAAAATAGCGCCCATCATTCCTTGCGGAGATTTACAGCTGGAGAGATGATCCAACAAATCCGGATAATACATTTCGCAATATTTGATCCAACCCGGTGAACAGCTTGTAATCATCGGAAGTTTTCCGCCACCGGTCACTCTGCCGATGAGCTCCGTTCCTTCTTCCATAATACACAGGTCGGCAGCAAAGTTTGTATCAAACACTCTGTCAAAACCTAACCGTCTCAAGGAAGCTGCCAATTTGCCGCTGACCAAAGAGCCGACGGGAAGACCAAAAGCTTCGCCGAGTCCTGCGCGTACCGAGGGAGCCGAGTGAACAAGCACATGTTTTGTGGGATCCGCAAGCGCCTCCCATACACGGGCGGTATCGTCTTTTTCTTTGAGCGCGCCAACCGGACAGTTAATGATACATTGTCCGCAATTAATGCAGTTTACATCGTTCAGCGTCATTTCAAAAGGAGGCTCCACCGCCTTTTTAAAGCCTCTGTTTGTTGCACCTAAAGCACCCAAACCTTGTACGTCTCTACATACCGATATACATCTGCCGCAAAGAATACATTTGCTCGGATCGCGAACCACAGAAGGAGATAGTGCGTCAATGGTATGCACTTCTTCTTTGTTGGGCATATATCTGATTTCTCTTACACCAAGGTCTTCACTCACCTGTTGCAGTTCGCAAACGCCGCTTCTGTCGCAAGTGGTACATTCTCTGTTGTGGTTGGAGAGAATCAGCTCCAAAATCGCTTTTCGCGTTTCGCGAACGACAGGAGTATTTGTAAACACTTCCATGCCTTCCGAACAAGGATATACGCAAGCAGCCACCAAAGATCGTCCGCCTTTGATTTCCACTAAGCACATACGACAAGCGCCTATTTCGTTGATATCTTTCAAATAGCAAAGCGTAGGAATATGGACGTTAATGGATTTTGCGGCTTCCAATATCGTCGTCCCCGCCGGAACACTGACATCTTGTCCGTTGATTTTTATATTTAACATATTCATATTTTTCGCCTCTTTACTTCATTTATTTTTTATCAATTGCTTTGAATTTGCATGTCTGCAAACAAAGTCCGCATTTGATACATTCTTCTTGATTGATTACAAAAGGAGACTTGACTTCTCCGGAAATTGCATTCACGGGACATTTTTTCGCACAAAGCGAACAGCCTACGCATTTTGCCGGATCAATCGTGAAGGTAATCAGGTTTTTGCAAACGCCTGCCGGGCATTTTTTGTCTTTGATGTGTGCTTCATATTCCGGTCTAAAATATCTCAATGTTGACAACACAGGGTTTGCCGCCGTCTGACCTAATGCGCACAGCGAGCCCGCTTTGATTGCTTTTGCCAAATCTTCTAATTTTTCAACGTCGCCTTCCTGCCCTTCACCGTCACAAATTCTGTTGAGAATTTCAAGCATTCTCTTCGTTCCGATGCGGCACGGAGAACATTTCCCGCAAGATTCATCCACAATAAAGTCCATAAAGAAACGCGCAACGTCAACCATGCAGTTGTCTTCGTCCATAACAATCAATCCGCCGGAACCCATCATCGACCCGACTTCTGCGAGCGATTTAAAGTCAATTGGCGTATCCAAATGCTGTGCGGGAATACATCCGCCCGAAGGTCCGCCTGTCTGCGCAGCTTTAAACGCTTTGTTATCGGGAATGCCTCCACCGATATCATAGACAATTTCTCTGAGCGTTGTGCCCATTTCCACTTCTACAAGACCTGTATTGGCGATTTTCCCGCCAAGCGCAAAGACTTTTGTTCCCTTGCTGTCTTCGGTTCCCATATCCGAAAACCATTTTGCACCTTCCCGAATGATCTTCGGAATATTGGCCAATGTTTCCACGTTGTTCAACACTGTGGGTTTTTTGAATGCTCCTTCGTTGGCAGGGAACGGCGGTCTGGGACGCGGCTCTCCTCGTTTACCTTCAACCGAGTTGAGCAATGCCGTTTCTTCACCGCATACAAACGCACCGGCGCCCAAACGAACATGCAAATCAAAATTAAACCCGGTTCCCATGATGTCTTTGCCGAGCAATCCGTATTCTCTCGCCTGGTTAATGGCAATGGTCAAACGTTTTACTGCGATGGGGTATTCGGCGCGAACATACACATACCCTTCATCTGCACCGATAGCATAGGCTGCAATGGCCATCGCTTCGACAATTACATGGGGATCGCCTTCCAAAACGGAACGGTCCATAAACGCACCCGGGTCGCCTTCGTCGGCATTACAAACCACATATTTTTTGTCATTTTGCGCCGCTTTTGCAAATTTCCATTTCATTCCTGTCGGGAATCCGGCGCCGCCTCTTCCGCGCAGTCCGGAATCCAAAATTTCTTGAATCACTTGATCTTGTGTCATGGTTGTTACAACTTTATACAATGCTTCATAACCTTTAAATGCCAAATATTCATCAATGCATTCCGGATCCAGCAGTCCGCAATTGCCCAGGGCATTTCGGTTTTGTTTTTTGTAAAATTCAAGTTTGTTCAGCCCGTCATTGGGATCCGCTTTAATTTCGTCCAACACCAAGCGGTCTACGATTTCTTTGCCGATAATGTGTTTTTCGACAATTTCTTTAAAGTCAGCCGGCTGAACATGGCTGTAAAAGGTTCCTTCCGGATAAATGATTACAATCGGTCCCTTTTGACATAGTCCAAAGCAACCTGTTTGAATCACTTCCACTTCTTTGTCCAAATTATGTGCTTTTAATTCATCTTTTAAATTTTGAATCAGAATATGCGAGCTGGAAGAATGGCATCCGGTACCACCGCAAACCATGATTTGTGTTTTGCTTTCCGTTTTTGCTTCCAATCCCACACGAAGACCGATTCTGTCAAGTTTCTCTTTACCGATTTGTCGTAATTCTTCTATTGATTTTTTCACTATATCGTACCTTCGCTTTTCTTAATATTTGGCCAAAATACCGGGTATTTTGTCCGGCGTAAGCGCCCCATATACATCTTCGTTAATCATCATAACCGGAGCCAGGCCGCATGCGCCTAAACATCTCGTAGCTTCAATGGTAAATTTTTTGTCTTCCGTTGTTTGCCCTACCGCAATTTTCAATTCACGCTCCACACGATCCAATACGTTTTGTGCGCCTCGCACATAACAAGCCGTTCCCATACATACGCCGATTTTGTATTTGCCCTTTTGCACCAGAGTGAATTGCGTATAGAATGTGACGATACCGTATACTTCTGAAAGCGGAATATTCAGTTCGTCTGCAATCACTTTCTGGAGTTCAATAGGCAAATAACCATACGCTCCTTGTGTTTCTTGGAGAATTGGCATGATGCAGCCCGGTTCTTCTTTGTGCTGCGCAATAATCTCTTTTAATGGCTCCAAATTCTCAATGCTGATTAAGTCAACCATTCGAAATGCCTCCTTTGATTTTTTAATAATATTGAACTGTGCTAAAATGTCGAATCTCGAATGTTAATATTTTAACACTTAAACATCAACATTGTACAATATGGCTTTAGAGATTGCAACAAAAACTTTAAAATTATTGTAGAGTTTTAAGAATTCTGATTTATTTCAGACAATAATGAGAAAATAATCTCTTTTGCAAGAAGCAAACCCGCCGCCGCAGGAACAAAAATCATACTGGAGGGCGGTACATTTCTGTTCACCGGAGGCTCTTCGCTGAATACGACTTTCAATTCCGGTACACATTCTTTTTTTAATTCATGGCGCATTTTTTTTGCTAAAGGACATATTTTTGTTCTATAAATATCTGCAACACGCAGTTTTTGCGCATCTATTTTGTTTCCCGTTCCCATGCTGCTGATAAGCGGGATTTTATTTTCATAACAATATTTTGCCACCGCCACTTTTGCCGCAATATCATCAATGGCATCAATCACAGCATCTGTTTCGATCAAAAATTTCCCCGCCGTTTCCTTGGTAATTTTTTCTTGAAACAAAACAACTTCACAGGCAGGGTTAATATCTGCAATCCGCTTTGCCGCCAGAATGGTTTTTGCTTTTCCGACGGTGGAATGCAGTGCATAAATTTGCCGATTGATATTACTGGATTGAATTACAGAAAAATCCACCAGCACCAGTTTTCCCACTCCGCTGCGCGCCAATGCTTCTGCAGCATAAGAGCCCACTCCGCCAAGCCCCAAAACCGTTACCGTGGATTTTTTCAATTTTTTGATATTTTCTTCGCCTATCAGCGAAATACTTCGTTCATGTTGTGACATTGCTACATTTTTTCCGGAGCCGATACGCCCAAAATATTCAACAGATTCTTTAGTACCGTACGCACCGCCTCAATCAACGCTACGCGTGCATACATCAGCGACTCTTCTTCACAACGCACACGACAACGATTATAAAACGTATGAAAGGCCGAAGCGATTTCCACTGCATATTTGGGAATCCTGCTCGTATCAAAGGTTTCGGCCGCAACGGCGATTTCTTCCGAAAACCTTGCCACAACTTTAATCAATTCTATTTCTTCTTCTTCTGTTAATAATGACAAGTCCGCTTCAATGGTCTCTGTCGCTCTCAGTTGACTGATGATGCTGCAAATTCTTGCATGGGCATATTGCACATAAAAAACGGGATTCTCGTTGGATTTTTCAACCGCCAAATCCAAATCAAAGTCCATATGGGTATTAAAATTATAATAATTAAATAAAAACCTGGCCGCATCGCGCCCTACTTCCGCCACCAAATCAGAGAGCGTAATCATCTCTCCCCTTCGTTTTGACATGCGAACCACTTCTTCTTGACGTACCAATCGCACAAATTGCATCAAAATAATACCGAGTCTGTCCTCGTCAATTCCCAATGCCTTGATAGCGCTCTTCATGCGAGGAACATATCCGTGATGATCCGCTCCCCACACATCAATCGCAATATCAAATTGCCGCGTCTGCAATTTATTGAGATGATAGGCAATATCCGGCATAATATACGTCGGCAGCCCGTTGCTGCGCACCAATACAAAATCTTTATCACATCCCCATTCAGAGGCACGAAACCATAATGCACCGTCTTCTTCATAGGTCGATCCCGTTTTTTTCATCTGTTCAATAGCCTCTGCCACACATCCCTGCTCATAAAGACTGTTTTCGGAATACCATACGTCATAAGCAACGCCATATTCATCCAAAGCTCTCTTTATTTCGCTTAGGTTTTTTTCGAGACCAAAGCGAGCCAAAATTTCCTGCCTTGTTTCACTTTCTTCCGTCAACAATTTCTTTTGATGCGCTTTCGCATATTCCAGGGCTATTTCTTTGATGTAGTCCCCTTCATATCCTCCCTCGGGAAACGTAAACTCTTTGCCGAACATTTCCAAATACCGCGCTTCCAGAGATGCGCCGAATTTTTCCATTTGATTTCCCGCATCATTGATATAAAATTCACGGGTTACTTCATAACCCGCCCAAGACAATATTTCAGCCAATACATCTCCGACAGCGCCTCCTCTGGCATTGCCGATATGCACCGGTCCTGTGGGATTCGCACTGACAAACTCTACATTGACACGTTTACCCTTGCCGATATCGCACTTGCCATAGTCATCGCCTTGGGCAAAAATTTCTTTTATTACATCAATATAGTAACGCTGCGACAGGCGAAAATTAATAAATCCCGCCCCTGCCATACTCACCTCTTGCACATAGGTGTTTTCCGTTTTCATATTGGCAATGATTTCTTGTGCTATTTGCCGCGGATTCTTGCGCAAAACAGATGCCAACTGCATGGCCGTATTGACCGAAAATTCCCCGAAAGACTTGTCTTTGGGCACTTCCAGACGCACTTGTTCTTCTGAAAATTCTGTTCCGAGGGCGCCAACCGCCTCAGCAGTCATAGAAATAATTTGTTGCCCCGCCTGTTGCAAAACACTCATATATACTCTCCAGATTTGTTTCTATTCTCCGTCTACACAAATATCGACAACATTATTGCCGATATTTGATCCGTTGATATCCATGTCATAATCCAGGGTAATGCCTTTTAAACGATTGTTTTCAAAAGTCACTTTAATGTCATTGGTCATAATACCCATGTTCAAAGGTCCATAGTTGGTTTCATATTTATTAAAATACTTTGTTCCTTTCGCAAAGTTCATCGTATAATTGACATTGCCGATGCGCATAACCGACATGGCATCTTCATCCAATTTAATGGTGGTGGTGGTTCCTTCCAGCCCGGAAATTTTGGATTCTTCGTAGGTCAAATATAAACTCTCGCCCAGTTTTTCCAATTTTCCTTCCGTGGAAAATTCAATGACATCCGCATCCCCCACTCCTTGGGACATATTGCCTTTAATCGTGATAAAAACATTGTTATCGCTCTGTTTTTTTCCGCGCATACTGTTCATGTTTTTCTAATCCTAATTCAATCAGTTTTTCAATCAATTCCGCATAGGCGCATCCGTCATGCATTATCATTTTCGGATACATGCTGATTTCCGTAAAACCCGGCATGGTATTGACCTCATTAATATATAAATTTCCGTTTGCTTTGTCAATAAAGAAATCTGCTCTGCAAAGCCCGCTGCCGTCAATGGCTCTAAAAGCTTCACAGGCATATTTTTGCACCAATTCCGCTTGTTCTTCTGTGATTTCGGCGGGAATCACAACACGGCTGGCATCGCCATCCATATATTTTGATTCATAATCATAAAATTCCCGCGAAGGGATGATTTCTCCCGGCGTGCTGGCCGTTGCGTGAAAATTACCGAGTACCGCACACTCAATTTCTCTGCCGTCAATAAACTGTTCCGCCAAGATTTTTGTATCATACAGCAATGCGTTTTCAACAGCCTCTTCCAACTCTCCACGCGTCTTGACTTTGCTGATTCCTACGCTGGAACCCATGTTCACCGGTTTAATAAAAATCGGATACGATAACAGCTCTTCCATTTCGGCAATCAGTTTTTCCTTTTGCGCCGTCCATTCTTCCGTATAAAAACTTATATAAGGCACAACGGGGATGCCTGCTTTTTCAAAAAGCACTTTAGCGGCAACTTTATCCATTCCCACGGCGGAAGCAAAAACGCCGCACCCCACATAAGGTTTATTGAATATAGTAAAAAATCCCTGTATCGTTCCGTCTTCACCGTTCGGTCCATGCAACACGGGAAAAAAGATATCAATTTTCTCCATCACACCATCCGGTTGCATATACCCTACGTCCCAATTGACATTTTTTTCATCCTGCCACCAAGTGTTGTTGCGCACATTGGCCACTTCTCCGCTGTACTGACACCATTGTCCTTCTTTGGTAATAGCAATCATGATTACATCGTACTTTTCTTTATCAATGGCCTCAATCACATGAAAGGCGGAATTCAAAGACACTTCATGTTCTCCGCTTTTTCCGCCAAACACAACACCTACCGTCATTTTTTTTTCGTTTTCCACCGTCAATTATGCTCCTGCTCCATTAATTCTTTTCTCAGATCCCACAGTTTTTGCGACAAGTCCACATGATATTCATACGGGTTGTTCAAGCGCAGCACTGCAGGCCAAAAAGTTTCTTTTTCTTCTATCAATCTCTGCTTTGCAGCAAAGATATCCGGCAAATCATAGACCAATTTTCCGTTTTTAAAAATTGTTTTGTGCATTTCTTTGACACAAAAATTTTCGAGCGTTCGTTTTTTCCAGGTATATAACGGATGAAAAATCGTATACGGTTTGCTCTCATCGATCTGTTCATCTTCCAATGCGATAATATCTGCTAACGCCTTTTTATTGCCTTTGTCATAAATGCGATAAACTTTTTTTGCTCCTGGATTTGTCACTTTTTCAGGGGCATCGCTTATTTTAATGACCGGTATTTCCATGCCGTTTTTCGTTATTTGCGCCAGTTTATATACGCCTCCCAACGCAGCGTTATCATAGGCCGTAATCAGCTTTGTTCCCACACCCCAAGTATTGATTTTTGCTTCTTGCAACTTCAGATCTCGAATCAAATGTTCATCCAAATCATTGGAAGCAACAATACTCGCCCCTTCCAGCCCTGCCTCGTCCATCATTCTTCGCGCTTCTTTACTCAAATAAGCCAAGTCACCCGAATCCAGTCGAATGCCGTAGGTGCCCTTCGGGCCCAACTTTCCTTCCCGTTCAAATTCTTTAAAAACTGTAATGGCGTTTTGAACACCTTCCAATGTGTCATATGTATCTACCAGCAATATCATATTGTTGGGGTTATGTTTTGCAAAGGTGCGAAATGCTTCCAATTCGCTTTCAAAACTCATAATAAAACTATGCGCCATCGTACCTTTTGCCGGAAGCTGCCAAAAACTTTCCACCTCTACATTGCTCGTGCCAATACACCCTCCAATAACGGCTGCCCGCGCACCATAAAGCCCTGCTTCTGTGCCATGCGCTCTTCTCAAACCAAATTCCATCACTTTGTCTCCCTCGGCCGCATCCACAACTCGCGAGGCCTTGGTGGCAATCAGTGTTTGATGATTAATAATGCTTAAAATCGTCGTTTCAACAAATTGCGCTTCAATCAACGGTGCACGAACACGCAACAACGGCTCCTGAGGAAAAACAATACTGCCTTCCTCCATAGATTCAATGCTGCCGGTAAATCGAAAATTCAACAAATAATCCAAATATCCGTCGCTCAATTCAGGATGATGTTTTTTTAACATATCAATATCTTCTTTTTCAAATCGAATATTTTGCAAATATTCAATCACTTGCTCCAATCCCGCAAAAACGGTATAGCCGCCACGGAAAGGGTTTGTGCGAATAAAAACATCGAAAATCGCCTCATCTTTGTGCATCCCTTCACAGAAATACACGTTAGACATGCTCATTTGATAAAAGTCCGTTGCCAAATGTAATTTACGTTTATTCATGACTCTTTCCTCAATAATTTTTATTTATATTCATCATTTTTATCATGATCTGTTTTGAATAGGCAATGAACAAAAGTGGTGACTCTGGCCGGTCTCGAACCGACGACCTCCACCGTGTCAAGGTGGCACTCTCCCAGCTGAGCTACAGAGTCACAATAGTGATGATTATTCTTTTGATTTAGATGCCTGCCGCGCCATTATAATATTTATCATACCGCATTTTTTTTGTGATTACAACCCCTTTTTCGTGCAACTCCTCTGTCTCTTTCCTGTTCCTTTTCCCCTCTCCATAAAAAAAGAAGGTGTCTCCACCTTCTCTTTCTTTGTCCTCTTATTCGAGTACTTCCGCTACAACTCCCGAACCCACTGTTCTTCCGCCTTCTCTGATCGCAAATCGAAGTTCTTTTTCCAAAGCAATCGGCGTAATCAATTCGATCGTCATTGTAATATTATCCCCGGGCATGACCATTTCTGCACCGTCCGCCAGTTCCACTACCCCTGTTACATCCGTTGTTCTAAAGTAAAACTGCGGGCGATATCCGTTGAAGAACGGCGTATGTCTGCCTCCTTCTTCTTTCGTCAATATATACACTTCCGCTTTAAACTTCGTATGCGGTTTAATACTGCCCGGTTTTGCCAGCACTTGTCCTCGTTCGATTTCTTTTCGGTCTACTCCTCTGAGCAGTGCGCCGATGTTATCCCCTGCACGTCCTTCGTCCAGGATCTTCTTGAACATTTCTACTCCCGTGACCACCGATTTTCTGCTCTCCGGTTTCAACCCTACGATCTCTACTTCGTCTCCTGTTTTCACGATGCCTTTTTCCACTCTGCCTGTTGCCACCGTTCCTCTGCCTGTAATCGAGAATACGTCTTCCACCGGCATCAAGAACGGTTTGTCTACGTCTCTTACAGGTTCCGGTACGTAACTGTCCACTTCTTTCATCAATTCCAGAATCTTATCGCCCCATTCCCCTTCCGCATCTTCCAACGCTTTCAATGCGCTGCCTACTACGATCGGGGTATCGTCTCCCGGAAAATCATATTCATCCAGCAGTTCCCGTACTTCCATTTCTACCAGTTCGATCAATTCAGGGTCGTCTACCATATCCGCTTTATTCAAAAATACTACGATATACGGCACGTTTACCTGTCTTGCCAACAAAATATGTTCACGCGTTTGCGGCATCGGGCCGTCCGCTGCGCTTACTACCAGGATCGCTCCGTCCATTTGCGCTGCGCCGGTAATCATGTTTTTTACGTAGTCTGCGTGACCCGGGCAGTCCACATGCGCGTAGTGACGGTTTTCCGTTTCATATTCCACGTGCGATGTTGCGATTGTTATCCCTCTTTCTCTTTCTTCAGGCGCTTTATCTATGTTTTCAAACGCCACGAAGCTTCCTGTTCCCAGCCGCTTATTCAGCACTAACGTAATCGCTGCTGTCAGCGTCGTCTTCCCGTGGTCTACGTGACCGATCGTTCCAATATTTACATGCGGTTTCTCTCTCGTATACTTTGCCTTTGACATTTTCTTTCTTCTCTCCTCATTTTTTCATTCATTATTTTTCTAATATTTTCTTAGCTGCTTCAGATTGCATTTTTTCGTAATGTGAAAATTGCATGACCGACGTACCTCTTCCTTGCGTCTTTGAACGCAATACCGTGGTATAGCCAAACATTTCACTCAGCGGTACAAATGCTTTGACAATTTGTGTATTGCCACGCATTTCCATGCCTTCCATTTTGCCTCTTCTGGAACTGATATCGCCCATCACATCGCCCAAATATTCTTCGGGAACAGTGATTTCGATTTTGAAAATCGGCTCCAACAGCACGGACGCCGCTTTGTGCAACGCTTCTTTCATCGCCATGGCACCGGCCAATTTAAATGCCATCTCTGACGAGTCCACTTCGTGATAAGAACCGTCTTTGAGGGTTACTTTTACATCTAATACCGGATAGCCTGCCAACACACCGGAGTCCAACGCCGACTTAACGCCATCGTTGACTGGTTGAATATATTCTTTCGGGACGACCCCGCCTGTAATGGCGTTGACAAATTCATATCCTTTGCCCGGCTCAAGCGGTTCAACATCTATCACGACATGACCATACTGACCGCGTCCACCGCTCTGTCTGGCATATTTCATATCGACCGTAGCCTGCTTGGTAATGGTTTCTTTGTAAGCTACTTGCGGTTTTCCCACATTGGCCTCTACCTTAAATTCGCGGAGCAGGCGGTCTACAATGATATCTAAATGCAATTCGCCCATTCCTTGAATAATGGTTTGTCCCGTCTCTTTATCCGTATAAGCACGGAAAGTGGGATCTTCTTCGGATATTTTGGTTAAAGAAGTCGACATTTTATCTTGTCCTGCTTTGGTTTTCGGTTCAATAGCAATGGAGATGACCGGCTCGGGAAACACCATCGATTCCAACACAATCGGATTGCTCTCACTGCAGAGCGTATCCCCTGTAGCCGTTTCTTTCAGTCCTACCGCCGCTGCAATATCACCGGTGTAAAGCTTTTCGATTTCTTCTCGGTGATTGGCATGCATTTGCAGTATTCGACCCAGGCGTTCTTTTTTTTCTTTCGTGGAATTGTACAGATAGGAACCTGAATTAATGGTTCCCGAATAAACACGTATAAATGCCAGTTTGCCTACAAAAGGATCCGTCATAATTTTAAAAGCCAACGCTGAAAAGGGTCCTTTATCGTCTGCTGTTCGCACTTCAACTTCTCCCGTCTTTGGATTGGTGCCTTCGATGGGTGGCACTTCGAGTGGTGAAGGCAAATAGTCCACCACTGCATCCAATACCAATTGAACACCTTTGTTTTTATAAGATGTTCCGCATAAAACGGGGATGATGGCATTGCTAATCGTCACTTTGCGAATGGCTTTTTTCAGTTGTTCTTTCGAAATTTCTTCGCCTTCCAGGTATTTTTCCATAATGTCGTCATCAAAATCAGCAAGCGTTTCGATTAATTTGTTTCTGTACTCCTCCGCCTTTTCTCGAATATCAGTAGGAATTTCTTCAACTGTGATATTTTTGCCGTCATCATCATAGTACATCTTTATGTTCATTTCAACCAAGTCGACAATGCCTTTAAAGGTTTCTTCTGCACCATAGGGCAACTGAATCGGCATCGCCACAACACCCAAGCGCGTTTCCATCATAGAGAGTACGTTATAGAAATCAGCCCCCAAAATGTCCATTTTGTTGATATAGGCCAGGCGCGGAACATGATATTTATCTGCCTGTCTCCAGACGGTTTCTGACTGCGGCTCTACTCCGCCTTTTGCGCAAAAAACGGCTACTGCTCCATCTAATACGCGCAAAGAACGTTCCACCTCTACCGTAAAATCCACGTGCCCCGGCGTATCAATGATATTGACCCTATGATCCAACCAATAGCAAGTAGTCGCTGCAGAAGTGATGGTTATGCCGCGCTCCTGCTCTTGAACCATCCAATCCATTTGCGCAGCACCTTCGTGCGTTTCACCTATTCGATGAATTTTGCCGGAATAAAACAGCATACGCTCCGTGGTCGTGGTTTTTCCTGCGTCAATATGTGCCATTATTCCGATATTTCTTGTTTTTTCAAGACTATAGGCTCTTGCCATATCTCCTCATCTCCTTCTGCAAAGTGATGGTTTTATGCTACCATCTATAATGTGCAAAAGCCCTGTTTGCTTCTGCCATCTTGTACATGTCTTCTTTTTTCTTGATTGAAGCGCCGCTGTTGTTCAAGGCATCCAAAAGCTCGCCTGCCAAACGTTGACTCATGGTTTTTTCATTGCGCTTGCGACTATAATTCACCAACCAGCGCAACGCCAAAGTTTGCTTTCTCGTCTCGCTGACTTCGATGGGCACCTGATAGGTGGCTCCGCCGACTCTGCGCGCCTTGACTTCCAGCATCGGTTTGATATTATTTACGCTTTCTTCAAATACTTCCAACGGATCTCTCCCTGTCTTTTGCGCAACAGTATCAAACGCTTCATAGACTATTTTTTGTGCTATGCCCTTTTTTCCATCCAGCATTACGGTGTTGATTAATTTTGTCACCAGTTCACTGTTGTAAATAGGGTCTGCAAGCACGTCTCTTTTAAATAAAGTTTTTTTCCTAGGCACTTTCTTCCCTCCAGTTTAAAATAAAATTCATCGGTACTCGACAAGTATTACGCTGCCGTATGTGCTCACTTATGTTTTCAAAAAAATTTATTTTTCGAACATCTATATCAACACATAACCAACATATGTATCACTTCTCTATTTCGGCCTTTTGGTACCGTACTTTGAACGCGCTTGCATTCTTTTGTTTACACCTGCGGTATCCAGTGCTCCGCGGATGATTTTGTAACGCACGCCAGGCAAGTCTCTGACTCTGCCGCCTTTAATCATCACTACACTGTGTTCCTGCAAATTATGACCGATTCCGGGAATATAGGCAGTTACTTCCATCCCGTTTACCAAGCGTACTCTGGCAATTTTGCGCAACGCCGAATTCGGTTTTTTCGGAGTCGTGGTTCTGACCGCTGTGCACACGCCTCTTTTTTGCGGATTGGCTTTTAACGCCGGCGTTTTCACTTTGTCGATGATTTTTTCTCTCTCTTTCCTGACGATTTGGTTAATCGTTGGCATTGATTTCTTCACCTCCTTTTTTCTTTTTTAATATAGCAGCGCAGGCAGCCGGACGGCTGATTGCACACGCTTTGCCTAATAATCGCATGCTTTTCGCATCTCTGATCTCAACATTTGTATTTTCGCAGTGAGCCCTGATTTTGTTTTTGATTTCTTCATCGGCATCCAAAGCGAGAAACACCGCTGTTACATTTTTTTGTTTCATTTGGCTGAGCGTTTGTTTGAGACCAACAACGATATTTTTTGTATCCACTTTGTTCAATCAAAACACTCCTTTATCACAAGCCAAGTTTTTTTATTTTATCATCGCTGTTTACAGATTGTCAACATCTTCTTCTATATCGACTTCCACAACATCTCTCCCCAAATCTTCTTCATCAAAAACCGACTCCAGCATTTCATCGATTTCATCTTCAATTTCCTGCTGAGATATGATCGTATCCTTGAATTCTTGATAAGCCGCGCTCTTGGTATCTTCATGTTCGATAACCACGTTTTTATATTTTGCAGCCCCTGTCCCCGCCGGCACTAACTTGCCGATAATGACATTTTCTTTCAGGCCGAGCAAATTGTCTCTCTTGCCTTTGATAGCTGCATCCGTAAGCACTCTTGTGGTTTCCTGGAAAGAAGCCGCCGAGAGAAAGGAATCCGTTTCCAAAGATGCTTTGGTAATCCCTAATAATTCTTGTACACAAGTAGCCGGCTCCAAGCCTTTTGCCGTTACTTTTTCGTTTTCTTCATGAAACTCAAAAACGTCTACTAAGCTGCCCGGCAACAATTCTGTGTCTCCCGGTTCCTCTATGCGTACCTTGCGCAACATTTGGCGAATAATCAGCTCAATATGCTTGTCGTTGATATGCACGCCTTGCCATCGATAAACCTTTTGCACTTCATAAAGCAAATATTCTTGCACGCCCTGCACACCCAACACACGCAAAATGTCGTTAGGATAAGCGCTGCCCTCAATCAGTTCTTGTCCCGGCTTAATCACTTCTTTATCCGCCACTTTTAATCGGGAACCAAAAGGAATCGTATAGGTTTTCTTTTCTCCGTCCGGTGCGGTGACTTCTACTTCCGTCTTTTTTTCTGTTTTTTTAATTTTCACTTTTCCGGCAATTTCCGAGATAATCGAAAGCCCTTTGGGTTTGCGCGCTTCAAACAACTCTTCTACCCTGGGCAAACCTTGCGTAATATCTTCTCCGGCAACACCGCCCGTGTGGAACGTACGCATTGTCAACTGCGTTCCGGGTTCTCCAATGGATTGTGCGGCGATAATGCCTACTGCCTCGCCGATATGCACCAATTTTCCTGTGGTCATATCCACTCCGTAGCATTTACAGCATACGCCGTGACGACTGCGACAATTGAAGATGGATCGAATCTTCACCGTTTCAATGCCTGCATCCTGTATTTTCTTTGCTTTGGCTTTGCTGATTAATTCACCGTTGGGCACCAAAATTTCTTTGGTGACCGGATGCACAATCTCTTCTGCAGCATAACGTCCCGCGATGCGCTCGGAGAGCGTTTCGATAATTTTTCCGTTTTCAATAACGGAGTGCACTGCATACCCTTCGGTGGAGCCGCAGTCTTCTTCTTTAATTAAGACTTCGTGGCTTACATCCACCAGCCTTCTTGTGAGATAGCCCGAGTCGGCGGTTCTCAACGCCGTATCCGCCTGCCCTTTCCTGGCACCATGGGTGGAAATAAAAAATTCCAACACATTCAGACCTTCACGGAAATTAGAGCGAATGGGCAACTCAATAATTCTGCCCGTGGGATCCGCCATCAGACCACGCATACCGGCCAATTGACCGATTTGTCCCACACCACCCCTGGCGCCCGATGTAGCCATCATGTTGATGCTGTTTAACGGCTTTAAGCTTTTCATCAAAGTCTGCGTCACTTCTTTTGTAGTTTTTGTCCAAATATCTATTACGCGTTGATAGCGTTCTTCTTCAGAGATGAGCCCTCTGTTAAAATTGCGCAATGCATTTTCTACTTCTTTGTCCGCTTTGTCCAACAACTCTTTTTTTGCTGCCGGCACTTCCATATCGCCGATGCTTACCGTAATGGCGCCAATCGTGGAATAATGAAACCCGAGGCGTTTGATGTTGTCTAACATCTCCGCCGTACGCGTTGAGCCGTGTACTTCAAAACATTGCGCCACGACCTTTGCCAGCAATTTTTTGTCAGCCACTTCATCGATTTCCAACTCAAACATATCTTCTTCCGTAAGCCGTTCCCGAATACCCAAATCCTGCGGAATAATTTGGTTGAACAAAAATCTCCCCACGGTGCTTTGAATAATCCTTGTCTTTTCTACGCCGTCAATGACTTTCGTCACTTCCAGATGAATCATCGAATGTAAGGTTACGACTTTATTCTGATAGGCCATTTCCATCTCTGCCATCGATGAAAAATACTTGCCTTCGCCTTTGACTCCTTCAATATGCGTTGTCAAATAATAGACGCCGAGAATCATATCTTGCGAAGGGCTGACCACCGGTGCACCGTCTTGCGGTTTCAAAATATTATTGGCAGCCAGCATCAAAAACCTTGCTTCTGCTTGCGCTTCCACCGACAATGGCACGTGTACGGCCATTTGGTCTCCGTCAAAGTCGGCGTTATAGGCCACACAAACCAGCGGGTGCAATTTAATGGCTCTGCCATCTACCAAAACAGGTTCAAAAGCCTGAATACCCAATCTGTGCAGCGTAGGCGCACGGTTCAGCAATACCGGATAATCTTTGATTACATCATCCAATACATCCCATACTTCAGGACGCATGCGCTCCACCATACGTTTGGCGCTTTTAATATTTTGAGAATATTTTCTATTCACCAACTCTTTCATTACATAGGGTTTAAACAATTCAATAGCCATCTCTTTGGGCAGCCCGCACTGATACATTTTCAGTTCCGGTCCCACCACAATAACCGAACGGCCCGAATAGTCTACACGTTTTCCCAACAGGTTTTGTCTGAAGCGACCTTGTTTTCCCTTCAGCATATCGGACAAAGACTTCAGTACACGATTGTTTTGTCCGGTTACCGGTCTTCGCTTGCGGCTGTTGTCAATTAAAGCATCCACTGCTTCTTGCAACATCCTCTTCTCATTTTGCACGATAATATCCGGTGCATCCAACGCCAACAAGCGTTTGAGGCGATTGTTGCGGTTGATGACCCTGCGATATAAGTCGTTTAAGTCGGAGGTAGCAAATCGACCGCCATCCAACTGCACCATCGGGCGCAATTCCGGCGGAATAACCGGGATTACATCCAATATCATCCATTCCGGTTTGTTTTTTGACTTTTTAAAGGCCTCTACCACTTCTAAACGCCGAACGGCCTTAGCACGTTTTTGCCCCGTGCTTTCTTTGACTTCTTGGCGCAGCAATTCACTTTCTTCTTCCACGTCAATATCGGCCAGCAGTTGCTGAATGGCTTCCGCACCAATACTGGCACGAAAATCTCCGCCGTATTTTTGTTCCGCTTCGCGATATTCCGATTCGCTGAGCAATTGTTTATACGAAAGTGGCGAGTCTCCCGGATTCGTTACAATATAGGAAGCAAAATAGATTACTTTTTCCAAATCTCTCGGGGACATATCCAACAGCAGACGAATTCTGCTGGGAATCCCTTTCAGATACCAAATATGTGATACCGGGCTCGCCAGCTCAATATGACCCATGCGCTCACGCCGCACCTTGGAGCGCGTGATTTCGACACCGCATCTGTCACAAATCATGCCTTTGTAGCGGATTCTTTTATATTTGCCGCAATGGCATTCCCAGTCCTTTGTCGGTCCGAATATGCGTTCACAAAACAACCCTTCTTTTTCGGGTCGCAATGTGCGATAGTTAATGGTTTCCGGTTTTTTGACTTCACCTCTTGACCATTCTCTGATTTGTTCAGGGGAAGCCAGGCCAACTTTAATTGCTTTAAATTGATTCAATTCGTTCAAAGAGTTCGCCCCTCCGATTTCATAAATTTCTTTGATGCACTTAACCTTTTGTTTTTATCGGTTCTATAATAAATCTTCTTCTTGTATATCAAAATCTTCCATATTGCCCTGTATCATGCTGCCAATGATCTCATCATTTTCATCCGTATCTTTGACAGCCATTTCTTCATCGGTTTCTGTAATCACCGTAACATCAATGCCCAAGCTTTGAAATTCTTTGATTAAAACTTTAAAACCTTCAGGCATGCCCGGTGTGGGAATATTTTCTCCTTTAATGATCGCCTCATAGGCTTTGACCCTGCCCACCACATCGTCGGACTTTACGGTGATGATTTCTTGCAAAGTATGCGCCGCACCATAGGCTTCCAGCGCCCAAACTTCCATTTCCCCAAAACGCTGCCCCCCGAACTGAGCCTTCCCGCCCAGCGGTTGCTGGGTAATGAGAGAATATGGCCCGATGGAACGAGCATGCATTTTATCGTCANNCACTTCCATCTCGCCGAAACGCTGCCCGCCGAACTGGGCCTTGCCGCCCAAAGGCTGTTGTGTTACAAGAGAATAAGGACCTGTGGAACGCGAGTGCATTTTGTCATCCACCAAGTGATGCAGCTTAAGCATGTACATATAGCCCACTGTTACACGATTATCAAATTCTTCGCCGGTTCGCCCGTCAAAAAGCCGTACTTTTCCGTCTTTGCTGTATCCGGCCTTTTCGAGCAGAGACATCGTGTCGTCTTCGTTGGCACCGTCAAAAACCGGGGTTGCAATTTTCCACCCCAAACTGGCTGCCGCCATCCCTAAGTGCGTTTCCAGTACTTGACCGATGTTCATACGAGAAGGTACTCCCAAAGGATTCAACACAATTTCCAACGGCGTTCCGTCTTCCAAAAAAGGCATATCTTCTTCAGGAAGAATGCGAGAAACGACCCCTTTGTTGCCATGGCGTCCGGCCATTTTGTCGCCTTCGGAAATNNCGTTTAATGGCTACATATACTCTGACGGTTTTATTTGTCTGCGGTTTGAGTTCATCGCCATTTTCTCTCGAAAACACTTTGACATCCACCACGATACCGCTTTCTCCATGAGGTACCTTTAAGGAAGTATCTCTGACTTCTCTTGCCTTTTCGCCAAAA
>DCTT01000026.1:348053-534463 GCA_002329295.1 Eubacteriaceae bacterium UBA1433
GCGGGTAATTTCTTCCGGACCCAGTTTGGTCTCTCTCGCTTCGCATTCGTATTCTTCTATGTGTATAGAGGTAAAAGCCTCTTCTTTCACGAGTTTTTCGCTGATAAGCACAGCATCTTCAAAGTTATATCCTTCCCAGGTCATAAATCCTACCAGCACATTTCTGCCCAACGCCAACTCTCCATTATCCGAAGAAGGGCCGTCCGCAATAATGTCACCGGCTTTCACATAATCGCCCTTATCAACGATGGGACGTTGATCACAGCAGGTGCCCTGGTTGGTTCTTTTGTATTTCAAGAGCGGATAGCGTCTTCCGGAAATGATAATTTCATCGGACGTTACTTTTTCTACAACGCCGTCTTCTTCCGCCAACACGCACACGCCTGAGTCCTTCGCACTTTTATGCTCCATACCCGTACCGATAATCGGCGCTTGCGGATTTAACAGCGGCACTGCCTGACGCTGCATGTTGGAACCCATCAATGCACGGTTGGCATCATCGTTTTCCAAAAACGGAATCAGCGCCGTGGCAACGGAAACAATTTGCTTCGGCGAAATATCCATATAATCAATTTCTTCAGGCTCCACCACAGTAAAATCTCTTTCTTTGCCTGTCCTGCCCATAACTTTACTGTTGACGAAATATCCCTTTTCATCGAGTGGCTCATTGGCCTGTGCAATGGTATAGAGTCCCTCCTCATCAGCGGTTAGGTAGACATTTTCATCTGTCACATGCCCCTGCACCACTTTGCGATAAGGCGTCTCAATAAACCCGTATTCGTTGACCCTTGCATAGGTGCAAAGAGAGTTGATCAGCCCGATATTGGGTCCTTCAGGGGTTTCGATTGGACACATTCTGCCATAGTGCGAATAGTGCACGTCACGCACTTCGAACCCCGCCCTGTCTCGGCTCAGCCCGCCGGGTCCCAAGGCGGAAAGTCTTCTGCGATTGGTGAGCTCTGCAAGCGGGTTGGTTTGATCCATGAATTGCGAAAGTTGCGAACTGCCGAAAAACTCTTTAATCGCAGCATGTACCGGACGAATATTGATCAAATCCTGAGGAGCAAGCTGTTCCTTTTCCGGCGTCATCATACGCTCTTTTACATTTTTTTCCATCCGTGTCAACCCGATACGAAACTGGTTTTGTAAAAGCTCCCCAACGGAACGCAACCTTCTGTTGCCTAAATGGTCAATATCATCTATATCTCCGATACCGTATTCGATACCGATATTGTAGTTGATTGCGCAAAAAATATCTTCGATCGTAATATGTTTGGGCACTAACAGGCGCATGTGATCTTTGATATCCTGCTTCATTTCTTCCGGCGTTTTGCCCGAGGATAAAATATCGCAAAGCACATCATAGCGCACGGTTTTTTCCATATCGATATCGCTGATATCAAAGGGCAAGTCTTGTGCCGTAATATCGACGATGTTGTTACCAACCACCGAATAGGGTCGACCGCTCGGTGTAATAATATCCACTCTGTTGATGCCGCTGTTTTGAATCTTGCGCGCCACCTTCAGAGATAAGATTTCTCCTTTTGCGGCAAAAACTTCGCCTGTAGTTGTACAAACAATATTGTCTGCTGCCTCCATACCGGCAATTCTTGCAGCAAGTGCCAACTTTTTATTTAATTTATATCTTCCCACAATGGCAAGATCATATCTTCTGTTATCAAAAAACATGGCGTCAGTCAGGGAACGGGCATTTTCCACCGTGGGAGGTTCACCGGGACGAAGGCGTCTGTAGATTTCAAGCAGCCCTTCGTCTACACTGGTGGTATTGTCTTTTTCCAACGTTGCCGTAATTTTTTTATGTTCACCGAAAAACCGAATGATTTCTTCGTTTGTACCCAGCCCGAACATACGTATCAGCATCGTGATAGGCAGTTTTCGGGTTCTGTCTACCCGCACATACATGACATCATTGGCATCTGTTTCAAATTCCAACCATGCACCACGGCTGGGAATGAGCTGTGCGGAATACAATTCTTTCCCGGATTTATCAATTTCCGAAAAAAAGTAAGCCCCCGGCGAACGAACCAACTGACTGACAATAACACGTTCCGCGCCATTAATAATAAAGGTGCCTTTTTCCGTCATAACAGGAAAATCGCCTAAATAGACATCTTGTTCAATCTTCACGCCTGTTTCTTTAAAAGTCAGACGAACTTTTGCACGCAAAGAACGAGCGTAGTTTGCATCACGCTCCTTACACTCTTCTATATCATATTTTGGTTCTCCATAAAGATTATAGTCCAAGAATTCTAAGATCAACTCGCCTGAGTAGTCCGTTATCGGCGAAATATCATCAAAAACTTCCCGAAGCCCTTTTTCTAAAAACCATGCGTATGATTTTTTTTGAATTTCGATCAAATTGGGCATTTCCAAGTTTTCGCTGATTTTCGAAAAACTCATTCTTTCAACATGGCCGGTTTTCACTGCATGCACCAAAATCAGTCACTCCTTTAATATTAAATAGCACTATAAATCCACGACTTTTGGCAAAATCCTTTTTATAGTGCACCTCCTGGTTTTTTTGTTCTTTTATAAAATTCGAAGGAAACTTTTTTTGCTTTTTCCTATACTAATGCGGTTTATTATATTATCATGCAAAAGAAGTCCTGTCAATCTTTTTTTCTTCGACAGAACTTCTTATGAAACCATATTTTTGCGAAACCTTTAGGAATGAATTCTTTTGCTTTCGATTCAGCATATATTTTTCTAATTATTTCTCTTTTTTATACACCACAGCCGCTTTGATAAAATCGCGGAATAACGGATGTGCTCTGTTGGGTCTCGATTTGAATTCCGGATGCGCCTGCGTTCCCATAAACCACGGATGATCTTTTAGCTCAATCATCTCCACCAAACGTCTGTCAGGAGAAATACCTGAAAAAATCATGCCGTTGCGTTCTAATTCTTCTCTGTATCGATTGTTCACTTCATAGCGATGTCGATGACGTTCTTGCACCGTGGATACTCCATAGGCTTCTTTGGCTTTGGTTCCCTCTACCAGCTCACAGGGATACAGCCCCAGTCGCATCGTGCCGCCTTTTTTATCCACCGCCTTTTGTTCGGGCATCACATCAATGACGGGATGCTCTGTTTGCGGATCAGCCTCTGTCGTATGCGCATTTTGATATCCCAGCACGTTGCGGGCAAATTCCACGATAGCCGTTTGCATCCCCAGGCAAATGCCCAAATAGGGTACGTTGTTTTCGCGAGCGTACTGCGCCGCAATAATTTTACCCTCCACACCCCTGTCGCCAAATCCTCCGGGTACAATAATGCCATCCACATTCTTCAAATATTTATACGCTGTTTCGCTGTTTAGTTTTTCCGAATGTATCCACTTGATATCTGTGCGTACGCTGTTGGCAAGTCCGCCATGACCCAACGCTTCAGAAATGGATATATACGCATCTTTCAGTTCTACATATTTGCCTACGAGGCCGATGGTAACCTTCCTGGTCAGACTATTCATTTTTTCAACCATTTGTTTCCATTCATCTAAGTCGGCCTTTTTGTATCGCAGCCCCAAATGTTCGCAGACCAGTTTATCAATCCCCTCTTTTTCTAAATGCAGCGGCACCTCATAAAGATTCGGTACATCCAAATTGGAAATTACGGCCTTTTTCTCTACACTGCAAAACAAGCTGATTTTGTCTTTGATGCTCTTGCTGATCGGTTTTTCACTTCTGAGCACAATGGCATCAGGCTGTATGCCCATTCCCCGCAATTCTTTCACGCTATACTGGGTGGGTTTAGTCTTCAATTCTCCGGCAGACTGTAAATACGGCAACAAAGTAGCATGAATATACATGACGTTTTCACGCCCATAATCGCTTTTCATCTGGCGAATGGCTTCAATATAGGGTTGACTTTCGATATCGCCCACCGTTCCGCCGATTTCCGTAATGACCACTTCCGCTTTGGAGTTTTGTGCCGCTTTTGTAATCCAGGACTTGATTTCATTGGTAATATGAGGAATGACTTGCACCGTAGCGCCCAAATAGTCCCCTCGTCTCTCTTTGCTGATCACAGACCAATAGATCTTTCCTGTAGTAATATTGCTGCTTTCCGCTAAATTTTCGTCAATAAAGCGTTCATAGTGTCCTAAATCCAAGTCGGTTTCGGTCCCATCATCGGTCACAAAAACTTCTCCGTGTTGATACGGGCTCATCGTACCCGGGTCAAAGTTAATGTAGGGATCAAATTTTTGTGTGAAGACACTGATTCCCATATTTTTTAAAATCCTGCCGAGAGAAGCCGCCGTAATTCCCTTTCCGAGGGAAGAGACCACCCCTCCTGTCACAAAAATAAACTTTGTTTGCATATTATTTTATTCCTGCTTTCATTTTTTGAAATAAAGTTTTCGTTAATAAGTTTGCCTATCTTTATTTTTTAAGTATTTCGCGTACTCTTGCAGCAATTTCCGCAGCCGTCAAATGAAAATGTTCCAATAATTCATTTGCTTTTCCCGAGGTGCCGAACTGATCTTCAATACCTAAAAAATCCATTTTTACGGGATTGCCTCGACTGATGATCTCTGCCAAGGCGCCACCCATGCCGCCTATGACACTATGCTCTTCACAGGCAAGGGCGCAATTTGTTTTTTTTACGGAGTTCAGCACGGCTTTCTCATCCATGGGTTTAATTTGTGATAAATTAATGACCTCGGCGTCAATGCCCTCTTTTTTTAATTCTTCCGCTGCCTGCAAGGCACGGCTTACCATGATGCCGCAAGCAAAAATACTGATATCGCTGCCCTGTCTGAGTATATGGGAACGTCGGAACTCAAAGTTCGCTTTTTCCGTATACACATCGTCACTGCCCGAACGTGTCAATCGAATATAACAAGGACCCTCTGTCTTCGCTGCCATTCTCACCATTTCATAGGCTTCTGCCGCATCGGCAGCTACCCATACTCTCATATTGGGAACGGCTCTCATAATTGCAATATCCTCAATGGCCTGATGCGTCGCGCCGTCTTCCCCTACCGAAACCCCGGCGTGGGTACACACAAGTTTCACATTCAAATTGTTGCCGCAAACTAAGTTTCGCGTAATTTCATAAGCACGACCGGTACCAAAGACGGCAAAGCTACTGACAAACACCGTTTTGCCGCTGGCAGCCAGACCTGCCGCCATCCCCATCATGTTTTGTTCTGCTATGCCCGCATTAAAAAACCGTTCGGGATACGCACTGCAAAACATTGATGTTTTTGTTGAAGAGGAAAGATCCGCATCCAGCACCACAATATTTTTGTTCTCTTCACCCAATTCAATCAAAGCGCGTCCGTACGCTTTTCTCATTTCACCCATTTGCGTATGCCTCCAATTCTGCCAATGCCTGCCTGGTTTGCTCCTCATTAGACGCTTTCCCGTGCCAGGACGGGTTGTTTTCCATAAAAGATACCCCTTTGCCCTTGACGGTTTTACAAACAATGGCCGAAGGTCTGTCCTGCACTGTTTGTGCTGTTTGAATTGCCTTGCGCAATTGATCATAGTCGTGCCCGTCTTCTACAAAAACCGCATTACAACCAAAGGCTTCAAACTTCTTTACCAAATCTCCCAAATTCATCACATCACAAGTAGCGCCGTCAATCTGCAGACCGTTTTCATCTACCAAAATAATCAGGTTGTTTAGCCGATTGTGCGCCGCAGCCATGGTCGCTTCCCAAACAATACCTTCATTGAGTTCACCGTCTCCCACCAATACATAAACATATCGCTGCAAGCCATCCAGTTTTTGTGCCAGCGCCATACCCACCGCCGCCGAAATACCTTGTCCCAAGGAACCGGTGCCGATTTCAATACCCTCCAGCGCGTGCATGTCGGGATGACCTTGCAAACGACTTCCCAAACGCCGCAGCGTAACGAGTTCTTCTATATCAAAAAATCCGCGACGTGCCAACGTGGCATACAAAGCCGGCGCCGCATGCCCTTTTGACAATACAAATTTATCCCTGTCTTCCATTTTCGGACATAATGGATCGATATGCATGATTTCAAAATAAAGCAGCGTCAAAATTTCCACCGCCGATAAGGATCCACCCGGATGTCCGCTTTTTGCCGCTGAGGTCATGCGAATAATATCTTGGCGAATCAGCTTTTGTAATTCTTGTAACGTATACATGTCCCCTCCATATTTTTCTCGCAATTTACCCGAAGAAATAAGAGAATTTTTACCCTGGTCGGTTTTGTTTTCGGTCTCTTGCATTTATTTTTACCGGTTTTTATTTGATTCGGTATTTACACCTGCACAAAAAAAGAAAATGTATGCCTTTATTTGCAAGCGGATACGATTCCTCTACACCGCAAATATTCAATTAAAAGCATCATAGGCCTACATCTTTTCTTTATTAATTTTATTTCTTTTTGACTTTGATATTTTATAACAATTTCCTATAGATTACAATGCGTTCTGAAAAGTTTTCCGTTTTTATTCTACAATTTTTTCAGTCTTGTCCCTCTTCTTCCCGCTTTCTCAAATCATTACTCGTTGTCCGACAGCTTGTCCGTCTTTCAGATACACTCTCGGGATGCGTTTGCTGATGCCGCAAAGTATCTCGTAACCGATGGTGCCGGCTCTTTGCGCCAACTCTTCGGCACTGATGCCGCCAACACCAAACAAAATCACATCGTCGCCCTCTTTGACATCGGCAATATGCGTTACATCCACCATGATTTGATCCATACATACCGTACCCAAAACGTTTGCCCGCTGCTGGGCAATCATTACATAGGCATTGTTTGTAAATTCTCTGCGATATCCATCGGCATAACCGATGGGCAATGTGGCTACTCGCATAGGTTTTGTCGCAGTAAAGCGCCTGTTATAACTAATGCTGTCGCCCGGTTCAACATTTTTGACAAAAGCGACTTTTGTTCGCAATTGCATCACTTCTTTGAGAGCAATCTTTTGTCGCTGTACTTCCTGCGAAGGATAAAGACCATAAAGGCTGATACCCAACCGAATCATGTTCATGTTCTGTTGTTCCATATCAATGGCTGCGGCGCTGTTTGCCGCATGCTTAACAGGAATAACAATTCCCGCATTATTCAATGTGCAGACTATCGATTCGAATCGTTCTTGTTGCAACAATGTAAATTGTTTGTCCTTTTCGTCTGCAGAAGCATAGTGCGTGAAAATTCCCTCAATGAAAATATTTTTCATTTCATATATTTTTTTGATTTGTTCCGCCGCCTCTTGCCATGCAAAACCAATCCTCCCCATTCCGGTATCGATTTTGATATGGATTTTTCCTGTTTTGCCTTGTTTCACTGCTTCTTCATGCAAATCATGCGCTCCCTGTACCGTAAAGACCGACGGCGTCAAATCTTGATCGATGATTTCTTTGGCCCATGCGCTTTGGCTGTAGCCCAACAACAAAATATCTTCTTTGATTCCTGCTTCTCGCAACGCAAGCGCCTCATCAACAAATGCCACGCAAAAGGTTTTCACGCCTGCCCGGCGCAGCTCTTTGGCACATTCCGCCGCGCCATGCCCATAGGCATCCGCTTTAACAACCGGAGCAATCCTGACATGTTTCGGCAAATATTTGCGAAACTGTTCGTAGTTAAATAACAAATTGTCCAAATCAATATTGGCCACCGTTGACCTATACATCTCGTTCATTTACATTTCCTCATTGCTCGAGCTCTTTTTGCGCTTCTGAAAGATTGCTGATAATATCTGAAGCGTTCATGTATGTCGCTCCGTTTTTCTGCATGGCATATTCTCCAGCCAATGCATGAAGATAGACGCCTGCACAAGCCGCATCAAACAACGTATCGGTTTTGTTAATACAGGCAACGATGATACCGCCAAGCACATCGCCGCTCCCTGCTGTTGCCATGCCTCTGTTGCCTTTGTCCGCAATTTTTACCTTACCACAGGGACTTGCAACCAGTGTCTTGTTCATTTTTAACACTACTACATTTTTATAGACCATCGCCGCTTTCTTCACTGCCGCCACGGGATCATTGCGCACCTCTTGGGTTTCACAACCCAATAATGTCGCCAACTCCGCCGTGTGAGGCGTGAGAATGCCGCTCTTTTCTTTTAATATTTCCTTATTTTCCGCTACGATGGACAATGCTCCCGCATCCAACACAACCGGCAGGTTTTGTTGTAAAACTTGTTGCAATATGGCCTTATCTTCTTTGTCTTTTTTCATGCCCATCCCGATTGCCATCGCACTTTTTTTGTGTAGTATCGCCTCTGAAACACCTTCCTCCAATTCATAAACCATACTCTCTGTCGGTGCCAAACAAGCCAAACGCGGATAACCTTCTTTTTTTACCGCGATGGTCACCAACCCCGCTCCGCTGCGCAAAGCCGCCTTCGCACAAAGTGCCATAGCACCCTCCATACCCTTGCTTCCACCCAAAACAAGAATACTTCCGTTTTGATATTTATGCACATTCTTTTTTTGTTTGTGCAATACCGATAAAACATCTTGGCGTTGCAATAAAGTTACATTACTTTTGCCAGGCCCGTGAATCTGAATATCTCGAACCAATTTTCTTTTTGTATAATCATCGGCATCGTTTAAAATGTTGCCATATTTATATTGCTGCATCACCACGGTCAAATCAGCTTCCACGGCGCATCCCATCTTTTGGCCGTTATCGCCATTGAGTCCCGAAGAAATATCCACGGAAATTTTGTCCGCTTGCTGCATATTGATTATTTCAATCACGGCCTTATATAGCCCCGTTACCTCTCGATTCAGCCCTGTACCCAACAGAGCATCTACGACCACATCACTGTCTTCCATGGCTTTTGCCGCCTCCGGCAAAGAATGATGATTAACGATAAAAATTTCCGCTTTGATATGTATCAACAGATTATAATAATAGTTCGCTTCTTGGCTGAGGTTTTTTTCATCGGCCACCAAAAAAATCTTCACGGGAACATTGGCTTTTTTAAAAAGAAAAGAGAGCGCCAGACCATCCGCTCCATTGTTGCCCTTTCCGCAAATCACACAAATTTTCTTCGTGTACAGTGGCATATATTCACTTCGCAGCACCTCATATAACGCCCCGGCTGCTCGATAAACCAAGTCTTTTCCTTCTATCTTTTCTTCCTTGATTGTAAACGCATCGTTTTGACGACTCTCGTCTACACTGAGTATTTCCATTTTTTGCCCTCGTCAATTTTTTGATTTTTTCCCGATTTTTTTATGCTTTGTTTTCACAAATCATCAACTGCTGTTGCGAACAAAAATCGCCACAATTTCCTCCATCTTTTCCATAGCCGCTTCATACCCTATTTCGTACATCGTTTTTATATCACTTTCATCTCCCGAAAACATGGCGTAAGCGTCCATCTTCGGTTCAATTACGAGATCCGATTCCTCAAGTCCTTTTTGCATGCAAAACTCCGACAAAATCTCCACCGTTGCATTCAAAACATCTGAAATGTGCGGGCTCTTTGCTCTGGCCTTTTTACCGGCCTGCGCATTGACACCGATGACAATTTCCGCTCCTTTTTCACGCAAAACACTGACAGGTAAATTGTTGATGACAAATCCGTCAACCACAATGGATTGTTCGTGAATATACGGTAAAAAAAGTCCCGGCATGGACATGGCAGCTCTGCAAGCGTTCACGATGGATCCTTGCGAAAAAACGATTTCTGCGCCATGTGTTAAATCGGTGGCCACAATATGACAGGGAACTTTTGTTTGAGAAAAATCCGCCTGATCAAAAAATTCATCCAGTATGGACTGCAGCGTTTGTCCGTTCTGAATCAATGCGTTCGCTCTTTCTTCGGCGCAAGATTTTTCTGTGTTTATTCTCTCATCTGCAGCACCCAACAGACGGACACCCTGTACCGCAAAAAAATGCAATATCTCTTCCGACTTCATACCCAAAGCATAAGCCGCTGCAATGAGACCCCCTGTAGAAGCCCCTCCAATCATATCCGGAAAAATATCGTTTTCTTCAAAAGCTTTGATAACACCGATATGCGCTGCCGCACGCAGCCCTCCGCCACTGAATACCACCGCCCAGGGAGGCTGATAGATTCCTCTGATCCTCGATGTGATCATTTTTTTCCATTCTTGAAAATCGTGTTCGTTGTGTTCCATAATTTCCTCTATAAATTATTTTTGTTTTCGCCTGTTATGCAGTTTGTTCAACTGTTTTTGCAGCATCCGAACTTCCTTTTTCTGCTGCTCCGCTTGTTTTTTTTCTTCGTGATAACGCGTCAATTTTGTCTGCATGTTCTCTTTTTCTGCTATTTCTTCTTCCTTTTTGTTTTCAGGCACCGGTTTTCTCAGCCAATCCTTAAACAAAACGGCAAGCACCCCGAAAACCGGCGTAGCAAACAACATCCCCAACACACCCCATATTTTCCCGAACACCACAATGGAAAACAACACCCAGAAGGCATTAATACCTACAGAATTGCCCAAAACTTTCGGGCTGATGATGTTGGATTCGATTTGTTGTGCGACAATGATAATCACCAACACCCACACCGCATTGATCGGCGCCGATAACATACCCAAAAACACGGCGGGAATGGAGCCGATCAATGGACCGAAAATCGGAATCATGTTGGAAATGGCTACCAAAATAGCAATCAGTCCGGCATATTTCATTTGCAAAATGGCACAAGGAATAAAGGTCAGTACCCCAATAATCAACGAGCAGAAGGCCTTGCCGGTTAAGAACGTAAAAAACATTTCGTCCGTCAGTTTTAACACATAACCCGCTCGATAATAAAATTTCGGTGAAATACGCTTGACGACGGAAGTGACATGCTTTATTAAATTTTTCTTGTCAATCAGCATATATATGGCGAAGAAGATCGCCAAAAACATATTTACCAATGCGCGACTGAAAGATACCAAAAAATTCATGGAAGAACTTGCCAATTTTTCAAGCCAATTTTGAATCGTTGCCCACTGCGATGAAATAAAAGTGCTGACGGACTCCGTGTTGGATAAGTCAAAATTAAAGGCGCTCATCACCTCTACCAATCTTTCGTTTTGACTCAGTTTTTGTATCAGTTCGTTTCCGATTCTGGTATAGGTGGGTACCCCTTCCACGATTTGAGAAATGCTTTGCGCCATGGCAGGAATCGCTGCATAAAAAATCAAAAACAGCGACAAGAATAAAATCAAAAAACCCGCAGAAACAGAAATGGCTTTTTTAACTCCGTGCGTTAACCTTCTGTTTTTTATTTTTGACAACATATGATAAAAGAATTGTATAGGTCTGTTAAGCAAATATGCCAGGAAAAATCCCCATACCACCGGTTTGAGCAATGCGCTTACAAATTGCCATAATTTTTTCACACCTTCTGTCACCGTGGATAAGTTGTAAATCAGCATCAAAAACAAGATGACCGCACATAGAGTCGCCATCACATAAATACTGATTGTCAGATACTGTTTGTTGATTTTAATTCTTTTCATCCATTACCTCTTTGCCTTACGCACTATCTTCCCTTTTTTGTTTGCACTTCCCTAAGAGATTGCATATAATACACATAAATGATCTTATCACATTGCCTCATTCGATTACCTAATTGAGGCCAACCAGAACAAGCGAGGTTTTCATGCTGTATTTTTTCGTCATTGTAGCGGCTATTGGCTTGGATATGTTTTCAAAACATCTTGCCGTGACTTATCTGATGCCCGTCGATACCTTTCCCGTCATTCAGCATGTATTTCATCTGACTTATGTAGAAAACACCGGCGCTGCTTTTTCTATGTTGGCAGGCAAGCGACTTGTTTTGATTGTCTTCACATCTGTTTTTCTTGTATTATTGATTGCCTATCTCATCCGTTCCGTGCGAAAAAACAAAAAATTTTTATGGAGCAACTTCGCTCTCAGCTTAATTGTTGCAGGCGGCATTGCCAATCTCATCGACCGCATTCGTTTAGGCTATGTCATAGATATGTTTGATTTTCGCCTGATTCACTTTGCAGTTTTTAACGTAGCGGATATTTTTGTCACTGTCGGAACTATTTTACTACTTTTTTGTTTCTTTTTTATTGAAAAAGATTTGTTTCAATAATCCCTTTCTTAACAAAATTCCGTGAAAAACGTCTGTTCATATTGCAAACGCATTTTCTGATATGCATTATAACACATTTTTTCCGATGCAAACACAGCAAATATAGCGGAGCCGCTACCGGTCATCAGCGAAGCGATGGCGCCGTTTTCTATACAGGCTTCTTTGATCTTTGCAATTTCTGCCTTTTGCGCCATGTTTTTTTCAAAAGTGTTGACCGTATAGTGTTGAATTGTCACAGGGTCGTTTTGTAAATAGCCTTGATATAGCTCCTCTACCTTGCTGTTTTTTGAAAACAATTCGGGTCTCAAGTTTTCGTAGGCCTCTTTTGTGGAAACGCCAAAGGGCGGCTTGATAATCAAGACTTCTCTCTGTAGTGCCGGATAGATCGGCGTTATTTTTTCGCCAATCCCTTCCACTTTTGCCGTTTGTCCTCGGATAAAAAACGGCACGTCCGCACCCACGCGAATTGCCAAAGCACACTTATCTTTATAAGATAAATGTGTTTCGAACAACTTGTCCAATCCTTCAATGACCGCAGCGCCATTGCTGCTGCTGCCGCCCAAACCCGCTTTGTGCGGGATGTTTTTTTGCAAAAAAATCTCGACGCCGGCTTTGATTGCCGTATGCTCAAAAAACAGCTCCGCCGCCTTTTTTGCGGTATTATTCTCAATTTCCCGATTCAGCTCCACCCAATTTGTTTCCACGAAAACCCCACTGCTCACCGCGCGCAGCGTAACCTCATCATGGAGCGCTACTCGCTGCATCAACGTTGAAATGCGGTGATAGCCGTTAGGCAGTCTTCCTAAAACATGAAGACATAAATTAATTTTTGCATAAGATTTTTCCACCAATTCATTCATCAGCATCCCCCGCCGTACCCACAATAATGTTTTCGCCCATATTAATAAAACATAAGATACCTATTGTATTCCTTGTTTTTGTAATCGCTTCATAGGCCTTTTGATAATATCGCAATTGTGTCCTATAAGGCGCAATGCGCTCTTTTCTGTTTTCCGGTCGGTAATAATCAGTCTTATAATCTATGATATAGTCTACACCTTGATAGGTTGCCACACAATCTATAATTCCTTGAATATATACATGCTCCCCGCTGTCCAAGCACATATTTTCATAAACTTCTTTTGCGTTTGCCCGATAATAAAATTCCACTTCACGCTGTACACGCTCTGCCTGCAAGATAATTTGCCCCGCCTCGGAAGTCCAAAAATCCGCCAACTTATCTGTTTCGATTGCCTGCGCTTCCTGCTTGCTGATAATCTTCTCTGCAATCAAGCGATTCAGATATTCTTTGATGATTTCCTCATACCGGTTTGTTTTTTTCAGCATTTCCAAATCAATGGTTTCCATAAGGTAATGGACGATCAAGCCTCTGCGCATCGGCAAAATATTGTTTTCTTCCTCAGCAGCAAAGTCCGCATATTTTTTTACAAAGGGCTGTCCGGCTTGTTTCAACTCGCTTACGGTTATTTTTTGCGCAATTTGCGTACTTGCCTCATAAGGATAACGCCAAAGCAGACGGCGTATTTCTTCCTTTGTTAAAGGTTGCGCGTCCTGGTTTAAATAATCCAAAACGGCTTTTCTTTCCATTTGCATCTCGTCTTTTTCCTGCAACAACAAATCACTGTGCAACGTAACGTCAAAAACGCTTTTGTCTTTGGACACACTTTCTTGCATGGCCGCACTCATAATCCAATCCAAAAACGTAACGGTCCTTTGCACTTGATAGGTACTGATCTTTTCTGACCATGACGCCATTTTTTTCTCTGCCGTTTTCTCAGACAGCAATCCGGTGATAATCAGCCGCTCTTCCGCACGGCTCAGCGCCACATACAGCAACCGCATTTGCTCC
Source organism: Eubacteriaceae bacterium UBA1433 (assembly GCA_002329295.1). Taxonomy (GTDB): domain Bacteria; phylum Bacillota; class Clostridia; order Eubacteriales; family UBA1433; genus UBA1433. The sequence continues at coordinate 361,969 of DCTT01000026.1, forward strand.
GAGGTTATGTCATTTTTCACTGCTTCCTTTGCGGCAATCTTTGCAAGGCTGTCGCATTTATATCCGTTTTCCACATCACAGTAGGTAATGCCCACGCCCATGTGCTTATGCAAAATAAGCTCTTTTCGCAAGTCCGCTCTGTTGAATCGTTTCGATGTCCTGCCCAAAATCACCACAGGAAACTCCAGCCCTTTGCTTTTGTGAATGCTCATCATGCGAACCGCATTTTGCCTTTGGATAAAAAGCGACGGCGCGCCGATATCCGTTTGCGCAGCCTTGACCTTTTCCACAAATCGAATAAAACCGAACACTCCCTGCATGGTTCCTTTTTCATATTCTCGGGCAATGTGCAACAGAGAATGCAAGTTTTCGCTCCGCAGCCTGCCCCCCTCCATCATGGCAACATAGTCGCACAAACCGGTTTCGTCATAAATATCCAATAACAAATCATAGATCCCGATATGTTTGCTTTTTTCTCTGCAGGATTCAATAAATCGATAGAGAGCATGTAATTTTTCGCTAAGCGCATCGGTAAAACATCGTCGATATTCATCAATGGCCTCATAAAAGAAATGTTGTTTTGTATGTTGCCGAATTTGCAACAATTCCGCCAAGTCGAAACCAAACAACAGCGAACGCATAACGGCCAACAGCGCAATATCTTGCTGGTCGTTGTCTATGACCGTCAAAAGATTCATCACCAAATCCACTTCCATATTGTCAAAGTAGCCCTTGCCCGCATCAAAAAACAACGGGATTTTTTGTTGCCTGAATATTTCGACATAACCTGCCGCATCCGTCGAAGGACTGGCTAACAGCACCACAATATCCCCGTAGCGAATTTTGCGCATTTTTTGTTCTTTTTTGTCAAAAATTTCTTGTTGCAGTAAGCTTTTAATGGTGGTCGCTGTCCCTAAAGCCTCCTTTTGTGCACTTTCCAACTCTGCAAAAACATCTTCGTCCTCCGCAGCATCTTGCTTATCGCTGCAAAAAAGGTGAATCTCCGTTTTAACGGTTGCCTCCAAATCTTTTCTGGCAAAAACCAACTTGGCATGTTCGTCATAATCCACGCCACCCGTCTGTTTTCGCATAATGGGCTCAAAAACAGCATTGATCCCATTGATGACACTTTGCGCACTTCTGAAATTTTGGTTGAGATGAATCACTTCGCCGTTTTCTTCTTTTTGTTGAAACCGCTCATATTTTTCACGGAAGATATCCGCGTCCGCCAGTCGAAAACGATAGATGCTCTGTTTGATATCGCCTACCATAAACAAGTTGCTTCCCGTACTCAGGTTTTTCAATATTGCTTCCTGCAACATGCTGATATCTTGATATTCATCAATAAAGATGTACTCATACTGGTCTTTGATTTCCCGGGAAATGTTTTCGTCTTTTAAAATTTGAAGACACAACTGCTCGCAATCGTGAAAAGTAATCGCTTTTTTCTTCGCTTTGCGCTTTTTATATTCCTCTGCAAAGCTTTGAGTCATTTCTTTGAGGCATTTTAGCACATTGAGAAGTTTTGCATTTTCCTTCTCTGCCTTTTGAACGCTGTAAGTTCCCCAAAGGCACAGTTCTTTTTTTAGAATATCTCTGGCGGCTTCACGATATCTTTTGACTTGCTCCTTTGTTTGTATATCGGTTTCTTTCGGAAAGCGCAGCGTTGTGGTGCCACGGTTCACTGCCAGATCATATTCTCTTTGAAAGCTGTCCCATCCTCTTTGCAGCGCATCGGCAAGGTCCTGAAATTGTCGTTGTTCGCCAAGAAGAATCTCTTGCTTCTCTTTCGGCAAAACCGGTTCGGCCCATTCCACCGCTCTGCTTTGCAAATGCAACGCTTCGTCGAGCAATTGCTCAACCGTCACTGTCAAAAATTGCACCCATTTGCTTTTTGTCAAATCCTTTGCTTTGTCATAATACTCTATTTCGTCCTGCAGCCAATCCAATCCTTCCGGCCTGCTCATGGCGTAATCATATATTTCTAAAATCATATCGCCCATCGCCAAGGGTTTTCTGAAAGGCGTATACATTTCATACACTGCTAAAAACGCTTCGTCTTCCCGAGACAAAAAGAATTCCAACACTTCTCGCATCGTCTCTTCGCGCAACAACACTTCTTCGGCTCCTTGCAAAATGGTAAAATCCGGCGCAATATCAAGAATATGAAAGTAGCTGCGAATCATTTTCATGCAAAAGGCGTGCAGCGTACTGATATCCGCACCGTTGAGATACATCAACTGTTCTTTGAGATGCGGCGAATTGATTTGCTCGGTGTAGATTAATTCGCTGATTGCGCTTTGTATTCTTTTTTGCATCTGTGCCGCCGCCGCATTGGTAAAGGTCGCCAACAACATCTTGCGAATATCTTTTTCGTGCAGCAAAAGAAGCGCCACGATACGCTGCACCAGCACAAAGGTTTTGCCGCTGCCCGCGGCAGCCGAAACCAATATATCTCTTTGTGCCTTCGGAGCAACTTCTACGGCATATCGTTGTTTTGAAGTCATTTTGCTCCAGGTTTTTTGCAGCGCTTCTTCTGTTTGTCTCTGCGTTTTTTCTTTTGCGTTAGATGGATTCATCCGTTTTCATCCCTTCTTCTATTTTTTCAAGAAAGGTCTTTTTGTTCAGTTTCTCTACACGTCTATATCGCACGTTCTCACAAACATCATTGAACTTGCAAATCCCTCGATAGAGGCAGCGTTCACAAGAATGCTTATAGGGCCTCGGCGCCACAATCCCCGATAAAATGTCTTTGGCAAACCCTTTGGAACATTCGGCGCTGTAGCGTAACATTTTGTCCATTTCTTCCTTGCTCATTATGTTGTCAGTATTTTGAAGTCTTTCTTCTTTTTTTGAATACGTTACTTTTGTCAAATTTTTAAAGTCTTGATCCATTGCAGCTACAATTTCCACATCATCCACCGCCAATCCCACCAGGCGCATTTCTTCATCTCGCGCTTGTTGCAATGCTTCAAGGTGTGCGGGAAAAGCAATGTCCTGGTCAAAGGAGACGATCGGATGATGCAATTTATAATAAAACATTCCGGCGGGCAAATGATTGTCATCCGCCGCAAGACAAGCTTGCATATAAAAGTTCAGCTGCAAATCCAGGCCGTGATATATATGCGAATAATTGATGTCTTTGTTTCCTGTCTTGTAATCAATCACCTTGCAATAGATTTTTCCCTGTCGTTCATACACATCCAAACGGTCAATTTTTCCCTCTACGCTCACATCGTAGCCCTCCACATTTCCCAAATATACGCCCGGCAACGGTTGGTTGTTGCCAAAGCCGATTTCGCTTCCCGCAATATCGAATTTTCCTTCGCTTAGATGTACAATCATTTTTTCCAGGGATTTTTGCGCCGCTCGCTTGAGTCCTTTTAACATTGCCGCATTCAAGGCATCACTGCCGAACACGTCGTTTTTAAAATCTCTTTCTTCCTGGGCGATAATTTCTTCCACAAGACGGTTCACTTCATCAGAACTCATGGCGCGTACGTCCACCTCGTTGGTCAAAATGTGTTCCGTAAAAATTTGTCCGATATGATGCATAAAAATCCCGATGTCCAGTGAACTGATTTCCCATATTTCACGTTTTTGGGGTTTGAGGATATAACGCACAAAGTATTCAAAAGGACAACCGGCATAGGTTTGCATATTGCTTGCGCTGATTTCAAAGGGGTCGGAAAAAACCTGACGCATTTGCTCGGGCGTTATATTTTCTATTTTGTTCTCCGCTGCAACAGCCCGACTCAGACGTCGGATTTTTTCAGCATATTGCTTCTCTACTTTGTACCAAGCAAAGAGACTCCTTGTTTTTTCTTCTGGTTGTGTTTTGTTTTGGATGCAATTGCTTATTTTTTGCACCATGCGATGATATGTGCCTTGTTGGTTGGAAACAGCCATTGCATCTATATCATCGTCTTGTATGTCAATATCGAACATTTTCGCTACGCTTTCTGCCACAAAACTCATTTCAAGACCTTCTCCCGCCTCATTGATGAGCGGTGCGCTGATGATTAAGCGATGCAAAGGTTTTGACAATGTATTATAGATATAAAAGCGCTCTTTTACGCTATGATTTTCCGCTTCTCCCAGCAAATCCAGTCCCGCTTTTGTCAATTCTCTTTTTTCACGCTGCGTAAAAATCCCTTCCGACGTCAACCCTTTTGGCATAACTCCCTCATTGGCGCCCACCACAATGGCTACGGCAATATCTGACGTTCGGCTGCGGGCAAAGTCGCCCAATATCACGCAATCGGATGCCACCGGCAAAATCCCTGCCTGCTGACTCAAAACAGACTGTTTCAAAACCTGGTGAAATTCTTCTATCTGCGCCGGCTGCCCTTTTAAAAAGAAGGCAATAAACGTCAAACTCTCTTGCACAATGCCGATAATTTGCTCCTCGATGGAACTGTGTACATACAACGCCTGCTCTTCGCAGAACTTTTTATTTTGCGCAGTTTTTTCAGCCACGCAAGGCTCGGCAAGAATTTTAAAGAAAACCTCCGCAAAATCATCATAGGTTTTGGCCTGCTTCAGTTGCTCCTGCCACACAAGAACTTCTTGTGCAAACACCTCTCTGTCCCGGTTGATTTCCGCCAGAGCTTGTTCGTCCTCTCGGCTCGTTTTCCAAAATTCTTCAAAGTAGGCTCGCCCTTTGATGCCGTAGCGCAACACGTAATTTTCCAATCGATTGATTTGTTCATCGCTCAAGGCCGTGTAGCCCGATTTTAAATAGGCAAATACGTCCGTATAAGCAAACGCATCTCGCTCAAACATCTGCAATAACGCAAAGAGCATGCGCACCAAAGCATTTTGCTCAATATCATATTTTTCATCAATAAACAGTGGAATGTTGTATGCTGCAAAAACCTCCTTCGCCAAGGGTCGATAGGCATCCAAATCATTGGTAAACAAGGCAATGTCCCGATATCGCAGCTCTTTCATCTGTACAAATTCCAATACTTTTTCCGCCGCCAAAATCATTTCACGGCGCAATGTACTCGTTTTGATAATTTGAGGAACTTCTTCTTTATCAAATTTTTTGCTTTGTACCGTTTGATATTGAAACAGGTTTTGTTCCAAGTATTCCATGGCTTGCGTGCTGTTTTTCTTGTCTTGAAGATGGATGGTTTGCGTTTGCACGTTGTGCTTTTGCGCACAAGCCAACAAATCCTCTCGCAGTTTTTTTGTCAGCGCAAAGACTTCTCGGCCGTTTTCCTCTTCATAGGTGATGGCCACTGTCATGGCACTGGCTTGTGTCATGATTTTTTCAAGCAAATGTACCCGTTGTTTGTCCAATGTATGAAATCCGTCCACATACACACAGGTCGATAAAAAGCTCTGCTGCTTTTGCACTTCTGCCGCCGCTTGCTCCATCATATCTTCGACATCACAGTATCCTTGATGGATATATTCTTCATAGGCCTGATAAATACGTGCAATTTCCGCTATTTTTTGCTGCAATCCCTCTCCCTTTGCCAAATCGTGCAACTGCGAGGGCTTCATTCGGTTTTTTTTCATTTCTAAGATGCATTGATACATCATTTCACAAAATCCGTCATGCCTCCAACTTCTAGCAAAGACTTTCAGTGAGGGCGCTACGTCCATTAAAATTTTTTTCAAAATTACCAATGCCGCTTTTTTGCTCAAAGGTTGCATTGCCATCGTGCCGATTTTGCTGAGCAATTGATAGGCAAGGCGAGAAAAACTTACCACATGCACCCCGATTACGCCGTCGCTTTGCAAATAGTCAATCAACTCTTTTTCTGCCTGGAAGCTGTATTGTTCGGGCACAATCAAATAAATCTCACGGTTTTTTTTGATGTCTTCCGCGATTTTTGCATAGATTGCTCTGCTTTTTCCGCTTCCTTGCCGACCGGTAATCAGTGTGAACATGCTTCTCCTCGTTCTTTTTTTATCTTTATCATACCATAGATATTCCTTTCCTCACCATCGATTTACAGTCAATTGCCACTTTTTCTTTTTTGTGTTTTACAAAACAAAACGCATTGTTGTTTTGCACTGCTTTTTTTGTTACTATGAGAATATCTTTTACAAAAATCAAAACGGAGATTTTTGATGAGCACTCTTCGTATTCCGGAAATTTTAGCACCCGCAGGCAATATGGAATCCTTGCTGGCCGCCATAGACAGCGGCGCAGATGCCGTATACTTTGGTGGCAAGTATTTAAACGCACGACGCAACGCCGCCAACTTCGCAGAAGATCAAGCGGTGTGTGATGCTGTTGATTTGTGTCATCTCTATGGCGTCAAAGCGTATTTGACTTTGAACACGCTTTTGTTTGACTCAGAAAATCAACAGGCCATTGATGGCATTGTCCTTGCGTGCAAGGCCGGATTTGATGCAATTATTGCACAAGACTGGGGGATTATTTCCTTGGTTCGCCAAATTTGTCCCGATATGCCCATCCACGCTTCTACCCAAATGAGTGTTCACAACCTGGCTGACGCCGATGCGCTTTGGGAACAAGGTGTTCGTCGCGTGGTTTTGGCACGGGAATTGAGTCGCCGTGAGCTTGCCCGTATCATCAAACACTCTCCGATTGAAACAGAAGTTTTTGTCCATGGCGCACTCTGCTACAGCGTATCGGGTCAATGCTATTTCAGCGCATTTTTAGGAGAACGCAGCGGCAATCGGGGTCTTTGCGCACAAGTTTGTCGCCTGCCTTTCGGCGTGAAAGACCCAAACAACTACAGCCTGTCTTTAAAAGATTTGACTTTAATTGATTACGTGGACGAGCTGGCGCAACTGGGTGTCGTCAGCTTAAAAATCGAAGGCCGCATGAAAAGTCCCCAATATGTAGCCGCTTCCGTTTCTCAATTCAAAAACGCCTTGCAGCACAAAAAATATGACAAAACGCAATTGGAAGAGATGTTTTCTCGCAGCGGTTTTACGCAAGGATATTATCTTTCCGCCATTGATGAAACGATGTTCGGCACACGCACAAAACAAGATCTGCGCAAAACAACCTCTGCGCAAAACAACTGCGAGATCAGCGCTGCCACAAAACAAATACCCGTCGATATTGCTTTTTCCGTTTCTTTGGATGCTGTGACAATAACACTTACCGACGAGGACGGCCGCGTTGCCTCGCACCGTCTCAACGGTGCTCAGCCTGCACAAACCCTCCCTCTTACCGATGCGCAAATCAAAACCCAACTAAGCAAATTGGGCAATACCCCTTTTGTAGCGCGCAATATTGAAGGGACACTGCAGAAAAATTGTTTTCTCCCTGTTTCCGCTCTAAACGAGTTGCGCCGCGGCGCCGTAACGCGATTGATTCAACTGCGACAAAAAAGACACACCTATACCATGCACCCTCTTTCCAAAAAGCAAAAATTGCCTTATCGCCCCACGCAGCCTCCTCAATACACAGCGAGCTTTTATCAACTATCACAACTCAACGACGAGATTTTGCAAAAACTACGTTACGCTTCTGTGGATATTTTTGAATTGCAAAAAGCTCCGGACGCCTTTTTGCAACAATATCAAGACAAATTGGTTGCCGAATTGCCGCGAATTTATTTTCAGGACGAAAACTTGCTTACAGAGGCATTGACACAATTGCATGACCACGGCATCCATTTGGCCAAATGCCACTCCGTCGGCCGCGCTTCTTTGGCGCAAAAAGCGGGATACAGAATTTTGTTCGGTTTTGGCGTCAATGCAACCAATTCCGAAACCTTGGCGTTTTTATCGAGCTATTCTCCTCTTTATACCACGCTGTCCGTGGAACTTTCCGCAAAACATATACGCAATCTTCATGCGTCGTCTGCCACTGCTATCATTGCTTACGGCTATTTTCCTCTGATGGCTTCCCGTGCCTGCCCTCTTCAAAGAGAAATCTCCTGCACACAATGCCGAAACCAGAAAGGCACCGCATTAATCGACCGCAAGGGCAGACAATTTCCCGTGCTGTGCCGAAAAGACCACATCGAAATTTTAAATTCCGTTCCCATTTATCTGGCCGACAAACAAGACGCTTTTGCCGTTTCCTTTTTCGAGTTTTTATTTACACAAGAAACACCGCAGCAAATTATGCAAATTCTGACGCAATATCATCACCATCTTCCCTGTGCAACTTCTTTTACTCGAGGCACATATTTTCGCACCATCGAATAAAAGCCATTAAAAAAGCACCTTTCGGTCTATACCGATCAGGTGCGTTTCTTTAAAAATGTCGCTGAATGTACTTGCTGATTTCCTTTACTCTATCACTGGGTTCATACTGATCAATGCCGTAAATCATTTGATGCAATATCACTACGTTGTCTGTCAGCTGCGTTGGTTTTAAATAATACACTCCTTTGTGCATGCTGTTTTCACCGTGGTTATCAAAGGGAACACGAAAATCTTCCAAAATAAAAGTGTCTTTGTTTTTATAAAAAGAATACATATACCACACGATTTTCCTGGACTCCATATTGGTTTGAACCATGGGCAGCACTTCTCGATATAATTTATAGGCCGTTTTGAGATCAAAGTCAGCTTTGAGTTTGTTGAGCACTTGTGAGAGCACTCGGCGCTGTCGCATCGTTCGCTCCCAGTCTCCGTGCCCAATGGCACGAACACGACTGTAGCCCAGCGCCTGTCTGCCGTTGAGTGTTTGTATGCCGCCTTCTGTCAGCAGATCCCAGCTTCCGCCCAAAATCTGACACTGCTCCGTAATACAATCATTGACATGCTTTACCTCTTCCGGCTTGATATCAATCTCCACACCACCTACCGCATCCACCAATTGTTCCATAATAGCAAAATCCACCGTGGCGTAATACTGAATATTCATATCCAGATTTTGATTCAGCGTTTGCAGGAGTCTTTCTTCACCGCCAAAGGCATAGGCGGCATTGATTTTGTCATAACGGTTGTTGGGAGGAATGTTCACCGCCAAATCTCGCATCACGGACGTGAGCATCGTTCGACCCGTTTCACTGTCATAAGACAAAATGATAATAACGTCAGACCGAGACGGTCCGTCTTTTTTTCTGTCAATACCAATCAATGCAACGTTGAGAACCTTTTCGTTAAAAGAAACGTCCGGAGAAATCAATAAATTTTCAGCACTGTTGTCAAAGGGACTTTCTTTGATTTCGTTCAACCCCAACGGATCTGCAAAAATCAATACGGCAAACCCCGCAACGACAATGATGCATAAAATAAAAATCGCTTTGATCAGCTTTCCAATAAAAGACTTTTTCTTTTTTTTTCTTTTCAAATCGCTACCCTTGTAGTTATTTTGTTTAATGGTATATTATTTTTTTGTTGCCCTGCCAAGCGTTCTATCAATTTGTTGCTTGCTGTCGAGGCAACGTTTTTAGCGAAGAGATCTCTTTGCGGCAATTAAAATATCTTTACGATAAGGCTCAATATCGGCATCTAAACGCAAACCCAGTTTCGGCATTCGTACAAAGTCAACCATTTCCGCATTCAAATCCTGCACATAAAATTCCAACACATCTTGAAAAGACCGATATTGATTATTATACTGTCCCGCTCCTGGTGCGAGTACAACCATCTTTTTTGTTTGCGGGTTTTGCATTTTGATCTTTTTGCTGTAATGTAAAGCAATAGAACGATCAATGACTGTTTTTAACACGGACGTCACCGTATTATAATACACCGGCGCACCCAGCACAATAATATTGGCCGGAATATAGGCATTGACCAACTTTTCCATATCATCCTTTTGAATGCAATTGCCTTGCGACTGACGACAAAACATGCAGCCTCTGCAGTAAGCAATCTCCAGGTCAATCAAATCTATGCGCTCTACTTGCGCCGCGCCGATTCCTTCCAAAAAAATATCCAGCGCTCGTTTGGTACAGCCGTTTTTTCGATGGCTGCTGTTGATAGCTAATACGTTCGTCATTTTTCTCACCTGCTTTTTTTATGATCGATAATGTTGTTTCAGCAATTCGATTTCCGCCGCATATCCCGCTTCGTCATTGGGCGTTTCCAGCACTTTCACCAACGGGCGAACCACCGGGTGATTGACAAAGGCGACAATCGCCTCCAAACCAATGGTCCCTTCGCCGATTTTTGCATGACGGTCTTTTTTTGCCCCCAAAGGATGCATGCTGTCATTAATGTGCACCGCTTTGAGATAGTTGAACCCTACAACGCGATCAAATTCTTCAAATACGTCGTCTAAACGATTCACGATATCGTAACCCGCCGAATACATATGGCATGTGTCCAAACACACTCCCATCCGGCTTTGATCGACAACTCCGTCAAGAATAAGGCGCAATTCTTCAAACGTCGCGCCCACTTCGCTGCCTTTACCTGACATGCCTTCCAGCAAAATTAAGTTGTCAATTCCATCTTCTATCGCAACATTGATGGTAGCGGTAATAAAATCAACGGCCTCCTCCAAAGGCATGTCCTTTCGACTTCCCGGATGAAACACATAATAGCTCGGCGGCATTTTTTTTAATCGTTGCAAATCTTCCCGAAAAATCATGTCGCCAAATTCACGCACATGCTGCTGCACCGAACACAGATTGAGCGTGTAAGGCGCATGCGCAATCAACGGCACAAAATCATGCTCCTGTAAGATTTTTGTTGCCTGAGCAATGTCGTGTTCATCTATTTCTTTTGCCGCGCCTCCACGGGGATTGCGCGAAAAATATTGAAAAGTTTTTGCCTTCATCTCCACCGCTACCTGCGCAGCTTTTTCAAAACCTCCGGCAATAGAAATATGAGCCCCTATGTTCAGCATGCAATGTTCTCTCCTGTCCGTTTTGTTGTACTCTATTTTTATTCGCGATAGATTTTTCCTTGTCTATCGCTTGTTCTTTTTTCCATTATCTATTATATTATACTGTATATTCATGAAAACAACGAGGTTTTTTTATGTCTGTGCATTTTCAAAACGATTGGAACCACTTATTGGCAGATGAATTTAAAAAAGAATACTATTTAAAGCTGCGTGCTTTTTTGGCGCAGGAATATCGAACCCACACCGTCTATCCGGATATGTATGATATTTTTAACGCTTTGCATCTTACTTCTTACAGCGACACCAAAGTCGTCATCATCGGCCAAGACCCTTATCATCAGCCCAATCAAGCCCACGGACTATGTTTTTCCGTAAAAGAAGGGGTAGAAATTCCTCCTTCTTTGCAAAACATCTATAAAGAACTGCAAAACGACCTGGGCTGCTATATCCCCAATAACGGCACGTTGATTCCGTGGGCGAAACAGGGTGTGCTGTTGCTCAATGCCGTGCTTACGGTCCGGGCTCACCAAGCGGCTTCTCACCGCATGATGGGATGGGAAAGTTTTACAGATAATGTAATTTTTTTGTTGAGCCGTTCCCCGAATCCAATTGTATTTTTGCTTTGGGGCGCCTTTGCCCAATCCAAGGCCTCCTTTATTACCGCACCTCATCACCTCGTGCTCAAAGCGCCGCATCCCAGTCCGCTTTCAGCCTATCGCGGCTTTTTTGGCTGCAAACACTTTTCAAAAGCCAATGCCTTTTTGTCGCAAGCAGGCCTCAAACCCATTGACTGGCAAATCCCCAATCTTTAAAACGTCCCTTTTACAAGGTTTTTAATCCACTTTTTTGTCTTATAACGCGAAATCAAAAAAATCAGTTTTATTCCATGCTCGGCAAAAGTCAAAGCCATCACCCAATGAATCGGCAAGCGCAAAACCGCTGCCGCAAAAAATGCTACCGGAACAGCATATCCCCAAATCGTAATCAATTCCAGAACCATACAAAATTTTGTGTCGCCGCCCGCTCTCAAAATCCCGATTAACAGCAGATAACTGAGCATAGAAAGCGGAATATACGCTCCCAACACAAAAAGAATGTTGTAAATGGATTGTATTGTTGCCACTTCCAGATCAAAGAATCCCACCACGGGTTTCCTCAACAAAATCAATAATGAACCCATGACGATTCCGAAAATCAACATCACCATGATATATTTTTGCGCATATTTTTCGGTAAGCGCATAATTTTCTCTACCCATTTCATTGCCCAACATCACTGCACAAGCATTACCTATTCCGAAAAAGGCTGCTTCAAAAACCCCTAAAACCGTCATAGACACTTGCACGGCCGCCACAGCACTCGCCCCTAACAGCCCATAGGCAACATAAGTAATGGTCATTCCCAAAGACCATATCATTTCGTTCATCATGACCGGCAAGGCTACTTTCAATTTTTGTCGCAGCATCTTTTTTGTCCAGCAAAACAAATCCTTCGCTTGAAAAGCAAGGATATTGTTTTTTCTCTTTGTCAAATAAAGCAGAAAACAAATACATTCAACGACCCGCGCCACCAACGTGGCTCGTGCCGCTCCCTCCACGCCCATGGGTTCAAAGCCCAGGTGACCGAAAATCCAAATATAGTTCAATAGCGTGTTGATTAAAACACAGTTTGCATTGATTAAAAGCGGCATTTTTACATTGCCGACAGATCGCATGGTAAAGGAAACCGCAAAAGAAACCGCCGTAAAAAAATAACTGTACGCCACAATGCGAAGATAACGACTCCCCAATTCAATGACCGCTGTATCTTTGATAAAAAATGAAATCAATTTCCCAGGAAATGTGCTTGCCGCCACCAAAAAAACGAACGCCACCCCCGCACCTAAGACCAACTCCATTCCCAACATGTTTTTCACATTCTTGAGATCTTTGTTGCCCCAATATTGCGCAGTAAATACGCTCATACCGCTATAAATGCCAAAGATGATGATTGCGAAGAAAAAATAAACACGATTGCCGATTCCAACCGCTGCCACCGCCGTTTCGCCATAAGAGCCGATCATAACGGTATCGATCATATTGAGCGAAAGCGAAATCAAATTCTGCAGCGCAATCGGTATAGCCAACGCCAACATCACGGAATAAAATGTTTTTTTGTCATAATACAAAGAAGATTGCATACTTTGTTCCTAACGGGATAACATACGACCTTTCTGCCGAGGCGGTTGTCTCATTTTAAATGTTCTCTTTGATATTAAGATGTTCTCTTTTTTGCACCCTTATGATATTTTTCGTTATTCATAATCGTAAAGGCTCGATAAATCTGTTCCAATAACACTACGCGAAAAAGCTGATGGGGAAATGTCATTTCCGAAAACGATATTCGCAGGTCGGCTCTTTTCTTAACATCCGCACTCAATCCGTTGGAACCGCCAACAACAAAAACAATTTCCTTGCCGTATTCTTCTATTATCTTTTGCAGCAAACCGGCCCATGCCGCACTGTCCAAACTTTGCCCATCCACATCACAGGCGATGACATAGGCTCGAGAAGATATTTTTTTTAAAAGCAGCTTTCCTTCTTCCACAGGATCATCCGTAACCGACTCTTTACTTTCCACTATCGTCAGTTCACAATACCTGCGTAATCGCTTTTCATATTCCGCGCAAGCCTGTGACCAATATTTTTCTTTTAATTTGCCTACACAAAGAAGGGTAATTTTTGCCATACCGCACTTGACCTTTCCAAAAATCCCTTTCCATTTAAGCACTGTTATCCGTCTTTGTCAAACAGCTTTTCTCGTGTTTCACGTGAAACATTTTGTTTCCTGTTTCACGTGAAACATCAAAAATATAGTTTCTTTTTCTAACCGATAGTGATAAAATAGACACATCGCAAAATAGCGGAGGAAATGATGGCAAAGATTTATTGCGTTTTTAACCAAAAAGGCGGCGTCGGAAAAACCGCCACTACTACCAATCTGGGAGCGGGCATTGCAAAATTAGGCAAAAAAGTACTCGTTGTAGATGCCGATTCACAAGGCAATCTTACTACAGGACTCAATATAAAGGCTGACAGAGGCGTCCACACGCTCTACGATGTGTTGTGCGGCCAGTTGGACGTTCAAAGAGCGGTGTTTCCCACCGCTTATACCAATTTAATGCTGATTCCCGCCAACGCTCGGTTGGCAGGGGCCGAGATAGAGTTGGTCGGTGTCCCTCAGCGTGAACTGGTATTGAAAAAAAACCTGTCTTCTCTGCGCGATTCTTTTGATTATATTTTTATCGATTGCCCGCCTTCTTTGGGGTTGATTTCCATCAACTCTTTGGCTGCTTCTGACGGCATTATCGTACCTATTCAATGCGAGTATTACGCCTTGGAAGGTGTAAGCAACTTAATTAACACCATCAATCTTGTAAAGCGTGGGTTAAACCCTTCTTTGGATATTGTCGGGATTGTTTTAACCATGTATGACAGTCGCACAAACCTGTCATTACAAGTTGCCGCCGAAGTAAAGCGCTATTTTCGTGAAAAAGTGTTCAATACCATCATTCCCCGCAATGTAAAAATTGCCGAATCTCCCAGCTTTGGCAAACCGGTCATTTACTACGATGAATCTTCTTCCGGCGCCAAGGCCTACATGTCTTTGGCACAAGAATTGTTGGAAGGGGAACATGCTTATGAAACCTAATTCTGTTTTAGGCAAAGGCTTGGATGCGCTGATTCCTTATTATGCCCACGAAACCGAAATGGATGAGGTCAGCGCCGTCCAAGAGTTGCCCATAGAAAAAATAAAACCCAATCCGAACCAACCCCGAAAAATATTTACAGAAGACACTTTGGCGGAATTAAGCCAATCAATTCAAGCTCACGGTATTCTTCAGCCTTTGATTGTCGTGGATCGCGACGACGAAACCTATATGATTGTTGCAGGAGAGCGTCGTTGGCGTGCCGCTTCCATGGCAAACCTCAAAACCGTACCTGTGATTGTTCGTTCTTACAGCGACGAAGAAGTGCTGGCTATTTCTTTGGTGGAAAATTTGCAACGCGAAAATTTACATGATTTAGAAAAAGCCTCTACGTACCAAATGTTAATTGATCAATTTCAACTCACCCACGAATCCCTGGCTGCAACACTGGGCATCAGCCGGGCAGCAGTAACCAACACGCTGCGCCTTTTAAGTCTATCACAGGAAGAACAAGACGCATTGCTCAAAGAACAAATCACCGCCGGTCACGCCCGCGCATTGCTTTCATTGCCTTTGGGCCCATTGCGTACCAAAGCGCTCAACACTATGATGAAAAAACGCCTTTCTGTGCGAGATGCAGAAACTTTGGTGCGCAATTTAAGCAAACCCGCTGCCGTTGCTCCTTTAACCAAAGAAAGCAACCATGCGGCGCTGGAGACAGAGTTGTCCGCCCTTCTGGGTCGCAAGGTGCTCATTCACCCCCGTGGCAAACGCGGCAACATTCTTTTAGAATATTATGACGCAAACGATAGAGAACACTTGATTGACGCATTAAAAAAACTGGCTGAAGGCTAACTTCTTCATCAAAGGAGATCTTTTATGACGAAAAAAAACAAAACTGCTTCCATGTTATCACTCGCTTTAATCGGAAATATTTTTTATTATATATTGTGCGCCATATTGTTCCAGCTTTCGCCTGCATCTAAGGCGGTCTACATCTTGTTTTTTATATGTTCCATTCTATTATGGTTTGGCATTGGCGCATATTATGGAACATATGCTCGAAAAACCAATATTGGCAAACAATTCATTTTTGCACTGGTGACCATGGTTCCGATTCTTTTATTTTTCATAACTTATGTTGTGCTCACCCGTTTATCGAGCTCTGTAACAGGCAATCCCTGGCTTTTATTTTATACTTTCGGTGCACCGCTCTTGTTTTGGTTGAAACCTGCAACATTTTTGCTGCATTCTTTTAATATTTCTTTCCCGCTTTTTGCTGCAGGCTACATTCTTTTGTTATTGTTGACCACTTTTGCCGGCACGGCTCTTTTTGCCTTGAAGCAACACAAAGAAACGTTTTTGCCTATTGAATCGGAAGAAATACCGGAAAAAGATACCAGTGTCCCCGCTGACGATTCCCTGCAAAATATCCCGGAAGTTGCAGAGCCTTTCGAAAACGAAGTACCGCAAAAAACCGCGATGCTAAGCCAAGAAGATACGAAAGCTGCAGAAGAAGAGCGTCAGGATATTTTGCGTTTTATCAAAGATACAAACAATGCAGAAGATATGACGGGCGCTGAAAACGTCATTGAGCAGCAATATGAAGAAAGCCAATACCGCATTGACGGGCAAGGAGACACATACAAAACCATGCCTATGCCCACCATTGACGAACTGTATGCCGAAGTCCTCAGTCAAAAAGATTTGGAACCCGAAGACGAAACCGCCCTCTACATGCAGGAAATCATCACCGATATGCATTTTGTGGCAGAATACGAATTAACGGATGAATCTGTCACAGAACAGGAAACGGCAGAAAGCATTGTCGATGACACGGCTTCCTCATCACAGGCAACGACCCTCGTTGAAGAAGAATCCACCGACCGAACCAACACAAATGGTGCAGACAACGCAAAAGCCCATTCTGAAATCTCTTTGCCTGAACAAAAAGAAAACGACGCTGACAACTCCTGAAAAAAGTCGCCTTTTCCCAGATTTTTACATAAAAAGAAAGATCCTTGAGGAGGTGTAAATACATGAACGCAATTGATATCGCTATTTTGGTAGTAGTTCTTTTGTTTGGACTGATGGGATTTCGTCACGGTCTTGTAAAAAGCGTCTTGTCTTTTGCAGGCGCCATCATTGCCTTTATCGTTGCAAAAATATTTTATGTTTCTTTTGCTTTGACCTTAACAACAAAGACCAATTGGGACACGAAAATTTCTGCTTGGATCTATGAACGACTGCTGAACACTTTTCCGTCAGGCAATGTCACACTCAGTGAAACATCCAGCTCTTTTCAGTGGTTTTTTTCCAAACTTTTCAACGAAAGTGCTTCACACAGCACGATACAAACTCTTTCAAACAGCGTTTCTCATTTTGTAATGAACGTTCTCGCCTTTGTCATCATTTTTTTAGCTATGCTTCTTATCATTGCTCTACTGGGCTTTGTGCTTGACCGCGTGATGAAATTGCCCGGCCTGAGCTTTTTGAACAAGTTAGGCGGTTTTGGCATCGGCCTTGCAAAAGGTGTGTTGATTTGTGCCGTTTTTATCAGTTTGATTACCTTTTTCTCTCTCTTTTCCAAAAATGCCGCCTTCTCTGAGATGTTTGCCAATTCTGTTTTTGCAAAATATCTCTATATCGGCCGTTGGTTAATGTAGGAGTGCGCCATGGCCATCGAAACTTTTGGACTGGGCGATATTGTACAAACAAAAAAACCGCACCCTTGCGGGTGCGATCAATGGAAAATTTTGCGCATTGGCGTTGATGTAAAACTACAATGCCTACGCTGTGAACGGGTGGTTGTGTTGGAGCGAGTCATCTTTAAGAAAAAAGCAAAAAAAATCGTACAGCGTGCCACTGTATCAGAAGAAGATTCACTTTCTGCTTACTGGTATGATACATAGAAATGAAAACACCATGAAAGAACTGCCACAAACATTTAATTGCAAACACTTTAAACAGGAAATCAATCGCATTGCACTTATTCTCATTTGTTATGAAGCTGTTTTTTTGATATTTGCCATTGTTTTCACAATTTTGTTGGGAATATGGCAGGGACTATCGATTATACCAGAGGCAAGCTCCCTGGATTCTTTTAATGCAGACAACCTCGCTGCAAACGGATGGCCTTATCTGCTCAGCACCCTTATCGCTACAGGAACGGCCATTGCATTCCGCAAACAACATGTCCTTCGCAAAGATCTTTCCTGTCAACAAAAACCGATGCGCTTCTATGCTTTTTCGTTTTTTCTGGCTTTTATGATGGCGATACAATTATTCAATCAATTTTTTTCTGTTTCTATCGAATCTTTTTTAAATGTTTTCGGCTACAGCATGGCGGAAAGTATGGAAGCCTTAACAGAAATAGATGACACGGTTTCCATGTTTTTTTATGTGGTTTTCATTGGACCTGTAGCCGAAGAAATTATGTTTCGCGGCGTGGTGCTGCACTCACTGAAAAAATACGGCAAAATTTTTGCCGTCGTCATCTCCTCCTTGGCTTTTGGACTTATGCACGGCAATTTATATCAGCTTTTATTTGCTTTTGGCATAGGCTTAATGCTGGCCTATATAACTCTTGAATATTCATTCAAGTGGGCTGTTGTACTGCATATTTTGAACAACTTGATTTTTGGCGAATTTATACTTTTTCTTACCAAGCGCTTTTCTGAAACCGTCATCGCCCGCTTTCAGTTTTTTTTCTATACAATCTTTTTTATTTTCGTCCTCATTGTTCTTTTTCAGAAGTTTCCCGCTATTCGAGCCTACTTTCGACAACATCGCACTGCAAAAGGACAATATGCACTCACTTTCAAATCGATTCTTCCACTCGTTTATTTTGCTGTCAATCTGCTTTTGATTCGACTTAGCATTACAAAACTTGTTCTGTAAAGAAATATTTTTGATTTCACAATACCGCTATTGACAAAACAACTCATTCGCTCTGCAGCAACTCTGCTCTTTTGAATAAAATATCAAAACCGTTTCATTTTCTTTATTGTTCATTTTATTTTTTAATATTTTATTGATTTTTTCTTTCTGATTCAGTATAATTAATTTTCGTATCCTTGCTCTGAGCAAAACAGGGCCATTAGTCCATAAGGAGGTGAACAAATGAAAGCCTATGAAACAATCTTTGTTTTGACCCCGGATTCCGAAGAAGAACGCATTCAGGAATGTGTCGCGCGTGTCAGCGAAATCATTACCAGCGGTGGTGGTGAAGTGACAGAAGTGAACGAATGGGGAAAAAGGCGTCTAGCCTATGAAGTAGCCAAAAAATATAACGAGGGCTACTATGTGCTGATTACATTTACAGGCAATGCAGCAATTTTGCAGGAACTGACTCGTGTATACGGCATTACGGAAGACATTTTCAGACATATTGTTGTCGAAAAAGTGTCATAGAAAAGAGGTCTTACTATGTTAAATAAAGTAGTGCTCATCGGAAGATTAACCCGCGATCCGGAAATTCGCTATACCGCCGCCAATACACCCGTGGCAAGCTTTACTTTGGCCGTGAACCGAAACTTTAAAAATAAAGAAGGCGGCTATGATGCTGACTTCATCAATATCACAGCTTGGCGCAGATTGGCTGAACTGATTTCCAATACTTTACAAAAGGGGAGCTTAATCGCTGTCACAGGAAGAATCCAAACCAGTTCTTATGAAGCAAAAGACGGCACAAGGAGATATACCACTGACGTGGTTGCCGACGAAATTGCCTTCTTAGAGAAAAAAGGAACTTCTTCTGCCGATCGCAGCAGCGAACCGGCAATGTATGAAAAACAATCCGACGATTTTGGCATTCCCGTTGACGGGTTCAGTCCGATCGATGATGACGACTTGCCATTCTAACTGATTGATATTCAAGAAAGGAGTGAGAAAAGATGGGAAAACCACCTTTTAGACGAAGAAAAAAAGTTTGTGAATTTTGCGAAGCCAAAATTGAACATATCGACTATAAACAAGTTGACGTATTAAAAAGACACCTCACAGAAAGGGGAAAGATTCTTCCTCGCCGTGTAAAAGGCACCTGTGCAAAACATCAACGACAATTGACATCCGCCATTAAACTTGCACGCAACATTGCTCTTTTACCGTTTTCAAGCGACTAAATTATGAAAGAAAAAGCTGCGGACATTTTTGTTCGCGGCTTTTTTTCTTTTATCGGAGAACTTCGTGCGCCAATACAGTATACATACGCATATCGACCATAAGTTCCGTCTTTACGCAACATCCCTTGACGTTTGTTGCCTTCATAACGTATGCCGCATTTTTCCATCACTATGCCGGAGGCCTTATTGCCTACATCGTGCGCGCCCTCAATGCGATGATACCCCATATGATGACACAATTATTTCAACACAACGCCAAAGGCCTCTGTCATTATGCCCTAACCCCAACAAGCACTGCCGGTTGCAAATCCGACCTCTGCCGTCAAAAATTTCCCCTGAGCAAATCTCACCCCAACAGAACCGATAACTTCATTGGTTTTTTCAGCACAATTGCCCAATAATAGGTATCCTCTTTGTCATAAGCACTGATTCAGCTTTACAGAAGCTGTCGACGTCCTTCTACATTCTTATGCGGGTGCCGGGCGAAAACCCGCGCGACTGCCGCATCCTTTGCCCAATGTTGAAACATCTGTAACGCATCCTTCATGACGAACCTGCGCAGTATTAACCGGTTGGCCTCGAGTTGTTTTGTGCCTAAATGTTGCATCTGTCTGCCTCCAAAAGAACGGGAGGCACTATACCATATTCTCCGTCACTTGCGCCGTTTTTATTTCCTGGGAAATGTTTCCCGTCTTTCCCGGGAAAAGATTATTTTTTGAATTTCTTGATAGACTTCTTCAGATGTAGTATAATATAAAAACTCTCGAAAAATGCATCATGAGGTGATAAAAATGAAAGTCATCCTTTTAGAAAATATAAAAGGACTGGGACGTGAAGGCGATGTTGTCGATGCCAAAGACGGCTACGCCAACAATTTTCTTCTTCCCAAACAACTCGCTGTGAGAGCCACAGAAGAAAACATGGCGATTTTAGAAGAAAAAGCCGAGGAACGCAGAATACAGAAAGAAAAAGAAAAGCAAGATGCACAAGCTGTTTTTGAACAAATCCACGGCAAATCTTTTGAACTCAAAGTGAAGACCGGAAGCGGCGATCGCTTGTTTGGCAGCGTAACTGCGAAAGAGATCGCAGAAGAAATCGGTAAACAGTGCAATATCGAAATCGATAAAAGAAAAATCGAGTTAAGCGAAAACATCAAAGAAAAAGGCGAAAAAGAGATTTCCATTAAATTGCATCCGGACATCACCGCAACGGTAAAAATTATTATCAGCGCCTTATAATCAGGAGAAGTCATGTCTTTTTCGAACCAAAAAAAAGTTCTTCCCTATAATCTCGAAGCCGAGCAAAGCATTTTAGGCTGTATTTTGTTTGATAATCAAACCATGATTACTGCCGCCGCTTTGATTGAGCCTGACGATTTTTATAACGACCAATATCGTATTGTCTACCAGGCAATGCTTTATTTGTATACCAAAAACTTGCCCATCGATATTGTCACGCTTTCGAACAGACTGCGCAACCAGGGTTCGCTGGATGCATTGGGAGGCATTCAGTTTCTTACCAGCATGGTGGAAGTTCTCTCCTCCGCAGAAAATATAGAGCAATATTGCATAATTGTGAAAGACAAATCCATGTTACGCCAACTGATTGCCAAGCTGGGCAACGTCATAGATGACAGCTATGCCAGCAAAAGCGAAGCCCACGAACTCATTCTGCAGGCAGAAAAAGATATTTTGGACATTGCTTCCGCAAAAGACAGAGGCGGTTTGGTGGATTTTGAAACCGCATTGCGATCCGCACTGCTCAAGCTCCAAGAAGCTACTACAAATCCGTCACATATTTCGGGTATCCCCACAGGCTACATAGACTTGGACAAAAAAACATCAGGGCTGCAAAATTCGGATCTGATTATTCTGGCCGGCAGACCGGGCATGGGCAAAACTTCCCTCGGCATTAATATATGTCAGCACGTTGCCATTCGCGAAAAGAAAAAAGTTGCTGTTTTCAGCCTGGAAATGCCCCTGGAACAATTAACCATGCGCATCATCGCTTCCGAAGCCAATATCAGCAACACTGCTCTGCGTGCCGGTGATGTGGCCGATTGGCGCAAACTCTACGAGGCCTGGGAAAACATATTGTCCGCTCCTTTATATATCGATGATACGCCGGGAATTACCGTTCCCGAAATTCGCTCGAAATGCAAGCGCATGCAGGCGCAAATCGGGTTGGATATGGTATTGATAGACTATCTTCAACTGATACGCAGTATCGGGCGCATTGAAAACCGACAGCAAGAAATTTCACAAATCTCACGCGACTTAAAACTGCTCGCCAAGGAATTGGCTGTTCCGGTTATCACGCTCTCTCAACTCAACCGTGCGCCGGAAAAACGTACCGACGGCCGTCCTCTGATTTCAGATCTGCGGGAAAGCGGCGCCATTGAACAGGATGCGGATATTGTTATGTTCCTTTATAAGCGCGATGCGCAGGATTCTTCCTCCAACAAGGTGGTGCTCAGCATTGCAAAGCATCGAAACGGACCCACCGGAGAGGTTGAGCTTATATTTCAAGAAGAGATTACCACGTTTCGCAACGCAGCGCTTTATGATGACGATGACTATAATTGATTTTTAGCCAAATACAGCACATTGCCTGTCAATGTGCTTTTTGTTTTCGTTTTCCTTATACCATATACATTGCTTAATGCGCTTTTTCTTGTTATAATATAAAATACTGCAAAATATAAACAAGATGAAAAAAGGTGACAACTTATGAGTACTTTGGTAATTGTCGGAACCCAATGGGGAGACGAAGGAAAAGGCAAAATAACGGACTTCTATGCAAAAAAAGCCGACGCGGTCGTGCGCTTTCAAGGAGGGAACAACGCCGGACACACCGTCATTGTAGGCGAAAATACCTATAAATTTCATATGATTCCTTCCGGAGTCATTTGCGCAACGCCTTCTTATATCGCAAACGGTATGGTCATTGACCCCACTGCACTAATTGCAGAAATCGATGCCATGAAAAAAGGCGGTTTACACACCGAATATCTCTACATCAGCAACCGAGCACACATTATTACACCTTATCATAAACTGATGGATGAATTAAACGAAGTCCGGTTGGGTAAAAATAAGATCGGTACAACAAAAAAAGGCATCGGTCCTGCCTATGCGGATAAAACCAACCGCAACGGTATTCGTGTATGCGATTTATATGAACCTGCACTTTTAAAAGAAAAAGTAGAATCCAATGTTTCTTATATCAACTTGCTGCTTACAAAAATATACGACCGGCCTGCCATTGACGCCGAAACCATTTATCAACAATTATTGGCGGACGCAAAGATATTAAGACCTTATGTCTGCGATGTTTCTCTGGCTCTCGACAATTTGTTAAAAGCTGGAAAAAACATCGTTTTTGAAGGGGCGCAGGGAGCTATGCTGGACATTGACTTCGGCACCTATCCTTATGTTACTTCTTCGCACCCCATCTCCGGTGGCGCCACTATGGGTGCAGGCGTCTCACCCAAGGCCATTGATTATATTTTAGGCATCACCAAAGCCTACACGACCCGTGTGGGCGAAGGACCCTTTCCCACCGAACTGACTGATGAAACCGGTGAATTTTTGCGCCAACAGGGTCATGAATTTGGAACCACCACTGGTCGAGCGAGACGATGCGGATGGTTTGATGCCGCTGTGGTAAGATATGCGGCACGCCTAAACGGACTGACGCATATTGCTCTGACCAAGCTGGACACACTTACAGGGCTGAGAACCATTCAGGTGTGCACACATTATGAATTGGAAGGGGATGTAATCGATTACTTTCCTGCCTCTTTGACACAATTGGCGCAATGCAAAGCAATTTATGAGACATTGGAAGGCTGGGAAGAAGATATTACCCAAGTCAAGACCTTTGAGGAGTTGCCCGTCAATGCGCAAAATTACGTCAAAAAACTGGAAGCGCTGATTGATGTGCCAATTTCTATTGTTTCGGTGGGTCCGGAACGAGACAGCACGATTATTCTCGATCCGATACTATAAGGCAAGATGCTCTCTTGCTTTTATCTACAAACAATAAAGAGAGACCTTTTATGAATCCGAAAACTGGCAGCTTAATCCTTGTTGCCACCCCCATCGGCAACTTATCAGACGTTTCGTTGCGCGCCATTGAAACACTGCGCCAGGCAGACTACATTGCCGCCGAAGACACGCGCCATAGCGGGAAATTGCTGAAAACCTATGAAATTTCCACGAAAATGATTAGCCTGCATAAGTTTAACGAAACAGAAAAACGCGCTCAATTATTGCATTTGATGCAAAACGGCAGCACCATAGCGCTCATCTCTGATGCCGGCACGCCGGGTATATGCGATCCCGGCGAAGATTTGGTTCGAGCTTGTATTGAACAAAACATTGCTGTTCGTTCTGTTCCCGGTGCCAACGCAGCGCTGACGGCACTGGTCGTATCCGGCTTTGCCACCTCGCCCTTCTCTTTTTATGGGTTCTTGCCTAAAAAAAGGGCTGAAAGGCTTACCTTACTAAAAACAATCGCTGATATTTCCCATACAACGCTTTTTTATGAATCTCCGCACCGCTTGTTGGATACCCTATCCATGATTGAGGAAACAATACCCCGCAGGCGTATATGTCTTTGCCGTGAACTGACCAAGCTTCATGAGGAAATTACACGAGATACGGCTGCCAATATTCTTGCTTCTTATGAAAAGAAAACCGTCAAAGGTGAAATCGTACTGGTTATCGAGGGTGCTTGCCTCGTTGAGCAGACCCTTACACTGCCGGAAGCCAAAGCGTTGGTAGAAGAATATATACAAACAGGCATGACAAAAAATGAAGCCATCAAAGAAGTTTGTCGCCGTTATCAAATCCATCGACAATCACTGTATCGCACATTGACTTCAGATTGACAATTTACACATTTCGAACGAAGACCTATGATGAAAATCCATCTGTCCACAGATGAAAGAAAAGAGGCAAATCACATGGCTCGAAAAAAAGAAATTTTGATGGCAGGCGCAAAATATTTAACCACTGTCAACGACCAAATAGAGTTGGATATTCTCCAATCTCTTTTGGCCTCTTTCGAGATTCCTATTTTTGTTCGCGATGCGTTGAGCGGATCATTTATTCGGATTTTGATGGGCGGTTCCGTGTTTGATACGGATATTTTTGTCAAAGAAGACGACTACCAAACGGCCTTTGATGCCATTCAGGGCAACTACGAGAACCTGTAGCGCCATTTCGCCTTTTATTACGGAATAGCGCCGTTTTCTCAAGGTTTTTTAAGAAAAAAAGACCGGGTTTTTCGTTAAGAAATTATTAAGGGTAATATCGGGAAATTTTTACAACTTCGTTGCAACTCAAATACAACAAAATTACACCTTAGATATAAGCCATAGAGTTGTATACAAAATCGGCTGATGTAATAAATAAATCATCAGCGTTTTTTTGCCCAAAACGCCCAAATTTTTCACATGCTTTATGCAAAAAAATCTCGGCAATTTGGAGCAAGTAAAAAAAGGTCCAAGAAAAAAACCAACGCCGAATAAAAACATCCAAGGCAATAACGGATAGTAATCGGAAGAGAAAAATCCTTCTTTCGCAAAGCCCAAAGGAAACAAAAAATCTTTGGTATAAAGTCCTTGAGGAAGATGGATTTCAAACAGGGGCACCCAGCCGACAACACCATGAAAAATTCGATAGGTAAAAAGAAACAACAAAAGACTTATAACCAAGCCAATCATCGGCTTAATTTTTTTAAGTACCGAAAATGTCGCACCGTAAAGCACCATGCAACTTCCCAGCAAATGCAAAATGCCGAACCATATCATTTGCTCCGGTACCAACACAGCAGTAGTCAGCGTGATGAGCAAGGCCCACAACAAGGTTTTGATTCCTCGCCGAATATTGCTGCGCGTAAAGTGACACGAAATGCCGGCAATCACAATAAATGAGCAGGCAGCCGTCAAGCGAATGGCTTCCACCAGCGGAATCGCCGTCCAAGGCCGGTTTGAGGGAAAAAACACATCAATATCATAAAGAAGATGATAGAGGACAATGATGATAATGAGCAACCCGCGTAACTCATCAATCAAATGAACACGGACACGTTGTTCTTCCATAGGGCTCCTGCCTGCTTTATAAAGATGTTTTTTATCATACCACACTTTTACGCTGTTTTCGATTCTAATAATATATTATTGCATTCTCCCATGATATAATAACCTTACTTCTCAACAAGAAAGGAGAAAAAACTATGCATGTTCTTGCCGTTAACGGAAGCCCCAACGAAAAAGGTTGCTGCTACACCGCATTAAAGATTATCGAAGAAGAATTAAAGAAACAAGATATCGGCATGATTCTTTTTCATATCGGCACCGATCCGATTCGTGGTTGCATCGCTTGCCGACGCTGCGCCCAACAAGATCCTGTGTCGTGCGTTTTTGACGATGTGGTCAATCAGGCAATTGCCCTGTCCCGCAAGGCAGACGGATTTATCTTCGCCTCTCCCGTACATTTTTCCGGGATTGCCGGCAGCATGAAAAGTTTTTTGGACCGGTTCTTTTTTGCCGGCGGACCGCAACGTCTTGCCCATAAGGCAGGTATGAGCGTCGTTTCCGCACGTCGCTCCGGCGGCAGCTCCACCTTTGACCAACTCAATCACTATTTGCATTATTCCAAAATGATTGTTCCTTCCTCTCAATATTGGAATATTGTTCATGGACACAACTGCCCTGACGATATCTATGAAGACAAAGAGGGTGTGCAAATTCTGCAGGTGGCTGCCCGCAACCTGGCTTGGATCATGAAATTGATTGCCGAAGGCAAAACGCCGCCCCCTGCCAGCGAGACTCCGCTGCGTACCAATTTTATTCGATAATCATCTCTTCTTGTAATACAGATAAAAAAGACGCAAGGATTGTTTCCTTGCGTCTTTTGTCCTGCCAGCAAGCAATGCTTTCTATATCGCATTGATGAAGAAACCTTTCTGAAAAGCACATCTTCTATAAAATACAAAATGATTTAAAACAATCATCCTTCCATCAAGCGCAACAACTTGCCGACACATTTTTTTAATGGGCTCCATGATAAGCGCACGATAAATCATTGTTCTTGACTATCTCTTTTCTATATCTATTCTTCTCTATTCTTCTCTATTCTTCTCTATTCTTCTCTAGAGACCTAACAACTCCTTTACGGTTAGTTTTACCGTTAACTTAACCGACAGAGGCCTCACATCATCAAAGCGTAGACGAGAACCTTTATTGGTTGTTCAATATTTTATTTTAAAAAAACAACGGCAACCCATGCCGCTGTTTTTCATCAATATTTTATTATTCTTCGTCCATTTCCGCCGGAACCATTTTCGCAATGGTCACTACCTTTTCATCTGCGGCAAGCCGTTGCAAACGCACCCCTTGCGTTGCTCGTCCGGTTGAGCTGATTTGCTTTGCTTCCAAACGAATGGCAATGCCTTGGTTATTAATCATCATCAAATCTTCTTCTTTGCTGATCATGTTAAACCCGGCCAATTCTCCTGTTTTTTCGGTGACCTGATAGGTAAGCATCCCTTTTCCTGCCCGGCTCTGTTTGCGATACATTTTTATCGGAGTAACCTTACCATAACCGTTAACGCTTACACATAATACGGCTTTTTCATCATCGGCAATATCCATACCGATGACGCTGTCGCCCTTGCGTAAGTGAATGCCGCGGACTCCTTTTGCCGCTCTGCCCACATGTCGCACTTCTTCTTCGCTGAAGCGAATGGCGTATCCGTTTTTCGTGCCCAAAACAATTTCGTCTTTGCCTGTGGTCATGCGCACGCTGATCAGTTCATCGTCTTCATCCAATGTCAGGGCAATAATTCCCGTTTTTCGTGAGGTGTCATATTCATGCAATGACGTTTTTTTCACGGTTCCTTTTGCCGTTGCCATCACCAAAAATTGTCCTTCATCAAAATTTTCCACCGGAAAAACTTCCGTTATTTTTTCACCTGGCTGCATTTGCAGCAGATTGACAATGGCCATACCCCGTGCAGTGCGGGACGCTTCGGGAATTTCATAAGCTTTGAGGCGATAGACTCTGCCCTTATTCGTAAAGAACAATAAGAAATGCTTTGTCGTGCAAGTAAAGAGATTTTGAACAAAGTCATTCTCTCTTGTGCTAAGCGCCGTAATTCCCTTGCCTCCTCGTTTTTGCGCACTGTAGGTATCGGCGCTGATGCGCTTGATATAACCCACATGGGTCAACGTAATGACAATGTCTTCGGTTTCGATAAAGTCGTCCATGGACAACTCTTCATAATCTGCTTCAAAAGTTGTTCTGCGCGGATTGTTGTATCTTTTTTTAATCTCCAACAATTCGGTCTTAATAACGTTCAATATCAACGCTTCGCTGCCGAGCAACATCGTCATCTCATCAATGAAACGCATGAGTTCATTATATTCGTTTTCTATTTTTTCGGTTTCCAGTTCCGTCAAACGCTGCAGGCGCATATCCAAAATCGCTTGCGCTTGCTTATCCGACAACGCAAACCGTTCCATCAGTCTGGTTTTCGCTACAGCACCGTCTTTGGATTTTTTGATAATATCGATGACTTCATCTATATTTTCAAGGGCAACACGCAACCCTTCTAAAATATGCGCGCGGTCTTCGGCTTTTTCCAAATCATATTTTGTACGTCTGACAATGACCTCTTTTTGATGTTCCAAATAATAATGCATGACCTCTTTCAAATTCAGCACACGAGGTACATTATCCACCAACGCCAGCATAATCACACCGAAGGTTTCCTGCATTTGCGTATATTTAAACAGCAAATTGAGTACAATTTGCGGACTGAAGTCCCGCTTGATATCAATGGCAACATGAGTGCCCTCCCGGTTGGATTCATCCCGAATATCAGCAATACCTTCAATTTTCTTTTCTTTTACCAAATCGGCAATTTTTTCTACCAATTTGGCTTTGTTTACCTGATAAGGCAATTCTGTAATCACGATTCTTGAACGACCGCGTCCAATATCTTCTTCAATCTCTGTACGAGCTCGTACTTTGATATGTCCACGCCCTGTTTCATAAGCTCTTTTGACTTCTGACTTGCCCAGAATAATGCCCCCGGTGGGAAAGTCGGGCCCTTTAATATATTTCATCAGTTTTTCAATGGTCACATCGGGATGATCGATCAGTACACACATCGCATCAATGACTTCTCCCAAATTATGCGGCGGTATATTGGTGGCCATGCCGACGGCAATACCTGATGAACCGTTGACCAACAGGTTGGGGAATTTGGCTGGCAATACCAACGGCTCTTGAAGGGACTCGTCAAAGTTGGGGCCGAAATCCACGGTGTTTTTTTCAATATCACGCAGCAATTCCGCTGCCAGCTTTGTCATACGTGCTTCCGTATAACGCATGGCGGCCGCACTGTCTCCGTCCACCGAACCAAAGTTTCCGTGCCCGTCTACCAGGGGATAGCGCGTTGCAAAATCTTGCGCCATGCGTACCATGGCATCATAGACAGCCGTATCTCCATGGGGATGATATTTGCCTAAAACGTCCCCGACAAGACGAGCGCTTTTTTTGTAAGGTTTGTCAGCGCCCATGCCGATTTCGTCCATGGAATAAAGAATACGTCTGTGAACCGGCTTCAGTCCGTCCCGCACATCAGGCAGTGCACGACCCACAATGACACTCATGGCATAATCAATGTAGCTGGTTTGCATTTCATCAACAATATTGATGTCTTCAACTTTATCAAACAATTTCTCGGACATAATGTTTCCTTTCAGCCTTCAGCATTAAATATCAAGGTTTCTGACTTTTTTCGCATTTTCTTCGATGAAATCTTTACGCGGTTGCACCTGATCGCCCATTAAAATCGTAAAAATTTCATCGGCATGAATTGCATCTTCAATCGTTACGCGCAGCAAGGTTCGATTGATCGGATCCATGGTCGTTTCCCACAACTGTTCAGGATTCATTTCTCCCAGGCCTTTATAGCGCTGCAAATTGACCCCTGTTTTGCCCATTTCCGCCATCTTTTGCTCCATATCTGCATCACTGTAAGCATATTCGATTTGTTTGCCTTTTTGCAGTTTATAAAGCGGCGGTTGCGCAATATACAGATACCCTCTATCGATGATTTGTCTGCCGTAACGGAAAAAGAACGTCAGCAGCAGCGTACGAATATGCGCTCCATCCACATCGGCGTCCGTCATGATAATGATTTTGTGATATCTGATTTTTTCTATATCAAATTCTTCTTGAATCCCCGCTCCGATGGCAGTAACCAGCGAAATAATCACTTCCGTATTCAGAATGCGATCTTCTCTGGCCTTTTCTACGTTGAGAATTTTTCCCCGCAGCGGCAAAATGGCTTGCGTTTTCGAATCTCTTCCTTGCTTTGCACTGCCGCCGGCGCTGTCTCCTTCCACGATATATAACTCGCTGAGTGCAGGATCCCGCTCGCGACAGTCAGCCAATTTTCCCGGCAGTGTGCTGCTTTCCAACACGGTTTTTCTGCGAATGGTCTCTTTCGCCTTTTGCGCTGCCGCCCGCGCCCTTGAAGCCTGAAGCGCTTTTTCCAAAATTTCTTTTGCCGTGTTGGGATGTTCTTCCAAATAAGCGCCTACAAATTCGCCCACTGTCGCATCGGTCAACCCTCGAATCCCCGGAGAGCCGAGTTTTGTTTTCGTTTGTCCTTCAAATTCAGGATTGGACATTTTAATACTGAGCACAGCGGAAAGCCCTTCTCGAATATCTTCCCCCGAGAGGTTGCTTTCGTTTTCTTTGATGAATTTATATTTTCGTCCATAGGCGTTTACCGTACGAGTCAACGCCATTTTAAATCCGTTTAAGTGCATACCGCCTTCAGTGGTTTTGATGTTGTTGGCATACGTATAGATATCGTTATCCACCGAATAGGTTTTCGTGTATTGCATGGCCAATTCAATTTGAAATTCATCGGTGCTTTTTTCAAAATACATAATATCTTCATGCAACACTTCTTTGCTTTTATTGATATATTGAATAAACTGCCGCAATCCGCCTTCGTACAAAAACGTTTCTTCTTTTTCTGTGTTTTCGTCTTTCAACACAATGCGCAGCCCTTTATTTAAATACGCCAATTCACGAACTCTGGTAACCAAGGTCTCATAGCGAAATTCGAGTTCGCTGAATATTTCCCGATCCGGTTTAAAGGTAATACCGGTTCCGGTTTTGTTGGATTTGCCCACTACTTCGAGTTCTGTAACCGCTTTGCCGCGTTCGTATCTTTGCTCGTGTATGGCTCCCTTTTGCTCTACACGTACCACCAACCATTCGGACAAAGCGTTGACCACCGACACACCTACGCCGTGTAATCCGCCGGATACTTTATAGGTTTGGTCGTTAAATTTTCCTCCGGCATGCAAAATCGTCAAAGAAACTTCCACACCGCTTTTTTTTAATTTCGGGTGCAAATCCGTGGGAATCCCTCGCCCTTCGTCTTTGATGCGGATAACATTGTCTTTTAAAATTTCTACCGTGATGGTTTTTCCGTATCCCGCCACAAATTCGTCTACACTGTTATCAATGACTTCATAGACCAAATGATGCAGCCCGTCTTTGCCTGTGCTGCCGATATACATCCCCGGTCTTTTTCGGACTGCTTCCAACCCCTCCAGGACTTGTATTTGCTCTGCGCCATATTGAGGCGCGTCGTTTCGAGCCATATTGTTTTCTCCTTTTATGTTCATCGCACTGTTTGACTGACTTTTCCTTCTTGTATATGAAACAGTGCATATTCTGTTTTATGAAATTCTTTTTTTACTTCATCGGCGGTTGCAGTAATAAATACTTGTGTTTTATAGAGCATTTGCAAAAGCCTTTTTTGTCTTTGTTCATCCAACTCGCTGAGCACATCATCCAACAACACAATGGGTCTGGTGCCGTTATGCGCCTCATACAATTCTATTTCGCTTAATTTCAGCGCAATCGCAGCGGTTTTTTGCTGCCCCTGCGAGCCAAATTGTTTGGCAAATCGCCCGTTTATAAACACATGAAAATCGTCTTTATGAATTCCTTGCGTTGTAATTTTCCTGTAACTGTCTTCTTTGAAATGCTCTTTTAAAAGCATTTTATAACATTGTTCCAGCTCTTCCGTATTGGTGTTTTTTTCCAAAACGGCGCTTTGGTAACGAATAGAAATTTGTTCATTGCCGCCGGCAATTTCATTGTGTGTTTTTTGAATATTTTGCTGTATTTCCGCTAAATACTGTACTCTTTTTTTTGTAATATAAGCGCCGAATAATGCAACTTGTTCATCAAAGATCTCCAATAGTTCTTCGTACCCTTTTTTTTGCTCCAAGAGCAAATAATTGCGATGTTTTAACAGTCGATAATATTCACGCAAGGCTTTTTTATAATTTTTATTGATTTTTGAAATAGAAACATCTAAATATCTTCTTCTTTTTTCCGGACCGTCCTTGATAATCCTCAAATCGTCAGGATAAAATATCACCGCGGCAAATT
Organism: Eubacteriaceae bacterium UBA1433; assembly: GCA_002329295.1. Taxonomy (GTDB): domain Bacteria; phylum Bacillota; class Clostridia; order Eubacteriales; family UBA1433; genus UBA1433. Next base: position 394,033 of record DCTT01000026.1, read on the forward strand.
CGTCATAAAGCATGCTTGCCGGCGTGTTATTTTCGTCTATTTTTATTTTTCTTTTACCGTTTTTTTCCAACAAAATTTCAATTTTACTGTTTATATTATGCTTATGAATTACACCTCTTATCAAGGCGAATTCTTTTTCGTAATGTATCAAATTGACAAAAGCATTTTCCCGATGCGATTTTGCACAGCTTAAGTAATATAATGCTTCGACAAGATTTGTTTTTCCCTGTGCATTTTGGCCATGAATAATATTGTATTGACGATGGAATAATAGGTCGATATCCGATAAATTTCTAAAATGTTTAATAAAAACTTCTTGAATATACATCTATTCTCCCTGTAAACACCCTTTTTCCCGACCCCATAAAAAAAAGAATATCTGTCTTTTTCGCCAGGTTCTTTTTCTTTGCATATTATAGCATAAAACCCTTACAAACACCACGGATTTCTGCATTTTTTTCTGTTTTTTTTATATAAAAAAACAGTGTCTTTCATAACGAAAGACACTGCATATTTTAGAACAAAAAATCATTCTTTATAGCGAACAGGAAGAATCACATGGAGCATTTCTTCACTGTTGGGCGTTTTGACAACGCAGGGAGATAAATTGTCAATAAAATACAATACCACCGTTTCTTCGGAAGTGTTTTTTAATACGTCAATAAAATATTTGGAATTGAAAGATATTTTTAAGTCACTCCCTTGTATTTCGCTTTCCACATATTCATTGGCACTGCCCACTTCGCTGTTGGACACAATGTGAAACTGTCCTTCTTCGAAATGAAATTTAATCAGGTTATTTTTTCCTTCCCTGGCAACCAGGCTGGCTCTTTCACAAGCATCCAAAAGCTTTTTCGTTGCTGTTTTCACAATCAAATTGCTGTTTTTGGGAATGATATCATTGTATTTGATAAAATTTCCTCCGATGAGGTTCGAAATTAAAATCGTATCTCCTATCGTAAAATGAACGCTTTTTTCGGCATATTTGATCATGACATCGCTGTTGCTTTCCAGATTCAATATCTTATACAATTCGCTCAATACTCGCGCGGGAATAATACAGGAAAACTCTAAGCCGTCTTCTATGGTTTCTTTTCGTATGGCCATTCTGTATCCGTCAAGAGCCGTTAATTGGAATTGATCTTTGCTCATTTCCAACAACAGTCCTGTTAGAACCGGCATTTGCGCATCAATAGCCGCAGCAAAAATCGTTTCGCGAATGGCTCTTTTCAGTTTGTCGCTTCCTAAAATCATATAATCCGTTACGGAAACAGAAGGAATGGCAGGATAATTGGCTGCACTTTGGATATGAATATCGATTTGGGATTCATCGGAAACAAGATGCATTTTGTTTTCATCCGTTTCAATCAAAATTTGCTCCGACGGAAGTTTTCGAACGATTTCGATAAAAATTCGACTGGGTACCACCACACTCCCGCTTTGTAGCATTTCTACATCTACATGTGTATGAATGCTCATTTCTAAATCCGTTGCAAATAACGTTAAAATATTATTTGCACAAGACAAATACATGCCTTCCAAGGAAGGGTTGGTGGTTCTTGTTGAGACTGCTTTTGACACATAATTTAATGCGCTGATCAAATCGGTCTTATTAATCATTAGTTTCATATCAATATCCTTCTTTTGATAAATATTTATCTATAATAACAGTAGTAATAATAGGACTGTTAGTTTCGTGGATAGAAAATATTGTATACGAAAATCCTATCTATTACAAGAGGAGGCTGACGAAAATATAGTGAGTAAGTTGTGAATAAATCGATCAAATCATTTTCTATTTTTTAATTTCTTTTACCAGGTGTTCAATGTCGTTTTTTAAAATATGATTTTTCATCAAATCTTCTTTGATTTTTTCACAGGCGTATAAAACCGTTGTATGGTCGCGATTTCCAAACTCTGCTCCAATTTGCTTTGTGGAATAGTCGGTGAGGTTTCTCGTCAAATACATGGCAATTTGCCTTGGATAGGCAATCATTTTTGTTCGTTGTTTGGAAGAAAGTTCTTCTACCGTTAAATCGAAATAATCGCAGACCACCGATTTAATCACGTCTACACTGACTTTTTTATTGCTAAAAGAAGAAACGTCTTTGATTTGTTCCCGAACCAAATCCAGTGTAATAGGCTGTTTTGTCAGTTCACTGATGGCTTTAACCTTTAATAATACTCCTTCCAATTCACGGATATTGGATTGAATGTTTGATGCAATAAAATCAATGACGTCCGCTTGAATATCGACGGATTCCCGTTCCGATTTTCGGCGCAAAATGGCCACCCGCGTTTCAAAATCGGGGGGTTGAATGTCGCAAATAAGTCCTTGTTCAAACCGGGAACGCAGTCTTTCTTCAAGGCGGGGAATATCTTTCGGGGGTTTGTCGCTGGTAATTACGATTTGTTTGTTATCGGCGTGCAGGGCGCAAAAAGTGTGAAAAAACTCCTCCTGTGTACTCTCACCGGTGCCGATAAATTGAATATCGTCAATGAGTAAAACATCTACGGTGCGATATTTGTTTCGAAAAGAAATATTGGTCTTTTTTTGCAGCGCATAAATGAATTCATTCATAAACTGTTCCGAAGAAATATAGAGAATTTTCTTCTTCGGGCTGCGTTTGTGAATATAATTGCCGATAGCTTGCATCAGGTGCGTTTTGCCTAAGCCGACCCCGCCGTAGATAAACAACGGATTGTATTTTTTGGCAGGCGATTCGGCGACAGCCAGTGATGCCGCATAGGCAAAGTGGTTGCTTCCCCCCACAACAAAGGTATCAAAGGTATAACGATCCATGAGATTGGGGGCGTTGGAAAAATCGGAGCCGGAAAGATCTTTATAGGATGAGGCAGCGGAAGGCAACACAAATTCTACTTTGTTGACAGAGCCTTCCGTAATTTCTTTTAAAATATTGGAAATCAATACAATATAGCGCGCTTCTATAATCTTGAGTTCAAATTCTTCTTCCACCTGCAAAATCAGTGTATTTTTAGAAATGGAAAGGGGTACAAGACGCTGAATGTATTGGTTAAAAATATTGGGTTTCAGTTCGCCTTTGATATTTTTGAGTGCATTGTCCCAAATGGCGGACATATTTTGCTTATCCATAAGTTGTAAAACTCCTTTATCGTGCAAAAGTACAATAAGTTTATTCACAAGTGCATTGTCAGTGTATAATTTGTGTATGTGTTGTGTAAAAAGACAGTTTACAAATAACACGACAGCATTTTCATAAGGGAGGGGGAAAGAATCCAACGTGTGAAAAGAAAGAAAAACAAAACTTTACACAAGTTATCCACAGGGTGTGAATAAGTGGATAACTTAGTTGGGGATATCTCTCGCGGTGCAATCAATCATAGCAAAGAAATAAAAAGTTATCAACAAAAAAACAAAAATAATCCCAAAAACAGAAAAATTGTGGATAAAAACAGTGTGTTTTTATGAAAAACAAAACGAGAAAACAAGGATAGAAAGCAATAAAGAACAAAAAGGGAGGGTAGAGCTCTATGCTTGACAAGCCGTTTTGGAAACTGATATAATTCTTGACACCCAAATGCTTGAACAGTATAATAAAATGACTCAGCAAAAAATAAAAAATATTTCAGATACAAGGGTGGAGGAGGAAGAGATTCATGAAAATGACATTTCAGCCCAATATGCGCAAAAGAAAGAAAAAGCACGGATTTCGCAATAGAATGGCTACAGCAAGCGGGCAAAATGTTTTGCGTCGCAGAAGAGAAAAACAACGAAAAAAACTATCGGCATAACCGCTGTGCAAAGCGGTTTGTTTGAGAAGTGCAGCAAACCATGAAGCATACAATCATGCTAAAAAAGAGCGGATTTCAAAAGGTATATAAAAAAGCAAAAGGACATGCTGAAACAACAATGGTGATGCTTTGCGTTGCCAACGGAAGTGAACAAAACAAACTGGGCGTAGTGGCAAGCAAAAAAGTCGGAGGTGCCGTGGTGCGTAATCGGGCACGCAGAAGACTCAAAGAACTCTACCGGAACAGCGAACAGAACCTGTGTATCGGATATGACATCGTTTTGATTGCCCGCAGCGGTATAGACAAGGCAGAACATCCTGCATTGAAAAAGTCATTTGTTCAGTTGGCAAAAAGACACAAAATATGGGTGCAGGCGGAGAAAAAATGAGCATCGTTTTTATAAAAATAATTCGATTTTATCAAAAATATATTTCTGCTTATACGCCGGCTCGCTGTCGTTTTTATCCCACCTGCTCTTCATACAGTTTGCAAGCCTTTGAGAAATACGGGTTTTTCAAAGGATTTTATTTGTCAGTCAAACGGATTTTAAAATGTAATCCGTTATTTAAAGGGGGATATGATCCCCTGCCGTAAATATTTTTATCTGGAGGCTTTATGTCCATACTATATGCGTTTTTCGGAAAGGCCCTGTTTTTTATTTACAATATTGTAGACAGCTACGGCTTGGCCATTGTTATCTTTTCCATCTTGGCAAAGGTGTTGTTGTTGCCTCTTAGCATCAAGCAAAACAAATCCATGAAAATTATGAAAGAAATTCAGCCCGAGATGGAAAAACTGCAAAAGAAATATGCCGACAACAAAGAAAAATTAGGCATGGAAATGCAAAAGTTGTATCAAAAACACAACTACAATCCTTTGAGCGGCTGTTTGCCGGTTTTATTGCAATTTCCCATTATCATAGCGCTTTTTACCGTGCTTCGTCAGCCGGAACAATGGGTGTTTTTGGACGGCACCATCAATGCAGTGGACATGAGTTTTTTGTGGGTGAAAAACCTGGGTTCTCCTGACGGCATGAATTTTTTGGCGGATGGCACAAAATTGAATTTATTGAGCCAGATGCCGCAAGTGATTGATGCGGTAAAAAGCGGCTTGAATAACGGATGGTACATTTTCCCTGTGCTGTCAATTGTTTCGCAGATTTTCATGACGAAAATGACCATGCAGCTGCAAAGTGAGCAGCAACAACGACAAATGAAGATGTTCAATTATGCAATGTATGGCATGATTGGATACATTTCATTTACGTTCCCGGCGGGGTTGGCGATTTACTGGTTTTTGCAAACGGCGTTGTCGATTGTACAGCAGTATTATTTCTTAAGAGAAAAACCAACAAAGGAAGTGTGATAAAATGCAAAAATCTGTTATTAAAAAAGGGAGGACTGTTGAAGAGGCAATTGAGGCTGCGTTGCAGGAATTGGGTGCGACCCAAGATCAGGTAGAAACGAAAGTATTGGAAATTCCCAGCAGCGGTTTGATGGGTATTTTAAGCAAACAGGCGAAAGTAGAAGTTTCGTTGCTGCCTCAAGGTTCCAAAGAGAAAGCCGTCGAGTTTCTTGAAGCGGTTATGAAGGCCATGGGCATTGAAGGCAAAGCGCATGTCGAAGAAAAAGAAGAAAATCTGTTGTTAGTGACGATTACAGGAGACAATATGCGCTATTTAATCGGCAGAAGAGGGGTTACATTAGATGCGTTGCAATATTTGGTGAGTCTGGCAGTGAATAAAAACGCTGAAAAATATACAAAAATTATACTCAATACGGAAGGGTATCGGGAAAAAAGAGAACGGGCGCTCAAAGAATTTGCAGATAAAATGGCGCAACGAGCTATTAAAACCCGCCGAAGAGTGGAATTGGAGCCAATGAATCCTTATGAGAGACGTATTATTCACGCATATTTACAGAACAACAAGCGTGTAGTCACCGTAAGCGAAGGAGAGGAGCCCTATCGACGCATTTTGATTGAGGTAAAACGATAAGGACGAGGCAGCGAAAACAGGCTGCCTTTTTTTATCAGCAAACAAACAAATATACCAAAAGAACATGTTATTCAAAAGAAGATTCGAGAGAAAATTCAAAAAAATGTTTTAAAGGAGGTAAATTTGATGGACATTCGCAAAGTAATGAAACCGAGAAGCATTGCCGTTGTCGGCGTCAGCGACAGAAAAGGCAGCTTCGGCAACTACGCCGCACAAAACGCCTTGCGCGGTAAGCTGGGTGAAAAGGTGTACTTTGTTCACCCGAAACGGCAAGAACTGTTGGGCAAAAAGTGTTATCCCTGTATCAGCGATTTGCCCGAGGCAGTGGACTGTGTGGTTTTGTGTACACCCAGTTCCACGATTATTCCGCTAATGGAGGAAGCAGGAAAAAAAGGAATCGGCGGAGCAGTGATCTTTGCCAGCGGGTTTTCGGAAGAAAGGGACGAAGCGGGAAAGAAATTGGAAAAACGCTTGATAGAAGTGGCAAAAACCTATGATATGGCTGTAATCGGGCCCAATTGCCTGGGATTGATGAATAATGTGGATCAGGTGATGATGTGGGGGCTGGACACCAAATTTGAATTTAACGACAATACAGGTGTGGGAGTGGTGGGGCAAAGCGGCTTTATCATTAAACATTTGTCCGAGGCGGGTTTTGGTATGTCGTATATGGCTTCGACGGGAAACGGAAACATTGTGACGATTGAGGATGTGTTGTTGTTCTATGCTCAGGAAGATGCAGTAAGCGTAATCGCCGTGTATTTGGAAGGCATTAAAAAACCGGAGATATTTGAAAACGCATTGAAAACGGCGGCAGAAAAACGAAAGCCTTTCATTGTGCTGAAAAGCGGAAGATCAAAAAAAGGAGCGGCGGCGACAGCTTCTCATACCGGAAACCTGGCCGGAGACAGTGCGACTTATGATGCGATTTTTGAAAAATTCGGCGTGGTGGTGGCCGAAGACTTTGCAGATCTGATTGCTTTGACAAGGATGTTTACCGTACTCAAAGGCACATTGGCGGAAAAAGGCACTTTGGCAAGCCTCAACTTATCCGGCGGTGAAACAGCAGTTTGTGCCGACATATGTGAAAAATACGGATTGGTGCATCCGGATTTTGATGCCAATGTAAAAAAGGCAGTGATGGAGTTGCTGCCGCCTTTTGCTACGCCGAACAATCCTTTAGATGCTACCACGGCGCTGATGTATAATGTGGAAGGAAATAAAAAAATCGTCAAAGCGCTGTTGGAGAGTGATGAGATTGGCATCATTACATTGGGGATCAATATCGGTCTGGGCAAACATCTGGTAGTCGAAAATCAAATCAACGCGGCCTGTGCGGCGGTAGAAGAATCTTCCAACAAAAAACCGATTTTTGCCGTATCTTCTTTTGAAGGTACGCGCAATCGCGACTATTTGGAACAGTTGGAACGTCATGGCATCGTCATGCCTTCCGGCGGTGAAAAAGCCTACAGACAAATTGCACAATTGGTGAAGTTTTCACAATATGATCCTTCGAAACGTACCCTTTCGTTTGCCTATCCTTCCGTAGACAACGCTGCAAAACAAACGGTGGCGCTCAGTGAATATGACAGCAAAGAAGCCATCAAAGAAGCGGGAATCACGATTCCGAAACAAGCGGTGGTGACGACGAAAGAGGAGTTGAAAACCGTTTTGGAAAAAGAGTTTTCCTTTCCCGTGGTTTTAAAAGTCAGTTCAGCGGATATTTTACACAAAACCGATGCGGGAGGTGTAAAACTCTCCATTCAATCACAACAGGAAGCGCTGCAAGCTTTTGATGAAATCATGGTTGCCTGCAAAAATTATATGCCAGATGCGGTGATTGATGGCGTGCTCGTGCAGGAAATGGCGCCGAAGGGAATTGAGATCATTATCGGCATCAGCAATGATGCGTTGTTTGGACCGATGGTTTTGGTAGGACTCGGCGGGGTGTTTGTGGAAATATTTAAAGATGTAGCGCTTTATCCGGCGCCGATGAACAAAGACGAGGCATTGGGAATGCTCAAAAAACTCAAGGCCTATAAACTGTTGACCGGATACAGAGGCAGCAAACCTGCCGATGTTGACGCTTTAGCAGAGACCATTGTCAAAATCAGCGATTATGCGGCAAAGCACAGAGATACTCTCAAAGAATTGGATCTGAACCCTGTTTTTGTCTATGAAGAAGGCAAAGGTCTCAGTGTTGTGGATGCGTTGTTGATTCAGTATCAATCCTAAATACCAAGCTTCTTTGACAAGACCCCCGCTTGTGTTGTCGGGGGTCTTGTATTGAGCGAAAATGGGCAACAGAAAAATTGACATCGGGAAATAATTTCGTTACAATAAAAGGCACTTTTGAAAGAAAAGAGAAAAAGTAAGTATGGAGAACAGAACGGACACGATTGCAGCCATTTCTTCGGCGATGGGGCTTTCGGGCATCAGCATTGTGCGTATCAGCGGTCAAGAGGCTTTTGTCGTGATGCAAAAAATATATCGAGGTGTAAAAGGCAAGACTTTTGAAGAAATCAAAAACAAGCAACTGGGTTATGGACACATCGTGGATGTGCGTACGGGAAATATCATTGACGAAGTGCTTGTCAGCAAACATCGTGCGCCTTACAGTTACACCGGCGAAGACATTGCCGAAATCAATTGCCATGGCGGACAGGTTGCCACCCAGGCCATTTTGCAATCGGTGTTGGACTGCGGAGCACGTTTAGCCGAAGGGGGCGAATTTACAAAGCGTGCCTTTTTAAACGGACGCATTGATTTGGTGCAAGCCGAAGCGGTGATGGATATTATTGATGCGAAAACGCGCGCATCGCTGCAGGCGGCGCAAAACAGACTCAAAGGACATTTGTCCGATGAATTAAAAGAAATAAAAACATATTTGACTGATGCACTGGCTTATATTGGCGTAGGCATTGAATATCCCGAATACGATATTGAAGAAGCACAAGATGAAGCGGTTTTTACCCTGCTTGCCAAAGCGGAAAGCAAACTGCAAACGCTGCAAAAAAATGCCGTGCGCGGCAAAATATTGAATGAAGGGTTGAAAGTTGCGATTGTAGGCAAACCCAATGCGGGCAAAAGCATGCTGCTCAATGCGCTGATTAACAGGGAACGAGCGATTGTGACCGATATTGCAGGCACTACAAGAGACACCATCAGCGAATATATCAATATCAGACAAATTCCGGTATTGATTATCGATACGGCCGGCATTCGCAGTACGGAAGATGTCATCGAAAAAATCGGCGTTGCCAGGAGTCTTGAGGTGATTGAAGAAGCGGATATCGTGCTCTTTGTCGCAGACGGCAGTCGGGCATGGGAAGAGCAGGACGACGAAATCTGTGCACGGCTGAAAACAAAAAGAGTCATTTATCTCATCAATAAAAGTGATATAAAAATTCATCCCTCCGTGGAGGAGAGATTAAGCAACAAAAATCCCGTCATCCTTTCTGCGCGAACTAAAGAAGGGCTGGAAGAATTGGAAGAAAAGATTGTGCAAGAGGCAGGGTTTTCCGAAGAGGTTCTTGCAGCAGCATTATCGGCAAATGCCAGGCAAGAGGAGTTGATTGCGAAAGCGGCTGCCAGCCTCAGAAACGGACAGGAAAACTTAAGCAGAGGCATGGTGGTGGATTTGGTCGAAATCGACATTCGGGATTGTTTGGAATCTTTATATCAAATTACCGGACAATCTGTCGGGGAAGACATTATTGATCGCATTTTTGCGAATTTTTGCTTAGGGAAATAAAAACATGGGAACGAGAAAAACAGAGCCGTACGACATTGTGATCATCGGTGCAGGGCATGCAGGGTGTGAGGCGGCGCTTGCCGCAGCGCGAAAGGGAAAAAATACGCTGTTGTTGACGATGAATTTAGATTCGGTAGCGTTACTACCCTGCAATCCTTCCATTGGCGGAACGGGCAAAGGGCATTTGGTGCGAGAAATTGACGCCTTGGGCGGAGAAATGGGCAAAAATATTGATAAAGCCTTTATTCAAAGCAGGATGCTCAACACCGCCAAAGGACATGCCGTGCGTTCGCTTCGTGCACAGGCGGATAAAAAAAGATATCAGAGCGAAATGAAACAGGTGTTGGAAAATCAGCAAAATCTCACACTGATGCAGCAAGAGGCGGAAAAGTTATTGGTTGAAGAGGGGATTGTGTGCGGTGTAATAACAAAAACCGGCAGAATTTTCTCGGCAGCAGCGGTGATTGTGGCTTCGGGCACCTATTTAAACGGAAAAATCATTATCGGTGAAACGTCTTACACCAGCGGGCCAAACGGCATGAGCGCTTCCGAGAAGTTATCAGAAAACCTGCTGTCTCACGGCTTGCGTCTGATGCGTCTGAAAACAGGCACGCCCGCTCGCATCAATAAACGCAGCGTGGATTTTTCAAAAATGCAACGCCAGGACGGTGATGAAGTCATCGAACCGTTTTCGTTTGAAAACGAATTTGATTCCGCTCCGCAAGTGCCTTGTTATTTAACATATACCAACGAAGAGACGAAACGCATTATTCTTGAAAATTTGCACCGTGCGCCAATGTACAGCGGTATGATTGAAGGGGTAGGCGTGCGTTATTGCCCCAGCATTGAAGATAAAATCGTTCGCTTTGCGGATAAAGAGAAACACCAGTTGTTTATTGAGCCCGAGGGGCTTGACACCAACGAACTTTATGTGCAGGGAATGTCGTCATCGTTGCCTGAAGATGTGCAAGAGGCTATGATGCACACGGTGCCGGGATTGGAAAAGGCCGAGATTATGCGCAGCGCCTATGCCATTGAATATGATGCCATTGAAGCGCATCAACTGACCTTGTCTTTGGAAACAAAACAAATCAAAGGACTGTTTATGGCGGGGCAGATTAACGGCAGCTCCGGCTATGAAGAAGCGGCGGCTCAAGGGCTGATTGCAGGCATCAATGCAGTGAATTTTATGGATGGGAAAGCGCCGTTAATTTTGGATCGCAGTCAGGCGTATATCGGGGTGCTCATTGATGATTTGGTTACAAAAGGAACGGCGGAGCCTTATCGCATGATGACTTCGCGAGTGGAATATCGTTTGCTGTTGCGTCAGGACAACGCTGATTTGCGTTTGACGGAAATAGGATATGAACAAGGACTGATCAGTGAAGAAAGATATCAAAAGTTTTTGCAGAAAAAACAAGAGATTCAACAAGAATTGCAGCGACTGAAAAGCACAAAAATCAGCAAAGAGACGGCAAATGCGTTTTTGCAAACCGTTTTTTCTTCGCCGGTTTCAGAAAGTATTTCATTATATGAATTGCTAAAAAGGCCGGAGATAACGTATAATGATAGTAGCGTGATTGATCCGAGCAGAAAGCCTTTGGAAAAAAAGATCACGCAGCAGGTGGAAATATCCATTCAATATGAAGGATACATCAGAAAACAGCAGGAACAAGTAGCGCGGTTTTTAAAGATGGAAGAAAAAAAGATTGATGAAGATATTGACTATCAGCAAATGAAAAATCTGAGATTGGAAGCCAGAGAAAAATTAAACAAAATTCGTCCGACGTCGTTGGGACAAGCCTCACGCATTACAGGGGTATCCCCGGCGGATATATCGGCACTGATGATTTATATGGAAAAAATGAAGCAGCAAAAGTTGCAGGGAGAAAAAAACAAATGAATGGAAAAATAAACAAAACCGAAATGATTCCCGTGGAGTGGATCATTCCCAACAAAAATCAACCTCGAAAACATTTTGACGAAACCAGCCTAAACGAGTTGGCTGAATCCATCGCCAAAGTGGGAATCATCCAGCCGCTTACAGTGAAACATGCAGGAAACGGGCGCTTTGACTTAATTGCCGGCGAGCGGCGGTTGCGGGCGGCACAGCTGGTCGGATTGCGCCGTGTGCCTTGTATCATCTTTGAGGCGAGCGAAGAAGATGCAGCCTTTTTAAGCATGATTGAAAACGTGCAGCGAGAAGATTTGAATTTTGTTGAAGAAGCGACAGGGTACAAACAGCTGCTTTCAACGTACCGACTCACCCAGGAGCAATTATCGGAAATCATCGGCAAAAAACAATCGACCATTGCCAACAAATTACGCATTTTAAATTTAAACGAAGACGTGCTGGCTTTGTTGCAGAAAAACAATCTTACAGAGCGGCATGCGCGGGCATTGTTGAAGCTGCCTGTAAATGAGCGCATGTCTGCAGCAAGAAGAATTGTTCGCCGCGGGCTCAATGTGCGCCAGACCGAAGAAATGATTGATGCGATAAACGGTAAAGCCGCCATTAATCCCGCAAAGCGCCGTGTTACCAATATTTTTGATAAACGCATCTATGTCAATACCATTAAAAAAGCCTTTTCGGACATCAAGAAAACAGGGGTTCGTGCGCTTTATGCCGAACAGGAAGATGGCGAAAACATCACGATTACCATTGTCATACCGAAAAAATAACGAAAAAAGAAACCGATTCTCTCTTGACAGAAAAGAAAGAATCGTTGATAATAGAGCACATGTTCATAAGGCAATGACAAAGACGGGCAAAGACAAAGCATGACAGAGAAGCGGGGACAGGTGCAATCCGCCCATGAGTTGCTTTGCCGGATCACTTTGGAGCCTGGCGCCTGATTTTCAACAAGGCGCTGCGCTTGTCAGCGTTAAAACAGTCAAGTGGGTCTGGCGATTGCCAAGACCAATTTGGGTGGTACCGCGGAATATTCTCCGTCCCTTTCAGGGGCGGCTATTTTTTTGAAAGAAAACGAACATAAACAGGAGGCAAATATGGCGTTTGAAACATTAAATAATGACAATATCAAGCAAAATGAAGCGGCATTGGCAAAATATTGGGAAGAGATTGATATTTTAAAAAAGAGCATCGAAAACAGAGAAGGATGCAAAAACTACGTGTTTTATGACGGACCGCCGACAGCGAACGGCAATCCGGGTATTCATCACGTCATTTCACGAACCATTAAAGACGGTATTTGTAAATATCATGTGATGAAAGGTGAGCGCGTCATTCGAAAGGCGGGATGGGATACCCATGGTTTGCCTGTGGAAATCGAAGTGGAAANNCGCAAGGCCGGCTGGGATACCCACGGCCTGCCTGTGGAAATCGAAGTGGAAAAACAGCTGGGTCTGCACAGCAAAACCGAAATTGAAAAATACGGCATTGCGTTGTTCAATGAAAAATGCCGGGACTCGGTGTTTACCTATGAATCACGCTGGCGGGAAATGACGAACCGCATGGGATTTTTCATCGACATGGACGATCCTTATATCACGCTGCGAAATGATTATATTGAAACGGAATGGTGGATTCTCAAAAAGTTTTTTGATGAAGGATATATGTACGAAGGACATAAGATCATGCCCTATTGCAGCCGTTGCGGAACAGGACTGGCCTCTCACGAGGTAGCCTTGGGCTATACGGAAATCTCCGCAGACACGGTTATTGTGCCCATGAAGGTAAAAGGAAAAGAAGATGAATACTTGCTTGCCTGGACCACAACGCCCTGGACGCTGATTTCCAATGTAGCGCTCACCGTGCATCCCGATGCGGAATATGTGCGCGTCAAAAGCAAGGGCATTGTTTTGTATTGTGCCAAAGCATTGATGGGCAAGCTTTTCGGCGAAACCGCCGAAGTGCTCAGCGAGTGCAAAGGCAAAGATTTGGAATATCTGGAATATGAACAACTCATTCCTTTTGTGCAGATTCCCGAAGGCAAGAAAGCGTTTTATGTGACCTGCGCCGATTATGTAACCACTGATGACGGCACGGGCATTGTGCATACGGCGCCGGCTTTCGGGGAAGAAGACTACATAACAGGACAGCGATACGACTTGCCGATTTTGCAGCCTGTAGACGAAAACGGCGTCTTTACCGAAACGCCCTGGAAGGGCCAATTTGTTATGGAGGCGGACAAAGACATTATCGCCTGGTTGAGAAAAGAAGGAAAACTGTTCAAAACAATACGGGTTTTGCATAATTACCCTCATTGTTGGCGATGCAAGACGCCGCTGTTGTATTATGCGCGCTCCGGCTGGTATATTCAAATGTCGGCGCTGAAAGATGTGTTGGTTGCCAGCAACAACAGCGTAAACTGGTTCCCGGATTTTGTAGGTGAAAAACGATTCGGCAACTGGCTTGAAAATGTCAAAGACTGGGCCATTAGCCGAAACCGCTATTGGGGAACGCCGTTAAATATTTGGAAATGCGACTGCGGCGAAATCGCCTCCATCGGTTCGAGGCAAGAACTCAAAGAGCGAGCGGTTGAGGAAATCGGGTTGGATATTGAACTGCACCGTCCTTTTGTGGATGAAGTGCATATCAAATGCGAAAAATGCGGCGGTGCCATGACGCGTGTGACAGACGTCATCGACTGTTGGTTTGACAGCGGCAGCATGCCCTTTGCGCAATATCATTATCCCTTTGAAAACAAAGAAATCTTTGAAGATCAATTTCCTGCGGACTTTGTATGCGAGGGCATTGACCAGACACGGGGATGGTTCTACTCGCTCATTGCCATTTCTGCTTTTGTGATGAAGCAGTCTCCTTACAAAAACGTATTGGTCAACGATTTGATTTTGGATGCCCAGGGCAGAAAAATGAGCAAGAGTCGGGGCAATACGGTGGATCCCTTCGAGATGTTTGACACTTACGGCGCCGATGCACTGCGCTGGTATATGTTGCACGTTTCGCCGGTATGGACGCCGACAAAGTTTGATGTGGAAGGCATTAAAGATGTGCAAAGCAAGTTTTTTGATACATTGCGCAATGTATACAATTTCTTTGCGCTGTATGCCAATACCGACGGCGTGGATCCGAAAGAATTTTATATTGAGCCGAAACGGCGAGAAGACATCGACCGTTGGATTTTGTCAAAATACAACCGCTTGGTCAAAGACGCCAACGAGGCCATGGATGAATATGACATGACGCGCACGGTGCGTCGAATTCAGGAATTTGTCAACGAGGATTTGTCCAACTGGTATGTGCGCCGAAGCCGCAGAAGATTTTGGCGCAGTGAGTTGAATGATGATAAAAAAGCGGCTTATAACACCATGTACGAAGTGCTGGCGGGGGTCTGTTTGTTGGCAGCGCCCTTTGCGCCCTATTTGCCGGAAGAAATTTACCGCTCGCTTACAGGCAAAGTCAGCGTGCATTTGGGCGATTATCCCTGTTGCAACGAGGAGTTGTTGGATGAAGCTCTGGAAGCAAAGATGGATATGGTGCGTTCTTTGGTGAGCATGGGTCGCAGCGCCAGAGAAGATGCGCAAATCAAAGTGCGTCAGCCGCTTTTGGCCATCCATGTGGGCGGACAATATCAAGAACAGATTGCGGATTTGGTTCCGTTGATTCAGGAAGAGCTCAATGTGCATGACGTTGTTTTTGAAAAAGACCTGGACGAATTTATGGATTATACGTTGAAACCGGACTTTAAAAAAGCCGGACCGCTTTTGGGAGCCAAAGTCAAAGAATTGGCCGCCGTGCTCGGCAAGGGAGACGGCAATGCCTGGATGAAAAACTTACGGCAAGAGGGGATGCTCAAGGTAGAAATAGGCGGAGAGATGGTTGAAATCAGCGAAGATATGCTGGACATTCGCATTGTTGCCAAAGAAGGATTTAATGTACAGACCGCAGAGAACCTGTTTGTCATTTTGGATACGCATTTGACCGAAGAGCTGATCAATGAAGGATTGGTGCGAGAAGTGGTATCCAGAGTACAGCAGCTGCGAAAAAACAGCGGCTTTGAAGTAACGGATCGCATTGATCTCTATGTATCGGGCGCCGAGGAAGTAAAGCGTGCGTTGCAGCAGGCAAAGGCCTATATTCAAAAGGAGACGCTGGCGGACGAAGTGTTCTTTACCGATGAGTCTTACGAGACCTTTAACATCAACGGATACGACAGCGGCCTTCAAGTAGTGCGCAAATAAAAAAGCTTTACGATTGTTTTTCTGAGAGAAGCAGAACGGCATGGCGCTCATGCCGTTCTGTTTTTGTATCCTCTGTTTTTCAAAAGAGAGAAAGTGCTGCAAAACAGTGCATTTTTATGATAAAATAATATTGTTACACAGAATCTGTCTCTGCTCAAAGGCTTATGCTTCGGCCGGCGAAGTGCAAGCGCTTGGGCAGCACGTAAATAAAAGGAGCGTAGCTTGGATCGTCTTATCAATTTTCATTCGTATCCGGTAAAGGATGTATTAAAAATTCTTTTAGCGGACAAAACCACAAAACAAAATATTATCTGGGCTACCGATACGTATTCTTTTTTGGGACAGGGCTACTCCGACAAAGACAAAATTACGCCCGCCCAGCTGACAGGGGCAAATGCCGATACAATCCAGCCGCGTGTTTTTAAAGACTTGGAAGAACAGGCGCTGCGCACGAAAAAAAAGGCGGAAGTGTTTACTCCCTCTTGGATTTGCAATAAAATGATTAATTTTTGCGATGAAGAGTGGTTCGGACAAAAGGATGTCTTCAACGTTGAAGCAGAGACGACGTGGATGCCCACAACGGGAAAAATCGTTTTCCCTGAAAAAAAGAAATGGATCGATTATATCGACACAAAATATCTTGAAATCACCTGCGGCGAAGCACCCTTTATCACATCGCGCTATGATGCGGCAACAGGAGAAGAGCTGGACGAGCCTGTTCGAATGGGCGTTTTGGACAGAAAGCTGCGTGTGGTGAATGAAAACGCACAAAGTGACGAAGAATGGGAAAAATGGGTGGTGCGCGCCTACCAAAGCGTTTACGGATATGAGTATCAGGGCGACAATCTGTTGTTTGCCAGGATCAATTTGCTGTTAACTTTTGATGATTGCTATCGGGCAAAGTTTCAGAAAAAACCTGCGGAAAAGCTGCTGCGCACCATTGCCAACACCATCAGCTGGAACTTTTGGCAGATGGACGGGCTCAAAGGCACCGTGCCCTTCGGCAAGCTCTATGAGGCCTATTATCAAATGTCGATGTTTGACCCTCCGATAGAAGAGGCAGAGCCTCAACCCGTGACCGAATGCAAGATTTATGACTGGAGAAGAGACAATTCGTTTTTTTATAATCAGCTGAAAGGAAACGATAAAATGAAAAAGTTTGATTTTGTAATCGGAAATCCGCCGTATCAGGTAGAAGTTGAAAATAATGAAAGAATGAGTCCTGTTTATCATCTTTTTATGGAAGAAGCATATAAAATTGCAGATGTAGTTGAAATGATAACCCCTGCCCGTTTTCTTTATAATGCCGGTCAAACGCCAAAAAAATGGAATAAAAAAAGGCTTAATGACCCTCATTTCAAGGTTTTATTTTATGAAGTAGATTCTTCCAAAGTTTTTTCAAACACGGATATAAAGGGCGGTGTTGCAATTACGTTTCGTGATAGGAGAAAAGACTATGGCAAAATTGATACTTTTACTGCGTTTGAAGAATTAAACGACATTTTAAAAAAAGTTACAACTATTTCAGGTAATAAAAAACCATTGTCAGAAATAGTTGTAGGCGCTGTTCCGTATAGATTTTCTGACAAATTAAGAGAAGAAAGCCCCGAACTTACAGATGAAATTGGGGCTTCATATGATTTGCGAACTAACGTGTTAGTCAAATTCAATGATATTTTGTTTTTCAACGAAAAGCCTAAAGATAAATATGAATATGTACAAATTATTGGGCTTGAAAAAGCAAAACGAGTCATCAAATGGATAAAACGAATTTATATAAAAGAAGCTGAAAATTTTGAAAAGTACAAAGTTCTTTTGCCGGAGTCTAACGGTTCAGGAGCGCTGGGAGAAGTATTGTCTACGCCCTTAATAGGACAGCCCTTAATAGGGCATACTCAAACATTTATTTCGATAGGTAACTATGAAACATTAAAAGAAGCTGAAAATTTACTCAAGTATATAAAAACAAAATTCTGTAGAGTTTTATTAGGTTCATTAAAAATAACTCAGCATAACAGCAAAGCTACATGGAGAAACGTTCCTCTTCAGGATTTTACCGAAAACTCCGATATTGACTGGAGCGTAAGCGTAGCCGAGGTTGATAAGCAGCTTTATCAAAAATACGGGCTGGACGCAAAGGAAATTGACTTTATCGAAACCAAGGTAAAGGAGATGGACTGATGGCAAAGATAACCCTGAACACGACGAGACGGATTGTTCCGATGATTTATGCCTATACCACGCCGGAAATTGCCAAGCATAACGGCTGGACGAAGATCGGCTATACCGAGCAGGATGTAAACAAGCGCATCAGCCAACAGACCCGCACTGCCGATGTGAAATTTCAGGAAGAGTGGCGGGGCAATGCCGTTTTTGAAGACGGCAGCGGAGAGGTTTTTCACGACACCGACTTTCACGCTTATCTGCGAAAATTAGGGGTGGAAAACAACAGAGTCAACGAATGGTTTAAAATAACGGGGCCTGATTCGCACGAGAGGTTTTATGAATTTAAGCTAAACAGAGGCATTTTAAAGGCCATCGACACCACTCGCCCTTATCGGCTCAGGGACGAACAGCAGCGGGCAGTTGAAAAAACGCTTGATTATGCTGCCGCCCGCGAAGAGGGCGAATTTTTGTGGAACGCCAAGCCCCGCTTTGGAAAAACTTTGTCGGTGTACGATTTTGTTAAAAAATATAATGCGAAAAACATTCTCATTGTTACCAACCGCCCTGCCATTGCCAATTCCTGGTATGACGACTATGTAAAATTTATGGGCAGCGAATCGGGTTATTTGTTTGTAAGTGATACCGATTCCCTGAAAGGCAAGCCCTATGTGCTTGCCCGAAAAGAATATGTTAAACAGAACCTGGAGGGCATCAAAGGATGTATTGAATTTTTAAGTCTGCAGGATTTAAAAGGCTCTCTTTATTTCGGCGGCCAGTATGATAAACTGAAAGAAGTGAGAGATTTAAACTGGGACGTACTCGTGATTGATGAAGCGCACGAAGGTGTTGATACATACAAAACCGACGTTGCTTTTCATCAGATTAAAAGAAAATTTACTCTGCATTTATCGGGTACCCCCTTTAAGGCGATTGCCAGCGATAAGTTTGACGAAGAGGCGATTTTCAACTGGACCTATGCCGATGAACAAAACGCCAAGCGTCAATGGAAGGCGGAGGAAGAAAACCCCTATGCGAATTTGCCGAAACTGAATTTGTTTACTTATCAGATGTCCGAAATCATTGCGGACGAGATCAAAAAAGGCGTGGAAATAGACGGCGAGACCGAAGAATACGCATTTGATTTAAACGAGTTTTTTGAAACGAAAAACGGAAAGTTTACGCACGAGGAGGCGGTGGATCGATTTTTGGATGCGCTCACCACGCAGGAAAAGTTTCCGTTTTCAACCGATGCATTAAGAGACGAAATCAAGCATTCGATGTGGCTGTTAAATCGTGTGGAAAGCGCAAAGGCGTTGCATAAAAAACTGAAGGCACACCCTGTTTTTCGGGAGTATGAAATAGTGCTTGCCGCAGGAGACGGGCGGACTGACGAAGACGAAGAAATCCGAAAATCCTTTGATAAAGTAACAAAAGCCATCGCCGAAAACGACAAGACCATCACGCTTTCGGTGGGGCAGCTTACAACCGGCGTAACGATACCCGAATGGAGCGCGGTTTTGATGTTAAGCAACATAAAAAGTCCGGCGCTTTATATGCAGGCGGCTTTCCGTGCGCAAAACCCGTGCCTTTTTCAAAACAAGGGCGAGTTTCATCGCAAGCAAAACGCCTATGTTTTTGACTTTGACCCGGCGCGCACGCTGATTACATATGAAAAATTTGCCAACGACCTGTCAAGCGAGACATCGGACGGAAGGGGAGGCGTTGATAAACGAAAACAAAACATCAGACAGCTTCTTAATTTCTTTCCCGTAATCGGCGAGGACGATGAAGGCGAAATGGTGGAGCTAAACGCCGAAAAAGTACTCTCCATTCCGCGCAAAATCAAAGCCGTTGAGGTTGTAAGACGCGGATTTATGAGCGATTTTCTGTTTCAGAACATTTCGAATGTCTTTTATGCGCCAAAAGAAGTGCTCGATATTATCCGCAATTTTGTCGAAACCAAAGAATCGAAAAAAATTGATATCAACAGCCGCACTGCCGAAGAGCTTCATCTTGATGAACACGGCGAAGTAAATTTAAGCGAACCTTTTATTATCGGCAAATCTGCGGAAATATTCGGCGACAAGATATTTGATGAGATACCTGCGCAGGTGGGAGAAAGCATTGCCGCTCATGACTTTGACAATGATACGGAAAAAGACGACCCGCTGAAAGAACTGAAAAAAATATTTCATACGAAAGCAGTGGATCCGATTATTGACATCGCAAAAGAAAAATACGGCTCGGAAATCAGCACAAAAGACAAAGAACGTATGGCGAAAAAGCTTAAGTCCGATGCGGATGTTTTCGTAGGCAAAGCGTACGGCAACTATGTTATAGAAAAAAACATCCTCGAAAAAAACCGCATGGAAGAAATAAAAAATGCCGCAACAAAAGAAGAAGTATCGATCATAAACCTTCAATACGAAAAAGAGCAGCATAAAATTGTTGAGAATCTCAAAGCCGACCTTAGTGAAACAGGCAGTGATTTTGCGGAACATGCCGGAAAAGAAATCATAAAAACGGTTGAAACAAGCAAAAGAAAACAGGAAAAGAAAACCATTGAGGATTCGATTCGCAACCATCTGCGAGGTTTTGCAAGGACGATACCTTCTTTTATCATGGCATACGGAACCGAGGAGACCACCCTTGCCAATTTCGATAAAATCGTACCCGATGCAGTGTTTCAAGAAGTTACAAGTATAAGCTTAGAACAGTTTTGTTTCTTGCGTGACGGCGGTGAGTATCCCGATGAAGAGACCGGCGAAACAAAACATTTTGACGGGAAACTCTTTGACCCCGTTGTTTTTGACGACTCCGTAAAAGAGTTTTTGCGGCTGAAAAAAGACCTTGCCGATTATTTTGAAGAAGGGAAAGAAGAAGATATTTTCGACTATATTCCTCCGCAAAAAACCAACCAGATTTACACGCCGAAAAGAATCGTTAAAAAAATGGTGGATATGCTCGAAGAAGAAAATCCGGGTTGCTTTGATATGCCTGAGAAAACCTTTATCGATTTATATATGAAATCGGGCTTATATATAGCCGAAATCGTAAAACGGCTCTATCAGAGCGAAAACATGAAAAAACTTTATCCCAATAAAGAAAAACGCTTAAATCATATTTTTGAAAAACAGGTTTATGGTTTGGCTCCAACAGAGATTATTTATCGCATTGCCTTGAGCTTTATTCTCGGCTTCAGTGACGAAATAAAAATTGAAAAACACAATCTTATACAGCTCGATGCCCTGCCGTATGCAAAGGAAGGTACGCTGGAACAAAAATTAGAAGAAGTCTATCCGGAAAGGTAGTATATCCATCTGATTTCTTTATTTCCGTCGGGTCTTTTTGCTGTAAGGTATAGAAAAACAAGAAAAGGCATTGCGTAAAGGCAATGCTTTTGTATTATGCAAGATAAACCAACATCAATATCACAGCGGCAGCGAACGGGATTGTTTCCAAAAGGCAAAGGCTTTATAATGGAAGTGGTGAAAAAGATGGATCGAGTGATTTTGCATTGTGACTTAAACGGATTTTATGCCAGTGTGGAGAGTTTGTCGCTGGACGAAGAAACAAGAAAAAAGCCGATGGTGGTGGGCGGAGATGCCAAAAGCCGCCACGGTATTGTGTTGGCAAAAAACGAAGCAGCAAAAAAATACGGCATTGTAACGGCGGAAACATTGTATCAGGCACGAAAAAAATGTCCGGATTTGTTGGTTTTGCCGCCTCATCACGCACTCTATGCGCATTACAGCAAAGTGGTCAATGCCATTTATGTGCGTTACAGCGATTATGTGGAAAAATTCGGGATTGACGAATCCTGGATTGATATCACGCACAGTATGCACTTATTTGGGGGCCCCGAGGCTACAGCACATGCTATTCGTGAAACGGTAAAAAAAGAAACGGGACTGACCATATCGGTGGGTGTATCTTTTAACAAAATATTTGCCAAGTTGGGCAGCGATTATCGAAAACCGGATGCAGTAACGGTGATTATGCGCGAGGATGTAAAGCGTATGGTGCATCCTATGCCTGTATCCAACTTACTTTTTGTAGGCAAGGCTACGCTGCGCATACTAGAAGCAAACGGCATCTATACCATTGGAGATTTGGCAAAAAAAGAAGAGGCGTCTTTGTCCCGCCTGTTGGGCAAGCAGGGAAGTATGCTCTATCGTTATGCCAGGGGACTTGACGAAGAACCTGTTAAAAAATACTATGAACAGGAAGAAGCAAAAACCATCGGAAACTCCATGACCTTTGCGAAAAGTCTGGTGGGCAAAGAAGAAATCAAAACCGGCACATTGCGACTGGCGGATGTGGTGGCGCAGCGGCTGCGAGAAGCAAAGAAACGTTGTTACGGAGTGCAAATCGGCATCAAGGATGATGACTTTGTTTCCATTTCTCGTCAAAAAAAATTAAAGAACAGCATTTGTTCCACGAAAGATATTTATCAAACAGCCTTTGCATTGATTGCAGAAGCCTGGGAAATGTCCAAACCCGTACGTCTTTTAAATGTAACGGCCATTCATTTGTGCGAAGAAAATCAAGAACAGGAACAGATGAGTTTTTTTGAATCACCGTTGGCGAGTGAAGAAACAAAGTATGAAAAAGCGGATGCGGTATTAGATGAAATACGGCGCAAATATGGCGAGGAAAGTGTGGGGTTTGCCCGATTGTTGGATAAAAACGAAAAGAAGAAAAAAGACGAGTTATAGAAAAAAGAAAAGTCAACATACATTGATTTGCCCGCCTGAAAAGGCGGGCAAATGTATAAACTGTCTATTTTCCGTTGTGTAGCCCCAGACAACTTTTGCAATATCCTCCGGTACGAGGCACGTATCCTTGGAATAGCTATGTGTGATATCCAACGTCTTACAAGCGGGAAGGATAGGTTTTAATATGATATTTTTTATGTAAGGAGTCTAAATAAAGCGTCAGAATGTCTTTGATTTCTTTTGGCGCTTTCACTTTCGCTTTTTTTGTGACAGCGGATTCTTTTTTTATCAACTCGTCCATTTGTTTTTCCATAGAGAGAGTTTGTTTAATTTGTTCTGTTGATTCTTCAAGGCCGGGTGGTGCGTAAGCATAAATGACATGATAGCCGTATTGTGTTTTGACGGGATTGCTGACTTGACCCGGCTCAAGAGACAGCGCTGCTACCGCAAAGGGCTCCACCATAGCGGCTTTGGCAAAACGACCTAAGTCACTGGCCTCGAGAACAGCGGGATGGCTTTTGTATTCTTCGATGAGAGCATCGAAGTTTTCGCCGGCCTTGGCGCGGTCAGCGCAAATTTTTGCATCGGCTTCATTGGTATCTAAAAACAGGATATGCTTGGCATAAGTGGTTTCGTTTTTCTTTACGCCGATATTTTGTTCATAATACGTTTTGATTTCCTTTGCGGTAGGTTCGGCGACTTTGATTTCATCTTGAAAACTTTGTGTGATTTTGTCTTTGGCAACCAGCATCGTGGCATATTCTTTCGAATAAGTCTGCCAGTCTTCAGGGGATAAAATATAAGCGTGTAAAATAGAGGTACGGCTTTCTTCGTCCGGTGTCAACAGATTCAGGTAAAAGTTGACTTGATTTTGTTTTGCGACAATTTCTTCTTCACTGATATCGATTTTGCGCGCTTTCGCCTCGTTGTAATAGGCTTCTGTCTGTGCATAGTCCTGTAAAATCTGTCTGTAATATGCTTGCATTTCATCGGCATTTTGTGGCATTGATTGTCCCGATACATAGGCATTGATGGTGCTGTTCATCAAGTAATATAAAAACTTTTTCATAGGAAATACTTGACCGTTGACTTTGGCAACTTTTGCTTCCAACAGAGTTTTATCTTCAGAAAAAATCATGAAAAATTGATTTTCCAGCTCGGAAGCATAAGCGATTTTTTTATAATATTCGTTTAAAAAAGCTTCCAGCGCTTCCCGAGAGGTGCCGTTTTCGCTGTAGAAGGTTTCTAAGGATTGGCTGTCTACGGTTTGTTCAATATAATACAAAGCGTTTTGAACGTTGTTTTGATATACGCTGTCAGCCACAACAAAGCCGCGTTCTTGGGCATCCATGTATTCGGCTTCCATATTGACCATGTCTTCAAGTATGTGTTGTTTCAGCGTTTTGAATTCGGCGCCGGTGGGCAGTGCCTGTCGATTGACGGCATAGACCACTTTATAGTAGCTGAGCAGGTCATTGAACTGTGCTTTCGTAATATTGGTTTCGCCGACTTTGGCCACTACACGGGCGGCATCTTTTTCGGTATTTAACGTGCCGCAAGCCGCGAATGAAAGCAGCAACAGGCAAACGAGTATGATTGTACTGATCTTTTTCATGCAGAAAGGTCCTTTCTTAGAGCAGATTTTGTCCACAAAACAATATTATACTCTGTCGGAAGAATTTTTCAAGGAATATATCTCATTGAGAAGTGTTTGCACATACTGAAGCGGAGAAGAAAAAAGTTTGTTTTCGAAATGCAGATAGTGCAGACCTTTGTTTTTGACAATGCGATAAGGATAGCGTTTATAAAGAGGTTCCAGCAGCAGTGTATCAAAAGAAGCCGCGGGAAGTATTTTGATAACGGTTTTTTCCTGGACGATTTTTTCGATGTCCAATGCATGGGCAAAATTTTTGATATAGCCTATTTGCAACAGGTTTTCTACGGCTTTCGGCACAGCGCCGTACCGATCCGTTAAAGATTTCTTTAACAAATCCGCTTCGGACAAAGAATGAAGGCGGGCAATTTGATGATAGAGATCAATGCGCTGTGCTTCGTTGGCAATATATTGCTGCGGAATGAAAGCGTTAATGAGCAAGTCGATTTCGGTACTGATCGTTTTTTCAGGTTCTTGGCCTGCCGAAGAAGAAAGTACTTCAGACAAGATGCGAGCATACATCTCATAGCCCACTTCACCGAAATGGCCGCTTTGGCTCAGACCTAAAATATTGCCGGCGCCGCGAATTTGCAAATCCCGCAAAGCAATTTTATAACCGCTGCCGAAAGATGTAAAATCCCGTATGGTTTTTAACCGTTTCAGAGAGTCTTCGGACAACAATTTTTGTGCGGGGTAGGTAATATAGGCATAAGCTTGACGCGGTCCTCTGCCGATACGACCCTTGAGCTGATAGAGTTGCGCCAGCCCTATGCGATGCGCATCTTCAATAATCATTGTATTGGCATTGGCGATATCCAATCCGTTTTCCACAATGGTCGTGGACAAAAAAATATCGTATTGATGAGCGATAAAGTCTGTCATCAGTTTTTCCAGTGTACTCTCACGCATCTGCCCATGACCGTAGGCAATGCGCGCTTCCGGTATCAATTCCTGCAGCTCCTTTGCCTTGGCTTCAATGCCGCGCACTTTGTTGTAAATATAGTAAATCTGACCGCCTTGGGAGAGCTCGCGATAAATGGCGTTGCGAATAATGCGCTGGTCGTATTCCATGACAAAGGGAAGAACCGGAAAGCGATTGGGAGGCGGTTCGTTGATTACGCTGATATCACGGATGCCGATCATGGACATGTGCAGCGTGCGCGGAATGGGCGTTGCCGTCAGCGTCAATACATCGATGCTTTTTTTGTAGGTTTTGATTTTTTCTTTATGTGCCACGCCAAAACGCTGTTCTTCATCGATAACCAATAGACCCAAATCCTTAAAAAGCACGTCATCGGACAACAGACGATGTGTGCCGATGACAATATCGACTTTTCCTTCTTGCAGGCGCTTTAGAATATTTTTTTGTTGCGTTTTGGTTTTAAAACGGCTCAGCATTTCAATGGTGACAGGAAAAGAAGAAAACCGTTCGGTGAAGTTTGTAAAATGTTGCAGCGCCAAAACGGTGGTGGGCACTAAAACGGCAACCTGTTTGCCGTTGTCGACAGCTTTAAACGCGGCACGTTGTGCCACTTCGGTTTTGCCGTATCCCACATCGCCGCATAAAAGACGATCCATGGGTTTGATGCTTTCCATATCGCGCTTGATTTCTTCGGTGCATCTGCGCTGCTCATCGGTTTCTTCATAGGCAAAGGCGTCTTCAAACTCGTTTTGCCAGACGCTGTCAGGCTCAAAGGCAAACCCTTCCGCCTTTTGCCGCGCTGAATACAGCGCAATGAGATCTGTGGCCATCTCTTCAATGGCACGCCGTGTTTTGGCCTTGCTTTCGCTCCAGTCAGCGCTGCCCAGACGGCTGAGACGTGGTGTGGCTTCGCTGCTGCCAATGTATTTTTGCACTTTATGCATTTGATCCAACGGAACATAAACAAGGGAAGAAAGTGCGTATTCGATGATTACATAATCTCTGCGTACCTGATCTGTGAGCACCTGATTGGTGCCGCGATAAATGCCGATGCCAAAGGTGTCATGAACCACAAAGTCACCGAGCGCAATATCCGAAAAGAAACGGGAGGTGTCTGTGATTTTTTTCTTCGCCGTAGGGGCAGGAGAAGTTTTCAGCATTTCGCCGGCACAAAGGCAAACAATTTTTGCCTGATATAAATCGAACCCTTTGTTTAGGCGACTTTGGATGAACGTAACAGCAGAAAAATCCACATGAGCGGCTTGGAGAAGATCTTTGAGGTTTGTGAATTCTTTGGGTGAATGGTAGCTGAAAAGAACCTGGTAATTTTGGTCAAAGTAGGATTGCAGCGTTTGTTGAATCATCGAATAGTTTTTGTATTCGGCAAAAGTGGAACGTATGTGCAACGGAATCAAAACGCCGTGGGCAGTTTGAGATGAAGGGGCAAGGTGTTCCAAAAACAAAACCTGCTTTTGCTGTATGGAAGCAAAGAGTTCGGTCGGTTCAAACAAAGCGCCCAGTTCGGCTTTGAGCACTTTGCCCGTTTCAAACAATTCGGTGTAGAGCAGCAGATGATTTTCATAATACGTTTCGTATGTCGACGCAACGGTGCGAACGTTATCAATCACTACAAGAGCGTTTTCATCATAAGTCAACAAGTTCGAGGGGGAAAGTTGTTCCGGGGGCAGATATGCGGAACGTTCAAGGAGCCGTCCGTCCAATTGAAGCAAGTGTTCTTCAATTTGCTCTTCTGTGTCGCTTAAAGCGGAGTTGTTGTGTATGGAGGCAATGCGTTCGTTGATCTCTTTTTTGCTTTGACTGAGAAAATATTTACGTTGTTGCGGTGTGTAGATATTTTCGCAAGCGGGATAAATATCGATTTTTTCTATTTCGTGCAAGGACGATTGGCTTTGCGGATGAAAGACTTTGATACTCTCAACGGTATCACCGAAAAAATCAATGCGGACAGGCATTTCTTCGCCGACAACAAACACATCGGCAAGGTTGCCGCGAATCGAAAATTGCCCTACCGATTCGGTGAGTTCGCAGCGTTCATAGCCCAGCTGTATCAATTCGGCGCTTAAATCAAGAATATCCGTTTCATCTTGCAAAGAAAGCGACAATACATGGTCGTTGAGTTGCGGTGTGATTTTGCGACCCAAAGCCTCGGCGCTGGTAATGACTAAGTGAGGTTTGTCTGATGTTACGGCACGCAATACAAGCAGGCGCTCAAAGTCTAACAGCCGGTCGTGGGCAGTGCTCAGCGCCGAATAAAGTCCGGCAGTGGGATAAAACAAGATGTCGGGAAAGATTTTTTGAAAGGTTTCGGTTAGTTTTTTTGCAGCGAAATCAGTATCTGTCACATAGAAAATGTTTCGGTTCAGCGAAGCAAATAACAGTGACAAAAAAACACCGCGAAAAGAAGGTTCCATGCCGTAAAGGGTAAAGGAATCCTGTGATTTTGCTTTTTCAACGGCATTTTTTAAGGCAGCGTCTTTTAAAAGGTGGTGAAACAAATCTGTATTCATAGGGAAAAGTCCGAAGAGGAATCGGTTGGTTTTTTTGTTTTCATATTAAAAGCATTCATAGCGCTGTCTACTCCGGCAGACACAAAGCACTCCGCCGCTTTGGCGGCTTGCTTCACCGCTTCCTGCATGGGGGCGATATCTTCGGGAGCAAAGCGAGAGAGCACGTAATTTTTTTTATCATATACAGGGGCGCCGATGCCGATGCGGATACGGGCAATGTGTTCGGTACCTAAGTGAAAGATAATATTGTCCATGCCGTTGTGACCGCCGGCGCTGCCGGTTTTGCGGATACGCAACGAGCCGACATCAAAGCTGGTGTCATCATATATAATCAAGATGTTTTCGACGGGAATCGAAAAATAATCGGCATAACTTTTTACGCAAACGCCGCTTAAGTTCATATAGGTAAGCGGTTTGAGCAACAGAGTTCGTTGACCGCCAAAGGAAGCGGAAAAAGATAGTCCGTCAAATTTCGTGACACCCTTGCCTAAACTGAGCGATGCGGCGATGAAATCAATGACTTCAAAACCGATGTTGTGTCGGGTGAGCGCATAGTTGCGACCGGGGTTGCCGAGACCGACGATAAGATGCATGGACAAGCTCCTCAAAAATAAAGATGAAATTATTATATCATGAATGTGTTTGAAAAATCCATATGGAGAAAAGGACAAAGAAATCAACAAAAGAAACTAAATCAACGGAGCAAACAGTCGAAAAACACGACCGACAATACGCTGCCACAGAGGCAGAGCGCGATAAATTTCAGGGGTAATGCGTTGGCAAAGCGCCAGTGTTTGTTCAAAGTCGTTGTAAATATCCTTAAGAGCAAGGTTATCGTAGAGCAGCGCCCCTACCTCATAGTGCAGATAAAAGCTGCGGTAGTCCATATTATAAGTGCCGACGGTAGCGGTTTTGTCGTCGCTAAGAAAGACCTTTGCGTGAACGAATCCCGGTATGTATTCATATAGCTTGATGCCTGCCTGCAACAGTTGCATGTAGTGGCTTTTGGCGACGAAGTAAGGGATTTTTTTGTCCGGGATATGGGGGAAAATGATTTTGACATCTACACCGCGTTGCGCCGTATAAATCAAAATCTCCGTCATTTCATGATCCAAAACCAGATACGGCGTCATGATGTACACATATTTTTCTGCCTGTACCAAAATATTCATATAGACGACTTCGCCGATTTCGTTGGGAAAATTGGGATTGTCGCCATAAGGAATCACAAAGCCCAGGGAAGAGTTGTCCGAAGCGGCGGAAGAATAAGCGGACGGAGCAAAATAATGGTCAAAATCTTCCTGCATTTCTCCGGCGACTTCACTGTTCCACATTTGTAAAAACAATGCGGTAAACGTTTGAATAGCCGGTCCGCGCAAGGCAACGGCCGTATCTTTCCAATGGCCGTAAAGGGTGATGCGGTTGGCATATTCATCGGCTAAATTAAATCCGCCGGTAAAGGCCACTTTGCCGTCAATTACGATAATTTTTCGATGGTCACGGTTGTTTTGATCCGTGGATAAAAAAGGGCGCAAGGGTTGAAAAACGCGTCCCTGCACACCGATTTCTTTTAATTCGTCCAAAAAAGTATCGGAAAGAGATTTGGCATGGCTGAACCCGTCATACAAAAAACGGATCTCCACACCGGCTGCGGCACGCTCTTTGAGGATGTCCATCACTTCATCCAAAACACTGCCGGGATAGACGATAAAATATTCTAAAAACACAAAAGAGGTGGCTTTTTTCAACGCTTCTTTCAGGGCTTCGATGGCATCTTCGCCTTGAGAGAAATACGTGACATCGGTATTGTTATAAACGGGATAAGGACCGCATGTTTGCAAGTAGCGGGCGATGCCCGTGGAAGCAGGACGGCTTTGCTTGAGAACGTGAAGAACGTTGTCATTTGCCTGCAAATAAGGAGAAGTTTCTTTGATGCGTTGTGTGATGCGTGCTTTCATTTTTTTGGAACGAGGATCAAATTGTACAAACAAATAAAACAGCGCGCCGAAAAACGGCAACAAACACATCAAAGTAAGCCAGGCCATTTTGTAGGCGGGATTGATAGGTTGGTTGACGATAAAAATGGCCAAAACAAAGCTCAATAAAAAATTGACCGCCAGCAGAACGCTGGTATATTCCGTCAGTTTCAGCAACACATACAACAACAAAAAGACTTGGAACAATAAAAGAATAACGACAATGAGAGAACGGTTAAACAAAACATAATTTTTTCGTTTGCCATAGTGTCGTCGGCTGGTGAAAGGAGGCGCCTGATAATTTTTTTTGCCTCGGGGTTCTTTCGGGAATTTTTTATTGCTCATATTGAAAAAATAAAATACTCCTCGTAGTAAGATACAAATATTATAACGCTTTGTTTTTCTTTGCGCAAGGAATCTGCAAGGAAGACGCTCGCAAACCATACGAAAATATCTGAAAAATATGCCGATATATCAAAGAAAAGGTGAAGGTGCATGAAGGTATCGTTGTTCAAGCTCCAATAACATGGATTTTAAAGGAAGTCCGCCGCCATAGCCCGTGAGACTGCCATCGGCACCAAGAACGCGGTGACAGGGAACAATAATAACAATGGGGTTGTTGTGGTTGGCCATTCCTACGGCTCGGTACGCCAAGGGTCTTTTGATTTGAACGGCGATATCTTTATAGGAACAAGTTTGTCCGTAGGGAATGGTTCTCAGCGCTTGCCAGACTTGTTTTTGAAAAGACGTTCCTCGCAGCAGAAGAGGGAGGGTGAAGTTTTTTCTCTTTCCGGCAAAGTATTCTTCCAATTGTAACACAGCCTGGTCGGTTACGGCGTTTTTTTGCTCGACTGCATCCGGTTTCATTGCATTTCCAAACAAAACTTCGGTCAAAAAATCGCCTTCGGAAGACAAGGTTAACAGTCCGACAGAGGTTTGATACAAACCGTATTTTCTGGAAGCGGCGGATGGAACCATGAAAGAGACCTCCTTTTATTAGGTTTTCGCTTCGCCTGCAATATGCCACAGATACAAACTTGCAATGCTGCCGTAGGGGCTGTAGCGGCGACGATACTTTTCAAACAGCGCTTTATCGATTTTTTTGTGGCCATATAAAATGCGCAGCCCGCGATGAATCGCCAGGTCGTTATAGCTGAAAATGTTTTTGCGGTTCATGGAAAACAGCATAAGCATTTCGGCAGTCCAGGTGCCGATACCGGGCAAAGAAGAAAGAATGCGGCAAACCTCGTCATCGGTTTTTTGCCGCAAAGAATCCAAGTCGATATCACCGTTGCATACGGCTCTAGCGGCACATTGGATATAGCGGGCTTTGCGAAAACTCATCCCGAAAGATTGAATCGTCTCTTCGCTTGTGGCAGAAAGTGCTTGAGGCGTAAGGGGAGTAATCGCCGAGCACATGCGATTCCATACCGTTTCTCCGGCCTTAGAGGAGATTTGTTGAGAAACAATAGAAGAAATCAGCGCTGTAAATAAATCAGGATTTACGCTGCGCTGAATGGGACCGATACGCTCAATGGCGGCAGCGAGACGTTTGTCCTTTTTTTTCAAATAATCGGTTTCGGCATCGGTGTAAAGAAAGTATTGCATGGCTGTCTCCGTTTTTTTCGTTGCAGGAAAAAGAAAGTCCTTCGGCAGTCTATTGCAGCATTTCCGTATGCGCTTTCAATGCACTGTTCATATTGGAAAATTGTTTTTCGGTCTCTTTGAACGTAGTCAAGCGTGCCAGCGGAACCAGGAAGCCGGAAAAGCCTTCGGTCTGTGTAAACAGTGTTGTGCCGTCGTTTTGTATTTCCAAATAAAATTGATGTCGTCGGTCAAAAATACTGCCGAACAGCAAGCTGTCCTTCCAAATAATGGCATCCGGACGGGAATATGTTAAAAGTTTTGGTGAAAAAGTTTCGCTTTCTTTGCCGTGTGAATCCAAAAGAGTTACCTGGATTTTTTTGCCGGCTTGATATTGTGTGCCTGAGATGCGCAGGAACGGATTCCAATCGGGATATTTTTCAAAATCCGTGAGCACTGACCAAACCGCGAGCGGGCGTGCATCAATGGAGACGCTTCGTGTAATAGTGGCTTTGAATCCGCCCGAGATAAATCCGAAACTGATATAAATTGCCACAAGAATGAGTATGAAAATCACAACAAATTTTAAAATTTTATAAAAAAAACGTTTCATGGAATCACCTCAAAGATTTTTGGTCGGTTACGTTACAATCGTAACAAAAACGGATCGTTTTCGCGGACCGTCAAATTCACAAAAGTATACGGCCTGCCAGACACCCAGTTTGAGTTTGCCGCCGATGAAGGGCAACGTGAGGGATGGGCCGATGCAGCTGGACTTGAAGTGCGCGGCGCTGTTGCCTTCGCTGTGACGAAATTCTTTGCGGTCCGGAAAGGTTTGATCCAAGGCAAAACAAAGGTCGCCGACAACATCTTTGTCGGCATTTTCGTTCAAAGTAACGGCAGCGGTGGTATGAGGGCAAAAGACAAGACAAATACCGTTTTCGGCGCCGCTTTTTTGCAGAGCCTCTTCCACGAAAGAGGTAATATTATGAAAATGCTGCTTTTGTGTTTGCAAGGAATATTCATAGTGATAAGTAGACATGTTCCACTCCTGAAATCATAAGAAAGATAATGTCATTATAATGCAAGGAAACCGGAATCGCAAGAGAAGAGAAAAAGGCCTTTGCACAACAGCACACCTCTTTAAAAAAGAAATAATATCAAGGGGTATTATGGGACAAAGAATGTAAAAACAGCAAACAATTCTGCAGTTGTGTTTCATTGAAAATCGGCACATTATGTGATGCCAGCAAATCGGCAAAAATACCGTTGCCCTCGGTGAGGCGGCGAGTAAAGGTGCCGTCATAGAGAGTGCCGTATCCGCAAGAAGGGCTTTTGGATTTGAGAATGGCAGCATGACAATTCTGCGACTGATATAATGCAAGACCTTTGCGGGCCCCCTCTTCAAAAACAGCGGTGAGGTTGACGGCATTTTGTGTAAGCGCCTGGCCGTTTCGGAGTTCCACCGAATCGCGCGGTGTGGGCAAGCCGGCGCAAACTTCGGGGCAAAAGGGAAGCAAACCATAGCGGGAATGAAGCTCGGAAGGAAGCAGGCAACCGGCAGAAGTGCCGTCATAGCGACAACAAATACCCGTCAGGCAAGCGCTGATTAAAACGTTCATCTTTCTCCTTAGGTGCGACTGTTGCAAGAGTGTCGCGAGAATTTATCTGGTCATTGAGCAGCAAAAACAGCCTGTCAATCTGTTTTTTTAAAGTATAACAGAAAATTTTTGTAAATCCAAAAATAAACAAAAGCCATGAAAATACATATCATGACTTGTATTGATAAGATAAGCCAAAGAAGAGAACAAAGATTTAAATTGGCAGAAAATGATTTGTGTTCATTGGTTCTGAAAAAAGGCAACTTCTAATCTGCATAGATCCACCAACCATCTTTTTCGTCAACTACGGAAAGGTAAACGGTCCGGTCTGAACGAGGCAAGAGGGTCAGGGTCTGGGTATGTGTGTTGCCGTCAGAAAAATGCAGTTGCATGGTGTAGGAGGCCGATGGTGTATATACAACCAAATGGGCGCTGCCTTGTCCGGCAGCAATGGCGTTGTTGAACAGCGTA
Source organism: Eubacteriaceae bacterium UBA1433 (assembly GCA_002329295.1). GTDB lineage: Bacteria > Bacillota > Clostridia > Eubacteriales > UBA1433 > UBA1433. The sequence goes on from DCTT01000026.1 coordinate 427,342, forward strand.
GCAGGTGCATCGGAGGCAATGCTGAAAGACAAAATGTCCTCATCGCTGTTGTTTTGAAGAAACACCTGAAACAACTGTTGGTTTAAATGAAGAGAACCATAGAGACGGTCGGCTCGACAGCGCGAAAAATTGTATGCGCGGAAGTCTTTGGAAGGAGTGTAGGCAGCGGAGACCTGTTGTTGTTTTTGTTGCAGAAGAAAAAGAACGTCCTGATTATTATCTTTTTGAAGCCGCATGATTTGAGGCGCGGCATCTGCGCTCAATGAAGGTAAATAGTCGGTATCCAGTTTTCCTGTTGCATAGTAGCGGTCGATGTTTTTCTTCGCCACATAGCCTTCCGGATTACAAAACAAAATCACGATATAATAAAGCAGAGCAGCGACAAGGATGATTTTGACAATCGGTAGACGCTGATAGCAGATAAATACAAGGCTCAGCAGCAGAGCGGCGATTTCAAAATATAAAAACAGAAAAACGAGGAGTCGCAACATGGTGTAACCGTAGGTGCGTTCATATAAATACATACGCAGCCAAGAAGAGCAAGCCAATGCCAGCGTGAGACAAGTAAAGAGTACGAGCAAAACCTTAATCAATCGCAGTTCTTGTTCTTCTTTGAGCAAATAAAAAGTAGCGGCAAGAATAGCGATATTAATCAAACTCAATGCAATCAATTGAAAAAAGCCGCTGCGTGCATATTGAGCATAATCAAAATCGGCGCCGAGATTTGTGCGAAAATGTCCGGCAAGATAAAATAGCTGTAAGGCAAAAAACAAGGCATAGACGATGGTCAGTACGGTCAGCACGGTAGCGATGGCGGTTTTGCGGCCGAAAAGATTGGCGGGTTTTGAAAGAGTGTCTTGTTGCGGATCAGTTTGCTGCGAAGAAGGATACGTCAGACTGCGATAAAGCGAAGCATAGGCGTAAGAAGCTACGAGAGCAAACCAAAAGAGATAAGACAAAAGGGTAGACAAATCAAAGTGAAAGTCTTTGAACCAACTTTTTAAAAGTGTGTCAATCATTTGGTCGGAAGAAATCATCAAAGGAATGATGAACAGCAACAGCAGAAAGCTGATGAGTATGCCGATAAAGACGTTGCGCTTGGAGGCGCTGAGTCGGTTGAATGGGGACAATGCTTTGACAAAGTTGACACAATAGCGATGAAGCGCGAGCAACGGCGCAAAGAGCAACCGCAAGAGCGCCGATATGCGCAGGCGATCTCGATAGGCAAATAAAATGCTGCAACCGTAAAGAACCGGAAGTAAGACAAAATTGACCAGCTTAAAAAAAGGATTGGTATAGAGAGAATAATAACAGGCAAGAATCATGGCCGCAAGCGTGCCTGCCAAATAAACGCGGCAATCGAAGCTCGGGTTTTGACGGAGCAAAAAATAAGTAACAAGAAAGATAAACAAAATCAAAAGCGTGTAGTTGATAGATAGCTGCCAACTGTTTTGAAACAAGGCGTTGAATAAAACGCCGAGAGCCGTGGCCAGCAGCAACAGATTTCGATGTAATTTTGAAGGGAGTTCAACCAGATTCTTTTTCATTTCTATTTCCTTTCATTATGCTCATAAATCAAAATATCACCGGGTTGGCACTGCAATTCGCGACAAATAGCTTCGAGGGTAGAAAAGCGTATGGCTTTGGCTTTGTTGGTTTTGAGAATCGATAAATTGGCGGCAGTAATGCCGATGCGTTCGCTGAGTTCGTTGAGGCTGATTTTTCGTTTTGCCATTATGACATCCAAATTGACAATAATCGACATCGCACACCTCCTATATGGTCAAGTCGTGGTATTGTTTATATTCCACGGCTTTTTGAAAGACGTCTCCGAGAATGAAAGACAAAAGCATCGCAACAAAAAAGACAAAGAAAGACAGCACGGTCATAAGTGTATTGACGACAAACATTTTGATGACAAAAAGGATGCAAAGAATGCCTGCGGCAACAGCCATACGGCGCAATGCCGTAACGTTGCGATATACGAAGGGGTCGGTTTCTTCCAAAGAGAGAAACATGATGCGCAGTTCGCTCAAGATAAAGAGTAGACACAACCCGATCGGATATAATATAATAAGATAAAATTTATAGTGGACGGCTGTGCCTTCGTTGAACAGACTCATCAACCATTTCAATGTCCAGGGAAGACTGATTAAAAGGGCGGCGCCAACAAACATGGCGGCGAGAATCAGCCACTTGACTGCCGCAGAAAGAGAATGTTTTCCTGTAATTTTCATTTCATCACCTCACTGGGCACAGTATACTGCTATAAAAACTGTTTGTCAATATATTTTTATCGATAAACAATAAAAAAATATCGAAAGACGGAATAAAATGCAAATAATAGACGCGCTGAAAAAGCGATATCAAAACAAAAAACATGTAGTAAGACTTGTCCTTTGCCTAACCGGCGCAGTGGGTTTGGTGCTGCTGCGTCCCTTTGGATTGGACACATCTACAAGCATTGTGCTGGCAGCGTTTTTGTTTACACTTTTGGCCTGGATGACCAAATGGTTTGACCGTACGGCAGTGTCGCTGATGCTGTTGTTGGTATTCTTGTTTTTTTCAAACAACACGCCCCGTGCAGTATTCGGATTTTTGTTTTCCGATTCTTTTTTGGTGTTGGTAGCGGTTATGATGATTGCTCAATGCGTGGTGGAATATCGTTTGGCGGACAAAGCGCTCAAGACGCTGTTGAATCGTTTTTCCGCTTCGGTGNNGATTTTGTTTTCTTTTGTCATTGAATTGGTGCTGTCCTTTGTACTCTATGACCCCATGAGTCGTATGTTGCTGGTTTGCGCGGTATATGTGGTGATTATGGAAGAAGCGAATGTGAACAAAGGAGCTCGAGGTGCATTGTTATTCAGCATTTTTGCCGCATCCAATATTGTAAGTTTGATGTTTGTCAACGGCACGGCCATGCTGACTTCCAGCGTTATGGAAATGACGCAGCTTTCGTTGACATGGCTGCAATGGGTCAAATATATGACGCTTCCCACGGCAGTGTCTGCGATGCTGATCGGCGTGGTATATTATACGGTTTTTCGAAAAGAGCTGAAAACACTGGATGTGAAAACGCTTCATTTTCCCATTGATAAAACGCCGATGAACAAAGAACAGAAAAAAATTCTTATCGTGCTGCTGTCTTTGACCATCGCTTGGATTACACAAGGGATTCACGGCGTTTCCGCAGGAAAATTAGCGGTATTGGCGGTGTTGATTTTAATGGCAATGCGATTGGTCAAACCTTCTCAAATCAAAAAACTCAATTATCGTATGTTGATTTTTTTAACGGCTATTTTTGCAATCGGCTCTTCGATGAAAGCGGCAGGGCTGGCTCAGATGCTCAATGATGCTTTGCTGCATGTGATGCCGATGGAAGTCGGGGGCATTTGGCCGTTGTTAATCGCCGTGGTGGTTGCGATGGCTTTGCATATGTTGTTGGGAAGCGCACTGGGAACCTCGGCCATTGTCATTCCGGGATTTTTGTTGTTGTTTGCGGAAAGATACGATCCGCATGTCGTGATGCTCAGTCTCTACATTGCCGTGAGCATCCATTATTTGATGAGTTTTCATCGCGTGAGTATTTCGGTAGGGGTAGCGCAAAACTACTTTGATGAGAAAACGATATTTCGCTTCGGGCTGCCCATGACGGCAGTGACTTTGGTTGTGTTGTTGATATTTTATTTTCCTTACTGGAAACTGATGGGGCTTTTTTGACGAAAGGTTCGTGAAAAAAGCGATAAGCACAGGAAAGAGAGAAAAAAATGGGACAAGAATTATTGAGATTACAAAACGGGTCTGATGTGCGGGGAGTTGCCATTGCTGCAGAACAAGAAGACATCACTTTGAGCAAAGAAAACGCTTATGCCATTGCCCGTTCCTTCGGTCGTTGGGTAAAAAAACAGAGTCCGAACAAAAAAGAAAAATACGTTGCCACGGTGGGAATGGATAGTCGCCTGAGCGGGCCGATGCTGAAAGGCGCGGTGATGTATGGGTTGGCCGCCGAAGGCTTCCATGTTTACGATGCGGCGCTCAGCTCCACGCCGGCAATTTTTATGTCTACGGTTTTTGAAGAAATTCAGGCCGATTGCGGCGTGATGATTACGGCAAGTCATTTGCCTGCCAACAGAAACGGTATGAAGTTTTTTACGCGAGCAGGAGGAACCAACAAACAAGACATCAGGGAAATTTTGCTGGATGCCGAACAAACATCTATAGAAAGAGAGACTTGTAATATTTTTCCTCTGAATTTAACAAAGCGTTATGCGGATCATCTTACGAGCATCATTCGTGAACAAACAGGAAAAAAATATCCCTTTACGGGATGCAAAATGATTATGGATGCAGGGGGAGGAGCCGGCGGTTTTTTTGCCGAAATTCTCAATGAACTGGGTGCAGATACCTCGGGCAGTTTGTTTTTAGAGCCGGACGGTACTTTTTCAGGGCATATTCCCAACCCGGAAAATGCAGCAGTGTTGGCTGATTTTTCAAGGCAAGTCAAAGAACAGCAGGCGGAGTTGGGCATTATATTTGATACGGATGTGGACAGAGCGGCAGTGGTGGATAAAGGGGGACATATTATTGCGCGCAATGCGCTGATTGCTTTGATGACACTGATTGTGTTAAAAGACAGCAAACAAAAACCAACGATTGTTACCGATTCGGTTACTTCATCATCATTAAAAGAATTTATCGAAAAAAAGGGCGCTGTTCACCATCGATTTAAGCGGGGATACAAAAATGTGATTGATGAAGCCATCAGACTCAATGCGACAGGGGTATATGCGCCGTTGGCGATTGAAACCAGCGGGCACGGTGCATTGATGGAAAATTATTTTTTGGATGACGGCGCCTATATGGCCGTAAAAATTTTGATTTTATATGCCTCGCTGATGGAAGAAGGCAAAAGCCTATCGGATTTGCTCAAAGATTTTGAAGAAGCAAAAGAAGCGGAAGAATTGCGCATGTATATTGACTGTGAAGACTTTCAAACTTGCGGAAATCGCGCGCTGGAGGCTTTTGCCGACTATGCGCAAAAGCAGTCGGGGTGGAAAATTGAGACACCCAACTATGAAGGTGTGCGCATTCAGGCGGACGAACAAAGCGGGGAGGGTTGGGCGTTGATGCGTCTGTCGCTCCATGATCCGGAAATGGTTATCAATATCGAGAGCCGCCAAAACGGCGGTGTTGCGAAAATCAAAGAACATATTTTAGAGGCGCTTGAGCCCTTTGAAGACATCAGACAAAAAACAAAGTAAAGGAAGAGAAAAATGAAATTTGTCGTATACGAAGAAGTATTTCGTGCATTGCCTGACTATTGTGTAGGGGTTGTGATCGCAGAAGAAATAGATAATACAAAAAGCAATGAAACCATCAAAGTGCTTTATAAAAATCAAATGCAAAAGACCATGGAGATCTTGCAGAATGTAAATTTGAAAGAAAGTCCGGCTCTGTTGCCCTATCGACAGGCTATGCAAGCGGTAGGCATTAATCCCAATAAGTACCCCTCTTCTATTGAGGCTATGCTCAAACGTGTTCAAAAAGGTCACCTGTTACCTTCGATTAATTCGGCGGTGGATTTGAGCAACTTGGTTTCAATGAAATATCTGTTGCCGATGGGTTCGCACGATATGGATGCATTGACGGGCAACATTGCCGTGCGGTTCAGCAGGGAATCGGATGTGTTTTTGCCTCTGGGAGAGAGCGAAGAAGAAAGTGTGGAAGCCGGAGACTTGGTCTATTGCGATGAGATGCGTATTCGCACGCGCAGATGGATTTGGCGACAGAGCGATGTGGGCAAAATTACGGAAGATACCCGACGAATCTTTTTTCCCATTGACGGTTTTGCAAACAGCAACAAAGAAGCTGTATTGGCAGCGGCTGAAGAGCTGGAAGCGTTGTTGAAAACGCATTTTCACTGTGAAACGAAAAGAGGCTTTGTGGACAGAGAGCATCCCGAAAGCATTCTTTAAACAGGGACAATCCGTTTGATAAAAAGTAAATGCATACCATCGTTGTGTATAATAAAGTCGGACAAAGAGGGTGGCGAAAGTCCTTTATTGTAAAGGTTGAGATTATGGAGAGCCTTTTGCTTTCACAACGTGTTTCAAGAAAGTAAAAATGGAATAGGGCAGGATGCTCTCATGTCCAGAGCAAAAAAAACGAAATGAAAATTGATTAAGAAACAGGAGAGCGAAAATGAAAATAACGGTATTGGCGGAAAATCAAGCCTTGTGTGATAAACTGAAAGCCGAACACGGGTTGAGTTTGTGGATAGAAACAAAAAAGCATACGATTCTTTTTGACGTTGGTGCAGGAGAGCTGTTTTATGACAATGCGAAAAAACTGGGTATTGACATTGCACAAGCGGACACTATGATTTTGTCCCATGACCATTATGATCACGGCGGAGGTCTCAAGACATTTTTGCAGGTAAATGAAAAAGCAAAAATATATATGCAACAAGAAGTGTTCGGGCAGCGCTATGCCAAAGACACAAACGGCGCCATGACAGAAATCGGACTGGACAAAAGCCTGCAGGGCAATGATCGTTTTGTGTTTGTTCAAGATGAGTTGGTGATAGATGAAGAACTGACGATTTTTGCCGATGTGGACACCGATATCATGGCGCCCACGGGCAACGCCAGGCTGTTTATGCAGTCAAAAGGTGCGTTGAAGGCGGATGATTTTGTCCACGAACAGAATTTGTTGCTTTCTTACGGTACGAAAAAAGTATTGTTTACCGGGTGTGCTCATCGCGGTATTGTCAATATTCTTGAACATGTCTACAGGCAAACGGGTCGCTATGCCGATGTGGTGATCGGAGGGTTTCACTTATTTGATTTGAATGTGCAATATGCCGTTGACGAAGAAAACATCCGACAAATCGGTCGCTATATGCAAAAAACGGGCAAAATGTATTATACCGGACATTGTACGGGACAGGATGCTTATGAGGTGCTCAAAGAAATGTTGTGCGCAAAAATAGAGCCTTTGTGTGCCGGCAGCATCATTATCATTGATGAATAAACATTGGTATTCCCCGGGAAATTGTTGTAAAAAAATGTAAAGAAACTTTTCTTCGCAGGCAAAGCGGTATATAATAGACAACAACACAGATGTGACGTTTAAAAAAACAAAACAATGAATTGAGGAAACAAATGAACACACTGAAAAAACTCTTGGCGTTGATTTTGCTGTTGGTGGCGTTGTTGATTGCGGGGTATACGGTTTTTGTTCATGAAAATCGTTTTGTTACGATATTGCTTTTGGTTTCTGCAGCGTTGAATCTGATATTGGCGCTGATTTTGTGGATTCAATCAAAGATGAAAACGCGCAAAGAAAGAGCGGAGAGGAAAGAAAAGATTCTTTTGGAAAAAGAAGGAAAGCCGGAAGCAAAAGAAGAAACAGTCTTTGAACAGCAGACGGATGTCACTGATGTTCAACAAGCAGAGGCAACGGAGAAAAAAGAAGAATTGCAGCAAGAGAATGCCTCGGAAGAAAAATAACCCAAAGACTGCAGAGGCAGTCTTTTTTTATAGCAAAGCAAAATTCGGAGTTAGGAACAAATGAAAAACGAACAAAACAATCAACTTATGCAAAACAATATTTTTGATACGGCCCTCATTTTTGAAGGCGGAGGGATGCGAGCGAGTTATACGGCGGGGGTAGTCAATACGCTGCTGGAAAACGAGCTGTATTTTGATTTTGTGGCGGGGATTTCTGCCGGCGCCAGTCATAGCGTAAATTATTTGTCTCGTGACCCAATAAGAGCACGGCGGTGTTTTATCGATATTGTCAAAGATCCAAACTTTGGCGGCAAATGGCATATGATGCGTGGCAGAGGATATTTTAATGCCCATTGGATTTATGAGCAGGTAGGATTGCCGACGGGGATTATGCCCTTTGACTTTGTTTCTTTTCAGCGAAATCCTGCAACACTGCGTATCGGAGCTTTGGAGCGAGAAAGCGGAAAGTTGATTTATTGGAAAGGGGAAGAAATGTCTGACGTGTTGGATTTGATGCGCAAAGTGCGCACTTCTTCGACGATTCCGTTTTTTATGCCGCCAATTGCCATTGACGGAAAGGTCTATGTGGACGGCGGATTGGCCGGCGGCATTGCATTGGACATCGCCAAGGAACAAGGATATCAAAAATTTTTTATCGTGCGCACACGGACAAAAGAATATCGCAAAAAACCGTTGAGATATGAAAGCCTCTTGCGGTGGTATTTTAGAAAATATCCAAAAATGTTGCATGTTATGTTGGAAAGATATAAAAAATATAATGATACGCTGGAAGAAATAGATCAATTAAAACAACAGGGAAAAGCATACGTATTTATACCGCAAATCATGCCGGTGGGAAGCATGGAAACAAAGTATGAAAAATTGGCGCAAAGTTATGAAATGGGGTATGCGCAGGCGCAAAGCGAACTGCCGCAATGGAAATCATTTTTAAGCAGGTAAAATATGGATAAGACAGAAAAAATATCAAGAGAAGGGAAAAACAACAAGGCGGAAATACTCTTTATACGCCACACCCGATTGGAAGAGCTGGATTGCGTGATGGAACTCTACGAAAAAGCCAGACGATTTATGGCTCAGTGCGGGAACGCTTCTCAATGGGCGGGAGGTTATCCCGAAAGAGAATTGGTGATACAAGATATCCATGAACAAAACAGTTATGTTTGTTTGGCTGATAAAGGAATTGTCGGCGTATTTTATTTTGCGCCGGGGCCGGATGAAACCTATGAGGTTATTACGCAGGGCAGTTGGCTCAACGAGGAGTCTTATGCCGTTATTCACCGCATCGCCATTGGTGAGCCGGGTAAGGGAATAGCGGCTTTTTGTTATGACTGGTGCATGGAAAGATGTGACAACCTGCGTATTGATACCCATGCCAATAACATTGCCATGCAGCGTTCTTTGGCAAAGAGCGGATTTATTGCCTGCGGAATCATCTATATCGGTACCGGAAAAGACGATCAAAGAATCGCTTATCACAAAGTAAAAACCGCCACCGGGATCGTTGCGTCAAAACAAAAAAACGGCAAAGAAGATGAGCAGCTGACATGAAAGAAGATGATACAAAAATCAATGCAACCAGTATCGATCGCTGGATGGATGAGGGGTGGCAACGGGGCAAGCCTGTTGACCATGATGCCTTTTTACGGGCGAAGGATGGAGATTGGACTGAACTAAGTTTTTGATGATGGGGAAGAAAAAATTGTTTGCCCGCTTCCCTTTGATGCTTTGGCAGACAATGCATTATTGAAAAGATCTATGGAAGAAGATTGGGGGATTCGGTCTTCACATACCATACATACCATTGAGGAACAAATCGGCGAACAGTTGCAGGCAGAGTTTATATCGACGGACATCCATGGAGATACCGACGATACCAATCAGCTGTATGCGTACAATATTTCCACCTATTACGCTACAAGGGCCGTAAAAAGATAAAAACAGAATACATTTATGGATAAAGAGGATACATTGAAGCAAAATACGAATCAAAGAAAAATAATCATCGGTATGGTCAGTGTGTTGATAGGAGAGGTGTTGTTTGGGTTCAGCTACCTTTTCACAAAAGACATTACCACGGACATTTCGCCGCTTGCGCTATTGAGCTGGCGGTTTGTTTTTGCCTTTGCGGTCATGAGCCTGTGTGTAAAAATAGGATGGTTTCAAATAAATTTAAAAGAAAAAGGCTTCAAAAAGCTTCTGCCGTTGATGCTGGTTTCGCCGGTGTTGTATTTTTTGGCGGAGGCCTATGGCATTGCGCGCACTACGGCATCCGAAAGCGGCATGATTTTGGCGGCAATACCCATTGCGGCCCTTATGGCCTCGGCAGTTGTGCTAAAAGAACGCCCCACACGGCCACAGGCAATCGGCATTGGCACTACGGTGTCGGGTGTAGTGATGGTGGTATTGGTAAAGGGCTTGCAGGCATCTTTTGATGTGATTGGCTATATCATATTATTGGCTGCAATCGTCAGCTATAGTTTGTTTTCCGTATATATCCAAAAAAACACGGAACATACGGCTGTTGAAAAAACCTATGTGATGATTGGCGCAGGTGCAATCGTTTTTTCACTGATGGCTCTTATTGAAAGCGGTATGCAAAACAGATTAAAGGAATTTGTGATGCTGCCTTTTGTCAATGTGAAATTTTTGATTGCTATTATATATTTGGGCATTTTATGTTCCGTTTGCGGATTTGTTTTGTATAACCTTGCCATCAGTTATATCGGAACCAACCGCTCCGCTTCTTTTGTAGGTATTTCCACACTTACAGCGGTGCTTGCCGGGGTGGTGATTTTAAAGGAGCAGATTTTGTCGGGACAAGTGGTGGGTATGCTCTTGATTTTATGTGGCGTGTATATTGCCAACAGGGGATATGGCTATCGTCCAAAAGACAAAAAAGAAAAAAACCGAAATCATGGTGTAGGATAAAACACAAAGCAAAATAAATACAACCCGTAAAATTGGCAGCGTTGCTTTGTGCCTTGTCAAAAGCAGGACAGGCAGAAAAAATCCGGTTGACGTTAAAGTGGTTGAATGCATATAATAAACCAGAAAGCTAGAGGAAAACAATACATACAAAGCGGGATTTTTATGGAAAAAAATATGGAACAAGTAATTTATACCGTAACGGCCAACTGTCACGACTGTTATCGTTGTGTGCGTGTCTGTCCGGTGAAAGCCATTCGCGTCAGCGAAGGACAAGCGCGCATTGATGACAGCTTATGCATTAAATGCGGAACGTGCATTCGCGAATGCCCGCAGCATGCCAAGCGAGTGATTTCAAGTGTGGAAAAAGTAAAAAAAATTATCGCAGCCGGTCACAATGTAGCAGTGAGCATGGCGCCGTCTTTTCCGGCGGCATTTCATCGAACGCTTCACAAAAAATTGCCGACCGCCTTAAAAAAGTTGGGGTTTTCTTATATTTCCGAAACGGCGGAAGGCGCAAAGGTGGTTGCCACAGAGTCTTTCAGCAAAGAAGACAACGGTATTATCTGCACCGCTTGTCCTGCCGTGGTCAATTATGTTGAAAAATATCGCCCGCAATTTATCGATAAACTCATTCCCGTGACGTCACCGATGATCGTCCATGGCAGATTGCTCAAGCAGCGCTTGGGAAAAGATACCAAAGTGGTGTTTATCGGGCCGTGTGCTGCAAAAAAAGAAGAAATTTATCGACCGGATAATGCCGATGCCGTTGATGAAGTCCTCACCTTTACCGAACTGATCGAATGGTTTGAAGACGAGGAAATGGATTTGAGCAAGTTGCTGGACGGACAATTTGACAGCTATGGTGAATTGGGTATGGCTCGGCTGTTTCCGTTGCAGGGAGGAATGCTGAAGACGGGAAATATCGCCTGTGATGTGATTAACGCTGAAATTTTGGATGTGAGCGGACCGGATTCGGTAAAAGAAGTGTTCGATATCCCGCCGCAAGAGTGGACGTATAGTGTTGCCGAACCGCTGTTTTGTGCAGGCGGGTGTATCAACGGTCCGGGGTTTCCGATCGATACCAATAAATTTGCAAGAAAACAAGCGGTTTTGCAGTATGCTTATGAAAATGCCGATCAAAACAGGCAAGAACAGAAAAATACCGTTTCCTGTGAGGTTTCTTTTGTCATGCAAAGCAACGAAATCATAGACGAGCGCATTCCGGAACATTTGATTTTGGAAATTTTGAACAGGACAGGAAAGGGCAGCCCCGAAATGCAACTCAACTGCGGCGCCTGCGGATATAACACATGCCGGGACAAAGCCATTGCGGTTGCCAAGGGCATGGCAGAGGCTGAAATGTGCCTTCCCTATATGCGCAGACTGGCACAGCAGCATACGAATAAAATTGTTGAAAACAGTCCAAACGGTATTGTGATTTTAGACGATGAGTTAAAAATCATCAATATGAACAAGGCTTTTCAAGACATGTTTTTGTGCACCAATGCGGTAATGGGAAAACGAATTTCTTACTTAATTGACGCAGACAGTTTTGAAAAACTGGTGACGGGAACGGTTGACGAACACGAAAGCATCCGCAATAAATACGGAATCAAATATCATGAAGTAGTCTATGCGCTCCGAGATGAAAAACAATATATCGGTATTTTTGCCAATATTTCGAAAATGCGTTTTGACAGCGGTGAGATGAATTTAATTAAAAACCAGACTTTGGAAAATGCGCGAGAATTATTGGAGCATCAAATTAACTTTTCGCAGCAAATGGCGCATTATTTGGGAAAAAGCACTGCTCAAAGTGAAGAGTTGGTCAAAAGGCTTATGGATTTATATTCGGAAGAAGAGTTGCAATAAACATCATTTGAGGTTCGAAGGTGAAATATTTTGAAAATAATACAGTGCAAAAACTGAAAACCGGGAAAATTCGTTGCGGCGATGTGACGCTTTGTGATCGTTCTGTGGAAAGGACTATTTTTATTCTTTGTGACGGCATCGGCTCGGGAGTATATGCCAATATTGCCGCAATCACTTGTGCAAACAGGCTGATGGAGCTCATCGGCTCAGGGCATTCCATGCGAGCGGCTTGTGAATCGGTGGCGTTGTCCATGCACGGTGCACGAAAGCAAGAATTTCCTTTTTGCGCTTTCAGCGCAGTAAAAATCATGAACAATGGTCATTTTACCGTGTTTGTATATGAAAACCCTGATCCTGTAGTCATTAAAAACGGATATGCCATGCGATTGAAAACAGAAGTAAATGAGGAGGCGCTGGAAGTGGTGGGAGAGACATCGGGGGTGTTGGATGTAGGCGACAGCTTACTGCTGTTTTCTGACGGAATTACACAGGCGGGATTGGGACAAAGCTATCCCTTAGGTATCGGTATTGACGGTATTACCGAATACATCAATCGCAAGATTTTGCAATATGACAAAATAATCAGTCTGTGTGAACAGGTGATGGACAAAACAGCCAAAATCAGCGGCGGGAAATATGTGGACGATACGACGATTGCAATTATCACCTGTAGAGAGGCAAGGAAACTCAATGTTTTTACAGGACCGCCGGTGAGCAGGGAACGTGACAAAGAAATTGTTGAAAAATTTTTGAAAACGCAAGGAAAGCATGCAGTGTGCGGGTCTACAACGCTGGAGATAGTGGCTCGAGAAATGGGGGAAAAAGTCAACTTTATTACTTCCGCCATGTCGCTTTTCGGCACGCCGCCGGAATATGAAATTAACGGAATCGATTTGGTCAGCGAGGGTGCCATTATGCTCAATCAGGTCAATAATATTTTAGGGGAACCCAAAGAAAAATTTTTGGAAATGACCGTGGTGGAGCGTTTATGTCTTTTGTTTTACGAATCGGACGTGATACTCTTTATGATCGGCAATGCAATCAATGAGGCGCACGGGACGCTAAAGTTTAAACAGTTGGGGCTGATGCCTCGTCAGACGGTATTGAAACATATTTCAAAAAAATTGCGAGAGATGGGCAAGCTCGTAATTGAGGAAAATTATTGAGTAAATGCATGAGAATAATTTGTTCTGCAACTGCCTGTTTTCAGGCAGTTGTTGTTTTTTCTCTATATTCAGAAAAGAGTATTTCCGAAAAACCGATATGAAAAATGAAATAAAGCAAGAAGTATTGAGCAATCAGCGGTGTCATAAAGAATTGCGTTTTTAAAAAAATAGTGGTATAGTTTTTTTATTCAGAATATATTAAGGAAGTAACGATGTGCTTTTTTAATCAGACAAAATTATTGGGAGATGTAAAACCGCTGGGCGAGATTGCGCCTGTGGGACATTTGCTGAAAAATACCATTCATATGGCATGGCCTTCTGTGGTGGAGTCTTTGTTGATAAGCTCTGTGATTATCATCAATATGATGATGGTTGCCACGTTGGGTTCTGAGGCGATTGCTGCAGTAGGACTTACGGCACAGCCGCGTCTTATGGCGCTGGCGATTTTTATCTCGATGTCCATTGCGCTTTCTGCCATTGTGGCCAGGCGCAGGGGACAAAGAGATAAACAGGGAGCCAATAAAGCACATATACAGACATTGATCATCGCCGTAGGCTTCACGGTGATTATCAGTGCATTATGCGTGGTATTTGCCGACAATATTATGTGCTTTTCAGGTTCGGCAAGCGATACCCATGAGATGGCAACGACGTATTTTAAAATTACCATGGCGGGAATCGGCTTTAATACAATTACATTAATCAATAACGCTGCACACAGAGGAGCGGGCAATACGAAAATTTCCATGAAAACCAACATGGTTGCCAATATCGTCAATATTTTGTTTAATTATCTGTTAATCGGCGGACATTGGGGATTTCCTGCATTGGGCATTCGAGGGGCGGCGATTGCTACGGTCATTGGCGGCGGAACCGGTTTTGTAATGAGTATGATTTCCGTATTGTTTCGCACGGAGTTTATCTCGATTGTAGGCATCAGTAAAATGCGTTTTGACAGAGAAACTTTACGGGTGCTGACGAATATGACATCCGGAACCTTTGCCGAACAACTCTTTATGCGTATCGGTTTTATGAGTTATGCCATTATTGTGGCAAAATTGGGCACAACGATTTTTGCCACCTATCAAATCGGGATGCAAGTATTGATTTTATCGTTTGCCCTGGGGGACGGTCTGTCGATTGCTACCGTAGCCTTGGTGGGAAGAAGTTTGGGAGAAGAGCGACAAGACTTGGCAAGGATGTATGGCGGCATCACGCAGCGGTTGGGCATTTTGTGTTCTTTGTTGATTGCGGCGTTGTGCATTACACTGGGGAAAAAGTTTTTCGGCCTTTTTTCTCAAGAAGCAAAAATCTTGCAATATGCGCAAATGACGATGCTGTACTTGAGCGTAATCACTTTTACACAAATTTCCATGATCATTTATTCGGGATGCTTAAGGGGAGCCGGAGATGTGAAGTATATTGCCATGGTGTCATTAATTTGCATTACTTTTTTGCGTCCTTTGGCGGGTTGGTTGCTGTGTTTTGTATTCGACTTCGGTTTACACGGAGCCTGGATGGGCATTGTAATCGAACAAACCGTTCGATTGATTTTGGTTGCGTTGCGTTTTCGCAGCGGAAAATGGATGTATCATCGCATTTAGTATATAAAAAAAGAAGCCTGTTAAAGGCTTCTTTTTTATGTGTATTTTTAGCCAACCAGTGATTGTAGGATCTTGTATTTTTTGTCTACATAGTTTTGTACTTCTTGAATCCCTTGTTCGGAAACGTGTCTGAATTTTTTCATCATACCAAACAATTCCGATACCGGTTTGGGATTTTTGTTCTGTACGGTGAATTTATATTCACCATGATCTATTTCGTAAAGCGGGAACAAATTGGTTTCTACGGCTTTGCGCGCTACTTCAATGGATTTGGCTCCGTCAAATCCCCAGCCGGTGGGACAGGGGCTGAAAATGTGCAGATAGACAAAGCCGTCTTTGATGCTTTTGGCTTTTTCTACTTTTTTGACAAAATCAGACATATGCGATGGGGAGAGAGTAGCGAGATAAGCGGGATTGTGCATTGCCATAATCAACGGAAGGTCTTTTTTCTGCTGTTCTTTTCCTTTGCCTACTTCACCTACCGGTGTTGTGGTAGTCATGGAACCTTTTGTGGTGGAACCGCTTCTTTGGAAACCGGTATTCATATAGCCTTCGTTGTCATAGCAAATATAGATGACGTTTTCTCCGCGTTCCGCTGCTGCGGACAGTGACTGAAAACCACAGTCCGAGGTGGCGCCGTCTCCGGCGAAAGAAGCAACCGTTACATCTCTGCCATCGGCTTCATAAGACTTTTTAATACCGGTAAGTACGGCAGCTGTGTTATCGAGCAAGGTAATATGTACGGGTACTTTGAGACCGCTGTCAAAGTTCCAGCCAACACAACCTGCGCCGGCCATACATCCCGGCGGAATACACATAATGGTGTTTTCGCCCAATACTTTCAGCGTAGAGCGAAGACTGAGTTCTGCGGGACAGCCTTGGCAAGCGCTGGTGCCCGGTGTGACTAAGTCGGGTTGTTTATCTAACAATTCAATATAATTCACTGTAATTCCTCCTTTAATCTTCGAGCCAATAGCATTCTTGCTCTTTGTCGCCTTTGTTCATTTTTTCAAGTTTTTCGATAACATTGATCATATGGTCCAAAGAGATGTCAGCGCCGCCCAGTCCGCCGACGACCGGCAAGGAGGCAACTCTGTATCCCAATTGGTTGAGTGCCGCTTTGGTTTCCATGTAAACGGCGCCGTTTGGCCAACCAAACACAACGTTTTTGTCGATAACGGCATAAGCTTTTTTGTCGGCAAGTACTTCAGCGACTTGTCGGTTGGGGAAGGGGCGCATCATACGAATTTTTAAAAGCCCTGCTTTTACACCCTGGGCACGCTTTTCGTCCACGGCGGCTTTGGCCGTTCCGCTCATGGCGCCCATGGCGACAAGGACGATATCGGCATCATCGCATTTGTATTTTTCTACGGTACCGCCATAATAGCGGCCAAATTTGTCGCCGAATTCCTGATCTATTTTATCTAATACATCAAAGGCTCTTTGCATAGCATCTAAGTGGCTTTTGCGATATTTCATAACCAAATTCCCCGGTGTCATCGGGTCTACGGCCATGGGTTTTTCGGGATCTAAAATCACATGCTCTTGTTTATAAGGTGGCAAAAAGGCATCCACTTCACTTTGTTCGGGAATGTTGACGCCTTCGTAGAGATGTGAAATATAAAATCCGTCATAACAAACATTCACCGGAATTAAGATGTCTTTGTGTTCTGCCAATTTGTATCCTTGGATGATCATATCCAAAGTTTCTTGGTTATTTTCTACGTAAATTTGAATCCAGCCTGCATCGCGTACGGAGATCGTGTCTTGGTGACCGCTCCAAATGGTTTCGGGAGCCGTCATTTCTCTGCCGGCAACAGCCATCACCATGGGCAGTCGCAGTGTGGACATACGAAAATAGGGTTCATACATCAAAGCGAGACCTTGAGCCGAAGTGGCGGTAAAGGTTCTTGCCCCTGCCATAGCGGCGCCTTGCACAACACTCATCGCAGAGTGTTCGGATTCGACCTGTACCATGCTGGATTGCAGCTTGCCGTCAGCAATCATGGAAGCGGCGTATTCTACAACCGAGGATTGCGGTGTAATAGGATAGGCTGCAATTACTTTAGGCCTGCTCAGTGCAGCGCCCAATGCTGCGGCGGTGTTTCCTGTAATAGCAATTGTTTTTCCCATAATTATTTTTCCCCCTCTAATACCATATCAATGGCTTTTTTCGGACATTCGTTTGCACAAATGCCACAACCTTTGCAGAAAGAAAGGTCAATAATATATTGATCGTTTTGTTTGTGAATGGAGTTTACCGGACAGTAAGTAAGACAAATACCGCATTCAATGCAGATATCTTTGTTCATGACCGGTTTGTAGGTTCTCCAACTGGCCGTATCGATGTGATAAATGCCTTCATCACCTTTTGGCGTGATAAAATCTCTTGCCATGATTATTTCCCCCCTTGCAAATCATAAATTTTTACTTCGTCATAAGCTTTTTGTGTGGCAACGCTGTTTTGACCGCCAAAGAGCAAGTCGGTGTTTTTCTTCACATGTTCCAAACTTACCCAATTGGTAGCCTTAACAAAGGCACCGAGCATGGCGGTATTGGGAATGTTGCGACCGATGGTGTCGATTGCAATGGCACTGGCATCTACAAGCGCTGCTGTTTTGACCGTTTTGGGCAAATTGAGTTCATTAATCGTTTTTGCGGTATTGATGATAAAAATGCCGTCCTCCCGAAGGCCGTCAAACACGGGAATCGCCTCTAAAAGCGTGTCATCCATAACGATGACGCAATGGGGCTTATATACCTGTGTTTTGAGGTCGATTTTTTCATCGGAGATTCGTCCGTAACCAAAAACCGGAGAGCCTTTTCTTTCTACACCGAAAAAAGGTATAAAATGTGCAAATTTTCCTTCTTGGACGGCAGAATCAACGATTAAGTGGGCTGCTTTTACAACGCCTTGCCCGCCTCTGCCATGAAACCTGATTTCTTTCATTGTTTATCCTCCTTAAAACGTTTATCATATATCATGCTTTGACAGCATAGTATATCTTTATTTGTGCTGCTATCTTGTGCAACATTGATGTCAGGCATCTTGATATCCTAAAGTGCGCGAGATTTCTGTTGCGGTTTGCATGATGCCTGTAATCAATTCTTGTTTGCGCCTTTCCATGCGTGGAGCGGGCCCCGAAAGGCTGATGGAAGCGATGACTTCGCCGCTGTAACGACGAATGGGTGCCGCATAGCAAATTAAGCCGGTTTCAAATTCTTCGTTATCTATGGCGTAACCTTGAATGCGCACACGTTGCAATTCTTCTTGCAGTGAGGAAATATCCGTAATGGTATTTTTGGTATATTTTTGAAAAACAGTTTTTTTCAATATTGCTGAAAGAGATTCGGGAGACTGGTGACTGAGCAAAACTTTGCCTCCTGCCGAGCAATAGGGCTGCAGGTTGCTGCCTAAAGGCATATCCATAATAATGGCGCTTTTGCTGAGCACTTTGTCAACAAAAGTCATTTGTTCTCCGTTGAGTACGGAAAGGTAGGCCGTTTCGTTATAGGTTTCTGAAAGTTGTTTGAGATAGGGATGAATAATTTGTAAAAGCTTTTGTTGTTGCAGTACAGAACTGCCGATGCCGACCCATTTCAATCCCAACATGTATTTGCTGTTTTGGTCGTTTTGTGTGACATAATTGCGATTTTCCAGTGTAGACAAAAGACGATGAACAGTGCTTTTACTCAGACGCAAATCTTTGCTGAGCTCGGTAATGCCCATAGGCCCGTTTTTCTGGAGTGTTTCAATCAACCGTAAGGCGTTGTCTACGGATTGAAGCAAACTGGAGTCGCGTGGGTTTTCTGCCGACATTTCGTTCCTTTCCGCGGAACAATATTCCTGCATGTGGTATATTCTCATGATAGCGCAATGTGTTTTATTTGTCAATGTTTTTTTACAAAATTATTTTTGAAAGGAAAGTGCATTAGATTCATAAAATAAAAATCTAAATAATGGTATAATAAAAAGACAAAATTGTTGTGAGAAAAAAAGGAAGAGAAATGATGACACTGTTTCATCGCGAGACGCATGAAGAATATTTTAAAAAGAAAAAAGCTGATATTAAAAACATTGTCAAAACGCTGTCTTTGGAAGACTTTGAACAGCAAGACATCACTGCAATGGCTGAAGATTTGTCAAAGAAAACTGCAATAGAAGAACTGTCGGTAACGCTCTCTGTGTCGCCACAAAATGTGGCAACCGAGATGCCGAATATGGAACGATATCATCTGCCGGTACAAGGCAACATCGATTTGCTGTTTGTCAAGCCTTCTTTACAGGAAGAAATGACCTTTGCGGCGTGTTTGGATAAGGCGAAGAATCTGCTGGTGATTGTACTTGACAAGCATTCGGCTTATGATGCACAGCAACTCCAGGCGCTTCAAGCCAACGTGGAACAAATCAATCGGGATGTGATGGTTTTTAATATGGAATTGCCTGCTTATGTTGAAGAAGAACTCAAAAAGCAACGGTTGTTTTTGCGAACCATGGAGAAAGGTGTTTTTTAAAAAAACAAAAACTTATTTCATTCATAAAAAATGCTGATTGTAAAAATTTGATTATCGATCTAATGTTTATGCATATCGTGTAAGCCTTTTTAATAAAGTTGATAGTGCTGTAATCATTCAAGCATGCTCTTTTTGGTGGTTTGTAAAACAAGGATTTTCGCAAAATAAAGAAAAACAAAAATTGTTAAAAAATTATCAAAAAAATAGTGACTTTTATTTTAAAGCTTGGTATAATTATTTTATATATAAAAAATGTGGAGGTTTTTATGTTTGATTTAACAGGAAGAGTGGTAGTAGTATCCGGTGCGTCGTCCGGTTTGGGCGCACAAATGTCAAAAGGTTTTGCAGGACAAGGCGCTGACATGGTCATCATGGCAAGACGTGTTGAAAAATTGGAGCAGCTTGCTAAAGACATTCGCGCGATGGGCGTAAAATGCTTGGTGTTGCAGTGTGACGTAACCGTCCCGGCACAAGTCAATGAAGCTGCAGCAAAAGCTGAAGCAGAATTTGGCAAAGTAGATGTATTGGTAAACTGTGCAGGTTCGGCAAAAAACGCTGGCGTATTGGTAATGACGGATGAAGAGTGGGATTTCACGATGAAAGCAGATTTGGACAGCGTGTTTTATGTAACCAGAGCTTTTGCAAACATCATGAAGAAAAAAGAATATGGCCGCATCATCAACATTTCTTCGATGTACGGCTTAGTCGGAAACACAGCAATAGACACCGTGGCTTATCATGCATCCAAAGGCGGCGTGGTAAACTTTACACGTGCCGTTGCTGCTGAGTTGGCAAAATACAATATTACTTGCAATGCAATTTGCCCGGGATATTTTGCAACAGAACTGACAGTGGATACGTTGAATACGCCCGAATTTACGGCATACATGAAAGCCACCGTACCCATGGGAAGATACGGAAACGAAGGTGAGCTCAACGCAGGTGCTATTTTCTTTGCAAGCGATGAAGCTTCTTATGTAACCGGCGTTATTTTGCCCATTGACGGCGGATATACAGCTGTATAAAACAGAAAAACAAAACAAAAAAGCAAGCGAAAGCTTGCTTTTTTTATTAACGGAAAAATTTGTCAGAAAAAATTGAATAGAAAAAATGTGACTAAACCAATCTCTGTGAAAACATTCAGCAACAGAGACAAAACGACAACTTAGAATTGTTTTACCGTGACACCGGCAAGGGATTCAAAAAATTGAATGATGCCGCTATGGTCGTCTCCCATGTGTCCTGCCACTTCCAAAGCCTCAAAAACAGTCAGCAGCTGCGAGGTAAAAGGAAGGGGAACATTGAGCTTTGAGGCGGCGTCCATGACATTGCGAATATCTTTTTGATGGATAGTCATACGCCCGCCGGGGCGAAAATCGTGTTGAAGAAAGCGATCGATTTTTTGATCCAACACGGCGCTGCCTGCAAGGCCGCCTTTGATGGCATCATAGACTTTTTTCGGATCAGCTCCGGCCTTAGCAGCCAGCACAAAGCCTTCTGAAATAGCCACAAGATTTAAACCGACAATGATTTGATTGACGAGCTTAGTTGTAGAGCCTGTGCCGACATCGCCCATTAAAACGGCGGAATTACCGAAAATTTCAAAGTAGGGCTGAAGAACCGCAAAGGTTTCTGGTTTGCCCCCTGCCATAATGGACAGAGTGCCGTCAATGGCGCCTTTATCACCACCGCTGACGGGAGCGTCCATAAACTCCACGCCTGATGGGGCTAATTTTTCTGCGCAAGCAGTGGATTCAGTGGGGCTGACAGAGCTGAAATCGCAAACGATGCTTCCGGCGCGCAAATGGGCAGCGACGCCTTCATGAAACAGCAAGTTGTGAACGGTGGGACCATCGTTGAGCATCAGGAACAAAATATCACTCTCGGCACCGATTTGCGCCGCATCTTTTGGCACTGCTCCGAGAGTAAGGAGTTCTTCTGCAAAGGCAGCGTCCTTTTTTTGTAATCGTCTGATATCATAAATCAAAGGTGAAATTCCCGCTTTGCACAAATTTTTGACCATGGCCTTTCCCATAATGCCTAATCCTACAAAACCAACGGTTTTCATAGCAAATACCTCCCGAAATTTTGATAAATCATTAAATATTATTATATCATATTGCTATTGTTGCATTGCACCGGAGAGACCAAAAGGATAAAATTCACAAAGCATGGAACAAAACTCCTGCCTTTTGAGTATAATAAAGAACAAATAATGAAAAATAATGTATGGATGAGAGGAAACGAGATGAAAGTATATTGTTACAGCAGGTGTACGACTTGTAAAAAAGCACTGAAATGGCTGGAAGAGAAACATATTGCTTATGAGTCTATCGACATCAAAGAAAACAACCCGAGCAAAGAGGAGCTGCGAGCGTATTATGAAAAAAGTGGACTTGCGTTGAAAAAGTTTTTTAATACCAGCGGACTAAAGTATCGTGCACTCGGTCTAAAAGACAAACTGAAAGAGATGAGTGAAGAAGAACAGCTTGATTTGTTGAGCACGGACGGGCTTTTGGTAAAACGTCCTTTGGTTGTGACCGAAGAGAAGGTTTTGTTGGGTTTTCGCGAAGAGGTTTGGAGACAAGAATTGTTAAAAGAATAACCATATAAAAAAGCTGCCGATTCGGCAGTTTTTTTATGTAAGCGGGTAGCGGAACAAAAGAAGAAGGACAAGAAAAGAAGCACAGGAAATAAAGGAACCGGCAAAGAGTTCTTTCAGAGTGTGACGTTTTAAATGTAAGGAGGATATAAATACGGCAACGAGGGCAACGAGACCTGCAAACCCCCAAGGACCCAAGGCATAAACGAGCAAGGCAATAGGACCGGCAACGCCGCAAGCATGGCCGCTGGCCTTAAAATGCAGGACTTTACTGGAAAACACAATCAGCAGGCCGGAAACAAAGTAAACGAGATAAATAAAAAATACGGCTTTGGATGCCTTGGTCAGCACAGCAGTGAGCAGACCAAACAGATATCCGAAAAAAGTCATAATTAATGCCAGGTTGCGCTGCCCGTCTCGGCCTTTCTGTCGATATTTTTTTATCAGCGACTGCAGAGGATAGGCGGAAATCGGAACGACAACGAGAAAAAAGACCATGGTTATCAACTGACCCAGCGAACCGAAAGCATCTGGTTTTGCGGCGTAGAGAATGATAAGAGCGAGTAGCGCTGCGATGGGTGGGGCGGTGATGATGCGAACAGCTTTGGAAAGGGTAAAAGGTTCTTTTGGCATAACGCCCTCCTGATTGGCGGTATTTATGTAGGAATCTACTTTCAGTAAATCAGAAAAAAGAAAACTGTATATGACCAAAGAGGGCGAAATGATTATTTCATACTTTTGGGGGAGAAGGGTTCAATGTAAAAGAAAAACGGGAAATGATTGGGAAATGTTTCTGTAGGAAAGCAAAAAATTCTCTTTCAGTGAATACTAAAAGAGAATAGAGGGTACATATTATTGTTTTGTGCGCTTGCTTCTTAAAAAAGCTTTAAACAGCTCGATTTCTTTTCGCTCTTCTTCTGTCCAGTCGTCTACTTCGTGATAAGCGGCGAGTTCGACAACAGGGGCGTCGTTATTCAAAAAAGAACTGGCCAATAAAAAGTCAATGGAAACATCAAAATATTTTGCGATTTTAACGAGATTTTGTGAAGAAAGTTCTTTCGTTCTTCCTGTTTTTAACTCGGTTAGCGTGCTGCGGCTAATGTTTAAATCTGCACACATTTTTGTGATGTTGATATTTTGTGCTTTGCATAATGATTCGATGGTTGCAAACATATTAGACTCCTTTCAAGTAATGGAATTATATATCATAAACAACAGGTGATGTCGCTAAGAATAAAACAGTTCTCTTTGATTTGGCAGCGAAGACAGCATTTTCTATTTTGGCATAATTGCCTGAAGAATATCATAATCCGCAAAAACAGTCAATAAAGGAATGGCAAAATGCAGCGAGAAAGTGTAAAATTTTGATTGAATCCGCTATGTAGATAAATGTTTTCTTCAAAAAAAGTCTGTACCGTAACTGCAATTTCTTTGAGTGCAAGGAATGCAAAAGGTAGGAAAACAATCAATGAGAGTGCATTTTATAAATCAGATATCTTTGTTTCGTTTTTGACCGCAGTTTGTGAATATAAAAATATTTTTTGCACGGATGCCATGGATCAAACAGACCGTCCGGCAAATACAATATGGTTATTATAAATATTTTTTCGCTGTTTCAATCATCATCGTTTGGAGCAAAGATTTTTGCATTTTAAAAGAAACGGCAGCATAAATTTGTCGAAAATGTGCGAAGGCAGAATAAATGTGATAAAGAACTTGATGAACGAAAATAAAAAGAAGCTTTCTGATGTGATTTATGTTATCCTGATAAAAGACTTTGTTGCATTGAGGTTTAAGCCGGATGCACAACTCAACATGTCGCGATTGGCTAAGGAGAAAGGTGTACTCATTACATCTGTTCGTGAAGCGGTGGTGCAACGACTTTTTTCAGACAGTTTATTACGCAGGAAGAAGAGAGGCTGTCTCGATGCCGCAAGAACGCCATATGCCATATTATGCATTCAAGGCAAGAGGGGTTGTTTTTGCCGTAGGAGCTTTTTTACACCGTGAGCAGGTTATTACAGTCAGGGAAAACGCCGGTAAAAATATAGGAAAGCAACAAAACAAAGGCTGAGAGCCGAAAAAAATACTTATTGAGGAAAGACATGGAATTTTTCGTTAGATTTGCGCCGTTTCTTTATGATGTGGTTTTACCTCTTGCAATCGGATATTTTTTAGTCAAATATACAAAGCTGACAAAAAACAGTCTGGATTTTTTATTCAGTATCAACTTATGGATTCTCTATCCTCTCGCCTGTTTGTTTTCAGTATGGATCCTCAGAATAGACCGCGCCATCATGTGGCTTCCGGTGTCCGGATTGCTGATGCAAATTATTCCTATGTTTATTGCGAGGCAAACCGTAAAAAGATATAACTTTAATTATGCGCAGCAAGGCAGCTATGCTTTGACGATGTCGCTCTTTAATGCGGGGACGTTGGGTGCGCTTACGGCATTTTTTATGCTGGGAGAATTGGGATACGGCTATACAGGCGTTATTTTGGTATTGGGCAATATTTATATCTATGGATATTGCTTTCCTTTTGCAGGCAAATATCAACGATTGCATGAAGGAAAAACGGAAAAGGTGTCGATTTTCAAAAAACTGTTTTCGTTGAATCAAATGTCGCTGTACTTTACTATTTTCGGTATGATACTTGCAGCGTTGCAAGTGCCTCGACCGGTGGCAGTGGATGGTTTTATTAAGCCCATTGTACACAGCGTAGCATGGACGGCGGCCATCCCCATTGGCGCAATGTTTGATTTTTCCAAAATAAAGGACTATCGCTTTGTGGCTCGGGACGTTTCGATTGTGAAATTTATCGTTGTACCTGTCGTGGTGACGGGGCTGTCTTTTTTGTTTGTAAAAGATGTTGTGATGCTCAAGACGATTTTTATTATATCGGCTTCTTCGGCGGCCAATGTGGCCATTATGGCCTCGAAAATCTATCGACTGGAGCCGGAGATGTGTCTGAGTTCATTTATTTACACCACGATTATTTATCTGTTGGCGGTGATTCCCGTCTTTTTAGTGATTTTTAAATATATTTGGATTTAATGTGAAGAATACTTTGCCAATATACGCCGTTTGTTGAGTTCAAAACAGACAGTGTATATTTTTTGTGAAGAAAAATGAACTCGTTTGCAGAACGTGTTGGAAATCTACAGGAAAACAGATATAATATTTTGTATGAGAAATCGAAATGATACGGGAGGACGGCCATGAAGACAATCAAAATGCCTTACTATAAGTCCACGATGGATTTACATATAGACGAAAAAAATCTCACCGCTGTGATTACTGCGAAAATCGACAAATACAAAAGCAATGCCGATGAAGAAGAACTGGTTTACCAGGCACTGGCCAACCCTATCGGCACGCCACGACTCAGCGAACTTGCCAAGGGCAAAGAAAAAGTGGTGTTGGTAACGAGCGATCACACTCGCGCGGTACCCAGCAAAATTACGTTGCCGATTTTGCTCAAAGAAATTCGGAATGGAAATCCCGATGCGGATATTACGATTTTAATTGCGACAGGATTACACAGGCCTACGACAATAGAGGAACAAAAGGCGATGTTCGGTGAAGAAATCGTAAAAAGCGAAAAAATCGTCGTCAACGATGCTTTTGCTGACGAAGATTTTGTATATATTTGTGCCCTGCCCTCCGGTGCAGGTTTTCATGTCCATAAACTGGCGGCACAGTGTGATTTGCTGGTTACGGAGGGTTTTATTGAGCCGCACTTTTTTGCGGGATTCTCCGGCGGACGCAAAAGCATTTTGCCGGGTATTTGTTCTGCGGAAACCGTAAACGAAAACCACTCTTATAAAGCCGTTGCCAACCCATATTCCACGGGAGGGGTATTGAAAAACAACCCGGTTCATGAAGATATGGTTTATGCGGCGCGTAAAATGAACGTGCAGTTTACCTTTAATGTGGCGTTGGATGCCGGGAAAAAAATCATTGCCGCCTTTGCCGGAGATTTGATTGCATCTCATGAGGCGGGATGTGAATGGATTCGAGCATTGTCGCAATGCGAACCCGTCACCGGAGATATTGTCATTACGTCAAACGGCGGCTATCCGTTGGATCAAAATTTATACCAGACCGCCAAGGCGGTAGCGACGGCGCAGGTTTGCGCCGGAGAGGATGGGGTAATTATCATCTGTGCTTCTTGCGTGGACGGCATGGGCGGAACGTATTTTACTGAGCTGATGACATCGGGAACACCTGAAGAAATCGAAGAAAAATTGTCCAAAATCCCGCCAAAAGAAACGATTCCCGAACAATGGAACGTGCAAATTTATAACCGAAGTTTGAAAAAACATCCGGTAATTATGGTAACGACCTATTTGGATCATGATTTGATTCGCAAAGCCAATATGCAGGCGGCCTCAGATGTAAATGAAGCCTTGGAAATGGCTTATGAAATCAAAGGAAGAAATGCAAAAGTAGTGGTGATTCCTGACGGCGTATCGGTGCTGGCGGTGAAAGAATAAAAAACCATAAATAACAATTCAAGGTATAAAAGAAAGGATGCAGAGAAATGGAGTTAAAATTGGGACTGAAAGTGCACGATGCAGACAATGTGGCAACGATTTTTGCCGAAGGCATTGAAAAAGGTGTCGAAATTGAAGTGCGTGATCAAGAGGGGCATGCACAAACGCTCACGGTATTAGATGCCATTCCTTATGGACACAAAGTAGCGATCGAAGACATCCAAAAGGACACGTTAATCAAAAAATACGGAGAGGAAATCGGGATTGCCTCCCACGACATTGTCAAAGGAGAACATGTACACGTTCATAATTTAGACAGCATGCGCGGGCGCGGTGATTTAAAAGGAGGCAAAAAATGAAATTCAAAGGGTATGTCAGAGACAACGGAAAAGTAGGCGCACGAAATGTCGTTGCCGTGATTCCCAGCGTGGTATGCGCCAATGATGTGGCGCAAGCGGTGGTACGCCAAGTGCAGGGAACCGTGGGGTATTTTCATCATCAGGGTTGTTGCCAGTTGCCGCCTGATTTGAAGCGGGTAACCGATACGTTGATTTCTATCGGACTGAGCCCGAATGTAGGTGCTGTGTTGATTGTAAGTTTGGGCTGCGAAGGCACGGATCACAATAGAATGTTTCAGGAAATTGCCGCATCTGGCAAACCGGTAGAAATCATTCGCATCCAAGAATTAGGCGGAACAAGCAAGGCTATTCAGGCCGGCATGGACGCTGCACAATCGTTGGTTTTAAAAATATCTTCTTTGCAGCGTAAAGAAGTGGATATTTCCAACGTGGTCATGGCGATTAAGTGCGGCGGATCGGATGCCACCAGCGGCATGGCCTCCAACTGTGTCATCGGATATGTTTCGGATAAACTCGTGGATTTGGACGCTACGGTGGTCTTTGGTGAAACCACGGAGTTTATTGGCGCCGAGCATTTGTTGGCGCGCAGAGCCGTCAACGAAACGGTGGGGAAAAAAATACTGGACATCGTGGAACAAATGGAAAACAGAGCGCTCAGTGTGGGCTGCGATATGCGCGAAGGGCAACCCACTCCCGGCAATATTGCCGGCGGACTGTCGAGCATTGAAGAAAAATCGCTGGGAGCCATTGCCAAATCCGGCAGTCGTCCGATACAAGGCGTTTTGGAGTATACAGAGCGGATCACAGATCAAAAGGGTCTTTGGATTAAGGACACGCCGGGGCGTGAGCCTGAGATTTTGACGGGTATGGCCTGTACGGGCGCGCAGTTTATGTGTTTTTCTACAGGACGCGGTGCGCCGCAAGGCTTTCCTTCAATGCCCGTAGTCAAAATATGCGGCAATCCCCTGACCTATGAACATATGCAACATGATATGGATATTAATGCGGGCAAGATTATCACCGGCGAGAAATCCATTGCGCAAGTGGGCGAAGAAACCTTTGCAATGATTTTGCGTGTGCTCAATGGAGAAATGACAAAAAATGAGGCGTTGCAATATTTTGGTTCTATTGACATTCATGTGTTGGGACCGGTGATCTAATTAGGGCCATATAGCAAATAGTGTCATACAGGTGAAAAAATAAAAAGGGCGACAGGGAGGTCGCTCTTTTTTTGTGTTATTGTTTTGCTGCGTTTTCACAATGCAACGGAATTTTCGCCAAAGACGTATAAGAAAGCTTTCCGTTTCTGCGTTGTGAGTGCATTAAGGTAATGTGGTCAACAGAAACAGTAATCGGTTTGATGGAAGCGGCAAACTGGCTTGACGAAAAATGCGGTGTCATCTTACAGCGTCTGGCGAGCGTGATATGCGGGCGAAAAGGCTTTGGGTCAAAGGCGATGTTTGCCTCGGCCAACTGTGCAGTCAACGTACTGTACAGTTGTAACAAAGAAGGGTTGTGTTCCGTCGATAAAAAATATAAAAATTCATTGCCTCGGCAAAATGCGTCCAAACCTGAAATTTTCAACGGAAAAGCTTTGCCTGCGGAGACAGTCATCGCTTCCAATATGACAGGGAGGGAAGCGTAAGACTGCTCACCCAAAAAGGCAAGGGTCAAATGCAAATGCTCCTTTGCGGTAAAATGACCGCAGCGGGCAAATGCCTTTAAGCGAGCGGCGAGAAGTAACAATTCTTCTTTGATGGAATCCGAAAATTCAATGGCGATAAAAAGACGCAAAGCACGACCGCCTTTCACAAGGGATAAAGTTCGTTTTCTTGTCGGGGACTACTCTTGATTGTATAAGAAAACAGCCTGAACCGCAAGGGACGTGTCGTCAATGAAGAGCGAAGAAACAGACGAAACCTCAGCGACATTCGACAGTTTTTCAAAGAGAATCGTCGAAAAAGAGGAATCGAAAAAGAAAATCAGTCCATGTTTTTCTTAGCAAGAATCTGAATGGTATCGGCCATATTTTCATGCTTTACGGCTTTGACATCAAATCGAAACAGGTGAAAAGTAAACTGTATGAGAAAACCGATGCCGAAAACGGACAGCACGGTGCCGATACCGACTTTGGCTCCGAGCAGCCATCCGATGAGCAGTACGCTGCCTTCCAAGGTGCCTCGAATGACGCCGATAGGTACGTTGGGCAGGCGTTTGCCCAATGCAACCATCAGTGCATCACGGGGACCGCAGCCCAGTGCCGCGCTGATATAATAATAACTTCCGATGCATAAAATAAATTGTCCTATCAGTAACATTATCAGTCCGAGGATCCAAGATTGCATTTTCGGAATCAATTGAAGAGAGGCAATAATGTCTACAAAGGTTCCAATCAAAAGAGCGTTGATAATTGTGCCGAAGCCGATTTTTTCTTTCAATAAAAAGTCAATGATAATAATGACAAAGCCTGTAAGTACTACGATTTTGCCGTAAGACAGGCCGGTTATATAGGAAAATCCCATACTGAAAGCGTCCCAAGGTGCAAGACCGACATTGGCTTGAATAGTCAAAAAGGAGCCCAAAGCCAATACGAACAAGCCAAAAATGAGACGGAGGGTTCTGTGGACATATTGTTTCATGTGAATATCCTTCTTTTGTAAGCAGGGATAATTTTACGATAGTAAATTTTCAGACAAAAGTCAATGGAAAACAGGTATTGTGCGGGTGAATTGCATTCAAAAAACAGGAAGCGCATTGGTAAAGTAACGGACAAAAAGAATAAATGATGTGAAGGGTAATAAAAAGATACCGTAAGTGCGGTATCTTGAATAGGTCTATAGAAAACGTTGCAAAAAAAGATCAGTCGTTCCAGGCCGCCGACGGGTTTTGCGTAGCAAACTTACCGCCGGTTACTTCAAGACAAGTACCGGTAATGTAAGAGGCAAAGTCGGAAGCCAGAAACAAAATGCCGTTTGCAATATCTTCCGGCGTACCGAATTTTTGTAACGGAATCACTGAGAGCATCTGTTCTCTGTTTTTTTCGATGGCGGCATGGTTGATATCGGTATGAATCACGCCGGGAATATAGGCTACAACACGAATATTGTAAGGGGCGAGTTCTGAAGCCAGTGTTTTTGTAAGAGAGCTGACTGCGGCTTTGGTTGCGGCATAAACCCCGGTGTTGACAGAGGGCATAATGCTGGCAAAAGAGGAGGCATTGATGAGAACGCCACCGTTTTTCATTTTTGCTTTTGCGATTTTCGCGCCGACATAGATCGATTTGACGTTGACATTAAAGTATTGATCCCACATTTCTTCAGGGGTGTCAATGATTTTGGCAGATGGGCCGATGGCCGCATTGCTGACCCATACGTCAAGAGTGCCCAGTGCCTTTTCGGCCTCATCGGCAAAGGCCAAAAGTTGTTTGCTGTCACCTACATCGCACAAACCGCCATATACGGTGGTGCCGAATTGTTTTAAAGATGCAACAGCGCTGTTTAGTTTGTCTTCGCGGCGAGCGCAAATGGCTACATTGGCGCCGCTTTTTGCAAAGGCGGTGGCTGTGGCAAGACCAATGCCTGCATTGCCGCCGGTGATTACGACATTTTTATTTTGGAAAGTAATGTTCATGGTGTATCTCCTTTTAATTTTTATTTGGTATCATAGATTGCTGATAAAAACAATTATAACACAGTGAAACAAAATATGCCGAAAATGGGACAAAGGCGAAGGATAAGGATTTTATCAAAGTATCGCTTGTTCATGACGAAAAGGACAATGTCTTATAATAAAAGTCGGAATATGAAAAGCATAGGGATCTGTATGATTTCAAAAAAGCTTTTACAAAGCAGAAGAAAATTGGCTTGTAGAACAACAGGTGTAAAAGGTTTGTAAAAGGCTTTTTTCAAGAAAAAGTATGGTACAATTATTATGAGAAAGGCAAACAAAACTTTCCAAAAATACAAAACGGAGGATTAAAAGATGGCCGGGAAAAAAGCAAAAATAGAAATTGATTTGTACAGAGGGAAATTGGTCATGGAAGGATCGGAAGAGTTTGTAGAAGATAATTTGGATGTCGTTTTCGAATTTGCGGAAATGTATTATGAATGTTGCGAAGAGTGTGACTTCTGGGAAGAAGATTTTGATGATGATGACGATGATGACGATGAGGAAGATGAAGAGTAGTTGTCTTTGCTGAAATAAGAAAGAAGCGGAACACAAAAAACAGAACAGGATATCCTGTTCTGTTTTTTTGTAAAAAATAAAACGATTGAGAAAGATATCTTTTGACGAAAAGAGTGAATGAGAAAGATGTCAATGACAGGAAGTGTTTTAAGTATACGAAAAAGGCACTGTACCCAGAACAGAAAATGCGGTATAATAAAATGTAAAGGTTTTAATAAATGATGGCATAAATAAAGATGTTTAGATGCAATGGCATCGGAAAGGAAGGAGATATGACGATAAAAAAAGCAATGACCGAAGGTGGTGTGGTATGCGGCGTGGAGTCGTTGGATCAGCGTATTATCACCTATAAAGGCATTCCTTATGCAGCGCCCCCTGTGGGGGAAAACAGGTGGAAGAGGCCTCAGCCTGTTCAAAAATGGGAAGGGGAAAAATTGTGTGACAACTACAGCAAAATACCCGTGCAGCCAAAACGGAAAGACGGGTTCTGGAAAAGAGAATTTTATCCGTTAGATCTGGAGTATTCCGAAGACTGCCTGTATTTGAATATTTGGACACCTGCAGAAAGCACAGAAGATAAACTGCCGGTGTTTGTATGGATTTATGGCGGCGGATTTGAATACGGTTATTCCAACTCTATGTATATTGATGGTCATTCTTTTGCAAAACAGGGTATCGTGTTTGTTTCGGTCAATTATCGCGTGGGGTTGCTGGGTTTTTTCACCGACCCGCTTTTGGATGAAGAAAACGAAGGAGGCAATTCAGGAAACTGGGGAATCTGGGATCAAATTGCAGCGATCAAATGGGTACGGCGCAATATTGGAGCCTTTGGCGGAGATCCGGATAAGATCACGGTTGGCGGTCAGTCGGCCGGTGCCACCAGTGTGCAAATTTTGACCACGACAGAATGGACAANNGTCAATCCGCCGGAGCGGGCAGTGTGCTCAGTCAGATTACTTCACCGATGACAAAGGGGCTTTTTCACAAGGCCATTATGCAGAGCGGCGGCGGATTTTATTCGTTTTTTGATTTTCCCTATCGTGCAAAAAAGGACATGCAGGCCAGCGCCTCTCTGAAAGAAATATTGGGTGTAGCAACCTTGGCAGAGGCGCGTAAGCTGAGTGTGGAAGAAATTTTGGAAGGGCAACGTCGTTTGTTGGAAAAAGATGTATTGGCTTATTTTCCTATCGTAGACGGAACAATTCTCAAAGAGGATATCAATGTTGCCGTTAAAGAGGGGCGTGTTCACAATATTCCTTACATTATCGGGAATACGAGCGAGGAACAAATGTTTCATATCGGAACGCCGAAAGAAAAATTTATAGAAAATGTTCGTAACAACTTTGGTGAGGATGCCGATGCCTATCTAAAAGCGTGTTTTGTGGATGATGACGAGGCGTATCGAGAAGTGCTTTTTGGACTGATGAGTGAAAACCTGCAGCAAAGCGTTTATGACTATGCTAAGTTTAGAAATCAGCACGGAGGCAAAGACGTCTTTGTATATGAATTTTCCAGGAGATTGCCCGGAGAAGACAATGTGGGCGCCATTCATTCGGCAGATTATTTTTACACCTTTCAATGCCTGCAACACAGCCGCCGGGATATGCGGGGTGTGGATTTTGAACTGGCACGCGCTATCAATACGTTTTGGGGCAATTTTATTAAGACGGCAAACCCGAATGGAGAAGGACTTCCATGCTGGCCGGCTTATGCCCAAGGCAGTCCCGTTTATATGGACTTAGGCGATTATATCCATAAAAGATGGATACGTTACAACGAACGACAACGCATACGAAGTGCATTTTTTCAAAAATAAAAGGCAGGATAAAAGAGAGAAAATTCTCTCTTTTTTATTTGTAAAGGATAAGTAGTTTGCAATGTCCAATAGAGAATAGTATTAACGAAAAGAGGAAAATAGCAAAATGAAAACGTTAACTTGAAAAAAATGGGAAAAACAGATATAATAACAATAAAAGCAAATAAATCAAGAAAAGCGAGGGGATGACCATGGCGGACAAACCTTTCGTAAAAACAATGACGGATTATATGATTTGCGAAAAAAAGCTCACAGCAGCGGATGAAGACAAAAAAGCCAGTTGTCCGATTTGTAAAAATTTTGGATTATGGCATAAACAAGAAAAGGGTGCGAGCAGAAATAAACACGTAAAATCGTATGTATTGTGCCCGACATGCCACTATGCGGAATATGAACGATTTGGTCTCGGTAATGAGGACGAAAAAAGAATATTTTTTGATTATGAAACGGGAAAGTATAGAAAGAAGTAATATAAAAGAAAGACCCAATAAAAAAGTACCCTTGGGGTACTTTTTTTGAAATATATATTACAATTGTTATAAACAGCATGCTGTGCTTTGAAAGAAATGGTTTGAATGGTTGTAGTTGCACTGCTTGGGCAGAGAAAAACGATGGAAAAAATTACAAATTTCCTTTTAAACCGATTTCTTCTGCAGCGTTTCGCATGCCGAGGATGGTTTCGGTGATAATCTCATCCAGAGGCATCCCGAGCATTTCCGCACCCTTTTGAATGACTTCGCGGTTGACACCTGCGGCAAAAGAGCGATCCTTGAATTTTTTCTTCACGCTCTTTAACTCCAAATCCAGCACGCTCTTGGAAGGGCGCATAATGGCGCAGGCATTGATGAGGCCGGTAATTTCATCAATGGTATAGAGGATTTTCTCCATTTTTTCTACAGGTTCCACATCCGAGCAAATGCCGTAACCGTGACTCTGAATGGAGCGGATATATTCATCATCAACCCCTTCTTCTTTTAGCAATTCCACGACTTTCTGACAGTGTTGTTCGGGATAGAGCTGATAATCTAAATCGTGCAAAAGACCAATTACGCCCCATTTTTCCACATCTTCGCCAAATTTTGCGGCATAATGGCGCATGACGGCTTCTACTGCCAAAGCATGATGAATCAGCGCTTGGCTGGTGTTGTATTTTATTAAAAGGGCATAGGCTTGTTCACGGGTAGGTTTCATGACGTGTTCCTCGCTTTTCATATAATCAAATATGAAAGAATTATAACAGTTCTTCTTTATCCGTGCAACTTTGCAATCAAAGAGAAGAGGTGTTTTTTATAAAAACATACTGTGAAATATCAAAAGGGATATTGATAAAGAATGCTTTGTATACCAGTCAAACATATGATATACTAAATGAACAAACCATTTATACAAGTGGCTTTTGTTCAATAAACAAAAAAGTAAATAAGGAGGAAAATATGGATAGAAAAAAAGCAGCGGAAGAATTGTTTCAAGCGGAAAAGGGTCGATATCAAATTGAACCGCTAAGCGACAGATATGCTGATATCACGGTGGAAGATGCCTATGCGATTCAGCTGGAAAACGTAGCAAAAAAATTGGAAAACGGTGAAAAACTGATTGGCATGAAAATCGGGCTGACCAGTCGTGCGATGCAACAAATGGGTGGCATTACAGAACCGGATTATGGGCACCTTACCGATAAAATGCTTTTGCTGGAAGGGCAATTATGCAAAACGGAGAATTTGATTTTGCCTAAAATAGAAGGGGAATTGGCCTTCTGTATCCATAAAACGCTTCGAGGTCCCGGTGTAACCATTGCAGATGTTTATAATGCTACCAACTGGGTGGCGCCGGCCATTGAAATCATTGATACGCGCATTAAAGATTGGAAAATAAAATTGACGGACACGATAGCTGATAACGGCTCCAGCGCAATGGTGGTGCTGGGCAGTCGCCTGACAGATATACGTGAAGTAGATATGCGTTTGGTAGGCATGACTTTGGAAAAAAACGGTGAGTTAGTCAGTTCCGGTGCAGGGGCCGAAGTGTGGGGCAATCCGGCGGCAGCGGTGGCCTGGCTTGCCAACAAATTGGCGGAGTTTGACATTGAACTCAAAGAAAACAGCATCGTTTTATCGGGCGCCGTAACGGCGGCCGTGGCTGCACAAGCCGGAGATCATTTTTCTGTGAGTTTTCAAGGACTTGGCAGTGTAGGTGTAAAATTCGTCTAAGTTGACAAGGCAATTTTTGAGAAAAACAAAGATACCACTCGAAAACTCGAGTGGTATTTTTTATGATAAAAAATTTTACAGATTACAGGATCCGGTTGCTTATTCGTCATCTTCCGGAAAACCCTTATGGCCTTCAGTGGGAACAAGACATAAAAATTTCAGCGGGGTGCCGTCTGTGGCGGTGTTAATCAATTGGTGCTGTACTGCATCGTTGATAAGGGCATAAGAGCCTGCACTTAGGGGATATTCGTCCTCGCCCATTTCCAAAATACCCTGACCGTCTACGACATAGACGTAATGCGGATATTCGTGAGCGTGGTCGGCAGAATGCCCGCCTTGTCCTACTTCAAAGAGTCTTAAAACCAAATCATCGGAGCCGTCGCGAGGGGAGATAAGAACCCGGGCTTTTACATTTTTGTATGCTCCGTCGGGCAAAGTAATCAACTTTGTGTCGTTAACATGGGAAGNNTTTCATGATAAATCCTCCTAATTATAGTAGTATTTTAGTAAAAATAATATAGTATAAAAAAATATTATCATAGTTTTATCGTGAAATCAAACAATGATTCATCATTTTTTATAAAAAGAGATTTTGTATTGCAAAACAGATTGAATCATGATAATATATTAATATAACATAATATTATAATATATAATACAATACCATAACATGATAGGGAGGAAACTAAAAATGAAAAAAAGAATTTGGTTTACCGCTTTGGTGTTGATATTTAGTGGAATTTTATTTTCGTGTACTGCTTCGCATGAAAAAATGTTGACTTATGAGGCAAATCAAGTGGGTGCGTTGGGACCTTATCAAATTCGAACACTTTCTTATGACGATGGATTTTCTTTGCCGGGGTTGAAAGAAAACTATGATACGCAAGGTCGGTTTGTTGTGGCAGAAATAGAGATTGTTGCCATGTATTCGATTGATGAGGGATATGGACCGCTTACAATCAAAGCGGTGGATTCGGCAAAGCGGGAATTTGCGCTTTATGATGCCAGCGAAGATATTGCCGAACGCATGAAATATGAAAGTTCCGAATTTATGGTTCGGGATGATCTATTGCAGGCAGGAGAGGCGAAAAAAGCGATTTTTGTTTTTGAATTGCCCAGAGAATCCTTGACAAAAGCGCTTCTCATCACCTATCAGGAAGAAAGTGCGATGTATTCTATTGATAAAGCCCGTGACGGTGTGAACGATTTAAATATTTGTTTCGATGCAACAAAGTGTCCTTATTAGAAAAAATAAAACAGCAGGCTTTTCTTTTTTCTGAAAACATTTGATGATAGTCGTGCTATAATAAGGTGTGAAAACAGCAACGAGCGCAAAATGGTTGGGAGGAAATAAATGAGCGGAACAGTCAATATGGAAAAATTGACAAAAGAATTGGTTGCATGGATGCAGACGGAATTAAGCAAATCCGGCGGCAGCAAAATTGTTTTGGGTATCTCCGGCGGCAAAGACAGTTCGGTTGTAGCAGCGCTGTCTGTCAGAGCGGTCGGCAAAGAAAATGTGTACGGTGTTTTGATGCCCAATGCCCGTCAAGATGATATTGCGTGTGCTTATCAATTGGTCGAACTGTTGGATATTCAACATATTACCTGCGATATAGCGCCGATGGTAAATGCTTTTACAAAAACGCTTGAGGGACCGACAGGATTGTTTTTTGATGAAGTCAGCAGCCAAACATTTATTAATATGCCTCCTCGCATACGCATGACGTTGTTGTATGCGATATCCCAATCAATCGAAGGGAGCCGTGTCGTCAACACAGGCAATCTGTCAGAACGCTGGATAGGTTATACAACGCTATATGGCGATACCATTGGCGCTTTTTCGCCTTTGGGAGGACTGACCAGTGAAGAGGTGATGGAGCTGGGCATCTACTTGAATCTTCCGGCAGTATTGGCGCGAAAAGTGCCCGCGGACGGTTTGAGCGGAAAAACCGATGAAGAAAATATCGGATTTTCGTATCAAGTGCTCAATCGCTATATTCGTCAGGGAATCTGTGAAGATGCACAAATCAGAGCAAAAATTGATTGCTTGCATGCGAGAAATAAATTTAAATTCCAACCGATGGCATACTTTCCTTCTCCATTGCCGATTTTGGCAAAAGATGAATAAGAAGGTGCTTTGCTAAGTAAGGATGATAAAGAAAAAATTGAAAGAAGCAGGCATCTTGCCTGCTTCTTTCATAACAGGAATTTTTAATAAAAATCAACGTTTTTTGATATGAGTTTCGACATAAGAAAAAAGATTGCATTTGCTGAGAGCCGCTTCATTAAACAATGCCCGAGGAGCGGCGTGTTTAACCAGATAAGCATATTCGCTGGGAAATTGATCAGGCGGGTATCGAAGGGTGTCGATTTTAGAAAACACAAAACGCATGGTTTGAATAGCAGAGGGATTTTGCGGATTGCGATAGTCAACAAAGATGTGATACCGGATTTCCTGCACGTTCAAATAACGTGTTGTGGCCGTAGTGCGAATGGGCATATCATCTCCTTCGATCAGCTCGTAGCGCAGGTCTTCGATATCGGAAAAACGCAAAATCAATAATACATCGTCAGGGTCTTGACTTACAAAAATAAGACTGTTATTGCCTGCCAATACAGCATAGGCTTCGTTTTTTGTAAGCGGGGACGTTCCTTCTAAGTATTGGCACAGCAGCACGGCTACGGCATTATTTTGTTTTAAAAGGGGATAGATGGATTCTCGATAGGTTTTTGCCAGTTGTTCATCGGCTTCCCGTTTGTTTTCGGCGATGTCCAAATCGAAAAGTTCGCGTGCTTTTTTGTTGCGAATCATACGAACGGGAAACAAAACAAACAGTTGCAGTGCGGCATAGGCGGCAAAAGGCCACGAAAGAAACCAGATGATTTTACCGACAGGTGTGTTGCTGCCTAAAAATACCGAGGCAATAATACAAGTAGCAAAAAGAATGCCGGATAATGCTGCATGAACAAAGGTCTTTTTTAACGGAGTCATGATAGTTATTCTCCCATGAATAAGAGTAGTATTATTATACACAAAATGAAGATAATTGCAATGAAGAGTTGCGGGCAGAGAAAGCATAAAAAAAGAGACTGCCTGGCAGTCTCTTTTGTCCGGAAAATCTGAGATTGGCGTCAAGACCGGATTTCCGCAACGAGGTTTTGGTATGCGTTCAGCAAAAACATAGCATCCATGCCGCAAGTCACGGAATCATATCCCCAACCAAGTTTGAGTTTGCTATCTGCCGCGGAGCCGGAGAAAATAAACGAAAGCTTGCCGGCGTCCTTGCAGACTTTTTGAATGCGCTTCATGGCATCGACCATGATAGGATTGGTCATTTGACCGGGAATGCCGAGAGAAATAGAAAGGTCAAAGGGGCCTACAAAAATGCCGTCAACGCCGTCAACGGCGACAATATTTTCTAAATCTTCCAAACATTCTACGGTTTCACATTGCGGGATGAGCAGTGTCTTTTCGTTGGATTGTTGAAAATGTTTTTCTAAATCGTTGGCGTATTCCGAGGTGCCGAAAGCACTGGCCGCTGTGTGAGCAAACCCTCTGTTGCCCACTGGGAAATATTTGCCGTATTCAACGATTTTCTTGACTTCATCAACGGTTTTGACACAGGGAATCACCAAGCCTTTTGCGCCGGCGTCCAGCATTTTTAGAATGGCAGCGCGCGAAATCTCTTTTACGCGAACAAAAGGAACCGAACCGCGGTATTCCGCTGCGCAAATAGCCATTTTTGCCGTTTCCAAATCGATGGAGCCGTGTTCGGTATCAATGATGATATAGTCTATGCCGGAAAGTGCAATGCATTCCATGGCGGTTTGGCCGCCCAAATCATAAAAGGTACCGATGGGTTTCTTGCCTTCCTGAATCATCTTTCTTATTTTACTCATACAAACCTCCAATATAGTATTTTGATAATATTGTTCATATTATACCATCATTATACTATAAAAAGTTTTCCGGGTGAACAGTTTATAAATGTAATTTTGAGCAGCAACAGAAAAATAACGGAAAAAAAGAAGTCAGTACAACGGAAACGAACTTTTCGAATAGAGCACAACAAATAGACGAAAAGGAAAAATATCGCTCAAAACCTCTTGACGAAACAGGACGGGTATGTTATATTGTGGCAAATATTGAAAACTTGATAGAGAGAAGAGTAGTGTTTGCAGATGCTTTTCAGAGAGCTTTGAGGCGGTGAAACAAAGCAAGCGGATAAAACAGGAAGATGGTCTCTCTTTAGGATCAGCTGAGGGCGATTGCCTTAGGTTGATACGGGCGCTCCCGTTATAGAGATAAGATATGATGGTATCTGATGAGGTTGCTATTGCGAGGTAGCAACGAAGTAAGGTGGTAACACGGTTTTTCCCGTCCTTTCAATGAAGGGGCGGGAATTTTTTTTCAAAACATCGTATCAGAGATGAAAATGAACGAGCAGAAAAGATTTAAAAAAACAATAGGAAAGGATCGACGAAGATGAAAAAACAAAAAATAGACACAATATGCGTACAAGCGGGATATGAAGCAAAAAACGGAGCGCCGCGCATTGCGCCGATTGCTCAGTCCACGACATACAAATATGACAATGCCGATGAATTGGCGGAACTGTTTGATTTAAAAAAAGAGGGTCATATGTACAGCCGCATCTCGAATCCTACGGTAGCGGTGTTAGAAAATAAAGTTGCGGCAATGGAAGGGGGCATAGGCGCGTTGGCTGTCTCGGCAGGACAAGCGGCAACTTTGTTGGCGATTTTAACCATTTGCAATTGCGGTGAACATCTCGTTGCCCTTAACAACCTTTATGGAGGAACGTTTACTCTTATCGGTTCCACATTAAAAAAATTCGGCATTGAAACCACCTTTGTCAGTGCAGAAGATGATGATGAAACCATTGAACGTGCGATTTTGCCCAATACAAAGTTGATCTTGGCAGAAAGTTTGAGTAATCCCGGTGTAGAGGTACTGGATATTGAACGTTTCAGTGCCCTTGCACATAGAAACGACCTTCCGTTGTTTGTGGACAACACGTTTCCGACTCCTGTGTTGCTCAAACCCTTTGACTACGGTGCAGATATCGTGATTCATTCGGCGACAAAATATTTAGACGGTCATGCCACCAGCGTGGGCGGTGTGATTGTGGATAGCGGGAACTTTGATTGGACAAGAGGCAAATTTCCCCATTTGACCGAAGAAGACCCGAATTATCATGGACTAAGTTATACAAAAGCATTCGGTAAAAGCGCTTTTATTACGAAAGCGCGTGTGGTATTTGTTCGTGACTTGGGCACATTGATGACTCCGTTCAATGCATTTTTGATTAATTTGGGTACGGAAACATTAGCGCTTCGCATGGAGCGACATAGCGAAAATGCCTTGAAAGTTGCGCAGTTTTTGGAACAACATCCGCAAATTGAGTGGATACATTATCCCCATTTGCCCTCGTCACCATCTTATGCTCTTGCGCAAAAATATTTGCCGAAGGGAGCTGCCGGCGTGTTGTCGGCAGGCATCAAAGGAGGTTTGGAAAACACCAAAAAGTTTATCAACAGCCTCAAATTGGCTTCGCTGGTGGTGCATGTAGGGGATATTCGAACCCACGCTTTGCACCCCGCCAGCATGACGCACCGCCAATTATCGGCGGAAGATCAATTGAAAGCGGGGATTAAACCCAACATGGTTCGTCTGTCTATCGGCATTGAAGATATTGAAGATATCGTAGCGGATTTGGATCAGGCGTTGCAAAAAAGCGTTATATAAAAAACGGAACATAAGGAGGGAAAAAAACCATGCCATTAATTGTACACCAGGATTTGCCCGCCAAGGCGGCGTTGGAAGCGGAAAATATTTTTACGATGAGCGATACCAGGGCGCAAAGCCAGGATATCAGGCCGCTGAAGGTGGCGATTTTAAATTTGATGCCGACAAAAGAAGTAACAGAGCTGCAATTTTTGCGCATGTTGTCTAATACGCCCTTGCAGGTGAATATCGATTTGATTCGTACAGAGAGTTATGAGTCAAAAAACGCCGACAGAGGACATTTGCGGAAATTTTATAAGACCTTTACGGAAATCAAAAACAACAAATATGATGCAATGATTGTTACGGGAGCGCCTGTTGAACGAATGAAATATGAAGAAGTGCTTTATTGGAAAGAATTAAAAGAAATTCTTGATTATGTGCGCAAAAATGTATTTTCCGCGCTGTTTGTGTGCTGGGCGGCACAGGCGGCACTCTATCACTATTACGGTATTGAGAAGCATGATGCAGGAAAAAAGATCTTTGGCGTATATGAATTTAAAACAATAGGTAAAAATGTGCTGACAAAAGGATTTGATGATATTTATTATGTGCCGCAATCACGTTATACTTACAACAAAGGCGAAGATTTAGCGGGCATTGAAGATTTGATTGTATGGGCAGAACGCCCTGAAACGGGCGTGCAGTTGGCGACTACGAGAGACTATCGACTGATTTTCGCTTCCGGTCACGGAGAATATGACAGTGATACGCTGTATAACGAATATATACGTGACAAAGCAAAGGGAGAAGAAATCACATTGCCGTCAAATTATTTTGTTAACGATGATGAGGATCAGGGTATTGTTGTCAAATGGCGTTCCCATGCGAATTTGTTTTTTGCCAATTGGCTGAATTATTGCGTCTACCAGGAAACGCCTTATGACATTACCCAAATTCCCGGAAAAGAAATTTTATAACGGCTTTGGGTTTTGAAAACGCTGTTAGGAAAGCACCTCTTTAAAACAGAGATGTCAAAGCGTTCAAACGGATTTTTTTGCAAGACATAAAGCGTACGGGAAATAAAAAAATCGAACAAAAAACGTGAAAATGCAAAAATATTTGAGCAAAAGGGATGCTTTCAATCGGTGATACAATCATTGTTTCGGCTGATGGCAGCAAAAAACGGAGAAACAGAAACAAAAAGATAAATTTGTGGATATAGAAAAAGCTTCCGAAACAGGTTGAAAGACACTTTTTGTTTTCAAAAAGCAGACTTTATATTCGTCTTCGTTGTTTTTAAATCACAAAAAGACAAAGAAGTTTTTTGCCTGCAAACATACCATGCGGATGCAGAAAAATCCGCATGGTTTTTTTGATAAAAAATTGTATCGACAACGTTAGGGAAGCAAAAAAACGTCACGAAAAAAAGGTGTTTTCCGAAAAGTGTAAAACAGTAAATCAATGGCGATGATGACGGGAAGAGCGGAAAATATAACGATAGCGTGAAAAGATCAGCCAGAGCATCAATATGCAGCTGAGAGAGGCGAGCCAGAGAGGAAAATCGTTATATGGCTGCCTGTGAATCATGGCAGAAGCGATGATGAGATAAGTGGCGACAAAAGATAACCAAGGGCGATTGTGATAAACTTGTGCAATGGCGAGCAAGAGGCCGGCGATAAACATTTCCAGACTCAGCAAAAAGTCTCCAAAGGCGCTTTGTGCGAAAAAACCGAAGCCGAAAAAAACGGCGGTGCAGAGGATATAGGCAGCGGCATCCGGGATAAGACGAGGCAGGATGAAAAACGCAAAAACCCATAAACCGAAGGAAATACAAAAAGATAACAGTGCATATCGAACATAAAAAGGGATGGGGTGCAATGTTGTCAAGAGCCCCGGCAACGCCTCCGAAAGGATGGAAATTAAAAAAACAACAAGGAGGGTAATGAAAAACGACAAAAAAAGATTACGCTTTGCGGGCAGCGTTCGCAGCAGCCGATAGCGGCTGTATTCCAATGGCAGGAGTGTACCTGCGATAACGGCAAAAACAATGCTGAACAAAATCTGTGGAAGCAGACCGGAAAACAGGCGCATATTTTGCAGCATTTGAGGGGCGGCCCAGCAAACAAAAAAGAAAGTCAGCAATAAAAAAAATTGACTATAAGTGTTTTTTTTCAGTTTCATATTTCTGCAACTCCGATGGTTGTTGGTAGAAAAAACAATCTCGTTTCAACAATAGCATAACAAAGATATTGGAGAAAAGGTTTTTTTGCCGTTTGTCAAAAGTGATGTCATGTTT
The DNA here is from genome assembly GCA_002329295.1 of Eubacteriaceae bacterium UBA1433. Classification (GTDB taxonomy): domain Bacteria; phylum Bacillota; class Clostridia; order Eubacteriales; family UBA1433; genus UBA1433. The sequence continues at coordinate 470,674 of DCTT01000026.1, forward strand.
CAATGAGTTTTTGTTGCAACCAGGTTTTCAGTAAGGCGGCATGGTTGTTTTTTTCGTCTTTTGAAGCGTAAAGAAGCGTAACGGGAGCTGTTTTTATTTCCTCGGAAATAAAAGATAAAAAATCGTGTGCGGCCTCATTTGCATCCAATTCGTTGTAGTATTGTTCAGAAAAATCAGAAAAGTCGCTTTGCTTGTTCGCTAAAGCCTTGCACAGTGCTTGTGACGGCGCAAGCGATTTGTTCCAGGATGTCAAAGCAAGCTTTTCTTTGGAAATGCCCCGAGGCCATAGGCGATCAACCAAGATGCGTTGACCATCGGTTTCCTCGGCGGGAACGTAGACGCGTTTAATCTGTAAAGGGTACAAAATACTCACCTCACTGCGCTGAATTTTCCTCTATTATATCACGGTTTATGAATCGTGATGGAATAAAATACGCAAATGTTCCATCCGAAATGGTCGTTGTCAATTGTTTGAAATTGTGATAGGCTTATAATGTAAAAAATACAAGTTTTGGCATGTGTTTATAGGAGAAAAAAACAAAATGACGCAAAGTTTTTGGCAGGTCACGTTTTTGAACAATACCGTAAAACAATATGTTTTGTTTGCGATTGTTTTGGTTGCGGGAATGTTGACGGCATTGGTTTTAAAACATGTTTTTTTGAAACGGGGACGAAAATGGGCAGAGCGAAATACATCGCCGGCAAAAGCAAACGGAATAGATTTGTTAGAAAAATATTTAATGCCTGCCGTATACATTTTTGTCTTTTATATCAGTGTGCGCGTTTTGACCTTAAACGGAATCGCAAGCCGTGTTTTTCGTTTGATTACTCTTGCGGGCATAATTGTTTTTGCCGCAATTTTTGCTTCGAAATTATTGGTGTTTCTTTTTGCAAAATATTGGGAAAAGAAAAAAAATCAAGAAAACGAAACACTTGTGCGCTGGGTGGGCATGGCTATTCAAGCAGCGGTTTGGGTGGTTGCCTTTCTTCTTTTTGCCGACAATGCAGGCATTAAGCTCACTTCGGTTATCACGGGGCTTGGGTTGGGGGGAATTGTCCTGGCATTTGCGGCGCAAGAGGTGTTGAAGGATATTTTTTGCTATTTCAGCATCGTATTTGATCGCCCGTTTGAAACGGGAGATTTTATTTCAGTGGAGCAATACAGCGGAAACGTGGAGCACATTGGTATCAAGACAACGCGACTTCGCAGTCTCAGTGGTGAGGAACTGATTTTTTCCAACAAAGATTTGACGGATTCTCGCGTGAAAAATTTTCGATCCCTTGAAGCGCGGCGTGTATTGTTTGAGCTAAACATTTCCTACGAAACTTCCAATGAAAAATTGCAAATAATTCCGCAATTGGTACAAGAGGTGATTGATCGACAAAAGGATACGCGTTTTGAGCGAGCTTATTTTATGCGCTTTGGTGAATATAGCCTGATCTATGAAGTGGCCTATTATGTGTACAGCAAAGACTATGAAAAATATGTAGGGATTCAGCAGGTAATCAATTTCGGAATCAAAGAATCCTTTGAAGCGCAAGGTATTGAATTTGCCTACAGAGAAGCGGGACCATGGTCGAGCCTGTCAAAAAAAGTATAAAATGAGGAGGCCGATATGAAGCAGGTTTTTGAAAGCAAAGAATATTGTTACGGTTGCGGCGCCTGCGCAAAGATATGTCCGGTGCAGGCAATCAAAATGAAAGCAGACGAAGAAGGGTTTTTGTATCCGCAGATTGACGAAAAACATTGTATCGATTGTGGAAAATGTAGCGAAAGTTGTCCGTTTGTTGTAAGAAATCACTATAAGAATACAAAACAACCGACCTATTATGCAGCAAAGCATCGTTCTGAAGACGTGTTGGTTCATTCGGCTTCGGGAGGGGCATTTACGGCGTTGTCGGATGTAGTTTTAGCAGAAGAAGGGGTCGTATATGGGGCAGATTTTGATCAAGATTTTTCGGTATGCCACAGACGGGCACAAAATGCGGCGGAGCGTAATCGGCTTCGAACATCCAAATATGTGCAAAGCGATATAACGGACAGTTATCGGCAGATAGAACACGATTTGCTGCAGGGCAAGAGCGTACTTTTCAGCGGGACACCATGCCAAAACGCAGGTATCAAAGCCTATATTCTCAGTAAAAACCTTGAAAAAAATCTGTATTTGTGCGATTTGTTTTGCCATAGTATACCCAGCCCGCGTATCTGGCAGGATTTTTTACAGTTCCTGATTCAAAAACATGGAGCCATCACAGCCATTAATTTTCGTTCCAAAAACTTACCTTGGTCACGACCGAACTGCAGAAAGGCTTTTTATTTTCAAACGGTCGCCGATCAAAAGGAGAGAGTGGACAATCGGTTTTTGCGTTTGTTTTTAGAAGAAGGCGTTATTGCACGTCCCTGTTGCGAACACTGTCAATTTACGGATACAAAGAGAGTGGGAGACATTACGATAGGAGACTATTGGGGAATCGAAAAATATGATGTTAATTGGTATGATCCGTTGGGTGTTTCGCTACTGTTGGTTAGCAGCGAAAAGGGTGAAAGATTGTTGGAAAAATCCGCAGAACAAATGTTTTATGAACAGCGAGCAAAACAGGAAGCGTTGGCTGAACAACCGCGATTGCGAGAGCCAATCAAATTTTCACCGAAACGGGAGAAGTTTTGGCAGGATTATCAACAATGTGGTCTCGAGCAGATATTAAATGAGATGAAATAGAGTTTTTTGGAATAAAAAGAATAAACGGGAGAAAAATGGTGGAAAAAGAGAAAAGAAACAACAAAATATTGGTAAGCGGAATCGCTGTTTTTATCATTGGCATCTGGATTTTGATTGCACCCGGGCAGGTTTTGAGATTGATGGGGATTGCAACGTTGCTTCAAGGCGGTGTGATGATGTATCGATATTATAAACTGGAGAAGAAAACAGGATTTCGTGCAAAAGGGCTGCTGTTTATAGGCATTGTGTTGGCGGTCATGGGATGTTTGTTTGTTTTTCATGTTGAGTTTGTTGTAGCGCTGTTTGCTTATTTGATTGCGATTTTGTTCTTTATTGATGCGATTCAAAATATAAAATTGGCCTTTTCAATACGAAAAGAAAATCCGCAAGCCTTTCTTGCGGCGCTGGTGCTCAATGCGCTGGTGCTTGCTGCAGCTGTTATTCTCGTCATTAACCCATTGATATTGGGCATGACCGTTGCCGTGATTGTCGGTGTGACATTGATATTTATCGGGATCGAATATATGTATATCGGGTATAAAAAAATCAAATAAGCGTTGCTGCGATAGTTATGCTTTCGGTTCGATAAAAAGAGGTCGCAAGGCGGAGAATGAAATATGGAAAAGGAAAAATATGTTGCATTTATTGACATTTTAGGATTTAAGGAAAAGTTACAACGAATCAATCAAGCCAAAGCGGAAATATTGATTCAAGACTTTATCGCCATGCTTGAAGAACGATGGAAAGCAAATCAATTGATGCAAAACGAAAATATAGGCGGGTATATTGTCAGTGATTCGGTGGTGCTCTACAGCAAAGATTGTACGGAAAAGTCGTTGCGATGTATTCTTGAATATACTACGCAAGTATTTCGTTTGGCGTTTGACAAAAACGGGATTCTATTAAGAGGCGCCATTGCCAAAGGTGCCTTTCGCCGGTTGGAGGAAGCCAGCTTGGTTAATTTAGACAAAGGCTTAATAGTGGGCAATGCCTATATTGAGGCATACAACATGAAAAGCAGGCACAAAGCATCGGCCATTGTTATGGGTGGTGCCGTGAAAGATGATGTGGAAGAATATTTTTTCGGAGCTTATGACATCAGGGAGTTGCAAGGCGAAAACCCGCCACTCTATACCATTCGTTGGGCGGATATAGACTATTTGCTCGAAAAGGATCATTTGGAACGTTTTGTGCGCTTGGCACATGAAGCGCAGTGGTTGCCGCATTATTATCAAACACTGTATATGTTTTTGACCAATGTAAAGAGTGATAAAAAAATACAGGCGGTTTTTGAAAAAGGTTTGTTTGTTGCTGCAAGAACAATATGATTATCAAGCCGTGAATCGTTTTATTCAAAATGTGTTTGCCGGCGAAGTGAATGTACATTTTAAAGAAATGTTTTTAAAATATTTACGAAAAAAGATTTTTTAATAAAAAGATGCACCCAAACAGCGCATGGGTGTTTTTCTTCGCTATTTTATCAAAATTTTGCAAAAAAAAGGAAAAGAATTCGTAAAATAAACAGCAGATAAAGCACCGGGGTTGAAAAGTAAAAGCGGCTATGTTATCTTTTTTGTCAGGTGTTAAAAAATATCGAGCAAGAGGAAATAAATCGGCGAAAGGTAGAAAAAATATGCATAAAAACGAAAGCGTTTTATTAAAAAAAACAAAAACTTGGACAACTGTTAATATTGTCATACTCATTATCGGTGTGGTGATAAGTACCATTTCCGTTATTTCATTGTTTGGGATGAAAGCAACCGGATTCGCATTGTTTCAAGGGCTGCCGGGAGGCGAAGAAGCCGTAGCGATGCTGGAAGAAGCGACTTCTCCTATCGGTATGGCTTTGGCGGTGGTTCTTATCATTATCGACATTGCGTTGGTGGTTTGGTTTTTTAAATGCAATGGTCGTATGAAGAAAAATATTGTTCCCGAAAAGTTGCCTTACTATATCAGCCTCGTCCTTTATGTTTTGAGCCAAGTGTATTCGTTGATTTCTGGCAGCAACGTACAAGTGACATCCGGCGGAATCATTTTTACGATTATTTTAGCACTGGTGTTTGTGTGGATTCGAATCATGCCTCTTATTCATTTGCGACGAATTATAACAAAAGCCGGTGAAAAAATTCAGGAAACAGAATGAATAAAAAAGCATTTCAAAACAAACGAAATATCATTATTGTCGTTATAGGGTTGCTGGTAATAACATTGATGACTCTTGCTTTAGTGCAAGGAAAAATCACCGCAAAAAGGTCCAAAGACCTTTATGAGGTGTACGTGGTGCGCACCCAGGAACCTGTTATCACTGACGGTATCAGTCGCCCTAACCAGGAAAAAAGCTACTATTATGATCCGACAAACGGAGTGATATCCGCGATTCATGTCAAAAACGGTCAGAATGTAAAAATAAGCGATCCGTTGTTTGCTTATCACAATGAAACACTGGTATATCAAATTGAAGATGCAAAAACCCAGCAAAAAAGGCTGTACAATCAAAAGAAAGAGCTGCAAAAGCAAGTTGATATCGATCCGACACTGAAACAGAGCATTGCGGAAATAGATGCGCAGATTGCGGATTTATCAACAAACATTCAGCGACTGCGTGAAAAGGCAAATATTGTGGTCTATGCACCGATGGAAGGAAAGATCATTTTGGACAGCAATAAAAAAACCGATCCCTCCGCGCCTTTTTTGCACCTGATATCCACAACACCGATGGTGGTATCCACTGTGTCGGAATATGATTATTATGCTTTAAAAACAGACCAAAAGGTTCGCGTTTATATCAATGCCGAAGACAGAGAAATAGAGGGAACCGTGACGGGCATTGATGAGCTGAGTACTGTCAGCACAGTTACTGCTATGGGAGCGGGCGCAACGGGAACCGGCAGCGCCGGCGGCGTGAATTTTACCTTTTATGTGGCGCCGGAAGAAGCCATACATGTTGATTTTTCAGTTCAAATCAAAATACCGTTGGAAGAAATTATCATCCCTGAAGAATGTATTTTAACAGAAGAAGAAAAAGAATATGTTTTTGTGGTCAAAGAAGGCAAGGCGGTGAAACAGGAAATCACAAGGGAAAAAAAGGGTCTGCAAATGGTATTGACAAGCGGTCTTGCATTGGGGGATGAAGTGTTGATTTCGCCCGACAGCGCGTTGATAGACGGCCAAGAGGTTCGCATCAAAGAAGGTAGCGGCAATGCTCATTGAACTGAAAAACATTGACAAATACTATCCGATTGGACGAGAGAGACTGCAGGTGCTGCACGGGGTAAATTTACAAATTGAACAGGGGGAATTTGTGGGGATTATGGGTCCGTCAGGCTCGGGAAAATCTACGCTGGTCAATATTTTGGGGTTTTTGGATTCTAAATATGACGGAGAATATTTATTTGCCGGGAAATCGGTAAGCGGTTTGAACGACAGAGAGCTTTCCCATATGCGAAATCGGACGGTGGGTTTTGTTTTTCAAGATTTTCATTTGGTTGAAACGGCTACAGTTTTTGAAAATGTGCAGATGCCTTTGCTTTATGCGGGTATAACGGCAAAAAAAACCGTTTCAGCTGTGGAACAGGCTCTTGAACGAGTAGGTATTGGCGAAAAGTCGAAACAAAAACCAAGTCAACTTTCAGGTGGTCAAAAACAGCGTGTAGCCATTGCGCGGGCACTGATTAATCAACCGCGCTTTATTATTGCCGATGAACCTACAGGAGCCATGGACACCAAGACTTCTGCCGGAATTATGGAAATTTTGTTTAATTTAAACAAAGAAGAAAAAGTAACCGTGGTGATGGTGACGCATGATTTTTCGTTGTTAAAATATTGCAGTCATCAGATAAAAGTTGTAGACGGCGTAGTGCAGAAGGGAACGTTACAGGCATGAAATTTCAAATGTTGCTTCATACAGCACTGCAATCGCTTTGGAACAATAAAAGACGAACCCTTTTGACCATGCTGGGCATTGTGATCGGCATTGCTTCGGTAATTGCCATCATCAGCATTGGCAAGGGTTTTCAGCGAGAAACGGTAAGCAATCTCACAAGCTCCGAATCGGACAAAATGAGTGTGGTCGCTTATTTTATTCCGGATAACATGAACATGCAATCCAGCAGAATGGAGCCGTTTTCGCCAAGAAATATAGCGGATATCAAACGAATAGAAGGCGTGGACGGGGTAAGTACGGAACAATCATCACAATCCTATTATACCGTTACCGTACAAGCAGGAAATGATACATTCAGCACCGCCGCCGATTTATTGGACGGCACTGAATCGCCAACGGAATTGGTTGCAGGAAATCACATCGATCGTGCCGACAATGCGGGAAAGAAAAAAGTGGTTATTATCCGGCAGGATATTGCTGAAAAAATGTATGGCTCGGCCGAAAATGCCATCGGCAAAGGAATTGACATCAACGGAGTCAAATTTTATATCAAAGGTGTAGCGCCGCCGCTGAAACCGCAGATCATTTCGTTTAGCTTGGGTTTTGAAAAAGAGATCATGCTGCCGAAATCCGCCTATCAGTTCTATTTTGAAAAAAACAAAAAAGAGGCTGTTACAGAACTCACTGTCTTTGTGAAGACAGATTATTCCGTGAAAGCAGTTTCTGATGATTTGATAGAATATTTGGATAAAAACGGGAACAATCGGCAAATAGGTACCTATGGCGTGTTGGATATGAGCCAGATGATGCAAGCCATTGGCAACGTGATAAACAGCCTGACGTATTTTATTTCCGCCATTGCGGGAATCTCTCTTTTGATTGCCGGGGTCGGCGTGATGAATATGATGTATATTTCCGTTTCGGAACGTACGAAAGAAATCGGGATTCGCAGAGCCATGGGCGCCACCAAAGAATCCATTCAAATGCAGTTTTTGTTGGAAGGCATATTGGTTACCTTTAGCGGGGGTATCATCGGCTATTTGTTCGGTATTTTGGTTGCGACGTTGATTTCAAAATTGCTTCCCTTCGGCATCTATATCGATATCCCGACAATTCTGATGACGGTGGTGGTGTCGCTTTTGATTGGCGTTGTCTTCAGTGTTATGCCTGCCAAAGCGGCGGCGAAAAAAGACGTCATTGACATTTTAAGATAAAATAAAAAATAGAAGCCTCTCGAAAAGTCGAGAGGCTTTTTTAAATGAAAAAAAATTATAGCTTTAATTCGGTTCCGGGATAAGAACATATTTTTGTGGCATCATCCAGGTGTCTTCCCAAAATGTAAGCCACATGATCCGGTATCCTGGTTTTAAAAGCGTTGACCAGCATAAAATGTTGGTTGATGGCGGAAGTAAAGTAGGGGTAGTGGTCTTCGGCTTTGGAGGTTAAAATCACAGTGCCATAGGATTGATAGCGGTCGATGATGCCTGCAATGCTTTGGTGCATCGTTTTGATGAAATCATTTCGGCAACAATCGATAATGACGCGATGAAAATTTTTATCCGCTTCAAACGTAGGAAAGTATTCTCGCATCTCGATTCCTCTTTGAAAGCCTTCGGCATATTTTTGCATCAGGGCAATTTCGTCATCGGTAATAAATTCGCAGAGGATGTGAGCAGCCTGCAGTTCCAGGATTCGTCGGGCATGATACACATCAAACATCTCGCTGGCGTTTAGAGCGGATATTCTCAGTTTGGATCCTTCCTGGCGAACAACCAATTTGTCGGCAATTAAAAGTGTAATGGCTTCCCGAATCGTCGTTCTGCTCATATCCAATTCGTTGGCAAGCTGAGAAATGTTGAGTTTGGCTCCGGGTTTGATTTTTAAAGTGATGATTTGGTCGTACAAATAACGATATGCCACGGTAGACAACGTGTCGAAAGGGTATCTTTCAATAAATGTTTGTAAAGTACTGTTGGCCATAATAATGTTTCCATTCTATAAAGTGACATGTATTTTTATGACAATTCCAAAAATCGCAAAAGTTGTTTAGACGCAAAATAAGAAGTGTTACAGCTTTAATTCTAATCCGGGGTAAGAGCATACTTTGGATGCTGTATCCAGGTGTAATTTCAAAATGTGAGCTACATATTCGGGAATAGTAGAGCGAAAAGCGTGAACGAGCATAAAGTGTTGATTGATCGCGGCGGCAAAGAAAGGATAGTTGTCATCTGCCCGCGTGGTGAGAACAATGGTGCCATAGGCCAAATATCGCTCGCTGATGCCGGCGATGCTGCCATGCATCGTGCGAATAAACGGGTTGCGGCATGAATTGATAATGAGCGCGTGAAAGTTTCGGTCTGCGTCCAAGGTTTTTAAATAATCACGTTTTTTTACCGCAAATCGAAAGTCTTTGGCGTACTGCTCCATGGAATCGATAATGTCAGGCGTAATGTACTCGCAAATATCCTTGGCGGCTTCAATTTCTATGGCTTGCCGCACCCGATACACGTCAAACATTTCATAGGTGCTGAGTGGGGCGACTTGCATTTTGCCGGATTCTGTTTGACGGATCAGCTTCAAAGAAAGCAAAGATGTAATTGCTTCGCGAACAGTGGTGCGAGAGACGTCTAAGTCGGAAGCGATTTGAGAAATATTCAAAAAAGATCCCGGTTTGATTTGTAAATACGTAATTTGATTGTAGAGGTAGCGAGCAACAATGGCGGATAAGGGTTCAAGAGGGTGCTCTGTTAGCAGTTCCTGAATTTCTGGTTTATACATATGTTGTTCCTCAATCGTTTTGATTTGTGCAAGCAACGCAGTTTCATGGATGATTTCAAGTACTATCAATATACAGTTTATATATAAATTATTGCTTAAATTGTTTTGATTTTTGCAAATAAGCTGCTTCAAGAGCGAGGTGGTCGCAGGGACTATAAGAAGACAGGTGGATATAGATGTTGTGAACAGTTTAAACAGAGAAAAAGAAAAAATCAAGGCGCGAAAAAATGAAAAATCGAAGTAAAAAAAACAGTTTGAACCGATGATTTGATAAATTGGAAATGAAAAAAAGCAAAAAGAAGAATAATAGAACCAAAGTGTACTTAAAATTTAACATTATGCAAAAAAACATAAAAATAGATAAAAAAATGCACTTAAAATAATCAAATATCAGAAAAAAAGACGAAATTGTAGACATTTTGCATAAATATGAAAACAAAATTCTTTTGTTTGAACTCAAATCGTTTTCAGCAACGGACGTTGGAGATGTTTTCAGTATAATAAACAATAAAAATACGTTTTGTTGAAAAAGGAGTGAGGACAATGGTAGAAACAATCCATGTAACGATGGAACAGCTGAAACAAGTGGCCTTTGACACGTTGGTATCGTTCGGTTTCAGTGAAGAAGAAGCCCGCCACGGTGCAGAAGTGCTTTATGCTTCCGATGTGCGGGGCGTGGACTCCCATGGTGTGGCACGGCTCGAATTTTATGAAAACATGCTGGCAAAAGGCATGATCAACAAAGAAGCAAAATTGACGGTGCTTTCAGAGACGCCGGCAATGGCGTATTTGGATGCACAAAACGGTTTGGGAATCGTTATGGCGCCTCAGGCAATGGACGTATGCATTGAAAAAGCGAAAAAATCCGGTATCGGTATGGTAAGCGTGGTAAACGGCGGACATTTCGGGATTGCAGGATATTATGCGCTGAAAGCCGTAAAAGAAGACATGATCGGTTTTTGTGTGGCAAACTCGGCGCCGGTTATGGCAGCGTTTGGAGGCAGAGGAACCGTACTTGGCAACAGCCCGGTGAGTATTGCTTTTCCGCAAGGAGCAGACGGTCGAGATTGCGTAATGTTGGATATGGCCTGCAGCAGCGTGGCTTATGGCAAGATTCAGATTGCAGACCGTAAAAATGAAAAACTGCCCATCGGTTGGGGAGTAGACGAAGAAGGAGTGGACACGGAAGATCCGCAAGATTTGCTGTCGCGTCCTGGATCGTTGCTGCCCTTTGGCGGAGCAAAAGGATACTGCCTGGGCGTATTGCTCGAAATGATGGCGGCGGTGCTGCCGGGGGCGAACACAGGTGTAGACGTTGGCTGGATCAAAACAGAAGGTATGAAAGAAAACCTGGGGTATCTGTTTATCGCCATCGATGTCAAACAATTGCGTCCCATGGCGGACATTGAAAAAGACATCGAATATTACACAACAAAACTGAAAAGCACTCAACCTGCAAAAGGCAATAACGAAGTGTTCTTGCCGGGAGAGATCGAACATAAGAATGTAAAAAAACGCGAAAAAGAAGGAGTGGACTTAAATATCAACGTGGCAAAAGATTTGTTGAGGTTGGCAAAACAATACGGTCGTCTCGGTGAAGAGGCAACAATTGAAGATTTATTTAAGTAAAATTAAATAAATAGATTGGCAAAAAAGTAAAGGAGGAAAAAAATTATGTCAATCACACTAGGTCTTATTATCGCTTATATGATTCTGATGCTGGTTGTATCATTCATCTCAACGCGAATGATGAAAAGACAAGACACAGAAAACTTTCTGTTGGCCGGCAAAAACCTAAACTGGGTATTGGTTGGGGTTATTATCGCCGGATTGGGTATCGGCGGCGTATCTACCGTTGGCGTTGCGGAAAATGCTTACACAGCAGGGCTTTCCGCAGGACACTATTTGACGGCTTGGGCAACCGGCGCCGTGATTTTTGGTCTGTTTATGACCAGACGCTTGAAAAAAAGCATCATCGTTACGGTTATCGAGGCGATGGATCAGGCATTTGGTAAAGTGACCGGCTTTATCGTTATGTTGGCGCAGCTCTTTGTGGGCTTTGCAATTTTTGCCATGCAGATGGTGGCCGGCGGTGCTATTTTGGCATCGTTGTTGCCGGATATGTTTACGCTGCAAACCGGTATGTTGGCCTCGGCGGTCATTTTTGGAGCCGTTGCCATTATCGGCGGACTGTGGTCGGCGGCGTTGTCCAATGTGGCAAACTGCATCGTCATTATTATCGGTTTGATTGTCGGCGTTATTGCCGTTGTCAAACACTTCGGCGGTATGGCACATATTGTTGCGGCGCTTCCGCCCGGTATAAGCGGAGACGGTTCGCACTGGTTCAGTTTGTACAAAGGATATGGTTGGCCCAAACTCATTGCACAAGTTCTTTCGTTAACGGTGCTGGCACATGCCATTCAAACTTGTACGCAAACGACGATTGCCTCCAGAGATTACAAACAGGCTCGCAACGGATTTATTTTTGCGGCGCTTTTGATGTTGCCGATGGGCTTTGTTTCGGCAATACTGGGTATCGTAGCCGCATCGCAGGTTCCGGGACTGGAAAGTGCAAAGCTGGCTTTGCCTGCAGTAATCACACAGATTAACCCGTGGATTGCAGGGCTAACCCTGGCGGGGCTTTGGGCAGCTGACGTATCAACGGCAACGGGTATTGCAGTAGGACAAAGCACGATGTTTACCCGTGATGTTATGGTAAAATACATTCGTCCCAACATGACTGAAAAAGGTCAGGTTTGGGTATCGCGTATCACCATGTTCGGCATCATCGTTTTGGGCTATTTCTTTGCTATCAACATGAAAGGAATCATTGATACGCTGATGAAGCTGCTCACACTGTGGACACCGATTGCCGTATTGATGTTTTCTACTTTTGGAGCGCCAAAACTGGCGCGCAAGAGCTCCGGTATCGTGGTTATGTTAGGTGGTGGAGTATGGGGTATTGCCAGCATGTTTGTGCCACAGATGGTTCTTTATAATCAACCGATTATCGGAACGTTTTGTGTATCGGTAGTGCTGTGTCTGATCACGGCAATCGTTGACAAACGTCCTGCAAACTTTGAAGGCGTATACGGAAAATCTATTGAAGAAGTGGATGCCAGCGACGATCCTGTCGGAGTCGGAGGCGAAGGCGCTTAAGTTCAAGCATTCTTGAATAAAGCAAGGTTTGGATGTACACAAAAGACACCTGAAAACTTCAGGTGTCTTTTTATAAGATGGTGTTTCTAAGCACGATTTAGAATGTAAAGGAACAGGGAAAATGAAAAAAAAGGTTTATTGACAGTTGTATCGAACGTGAACTATACTGTAAAAGAGCGGAAATCAAAAAGATAAATGCGAAGAGGAAGGTAGTAGAATGGGTATTTTAGGTTGGATGATTGTAGGTGCACTGGCCGGTTGGCTCAGCAGTATCTTGGTAGGAAAAAATGATCGCAAGGGGTGTATTGGCAATATCGTTGTGGGTGTTATCGGTGCGTTTATCGGCGGATTCGTTATGCGAATTTTTGGCTTTGACGGAATCACAAGATTTAATCTTTGGAGTATTTTGGTAGCCACGCTGGGCGCGGTAATACTTTTATTTATCTTGAATGTAATAAGACGTTAATGAAACAATAAAAAAAGAGGGTGTGCCCTCTTTTTTTATTGTTCATCCGGTCATTTTGTTAGCAAGATATCGGATATTGCTTTCAACTCACGTTATCTCATTAAACGATTTGAATTTTTTTGCCTTTGGTATCACCTTTTATTTTTTCGATGGCTTCTTCCCAGGCTTCAAGGCCGATGTCTTCGTTGTAATAAAGCGGTGTTTCGTTGAGGTGCGCCAAGGCAATTTTTGCTGTGACAAGCCGATCGTCATCGGTGACGTTGGTTTCTTTATCTACGGTGCCGTGCTCGAGTTCGATATTCATACCTTCTAAAAACTCTTCAACCGTATAGCCCTCTTTATTGAAGTCGATTTTCAATTCTTCAGCGGCTTTTTTTGCATCTTCTAAAGTAAATTTTTTCATGGGATTTCCTTTCTGACCTATTTAAATAGGAGTAATTAAAAAAATGCATAGTACATTTTTATCAACATTATAACACAAAAGAGCAAAAAAGAGACGGTTCTGACAAAGCAAATGTAAAATGATGGAAAAACATTTTGCAGTTTTGTTATGAAAAGATGAAATACATATTTTTTTCCTGAAAAAATGGTATGATAAGATATAATATTTTAAGGCTTATGAAAAACACAATGAAAAAAAATAATGGAAAAAATTTAAAAAAATCACTGTTCGGCATGCGACGCGCATACTCCAAAGTCGATCGGCAGACACTCATGGCTTGTTATGGCAACCGTCTTGTTCCGCAAGATGAAATAGGCTCTTTTAAGGTGCGACCGGGTTTGTTTACGCAAAACGGTGCAGTAATCATTCCGGGCGGTGTGAGCTTTACGATTCATTCGCAAAATGCAACCGCCGTGTCCCTTGCTTTGTTTCATCGAAAAGAGCAAGAACCTTTTGCTGTTTTGCCGTTTTTGCCTACCTATCGCATTGGAGATGTGTACTCGATGATCGTGTTTGATATCGATATTGCAGAAATAGAATATGCCTACATTGTGGACGGACCCTATGATCCTGCACAAGGACTGATTTTTGATTCGAGTCGATATGTTCTTGATCCTTATAGTCGTGTAGTGGCAGGCAGGAGCCAATGGGGAAAAAAAGGTCATAAAACGTACCATGGTCGTGTGGTAAGCTCGGACTTTGATTGGAAAGACAGTGTGTCTCCGAATCATCGGCTGGAAGACTTGATCATTTATGAGTTACATGTACGGGGGTTTACGAAACACGCTTCTTCTAAGGTGGCGCATCCGGGAACCTTTGAAGGATTAAAAGAAAAAATACCCTATTTGGTGGAACTCGGTGTCACCTGCGTAGAATTAATGCCGATTTTTGAATTTGATGAATGGGGAGACGATCGCATTTATAACGGTAGGCAACTGTATGACTATTGGGGATATAATCCGATTTCTTTTTTTGCACCCAACACAGCGTATGCTTCTAAAGCGGAGGTAAACAAAGAGGGAACAGAGCTCAAAAGCCTGATTCGTGCGCTGCACGATCATGGCATAGAGGTTTTTTTGGATGTGGTATTTAATCATACCGCCGAAGGCAACGAACAAGGTCCTTTTATTTCTTTTAAAGGATTGGATAACAATGTATATTATTTACTTTCTCCTGAAGGCAAATATTATAACTTCAGCGGGTGCGGAAATACATTAAATACCAACCATCCCGTGGTGCAGCAGATGATTATGGAAAGCCTTCGCTATTGGCGAACCGAATACAGAATAGACGGATTTCGTTTTGATTTGGCTTCTATTTTGGGACGCAGCGAAGACGGCACGCCGATGAACAATCCGCCGTTGCTAAAAAATCTGGCGTTTGATCCGATATTATCGGGTGTCAAACTTATTGCGGAAGCCTGGGATGCGGCCGGACTCTATCAAGTGGGCTCGTTTCCTTCCTGGCATCGCTGGTCGGAATGGAACGGAAAATATCGCGATGATATCAGAAGATTTTTGCGGGGAGATGAAAATCTGGCCTGGACGGCAGTGGAGCGCATTTGCGGTTCTCGTGACTTGTATGATCCGATTTACAGGGGCGAAGACGCGTCGATTAATTTCATCACCTGTCATGACGGTTTTACGCTGCGGGACGTGTTTTCCTATAACGAAAAACACAACGAAGAAAACGGATGGAATAATACGGACGGTGAAAATTATAACCACAGCACCAATTGCGGCGTGGAAGGAGAAACAGATGACGAAGCGATTAATGCTTTGCGGCGCAAAATGGTAAAGAATGCTTGTGCCATATTGCTTTTTAGTCACGGCACGCCGATGATTTTAGCAGGAGACGAATTTTACAATACGCAAAACGGCAACAACAACCCCTATTGCCAAGACAATGAAATATCGTGGCTCAATTGGCAGCAACGCAAAGAAGAAGCGGATATTTTTGCATTTTTTCAATATATGATTCGGCTGCGAAAAGAACATCCTGCCATGCGTGACGGTCAAGAAAAAGCACGCTGCGGATTTCCGAAAGTCAGTGCTCACGGAGAAAAGGCCTGGTATTTGGATCGGGGCAAACAAACAAAAACCATCGGTGTGATGTTTGCGTATTTTGTTCCGGAAAAGAATGAAGATGATATTGTGTATTTGGCAGCCAACAGTGCGACGCAGGCAAAGACGATGGAATTGCCGTTATTGCCAAAAGGCATGAAATGGAAAGCGGTGATCAATACGGCGGCAGGTCCTCATTACGATTATGGCGTGCACGTGAAACAAAGTGTACTGTCCGGACAGTATTTACAAATTGATCAACAAGCGGTCATAGTGCTGATAGCAGAAAAAATCCAATAGATTGCTTGCAAAAAAAAACACCTTCAGCAACGGGCAAGGTGTTTTTTAATATTTATTATCTTCAAAACCCATTGAAAATTGTTTCTACGATCTCTATGGTGATGCTGTCATTGTCATTGTCCAAAAATTGAGAAGCAATTTCCAACAAGAGATTTCGTCCTTCTTCATCGGTTTTCCCCACAGCGCCCAAGATGGATGAAGTGAGCATCGGTACTTCGTTGGTGGAGATATGTTGATTTTTTTTCTGTGCACCCAAAAGGCCCAGTACCATAGGTGCCAATTGGTTGAGCAGTACGCCGACTTGTCCGACATTCAGCCCGGATTGTTTTGCCAGATTTTCTTGTACACGGGCGTTTTTATCCGAAAAGACGTGTCGAAGGATGCGAGCACCGTCTTTTGTGTCGATGTTCTGAAAAAATTCCGACAAATTATTCAAATCAAAATGTTGATGATCGTCCAGTGCGTATGAAAGCGATCGTACTCCCTGAAGGGTAGCGGTGTTGCGATTGAGCGCTTCAAGTAATATGGGGATGGCTATTGTGGCCAGTTGTTGCGCTTTTTCAGGACTGGTATTGGCGTTTCGGCTGATTTGATTAAAGGAGCCCGAAGTAGACAACAAAGAAGTTAATTGCTGCAAGATGTCCATAACAAAATTCCTTTCGGTATTCGGTATATAATTTCAAAAATATTTATATAACAATTATTATAACATGTTTTTGTGCTATAAGTGCAAGTATTTCTTTTAATTGCTCTCTCTTGCTTTCGCAACAGCCTTGTGCCAGCCCGCAAAAAGCGCTTTTTGTTGAGACGGTGCCATCTGAGGCGAAAAGATTTTGATGGACGCATCAGAATAGGAGTTGTTTTGTATTGAATCATAAAACCCTACCGTGAAACCCGCCAAGACAGCGGCGCCTAAAGCAGTGACTTCGACCGTTGCCGGTCGAACAAGGGTAATTTGTGAAATATCTGATTGAAACTGCATCAAAAAATCATTGGTGCAGGCGCCGCCGTCTACTTTGAGTTGTGTCAATGGAATCTGCGTATCTTTTTCAATCGAAATCAAAACGTCATTTACCTGATAGGCGATGGCTTCTAAGGCAGCGCGAACAAGATGGTTTTTGTTTGTGCCGCGGGTGATACCTGTAATAATGCCTCGAGCGGACATGTCCCAATAGGGTGCGCCGAGACCGGCAAAAGCCGGAACAATATAGACACCTCCAGTGTCCTCGACTTTTTTTGCCATTTCTTCGGATTGTGTTGAGGAAGAGAGGAGACCTATTTCATCCCGGAGCCATTGAATCAAAGCGCCGGCGATAAACACACTGCCTTCCATGGCATAGGCAATTTCATTATGTGTGCTGGCGGCAAGTGTGGTAATCAGGCCGTTTTTGCTCAGCTGCATTTTAGAGCCGATATGTTCTAAAATAAAACAACCGGTACCGTAGGTGTTTTTTGCATCACCGGGTGCCAAACAACCTTGTCCGAGTAAAGAAGCCTGCTGATCTCCGCACAGAGCGGCGATAGGGATCGGTGTGCCCCGGACATTGCAATCGCCGTAGATGTCGCCGGAATTTTTGACTTGTGCCAACATGCTGGGCGGGATATCGAAAGCATGCAAAAGATTTTCATCCCAGGACAGTGAGCAAATGTCATAAAGCATGGTGCGTGAAGCGTTGGTATGGTCTGTGGCGAAAACAGCGCCGTCAGTGAACTTATAAAGCAACCAGGTGTCGATGGTACCGAAAAGCAAATCGCCCTTTTTGGCTTGCGCCCTCGCCCCCGGAACGGTATCTAAAATCCATTTGATTTTTGTGGCGGAAAAATAAGCATCGAGAACCAGACCGGTGTGTTTGTGGATATAAGGCTCCCAGCCTTCTTGTTTGAACTGTCGGCAAATGTGCTCTGTACGTCGGCATTGCCACACGATGGCATGATAAATGGGTTTTTGGCTGTGACGATCCCAGATTACCGTGGTTTCGCGTTGATTGGTGATGCCGATGGCGGCTATCTGGCTAGGTGCAATCTCCCGGTTGGAGAGCAGATTCAGCAGCGTCTCTTTTTGAACGCGATAAATTTCTTCGGCATCATGCTCCACATAGCCTGCCGAGGGGTAGATTTGTTTAAATTCCTTGGATTCGGCAGCCACAAAACGGCGATTTTTATCAAATAAAATGGCTCTACAAGAGGTGGTTCCCGCGTCCAAAGCAATGACATATTGTTTAGTTTTCATGGCCTGCACCTAAAATATTTTTTTTGATAAATGCGTAAATATCTTCATAGACTTCCGTTTTATTGACTTCATTGAGCATTTCGTGGCGCCCGTGAGGATAAAGCAACAAAGAAAGGTTTTCGATTTTGGCTTCGCGCATGCGATCATATACTTTCTGAACGCCTTTTCCCATGCTTCCCACAGGATCCATAAGACCGGAGAGGAGCAAATAGGGCTTGGTTCGATCAAAGCGTGTTGCCCAATGGGGCAAACTCACGGTCTGCAGAAGGGAGAAAAGGTCATAAAATCCGGAAACGGTGAAAACAAAACCGCACTTTTCATCGGCGATATAACGGTCAACAGCGTTTTCATCGCGGCTCAGCCAATCAAAAGGAGTACGATTAGGAAAAAAGGGTTTGTTATAGAGTTTAAAGGCCATATTTTGCAGCAGTGTGCCGGGATGTTTCTTGCCCATAAAAAGCATTTGTCCACGGGCAAGGGCTTTGCCTATAGCGGTGGCGATATTGGGACCTGCCGTGCCGCTGAAAATATATCCGTCAATATCGGAAAGATTTTGTGCGGCGATATAGCGTGCAAAGAAAGATCCCATAGAGTGCCCCATCAAAAAAAGGGGCGTTGAGGGAAAGGTTTCTTTGACGGTATCCTTTAACTGTAAAATACATTCTGCGGCATATTGATAACCGTCTTTTTTGGCAAAAAAACCAAAACCCTCCTGTGCCGAAGCGCCGTGTCCGGGAAGGTCGAGACCGATGACGGCGATTTGTTTTTGGGCAAGAAAACGTGCAAAATCATCGTAGCGCCTCATGTGTTCGCACATGCCGTGAACGATGAAAAGAATACATACGGGTTCGCTGTCAGGCGCCCAAAAATATGTAGACAGCGCCTGATTGGTGGAAGAAAGCATTTCATAATGCGAATAGTTCAATCGACAAGTCTCCTCGTAAAATGATATTGTTATAATAAAACGACAAATATCGGCAATAAAAGAACACCGAAACAAACAGGTTGTCAAAGAATGTTTACAGTGAAGGGGTTGTGCAATAAATACTCATTATCCCCATTGTGTCGTTTTCTTCGGGCTTTGTTTTTTTGCCGTTTGCCACGGCAATCATTTCTTCAAAGATTTCGGCGCCTAAATCTTCAATGGAAGTGCCTTCTACAATTTTGCCGGCATTGATATCCATATCATCTTTCATACGTTCATAAAGCTGTGTGGTCGAGGCGATTTTCATTACGGGAACCGTGGGAAAACCAAAAGGGTTGCCTCGGCCGGTGGTGAATAAAACCATCTGTGAGCCGCCCGATACCACGGCTGTGGTGGATTCGGTGTCATATCCCGTGGCGTCCATAACAATCAGCCCTTTTTCATCGGGGATGGTGCCGTTGTCGACTACCTGATTGATGGTCGTGTGACCGCCTTTGATAACGCAGCCCAGGCTTTTTTCCTGAATCGTGGTCATGCCGCCGGCCATATTTCCGGGAGCGATGACAAAATCGGCTTGGTCGCCCATACAGCGTTCCACAAGCTTATACCGTTGCGAAATGATGCGCTCTAAATCCGCCGCAACTTTTTCGTCTTTGGCGCGGGATTTGAGAATATCCAAAGTGCCGATGAGTTCGGTGGTTTCCGTGAGAATCACTCGTCCGCCCTGTTCGATGAGCTTGTCACAGGCAATGCCAACGGCGCTGTTGGCAGTGCTGCCCGAAAAGGCATCGCTTCCGCCGCATTGCAGGCCGACGGTTAACTCGGAAATATCGAAAGGCACTCTTTTTTCAGAGGCTGCCTCCGCTAAAAATCGTTGTAAAATGGGCACTGCCGCATCGGCGGTTTTATAGGTTCCGCCTGTTTGTTGAATATTGAGATAGGCAACTTTTTGTCCTGCCGCCTTGATGTCTTCATATAGCTGAGGGGTATTGAGAATCTCGCATCCCAATGCAACAATTAAAACGGCGGAAATGTTGGGATGTGTGGCAACATTGAAAAAAGTTTTATGATGCAATGCCGTATCAGCAGGCCCGCGACCACAGCCATAAGCGTGCATCAAAGTGACAACTTCGGGAACGCGCTGTTTGATTTTATCGATGACGCCGTTGCAACAGCCTACAGAAGGCAGTACAATGACATGGTTGCGTATGCCATATCTGCCGTCAGCTCGCTTATATCCATATAAGGTAGTCATAGTCTTTTTCCTCCCGCTACATTATGCACATGCACCCATTGTCCTTTGGCAATGGGACAAGTGGCTTTTCCGATAGAATAACCGTATTTGATAATGTCTTCGCCTTGTGCCAGATCACTCAAACTGATTTTGTGGGCAAAGGGAATGTCGTCTTGCGCAGAAAAAAGGACGTCTTCGTTTAAAATGATTTTGTCGCCCTTTTTGATTTCCGAAAGACACATGGCCACATTGTCTTTGGGATGCAGTTGAATTGCGTTTCTCATCAGAAACCCTCCTTTTGACAATAAAAGACTTGCAATCGTTTAATATATTGTAGTATGCTTTAAAGGCAATGTCAACGAAACCGATGACGAACAGCATGTTGTGTGAAAAGGAAAAGGTTATTTTTTTAAAAGGGTAGAGAAAAATTTATTTTTTTCGAGAAAAATCAGCAGAGGAAGCCCGAGGCCGTAACAGGCCAACAGTTGTCCTGCAGCCACCCAGAACATGGCGAGCAAATAGTGGACGGAGAGCATGGTTTTGAGAACGTATCCCACTATAAAGGCATTGAACAGAACGGCCGGAAGGGGAACGAGGTATTTGTTTTTGAGTTTGCTTGCAAAAAAGGCGGCAAGGGTAGTGGCCAGCGTGCCGAAGACAATGTCAATAAGCCCGAACGGACTGGACAAGTTTGCCAATAAGCATCCCAAAGCAAGTCCGGGGATGGCAGCGGGGGTAAAGTAGGCCAATACGCAAAGACCTTCAGCAATTCGCACTTGCATCAGCGAGTAGCTGATAGGGGCAAACAAAATTGTTAAGACAAAATAAACGGCTGCAATAAGGGCAGATTTGGTCAAAAACAAAAATTTTTTGTTCAAGATGCGCTATTCCTCCTTGCTCATAGGCAATTATTCACTATTTTGCGAAAAAAGTAAATATTTTTCTCTGATAATTTGGTATAATGTACCAACCGGAGGTAAGAGTATGTTGGAATGCTGCGTGGTTTTGGGCAGTGATGACGGGAAAAGCATGTTTGAACTCGGCATGTGGAAAGCCTGTACAGATAATGATGTAAGAATCTGTGATATTGCAGGAGCCGCTTTTGGTGCCATCAATGCCGCTCTTTTTGCGCAAGGAGATTTTGAAAAAGCTGTTCGCCTTTGGACCCGAGCCTCTGAGAGCAAAATTTTCTCTGATTTTTATTCCCTTCGACGCAAATACTCTGAAAGCCTTGCAACGCCGGACAACAGACAAGTTTTAGCGCTGATTAAACGCATTGCCAAAGGAAACGAGCCGGTGCTCATAGAACTCGATGGGCTGCTCCGATCTCATATTGATGAAGAAAAAGTACGTCAAAGCAACATTGGTGTGCATATTCCCATTGTTTCCGTGAAGAATTATCAGGCGATGGCCCTTGGCTTGGATACCATTCGCCCGGGGCAGCTGGTGAATATCATCAAATTCAGCCTTCTTTCCTATTTGTTTTTTTCCATCAACAGTTCTGACTACGATATGAATATTTTGGATAATGCCGCTTACAAAGCAGTGAGCGGAAAGAATGCGCAAAGTATTCTTACACCTTATTTATATAACGCAGAAAAATTAATAGAAAATTATCCCGATGAAAACTTTATTATTGTGGAAAATTCGGAATACCTGGGGCTGTCTTACACGCATACCTTTGAAAGTTTAAAAAGAAATATTCAACTGGGTTTGTTAGACACGTTGAAGGCGATGGAAATTCTTAAAGGCAAAGAATATTATATTGACCTATCCGCTTCTTCCAACCTCTATGAATGGTTTAAGACACATCTTTGTAGACCGTTTTTAGAAGATATAGACGAGAAAATCGGTCGCATGATAGGTGTGCATAATACGGAAATACAGGCGAATATGCTCAAAGGTATGGAACTGTTGTCGCAAACTGGCAGATATCGCAATAGTGATGTATACTTAAGTGCATTGGAAACTTCAGCAGCGATGCTCTATATTGAACGAGCAAAACGCTATAGTCCGGATGCCTTGATTAATGAAATCATTATCAGTGCAAATAACATTATTCAAAAAAATTTGGCTGCCATACAAGACGAAGAAAATATTTTAAAAGCCATGGGCAATCGCAAAGAGTTGCCGAGCTTTACCGACGAATCGAGCCCGGCGATTAATTTGATTTATTTTTTGTGTGCGCCGCGAGATTCGAATATTTTTATGAATTTTATTGAGTCGATGAAGCCGGAGATGAAAGTGGTCATCATTACATTGGTCTATTTATTGGTGTATTGAAATAGTTGCCTATAGAAAAAAGCTGTGTCGGACATAGCTTTTTTTATTTTTTGTATATTTAAAGGGGGAGGGAAGTTGTATACAAAAAATAACTGTGATAATATGAAAATGAAATGATATAATATATAGACTTTCAAAAAATGACAGGGAAAACATGAATAAATTTGAATATCTGCTGAACAACGAAGACATGGGTGCTTCCATTGTCGAAAATATCTTTATCAATCACTATATGCCCAATGCCGACGGCGAATATGTCAAAGTATATCTTTGGGGGTTAAAATATGCGTATTATGGCATGCCCGTGGCGATGAAAGATGCCGATATCGCTTCTGCGTTGGGATTGTTGGAAAGTGATGTGAGCAAAGCTTGGGCGCATTGGCAAAAAGAAGGCATTCTTCGCATTATTCCCATCAGCAAAGAGGAAAAGACCATACAATATCTCAACATTAAATCGGTTGTCTTATCTTCGCGCAGCGGAGCAAGGCAAGAAAGCAAGGAGTTGCTGGAAAAAGAAAAAAAACGAAAACAAATGTTTTTGGAAATAGAAGATGTCTACAACCGACCACTTTCTTCTAAGGAACTCAGCGTGATGAACGCTTGGATCGATGAGTTTGGTTTTACGATACAAACAGTCTTGCTGTTGATTCATGACTGTGCATCCAGGGGACATACGGAATTGAATTATGTGAGTCAGGTGGCGCAAAACTGGTATGATGCCAACGTGCGCACCTATGATGAGGGATTGGACTATTTGACAGAAAATAAAACAAAATGGGACCAATATTTTCAAATTTTTAAATATCTCGGATTTAACCGCATGCCGAGCAGAGCTGAACAAAAACTCATCGACGGATGGTTTGACACTTATGGCTTTGATATGGAAATCATACAAAAGGCGTTGGATACCACGGTGGCCATAGACAAACCCAGCATCAAATATGTGGACAGCGTGCTAAAAGACTGGTTCGAAAGCGGCGAAATCAAAGAAAAACCGAAGAAAACTTCTGTGCGAAAAAAAAGCAAGCACAAATTATCAAATACCCACGAATACGATTTTGAAGAGCTGGAAAAACGTTGGCTGAACAAAACGGAGGAAATTGATGAAAAAGCTGATTGAAGAGACGCAAAAAGAATATGCTTTGCGCCGCGAACAGGCGATATCTCAAGCTCAGCGCCGCAAAGAGAAGGTATTTGCGAATATTGACGGCCTCAGCGAAATCGAAGAAAAAATTGCGCAATTGGGTATCGTATCGCTGCAATCTTTGCATGACAAAGAAGATAATCGGATTAAAATATTTGAAGAAATAGACGCGCTGAAAAAAGAAAAACAGCGACTTTTAAAAGAAGCGGGATACAGTGAAGAGGAGTTTTTACCTGATTTTCAATGCAAAAAATGCAACGACAGCGGAGTGGTGGACGGAGAAAGCTGTATTTGTTTTAAACAGCAAGTGGCGGCAAAGCTTTATGGCACGACATCACTGTTATCTGTTTTGGAAAAAGAAAACTTTGATACGTTTAATTTTGAATTATATTCCAACAAAGCCCAGAAAGGCAAAAAAAATCCGCGTCAAAACATCAAGCAAATCTCTGCGGAATGTTTGCAATATACGGTTGATTTCGGCAGACATTCGGGCAATTTGATTTTTACGGGTGCACCGGGAGTGGGCAAAACGTTTATGATAAACTGCATCGTTGCCGAATTGCTGCAAAAGGGCGTATATGTCGTGTATATGACGGCGTATGATTTGATTGATCTGCTGCGAAAAAGCAAGCTCAGTGACTATGCGCAAACCATTGATGCTTCTTTTGTCGAAGCGCTGTACAATTGTGATTTATTAGCTATTGATGATTTGGGAACCGAAAATGCAACGGACTTTGCCATTGATGAATTTTTTAATTTAATCAACAAGCGCTTGCTGGACAAGAAGCAAATTATTTTGTCGACAAACTTAAACTTAAATGAATTGAATGAAATGTATTCTGATAGAATTCTGTCGCGTATTATGGGATATTTTACGCCGTATGAATTTGTCGGCAGCGATTTAAGATTAAAACTGAATTAAAAAAGTATAAAATAAAATCAATTTTATAAAAAATAGTTGATTTTATTTGCTTTTTTTGGAACTTGATGTATAATTATAATCTCAAATGAATAATAATACAATCGAAAGGATGGTTGGCTATGAAATATAAAGCGGGCATTATTGGTGCAACAGGTTATGCGGGAGTGGAGTTGGTGCGGCTGTTGTTAAGGCATCCTCATGCAGAGATCGCTGCCATTTCATCCGTTTCATACAAAGGACAAAAAATCAGTGAAGTATATCCTGCATTGGCAATGATATATGATGCGGTGTTGGAAGACGAACAAGCGGTCATAGACAAAAGCGATGTAATCTTCGGCTCTCTGCCGCATGGACTCAGTGAAAACATTGCTTTGCAATGTGAAAAGAGCAGTAAAATCTTTATTGATTTGGGAGCGGATTTCAGATTGCAAAATGAAGAAGAATATCTTTATTGGTACGAAAACAATTTCCAATTTCATGATTTGCACAAAAAGGCTGTGTATGCCTTGCCGGAATTGAATCGAGAAGAAATCAAAAACAAAACCATTATTGCCAATCCGGGGTGTTATCCGACCAGTGTTGCATTGGGATTGGTGCCGGCTGTGAGCAAAGGGATTATTGAGAATCAAAGCATTATTATCGATTCCAAATCCGGTGTCAGCGGTGCGGGACGTACACCGACGCAAACGGCGCATTTTCCGGAGTGTAATGAAGCCTTTGCCCCATACAAAACAGCAACCCATAGGCATACGCCCGAGATTGAACAAACTTTGAGTCGTTATGCCGACGAAAAAGTCTATGTTACGTTTGTTCCGCACTTATTGCCGATTAACAGAGGAATTTTGACAACAATATATGCAAATTTGAAAACAGAAAAACATGTAGAAGAAATTCATGCAATCTATGAAAATTTTTACAAAAATGAGGCCTTTGTTCGCATTATGCCTATCGGACAAACCAGCAATGTGAAATATGTCCGCTATTCCAATTATTGCAATATTTCTTTGCATATAGATCAAAGGACCGGACGGTTGATTGTTGTCAGTGCCATTGACAATATGGTGAAGGGAGCGGCAGGACAAGCGATACAAAACATGAATATTGTGCTGGGCATTGCAGAAAAAGCGGGCTTAGAGATGAGCGCGCCCTGTGTGTAAAGTGAGGAAAGAAGATGAAAATAGAATCTATCAAAGGCAATGTAGCGGCGCCCAAAGGGTTTTGGGCCGGCGGCATTCATAGCGGTATTCGCAAAAACAAAACAAAAAATGATTTGGCGTTGATTGTCAGCGAAACAAAAGCCAATGTGGCTTGTACGTTTACATTAAATAAAGTCAAAGCTTCGCCGTTGCGTCAGACAATGAAAAATGTGGCAGACGGACAAGCGCAAGCGATTATTGTCAACAGCGGAAACGCCAATTCCTGTAATCCGGACGGTGACGAAAAAGCTGCCGCCATGTGTCGATTGGCGGCACAGACTGTAGGGATTGATGCTGCTGACGTAGTTGTGTCTTCTACAGGGGTTATAGGCAAACCTCTTCCGTTGGAACCCATCGAAAAAGCGCTGCCGGCTCTTTATGCATCGTTGAGCGATGAAGACGGCACACCGGCCGCCTATGCCATTATGACCACGGATACACGGATAAAAGAAATCACCGTTTCTTTTGAAATTGATGGGATAGCGTGTAAAATGGGTGCCATTGCCAAGGGTTCGGGTATGATTCACCCCAATATGGGGACGATGCTGGCCTTTATTACAACAGATGTGGCGATTTCTTCGGCCATGTTGAAAAGCGCTCTCGGCGATGTGGTAGAAGATACATTTAACATGATCAGCATTGACGGAGATACTTCCACCAACGACATCGCTTGCGTTATGGCAAACGGTCAGGCGGGAAACAAAGAAATTGTGGAAAAAGACAGTGCTTATGCGGATTTTGAAAAAGTGTTGCGCCATGTAAGTACATATTTGTCACGAGAGATTGCTCGAGACGGCGAAGGAGCCGGAAAACTCATTGAATGCCGTGTAACAGGTGCAGAAAAAGAGAAGGATGCGAAGAAGATTGCCAAGAGTGTAATTGCTTCGTCACTGTTTAAAACCGCTATGGCCGGAGCCGATGCCAACTGGGGCAGAGTGCTTTGTGCGGTGGGGTATTCGGGCGCTGAATTCAATGAAAATGCGGTAGATATTGCATTGTCTTCAAAAGTAGGCATCCTCCATACTTGCAAGGACAGCATGGGGCTTGATTTTGATGAAGAGCTTGCCAAAAAAATATTGTCGGAAGACGAAATTGTCGTTGAGATTGTTTTGCACGACGGAGAACACTGTGCCACGGCATGGGGTTGTGATTTAACCGGTGAATATGTCAACATCAATGCATCGTATCGCACATAAAAGCAGAGGTATATAAGATGTATCATGAAAAAGATCTCGCTGCTATCAAAACAAAATACAGCGGTAAGACGGTTGTAGTCAAATACGGCGGCAATGCCATGACGGGCAAAAATGCTGCGATTTCATTGATGGATAATATTGTGCTGTTGCAATCACTGGGCGTACAAATCGTGCTTGTGCACGGTGGAGGTCCCGAAATCAATGCGATGTTAAAAAAGGCGGGAATCGAAAGTCGTTTTGTGAACGGGCTTCGTTATACCGACAGCGAAAGCATTCACATTGTGCAGATGGTGCTTGCGGGCAAAGTGAATAAAGATTTGAGCCTGCTCCTTGCGCAGCGGGGCGCAAAGGCCATAGGCGTTTGCGGATTGGATAGCGGTGTGATTGGCGCAGAAAAAATAACGACTGTGGATTTGGGTTTTGTAGGTCAGGTGAAAAAGATCAACGCAAAACCGCTTTATGATTTAATGTCGATGGGATATATTCCTGTGGTGGCTACGGTGGGCAGCGATGAAAAGGGGAACGTCTATAATATTAATGCCGATACGGCGGCCGGCGCCATTGCTGTCGAAATGAAGGCGGCGGCGTTTGTTTTGCTTACAGATGTAGCAGGCATTTTAAAAGATATTGAGGATGCAAAGAGCTTAATTGCCAAAATAGATGTACGGCAAGCCCGGCAGTATATGGAAAAAAAAGTCATAGACGGCGGAATGATTCCCAAGGCAAAATGCTGCATAGAGGCTGTAAACAACGGAGTAGACGGGGCTTATATTGCTGATGGCCGAAAGGAAAACATTTTTATTTCATGCTTGATAGAACAAGAAGGATGCGGTACACTGTTTGTAGAAAATATGTAAAAATAAGGTGATGGCATGATCAACGAAGAGGTAAAAAATCTCAGTAACGAGTATATCGCAAATACGTACAGTCGATTTGATGTAGCGATCGAAAGCGGAAACGGAGTTTTTTGCAAAGACTTTGACGGTAAAGAATATCTTGATTTTACCAGTGGAATCGGAGTGAATTCTTTAGGGTTTTGCGACAGTAAGTGGGCGGAGGCGGTTATTAAACAAGTCAGAACGCTGAACCATACGTCAAATTTGTATTATACGTTGCCCGGAGCCAAACTTGCCGCGAAACTTTGTTTGAAAAGCGGGATGAAAAAAGTCTTTTTTTCAAACTCCGGTGCCGAGGCCAATGAGTGTGCCATCAAAGCGGCTCGCAAGTACAGCTTTGACAAATATGGATCGGGACGACATGAAATCATTACCTTAGAAAATTCGTTTCATGGTCGCACTTTGGCAACGCTGTCCGCCACGGGTCAAGACGTATTTCATAAATTTTTTGATCCTTTTGTTGAAGGATTTGTTTACACAAAAGCCAATGATGCCCAGGAGCTGCTTTCAAAAATTTCAGAAAAAACCTGTGCGATTATGCTGGAAGTTATTCAAGGAGAAGGTGGCGTATTGGAGTTGCACAGTGCGTTTTTAGATGAAATTGTGGATGTGGCGCAAAAGAAAGATATTTTGATTATCGTAGATGAGGTGCAAACCGGTATCGGCAGGTGTGGTACATTGTTCGGCTATCAAGGATTTCAATTTTTGCCCAATATTGTATCTTGTGCAAAGGGATTGGCAGGGGGGTTGCCGTTGGGTGCAACGCTCTTTGACGAAAAAACCGCAGCAGTGCTCAGTGCGGGAAGTCATGCTACGACCTTTGGTGCAAATCCGATTATTTGCAGTGCGGCAGAGGCAGTATTGGATAGTTTGAATCAAGAAGTTTTGTTGGATATTATGCAAAAAGGCATTTATATGCGTGTAGAAATTGCGAAAATGCCTCATGTGCTGTCGGTCAACGGTCAGGGGCTGATGTTGGGCGTGGCATTGGATGTGGACAATAAAAGCGTTGTTGAAAAATGTTTGCAGGCAGGATTGTTGGTATTGACAGCGAAAGAAAAATTGCGACTGTTGCCGCCGTTAAACATCACGATAGAAGAAATAAAATCGGGATTGGAAATTTTGGAAAAGGTGCTAAAAAACATCGAATAACAAAGAAGCAGCGATAACAGCGCTGCTTTTTTCGAAAGAAAGTTATTTTTAACAAGGAGGGATCTGAGATGAAAATAAAAAAGGTATACGCTGTCTATTTTTCGCCGACAGGGTCTTCAAAGAAAGGTGTTCTCAGCATGGCCCGGGAACTGGCAAGTCAAATGGGTGCGGTGGTGCATGAGGTGAATCTTACCATTCCAAACAAAATCGCATTTTCGCAAGAGTTTGGTGCAGAGGATGTTGTGGTATTCGGCGCTCCTGTCTACAACGGCAGATTATACATCGGTTCTGTGGAACGTTTTGCAAGACTCAAAGGCGCACAAACCCCTTGTATTGTCAGTGTAACGTATGGAAATCGACATTATGACGATGCGCTGCTGGAAATGTATGATTTAGTGAAAGAAAACGGATTTCTTCCCTTTGCTGCGGCGGCTTTGGTGGCGCAACATACCTTTGGCGACATTCAAAGAGGACGCCCCAATGAGAAAGACTTAAAAGAAAACAGAGAATTTGCCGTTCGTGCAACAAAAAAACTATTAAAGGAAAAGAGTGTTCTTGAAAAAGTACCGGGAAACAAACCTTACAAAGAAGGGGGAGGCGGAGGCTCTTTTGTTCCGCAAACAAAGGAAAACTGCATTGGTTGCGGTTTGTGTGCCGAAAATTGTCCGCAACAAGCCATTTGTGCAGCTGATGGATACAGTATTGATCCGACCCGCTGTATCTCCTGTTTTGCCTGTATCAAATATTGTCCTGTAAATGCAAAATGTATGGAGACGCCGGAATATTTGGCTTTTGCCAAAAAGTTTTCCGAACAACTTGCAGCGAGACGCGAGAATGAATATTTTGTTTAACAAAATAATCTGATAGAGGAACCTGGAAAATAAAATGTGCGGACAAGGAAAAAAATGGAATCGGACAAGAGTGAACTGCAAATAAAAAAAGACCCGTGCGGGTCTTTTTTTAAGAAGTTATTTCGTAAAGTTCTTTCAATTTATCTACCAGCATAAAAGCTACTTGATTAATGCTTTGAGACCCGGCAACAAGCACAAAGTCG
Source organism: Eubacteriaceae bacterium UBA1433 (assembly GCA_002329295.1). GTDB lineage: Bacteria > Bacillota > Clostridia > Eubacteriales > UBA1433 > UBA1433. The sequence continues at coordinate 500,717 of DCTT01000026.1, forward strand.
CCCGGCTGCAAACGTTCGGTGAGATAGTCGACAATATCGGTAAATTTTTGAATGCAAACAGCAGGGGTGCCGTAAGTTTTTTGCACCTCTTCAGCCACCATTTCACTGCTGATATCCCAAAGATTGACTTCGCGGTCAGAATAAATATCATTCATAATCAGAAAATCACAGTTGCTCAATGCTTCAGAAAATTCATCGAAAAAATCATAGGTGCGTGAAAAAGTGTGCGGTTGAAAAACGACCCAAAGACGTTTTTGTTCATAATTGTGACAAGCTTCGATGGTTACTTTGACTTCGGTAGGATGGTGGGCATAGTCTTCATAGACCTTGATGCCGTTGATTTCGCCGCGGAATTCAAACCGACGCTTGGTGCCGCCGAATCTTCGCAAAGTTTTTTGAATGCTTTCTACAGGAATCTTTAAAAAATCTCCGCAGACAATCGTGGACAAGGCGTTGAGTACATTGTGCTCTCCGGGAATTCGCAATTGAAAGTGCCCGAGAAAGTTGCCGGACTTGATAACGTCAAACTCGGGAATGCCAAGAGGCGAGTAGACGATATTGGTGGCATAATAGTCGTTGTCATTACTTAGGCCAAAGGTGTAGACAGGGGCGCGACAATGTTGAGCAATAAAAGACAATTCTTTGTCATCGCCGTTGAGAACAAGCAGACCGTCCGCAGGCAAAATTTTGGCAAATTCCAAAAAAGAATGTCGGATTTGGTCAATGCCGCCCGTAAAATAGTCTAAATGATCGGGTTCAACGTTTGAAATAATGGCGATATCATGATGGGATTTTAAAAAACTGTCCACATATTCACATGCTTCGGTCACAAAATAATCGCTGTTGCCTATACGATAATTGCCGCCTAATTCTTTCAGGGTGCCGCCGATGCTGACGCTGGGATCAAGACCCGCATCCAAAAGCAGCAGAGAAAGCATGGAAGAGGTAGTTGTTTTGCCGTGAGTGCCGGCAGCGGCGAGGGTCTTGGGATACAAACTTGTGAGATAACCCAAAAACTCAGAACGTTGCACGATGGGAATATGGCGCCTAAGTGCTTCTTTGAGTTCGGCATTGTTTTTATTGATGGCTGCAGTATAGACAACCAAATCGCAATCCAAAGGGATGTTTGTGGTCGCATGACCGATGGTAACATCAAAGCCTTCTTCTATCAATTTGTCGGTATAAGGACAGGCACGCATGTCGGAACCCGTTATCTGTAGATTTTTTGTACTTGCGATATGAGCAAGACCACTCATGCTGGTGCCGCCAATACCGATGAAATGAACTTTTTTTATTTTGTTATAATCGATTTTGTCCATGGAAACTCCTCTCAAATTCGCCTTATTATTATACATCAAATCGGTGGAGATGCAATTATTTCCTCCGAAATTCCTGAAAAAATGATTTTTCCGCCAAAAAAATGCGAAAACCCGCGAAATATCGCAAAAAAAGATGTTTTTTTTAATTGGAATCGGATATAATATATATACGAAAAATCAGCACGTAATACTACAGCGCATTGCGTCATTATGGAAGGAGCTTCACAATGCAAATTACAGATATCAGGATTAGAAAAATCTACACTGAAGGCAAAATGAAGGCCATTGTATCGGTAACGTTTGATGATGAATTGGTAATTCATGACATCAAAATTATTGAAGGCCAAAGCGGCATGTTTATTGCAATGCCAAGTCGACGCACTCCTGATGGGGAATTTAAAGATATTGCGCATCCTATCAACATTGAAGCACGCAGAAAAATGCAGCAAGCGATTTTGGCAAAATATGAGGAAGAGTCGGCGAACGAACAGCCTGCTGAATAATGTCGTGAGTTGCAACAAATTTAAAAAAAGGGATACATCCCTTTTTTCTTTTTATGCACAAAAGTCATAGTATAATCATCTTGTTTGGTATATAATCATAACTGTGCAAAATTGAGGAGGTGCGTAAAATGCATATGCAAGCTGTGATATTGGCGGCCGGCAAAGGAACGCGCATGAAAAGCGAAAAGCCGAAAGTGTTGCATGAATTATGCGGCAAAAGCATGCTTTCTTACGTGATAGATAATGTTCGACAAGCAAAAATAGACGAGATTGCCGTGGTGGTAGGATATAAGGCTGATGAGGTCAAATCAACATTGGTAGGTGATATTGCAGCGTTTGTTCAGCACGAACAGCTGGGTACAGGTCATGCGGTGATGCAGGCGGCCTCATTTATTGATGATGACGCTTATGTGGTGGTACTATACGGCGATGCACCGTTGGTCAATGCCCGTGTCATTGAGGAAGTATTTGAATTTGCTTATGCAGGAAAAAAAGACGCAGTGGTGCTTTCAACCGTATTGGAAAATCCTTATGGATATGGAAGAATCATCCGTGACGAAAACGGAAAAATAAAAAAAATCGTTGAGCAAAAAGATGCGGACAGTGCGCAACAAGCCGTGAAAGAAATTAATTCCGGTGTGTATTGTTTCTTGGGGAGTGCGCTGAAAAAGGCGCTGAAGGAACTCAGACCGCAAAACGCAGCGAAAGAATATTATCTCACGGACAGCATTGAGGAATTATTGGCAGGCGGATATGACGTGGATGTGCTCATTGAGCAAGACAGTGATATTATCAAGGCCGTCAACGATAAAAAACAGTTGGCTCAACTGGAAAAAATGATGCGACAAATGATTAATAATCAATGGCTTTCTCAAGGGGTGACGATGATGGATCCCGAAAACACTTATATTTCTTATGATGCGGTCATTGCGCCTGATGTTTTATTGTATCCCAATGTGGTGATTGAGGGGCGCAGCATCATCAAAAAAGGAACCGTCATCACTTCAAATTCATTGATACGAAACAGCATTATCGGAGAGCATTGCATGATTCAAAGCTCGGTGATTGCGGACAGCACTGTCGGCAATCATGCAAAAATCGGACCCTTTGCTCACTTGCGTCCGAAGAGTATTTTGGGTGAACATGTAAAAATAGGCAATTTTGTAGAAGTGAAGGCTTCCACAATGGGTGATCACTCCAAATCTTCGCATTTAACCTATATCGGCGATGCCAAAGTCGGAGAAAATGTGAATTTGGGATGCGGGGTTGTCTTTGTAAATTATGACGGGAAAGCAAAAAATGTCACCGTGGTAGAAGATGATTGTTTTGTGGGGTGCAATGTGAATTTGATTGCACCGGTTACGATAAAAAAAGGTGCTTATATTGCGGCCGGTTCAACGATTACCGAAGATGTGGAAGAATACAGCCTGGCTATTGCGCGCAGCAGGCAGACCAATAAAGAAAATTGGGTGATGAGACCCGGTGAAGCATCGGAGGAGGAAAAAGAAAAAGAATGAATTGGGAAATGAATAACATCAAAATTATGGCGGGAAGCTCCAATGTGCCGGTTGCACAAAGTGTAGCAAAAATTTTGGGTGTGCCTCTAAGCGATACCGATACGGAGCGTTTCAGTGACGGAGAGACCTATGTCAATATCAACGAATCCATCAGGGGATGCGATATTTTTGTCATTCAAAGCGTATCGGAGCCTGTCAATGACAATTTAATGGAACTCTTGATTTATATTGATGCGCTCAAAAGAGCTTCGGCAGGGCGCATTACAGTGGTGATTCCGTATTATGGTTATGCCAGGCAGGATCGAAAAGTGCTTCCGAGGGCGCCGATAACGGCAAAACTGGTGGCGGATTTAATAACGGCAGCAGGAGCCAATCGAGTGATGACGATGGATTTGCATGCAGATCAAATTCAAGGTTTTTTTAATATTCCTTTGGATCATTTGACAGCGATTAACGTAATTGTGGAAAAGCTTATGGCCTACGGGTTACATAAGAATCAGGATTTGGTTGTGGTTTCTCCCGATGTGGGTTCGGTAAAGCGTACACGAAAAGTGGCGGAAATGTTCGGTGCGCCTATGGCCATTATTGATAAGCGACGTTACGCGAAAAACACGACAGAAATTATGACGGTAATCGGCAATGTGCAAGGAAAAAATCTCTTACTGATCGATGACATGATCGATACGGCAGGAACCATGACAAATTCTATTAAAGAATTGAAAAATTTGGGAGCCAATGACATTTATGCAGCTGCAACCCATGGTGTATTATCGGGGAAAGCCATCCAAAATTTGTCAGAGGCTCCGGTGAAAAAAGTGTTCATTACCGATACCATTCATTTGCCAAAAGAAAAAGAAATCGAAAAAATAGAAGTGATTTCCGTTGCTCCTATTATTGCAAAAGCCATCGACAGGGTGCATAAAGGAAAAAGTGTGAGTATGCTCTTTGATTGACATCCAAAAAGGGAACTGCGCAAATGACAACAATATCTGTCGAAAACAAAATTTGCAATAAAATAAAAAAAGATATTATGAAAGAAATCAAATGAATCAAAAGCGTACAGAAAAGCAGTGCGCTTTTGTTTTTTTGAAACTGAGACTTTTTGTCGCATCAAACAAGGTCAGTGTCAAGAGATTGTCGATAGATTTTTAGCGCTGCGAGATTACGCGCACGCGACATGGAAGCGACTTCGAATCCTTCGTGCATAATAACGCCTTTGCTTTGAGCAATCATTTCTTCGGCTGTGTCAAGATCTACTTCAACGGGATAAATGCCCCAATCAGACTCTAATTTTGTTAAATGTATGGTCGAGGAAGCGGCAGCGGTTTTTGCACTGAAATAATAGGTCAATTGCAGCATATTGCTGTATTCAATGCTTGCTCCCAAAGGTTTTAATTGCGTGATATCACGGCCTGTTTCTTCTCGGGTTTCCCGAACGGCTCCGGTGCGAATGTCTTCGCCTCGAAGAATGCCGCCGCCGGGCAAGCCGCACATATCTAGCTTGTTGCTTGCGAGCAGAATAATTTTATCTTGTTCGGTTTGTACGATGCAGCGTGCTGCCAAGCGCAGCGGATAGATGCGATCCTCAGAGGCGGAAGCATTGGTTTTGATAATCGGCGGATATTTTTTGGACAATATATATTTATAAATGGCCCACATTTGGGCATCGGAATGCATATCCGTAGCGCTTTCGCCGTCGACGAAAAGAATCTCGTGGCCCTCTTCAATGTCGGTATTGACGCGCTTTACCAATTCGACTTCATAAAAAATGCCCGTATTAAATACCTGCATAAACCATTCAACGGGAGTGTCGATATACCATGACAGGGTTTCGAGTTTGCATTTGATGATGATTTCGTATCCTGTTTCTTCCAAAAATTCGCGGTGTAATGCCTCTTCATAGCTTTCGCCGGGCATGAGTCCACCGCCGGGCAAAAATTTACCCAACTTATTTTGTATAATCATTACCTTGCCGTTGATGTTCGTAACAATGCCGTAAGCACCGGTGCGCAGAACCACGCGGCGTTCCGGTTTGCGAATGCCGAAGACAGGCATATTTGGCCTCTTTTCTCGGTTATAATGTGGCGCACATCACCGCTTTAATGGTGTGTATGCGATTTTCCGCTTGATCAAATACTCTTGAATAACGGCTGTAGAAAACCTCGTCGGTTACTTCCATTTCGACAAGACCGAATTGTTGATAAACCTTTTCCCCGAATTCCGTATTACGGTCGTGAAAAGACGGTAAGCAGTGGAGAAAAATCACCTGTTCGTTTTGGGCGTGTCGAATCATGTCCATATTGACTTGGTAGGGTGCAAGCAGCTTGATTCGCTCTCCGATTTGTGATTCTTCGCCCATAGATACCCAAATGTCCGTATAGATGGCATCAGCGTTGTGTACCGCTTCTTTGATGTCGCTGGTCAGCGTAATGGTGCTGCCTGTCTGCGCTGCAATTTCTCGCATTTCCTCAAGCAAATGAGGGTCAGGCATCAATTCGGGCGGTGAGAGTGCCACAAAATCCGTACCCAATTTGGCGCTGGCAATTAAAAGCGAATGAGCCACGTTGTTGCGCCCGTCTCCCGAATAGACTAACTTCATTTCGTGAAAAGGTTTATTGATATGCTCTTTCATGGTCAAAAAATCTGCTAACGCTTGGGTGGGGTGGTATAAATCGGTCAGTCCGTTCCACACAGGAACGCCGGCATATTGAGCAAGGACTTCTACGGTCTGTTGCTTGTACCCGCGAAACTCGATGCCGTCATAAAATCGCCCCAATACGTTTGCCGTATCACGCAGGGATTCTTTTTTGCCCATTTGGCTGTTTGATAAAAACGTTACATTGGCACCTTCGTCAAAAGCGGCAACTTCAAAAGCGCAACGAGTGCGTGTGGAAGTTTTTTCAAACAATAATACGATGTTTTTGCCCTTCAGCGTGCTGCCAAGAACGCCTTGTTTTTTCTTTTCTTTGAGTTTTTGGGCATAAGTAAGCAGGTAAAGAATTTCTTCGCTGGTATAATCTCGTAAGGTTAACAAGTGTCGTCCTTTTAATGATGGTGCCATAAGTGTATTACTCCTTAGTGTATTTTTTCACGGCATAGAGGCATGGTCATGCAGCGAGGACCACCCCTGCCGCGAACCAGCTCGGAACCTTTAATGGCATATACTTTGATATTATTTTTTGTTAAAATTTCGTTGGAAATTTCGTTTCGACTATAGGCTACTACTTCACCGGGGGCGATGACAAAGGTGTTGGTGCTGTCATTCCACTGCTCTCGTGCAGCAGCCACAGGGTCGTTTCCTCCGCTCTGAATAAAGTTGAGATGTTTGACTTTTAAAGCATCGCACAGCGCAGCCTTGAGGTTGTCCATGCGCTGAAAATGAGGATACGCATTGGCGGAACGTGTGATTTTGACGACGTTTCGATGTTCGTTCAACAGCGGATAAATAATAAACTGGTCGTAGTCAACCATTGTAAAAACAGTATCTAAATGCATAAAAGCTCGCATTTTAGGCAGCTCAACAGCATAAACGGCATCAATATCGGCGTTTTGCGCAAAGAGGTTTTCGGCAAGGATTTGTACGGCAGCGGTGTCAGTTCGCTGGCTGCAGCCTACCACGACGGATGAATTACCTACCACGAGGATATCTCCGCCTTCAATGCAGCTGTTTTCTGAGTTGTTGTCATACCACAGCGGAACATTGTCTGCGAAAACAGGGTGATATTCGTAAATGGCTCGGGCGATACGGCTTTCGCGCATGCGCACGGAATTTTTCATCGTATGAATAGAAAGGCCGTTGTCGATTACCGCAGCAGCATCTCGCATAAAATAGGTATTGGGCAGCGGCAACAAATAAAACATGTTTTTTTCAGGCATGTAATCGCTGATAACGGGTCGTGTTTTCAAAGGGGCGATATCTGTTGCGCTCAGACCTTGAATCAAACAGCGAGCCGTTGTGACAGATTCAAGGTTCATCAGATAATCAAAAATACAGGATTTGATATAGCTGCAGTCTAAAATATCCCTGCCGAGGATATAGGTTAAAATTTCTTTTTTTGTGGCGGGATTCTTGAAAATTTCAGTTAAGAAATCAACGAGGTAGAGCACAGCCACGCCCTTTTGCCGCAACAGGTCAGCAAAGGCATCGTGTTCTTTTTGCATGTCATTTAAATAAGGGGTATCGTCGAAAAGAGAAAAACTTAAGTTTTGCGGAATAATACGGTTGATTTCTTCATCGGGACGATGCAAAATGACCGTTTTGAGTTTGCCGATTTCGTTGGTGATGCTGATAGGATAGTGGTTTTTCATGTGAAAGTTCCGTTTGCTTTGATATTTTGTTTATTATAACGCATTTTTTCATTTTCGCATATAATCAAAAGGCTTTTTTTATGAATTAACAAAAAAATTACCTTTTTATTTTGTAGAAAGAGAAAATATTAAGCAAAAAATCGGTCGTGTTCAAGAGATGGGATCGAGATCTATATTCACTTTTTTTAACAGAGGATGAAATAAAAAATTGACCAGAAGTTTTTATTTAGGATAAGAAATGAGAGCGAAATGTTTTGAATAAATACAACGATGGCAACAGAGATTTTTGATTAGATAACAAAAAACGGTTGAAAGCACCTTTAAAAAGAGGATCCTTATTTCTTTGTCGGTTTTAAGCGTTGCGTGGGTGTTCTTCAAATTTTAGCAGTAACAGACGCATATTTAATGTAAGAAAATGATGATATTTATTAAAACAAGATTTTTTACAGGACAATTTCGGATAAAAAAGCCCGCAAAGGAAAAGTTTTTTTCTTTTGCGGGTAGTATAGCGAAAATCTGTGTCTGTCATCTATGTTCACTTTAAATGAAGTGGAGTTTTGGCGTAAAACGAAAAAAATTATTTTCCGGTCAGGCTTTTGACGATTTGTTGGACATCGGCATCTTCGATAGAAATGTTGCCGCCGCCCATATTGGGCCAAAGAACCACTTGATATTCTTTATCTTTGTCTACGGCAAAATAATAGATCATATTTTCACCAACGGATTGAGCTTTGAAGCCTTCAAATTTTTTGCCGCCGATTTCCCAGGATGCAACATCTTCCGCTCCTTCATAAAAGTCTTTGCTCACAGGGAGCAGGTCTTTATCGGGATCGCCGTAGGAAATGGTGATCATGGGAGAAGACATCGCTTTAGAAGCATCGGCAGCTTTTGCAATAGACAGGTTCGTTTTTACAACGTTTTGATTGCTGTCTTTCATTTCGATTATCGTCCAGCCTTCCGGCATCGTCAGAGAGAGCACGCCGTTGTTATAAACGCTCGATTTACCGGCATTGCCTGAAGAACAAGCAACTGCCGCAACAGCCATAAGCAAGATTAGTAAGACGGCCGTTATTTTTTTCGTTTTTTTCATCTGCAACCTCCAAAGGATGTGTTTTCAAAGCGTCCTCTTAAAATGCATACGAAATACAAAAGAGGACGGTTCTGTTGAATGTAAAATCAGCAATAAGTATATCACAAGATGGAATGGAGAATCAAGAAAATGCCTTGAAACAAGCTGTGTTGCAGTCGAGATAATTTTTGTACGAATATCAAATTTTTTGCTGGAGCAAATAATTAAGCCATGTTGTAAACAAAGTCCATGGCCGTGCATATTGTATCTGACGTTGATTTTATCGATGAAAAGGACAAGAGGTTGACAGAAAAAAAGATTGCGGATATTATAGAATTAACGGAAAACAAGGAGAATTATGATTATGAAAGTATTGATACCTGTAGACGGTTCCAAATATGCCAAAGAGGCGATTACAACAGCGCTAAGTGAGGGTTTTTTAGAGAATAAAGAAATTCATCTTATTACCGTGGTGGAAGGTACCGCCACCGGCAGAGGAAGTTATTTAAGCGAAGAAGTAGTGCACCAGATACTGGAGGCGCAAGCCAAGGCAGGTAACAAGATTTTGAACGAAGCGAAAAAGTTGTTTGAAGCGGATAGAAAGATTTCGGTAGCGTATCGTGTAGGGGATGCAGCCGAAAAAATTTTAGAATATGCAAAAACAAACGACATAGATTTGATTGTCATGGGGAGCAAAGGGAAAGGTGCGTTACAAAGTATGTTACTGGGCTCTGTGTCCATTAAGGTATTGCAATATGCACAGTGTCCCGTGTTAATTATGAGAAAGAAAAAATCTTGAAACGAATTTGCCGGCAAAACTTGCCGGTTTTTCTTCTGAGTTGAAAAACGGGAGGTTATTTGCAAAAAATGGTGTGGTTGGTGTAAAGTAATTTGAAGAAGAACAAATTGCGGAAAAACAGGGATTGTCGGTTGGCGAAAAAAATGTGATTTGTAAGAAGCTGAAATTGAAGGTTGCTAACAGCAGGAGTTATGTTAAGGATATGCGACAAATAAATAAAAGTATGGAATATTTTGTGTGCCTGGCAGAAAAGTGAGGGCTATCAAAAAATGGCGAAAAATAAAGAAAAAAAAGAAATTTGGCTTTTTGCTTTACAAATGAAAACGTTTAAGCTATAATTAAGGTAGCAAATAAATATTGTTTTTATACAATAGAAGGAGGGAAGTTATGTTGAAAGTATTGCTGCCGGTAGACGGGTCAGAACCATCAAGACATGCAATTAAAAAAGGCATCGAAGAAGGTTTACTTAAAGGAAAAGAAATTCATGTCATAACGGTTGTTCCAGGAGCTGTTCTTGTTGGAGGTTACATGGTCGGTCCAGAGATGGAGGAGACCAATCAACAGTTGGCCGAAGATGCGCTGAATGAAGCGAAGGCCATGCTTGCCGACTATGAAAATGTAGTCACCGTGTCTCGTAAAGGAGATCCCGCCACGGAAATTTTGCACTATGCATCAGAAATAGGAGCGAATTTAATTGTGATGGGGCACAGAGGATTGGGCACATTTTCAAAAATTTTCTTGGGATCCGTATCATCAAGGGTACTTAACCATTCCAATTGTTCTGTCTTGATTGTAAAAAGCTAAATAAAAAATTGGAAAAAGAAATGCTGTTTATCACAGCATTTCTTTTTTGATTGAATACAAGTAAAAGAAATAAAAAAAGCAATAGTTTGCAGAACGGATAAAAAAGGTGAGAGCGCTTTCTTTTAAAAAGCGCTCTCATATTGGTGCGAGAGACGGGATTTGAACCCACACAAGCTTAATGCTCACAGGAACCTGAATCCTGCGCGTCTGCCAGTTCCGCCACTCTCGCATAAAATGTATTATACTATATTTTCGGTATTTGTAAAGAAATTCTCTTATTTTTTATTTGTCGTGCAAAATCTCCGTTAAAGCAGCAAATTGAGTGAGAGTCAATGCCTCGCCGCGAACGTGGATATCGATATCCAATTGTTTTAAGGCATTTAAAAGAACGTTTTTATCAAAGTGCAGTTGATGATGAAGAGAATTGATCAGTGTTTTGCGCCGGGTGGAAAAGGCTGCCCGAATCAGCGAAAACATCTCTGACCCATATGAGGTAGACACAGGCGGTTGTGCACGTAATTTGAGAAGCACCACCGTGGAGTCGATGGTCGGGCGAGGAAAGAATACATGACTGGGCACATTAAAAAGGGGCGTACACTCTGCATAATATTGGACAGCTAACGTAAGCGAGCCGTAGTCCTTCGTGGAAGGAGACGCTAATAACCGTTGTGCTACTTCTTTTTGCATCATTAATGTCAATGTATCAAAAGCATTACCGTGTTGCAACAGCTTCATAATAACGGCGCTGGTGATGCTGTAGGGAAGATTAGAAATAACCTTTATTTTTTTTTGTGCCGAAAAATAGTCGGGAAGTTTTTGAAAATCGAAGGTTAAAATATCTTCGTTTAATATGGTTAAATGGGGGACGTCATGAAAGTTTTTTTTGATGACATTCGTTAAAACACGATCTTTTTCCACCACCAGCAGTTCTTTACATGTTTGTGCCAAAAAATAAGTAAGGCTGCCCATGCCCGGACCGATTTCGAGCACGTTATCATCCTCGACAATGTCGGAGGCGGCGATGATTTTACGAATAATGTTTTCATCAATCAAAAAGTTTTGTCCCAGTTCTTTTTTAAAACGAAAATCATAGCGAGCGATGTTTTCTTTGATATAGCGTATGGTGGTAGGTTTTTCGGCCATATAATCTCCCGGTGAAAAAATGATTATACCTTGTGAAGTTGTTTCAGCAATGTGTGTACACGTTGTCGGTTTGCTGTTATGCCATAAGGGCGAGTGTCCATGGTAGCGGCATTGTCGGCAGCTTGAAGCACAAAAATATCCTCTGTGACTGTTGGTCCGCAATGATGAAGAATTTTTAAAAGTTCCTCATCGCTCATCGCTTGTTTTTTCATATGATAGGCAATCAGGTGGTGTACGGTGTCAATGAAGTTTTGCGGATAGCCGTATTTTTGTAAAATTGCAGCACAAAGGTCGGCAGAAGCCGAGTCATGGTGCGGGAAGCGTACTTTGCCGTTGATTTGTTTTTTGCATTGCGGTTTGCAAAGGTCGTGGAACAAAGCCGCCATGCGTAATTCTAATTTGTCTGACGGGACATTGGCAACGACATCGACAGAATGTTCGTAGACATCTTTGGTATGATATTCGTTTTGGCTGACGCCGATGCAACTTGCCAAATCAGGGAAAATTTCGTGCAATAAACGTAAATCGCGCAAAAGCAATAACGCTGTTGCGGTGTTATCCGCCGTCAACAATCGATTTATTTCCCGGGCGATAATGGTTTTGGGTACCTGATCGAGAGAAGGATTTTGTTGAATGGCTGCATAAAGCTCATCAGACAAGACCATTTTTTCAAATTGCGCTACGAGGCGTAAGGCAATCAGTTTGTTGATAGGTTCGTTTGTAAGACAATCAACAGTATGACCCTGACAGGAAAGGTGATGTTGTTTGATATCGCATAGGCTTTGCTGTGAGGCTAAAACCGCTCCTGTCTCATCAGCGGCGGCAGCAACGATCGTAAAAGGCTGGCGTTCTAAGTAGTCATGAATGCTTTTGGTATAGATGAGGCGAACAATGTTGGGGTGAGCAAAAACAAAAGAGTCTTCTGCTGCGAGTGTATACCCTGCCTGTATCAATGCTTCTTTTGCAACGAAAATCGGTGACGTAGTGACGAGCGTAAAAGGAGACATGGGTGGGAGGCCGTAAATGGCATACAACAAATCTTCGCCGGCAAGATAGGCGGTCAAATGCCGGTGTTTTAATGTACGAAACAGATGGCTATAAGGAGAAGAAAATTGTATTTGCATGGTTGCCCCGGTGAAAATGATTTTGTAGGCATTATATCGAAAAAAACGTGCCGATTCAATAAGAACGTGCGAGAAAGAAAAGAGTATGAAGACAAGAATATGAAAAATTGCATTGGAATATGAAAAAATTGTGATATGATATTATGCGAACATTTTGCAAAGGCTTTGTGAGACGCATATCGATGTCGTTTCTTTGCAATGATAAGGATATCAAGAATGAGTGAAACAAAACGGAGACCTTCTTATATCAGAGGGGCTTTGCTGTTAACGGCTTGCAGCATACTGGCCAGGTTTTTGGGAATATTTTTCAAAATTCCGCTTGCTCGTATCATTGGTGATTATGGCATGGGGCTTTTTGGATATCCCTATCCGATCTATTCTTTTTTTGTTTCCTTGTCCGTAATAGGGTTGCCTTTGGCGATTTCTAAAATGACAAGTGAAAGCATAAGCTTGGGGCGATACGACCATACCCATCAGATTTTTCGCATCTCTTTGGTGGTACTCATCGGCTTGGGGGTGTTGTGCAGTGCAGCGCTTGTTTTCTTCGCAAAACCGCTGATTTCCGTGTTAGGTTGGCCTGAAGAGACCTATCATTCGATTATCGGTCTTTCGCTTACCCCTCTGTTTGTGTCTTATATGGCCACATATCGAGGCTACTTTCAAGGACTGCAAACGATGGTGCCCACAGCGTTGTCGCAAATTGTAGAATCGGTTTTTCGTGTGGTGGTGGGATTGGCGTTGGCGGTATATTTTTTAAAGACAAAAGACATAGCCTGGGCAGCAGGCGGTGCAGCCTTTGGTGCTGCAGCGGGTGCTTTCGGCGGCAGTTTGTTGGTAACGGCAATGTACGGATATTATAAAAAGAAAAAAATCGTCATTCCGCAACGAATCGGGCATGGATACCGTGAACGGGCGGGACAAACGATACGTACGCTTTTTGTGATTGCCATTCCTGCATCTTTTGCCTCGATTGTTGTGTCTCTGATGAATATGATCAACTCCGTGACGGTAGCTCGTTGCCTTCAAAATGCAGGAATTGATATTGTAACGGCTACAGAAATATGGGGACAGCTTTCACAAAAAGTGCAAACAGTCATCAATGTGCCGATGTTGTTGGGAGTTGGTTTGGCGGCGGCTTTGGTGCCGGCTATCAGCGAATCCCTTGCAACGAACAATCAAAAAGAATTGGAAGAAAAAACGTCGCTGGCTCTGCGCACGGTAGTGATCATAACGTTCCCTGCATCCGTGGGTCTTTTTGTGCTTGCCACACCCATTATACAGCTGTTGTTCGGTTCCGCTTCAGGAGGCGGAGAGCTGATGATGTATTTGTCCTTTACTTGCATTACAACCGTGTTGTTTATTGTGCTGCAGGCAGTGCTGCAAGGACTTGGCAAAATGGGTCTGCCGATTCGCAATTTGGCCATTGGCGGTGCCATTAAGTTAATACTTAACATTACGTTGATTTCCAAACCCTCGCTTCATATTTATGGTCTCATACTTGCCACATACATAGCGGAAACGATAATCGTTGTGCTCAACTATGCTTCGGTAAAAAAATATATTCGATTTACGCTGGATAAAAAAAATGTGATTCTTAAACCGGCGTTGTGTAGTATCATCATGGGTATTTTAGCTTATGCTTCCTATGGATTGTTGCGATCGGCTATTGGCAGCAATTTTGCGGTGATTGCAGCCATTGCCGTAGGAGGAGCAGTATATTGTGCTGCCCTTTTGTTGACGGGTACATTAAATAAAGAGGAGATGCGCTCTTTATTACGCAGGAGGCAAAAATAAATGGCAAAAATCACCATTGGCGGCATGGGAACCGCTTCTATTGAGCATATGACACTGAAAACACATACACTTTTGTTGGAGACAGAAAAGATTTTTTTGCGTACAGAAATACACAAAAGTGCTGCTGAAATACGCAAAATACGCCCGGACAGCATCAGTTTTGATGCATTCTATGAAAAATATGCGTGTTTTGAAGAAGTATATGATAAAATTTCTGACGAAATAATTGCATGCGCAGAGAAACATGCTATAATGTATCTCGTACCGGGCAGCGCTGTATTTGCAGAGAAAAGCGTGGAACTCCTGGTTCAAAAGGCGCAACAAAAAAATATTTCCGTTGAAATTTTGCCCTCGGTGAGTTTTGTGGATGCTGTCTTTGCAACCATGCAAAAGGACGCGGCACATAACAGCAAACTGTTGGATGCGCTTACCTTTGATGTCAATGACTTAGACAGTAAAAGCACTCTGCTGATTTCGCAAGTTTATGATTCGTTTATTGCCTCTGATGTCAAACTGAAATTACTGGATTATTACGGGGCAGAAAAAAAAGTATGCGTCATCAAGGAAGGCGGCGAAGCACAGGCACAGGTGCTATGGATCACAGTGGGCGAAATGGATCGTTCGATTGCATATGATCACATGAGCAGTGTCTACCTTTTGCCTGATGAGGAAGTCAATTTGCGGGATTATCGCAGTTTGGCACAGGTGATGAAAAAGTTGCGCGGGAAAAACGGGTGTAATTGGGACAAAGCACAAGACCACGAAAGCTTGAAAAAGTATCTGATTGAAGAATGTTATGAAGTCATAGATGCCATTGATCAAAAAGACTTCAAGGCCTTGTGTGAAGAGTTGGGCGATGTGCTGTTGCAGATCTATTTTCATGCGAATATCGCTGATGAAGAAGGGTTTTTCGATATTCGGGATGTGCATGAAGGAATTAACAAAAAAATGATTACCAGACACCCGCATATATTTGAGAGTAGAAAAGATTTGGAAGCGGAAGAGGTGAAAGACGCCTGGGAAGAAATCAAACGCAAAGAAAAAGGACAGCAAAGCGTGAGCGAAAGTCTAAAAGCGATACCAAAAGCATTGCCGGCACTGGTATATGCAAATCGTCTGCAAGATAAAGCAGGCAGAGCAGGATTTGATTTCGACTCCATGGATCAGATATATGATAAAATAAGAGAAGAAACCGAAGAGTTTATTGCCTGCATGAAAGCAAATAATGAAAAAACAAGACAGAAGGAAGAAATTGGAGACTGGTTGTTTTCAATCGTAAACTTAGCAAGGTTTTTAAAGATCGACAGCGAAGACGCGCTAAAAAGTACATCACAAAAGTTTCTTAACCGTTTTTCTGTTGTTGAAGAGCTGGCATTATCCGACGGATACGAAATAAAAGCATTGGACATGGAAAAAGCGGATTTATATTGGGAGAAAGCTAAAAAAATATTAAAGGAGAAAATCAAAGATGAGAAAAAATGAGTTGATTGCTGCTATTGCAGAAAAATCCAACGTGAAAAAGGTTGAAGCAGAAAGAATGCTGAATGCACTGATTGAAGTGGTTGGAGAGGAATTGAAAAAAGGTGAAAAACTGGCAATTCCGGCACTGGGTACATTCCAGGTAAGAGAAAGAAAAGCAAAAGAAGGAAGAAATCCGCGAACCGGAGAAAAAATGATGATTCCTGCAGCCAAGGTGCCGACTTTCCGCGTTGCAAAAAATTTGAAAGACATAGTAAAATAATTACTTTCGCAATATAAAAAGCCTCGCAGGGATGCGGGGCTCTTTATTTGTCGCGAAAAATCGATTCAAGCCTGATGGTCTGTCGTGTTGGCAGCAGTTTCTTTATCTGTGCAAGATTCTTTCCGTTTGACGCAAGACGCATACGTCTTAGGTTCAAAAGAATCAGACAGGCAATAAAAATCAGCTTAATCCAAAGCGCTACAGGAACCCAAAGGGCTAAAATCAAGAGACCGATTCCCATCAGGCCATGGCTGAGCCAGTTGCGCCAATCTTTGAGACAGGCGATGATGTCGTAAAAGATTTTGTTCATATTCGTTCATTTTCGTATGAAATGGATGCTTGTTGGGAAAATGAAATGCAATATAGCAATAAGAAAAAGCACTGACCAATTGCAAGACAAATCACAAGCCGGTGTGTTTTTTTCGCCGTACAACGTCATTTTAATGCAGATACAGTTAAAAATGCAAAAATAAATATGCATAAAGAAAAAAGCGATTTTTGAAACAAAACATCGCTTTTGACAAAATGAAGCATCTGTTGAAGAAGCAAAGCGGCAGCATTGTTGTGAATAGAAAAATATCTGAAGTTTATTTGCTTTCAATCAAAGTGACCGTGACAGAAAACTTTGTGCCGTCGTCACTGCGATACAGGGTAAGATTCACGGTATCGCCCGGTTTTTTCTTCATGAGAAAAGAAGTCAAATCTGTGACTTGCGTAATTTTGACATCATCCATGTGAGTAATGATATCGCCGGGTTTGATGCCTTGGTTTATAAGATTACGATTGGAGATACTTTGGATGTAAATGCCGGTGGGCAAGTTATAGAATGAAGAAGTAGCCTGATCGATCATTTGATATGTGATACCCAGCGCAGCCCGATTTTGAACATAACCGAATTCCTGCAAGTCTTTTGCTATCGTGAGCGCCTCCTGGCTCGTAATGGCAAAACCCAGTCCTTCAAAGCCTTCAGCAACGATTTTGGAAGAATTAATGCCGATTACTTGTCCGTAAGTATTGACAAGAGCGCCGCCCGAGTTGCCCGGACTGATGGCTGCGTCGGTTTGAATACAAGAAATGATATATCCGCCCGGAGTAGTGATGGAACGATTTGTGGCCGAGATAATCCCCATGGTGGTACTGCTGTTAAAGGCAACGCCGCCGGGATTGCCGATGGCTAAAACAATATCGCCCACAGTGGTTTCGGTGCCGCTGGCAAATTCGGCTGCGGTCAAATTTTGTACATCGCTGATTTTTAACAAAGCAATATCGGTTGCTTTGTCTGAACCGACAAGTTTTGCCATATATGATTTGCCGTCATAGAGTACGACTTCAAACTGATTGCCGTTTGCTATGACATGGGTGTTGGTGATAATGTAGCCGTCTGTGGTGAGAATGACGCCGGAACCTTCGCCAATGGCAAACGTGTCATAGTAAGTCAAAACGCCGACTACGGAAGGGATGACTTTTTTTGCTGTGGCTTGTAAAGACAGCTGTTGACCTAACACGACATGCGGTGTGTCTGTAGGAGAAGTCGGTTCGTTTTGCAAAACGGTGACCTTGTTTTGTTCTGTGTATTGAGCAGGCATCGAGACAATACCTTTGCCGACGAGAAAAAAAAGACCAAACAGTGTGGAAGCACTGACAAAAACGGCAAAAATCAACAGCAGCAGAAAGTTGCGCAGAGAACGTTTTTTATACGGTGTGCCAGGCTGGTTTTTTAAGGGATGCATTGAAATAAACTCCTTATAGAAAAATGTTCTGAAAATAAAAAGAACTATGTTTATTATACATAAAAAAACAGCATAATAATTTACAAATCACACAAAATTTGTAAATGATTATGTTTGTTATTCAGATAATTTTCGCTGTAAGCTCAGGGCAGTTTTGGAGCGTTTTTGCCTTCGACAAAAACGGCTAGTGTACCGGGACCTGCATGGGCGCCAATCATGGCACCCAGCCACATGAATCGGATATTTTTGCAGCCGAATCGCAATTCCATTGCAGCTTTTAATTTTTTTGCACCTTCCAGGTTGTCTGCATGCATAATGCTGATGAGCGTATCGGTTAGTTCAGAACCTGCCTTTTCTTCGACCAAATCCAACATGGCCTGAAACAATTTTTTTTCGCCGCGGGTTTTCTGTACGGGAATTAATTTTCCGTCAATGACGGTGAGAACAGGACGAATGCCTAACGTATCACCGATGAAGGCTGCGGTTTTGGATACACGCCCTCCGCGATAGAGGTATTCTAATTTTTCCACAGAAAAAACATGTACCATTTCATGGGCATATTTTGTCATAAAAGGAACCATTTCTTTGGCGCTCATGCCTTTTTGCGCCAATTCACAGGCTTTTTCCACGACATGTGCCAATCCTACAGAGGCACAGAGCGTGTCGATGATTTCGATTTTTACATCGGGATAAGTTTGGCGGACTTCTTCCAATGCGGTGACGGCAGCATTATAAGTACCCGAAAGCTGTGAAGAAAAAGCAGGATAAAAGTATTCTTCATCGTTTTCGGCTATCTCTGTAAAAAGTTGCAAAAATTTGCTGACAGGAACTTGTGCTGTCGTATAAATTTTTCCCGCACGCATGTCATCAAAGACTTTTTTCGGAGTAATATCAATGCCGTCCAAGTATTGATGTGTACCGTTTAAAACCACGAGCGGTACAACCGTGATATTATTTTGTTTTATGATTTCTTTTGAAAGGTCTGCTGCACTGTCTGCGAGAATTTTTACAGGCATGAAAAAGATCCTCCTTTATTTTTGTTTTAAACAATTATATAATTATGAAAAAGAAAAAAGCAATCGCAATATCGGGTGATATTCACAATACTTGTATAAAGTCATAGATTGAATCAGCGAAAATGAAGAAATTGTTAGAAACTTATAAAAAAGAATTGAAAGAAACCGGCAAAGTCATTTTTAAAATAAAAGTGATTGCCAAGGCGCCAAAAACGATGTTTAGAGATGTGATGCAAGACAATACGATTAAATTGGCGGTTGCACAAGTGGCAGAAAAAGGAAAAGCAAATGAAGAAATCTGTTCTTTTTTGGCAAAAGAGTTTGTCGTAACGAAAAGAGAAGTGAGTATTCTTTCCGGCAAAAGTGCCCCGACGAAATTGATCCAAATTACAAAGGAGAAACTATGAAGCAAGACAGATTGATACACGGACAATTGGCAGACTATCCTGTCCGTTTTTTTTGTGTGAACAGTACAGAGACCGTAGAGGAGTTTCGCCGCATTCATCAAGCGAGTCCCACGGCTGCCGCGGCAGGAGGTCGGTTGGTTACGGCAGCGATTTTGATGGGTGCAATGATGAAAAACGAAAGCGACCGATTGACTTTGATCATAAAAGGAGAGGGACCTGTGAGTCAAATCGTTGTTACGGCAGGCAACAACGGCCAAGTCAAAGGTGATATTTTGAATCCGGATATAGAAGTGCTCATTAATGCGGCGGGAAAATTGGATGTGGCTGCCGCGGTAGGGGCAGGGACGCTGACGATTATTAAAGATACGGGGTATAGCGAACCTCATAACAGCACGGTGAGGCTTGTGAGCGGTGAGATTGCCGAAGACATTGCGTATTATTATGCGTTGAGCGAACAGATTCCTACGGTGTGCGCCTTGGGCGTATTTGTGGATGAAGAGGGCGTTGTGCGTCATGCGGGAGGATATATTTTGCAAGTGATGCCAAATTGTCCTGAAGAAATGGTGGTCTACCTGGAACAAAAAACGGCAAAAATGTCCGCCATAACAACATTGTTGAAAGAAAACAGCAATCCACAAAGCGTGATTGCTGCGTTGTTTGACGAAGGCGGCTTTGCCTATGAAATCAATCGCACATTGCAACCGCAATATGTTTGCGATTGCAGCAGAGAGAGAGTTGAGAGTATGCTTTCGGCGCTGGATACAAAGGAATGGTCAGAGATAATGCAAGAACAAACAAATGTGGAGGTCAAGTGCCATTTTTGTAACCAAACATATCTGTTCGATGTAAAAAGTATCCAAAAAATAATAGAAAACCGACAAAAGGGATGACGAGTGCTGTTGCTACGCTTGGTTGGTGGGAAAATTCGAGCTTTTTTAAATCTATGCGGTAAATTTAATCAATAATGTCAGTGTCTATGACGCTGTCGGGGTTGTTGTCATGCGGCTCTTGTAATTGTTTCTTAGTGCGATGTTGGTTATGCAGGGCTTATGGAAATATGCAATACAATGAAGTGCAATAAAAAAGAAGACTCTCGTCTTCTTTTTTAAAGTTATTTTCGTTTCTCGGCAAATAGTTTTCCCAGGGTTTCGATGCCGTAGCGAATGTTTTCTTCTTTGGCGTTGGCAAAATTGAGTCGCATGGTATTGCTGCCGACATTTTCTTCTCCTACAAACCAGCTTTTTCCGGCCAGATAAGAGATGTTTTGTTTTTCGGCTTCCACCAGTAGTTTTTCGCTGTCCAGGCCGTCGGGCAACTTTACCCAGATATAAAATCCGCCGTCGGGACGAGTATATTTTGTGCCTTGCGGGAAAAACTTTTCAATACATTCCAGCATGATGTCGCGGCGTTGACGATATAAATCGCAGATTTTTTTGTGATGCTCCTGATAATATCCTCGCTTGAAAAATTCGGCGCACAGCACCTGATCCAAAGAAGAGGAATGGGAGTTGGTGGCGATTTTGGCATCCATGAGCAGTAATATCAAGTCTTTTTCCGCCACGGCATAGCCCAGTCTGCTGCCCGGCGAAAACATCTTGGAAAAGCTGTTGGCCATAACGGTATGTCCCGTTTTGTCGAAAGACTTGATGGTAGGCAGCGCTTCGCCGCTGTATCGGATATCACGATAGGGGTCGTCTTCCAGGATAATCACATCATACTCACTGCCAAGTTCGGCAAGGCGTTTGCGCCTTTGGGCTGTGAGGGTTTTGCCCGTGGGATTGTGAAATGTCGGTACCGTGTAAATCATTTTCGGACGATATTGCTTGATTTTGGCTTCCACATCTTCCATGACAAGGCCGATATCATCGCATTGGCAGGGAATGGAACGGGCTTCAAACATATTGAAGATATCAATACAATGAATAAAGGCGGGGCTTTCTATCAAAATGACATCTCCGGGATCGATATAGACTTGACAAAGCAAATTCATTGTTTCCAGTCCGCCGGTAACGATGAGGACATTGTCAATATCGGCCGTAACGCCGGCAGGTGCAAGCAGCTCGCTGACTATGGCTTGGCGAAGGTCTTTGAGTCCAAAGGTACTGCTGTATTGCAACGCTTCGCGACCACGGTTGTCGCTTGCCAAGACTTCACAGGCGATAGACTGAATAATATCGGCAGGGAGTGCTTGCGGAGCAGGTGCGCCGCCGCCGAAAGAAATGATATCGGGGTTGGTCATTCCGCCAAACAGTCCGCGCATATATAAGGCGGTGTCTTTCATATTTTTTACTCGATTTGCATAGGCAGGCATAATAATCGTCTCCTTTTAAAAAAATGTTACAACGCTAATTAAAGATATCTCATATCATACCACCTTTTGCGGCAACTTGCGAGAAAAATTTGTAATTATATAAAAACAAATGTTTTTCATATAGCGACAATGTAGCTGTGAACAGCAAAAAAAACCGTTATAAATATAAATATGTTATAATTATTATAATAGATTTTTTTCGACTGCTTGATTTGTTGAAACGACATTCGCTACCGGATAGGCTTGACAAAGGAGTCGGCGAGGTAATTTGAAGAGGAAAAGAAAAGCAAAGGAAGAAGAGATTATGAGTCTTTTTATATCACAACAGCAACAGGACAAAACAAACGGTTAAAAAAGGACTTTTGAAAAGGACAAACAAACTTGAAAAACGGAATTATGATGCAATGTTTTGAATGGTATACATATAGTGATGGCGGGTTTTATCGCTGGCTGAAAGAGCAGCTGGATCATCTGTACGAGATAGGTATTAACGCTCTTTGGCTGCCGCCTGCCTGTAAGGCGACAGGGGTGGACGATGTGGGATACGGGATTTATGACTTGTATGATTTGGGAGAATTTAATCAAAAGGGAGCAATTCGGACAAAGTACGGCACAAAAGAAGAATTGCTGGACCTGATTAGAACGGCACAAGAGAAGGGATTTTGCGTGTATGCGGACGTGGTGCTCAATCACAAAGCAGGGGCCGATTATGCAGAGACCTTTTCGATAGTGGAAGTTGACGAAAAAAACAGATGGAAAGTGATTTCGGAACCCTATGACATTGATGGCTGGACAGGATTTCGCTTTCCGGGCAGAGACGGAAAATATTCAGAATTTGTTTGGAACCATACTCACTTTACCGGTGTGGATTTTGACGGAAAAACGGGGAAAACGAGTATTTTCAAAATTCTCGGAGAAGGAAAAGATTGGGCGCAGGGGGTTTCGATGGAATACGGCAATTATGATTATTTGATGTTTGCGGACATTGATCACCGCCATCCCGAGGTGGTGGAGGAGCTCTTTGCCTGGTCGGACTGGTTTTACAACGAGACAAAAGTAAACGGATATCGATTGGATGCCTTGAAGCATATCAATGATTTTTTCATGCGCGATTTTGCACGGCATAGCCGTAAAGGCAAGGAAGATTTTTATATTTTCGGAGAATATTGGGCGGCGGACGGGGATATGGTGCGCAATTATGCAAAGCAGACAGAATATGAAATCGACTTGCTGGATGTGGCGCTGCATTTTAATTTTTATCATGCGTCACAACAAAACGAACATTACGATTTGCGCAGGCTGTTTGACAATTCGCTTGTACAGCGAAGGCCTACGATGGCTGTTACTTTTGTGGACAATCATGATTCTCAGCCTGATCAGGCGCTGTCTTCCTGGGTGGACGACTGGTTTAAGCCGCTGGCTTACGGAGCAATTTTACTGCGCAAAGACGGATATCCTTGTATTTTTTTTGGCGATTATTATGGAATCGGCGGGGACTATCCGTTGGAGGACAAAAAAGAAATCATCGAAAAACTGCTGCTGTGCAGGAAGCGTTTTGCCTATGGCGAGCAACATGACTATTTTGTGAGGGCAAACTGCATCGGGTGGGTGCGTCTGGGAGACGAAGAACATCCTTATCCGAGCGCTACATTGATGAGCAATCATAAAAAAGGCAGGATTCGCATGTTTGTCGGCACCCGTTTTGCGGGCTCGGTTTTTGCCGATTATTTAGGAAATCGTACCGAAAAAGTGGTTATCGACAGCGATGGTTATGGTGAATTTGTTGTGGCAGGGCGCAGCATATCTTGTTGGGTGCAGGAGAATGTGGTGCCGAAAGAAACTGGAAAATAAAAATTGTACGATACATAAAAAACGTCAATATGCGACAAATGATAAGTTGCGGAAATATGTAACAGTCTGAAAGCAAAAAAAGATAAATCGCATATTAAAACTGTTTCGATTGCTGTGGCAAAGAGACAGGTTGCATTATGACGGGTTGAATGCATTGGCTTGCATGAATTTATCTGCTTTGCTGAAGCTGTAAAAAACCTTTAAAGTTTACTTATATGAATTGTATTCTTCCTGATTGCGTTTGCTGTATGCGTCTTCTTGCGTAAAATTTTGTACGATCTGATTCGGTATTTCTCTGGATAGAAAAACGATAAAAACTGATACGCTATAATAAATCGTTTTTTGTTGGATGAGCTATGTCTTGTTGGTATGCATTGGATGCGCAGGAGCGGCGTTTTTGTGTGGCGCTGTTTTAAGGAGTGTTTTTAATATATTTATCGCAGATGGAAACGTTGTGGCAGTGCGGCGGATAAAAAAATATCGCAAAGGTTATTTTTTGACTTATTGCACTTGGAGTGATTTGCTGTATTTTGCAAGAAAAAAATAAGAATATGTAGTGTAAAACGAAAAAGGCTATGGTAAAATAAAATATTGTAACAATGGCGCAAGGTCAATTTTGGAGGCAATATGTTTGGGAAACTGGATTTTATTTTAGAAAGATATGACGAATTGAACGGACAGCTCAGCAGTACGGAGGTTCTTGCGCAGCAAGATGTATTTCGCGAACTGGCGAAAGAACATGCCAAGTTGGAACCGATTGTTGTGAAATATTCGGAATATAAAAAAACAAAGGAAGACTTGGACAGCAACAAAGAACTCCTGAATGAAAAAATCGACAAAGATTTCAAAAAAATGATTGAAGAGGACATTGAAGAGTTAAGCGGTGTCGCCGAAAAACTGGAAGAAGAGCTGAAAATTTTGTTGTTGCCGAAAGATGAAAATGATGAAAAAAACGTTATTATCGAAATTCGTGCGGGTACCGGCGGAGATGAGGCAGCCCTCTTTGCCGGCGATTTGCTGCGCATGTATCTTCGTTATGCGGAACGTGTCAATTTTAAAACAGAACTGCTCAGCACCAGTGAAATCGGCGTAGGCGGTTACAAAGAAGTGATTTTTGCCGTGCAGGGAAAAGGAGCCTACAGCAAACTGAAATTTGAAAGCGGAGTGCATCGTGTTCAGCGCATTCCGCTTACGGAATCCAGCGGGCGCATTCATACTTCGGCTTCAACGGTAGCGGTACTGCCTGAGGCGGAAGATGTGGAAATAGAAATTAATGCCAATGACTTGCGGATAGATGTGTTTCGCTCGGGAGGCCATGGAGGTCAGAGTGTGAACACTACAGACTCGGCAGTGCGCATAACGCATATTCCCACAGGGATTGTGGTAACTTGTCAGGACGAAAAATCTCAATTGAAAAACAAAGAAAAAGCTATGAAGGTGCTTAAGGCCAGGCTCTATGATGTCGAGCAGCAAAAGGCGCACGAGGAAATGGCGCAAAACAGAAAAAATCAAGTGGGCAGCGGAGACAGAAGTGAGAGAATCCGTACCTATAATTTTCCGCAAGGCAGGGTGACGGATCATCGAATCGGACTGACGCTTTATAAACTAGAGGCGTTTTTAAACGGAGAATTGGAAGAAATGATTGATGCTTTGCAACTGGCAAACCAAGCGGAACTGTTAAAAAACAGCGAAGAATAATCTGTCGTTGTATTCATAAATAATGAGGAAGCATGAAATATTACGAAAAAAATCAAATCGAAAATTGGGACAAAGCGATTGAAGAGGCTGCGCAGGTTATCCGAAAAGGGGGACTCGTGGCATTTCCCACTGAAACCGTCTACGGATTGGGCGCAGATGCGCAAAATGAACAAGCAGTTCAAAAGATTTATGTTGCAAAAGGTCGTCCTGCCGACAATCCGCTTATCGTGCATATAGCGCATAAAGAGGATTTGATGAAAATTGCAAAAGATATCTCGGATTGGGTCTTGCATGTAACAGAAAAATACTGGCCGGGGCCACTAAGCGTTGTGTTGAACAGACGAGAGGATTTTTGTTCCGCCGCATCCGCAGGACTGTCTACAGTGGCGGTGCGCATGCCCGACCATGAAACGGCGTTGGCATTGATTGAAAGAAGCGAGCGATACCTTGCCGCTCCCAGCGCCAACATCTCGGGTCGGCTCAGCCCGACCAAAGGGCGCCATGTGGCAGAGGATATGCGTGAACATGCGGATATTATATTGGCGCAAGACGATTTGGTGTTGGGTTTGGAGTCCACCGTGATTGACGCCAGAGGTTCGTATCCCGTTATTCTTCGAACAGGATGTGTGACATGCGAAATGCTTGCGGCAAATGTGGGGCGAGCGGAAATTTACGATGCGGCTGCAGAGAAACCTCTTTTGCCCGGCATGAAATATGTCCATTATCGACCCCGGGCAACGGTAATGATTGTAGATGGAAACTTGGAGGAAAAGAGCGAAAAAATACAAAATTTTCTTGAAACGGAGATCAAGACAGGTATTTTTTGCAGCGAAAAGCTTTCCAAAAATATCCAGTGTAAAGACGTTGTTACTTATCGCAGTTTAAATGAAGCGGCGCAAAAATTTTATGCGACTTTACGTGAGTTTGACGAAAAAGGCTGCCGGAAGATTCTTTGTGAAAAAGTGGAACAAACCGGGATTGGGGAAGCGTTGGTAAATCGCATGGAAAATGCGGCGGAAGGAAGATATTTATAAGCGCAAAAATGATAATACATATATATTTAGACATGGAAATAATCAAAACTTTAATAAGGAAGCAAAATGAAAAAAATTTTGTTTGTTTGTACCGGAAACACCTGTCGCAGTCCTATGGCTCAATACTTATTTAATAAGAAAAGCGCCACGGCAGATTTACAAGGACAATATGAAGCGTACTCGGCAGGGATTTTTGCTGAAGGCGAACCGGCAAGTTATGGGGCGAGCAAAGCAATGGAAAAAAGACAAATCAATATGCAGGCACATCGGGCGAAACCCGTGAAAGAAGAAGAGATCAAAGAGGCGGTAGCAGTATTGTGCATGACGGCGGCCCATGCAGCTGTTTTGCGCAATCGGTATCCGGCCTATAAAACAAAGATCCAAAGTCTTGCCTCTTACATCGGCACCGGCAAGGATATTGCGGATCCCTTTGGGGGAAATGCGGAAATGTACGAAAAGACGGCACAGCAAATTGAAACATATATCGAGAAACTCATTGAAAAACTGAAAGGAAGTCAATACAATGAAAATAGCCATCGGCAGTGATCATGCTGCTTATGAATTAAAAGAGAGCATCAAAAAAATGCTGATAAAAGAAGGATATAATTTGTTGGATGTAGGAACAAATTCTTCTTGCAGCGTGGATTATCCTGTCTATGGGTTGGCGCTTGCCAAAGCAGTGGCGGCAGGAGAGGCAAAATACGGCATTGCTCTTTGCGGCAGCGGAATCGGCATGTCGATTGTGGCAAACAAAGTGCATGGAATACGTGCAGCTTTGGCCTGCGACGGCAACCGGGCCGCCCTTGCCAGGCAGCACAACAATGCAAATGTTCTTGTCATTGGCGCACGCTTTACAGAAAAAGAAGCGGCGTTGGAGATGGTGAAGGTGTTCCTGCAAACAGAATTTGAAGGACAACGACACGAAAAAAGAGTTCAACTCATTACCGAATATGAACAAAAGAGCCATGAGTGAAAAATGCAAAAAAAGGAAAAATAGCGATGATAGATGAAAAAAAAATGGAGCAAAGACCTTCCTGGGACGATTATTTTATGAGCATATTGCAGACGGTAAAAGAGCGATCTACCTGTTACAGGCGAAAGGTGGGCGCCGTTATTGTAAAAGACAAACGTATTATCGCCACGGGTTATAACGGTGCTCCCACAGGGTTGAAACATTGCTATGAAGTGGGATGTCTCAGAGAAAAACTCAATATCCCCAGCGGACAGCATCACGAGCTTTGCAGAGGCATTCATGCGGAACAAAATGCGATTATTCAGGCGGCTGCTTATGGCGTCAGTATTAACGGAGCAACCATATACATTACACACAGTCCTTGTGTGCAGTGTGCCAAAATGATGATCAATGCAGGCATAAAACGCATTGTGTATTCGGGAGACTATCCCGACGAATTGGCAAAACAGTTGCTGGATGAAGCAAATATTGTTACGGAGCGATATATAAAAGCCTGATTTTTACTGAAAAACCGATATTTTTTTACGATTTTTACCAAATATTAAAAAAAAGTATAAAAATCATGTTATTCTTTTGACAATCAAAAAGCAATGTGTTAAAATTTCGGTACAATATTTTATTTTCTGGGGATTATCTCAGGAATTAAGATATTTTGTTTTAAAAAAACACTTTAAAAGGCGGTATTACTCATGAACTTTGACGCAATTAAAACCATTTCCGCGGCCGAAAGCCAAGCGGAAAAGATTCGCGCAGAGGCCGCTTCCGAGGCAAAACGCATCCTTGCCCAAGCGGAAGCAGATGGTGAGGCGTTGGTATTGAAGGCGAAAGAAGAAGCGAATGTTCGCGTTTCGCACCTCTATGCCGACGCAGATCGTGCAGGCACTGCCGAAGCTCAAAAAATTGAGCAAACAGCCAAAGAAAATGCTGATGCCCTGGGTCAAACCGGACAGGCAGCAATGGACAAGGCTGTATCCGTCATCACCGAAAGGATTTTATCATGGCAATAGTCAGGATGAAACGCCTTCGGGTCATTGTACCTTCGAAAATTCAAAGGAAGGTATTGAGAGACTTAACTCGGCTGGGCTGTGTTGAAATCGAAAATCCTGTTTATACGGAGATGGACGAAGACATGGCTCAAGTAATCCGACCTCCTTCAGCGATAACTGATGCGGCGCGTGCGCGCACAGACATGGTTACAGCGTTGGAAGCGTTGGATAAATATGCGCCGAGCAAAAGGTCTTTCTTGACACCGCGCAGAGAAATCAACGAAAGCGTGCTCTTTGACGAAGAGGCAATTGAGCAAGCGAAAGAGGTATCTGCGCGTATAGGCGGACTGGTGAGGCAAATCAATGAAACCAAATCTCTGGTGGGGCGTATTACTGCACAAAAAGCTTCACTGGAACCTTGGACTGCTTCGGATATTCCGTTGGAATACACGGGAGGAAAAGAGTATGCGGTGATTTTCGGCGTGGTTCCCATCGACGAAAAACCGGTAGATCTTTCCGCCATACTGGCAGAAAGCGACCTTCCGGCCATTGCCGATGTGATTCATTCCGACAACGAGCAGTCCTATGTTGTTTTGGTTTCTTATAAGGATGCGCAGGAGGATGCTCTGACAATACTCAAGGCAGAGGGATTCTCGCAGACCCTGTTTAAAGATATGTACGGCACCGCTGCGGACAATATCAATCGACTGGATCAGGAAACAAAAACAGCGGAAGAAAAATTGCAACAACTGGAAGCAGAAATCGTGACGCTGGCACCGCATAGAGACCTGCTGGAACAAACGATAGATGCGCTGAACGTGGAATCGCTTCGCGAAACAGCGATGTCTTCCATGTTGCACACAGAAAAAACCACTTACTTTGAAGGGTGGACGCCGGAGGCGGCCGAAAGTGCCGTGGCGCAAGTGTTGGAAAAAAACGGATGTGCATATGAATTTTCGGAACCTGCCGAAATAGAAGAGCCGCCGGTTGTATTGAAAAATGCAAAACTGATTCAACCCTTCAGTACAATTACCGAAATGTACGGATTGCCTGCATACAGGAGCCTTATTGACTCTAATCCGATTGTGGCAGTCTCGTATTTTATTTTTTTCGGAATAATGCTTTCAGACGCATTGTGCGGTTTGGTAGTGTCGGCTGTTACATTTATTATTCTGAAAAAGAAAAAACCTGCGGGAATGATGAAACAGTTTTTGACGCTCTTCTTTTTCTGCGGGTTGTCTTCGTTGGTGTGGGGTGCATTATTCGGCAGTTGGTTTGGAAATGCACCGAGCATTGTTGCAATGATGCTTGGCAAAGAACTGGTTGTTCCGCCGGTTTGGTTTGACCCTCTTGCAGAACCGATGAAAATATTGGTGTTGTCTGTTGTTTTAGGCGTTGTTCATTTAATGTTGGGCATGGGTTGTTCGGCGGCCAGACAAATAAAGCAAGGTAATATCAAAGAGGCAATTTTTGACACAGGTTTTTGGTACATGATTCTCATCGGCGGGTTGGGATTGTTTACCGGCGCGAAGATCTTTGCAGTGATTGCGCTTCTGGGTGCAGTGGGTGTTTTGTTGACAGCGGGAAGAGAGAAGAAAAATATTTTTTCTAAGTTGACCAGCGGATTGGGCGCTTTGTATGGCGTAACAGGCTATGTGTCCGACATTCTTTCTTACACACGTCTTATGGCTTTAGGGTTGTGTACGGGTGTTATTGCCATGGTTATGAACACGCTGGGATCCTTGGCAGGAAACAGTTTCATAGGGTGGATATTGTTTTTGATTGTATTTGCTGTGGGACATACATTTAACGTTGCTGTCAGCACGTTAGGCGCTTTTGTACACAGCATGCGTCTGGAATTTGTTGAATTTTTCGGCAAGTTTTACGAATCAGGCGGAAGACCGTTTAAACCGTTATTTAATCAAACTAAATATACAGAAGTTATTAAGGAGGAAATTTAATCATGGATTGGCTTAATTCAATTTTTAGTGGACCGTTTTTAGCACTCTTTGGAGCAGCTTTGGCAGCAGGCTTTGCCGGTGCAGGAAGTGCAAAAGGTGTCGGTATTGCAGGGGAAGCTGCAGCCGGTGTTGTAACAGAAGATCCGGGCAAATTCGGACAAACCCTCTTGTTACAGGCGTTGCCGGGCACACAAGGTATCTATGGGCTTTTGGTTGCGTTTTTAATTATGAATGGAATCGGTCTTTTTGGCGGTGGAGAAATGACCCTTACGATTTCTCAGGGATTCCAATATTTTGCGGCCGCTCTGCCAATTGCTGTTGGCGGATACTTTTCAGGGATTGCACAAGGTCGTGCTTCTGCGGCTTCCATGGGCATTTTGGCAAAAAGACCGGAAGAGTTTGCCAAAGGTATGCTCTATCCTGCAATGGTTGAAACCTACGCTGTTCTTGCGCTGTTAGTATCTGTTCTTATGCTTATTAACATTCGTTAATTGCGAATGAGAAACAGGTGTAACACTATGAACGGTATTGAAAAAATAACAGGAAAAATTTTAGACGAAGCAAATGCAGATGCACAGAAAATAATAGAACAGGCAAAAGCAGAAGCGGAAAAAATTTTAGAAACTTATAAAAACAAGGCAGTCGTTGCTGCGGCTGAGATAGAAGAAGTCGGCGGCAGACAGGCGATTGCACAAGAAAAAAAGCATGAATCCAATGCAGGATTAGAAGCGCGAAAAACATTGTTGCAAAAAAAGCAAGAATTGATTTCTCAGGCATTTGATACTGCACTGAACAATCTTTGTTCATTGCCGGCAGAACAATATATTGATCTATTGGCGCGACTTGCGGCAAACGCATCGGAAAACGGAGCGGAACAAGTGATTTTTTCGCAAGAAGACAAAGAAAAATATGGACAAAAAATTATTGTTTCTGCAAATGAAATGCTGAAAAACAAAGGCAAAAACGGTCAATTGACCGTGTCTGAAAAGACGCGACCCATAACAGGTGGCATTGTACTTGTTCGCGGGGATGTAGAAGTGAATGCGGCGTTGGACGAACTGGTTCGCATGCAACGTGATTCGCTGTCGGCACAGGTCGCGGAAGTGTTGTTTCAATAAACAACAGGATCATCAATTATGTTGTTTGTTTTACATGGCAGGTGAATCTGAAATGAGAACAAAGAACAGAAAGGAGTACTGACTCTTGGAAAGATTTCAGGAAATTCAAGATATAGATTATCTGTACGCCAGCACCAGAATCCGCTCTTTAGAGCGTTCATTGATGACGACGGAACGATTGAGACGTATGGCAGAGGCCAAAACGGATGATGAATTGCTCAAAGTGCTGGAAGAGTGCGGCTATGGCGAAATTGGTAGTCTGTCGCAAGTACCTGCCGCCATCGCACGAAAGCGCGCCGAAGTTTTGGACGACATGTTCAAAATGGCACCGGACAAAACGGTCGTGCAGATATTTCTTTTGAAATATGATTATCATAATCTGAAGGCGATTTTAAAGGGAGAAGCTGCAAAGACAGAATATGAATCCTCATTGATGGAAGGCGGACGCATTCCTTTAAAAAAGATGATCGCCTCCGTAAGCAGCGCAGTGATCGGCGCAGACGGTGAATTGACGGATATTATGAAACATGCTGCCAACGAAGCGCGGGATGTTTTGGCCAGAACGGGAGATCCGAGACTTTCGGATACCGTGCTGGACAGAGCGGCCTTTGCCGAAATGAAAGAGCTTGCTGAAGAGTCGCAAAGGGCGCATGAATTAAAAAGTGATTTTTTGATGGAATATGTCAAGTTGAAAATTGACGGCATCAACATGCGTACGGCAGTCAGATTAAAACGGATGAATCAAGACAGTTCACAGATCAGCAAGTATTTCATCGAAGGCGGAAGCGTTCCGCTTTCAAGATTGCGTGTGGAAATTACACCGGAAAGCCTGATCAGCATTTTCGAAACCTCTCCGCTGAAAGAAGCGGCGCACGGCGCAGCAGATGCGTTACGTGAAGGAAAGGGTCTTGCCCGGGTGGACACACAAGTTGAAAATGCGCTTTTAAATTATTTAAAAAACGCAAAATATATACCCTTTGGCGAAATGCATATCATTGCTCATGTTGCTGCAAGAGAGACAGAATTTACGGCAATCAACATGGTGCTTGCGGCGAGAAAAGCAGGGCTTTTGCCGGAAGAAATTATGGAAAGGCTGAGGGAAACGTATGTATAAGATAGCAGTAATAGGCGATAGAGAAAGTGTTCTGAGCTTCAAAGCCCTTGGCATTGAAACGGTTCCGGTAAACGATGCTGCAGAGGCAAAAGAACAACTTCATCGCATGGCTGAAGAAGGATACGCAGTGATATACCTTACCGAGCAATTGGCTACCGATTTAAAACACGAACTTGCTGTTTACGCGGAACGCGTAACACCGGCCATTATTTTGATGCCCGGTCAAGGAGAAAGTTTGGGAATCGGCCTTAAGGCTGTCAAAGAAGCAGTAGAACGCGCTGTTGGTGCGGACATACTCGGTGAGTAAAAATCTAATGAAAGGTGAAATAATATGGAAAACGGAAAAATTGTCAAGGTAGCCGGTCCGCTGGTTGTCGCAGAAGGAATGACCAATGCAAATATGTTTGACGTTGTAAATGTAGGCAAACAGCGTTTAATCGGTGAAATCTTAGAAATGCGCGGCGGAAGCGCTTCGATCCAAGTATATGAAGAAACTGCCGGCATCAGAGTTGGCGATGAAGTCGTAACGTTGGGTTCTCCGCTTTCAGTGGAACTCGGACCCGGACTAATCAGTACGATTTATGACGGAATCCAACGTCCGCTTGAAGAAATCAGAGCAAGAGCGGGTTCGAACATTGCAAGAGGCGTTAAGGTGCCCGCACTTTCCAGAGATAAAAAATGGAAATTTGAACCAAAAGTTAAAGTGGGCGATAAAGTAATTGCAGGAGATATCATCGGTGTGGTTCAAGAAACCATCGTGGTAGAACATAAAATTATGGTGCCCGTTGGTGTTGAAGGTGAGGTTGCAGAAATCAAAGACGGAGAATTTACCGTCGAAGAAATTGTATGCGTTGTTAACACGGAAAAAGGCAAAAAAGAACTGAGCATGATGCAAAGATGGCCGGTTCGTGTTGAGCGACCATATAAAGAAAAATTGCCACCCGATATTCCGATGATTACAGGACAGCGCATCATAGATACGTTCTTTCCCATGGCTAAAGGGGGAACGGCTGCAGTGCCCGGACCTTTTGGTAGCGGAAAAACCGTCGTGCAGCACCAGTTGGCAAAATGGAGTGACGTAGATATTGTTATTTATGTTGGATGCGGTGAACGTGGAAACGAAATGACAGACGTTTTGATGGAGTTTCCCGAACTCCAAGACCCGAGAACCGGAGCAAGCTTAATGGAACGAACGGTTTTGATTGCCAACACCTCCGACATGCCTGTTGCGGCACGTGAGGCTTCGGTGTATACGGGAATTACCATTGCGGAATACTTTAGAGATATGGGATATGCTGTGGCATTGATTGCGGACTCTACATCGCGTTGGGCGGAAGCGCTTCGTGAAATGTCCGGACGTCTCGAAGAAATGCCCGGTGAAGAAGGATATCCCGCATACCTGACATCTCGTCTTGCACAGTTCTATG
>DCTT01000026.1:534546-542684 GCA_002329295.1 Eubacteriaceae bacterium UBA1433
ACACTTCCCGGCAATCAACTGGTTGCAGAGTTATTCGTTATATGAAGACAGACTAGGTCCCTGGTATGATGAAAACATGGGGCGAGAATTCATGGCAAATCGTGAAACAGCAATGAAAATACTGCAAATAGAAAGCGAATTGAACGAAATCGTTCGCTTGGTCGGTATTGATGCGCTGTCTGCAGAAGACAGATTAACCATGGAAGTGGCTCGTATGCTTCGTGAAGACTTCCTACAGCAAAATGCTTTTTCGGACACAGACTCTTATACATCGCTGGAAAAACAAATGGGCTTGATGAATATAGTCTTGCACTATGCAAAAGTGGCGGGAACGGCTATTGCAAGTGGCGCTAATATGGAAAAAGTCTTTACTATTCCTGCGAGAGACCTGATCGGTCGTGCGAAAGACGTGAGTCAAGAAGCATATAAAGATGAATATGCGAAGATCATGAAGAACATTGATGAAGAAATTGCAAAAATCGTTGAAGAGGGAGGTGAAAGATAATGATTAAAGAATATAGAACAATACGTGAAGTAGCCGGTCCTTTGATGTTGGTCTCCGACGTATCAGATGTAGGCTACGACGAATTGGGCGAAATCGAATTGCAAAACGGTGAAGTTCGCCGATGCCGTGTTTTGGAATTGGACGGAACCAATGTACTGGTACAGTTATTTGAAGCCTCCGCAGGCATTAACCTGGCAGACTCTAAAGTACGCTTCTTGGGCCACGGCATTGAGTTGGGCGTATCAGAAGACATGCTCGGTCGTGTATTTGACGGTTTGGGCAGACCCATTGATGGCGGTCCGGAAATTTTGCCAGATAAACGACGGGATATCAACGGTGTGCCGATGAATCCGGCGGCACGGGACTATCCTTCGGAGTTTATTCAAACAGGTGTATCTGCCATTGACGGACTTAACACGCTGGTTCGAGGACAAAAACTTCCTATCTTCTCCGGCTCCGGTCTTCCTCATGCGCAATTGGCGGCACAAATTGCTCGTCAAGCGAAAGTATTGGGTACAGAATCCAAATTTGCCGTTGTGTTTGCTGCGGTAGGGATTACTTTTGAAGAAGCCGACTTCTTTGTTTCCGACTTCAGACGCACCGGTGCCATTGACAGAACCGTACTGTTCCTGAACTTGGCAAATGACCCTGCCATTGAGCGTATTTCGACACCTCGTATGGCGCTTACGGCAGCAGAGTATTTGGCATTTGATAAAGGCATGCAAGTGTTGGTTATCATTACTGACATTACAAACTATGCTGAAGCACTTCGTGAAGTATCCGCTGCACGAAAAGAAGTTCCCGGACGTCGCGGATACCCCGGATATTTGTATACGGACCTTGCAACGATGTATGAACGTGCAGGCAGAAAACTAGACAGCGACGGTTCTATTACGATGATACCGATCCTGTCCATGCCTGAGGACGATAAAACCCATCCGATTCCCGACTTGACAGGCTATATCACAGAGGGTCAGATTATTTTGTCCCGTGAATTATATCGTAAAGGTTTGCGTCCGCCCATCGACGTGTTGCCTTCCCTTTCCCGTCTTAAAGATAAAGGGATCGGAAAAGGCAAAACCCGTGAGGACCATGCCGGCACGATGAACCAGTTGTTTGCAGCGTATGCTCGTGGAAAAGATGCGAAAGAGCTGATGACCATCCTTGGTGAAGCCGCTTTGACCGATGTCGATAAACTGTACGCAAAATTTGCGGATGAATTTGAAAGACGTTATGTATCGCAAGGATATGAAACGGACCGTACCATTGAAGAAACGTTGAATCTGGGCTGGGAGTTGTTAGCGATTTTGCCGAAGAACGAGTTGAAACGTATCAAAGAAGAATACATTGAAATGTACTATAAAGAAGCCGACTCGGCAGACAATGCAGCTGTTGTAGAACAATAAATGAAGGGAGGAAATTGATATGGCAAGATTGGCAGTCAATCCTACCCGAATGGAGCTGACTCGCTTAAAGATTCGATTGAGAACCGCCACACGAGGCCATAAGCTGTTAAAAGACAAGCGCGATGAGCTGATGAAACAATTTTTGGAAATTGTACGTCATAACCGTGCGTTGCGTCTTAAGGTGGAAGAGGCGTTAATTAAGGCGAGCCAAAGCTTTACGGTAGCTTCTGCGGCAATGTCTCCGGAGTTTTTGGAAGAAGCGTTGCTTTATCCTAAACAAAGCGTATCATTGGATTTTGAATATAAAAACATTATGTCGGTCTCCGTGCCGGTATATGAATTTAAAACTTCCAACGACGATCCTTCCGAGATATTCCCTTACGGGTTTGCAACGACCTCCGGGGAATTGGACGATGCCGTGCTGTCTCTTTCGGAAATCCTTCCGGATTTATTACAGCTGGCGCAGATAGAAAAGTCTGTACAGTTGCTCTCAAGAGAAATTGAAAAGACGAGAAGAAGAGTAAATGCGCTGGAATATGTTATGATTCCGCAACTGGAAGAGACCATTCGCTACATTGTCATGAAACTGGACGAAAATGAACGTGGCAACTTGAGTCGACTGATGAAAGTAAAAGACATGATGGTGCAGGAAGCACGGCAAAGCGGTGCATACTGACGACGGTAAGTAATGAAAAATCCCCTTGCATACCAGCGGGGGGATTTTTGCTTATGTATAAGAAATGTAATTTGCCGCACTGAGATTTTGATCATTGGCAATTATTAGACAGGTGCGAAAACAATGATTTTTTATGAAAGAGATCATGTTGAAATCTGGAAGAAACAGGTATAAAAACGATTGAAAAAAGTATCTTATTTGAAAAGAATTCAAGTAAAAAAATCATTACCTTGACAGAAAAATGGTGCTTCATTATAATTAGATGATTAGATGAAATCTTTTTCAAGAAGCGAAAGGATAGAAATGACGTGAATACAACGAACAAAGATATTATTTTGACGGAAGAGGGTTATAACGAAATAAAAAAAGAGCTTGACTATTTGCGCGGTGAAGCAAGAAATGAAATTGCCGAAAAAATTAAAGCTGCCAGAGAATATGGCGACTTGACTGAAAATGCCGAATACGAAGAGGCAAAAAATGAGCAAGCGTTTTTGGAAGGCAAAATTTTTGAACTTGAACGTAAACTGAGCAATGCGAAAGTGGCAAAAAAATCAAAGCGGGACGGGATTATCAATATCGGCGATAAAGTAACGGTATATGATACAAAATATGACGAAACACTAACTTATACGCTTTTGGGCAGCGGAGAAGGAGATCCCGACCATGGGAAACTTTCCAACGATTCTCCGTTGGGCAGCGCTTTGATAGGCAAGCGCGAAGGAGATATTATAGAATTGGTCACACCGAGCGGACCGGTCACGTTTAAAGTAATTTCTGCAGAATAGGGGATAGCATGGCACAGGAAGAACAAGAACAAAACATGATAACGGAAGAACAAAATCTTTCCGAAATGATTCGGGTACGATATGAAAAACTTGATAAGTTGCGATCAGAGGGCAAAGACCCTTATCATATAACGCATGTTGATATTGATGCCTATGCGGCTGATATCAATGCGCACTTTGAAGACTGGGAAGAAAAATTTGTTTCACTTGCAGGGCGCATCATGGCAAAGCGAGGTCAGGGGAAAGTAGCTTTTTATGATATGCTGGATTCTACAGGGCGCATCCAGTTATTTATCCGAAAAGACACCTTGGGTGAAGAAGCTTATGAAGAAATCAAAAGCTACGATATCGGAGATATAATTGGTGTGAAAGGGGAAGTCTTTAAAACGAAGATGGGACAAATTTCGATCCGTGTTCAAGAAACGAAGCTTGTGTCAAAATCGTTGAAAATTCTTCCCGAAAAATTTCACGGATTAAAAGATCCGGATTTGCGTTATCGTCAACGCTATGTAGATTTGATTGTAAATCCTGAAGTGAAAGATGTTTTTTTGACACGCTCCAAACTGATTCAGAGCATTCGCGCCTTTATGGATCGGCGCGGATTTGTGGAAGTGGAAACGCCGGTATTGGCTACGTTGGCGGGTGGCGCCAATGCACGACCTTTTGTGACGCATCACAATACGCTGGATATTGCGATGTATATGCGCATTGCGCTGGAACTGCCCCTAAAACGACTGATTGTGGGCGGCTTTGATAAAGTATATGAAATCGGCCGTGTGTTTCGCAATGAAGGCATGGATGCAACTCATAATCCTGAATTTACAATGCTGGAAAGTTATGAGGCCTATGTAGACTATCAGGCTGTGATGCAAATGATTGAGGAACTTTTTGCCCATGTCAGTAAAGAGTTGCTTGGAACACAAAGCGTTGTTTATCAGGACAACACAATCGAATTGCAGGCGCCGTTTGCACGAACCAGAATGGTTGATTTGGTGAAGCAATACACAGGCGTAAACTTTGATGAAATGACAGAGACGGCGCATGCAGTGCAAGCGGCAAAACAATTGAATATTGAAGTAAAAGAAGGTTGGGGAATCGGAAAAATTATCGAAGAAGCTTTTGACGTGTATGTAGAAGCCAATCTGATTCAACCTACCTTTGTAACACATCATCCGGTTGAAATTTCACCGCTTGCAAAAAAAGATGCACAGGATCAGCGTTATACAGAGCGGTTTGAACTGTTTATCGGCGGAAAAGAATATGCCAACGGATTCAGTGAGTTAAATGATCCCGTTGACCAAAGAGAAAGATTTTTGGCACAAATGGCAAAAAAAGAACAAGGGGATGACGAAACGCACCCCTTCGATAAAGACTTCATCAATGCACTGGAAATCGGACTTCCGCCTACCGGTGGCGTAGGAATAGGGATCGACAGAATGGTAATGCTTTTTACGAACCAACATTCCATTCGGGATGTGATACTGTTCCCGAC
This sequence comes from Eubacteriaceae bacterium UBA1433, assembly GCA_002329295.1. Classification (GTDB taxonomy): domain Bacteria; phylum Bacillota; class Clostridia; order Eubacteriales; family UBA1433; genus UBA1433. The sequence continues at coordinate 539,411 of DCTT01000026.1, forward strand.
AATGAAACCCACTGATTAAGTGTGGTTCTAAGAACTTGCAAAACGATATATTCCATAAGAGGAGTAAAAAATGAAAAGTTTTTTTAAAGAATTCAAAGAATTTGCAATGAAGGGAAACGTTATTGACCTGGCTGTTGCCGTTATTATCGGCGGCGCCTTCGGCAAAATCGTTACCTCGCTTGTGGCGGATGTGATTATGCCGTTGGTGGGATTGTTGTTAGGCAAAATTAATATAGCCGAATTGGCTTTGACGGTGTCGTCTGGGGCAGGAGCCGAGCCTGTTGTGATAAAATATGGTTTGTTTCTGCAAAACGTCATCGATTTTCTTATAATCGCTTTCTGTATCTTTGTCGCAGTGCGTATTTTAAATAAATTGAAAAGGAATAAACTGGAAGAAGTAACAGAAGCGGTAGAAGAAGATACAAAAGATCAGAAACTTTTAATGGAAATCAGAGATTTGTTAAAAGAAAAAGAAAAGATTTAAAAAGATCAATCATGTTTTTGTCTTTGCCGGTTGTACTTGCATTAAAAATAAGGCAAAAAGCATTTTAAAGAGACATTTTTATTTATAAACGCATGCAAAATATGCGTTTTTTTCAAACGGAAGATTGACATCAATGAGCAATCGTGATATAATTTTACAGTAAATAATTGTGTGCTTCACAATATATAAGGAGGTAGAGAAATTTATGAAAGTAGCAGTTTTGGGCGCAGGAGCAATGGGTAGCTTCATTGGCGCACATATGCAAAAAGGGGGCGCGGACGTTATTTTGGTTGACCCTTTTAAAGCGCATATGGAAAAAATCGCAAAAGAAGGATTGACCATGCAAGTGGGTGAAAACACGGAAGTAATCCCGATGAAGGCTGTGTTGACACCGGAAGAAGCAGGCAACGTGGATGTGGTTGTCGTATTGGTAAAAGGTCTGTACACGAGAAGTGCTTTAGAAGGCGCAACAGCATTGTTTGGTCCCGATACGGTGGCAGTATCTTTTCAAAACGGCGTAGGAAATGTTGACATCATGAAAGAATTTTTGCCGGATGAAAAAATAGGTTACGGTACATTGAACATCTCCAGTTTTCTCAGAGAACCGGGATCCATTTACGGCAATCCGGGAATGGGCGTTGCGATTCATTTTTGCAACGAAACCAAAACCAAAACGCCTATTTGGCAGGAAATTGAAGATGCGCTCAACAAAGGCGGTCTTGTAACAGAATTTTCTGATGCGACAAACGAATTTATCTGGAAAAAACTCCTTGTAAATTCTTGCGTGAACCTTACTTGCGGGATAACAAGAATTAACATGGGACAGCTTTGGGATCATCCGGACGGAGCAGCTTTGGAAGAAGCCATTGCAAGAGAACTTGTAGCGGTTGCTCAAGCGAAAGGTATCAATATCACATTTGATGAAGCTTGGGGCGCTTACGTTAACGAACTTCTTCCCAAAACAAGAGACCATTATCCGTCAGCAACACAAGATATTATGAACAAAAGACTGACAGAGGTAGACTTCCTGAACGGTGCCGTGGTAAGAGGCGGTATTGAAACAGGTATTCCTACACCTGTCAATGATGTGATTGTAAAACTCTCGCATATTTTACAAGATACTTACGATGTGCAATTCGGCACAAATAAATAATAACAGGATATATTTTAAGCAATCGACGAAATCCTTTTGTTTTCAAAACGAATGATAAAAGGAAAGAGAAACACTAAAAATTTAAGAAAAATTCAGGAGAGAGAAATGGAAACTGTTAAAAAAGGTAAAATGTTTACCACTGTAAGCATTGGTGCTGCCACGGTTTGGTTTTCTACACACTGCGGCGCAGGGTTTGCGTCCGGTACACAGGAACTTCAGTATTTTGCAAACCATGGCTGGTACGGAACGTTATTGCCGTTTCTGACGATTTTTATTATCGCAATTACTTATTATGTTGGCGCAGAAACTGCAAGACAGACAGATAATTGGAATTATCATGACTGGGCGATGGAAGCGTACAAACCGATTAATGTACTTGGTGCAGTTATGATCGAGATCACCGTCGTCATTACGACGATTGCGGCATCTGCTGCGTGTATCGCAGCGGGCGCTACGCTGGGAGAACAACAACTCGGTTGGCCTCCGTTTGTAGGGTCGCTAGCGATGTTCCTCATCGTGTTATTCTTGTCGATCTTTGGCGAAAAAGTTGTCCGAAACAATGCAATGATTATGACGGTAGCGATCATTATAATTGTTATTATTGTTTTAGTGGCAGGGATTGTTAAATTTATGCCGGAAATTAAACATTTGTTTGCGACAAAATACACGAACCCGGATGCAACCAAATGGAGCGTAGTGGGCGCGGCCAATGCCAGAACGCCTGCGAGCTTTGGCAATGCGTTCTTATGGGCGCTAACCTATGCAGGCTTCCAAATGGGTATCATTGCTGCATTTTCGTCTTCGTTTAAAGGCGCAAAATCAAAAAGAGAAAGTAAGGGCGCAGTTATCTTCGGATACATATTAAATGCGCTGATGCTTGCCGGCGTAGTACTTTTGATTTTTGGCGGTATGCCGGAAGTTTACACCAATGAGGAAGCAAGAGTGCTCCCGACATTATACATGGTAGGTCAGNNTGGATATGCCGATTTTGTCGGTTGCGTATCCGATTTTGCTGTTCCTCGCTTTGGTAACCACGGCAGTAGGCTTGACCTTTGCTTTGGTTGAGAGATTAAACCCGTATGTTTTGAAAAACGTGAAAAGAGAAAGTGTGCGCAAAGGGATTATTGCTACCGTTGTTCTGCTTGCTATCTGGGCAGTATCTTCTTTGGGACTGATGTGGGTTGTACAAGTCGCATACAAATACCTCGGTATTTATAACTGGGTAGCGATCATTATTCCGCTTTGTACTTTAGGTTACAGAAATATCGGCATCAGAGACAGAGCGGCAAAAGAAAGCGCTGCTGGTTAATTAACGTTTCATCGTTGCTTAAAATATACGTATCCTAAGAAAACAAAAACACTGCATGATGCAGTGTTTTTGTTTTTGAAAGAAAAAAGTTGTCGCAAGAGATTTTTATAAAAAAAGTAAAGAAAAAGTAAAAAAGGAGTTGACAAGGTTGTAAATAGTTGTTATATTAGTAGGGCTCCTCAAAGGAGGAGTACGCCGCGCAGCGGCGTTATGTTCATTGAAAAGCAGAGAGAAAGAAAAGAACCAAACGATTCCAAGAGTAAAAGCAAAGAAGCAAAGAAGAAAAGAAATGAGTTAAGATACAAACGAAGAGTTTGATCCTGGCTCA
>DCTT01000026.1:542723-542904 GCA_002329295.1 Eubacteriaceae bacterium UBA1433
CGGACGGGTGAGTAACGCGTGAGCAATCTGCCCTGTGGAGGGGGATAGCCTCCGGAAACGGAGATTAATACCGCATAACACTGCACTGTCGCATGATAGAGCAGTCAAAACTCAGGTGCCACAGGATGAGCTCGCGTCTCATTAGCTAGTTGGTAGGGTAAAAGCCTACCAAGGCGACGAT
>DCTT01000007.1:0-131 GCA_002329295.1 Eubacteriaceae bacterium UBA1433
GGATAGGTGGGAGACTGAGAGACCGGGACGCAAGTTTCGGAGGAGTCGGCCTTAGGATACCACCCTTGTAAGATTAGAATTCTAACCTGCTGCCGTAATCCGGCAGAGGGACAATGTCAGGCGGGCAGTTT
>DCTT01000007.1:148-316 GCA_002329295.1 Eubacteriaceae bacterium UBA1433
AGTAACGGAGGCGCTCAAAGGTTACCTCAGAATGGTTGGAAACCATTTTTCAGAGTGTAAAGGCAAAAGGTAGCCTGACTGTAAGAGAGACATCTCGAACAGGTACGAAAGTAGGACTTAGTGATCCGGTGGTACCGAGTGGAAGGGCCATCGCTCAACGGATAAAAG
>DCTT01000007.1:406-31733 GCA_002329295.1 Eubacteriaceae bacterium UBA1433
GAGCTGGGTTCAGAACGTCGTGAGACAGTTCGGTCCCTATCCGTCGTGGGCGCAGGACATTTGAGAAGATCTATCCTTAGTACGAGAGGACCGGGATGGACAAACCAATGGTGCACCAGTTGCCGTGCCAACGGCACAGCTGGGTAGCTACGTTTGGATCGGATAAGCACTGAAAGCATCTAAGTGCGAAGCCGACTTCAAGATGAGATGTCCCATCACATAAGTGAGTAAGGTCTCTGGCAGACCACCAGTTTGATAGGCCGGAGGTGTAAGTACAGTAATGTATTGAGCTGACCGGTACTAATCGACCGAGGGCTTAACCTTATAGTTTCTTGTAGAATCTTTAGATAACGCTATGCAATTTTCAATGGACATGAATATGTTCATTAACAATGTTAAAAAAATCCGTGACTATAGCAAAGGAGCCACACCTGTTCCCATCCCGAACACAGCAGTTAAGTCCTTTTGCGCTGATGGTACTTGGCGGGAGACTGCCCGGAAGAGTAGGTCGTTGCGGGTTTTTTCTTTTTTTAAAATATTCATACTTTTTATCGCAATAGGATAAATATGATTCAATCGGCAGCACGAAATGCCGATTTTTTTTGTGTTATTATATTATATGGATATAGAAAGAATAAAAAATAACATGTTGCAGAAGCGAAAATGAAATTGCAGACGAAGTAGTTATTGAGTATAATAGAATCAGAGAAAAAATGAGAAAACAGGAGAAGCGAAATGGATTGGAAATACAAGGATGGAGCAATTTATTATACAAATGATGCAGGAGAATTAATGGCAGAGGCCACTTATGCCAAAACAAAAGATGATGAAATTGACATCAATCATGTATATGTGAATCCGGTGCTGCGAGGAGAGGGCGTTGCCGGAAAAGTTATGGAAGAAGTATCGGCTTTCTTGCGAAGAGAAGGCTGGAAGGCGACAGCTTCTTGTTCTTATGCAAATAACTGGCTAAAAAAACGCAAGGAAACCCATGCAGACATTATCTCCGATGATTTTGATAGCGGCGACATTGCCTGTAGAATAGACGGAAAGCACTAAAGGGAATGGAAGACAAGATATGAAAGTCGGTATTATCCGTTGCATGCAGACCGAAGATATGTGTCCCGGAACGACAGATTTTAAAGTCATCAAAGAGAAAAAAGGAGCCTTTGAAGGCGTTGAGGAAGATATTGATATCATCGGTTTCGAATCTTGTGGCGGATGTCCGGGTAAAAAAGCGGTAATGCGAGCAACCGAAATGGTTCGGCGCGGAGCAGACACCATTGTTCTTGCATCTTGTATTTTGCGCGGAAATCCCATTGGATTTGCTTGCCCGCATGGAGAAAAAATGAAAGAAGCGATTTGGCAAAAAATCGGTGAGGATATAAAGCTGATTGACTGGACGCATTAAAGCGCTTTGAGATAAAGCAAATTTAGCGGGTAAAATTTTCAGAAAAATTGTTTGAATATGCGATACCGTGAAATCCGATGGAGAGGATAAATACAAGCTGTTTTTATAACAATGAAGCAGAAAGTGACAAAATATTGCAGGGGTTTTATAAAAAATGTAGTTGATGAAAGAGCAAGAATCTTGTAAAAAGAGGCAAGTTACTCTATAATAAAAAAGCTGCGAAATTCGCAGCTTTTTTATTTGAAGTTCGATCAATTATTTTACTGCCTCGACTTCATCAGGCGGTAATGTTTTTTTGTTCCGTAATGTTTTTGTACCTACAATGGCCAGGTTTATTGCCAAGATAATCAATAAGACGCTGAACAAAACTTGCAGACCTTCCGCGCCGATGGTGCCTGTTCCTGCTGTGAGTTTCATAATATTATTTTTCACAGTGATAACCAATGCGGAGATGGTAGCAATGTACATAAATGCCATCGGGAAAAAAAACATTTTGTTGTTTTTGCCTGCATTGCCGAGCCATACGGCCACGGCAAGGAGTGCCAAAGCACCCAAAAGCTGGTTGGCTGAACCGAACAAAGGCCAAATCTTTGCATATCCGCCTACGGCCATGGCACCGCCGATTGCAACAGTGATCAGTGTGGACACATAGGGGTTGACCAGCACTTTGCGTACGCCTGTGAGACTGGATACGTCTTCACCGCTTTTTAAGAAGAATTCGGTGAACATGTATCGGGCAAGACGTGTTGCCGTATCCAGAGAGGTAAGACAAAATACAGAGACTGAAAGGATAATCAATGCATAGGCAACGTCGTAAGATGCTTCGCCTGCAAATCCTTGGATCATGGTTGCAATGCCGGTTGCAAATACTTGGGTCGGAGTTCCTTTTGCAAAAGCACCGTCTTTGAACAGGATGCCCACTGCAATCAGTGCAATGATTGCTACAACGCATTCAATGAGCATGCCACCGTAGCCGATGATTCGTGCATCTTTTTCATTGTCAATCTGCTTGGCTGTAGTGCCGGAAGACACCAGGCTGTGAAAACCGGAAATGGCACCGCAAGCCACCGTGATAAAGAGCATGGGAAAAAGGTAGCTATTTCCATTGATGCCGCCAAAGCCTGCAAATGCCGGAAGATTTACTTCAGGGCGCGTGACGATGACGCCGGCAAAAGCGGCAAGAATCATGCCATAGAGTAAAAAAGAGCTAAGGTAGTCTCTCGGTTGCAGTAAAATCCAAACCGGCGTTACGGATGCAATAAAAATATAAGCCAGAACAACGATTAACCATACTTTACTGCTCAGATAAATTGGAAACTTTAACCCGATAACGATAGAGATGACAATGGCAATGATGCCGACAACAGAGCTGATACCCAATGGCGCACCCTTTCGATAGACACCAAAACCGAAAAGAATTGCCATGACAATGAACAATATAGAGATGGTAGCGGTAGTTCCGTTGGCCGGTATTTTCGCTCCTTCTGCCGTGAAGCCGTTAAAGGTACCTACAACGATACTGGCAAAAGCGGCTACAACGAGCAAAAGCGTCAAGTAAGCAAACATCAAAAAGAGTTGCTTGCCTTTTGCGCCCATATTGGCTTCAATGACATAACCGATAGAGCGCCCTTTGTGTCGAATGGAAGCAAACAAAGACGAAAAGTCTTGTACGGCGCCAAAGAAGATACCTCCTAAGACAATCCAGAGAAATACAGGTACCCAGCCGAAAATGGCTGCCAAGATGGGTCCGTTGATGGGGCCTGCCCCGGCGATTGACGAAAAGTGGTGTCCGAGCAATACCGGAGCTTTGGCGGGACAATAGTCCAACCCGTCGGACATAGTGTGCGCAGGGGTAGGTCGAGTCGGATCAACACCCCATTCTTTGCTAAGCCATCTGCCGTAGAAGAGATAGCCTATGAGCAAAATGCCCACACCAATAGCGAGAATAGCGAGTGAGTTCATAAAAACCCCTCCTTAGTAAATTTGATATTTATGTAAAAGTTTTTTGAGTCGATGTTTTATCTCGTTTCCGTCTTTGTTGGTTATGATGCATCGTTTGGAAACGTCTATTGCAACAATGCGAAGGGAAGTCCAGCCATGAAGAGAAAAAAGAAAGTTTTTACGGTACTTTTTTTGTTGTATTGTTGCATAGATGGACGGATCTACTTGATCTGCTATAACAAGCAAGCTCATGTGGCTACACATATGTTCATTATGAGGACGAATTTTTTTTAGCGTAGCATGGATTACGTTTTCAGTCAAAGACAAAAATAAAGCGTTGTCCAAAACAGTTGTTACGAAAAAGTAAACATACTCGTTGGTTTCGGCAGCCCACAGTTTTGCTTTTTTTACCAAAACATATTTTTCGCTTCTGGAGTGGTACGCTGCCGTAGCCGCATAGGCGATGTTGCCGATAAGCACGTTTGATTCAATATCAAAATAAGTCGAATATGATTGCAACAGCGCATTGAAAAATTCATCTTTCGGAACAGGTGACAACATAGCGAGCCTCTTTCCGTTCACTTCTTTACCTACATTATACGCCTGTTGTCGAGATTTGTTAAGAACTTTTTCAGAAACATGCAAAAAAAAAATACCGCTTTTATAAGGCGGAATAAAATACACAGAAGAAAAAAAAGATGTTTTATAGTATAATAAAAGAAAATTATAACAATATCCGGAGGCAAACCGTGCAAATTGATCTACACCTTCATACATCGGCATCGGACGGAACGAGCGATCCCAAAGAACTGGTTGAAGAAATTGTTGAAAAGGGGATCGGTATTTTTGCCGTTACCGATCATGACACGACAGCCAATGTAGAAAAAACTTTTGCTTTTGCAAAGGAGCAAGGGTTGGGTTTTATTTCGGCTGCGGAAATCAGTGCAGTTTATGATGGAAAAATCTTTCATATTTTGGCTTACGGATGTGATATTGCCAATCGGCAATTGAAAGAAGTTTTGCGGTATAATCAAACCGTTTGGGCGAATATTGATATTTCGCGCATCGAATGGGTGAGCAGGAAAGATCGACGCGTGAATGCGCAAGAATTTTTTTCGTATAGCTATGAGCCTTCACGCGGGGGATGGTCGTCGTTGAATTATTTGATAGACAAGGGAATTGTCGGGAATATGCAGGAATATTTTATGACGCAGACAGATTTTGTAATGGATGAAAACTTTGCTTATTTGCCCGATGTGATTGAGGCGATCAATGCCTCCGGCGGTAAGACCTTTCTGGCTCATCCCGCCTACTCAAAAGAGAAAAATGAACGTGTTATGTCTGCAAACAGGCTGGATAAATTGGTTAGAGCAGGTATTGTAGGCATAGAATGTTACACCATTTATAACGCTTCCAAAGAAGAAGAAAAATACTATTTGACCTATGCCCAGGAAAAAGGACTTTTGATATCAGGTGGATCGGATTATCACGGCAAGTTTATTACACAACGCAAATTGGGTGTGCCGCACATTACGACAGAAATGTTACATGGAACCTGGTATGAAGAAATGATTCGATAAGCGTATCGTCATAAATAGAATGAAAGGGGTACGTATATGGCTGTTTATTCTAAGGCGGAAATTTTGGATAAGATGGAATTTTTGTTATTATTATCCGAAAAATTTAAAAACGTAATACAGGTGACGACGGAATTAATGAACTTAAGGGCAATTTTAAACCTGCCCAAAGGAACGGAGCATTTTTTGACGGATATTCACGGGGAATATGGCGCTTTTGATTATGTGTTGCGCAACGGATCCGGTGTGGTACTCAGAAAAATCGAAGATACTTTTGGCGATGAATTGAATGAAAAAGAAATACGAAATCTGGCAACGCTGATTTGTTATCCGCGCGAAACAATGGATAAAGTGAAATTGGAAGGGGCGGATATGCACGCCTTTTATGAGGTGATGCTGCGCAGACTGGTGAAAGTATGCATCGTATCAGCCAGCAAGTATAGCCGATCCAAAGTCAATAGGCTTCTGCGCAAAGAATTCGCTTATATTACCCACGAATTGCTGTATGAAGACATCGGCTTTAATGCAAACCGTAAGGGTTATTATGACGAAATCTTTAAAAACATCATTGAGCTGGAGTTGGCTGATGAGGTGATTGAAGAATTTAGCCGACTCATTCAAACCTTTATGGTGGATCATTTGCATATTATCGGCGATATTTATGACAGAGGACCCGGACCGCATCTTGTCATGGATAAATTGATGAAGCACCATTCTGTCGATGTACAGTGGGGAAATCATGATATTTTGTGGATGGGAGCGGCAGCGGGGAATGCCGCGTCAGTGGCCTGTGCTGTTCGAATTTGTTTGCGTTATGCCAATACTTCTATTTTGGAAGATGGATACGGAATCAACTTGTTGCCGTTGGCGGCACTGGCTATGCGTTATTATGGAAAAGATTCGTGCAAACAGTTTTTGCCGAGAGTGACAACAGAAATTCCGGATATTGATGAAGAGTTGATGGCCAAGATGCAAAAGGCGATCGCCATCATTCAATTTAAGTTGGAAGGTCAACTGATTGCCCGCAACAAGGCATATAAAATGGATAACAGAAAGCTGTTGGATCAAATTGATTTTGAGACTTATACCATCACGTTAAAGGGTAAAAAATATGCACTCAATGATCGACATTTTCCGACGATTGACCCGTCCGATCCTTTTGCCTTAAACGAAGAAGAAGAAAAAGTCGTTGCATTGCTGCAAAAGGCCTTTGTCAGCAGCGAAAAATTGCAGCGACACATACGTTTTATGTTTGCAAAAGGCGGCATCTATTTGACTTATAACGAAAACTTGTTGTTTCACGCTTGTATTCCTATGACGCCCGAAGGTGAATTTCGGGAAGTGGAAATTGAAGGGAAGATTTACAAAGGCAAAGAACTGCTGGACAAAATGGATAGAAAGGCACGTGCAGCGTATTTCGATTCGGATCCGAACAGCTCTGATTTTTTGTGGTATTTGTGGTGTCATCGTGATTCGCCTTTATTTGGTAAAGACCAGATGACGACTTTTGAAAGATATTTTATTGATGACAAAACAGTGCATAAAGAAAATTCGGATCCGTATTTTCACTGTATAGATTGTGCGAATACAGCAAAGGCGGTATTGGAAGAGTTTGGACTTACGGATAAAAACGGACGGATTGTCAATGGTCACATTCCTGTGAAAGTGAAATCAGGGGCAAGTCCCATTAAAGCGGAGGGCAAAGTATTGCTCATTGACGGCGGGTTTGCAGAAGCTTATCAATCGACAACAGGTATTGCAGGCTTTACGTTGATATATAACTCCTATGGCATTGTTTTGGTGAGTCATAAACCTTTTACATCAGTGGAAGAAGTGGTGGAAGAAGGAGTTGTCATACGTTCTGAAAGTCGATTGTTGGAAAAAGTGGACAAGAGAAAGTTGGTAGCCGACACGGACAGCGGCAAACTGCTTCAAAGGAAGATAGAACAATTGGAAATGCTTGCCTATGCCTATAAAAACGGATACTTAAAAGAAAAAGTGTAACAGATAGAGAAAAATATAGAGAAAAATATAAAGTTTTAATAGAGACACAAGGTATTTTTTGTATAATAACAATCAACGACAAAAAAATTATACTATTTTGGGAGGGATTCATGAAAAGAATGGGGAAAAAAACCCAAGGAATTTTGCTGTTGGCTCTTTTGGCAGTGATTGCTGTTGTTTTTGGATTGAACGGATTTTATATAGATATCATTTGGTATAAAAAACTGGGATATTTACAAGTATTTTTTAAAGAGTTGGTTACAAAGCTGCAGTTGGGTATTCCGCTCTTTGTTGTTCTTAGTGTGCTTTTTTATTTCCTGATACGACAAATTGAAAAGAATACCCCGAAGGCCATTTTGACTATCGTGGATACTGAACGTGAAAAAAGGAAAAAGGGAATAATCAAGTGGAGCATATCGATTGTGATTTCCCTGTTGTGCTCTGTTTTTATTTCGCAAACCATGTGGTATAAACTGCTTGAATTTTCCAACGCTACTCCATTTGGTTTAAGCGATCCGATTTACAATAAAGAACTTTCATTTTATGTGTTTAAATTGCCGTTTTATCAACAACTGCTGCAAGTAGGATTCTTGTTGTTGTTTGTATGTGCTGTGATTACGGTGGGCACGTTGCTTTATACTTATATCAGAAATTCGGGCATAGAATTGTTTTTAAGTCGAGAGCCGGATGGTGATGAACTGAAAAACATCGGCAAACGCGTTTGGGAAGTCACGTCAAAGCATCTTATCTTATATGGATGTTTGTTTTTGTTGCTGTTGGCGGTATCGTTTTACTTGAAGCGGTATGATTTGCTCTATTCCGACAAGGGAATCGGACATGGGGCAAGTTATACCGATGTAAAAATTATGTTACCGCTCTATTGGACCTTGTGTGGATTGAGCGTATTAGGCGCTCTCGGCGTGTTGCTTTTTGGCAAAACCGGGAAAATTCGAAATTTGGTGGCGATTCCGATATTGCTCGTGGCGGTTGTTTTTTTAGGCAATGTAGCCGCCTATGTGGTCAATAGCTATGTGGTCGCCCCGAACCAACTTCAAAAAGAATTGCCCTATATGACGCACAATATCAATTATACACGTCAGGCATATCAATTAAATGATATTGAAGTCAAGGAATTTAATGCAACGGAAGCATTGACGGCACAATCTATTAGAGATAACGCTTTGACGGTTAATAATATACCTATCAATGATGCCGAACCAACATTGGATATGTACAATTCGCTGCAAGGGATTCGTCAATATTATGAATTTGTAGATATTGACGTGGACAGATATTATTTTAACGGAGAATATCGGCAGGTGTTTTTGGGTGTTAGAGAAATGAACAACGACCATTTGGCGGACAATGCGAAGACATGGATTAACCAGCATCTGAAATATACGCACGGATTCGGGGTGGCAATCTCACCCGTCAACGAAGTAACCAGTGTGGGACAACCCGCCCTGGCGCTTAAGGATATTCCGCCTGTTACACAAATACCGGAGTTGAATGTGGAAGAGCCCAGGGTATACTTTGGAGAACGAACGGATACTTACGCCATTGTCAATGCGAAAACGGATGAATTTGACTATCCTATGGGCAACGACAATGCGGAGACACAGTATAAGGCAGATACGGGGTTGTCCTTAAAAGGATATAACAGAATCGCCTTTGCCATCAACGAAAAAACGATTAAGATTCTTTTTTCTTCGGATATCAACAAGGAGAGCCAGATTCTAATCCGAAGAAATGTAATGCAACGCGTGAAACTCTTAGCGCCGTTTCTTTATTATGACAACGACCCGTATATCGCCATTGCCAACGGAAAATTGTATTGGATTATTGAAGGATATACGACTACGGATAAATATCCTTATTCGGAGCCTTTCAGCAAATCATCGGCAAACAACTACATGCGCAACTCGGTAAAAGCGGTTATGGACGCTTATACCGGAGAGACGACCTTTTATCTAATAGATGGGACGGATCCGATTGCGCAGACTTACAACAAAATCTACAACGGAATTTTCAAACCCATTGAAGAAATGGACAGCGCTGTCCGTGCTCATCTCAAATATCCGAAAGCATACTTTGATGTACAAAGAGAAATCTATAAGACATATCATATGACAAACCCGGAAGTATTCTACAATAAAGAAGACCAATGGGAAGTAGCCAATCAAATCTATGGTGTAGGCAGTGAAATGGTGCCTGTGGATTCGGCTTATACAGTGATGAAATTGCCGGACAGAGGGACAGAATTTTTATTGATGAGCGCCTATACACCGCGCGGGAAAGACAACATGGTCGCCTGGATAGCCGGTGGCAATGACGGTGAAGAATACGGAAAACTGCTTGTATATGTTTTTTCGAAACAGTCATTGGTATATGGGCCGATGCAAATGGAAAAACGCATTGACCAAGACACGATTATTGCACCTCAATTGACGCTGTTGAGTCAGCAGGGATCCAGCCTGATTCGAGGAAATCTGATGACGATACCGATAGACAACAACTTGATTTATATTGAGCCGATTTATTTGCAAGCCACAAGCAGCGGCGAACAAAATATTCCGGAACTGAAAAAGGTAATCGTAGCGTATGGAGACAGAATTGTTATGGCCGATTCACTGAGTGATGGATTGGTGCAAATATTCGGCAAAGGTTCTGAGCAGCAAGGTGGCCGTATAGTTGGTGGACAGGCAATGCCGACAGATATTGCACAATTGGCCGCTTATGCAAATGAATTGTTTCAAAAGGCAGAACAAGCACAGAAAAACGGAGATTGGGCAGCCTATGGCGAATATATGAATCAGTTGCGCAGTGTGTTAAACCAAATGGCACCGACTTCCGCCACGGATTGATAAGTTAATAAATCAAATGAAAGCATGTGTGAAAACACATGCTTTCATTTGATGAAAAAAGAAATTGGTTTCCAATGAAATCTATGACAAAAAAACAATCTTGTGTGGGGAGATGAAAACAGGAAAACAGAAAAATTGCAATCGGGAAATAATGAGAAAAAAAGTGCGATAATAAGCGATTGAAACAGAAAAAACAAAAAAAATTGGAAAATATTACATAAATAAGAAAAAAACAATTGAGCAGAAATAGTTGGAAATTTTACCAAATTGTGGATAACTGGGGCAGTTGTTGCATGGTTTTGCACAAGTTATCCACAATTTTCATGTTTTCAGAGGCAGAATATTGAACAAAAATTGTAAGATTACAAAATGAACAGCAGGTGTCTGTTTGTGCAAAGGATTGAAGGAGAACTGTGTTGACAAAGGACTGGAAAATAAAAAAATGCCGAGGAGGCATCTTTTTTAATTTGTCAATCCAACTTGTATCTTTTTTTAAAGCGATCGACACGACCGCCGGTATCGACAAGTTTTTGCTTACCGGTGAAAAACGGGTGACATTGAGAGCAGATTTCAACTTTAATGCCGTTTTTGTTGGTAGAACCCGTTTCAAAAGTATTGCCACAGGCGCATCTTACCGTTACTGTTTGATAATCGGGATGAATACCGTCTTTCATTGTATATCACTCCTTTCGGAATCATGATCAAAATAGCATGTTTCAGCTCAACTATTATAACAAAATTTTTTGTTTTGGCAAATGTTTTTTTATAGATTGGAGTCTTTTTTCGTAATAATGTCGATAAAATGTTGATTATTTTCAATAGAACCGATTTTATTAATGATTTTTTCGGTTAATTCGTATTGATTCGGTGTGGAAGACAACAATTTACGAAGCCGATAAGAGATGGAGATTTCTTCTTGCGAAAGCAGCAGTTCTTCACGACGTGTGCCGGAGCGATAAATGTCGATTGCCGGGAAAATTCGTTTTTCGGCCATGTCGCGTTCAAGGTGAATTTCCATGTTGCCGGTTCCTTTAAATTCTTCAAAAATGACATCATCCATGCGGCTTCCCGTTTCCACCAAAGCAGTTGCCAAAATAGTCAGAGAACCGCCGCCGGAAATGTTGCGCGCGGCGCCAAAAAACTTTTTGGGCAAATAGAGCGCTTCGGGATCAAGGCCGCCGGACAAAGTACGACCGCTGGGAGGCACCACCAGGTTATTGGCCCTGGCAAAACGTGTAAGGCTATCCATTAAAATGACTACATCGCGGCCGATTTCAACCAGGCGTTTGGCACGTTCCAAAACCATTTCGGAAGCTTTGATATGATTGGCGGGTGGTTGATCGAAAGTGGAATACACCACATCGGCTTTCACAGAATGTATGATATCGGTGACCTCTTCGGGACGCTCGTCCACCAGCAAAACAATCAGATGAATATCGGGATAATTTTTTTCGATGGCATTGGCCAATTCTTTGAGAAGAATGGTTTTTCCGACTTTAGGTGCAGCAACAATTATACCGCGCTGTCCTTTGCCGATAGGACAAAAAATATCCATAATGCGTGTAGAAAGTACGTCTTTGGAAGTTTCCAAAACGAGCTTTTCGTTTGGAAATACGGGAATCAAACGCTCAAAAACGGGGCGGTTTTGCATTTCTGCTGCGGGTTTGCCGTTTACACGGTCTACAAACAGCAAAGCATCGAAACGTTCGTTTTCGTTGGGGATGCGTATCTTGCCCGTAATTTCGTCTCCGCGTCGCAAACGATAGCGTTTGATTTGGTGAGGCGAGACGTATATGTCGTCTTCACCGGGCAAGTAATTTTCTTTGCGTAAAAAACCGAATCCGTCAGGCATAATATCTAAAATACCTACATGAGAGACTTCGTAGCGTCGCATGTCTTTGGCATTGTGATTTTGCATTTTGCGCTCTTCTTCTTTTAGGATATCAGCGGTGGCTATACCGTTGACATTTTCCAAAAAGAGCATGGCATTATATTTTTCGTCCTCTTTTGGGGGACGGACTTTGCCGGAAAGGATGTCGCCGGTGTTCAGCTTGAATCGCTGAATTTGTGAAGCGGATACATAGACATATTCCTGCGGAGAAGTCATTTTGTCATTTTTTAAAAAACCGAATCCTTCGGGAAGCACTTGCAATGTCCCTTTTAACTCATAAGCATCGTGGATGCGGTCTTTGAGCTTTGCATAGCGTTTTTGCGCATCGGTGATGGCAAAGGCCAATTCTTTTTTCTTAAGACGGGAGATGTTTTTCAATCCCAATTCTTTGGCCTGACGGCGCAAGTCTTCGATCGTGGCATTGGCAGCAAGAGTGTCTTCAGATTTCATTGGGCGACTCCTTTGGCAAGTAAACATTTTTGGTATTTGGAACGTTAAAATCTATGTTAAGATAATTGTTATAGATGTAAATAAAATTCCTAAGAGGAATAAAAATCGAAAGTAAGATTAGTGGAACAGATAGAATTTGTTTGAAGGGCTATAAGGGCAAATTTCATCATGAGTGATTTTTGTAAACAACACAAATTTAGTATATACAAAAGAATATCATGCGTCAACCTATATTCTTTCCGAAAGGCAAAAAAACTGTTGTTGACTTTGATTTGCATTTTGCCATATAATAATCTGTAAGTTTCAAACAGAGGATGTGTAAAAAACGCCTCTGTTTGCGGAGGGATAGTCTATGCTGGACATAAAACAAATTCGCAAAGAGCCTGAGAAAATTCGAGAATTGTTGTCACGAAGAGGTGAGGAAGCAAAAATTGATGCGCTGCTTGCCATGGATGTGGAGCGCAGAGAAATTTTATCGCAAACCGAACAAATCAAGGCGGAGCAAAACAAGGTATCCAAACAAATACCTGCTTATAAAAAAGAAGGAAAAGATATAGCCGAAATTTTTGGACGTATGAAAAGCCTGGCAGAAGAAGGCAAGGAACTGGACAGACGCCTGCGAGAGTTGGATGAGTCAATCAAAGAAAGCTTGTTAAATATCCCCAATACACCCAATGAGCATATTGCGATAGGAAAAGACGAAAATGACAATGTTGAAATTCGAAAACATCTTCAACCGCGAATATTTGACTTTGCGCCCAAAGCGCATTGGGATCTTGGCGTGGAATTGGATATTTTGGATTTTGAAAGAGCGGTGAAAATTACCGGAAGCCGTTTTTCGATGTTCAAAGGATTAGGGGCAAAATTAGCCAGAGCATTGATTCAATTTATGCTGGATACCAATACTACGGAGGGCGGTTATACGGAAATCAGCCCGCCTTTTATGGTGAACAGAAAGGCTATGACGGGGACGGGTCAATTGCCGAAATTTGAATTTGATATTTTTGGTCTTCGAGATACGGAATATTTTTTGGTGCCTACTGCGGAGGTGCCCTTGACAAATATTTATGCGGACGAAATATTGCCTGAGGAAATGTTGCCCGTCTATTTTACGGCATATACACCGTGCTTTCGCGCAGAGGCCGGAAGTGCAGGCAGAGACACACGAGGATTGATTCGCAATCATCAGTTTGATAAAGTGGAACTGGTGAAATTGGTAAAGCCGGAGCATTCATACGATGAGCTGGAAAGTTTAACAGCCGATGCGGAAAAAATTTTGCAAAAACTGCAACTGCCTTATCGTGTGATAGAATTGTGTACAGGCGACATTGGGTTTTCTTCTGCGAAAACGTATGATATAGAAGTATTTATGCCCAGCTATGGGCGATATGTGGAGATCAGCTCCTGTTCAAATTTTGAAGCGTTTCAGGCGAGGCGTGCCAACTTGCGATATCGCGGAGCCGATGGCAAAGTGAATTTTTTGCATACGCTCAACGGGTCGAGCCTGGCAGTGGGTCGTGCCTTTGCGGCGATTGTGGAAAACTATCAACAAGCGGACGGAAGTGTACGCATCCCCGATGTGTTGATATCATACATGAACGGTATTACCGTAATTGAGAAAGAAGGAAAATCATGAAAAAAATGAAATTAGCAAAAACAAGTATCATTTTTATGTTTGTATTGATGGTTACTGTGGCTTTTTTTGGCTGTTCAACTTCGATGGAGTACATCAATCAGGGCGATGTGGTAGAAGGCAAACATTATGAATTGGTCATTGACAAAATCGAAGTGACGGATGCGGTGCAATTCATTAATCCGGCGGAAGGCAATGTTTTTGTAGCGGTAAAATTTCATTATAAAAACATTACGGAAGAAAGTGTAGAATATAAAGAGCTGCCTACGATAACGCTGGCATCATCAGAAAATGAAAAAGAATACAAAATCAACTATGATGCGTCCAATATCTATGCCATCATAGAAGACGTGGATTATTCTATAATGACCGAACCGCTGGAAGCGGAGCAAACACGCATGGATGTGGAAGTATACGAAGTGCCCAGGGCAGATGTAGAAGCGGGAATGCTTGAAGTAAGGGTTGACAATACAAAAAAAGCTGTCAAAGTAGAACTTGCGACAGGCGAAGAAGAGCAGTAACCATTCAAGACGAAGGATTGTTTATATGGAAAAATTGATTATTCGAGGCAACAGGCCTTTGCGCGGGGAAGTGACCATTTCCGGTGCGAAAAATGCTGCGCTGGGAATTTTACCCGCTTGCATTTTGTCAGATGAGAAATGTAAAATTGAAAATTTGCCGAATATCAAAGATATTCAGAATTATATCAGTATCTTAACGCGTTTGGGCGCGGAAGTAGACATGCTGTCCAACGGACGCACATGTATCGATGCGCAAAAAATCAATTATGAAAACACATCAAGTGCCCATGAAGAAATACGCAATATGCGGGCGTCGTATTACTTGATCGGGGCATTGTTGGGCAAATGCAAAAGAGTGGAAATTCCGTTGCCCGGGGGATGCGATATCGGACCAAGACCTATTGATCAGCATATGAAAGGCTTTCAGGCTCTGGGGGCGGAAGTGTATATTGAAGGCGGGAAAGTGATTGCAAAAGCAGAAGAATTATTGGGCGCTACGATTTTTTTGGATGTGGTGAGTGTAGGTGCAACGATTAACATTATGTTAGCTGCCGTGAAGGCCAAAGGAGTGACCGCGATTGAAAATGCGGCGAAAGAACCGCATGTGGTGGACATCGCGAACTTTCTGAATTTAATGGGCGCCAACATAAAAGGAGCCGGAACAGAAGTGATTCGCATCACGGGCGTGGAGCATTTGTCAGGCTGTACATATATGGTCATTCCCGACCAAATTGTTGCAGGGACCTATATGCTGGCTGCTGCCGTTACTTATGGAGATATCCTGGTAAAAAATATTATTCCCAAGCATATGGATCCTTTGACTGCGAAACTCAATGAGATGGGGATTTTAACAGAGGAATACGACGATGCCATTCGAGTAATCGGCAAAGAAAACCCGAAGGCGGCCAATGTAAAGACAGCGCCTTATCCGGGATTTCCTACCGATTTGCAGCAACCGATGGCAGTGTTGATGTGTCTTGCCGATGGCGTGAGTACGATTCATGAAAATGTGTTTGAGAACAGGTTCAAATATTTGGATGAATTGCGAAAAATGGGTGCAAATGTATCAGTGAACGGGCGTACGGCCATGATTATCGGAAATGGCAAATTGACGGGGAGCGTTATTAAAGCCACGGATTTACGAGCAGGAGCGGCAATGGTGTTGGCAGGCTTGGCGGCCGAGGGCAAAACCGAGATTATGGGGCTGAATCACATTGATCGCGGATATGAAGACATGGAAGAAAAATTGCGAAGTTTGGGAGCGGATATTTGCAGAGTGTCGGCAAAAGAGGATGCGGATGAGATAGATCATGAAGTTTGTTAGCTTAAGCAGCGGCAGCAGTGGAAACTGTTATTATATTGAAACGAAAAGCACAAAACTGCTTATCGATGCAGGAATCAGCACCAGACGTATCAAAAACGAACTGGCAAAGCTGCAGGTAGATGTTGCGGATCTTGACGGTGTGTGTATCACTCACGAGCATATCGATCATGTTTACGGTATTGACGTATTGAGTCGCACCTATCAAATTCCGATTTATGCCAATGTATTGACTGCGCGAAGGATTTTTGAGAACGGGCACATGAAAGATACGGAACAAATGTGTTGTTTTCAAAAATCTTTTTTGATAAAAGATGTAAAAATCAACAGTTTCGAAATCTTTCATGATGCCGTTTGTCCGGTAGGCTATACCATTGAAGACGGTCAGACAAGCATCTCCGTTTTAACGGACTCGGGTTGTATTACAGAAAATATGTATCAGGCCATTAAGAAAAGCAAGACGGTTTTGTTGGAATCCAATCATGATGTTGAGATGTTGAAAACAGGACCGTATCCGTATTTGACCAAGCAGAGGATTTTATCGGAGGTGGGACATTTGTCAAATGTTGATGCGGCGCAAACAGCGGTGAGGCTGGTGAAGGATGGTGTACAAAACATCATTTTCGGGCATGTAAGCTCCACAAATAATTGTTATGAGTTGGTATATAAAAATGCTCTTCATTATATGCGAATGTATGAAATTGATGTGCACAAGGATGTGCACGTAGACGTTGTGCGAAAAAATGTTTTATCCAGGTCGTATATTTTTTGAAAAAAAGTTGCAAACAAGTTAAAAATTTTGTATGATGAAATATAAACTAAATTTGGAGGATGGAAGAATTGAAAATATCTGCAAGAAGCAAAAAAATGATTCAACCTGCAATTGTAAAATATAACGGATTAATCAGAGAAATCGAAAAAACCGGAAAAAAAGTATATTTTTTAAACCTTGGACAACCGGATATCGCCACGCCGCCGGCGTTTATGGAAGCGGTGAGACAAATTGACGATGACGTGCTGATGTATGTTGATCCCAAAGGCATCATTCCTCTTCGTCAAAGTATCGTAGGATATTTTAAAAACTATGACCTCGATTATGATATAGACGAGATACTGGTCACGATGGGTGGCAGTGAAGCGATTTGGTATACATTTTTGACGTTGTGTGATGAAGGAGATGAAATTATTTGTCCGGATCCGGTTTACAGCATTTATAGAGAAGTAGCCAAAGCTACAGGAGTAAAACTGGTTCCGGTAGAAACGTATGCCGAAGAAGGGTTTGAGCTGCCGGCCAAAGAAGTAATTGAAAAGTGTATCACTGACAAGACACGAGCCTTTATACTCAACACGCCGGGCAACCCTACAGGCAGGGTTTATACGAAGCGTGAAATGGATGATATCAGCCAATTGGCGTTGCAGTACGATTTGTTTATTATCAGCGACGAAGTATATCGCGATTTTATTTATGACGGTGAAGAATTTTTGAGTTTTGCTGCAAGAGAAGATGTGGCGGAAAAAGTGATTTTGGTGGAAAGCGCATCGAAACGCTTCAGTGCATGCGGTGCACGCGTGGGATTTTTGGCCACGAAAAATAAAGAAGTGTATGAAGGTCTGCTGAAAATGGCACAGACGCGATTAAGCATTTCTTATGTGGATCAAGTAGGTGCGGTAGAGCTGTTTAAGCTGGAGCAAGATTATTTGCGAGCGCAGTTGGACGAATATGAAAACAGGCGAGACACCATTTGTGAAGAACTCAGAAAAATCGACGGTGTGGTTTTAGAAACGCCGAAAGGAGCCTTTCATCTTCTGGTAAAATTGCCTATTGATGATGCGGAAGATTTTATTCAATTTATGCTCAACGATTTTACGCTTGACGGAGAAACGGTTTTGGTTACGCCGGGTGCGGATTTTTATTTCAATGAAGAATTGAGCAAAAATATGGTTCGTATCTCCTATGTGTTAAAACAAGAAGATTTAAAAAGAGCAGCGTTTTTGCTGCGCAAAGGGTTAGAAGCTTATAAATCAAAATAAAAGTTGACAAGCAGGCAACAAGTGTTTATAATAGATAAGCACCATATTTTTGGTTTATAGCGCGGGGTGGAGCAGTTTGGTAGCTCGTCNNTTCAAATCCTGCCCCCGCAACCAAGTTTTTTGGCGGAGTAGCTCAGATGGCTAGAGCACACGGTTCATACCCGTGGCGTCGCGGGTTCGATTCCCTCCTCCGCTACCATATTTTTTTGGCCCCTTGGTCAAGCGGTTAAGACACCGCCCTTTCACGGCGGCTACAGGGGTTCGAATCCCCTAGGGGTCACCAATTCAAACACCATCTATTGATAAAAGAAATTTTGTTGACAGACGGTTTTTTTATTTTACCCGAAAGTGGCTCAAATACAGCACTTTCGGGTGTTGTTTTTTAACTTGTATCAATAGTTGATGCTATGAAACAGCCTTTTGGCGGTGTGCGTATTTTAACGATTTGCCCCGAAACCAGTAAAAGGTAATAATGGCAAGCCGTAGTTTCTCGTCAAATTTGTATATAAACCGTCCGGCGAAACGACTGATAAACAATCTTTTAAAAAGCTGATGCTTGTTTAAACGGCTCTAGTTGTTTATAATGACAATAGAAACCGAGCGTGCAGTGCGGCTTTATACCGCCAATATATTCAAAAAGACCGGCTGCAACGGGCGCGTTGAAGTCGGCAGACTTTTTAGGCAAAGTGAAATGAATAGAGGAGAGAAATATCATGAGTACTGAAGTAGTGAATTGCCCGTCTTGTGGCGCACAGCTTGATATAAACGGGACGGAGGAATTTGTGCAATGCAAATACTGCCAAAGTACCATACGGATTCAAAGACGAAATGTGAATTCGGATGGCAGTACAACGCTCATTGACAAAGCGACCGGTATGGTCGTTGGGACGGTGAGAGTGCCCTTTGGCTACCAGGTGTTTGGGATGCTGCAGCCGGAGGTTTCAAGTTATACTTATCCGTTTGGTGTGAGTGCATCGGCGTATAATGATAAGGGTACTGTTATCGCCTACTATATCGGCGAGGGTTATACCGACCGTTCAAAATGTCCGGCACTTTCAGGGCCTCAATCTCAAGCTTTGGAACAGGTCTCAAGAGTACACTACAAGGACTTTATGGATGTGGGGCAATATGTGCATGGTTATGCCACCATGTATGCCAATGCCTCGAATGCGACGTATTTGAAATGTGTTGAAGAACGGCAAATGCCGTTATATGAGCCGTTCAACGAGGCTGAGGCACTGCAGAACTACAGACGCAGGGTGGAATTTGAAAAGCAGCGCATCGGAAACCCCGGTATGGCAAAGGATACAGGATTTTATTTGAAGGGGCTTTGCCGTATCTATGATATGACTGTGAACGGTGTAGATTTTAAGTTTGCAATCTCCACGGTTCTGGAAGGATGGAAATATCAGCTCCCCGCTATGATAGGCGGACTTGGCGGGTTTGGGAATCTGTTCGGCGGTATGTTTTCTAGTGGTGCTACAAAGTCAAAACAGCCGCAGGCGGGCGCATTCAACGATATGCCGGCAAATTCCGTCATCGAATGGCAATCGGAGGGCGTATTTATTATGCAGTGTCTTCCGCAGGAGTTTGAGCTTGCTTTTAAAGGCGCATATACGGATTTTTGTTCGACCTTCCGGCTTGATAATGGCATACGTGAGAAGTTATACAATATGCAGTCGCAGATATTGCAGGATGTTTCTCGCCATACCCAGCAGTGCCTTGATCAGATGAACCGGCAGTTCCAAACCTGGCAGCAGATACACGCCACGCAGCAAGCTGCGTTTGATTCCTATACCCAGGGGTGGTGGAACAGAACAAACGCTGCCGATGCCGCAAGGCGTTCCTCCTATCAATCAAAATTAGCGGCGGAAAGCAGGATGTCCGACCGTCAGTCCGAAGGTACGCGGGGAGTAAACACCTATGTACGACCGGACGGTACGGAGGTCGAGGTGTCGGTGACGTATGACAGGGCGTATACAAACTATTCCGGAGATACGCTGGGTTCTACAAGTGCATTTGAGCCGGGCGGAGACTGGACGGAAATGAAAAGGAAACAGTAAATAACGCAGCGCTGAAACATGTATGGATAGTCGTGGCGATATCGGATAAGTACTTATTGAAAATATAATGCGGGACATCTTCATTGTAAGAATGTCCCGTTTTTTTTGAACTATTTTTAATATTTCTTTTGAGATACTGCCGTTTTTTGGTTCTTTTTCAATTGTAGTGACGGCTTCTATGCTGTTTAATATAATCAAGGAATAATCAAGGAAGAAAAATAGCGCTGTATCAGCGCTTTTCACATCGATCGTTTATTTCGGTTTAAGTGTAACATCACTATATGAACATAAAAAGGTTGGAATAAAGCAATCATAGAAAGCGTATCAGGAAAAATCTTTTTCGAGTCGTATTATACCTCTTATCCATAGCATTTCAGTTTTTATTATAAAACGTAAAATCGGCAATGAGCGCGGAACGGCTGGAGAGGCCGGTCTTTTTGAAGATATTTCCTACATGGAATTTGACCGTGCTTTCGGTGATGAACAATGCGGTCGCTATTTCGATATTTGACATCCCTTGCACGATTAAATCAAAAATTTCCTGCTCGCGGAGTGACAAATGAAAGCGGTTCGCATATTCCAACAATTGCTGTTTTTCCATTTCTTGTGCAGTGATGGTCGGAGAATAAATTTTTTGATAAAGAGAAAAGAATAAGGCAATTACAAGGGCGAATACTACGCCCGAAGCCACAATAAGCGATGTGCCGGTTAAAACACTTGCGCCGAATGTGCCGAGGGCTTCTCCGAGACGACCTACCAAAAGCCCGGCTACTGCAAGCCCGGGAAGCGCCCTTTTTGCGGAGATATCGGAAAACAAAAGGATGCGGTATGTCGACCAAAAACCTAAAAACATATAGGCGATTATCCACATTGCAGTTTCTCCGACAGCGTTGTTGCCGTGTGCCAGCGCTGCGAAGGGAAAAGCCAACGCCGCCAAACAGCATATTGCGCCCCAACGGCGGCTTTTGTCGCTCACAAAACCTGCAATGATGAGACCGAGTGCATAAAACGCACGCGTGAATTCTATATAGACGCTTTTGGAAGCGCTCTTGAGCGGAAAAGAAAACCCGAGCGTGTTTTCCAGTGACAGCAGAAGCAGGACTGTTGCCGCCAACCAGATGATTTTCTTATTAAATTTAGGATTTCGTTGCTCTAAATTGTTATCTTGCTTGGGAGGAGGTGAAAGATATCGCAGAAGAATAAGAGATGCGGCGGCAAGTATTGCAACAGCATAAAAGCTGACACTGCTCCAAAGGAACTTTGTGTTCATCGGCAAAGACAAAAGCCATGTGCCGATACTGCCGAGAGCATAGGCAACACCAAAGACAATACCGCGGCGTTGCTGTGGGATGTCGGTTGCCAGCCTTGTTAAATAGCAGCCGGATAACACGCCAATCGTTATGTTCATCAGTACTCCGGCGGCGATGATAATGGGTACAGCAGATAAAAATAAGGCTATCGCTGCGCACACAACGGTGATTATGGTAGCCCAGAAAGGAATTACGCGCCCGCCGGCAATTGTGGGCTGTTTTGCAAACAAAAGACCGACAATACCAATGCCGACAGCCTGACAGACATAATAAGCCCCGCAGACCAGCAGGTTGACCGTTCCCCCGTCCAAAAACTGAAGCAGACGATAAGCCTGTACAATATATGCTGTACCTGTCCAAAGAAATCCGAAACCGATCAGCGCGGCGAAATAGAAATATTTGTTTTTTTGTGTGGGTATATTGTCCATCGTCATATTTTGCCTTCTTTCGGCAAATGGTTCTTTATTATTTATATCATACAGAGAGAGGGGATTGATTGCAAGAAAAAAATCGAGAGCAAAGCCACCTATACTAAAACTATACCCTTATTTTGCATGCCTGCACCTTTTCTAGCCTGTCAATGAATACCTTTATCGTCTATATTCAAATAGTAAGTAAAATTAAGTAAAGTTAAGTAAATTAGTGATATGAAGACACAAAGCCGATCCTTTCCTTATGATAAAAGTATTGTTATCAATGCGCTGTACGATACCATTGAGGCGTTGGGGCTTCGTCTCGACAGCTCCAACAGCGCATACGGAAGGCTGGTCGTATCCGACGTTCAGCATCGGGGAAGCATGCGGATTTTGCTGAATAACGAAGAAAATGCAGATCGCACACGGGTGGATATTTTTTCCGAGAATTTCAATGGAGAGATACCCGAAATGTGGAGTCCCGTCATTTTGGATGAACTCTCAGGAACAATACAACGGGCGCTGCAACGAAAAGAAAAATAGTCATCTATGAAGAGGGAAAACATAGTATCAGTGTTCTGAGTTGATAGAAAGATTGTTTTTTTTTACAGCATGACTTTATTGAGGCGCCGTAATTGACAGTGTATTCTAAAAAAAGCTATTGCCGAAATGAAATGTAATAAATACAATATAATATATTTGAAAGGTAAAAATAAAGGAGACCGTTCATATGAAACTGCTGAAAAAGACCTGCGTTTTCATGTTAATTATCACAGTGGTGTTCGCCGTACTGTTCCCGGCAACCGCTTTGGCAGCGGATAATAACAAGATATATTACGATATTGATCCTAATTACGGTGGTCTGACGCCGTCGAATACCGGAGCGACTTACGTTTGGACTAATCCGCCAACCGCAGGCTATACAGCAACGCTGACAGCCGAGCCCGGATTTCTTCTTCCAGACGTTATCGTAGTTCAAAAGATACGATTCAATCAATTTGTAAATTATACATATCAACGAAATGTGGACTATACTTACGATGAAAATACCGGTGTAATTGTAATTCCGGTTGAAAAGATAGTAGGTAAAACGACAACAGGTATTGTTTATGGGGGGTCCGACTATGATATACGTATTATGGCAGGCGGTATTCCTTCCGGGGGGTACGTGGCAAACGCGGGTGCAATCATGCATTCGCTCATAGAATTGTCATCGTCAAAAGGGGTTCAAGGATACTCTGTTGCGCCTGTCGTGCCTTATGAGACGACCCTGACGGCTGCGCCCGGATTCAGGCTTCCAGATACTATCACGGTTCAATGTTCCAAGGTCTTCGGAGCGCCGGGAAATGTGGTGAAAACATATTCAGCCCCGACAGATTACACATATAATTCGACAACCGGTGAAATTGTAATTCCGATTGCAACGATAGTAGCAGATATTGTCAATGCAGCTGATGTTCAAAATATAATAATCATTGCTTCCGGTGTCAGAAAAACTTTTGATATTACCGTTACGCAAAGCGCCAACGGTACCATCAGTCCTGCTACCGCGACCAATATACCATTTGAATCCGATCTCAAATTTACGATTACTCCGGGTGCAGGGTATCAAATTGCCGACGTACTGGTTGACGGCATAAGCGTAGGCGTTGTAAGTACCCATGAGTTTAAGAATATTGCATCCAATCATACGATTACAGCAACGTTTTCAGCAACATCGGGCTCGTCCACTTTTGATATTACCGTTACGCAAGGCGCCAACGGCACCATCAGTCCTGCCACCGCAACCAATCTAACACAGGGTTCTGATCTCACGTTTACGATTGCTCCGAATGCAGGATTTCAAATTGCCGACGTACTGGTTGACGGCATAAGCGTAGGCGCTGTAAGTTCCTATACGTTTACGAATATTACATCCAATCATACTATTGCAGCAACGTTTTCAGCAGCATCGGGGCCTACAGACCCGTCCACTTTTGATATTACCGTTACGCAAAGCGCCAACGGCACCATCAGCCCTGGCACCACAATTGTATCAGATGGTGACAGTCTCACCTTTACGATTACTCCGGATTCGGGATTTCAAATTGCCGATGTACTGATTGACGGTAAAAGCGTAGGCGCCAGAGATTCTTATACATTTATGGATATTCGATCCAATCATACAATTACAGCAAAGTTTGCATCTGCATTGTCTGCGTCAAAGGGTTCCCTTGATGATATTCCGAAGACGGGAGACAGCAGCCTGTTGTGGCTTTGGTGGTTGCTGAGCGGTGTTTCAGCGGCGGCTCTTGCGGTGATCATTGCGATATGGAAAAAAGCTTCTTTGAACCGGTAAAAAAACGTGTTTAGAAAGAATAGGTCGGGAAACAAAAGTTTCCCGCTTGTTTTTATGAAAATCAAGCGGGAAATATATGAAGACAAAAGGGACAAGATAAAACTGTGGTGCAAAAAACGGTGCCGTTTTTTTAAGAGGCATCAAATAAATTTGAGATTCATAGTTATCCTGTTCTTATGCGTTGTTTTTATTTTTTCAGCCACGATGCTTGTACTGCATTATACGCGAGCCGCCCGGGAGGATAAGGCAATGCAGGAGCTGGCGGCGCTTATACCAACAACAGTCACAGATGACAATACTGTTCCCGCAGCAACGGCAACGGTGCTGCAGTCAAGCCAATCGTCGATTATTTTGGCGCAATATTGGGAGGCGCATGCGCAGAACACGGATATGGTGGGCTGGATAAAAATCGATGGAACACGGGTCAATTATCCGGTTATGTACACGGCGGATGATTTTTATATGTCCCATGGTTTCGACAAAAAGAAATCCGTAAGCGGAGTACCCTTTGTTGATAAAAGATGCGCTGTTGACCCCTTTGGCATCAACAGCATTATTTATGGACATAATATGAAAAACGGTACCATGTTCGCAGATTTGCTAAAATATGCGGATCAGGAATATTATAGAAAACATCCGATCGTTCAATTTGACACGCTGTACGAACAGCAGAGCTTTGAAATTATTGCAGTGTTCAAGAGTCAGACCTATCGCAAAAGCGACAATGTGTTCAAACATTACAATTTTTTGAACGCTGATGACGCAGCGGCTTTTGATGAGTATATTGCGAATATTACGGCGCTTTCCTTATATGATACCGGTGTAACGGCATCTTATGGGGACAAACTTCTGACGTTGGTTACCTGTTCTTATCATACAAAGAACGGGCAGTTTGTAGTGGTGGCAAAAAAACTAAATGATGCTTACAACTTGAATTCCGGTACTCAGTTATGGGCGCTTTTTTCTGCCAAAAACCTCATAAAAACGGCGTTTGCTTTAGTGCAAAACGGAGCATCATAAATGAAAATCATTGCAAAGCTCTGCCGCTAACGGATATTTATACCTGTACAGTTTTTTTCTTGTATGAAAAGAAAGATTCCGATACAGTATTGTCATCGGGTTTGTTGGAATGCTACAACAGCAATGTTATCTGCAGCGCTTATCATCGCCTAATTATAACAGGCAGCAAAATATAACGGCAACAGCCGTTTTTTTATGTTGCAGACAATGTAAGAGTGATGATATAACCGTAATATATGTATGAGAAAGGTATAAAAAAAGAAAGGGATGTAAACCAAGTGGGGGAGAAGGGAATATTTGTGGTGACATTTCAAAGTGGGGTATGTTATAATATAAAATACTTTTTCAGAATGGTAAAAGATGCGCATGAGAAAATTCGGATTTAAGATTTTGTACAATAAAAAAAAGCTGTTCATTTTGATTGTATTGCTGGTGGTTTTTTTATGCACCAATGTCGCATTGTTTGTATTAAATCCGGTTCAGTTGTATGTGGAGGAAATCTATTTTTATGATTTGAACGGCAACAGAATGACAGGCAAATACATCAAAGGTTCCGCAGATCAAGCTGTGATTTTGGCACCGGACAAAGGACAGGACATGTCTTATTATCTCAGTGTTGCCAGGGTGTTAAACGAACAGGGTTATCATGTGATGTTTTATGACTTGCCCGGTCAAGGGAGAAGTCAAGGCGCTTATACGAGATCTTTTTATGAAGACAACAGCTCGGCGATGCAAATCTATTCGGCGATGTTGGCGCTTTCACAATTGAGCAAACTCCCTCCTGCTAATATTCATTATGTGGGGCACGGATTTGGTGCGCGCGCTGTTTTGCAGGCACGGGCGTTGGATTATATTCAACCTGCCAGCATTACGCTGATTAACACGGAAATTTCTTTTAAATCTACGATTTTTGACGGATTGCCTATTATTGTGGACGATACGCAGTTGCCCTGGATACAGAATTTAAACATATCTGTTGTCAATACCAATGTGGGTCTTGTCAGTACTACGAAAGCGGACGCAGAAAATGCCGTAAGGCTGAAAGAGATACTGGGCGAACAAAACACGGTGGAGCTTTTTGACGGGCTTGCGATTGTAGAAGCTTATGCACCGTTAGATAAAGACGTGATGCATGCAATAGTCTCTCACATCGGTTCGGTCAGTTCGTTAGGCGGCGAGATGAATACGACGAAAATGACCATATATAATGTTGTATTGATCTGGATGGGTGTCGGTGTATTTGTGCTTTTGTGGTTCATTCGCAAAACGTTGGAAAAGCGCAGAGAAGAGGAAGAAAAATGGTATCTTGTGACCCTATCATGGAACTTCTATTTTTATAAATTACTCTTTTGGATTCCGGCGGTGGTGATAGGTGCGTTTGGCATACTGACGATGTATTTGGTGCCCATTGCCTTTCCTGTACAGGCGGGCATGATTAGCTTGCTGTTTGGTTGTTACGGAATTGTGATGCTGGGTGTTTATACCTACAGCGATTTTGCCAACGACGCCGGTGCGGGTATGTTTCAGGATACAGATCGCTCAAGCTGGCTCACGGGTGTCATCATTTTTATTATCGCCTATATTTTGTTGAAGATTTTCGGCTATTATGGTTTGTATTATATGTTTCCATTCGGGCAACGCTGGATATGGCTGTTGATTTTTGCGGGTTTCAACAGCATACCGTTTTTGATACTTGACAGAGAACTGATCGTGTTGGATGCGGACAGGATATCGAAAGTGAAGATTGTTGCGGTATATATTTTGCCTTTTGTGATTGCGGCGCCGTTTTTGGCCTTACTTGGGTTGCAGGCACTGGCCATGGGAGTATTTATGGGGATGGTGGGATTGGTTGCCGTTATTTTATTTGGTCGCATTTTAGAAGAACTTGATGTGCAGATCATAGTTGCTGCAACACTGCAAGGAGTGTTGTTTACGATGTATTTGCTGTCTTTTGGGATTATGTTAAATTAGTATATAGATATAGATAAAGTGATAAAAATATATTTTAATAAAAATTTTTGAAAAAACAGGTCGAGTTTAAGAACCGACGCAGGAGGAAATTGGTATGAGGCGAGAAATGTATGAACGCATTCTCACTTTCGGTGAATATTTTTCACATATGATTGAATCTGTAAAAAAACGTTTCGGACAATACATGGGCATGCTGGGAATCAGTGTTGGGTTGATATTTGGATGGAGTATGATTTTCGGATTATTGGTTGTGTTGATTGTAGGACTAAGCTTGCCCGGAATATTTCAAGATCCGACGATGGCTTATGGTATGACGAATCAACAGATGGCTGCATTCGTCATGAAATTTCTTCCTATGCTTTTTTTGGTATATGTTTTTGCATTGGCAGGAGCTCTTTATATTTCGAATGTATCTGTTGCCATGTGTTATTTGATAACGGATTCTTATGTTGCCGATACAAAAAGACCTTTTGGCGAAATGTTGAAATATGCCTTCCGCAGGGCATTGCCGATGTTGGGTACGGAATTCTTATATTTTTTATTAATGGGAGGCATCTGGATGGTGTTTTCCACTGTAGTGGCATTATTATTCGGCGTGATGTTTATCGCCAATGCGACACAGCTTCAAACCTTTGATGATGCGAGTGTGCTGCTGGGAATGTGGCAAATATGGGTGGCGCTTGTGCTTTGGATTGCCATGCTTGTCTTTACCATTTATTTGATGATCCGATATTCTTTCAGTATTTTAGGCCGCGCGAAATATAAGTTTTCTGCCTATCAGTCAATGAAATATTCCAGAATCCTCACAAGGGGAAAAGTGGCAAAAATATTCGGCAACCTATTATTAATCGCCTTATTGACGGGTTTGCCGATAGTTTTAATTACTTTAGGTACGGGACATGTTTTAGATGCGTCTGCTATCACGGGCTTGGCATTGTTGACGATGTTGCTTTCCATATTTCTTTCTCTGTTCACCAGTACCTTTCAGTCTGTTTTATTCATCAACTTTGACGCTGTGCGCGGAAGCAGTGTTATCAGTATGTTGGACAAGCCGGTACACAACTTAAAAGACAGCAGTTTTTATGAAGATACCGGCGTGCAAGGACCTTTTGTACCGAATTCGGGTGGTGGTGCGGTTACGCAGGCTGCTCCTGTTGCGACAACTGCTGCTTTTGCTGGTGAGCAGGAAAAAACAGATGAGCATGTTGTTGCACCGGACGAGCAAATGAAAAAAGATAACATGGTGCAAGAGGCGGAATTAACAGCAAAAGAAGATATTTCGCATCAAACAGAAGTTAAAACAGATTCGGATTTAGAAGAATGAACAAAGATGCATGATATGGGCTTGATGAAGGCAGAACCTCGGCGGGCAGAGAGAAATTTGACGTTGTTGAAGAAATAGATGAGCCGAAGGCTAAAAATGAGAACGAATCATAAAATAATAAGAAAAATACTGATATTTTGAAAAATATTAGTTGTTTTCGTTGAACAATTATGCTACTATTTTTGGAGCGGCGAGGTTGCGCTGTGCGGAGTGTTCTGTAGCTACGATCCTTTATTTATTTAAAAATAAAAGAGAGAACGAGGCCAGAGTACCAACCGATAAATAAAGGAGGAGTAAAATGGCTGACAAAACAATCATTTGCAAAGATTGCGGTTCAGAATTCGTCTTTACAGAAGGTGAACAAGCTTTTTACAAAGAAAAAGGCTTTGAAAATGACCCTGTAAGATGTCCGGAATGCAGACGCGCGAAGAAGCAACAGAGAAATGCAAAAAATCACTAAAAATACAGAGAAAAAGGGCTGACACAGCTCTTTTTTATTGAAAAGACAAAATTTGTTTCAAAATTTATATAAAAATGTTTACAAAATTTGCGAGATAGATTATAATGACTGTGAGGTGAGTGAGAATGAATAAAAATATGTATAGCTTGATGTTGATGGATGAGGTGGTCGAAGCGATAGACAGGCTTGCAGCCGAAAACTATACCAATCGATCTAACCTGATTAATCAGATTTTAGCAGAATACGTATCATTGGTTACACCGCAGCAATGGATGACAGAAATCTTTAATTGCTTGATTTCGTTAATGCGCTCAGCTGAGGCTTTTGAGATACAGGACAAGACCAGCGCTTCCGTGCTTTCTATGAAAAGTGCGCTAAGTTATCGGTATCGTCCAACTATTCGCTATGTCGTAGAACTGTACGAAAAAAGCGGGGAAAGTTTTGGCGAACTTCGCGTAATATTTCGAAGTCAAAGCAGCAATTTGTTGATGGAATTGACCCATTTTTTAAATATGCTCATGCGTTTGGAGCGTCATTATATCCATCCTTATTCTGTAAAGGGCGGCATTGACTATAGCCTGGAAGAAGGACGATTCCGACGAAGTTTTGCTTGGCCGAAAGATGGAAATATGCATACATCACAACACTTGAGTACATTGATTGCAAACTATATTTACATGTTTGACGATTTGCTCAAGAGGTATATCAGCGGAAACATAACGTCTTTCAGAGAATTGGAAGACAGGTATTTGGTTTATCTTGAAAAGGGCATGACAGCCATATAAAAGAATGTCAAAAATACATCAGAGAAAAAAGAATACCTTGATTGGAGAGATAGAAAATGAACACAAATCAATATACACAAAAATCACTGGAAGCAATAGACAGGGCGCAAAAGATGGCCCTTGAAAATAACAATATGCAAATTGAACAAGAGCATTTGTTTTATGCGCTTTTGGATCAAGACGGCGGATTGATTCCGCAATTATTTATGAAAATGGATGTGGATACCGATGATTTTTTGGCGGATCTCGATCAACTGATCGGTAAAATTCCGCAGGTGAGCGGTCCGGGAAGAGAACCGGGTAAAATCTATATTTCGCCGGTGGTGGACAAAACGTTTTTAGCCGCAAAGAAAGAAGCGGAAAAAATGAACGATGAATATATTTCGGTAGAACATTTGATGTTGGGCGTTTTGATGTCGCCTGCAGACGGTGTAAAAGACGTACTGCAACGATATGGTATAGACGTTGGAAGTTTTTTGCGAGCGTTGCAATCAGTGCGCGGCAGCAATCGTGTTACCAGCGACACGCCGGAAGATACCTACGAAGCGCTCAAAAAATACGGGTACGATTTGGTGGAGAGAGCTCGGGAACAAAAGTTGGATCCTGTAATAGGCAGAGATAACGAAATTCGAAACGTCATTCGAATTTTATCGCGAAAAACAAAAAATAATCCCGTGTTGATCGGAGAACCCGGCGTGGGCAAAACAGCCATTGCCGAGGGACTGGCCATCCGTATTGTGCGCGGCGATGTCCCTGAGGGATTAAAAAATAAAACGGTCTTTGCTTTAGATATGGGTTCCTTGATAGCCGGGGCAAAATTTCGCGGAGAGTTTGAGGAACGCCTGAAAGCGGTACTGAATGAAATCAAAGAAAGCGACGGACAGATTATTTTATTTATTGACGAGTTGCATACCATTGTAGGCGCGGGAAAAACCGAAGGAGCCATGGATGCAGGCAACTTGCTCAAGCCGATGTTGGCCAGAGGGGAGTTGCACTGTATCGGCGCAACAACACTCAACGAATACAGACAATATATTGAAAAAGATTCTGCGTTGGAAAGACGTTTTCAGCCTGTGCTGGTGGAAGAGCCTACCGTAGAAGACACCATTTCTATCCTGCGCGGTCTTAAAGAGCGTTATGAAGTATTTCACGGCGTTCAAATCCAGGACAATGCACTGATTGCTGCGGCGACGCTGTCTTCCAGATATATTACAGACCGATTTTTGCCGGACAAAGCGATTGATTTGGTAGATGAAGCTTGTGCGATGATTCGTACAGAGATGGATTCGATGCCGCAAGAATTGGACGATGTTGCAAGAAAAATCATGCAGATGGAAATTGAACATGCGGGGCTAAAAAAAGAAAAAGACACGCTGTCGCTCGAACGACTCAAAGAAATTGAAAAACAAATCGCTGAAGACAAAGAAACCTTCAATGAAATGAAGGCGCGGTGGGAAAATGAAAAGAAAAGCATATTGAGTGTGCAAAAATTAAAAGAAGAACTCAATGAAGCTCATGCAGAAATAGAACGCCTGGAGCAGCAGTATGATCTGGACAAAATTGCTGAAATCAAATACGGTAAAATTCCGCAGTTGAAAAAACAGATCGAAGAAGCGGAAGCAAAAAATACAGAAGTAGTAGAGCATACTCTGCTCAGAGACAAAGTAACAGAAGAAGAAATCGCAAAAATTGTGGCGAGGTGGACGGGTATTCCCGTAACGAAGCTGATAGAAGGCGAAAGACAAAAAATCTTGGGTTTGGCAGACCGTCTCCGCAAACGGGTTATCGGGCAGGATGATGCGGTGCAAAAGGTAACAAATGCGATTATTCGCGCCAGAGCAGGCGTGAGCGATCCCAACAGACCGATTGGTTCGTTTTTGTTTTTGGGGCCTACCGGCGTGGGCAAAACAGAGCTTGCCAAGGCGCTGGCCGAAGACATGTTTGATGATGAACAAAACATGATACGCATTGATATGAGTGAATATATGGAAAAACATTC
>DCTT01000017.1 GCA_002329295.1 Eubacteriaceae bacterium UBA1433
GAGTAGTGTAATTTCATATGGGTAAAGACAGATTGGTGAAAATGACCCCCAATGAAGGATTCGTAAGATACTAAAGTTCTTTATCGCATATAGCGAATTCATCTTTAATGAACCGCTCCACCCAACCTGTATTTTCTGTTACGCCTTTGAGAGTCGATTTGCGCAAGTTGGTAAAACCGTTCCGTTTGATAGTGAAATTGGTGATGTTTAACAGAATAACATTTGCGGATCTTAGTTGTGCGGTTATATATTTTAATACGCTTTTTTAGTCGTCAATGTATACTTACGCCTTGTTAATGACTAACGAATGGTAAGCCACGGATTTTGTTAGAGATATGGTATAATAAAAAACGGAGGTAGTGGCATGAAAGAAGTAGCGATGGCGTTGATGACATTTGCTTCGGTGTTTGCATTGTACTTTTTTGTAGGGTGTGGGTGCAAATATGCAGCGAAGAAGAAAAAAGAGAAAGCGCAAGGGCGGGGTGGATGTGAATTATAAGACATGTGCGAGAAAATGGTATGTACGGAACTCAACCCTTCCGCCCGTTTTCGGTATTTCAATTCGCTTTCTACCTGTAGACCGCAAAGAACTATATTCAATTTTTGCTTTATCGAATAAGTTTAACAGTCGTTCCCATGCAGTATGGCTTGTTGTAGTTCTGTGTGCAGTGTGTAAGATATTCTCTCCTTGCATCAATCCCCACATTTCGCGCATGGCCACAACTTCATTTTTTCCGTTCCGGCGCGGCAGGCTGTATCCGAATTTAGTATGTGTCCATAATCCATCCTCGTTAAGAGCCATCATCGGTTTCAGAAGATTGATTTGCCATTCAAACACTGTGCGTTCTGTTTTTTGATAAAGTTCTACTACCTCTTGGTAGATGTTATTTTTGTATGGACGAAATTCGCATTTTGTAGGCCTTTGGTTGCCGATTCGCTTCCTTGTCATGTTTTGCGCGTTCCTACAACAAGATTAATCTTGCCTATTTTTAAAGAACTCTTTCCAATATGGATTCTCTTTGTCAAAAATTTCTTTTTCCTCTTTTGACAAATTATCAGGATAATCTTCAAATAGATTATATATCTTCTTTTTGTCAAAGCTGAACAGATGACTGCCTACATTGTCTAAATCATCTATCCAATAGATAGTATCGTTTTCGTTTTGTTTATAAAAATCACTTAACACTGCCTGCCGCTCCTTTCACTTGGCTCGTTTCGCTTGTGTTTATAAATCCTAATATTTTTTCAAACTCTTCATTGCCATGCAACGATTCAACATCTATTAGGATGTGATTCACCTGCATCTTTTTTCCTTTTCGAGTATGCCTTTTTGGACAACCAAATCTATGTTTGAGCGTTGTTTCCGAAAAAGATTTAAATCCATTGTCTGAGCAAGATTGCAACTCAAGATATTCAAATCCTTTCCCGGAATTTTTTATAATAGCCGCATGTCTACCAGCGCATAAATAATACTCCTTGCCTTCTTCTACCGTTTTCAACAATTTGTTCACAGCGGTGAAGTCGTTATAGTCTGTAAGTATTGTAGATTTAATTCCTGGAAGTTGAGCGATTTCCAAAATGGTTGATCTTTTTGCAAATATCGATGTACTCGCTCCACCACGAAAGTCTAAAACAATGTAACCACTTTTGTTTCCTGCATAAGCAAGCGCAAGTGACGAACAAGAACCTTTAGTTAGATCTCCGCCGCCCAGCTCGCTGATAATCTCTTCCTCGGTGCGGTTAGTCAAAGATTTTTTAACTTTACCGGATATTCTATCTTTGTTCAATGGTGCCTTTATGCCTTTTATGCCGATTCCGGCTTGTTTATTGAGATTTGTCTGTATCTGCGCTGCTGCTGTTGAGATTAGTTCATGGTTATTACCCATTGTCGGTTCAAGGATTCGTTGAGCTATATTATAATACATTTTCCCGTCCGACAAAACCTCTGCTGATATGTTTTTATTATACGCATCAACGAACATTTCGCCCACTTCGATGGCATATTCGTTGGCTTTATGGTAAGTGATTTTCTCATTTTCAATTAAAGTACTTATATATTTCATTGTATGAAAGTATTAGAAAAACAGCAGATGTTGTTTTGCTTATGAAGATTTGTCAAGGTACTTGAAACCAAAAAGAAATCAGTTGATTAGAAGACTAAATGGATGTATAATACAAAGAACGGTTTGAATAGATAACCGGAAAGAAAATGTGCCTGAAGGCGTACGGATACAGTAGAAATAAAGTGCCTTTAGAGACAGACGAAACAGAGAAAGACCATAAAGGAGTAAGAAACATGCAATTGACAAAAACGAGAAGGCTCACTATTGCAGGCATGTTGGTCGCTGTTGGCGTGTTGTTGCCCTACTTTACTGCCCATGCGTTCGGTGTGCAGGGGACGATGTTTTTGCCGATGCATCTGCCTGTATTGTTGACAGGCTTTCTGAGCGGACCGATATTTGGTATGTTTGCCGGTGTGCTAACGCCGCTGATCAGCAGTTTGATGACAGGAATGCCGCCCGCTTTTCCTATGTTGCCGATTATGATGGCGGAATTGGCAACGTATGGATTGGTATCGGGGCTGCTGTATGAAAAAGCAGGTCTCGTTAAGGTGCGATTCGGGATTTATCCTGCGTTGGTGGGCGCCATGATAGCCGGCAGAGTGGTGTATGGACTGATGTTTTGGCTGCTGACATTGACAGCGGGACAGCTCAAGGCTTTGAGTGTTTGGGCTGCGGCGGTAACAGGGTTACCGGGAATCATTATTCAACTGATTTTAGTGCCTATTATTGTAATGGCTGTTAAGAAAGGAAAACGAATGCGATGAGTGTGAACAACGAATTGTTTGAAGAAGCAAAGAGAATGGTGGCTTCGGGCGAATATGCCTGTGTGGTGATTCGTGATAATATGATTAGTGACCAAATGGAAGGCAAAGGCATTGTACCGGTAATACTGCTTTTTGAAGGCAGACGACTGAAAGATGCCGTGGTTGTAGACAAAATTGTAGGAAAAGCCTCTGCGATGATTTTTGCCTTGGGGGGCGTTACAGAAGTTTACGGCGAGGTTATGAGCATGCCGGCGTTGGCGTTTTTGGCACAAGCGGGCATTAAGGCAACTTGCGGACAATTTGTCAATGCCATTGAAAACCGCGAAGGTACGGGTACGTGCCCGATGGAGATGGCAGTGATGGATATTGATAATGCAGAAGAAGCTTACCCTGCGTTGAAAGCCAAAATTGCGGAGCTGAAAGAGAAGGCGGAAAAAGAACAAAAGGCGGCTTCAGAGACGACAACGCAACCGGAAGAAACAACAGAAGAAGAGGATGTTGAACTGGAATATTGTTGGTATTGTGGAAAACAAATTCCGGCAGGTAAAGATGAGTGTCCTTCTTGTGCTGATTTGTTATAAAAAAAGCAGGCAAAACAAGGCAGCGTAGAAATGCGCTGCTTTTTGTTTTAACAGAAAAAAAATAGAATGGATTAAAGCGGATTTTTTAAAAACAAAGTATAATTGAAAATGGAAAACAATCTTGTTAAGAGGCGTTTTGAAACTGTATAATAAATATAAAGATTATTTCGCGAAAAATATGGTGGAGGAATAGGATGAAAAAAGCTTTTATAATCATCGCAGCAATAAGCCTGATGCTGTGTTTTTGTGTATCTGTAAGTGCAGCAGAAACCAATTACCGCATCGAAGAAGGAAAAATGAGCCTTCAACTCCCGGATAGTTGGGTGGTGTACACAAGAGATATGCCTAAGGAAGATGCGAATATTGCGGCGTATTATACAAACCATACGGAAATGATTGCTTATATGGAAAAGTATAAAGTGTATATGGAAGCGCTGCCTAACGAGAAGATGATGATCGGCATTAAAATTTGGCCTGCAGAAGAGTTGAGCAACCAATTCAGGGAATTGTTGGGCACCGAGGACAAAATTGAGCGTGAAAAAAAATTAACTGATATGATGGATAATGCACCGGCGGGAGATGTGCAACTCGTTGGATTATATGAGAGCAATCCGGGCGGGAGCAGCAATTGGCTTTACTTGGAAAATACGATAGCTACTGAACATTATGTGGTAGACCAATATATTGCTGTAGTCGGAGATAAAGCTGTTTTTGTTTATGGTGTACCGACAGAAGACTATATGCTGAGTACCGACAATAAAGCAATATTAGAACAGGTGCTTGGGAAAATTGTCTATGATAAAAGTGTAATGACAAGCAGCAGCCCGGCACCAAAACAAGAAACAACACCGCAAAGTCCTTCGCAACAAGATTCATTTGCAAACCAAAATAATCAAACGACTGCCAGGACCGGGCTGGATATGCGTACGATATTGCTGATCGGGTTGGCTGTAGTTGTTGTGAGTGTCGTAGCAA
The DNA here is from genome assembly GCA_002329295.1 of Eubacteriaceae bacterium UBA1433. GTDB lineage: Bacteria > Bacillota > Clostridia > Eubacteriales > UBA1433 > UBA1433. The sequence continues at coordinate 4,384 of DCTT01000017.1, forward strand.
TCGTGGGGATGAAGCTATTGAGAAAGAAAAAGAGTCTGTAAGGAAACAAGATATTTAAGGATAATGAACAAAGGCACAAAAAAAAGGTTTCATCATATAGCAAAGAAAAAAAGGCATCGCTTACGCAAGCACTGTCAGGATCGCCCTCTATAGGGCAAAAACAGGAATCGGTGGCAGAAGCGGGTGCAACATCGCAAGAAATGAAGAAAAGAGCATTTTGCATGCAATGTGGTACGCCGTTATCGGATGGAACAAATTTTTGCGGTAAATGTGGCGCAAAGGTGCAATAAAAAAAGAATAATTAGAATAAAAATGAGGCATGACAGCCTCATTTTTTGTTTTGTGATTCGAAAAGCAAAATGAAAAAGCGCATGATGCAAAATGATAAAATGTACCGGTAAAAAGAAATAAAAACGCCATTGTAAAAAGGTATGTTGAAATTGTATAATAAAAAGCAGTAAAGGATATGCGAAACATAAAAGAGGAGAAGGGTATGAAAAAGTTTTTGACAGTGTTTTTGGTATTATGTATGGTTCTTTGTTTTTGTATATCTGTAAGTGCGGAGCCGGGAGGCATTTATCGTGTGGAAGAAGCCGGTATGACGGTAAAAGTCCCGCAAGACTGGATTGTTCTGACTCGAAATACACCGCCATCGGATGAAGATATTAGTCAATATTATACGGATTATGCGGCCATGATAGAGTTTATGGAGGCATATGATCTTTATATTGATGTCTATCCCACCTCTGATACTTGCATCAGCTTGGAAATGTGGTCCGCTGGCGAGATGGCGGATGAGATGCGTGCGATGATGGAGGCAGCAGATGATGCCACAGTGCAAAGCATATTGCAAGAGGCGCAGGCTGACGGGAAATTTACTGTTTTCAGCAACATGAAATTTTATCAGAGTAATCCCGGAGGAGGCAATAACTATCGTTATTTGCAATATGATGGAAAGGCGGAAGACTTTACTTATCGGGAATATGCCATTGTTGTAGACGGCAAAGCAATGTTTATTGCCAATGTTCCTTTGGGAAAGACTTCGCTGGACGCCAAAGATATCAGCGATTTGGAAAATTTTCTGAAAGCAGTCCATATTGACGGTGCAAAATCGATTGCCGTGAATAAGAAAGAGGGAGCGGCACCGAAAGAGCCGGCAAAGGCTGGCTCACAAAACAGTGGTATTTCAATTCCTGAAAAAGGGATAGATATGGAAACTATTTTATTATGGGTGCTGGCAGGCATAGTAATTATCGCAATTGTGGTGATAGGAATATTGTTATTGGGTAAGAGACGAAAACGATCCCGTCTAGAATCGATATCAAGTGCAAGTATGCGACCGGAAATTTCCATGCAACCTGCGCAGCCAACACAACCGCCACAACCGGTATCGCCGGCGCCTTTTGTGCCTGCTGCAGCTCCCGTTCAACCTGCACCTTCTGCATCGTCTGTGCAATCTGTATTACCTGCAACTTCCGTGCAGTCGGAATCTGTGATCCAAACAAACACAGAGGCAATTTCACAAGAAGCAACAGAGACAGTTTGTTCCAACTGCGGAAAAGGCAATCAGAAGAATGCGGCATTCTGTATGCACTGCGGTACGAAATTGGAGAAAAAACTTGTCTGCAAAGCGTGTGGTGCACCGTTGGCAGAAAGGGATGTTTTTTGCAGAAATTGCGGAACAAAAGTGTAATCCTGCAAATTTGCAAATAAAAAAACGAGGTAATACCTCGTTTTTTTTATTGAAAAAATATACTGCAGGATAATATAAAGAAAAAAAGAAAGATTGTCAATTATTCTATTTGAAAGAATTGTTTTTTCAACAGAGATAAGTTGCTATGCAGTCTTTTTTGCAAAATGCGCAGAGTATTTTTGTAAATAATAAATGAAAAAGGAATAAGAACAAAAATTTTACGTGAAAAATATGAATAATTTGCACAATATTGATAAAATGTGGCAAAAGAATTTTTTTACAGGCGGTAAAAGAAAATAACCGGAAGCGATGGAGAAACGGTTCTTGAAATAAGGGGCTTAATCATTGTATAATAGAAAACGTAATGAAGGACTTTATACGTAAAAAATACAGAAGGAGACGGATATGAAAAAAATATTGGCAGTACTGTTGGCAATAGCTATCGTGTTATGTTTTTGTACGCCTGTCAGCGCAGCACCAGGAGGAAATTTTCGCATTGAAGAAGGAGTCGGAATGAGTTTAGAAGTTCCGCGTGACTGGAAAGTATACACTCGAGATGCTTCGGCCAGCGATCCTGACGTGAAAACGTACGGCGGTTATGATGTACTGATGAATGATTTAAAAGAGGGTGATATTTATCTTGTGGCACTCAAGGGCGATCAGGCAATTTTTTCAGTTCAAATTATGTCGGATATCGAAGAATTTAAAGGAATCACCAGTTTGACTGAAGAATATCTCCGTGCTACCGAAGCAGAGAAAAAAGAGTTTATTGATGAGGTAAAGAGTGGGGCAGGTTCTGAAGACGGAACATTTTTGGGACTGCATTACAGTGACGAAGCAAACAAAGTAAATAACTATCTCTATGTCGGATTTGAGTTTGTGGTTTATGGAAGCAAAATGGAGGCCCAAGTAACGCTGATCAATGAAAAGTTTGTGATGTTCAGTATGTTTCCTTTGAAGGGAAACACATTGAGCGAACAGGATAAGGCGGATTTTTATCAGATATTGTCCACAGTGCATTATGACAATCAGTTGACAGTGGAGCAAGTCATGGGAAATGCTGCGGAAAAGAAAGAATCATCCAGTGCAGAAAAGAAAGAATCGTCTATTGCGGAAAAGAAAGAATCGCCCAGAACGATTTTAATGGCGGTAGCAGCTGTGGCGCTCGTGATTGTGATTGTTATTGTTGTTTTCTTAACACGAAAGAAAAAGCCTGCGATTTATGCGGATGGCGGACATTCTTTACAGAGTGACAGCAGCGAAGCAATGAACAGACAAGGAGCAATGCCTTCTGCTGCAGATGCCTATAGTCCGCAAGGGCAGGAAGGCGCCTTTGATAACGTGTCTCAAACAGTGGCGATGCAAGAGCCGGGAGATGCGACTCCGACAGCAAATGAACAGAACAACGCTGAGATTGTGCAAGAAGCAGAACAAAGCGACAATGTTTTTTGCACTGCGTGTGGAGCCAAGTTGGAGCCCGACAGCGAGTTTTGTGTGCGATGTGGCGTGACCATAAAATAGGCGCACAGCGAAGAAAACAGAAAATGTGCCAAACCAGTGACGAATTGGAGACAAAAGAAAGATACGTATAAAGGTTTGAATAAGATTATACAAAGTATGTAGAAAAAAATGCATAAAATTGCGGCAAGACAGCGGAGAGAGGTGCAGTCTTGCCGCATTAACACAGAGGCATATTGAAAAGTACGCACCTTGTGGAGGTTTTATGAAAAAGACTATCTTGGTTGTATTAAAAGAAAAAAAGATACCAAAAGCCGTGCTGGTGTTGGTAATATTGGTGGCGATGTTTACACTGAATTGTTTGCAAGTAAACGGTGAGGCGGGTGGAGCGTATAAAATTGAAGAAGAAGTGGGTATGCATATAGAAATTCCCGCAGGTTGGATTGTGTTTACAAAAAATACTCCTGCAGAGGACATGGACGTAAAAAAATATGGCACCTACGAAGCGTTGATGTCGGATATGGAAAACGATGGCATTTCGCTGTTTGCTTATCATCGAAGCAAGGGTTTAATACTGGTAAAGGTGGTAGCCGATTGTGAAGAGTTTAAAAAAATTGACAACTTGACAGAGGTATACTTGCGTATGTCCGACAAGGCAAAAGCGACATTGGAAGAAGAAATAAAAAAAGAGGCAACTATGGAAGAGGGAAAAGTGTTGGGCGTATATTTCAGTGATGAGACGAATAAAAAAAATAACTATGTCTATATCAATATGGAATATGTGGTAGGAGATAAAAAAATGCTGACTTATGCCACTGTAATCAATAAAAAGCTTGTGACGATTGCACACTATCCGGTGAGTGGCAATGAGGCAAATGAAGAAGAGAAAACGACGTTGCTTGAGATATTGTCCACAGTGTATTTTGATAATTGGCAGACGGTGGAAGAAGTCAAACAGAGTATAGAGCAAGAAAAAATAATTAATGCTCAGCGGGTGAAAATTGCAGTGGTAACGGGGATGTTATTTTCTATTTTAGTTCTGCTGCAGTATAAAGAAAGTAGGAGAAAGTAGCAGGAAAAACGAGATGAAAAACAATAAAATTTATAACAGAAAAAGAAGAACAAAAATGATAGTGGCATGTATGGCGTTGTTGCTTTGCAGTATTTTGTTATTTGCGGGGTGCGCTCAAAAGAAAGTATCGGAATTTGAAAAAATTGACCCGCATGGAATGGCTGATGGAAATGTGGTAGGAGGCAGCATTGCAAAAGAATTGGAAGGATTGGAAGAAGGAACGGATTATATAAAAAACGACTTTATCTATGACGGAGAATTTGCGGATCAATCCTATTCGAGTTATAACATTTTCAATGAGGGCAACGCGACTTATATGGGTGTAACAGGGAACAATGCCACAGGGACGGAGTTTTATACATCTTATGGCTCAGAAGTAATTCAAGCAGCGGGGTATTGGGTGCATTTCAAAGACAAAGAACCGGCTGTCATTGCAAAGGAGATGAAGGAATTTTACACGGTCTTAAAAACTCATTACGGCCATGATGGAGAATGTATGATGTATCTGGAAGGCGAGGACAGCACCGGTTCGGAGCAATACGAATTTTCGGATTTAGAAAAAAATCTTGCACAAGGTGTTCCGGGCGTATATCAGATGATATGGAAAAAAGAAAAGATGTTTATCATTTATAATGTGTCGTTTTTTCCTGGGACGCTTTATTCGGAAGCGCATTTGCGGTTTTCGATGGAACCTTAGGAAAATGAACAGCTTTTTCGGCATTCGGTCGGCAGAAAAAAGACGATTAAGTTAAAAGCGCCCTCAAAGGTCTATTGTAAGGAAAATCGGGCTTACAGAGCGGAATTTTCGGAAAGCAAAAAAAGTATAGACGGAAGCGGTGGGCTATGAGAAGCAGAAAGCTTTGAAGCCTGGTATGAGGGGGCGCGAACAGCTATGCAAAAAGCGTACGGGAGTTTTTTTAAAAAATCGGTTTAAGGCGATTGCATTTGCAATTTACAGAAAAGAGAAATGCAGATTGCCTATAAGGAAATATCTATGTTACAATATGAACATAGAATATGTAATTGAATAATTCTTTTAGATGACAGGGGGAAAACGTAATGAAGAAAACAATAGTGATACTGTTATTGGTCATATTCTGTGCATTAGCGTTTGCGGCCTGTGCCACGGAAGCAAAGCCGTCACCGGGAATTCAAGGGCCTGAAGGTTGGCCGGAAGAGGTTCCTACTCCGCTGACAGGAGAATTTCTTTGGGGTGATTGGACACCGGATAAGAGCTTTTATACGGTAGACATTCGATATACGCAAGCCGAAATTGACGCTTATGCAAAAAGATTGCAGGATGCAGGATTCAAGAAAAAAGATACCGACAAATATAAGAATATTTACGGTGATGCCGGCGTTTATGCAAATGACAAATGGGAAATCGTTCTGGGGGATGAAGGGGTCAACGGGGATTACACCTATATGAGCCTTTATCCGCGAGAATAGACCGGCAGCAAGCGACAGGAACTCAATCAAGAGCTCATCAATCAACTAATTTATAAAAATTCAGGACGATCGCTTGCGTTCAGTGATCGTCCTGAATCCTTATTTCTCGTTCTATATGACCAAGTAACAGTTATGCTTTCACCCCTCAATAACAACGGCCCGTCTCCATCCGAGACGGGCCTGATCGTATCAACGGTTGTTGATGATGTGGCGGAGAGTTAGGGATTCGAACCCTAGNNCCTTCAACCACTCGGACAACTCTCCATCAGCCTTGCGTGGTTCGTTCAAGCTTTTTCGTCCGCTTCGATACCTCAACACAGACGGTCTGGCCGCGGGAATATCGTATATCAGCATTTTTGGCCTGTCAAGCTGTTGGCGCGGTCATTCACTTCAGGTACTGTCATTCACTTCAGGCGGCGGCAGGATCTCTTCCATGAGAAACGGCCGGCCTGTGCGTGAACTGCGCTTTGCCAGCGCTTAATGCGTATTTCTTCAGGCTCCCGCTGTTGTCAACGAGTGCGGCGCGTTCGTTTTCTTGTCATTGAAAGAGCGCGTGTGTATAATCACAGGCATGCGCAGGGCGTCCCGGGCAGGNNCTTTCTCAGCGCGGCGCGCGGCAGTTGTCGTGACGCTTGCGCTGCTCATGACCCTGACGATGCTACAGGGGACGGCTGAGGGCCCTGAGGTTGAAACAACACAGGGATACTTTATAACGGAAACCAACCTGTACGCGCAGCCGGACCGGTCAGGCGAGGTGTTGCTGAGAATTCCGCAGTACACGCCGCTTGTCATCCGGGTATCGGCGGACCCCGCTCAAAAAGGCTTTGGCTGGACGCAGGTGGCGGATGTATCCGGCTATGTCAGCCTGGCGAACCTGCTCCCCATGCCCAAGGTGTTCAGCGATTGGCGTGAGGGCAAGACGATGTTCGCCTGGGATGTCCGCCTGTTGCGCGAACAATCCCTGCATGGCGCCGAGGTGCTGCTGCGCCTGCTGCCTGAGACGCCCTTCACGGTGCTGGGCCGCACCAAGTTCATGCTGTATGTGGAGGCGCAGGGCGTGCGCGGCTACATATATGCCGACAAGCTTGAGGAGCTCCGCCGCGACCAGCCGCTGGAGCCCACCCNNGCGATGGAGCAGCCGCTTTTGTCCTGGCCGCTGGCCGGCGCGCAGCCGCTGATCGACCTCAAGGCGGGTCAGCTCCTGCGGGTGACCGGGCAAAACCGAGCTTATCTGCGGGTTGAGGTCATGGACCAGGTGGGCTATGTGCAAAGGCAGCACACAGGCGCCATCGGCGAGGTGGCGGAGCAGACCATGCTGGTGTATTCGCAAACGGCAAGCCCGCTTTATTCCGGGGTGGATGACGCCCGGCCTGCCGGTCAGACCATGGAGCCGGGCAGGCTGTACCAGGTGGATGCGCAGGCCGTGGATTTCCTGCGTTTGAAGGATTCCGGCCTGTTTGCCCGGGCGGGGGGCGTGCAGGCCCTGCTGCTGAAGGCTTTTGCCGCGCCGCGCCTGGCCGGGGTGGACGCGCCCCGGGCCCTGATGGGCCTGCCTGAGGCGGACAGCGCAAATGATCGCTGGCTGCAGCCTGGGCGCCTGTATACCTTTCTGTCATCCTCGGGCAATTGGTGGTATGTTGATGACGGCCTGGTTCAGGGCTTTGTCGATGTGCGGCACCTGACCCCCCTGCCCGAGCGGGGC
>DCTT01000002.1:0-27333 GCA_002329295.1 Eubacteriaceae bacterium UBA1433
ATCCCTACAGTAGGGACGTAAACAGCGGGAAAGGCCGCCCCCCTCTCCGTGCAAAAAGTATAAAAAAACAATCCCTACAGTAGGGACGTAAACGTTTCATACTTTCACCCCTAAGTGTTATTTTTTACTATAAAAAAACAATCCCTACAGTAGGGACGTAAACCTGTTTATTATTTTCTTGTTGAATCTGTTTTTCTTATAAAAAAACAATCCCTACAGTAGGGACGTAAGTCTGTTTTTTGTTTTGCAAATGTTGAAAATGGATTAAATGCTAACGCTACTTGAAAAAATATTTTTTTCTTGTATAGTTTTAAAGAAAAGGGGAGATGAGTATATGGATCAAACAAAACAGGTGTTGATTACTGCAATAGGGAGAACTGATCCCATTCGAGGCATGTATGATGGACCTATTTTGCATATTATCAGACATTACAAACCAAGGTATGCATATATTTTATATACAGAAGAATTGTATAAAGATTATATGGGCGATAAAAGAATGGGCAAAACCATTGAACTGCTCTGTGAAAAAGAGGGCATTGTCTGTGATGTAAATGATATTCAAACGGGGATTAAGCGCCCGCATGATATGGATGAATTTGCGACAACATTAAAAAAAGAAATTTTTGATATCTATAAAAAACATGAAAATGCGCAGTTTCTCATTAACCTTACAAGCGGAACGCAACAAATCGGCGCTGCTTTGCGACTGATTGCCGTTACCGGGAATAAAAAAGTGATTGCGCTTGAGGTAGATACGCACGAACAAGGGTCCAATAGAGAAAGTATTGTCGGCGACAAATATGATATTCAAGAAGAATTTGAAAATAATGTTGATAATTTTGCAGAAGCTGCGAATCGATGCAGAGAGACGGATTTAATCGAGTTTCGTAAAACTTTATTGATTTCAAAGATTGTGGAAGAAGTGAAGTCTTACAATTATAATTCTGCTTTTATGCTTGCAGATCAAGATGAGCTTGACGCAATCGATAAGGACAGCGCATTATATCGACATTTGGAAATGGCGCATAAACGCATTAATTTTCAATTACATTATATTAAGGCGAACCGAGAAAAATATGCCGAATTTCCATCGGTGTTTTCGGTAAAGCATGACGATGTCTTTGAAGTTTTTGAATATTATTTGAAGTTAAAGGTAAAGTTTCAAAAAAGAGAATATGCAGACGGCGTTTTGCTGTTGTCGCCGATTTTAAAAGAATTTTGCCAGGTGTGGCTGCGAAAAGAATACGGCTTCGATATTAAAAAAATTACTATAACAGAAAAAGCACAAAATCGAGAAATGTTGGATTATGACAAGGCAAAAAAGTATTGTCCCGCATGTGAATCTTTGTGGGAAAAGATTTTTAAGGCTAACTCCTCGAAGAAGGTCAATTCCCTCAGGATAGATATTACAGCATACAATTTATTGAATATTGTTAAAGAGTTCAACGAAAAGGAATTAAATGAAAAACGGGAGAAAGTAACCCGATATTTGGAGATGCTGAGAGAGGTTGAAAGCAAGATTCGCAATTTTGTCGCGCATGACTTTATGGAAATCAGCACGGATACTTTTCAAAAAAAATGCAATATTTCAACAAAAGATTTTATAAACATTATTGAAGATGCATTTCTGGAAATTTATCATGAATATATCACAGACCAAAGTGCATTTTTGGCCTATGAGTCGTTGAATAAATTGATTGTGGACGAATGTAATAAATTTTGTTAGATTGCATTATTTGATAAGGCAGAAAACGAAACAGCAAACTTGTAAAAGTGAAACCAGGGGATAAAAGGATATAAAAAAATAAGGAACAGGCTTAATCTGTTCCTTATTTCGTTTGTTTTGATTTTATACAGGGCAAACGTTTGTTGCTCTGAGCTTGCTGCTGTTTTTCGGATCTGTTTCGACATCAAAGGTTACTTTTTGTCCTTCTTGAAGGGTTTTGTAACCGTCGACCATGATTGAAGAGAAATGTACAAATACATCTTCTCCGCCGTCATCGTTCGAAATAAAGCCATAGCCTTTTTCTGCATTAAACCATTTTACTGTACCACTGTTCATTTGGGTACCTCCTAAATATATATATTGTACCCAAAGGAAAAACAAAAACCTCACAAGTTGTGCAAACTGCTCAAGAGCAATGAATTGCCCTACATGCGAGTACAACGCTATATCCTGAATACGATTTATATTATACTATTTTGCTTTTGATTTGTCCATTCTTATTTATAAAAATTCAAAAAAAATGTATAAAATATGAGAAAAATAGCTAAAAATCGAGAAAATAACAAGTATATGATGATTTTGTGATATACAAAATACCGAGTAGGCAATAAAATTAAAATGTAAAACTTGCAATTTATATAAGATTACTTTGCATTATTTAAGCGGCTTATTGTAAAAGCAAGGCGATGTTTGTTGAAGGAAAAACATCGCCTTGTCAAATTTTGCCGTTTCGTGTCGTTTATTTAAGATTCAGAACTTCTCAAATACGTACATTATCTTTTGTCGAAAGGTCCTCTGACGAGGGCGCCCTTTGAAGAAGGACCTACCATAGAATAGTATTTGCCCAGAAACCCTGTTGTTATTTTGGGCTCAGGTGCAGTCCATTTCGCTTCCCGCTTTGCCATTGTTTCTGCATCTACATGTACTTGAAGGGTTCCGGCTTCGATGTCGTATTCGATAATATCGCCGTTTTCAATAAAAGCAATAGGACCGCCTACGGCAGCTTCGGGACAAATATAACCGATATTCGGTCCGCTAGTCATTCCTGAAAATCTTCCATCTGTAATCAATGCTACCGAATCGCCAAGGCCGGCTTCTTGGATCATTAAAATCAGCGTTGCCATTTCAGGCATACCCGGAAAGCCTTTCGGACCTTCGTATCGAACAACTACAACTTGTCCGGGTTTGATTTCACCGTTCAATAAACCTGCACGTGCGGCTTGTTCGCTGTCGTAGCAATTTGCCGGGCCTTTAAAACGCCACATATTCAGCGGTACTGCTGCAGATTTGACAAGTGAAATCTCAGGGGCTATATTGCCTCGCAAAACATTGAGACCGCCTGTTTGATGGTATGCTTCACTAAAGGGACGAATGACTTCCGGATCTAAAACTTCTGCGTTTTTGCAGTTTTCTATGACAGTTTTTCCGGTAACGGTCATTTCGTTTTCATGAAGCATATTGTTGTCAGCAGCTTGCTTCATCATGGCTTGTATGCCGCCTGCTTCGTATAAATCTACAATGTAGTGTTTGCCGGAAGGTGTGATTTTACAAATTTCGGGTGTGGTTTGACTGAGTTGAGCAAAATCATCAACAGTCAATGGCACCTCGGCTTCAGCGGCAATGGCCAGCAAGTGTAAAACCGTATTGGTAGAGCCGCCCATCATCATATCTATACGGATTGCATTTTCAAAAGCTTTTCTTGTCATGATATCGCGCGGTTTAATATCTTCTTCGAAAAGTTTTACAATCTGCATTCCCGCTTCTTTTGCCATACGGATACGTTCTGCATAAACTGCGGGGATTGTGCCGTTGCCAGGCATGCCCATTCCGATGATTTCCGTGATACATGCCATAGAATTGGCAGTAAACAAACCTGCGCAGGCGCCCATGCCCGGGCACATATGTTTCCATAAATTATCAATATCATTTTGATTTAGTCTGCCTGCTGCAACTTCGTCCTGGATAAATTTGCCTGAGGTGATGTCCACCTGATGGCCTTTAATTTTGCCCGGTAACATGGCGCCTCCGGTAACAACAATCGTTGGAATATTGAGTCTTGCAGCGGCAATCAGCATCCCCGGAATTATTTTGTCACACCCTGCAACCAGAACCAATGCATCGAATTTTGAAGCATATGTCATACATTCCACAGAATCCGCAATTAAATCACGGCTGGGCAGAGACATGTTTGGAAGCAATCCGCTACCGATTGTGCAGTCGGCTACTGCAATGGTTCCAAAGACAGCCGGGGTGCCACCGCCCATGTAGACACCTTGTTCTACTGCCTGTGTAATTTGATTTAAGTGGACATGACCCGGAAAATGGTTGGTCCAAGTGTTGGCGATGCCGATATAGGGTCTTTTCATTTCTTCGTCAGTTCTTCCGGCGGCATAGGGGAATGTTTTGACCATTCCTTGATACAATTCGTCACTTCTTTTTTTTCTTTGCATATCAATAACCTCCTTTAGAATATTTTGTTGATTATAATATTTAATATTACTGTACCATAAAAAACGAAAAGTTGTAAAAAATACTCAAAATCCTGAAAAGATAAGGCTTTTCTCATGTAAACTTGTACAATATTTGGTCGTTTTTATCGTTTGGAGGATTTTTAAATTCGAAAGCTAGACGTAAAGAATAGACACTTTTCAACAGGTTTAAAGTTTTGTCCGGTGAAAAGACATATGTTGAATAAAAGAGAAAACCGAACGGCCTAAATTATTTTTTTATAAAAAGAGAGATTGTTTTATACGGTAGAGGAAAGGGGAACGGCATTTTAATTTGCGCTGATGGTTTGACTTCATTCACTTGATTTGGTAAAAAATCAGTCGTTTTATATAAAGAAATTTACATAAGGACTCATAACGATTGGTATATATCTATATAAAATTCGTGATATAATATAAAAATAATAATGGAAGAAAAAAGGAATACAAATGATGAAAAGCCAAATAAAAGGAGTCGGAGATATAAAAAAACTGAAGCGTGACAAAAGCTATACAGGATCAAAAGCAGATGAATATACCAATCCGCTAAAATCTTTATGGGTTTTGGCAGGTGCATTGGCGGGATTTTTAGCATTGAGAAAGAACAAAACAAACAATAAATAAAAAATGAAGTGAAGTAGAGTAAAAAAATGAAAGTTTTAATAACGACCTACTGGTATGATCCGACGGTAAACGGTGTAGTGACTTCTGTGATGAACTTAAAACGCGCAGTGGAAGAAGAAGGACATGATGTAAGGGTGTTGACACTGCGGCAAAAGCGTTTAGGGCAATCGCAAAATGTTTATATGATACCCTCTGTAGGGTTTGAGTTGATTTATCCTGAAGCAAGGCTTCGACTTCCGATAAGCAAACAGATGTATCAAGAAATCATCGATTGGAAGCCCGATGTGGTTCATTCACAATGCGAACTGCTTACGTTTCGACCATCGATAAAAATTGCACGAAAACAAAGCATACCTTTGATTCATACCTATCATACGCATTTTGAAGAATATACTGCTTACTTTTCGCCCAGCAAACGATTCGGCGACTTTTTAGCAAAAATCATGACGAAACACTGGCTGAAATATGTAGATCATGTCATTGTTCCTACGATTAAAATGAAAAGAATTATTGAAAACTATGGTGTGACAAAACCCATATCCATAATTCCCACAGGCATTGATTTGAGCCGATTTGAAAATGAAAATAACAGCGCTGATAAGCAACAGCTCAGAAAAGAGTTGAATTTGCCTGAAGAGGCGTTTATCATTTTGTCGTTCGGGCGACTTGCCAAAGAAAAAAACATCACGGAATTGTTAAGTTATGTACAGGAGATAAAAGAGCGCAACGTGATTTTCGTTGTGGCGGGGACGGGCCCCGAAAGTGAAACATTACTTGCTCAGGCAGAAAAAATGCACCTGGGGGATCGAGTGTGTTTTCGAATAGGCAGATTTGAAAAAGAGCAAGTGCCCAAATATTATCAAGCGGCAGATTTGTTTGTAAGCGCTTCCATCAGTGAAACTCAAGGACTGACTTTCCTGGAGGCTTTGTCAAGTGGTACGCCCGTACTTTGCCGAAAAGATGAGTGTTTGGAAGAACTCATTATCAACGGCAAAAACGGTTATCAATACGAAACCAAAGAGGAGTTTTTATCATTTTTATCAAAAATGATAAAGGAGCCGGAGACAAGAGAACAAATGGCAGCAGAAGGCAAAAAAAGTGCCAAAGAATATTCTTTAAAGCGTTTCGGGCAGCGCGTTTCGGATATTTATCAAAGAGAAGGCAAGAAAATTTAATTTTCGGAAGAAGGATTATGACGATGCGATTAAAGGCTTTTTTAAGCGGAGATGCGATGATTGCGGGAAAACATTTTCAAAGCGCCTGGCAAGAACATTTGTCACAATATGGAGATACGGTAACTTTTGATTGGGAAAGCGATTGGCAAAAGCTGCAATATCGTCGTCTGGAAGTAGAAAAACATGGTCCTGAAATTGAGAATCCTACAAAGGAAATGATTGACTATGGAAAAGAAATCGACGTTCTTATGGGACTCTTTGTACCGGTTTCTTCAAAAGTCATGGATGCCATGCCAAATCTGCGTATCATCGGCTTGTCGCGTGCAGGGTTGGAAAATGTAAACTTGAACGAAGCCACCAAGAGAGGGATTCTCGTTTTCAACGTACAAGGACGTAATGCGCATGCGGTCAGCGATTATGCGATAGGGATGATGCTGGCGGAGTGTCGCAATATAGCCAGAGCGCATCATGCCATCAAAAATGGCGTTTGGCAAAAGAGTTTTGTGAACAGTGAATCGATTCCTGAATTGACAGGACGAACAGTAGGGCTGATAGGATTTGGACATATCGGCCGTTTAGTAGCAAAAAAGCTGACGGGGTTTTGTGTTCGCATTCTTGTCTATGATCCCTATACAAACGCTGCGGTGATTGAACAAGCAGGGTGCATAAAGGCGGAATTGGACGAAGTGATGAGAAAAAGCGACTTTGTTTCCATCCATGCACGACTGACTGAACAAAACAGGAATATGATCGGCAAAAAAGAAATAGGCAAAATGAAACCTACAGCTTATCTGATCAACACCGGTCGTGCGGGATTGGTGGATCAAAAAGCATTGGTTGAGGCTTTGCAGAACAAAACAATTATGGGGGCGGCTTTGGATGTATTTACAACGGAACCTATCGAAAAAGACAGTCCGTTTTTACATTTGGACAATGTAACTTTAACGACACATATGGCGGGAACGACTACCGATGCCTTGATGAATTCGCCCGGTTTGCTGATGGAGGACGTTGCGCGTTTTTTGTCAGAAAAAGAAGCGAAATTCATTGTCAATCCTGAAGTATTACAAAACAAAGAATTTAACGATTGGTTAAATCGCATTCGATAACACAAATTGCTTTTGCGGAGACGGAGTGAACAAAGTGACCTATATTATTACACTGGATATCGGCACTTCCGGCATGTTGGCAAGCTTATACAACAGTGTCGGAGAATGTTTTTGCACGTCAGAACAAGAATATAGCACGGAATTCATTTATCCCAGTAAAGTGGAGCAAGACCCTGCGACTTGGGCATATGCTGCCTATGCCGTGTTGAAAAAAATCGGAGAGTATGCACAAAGTCATCAAATCAAAATCGACGCGATTGCCGTTACTTCGCAGAGAGCATCTCTCATTGCTGTTGATGAAACGGGATCCGTCTTGCGCAAAGCATTGATGTGGCAAGACAAACGTACTATTGAGCAGTGCAACAAATTGGAAAAAACATACACGACAAAAGGATTATATGCAAAAACCGGATTAAGGTTAAGCCCGTATGCAGTATTGCCGCGTATGTTATGGATGCGGGAACAGGAGCGATCGCTTTTTGACTGTGCGAAAAAATTTATCGGTGTACAGGACTATGTATTTTATGTGTTGAGCGGTGAGATGAAAACCGACTGGACACAGGCAGCGCGCACGATGCTCATGGATATTCAAACCTTTGACTGGGATGAAGATTTGCTTGAAGCGGCACATGTAACGCGAGAAAAATTGTGTGAGCTCGTGGCTCCGGGAACCGTGGCGGGTTATTTGCAAGCAAACGTTGCACAACATACTAACTTGCCGCAAGGAACACCGATTCTTTTGTGTGGCGGAGATCAACAAAATGCTGCTGTGGGGCTGAATGTGGTTCGAGAAGGGTTGGCCGAGGCCAATACAGGCACAGGCTCTTTTGTGATTGCTCACACCGACAGGCCTGTGTTTGATGAAGAAGCGCGCATATTGTGCAGTGCTTCGGCCATTGCGGGCAAATGGGTAGCGGAAGCGAGTGTTTTTAATTCCGGTTCCATTTATCGTTGGTTTGGAAAGCAATTTTATCATAACATTGAAGCGAGCAGTGACAGTGTTTATGAAAAGATGACGCAAGAAGCGGCAAAAGCGCCTGCAGGCGCTAACGGAGTATTGATGTTGCCGCACTTTGAAGGCAGCGGAGCACCTTATTGGGAACCTGAAGCCAAAGGCTTGTTTTTTAATTTATCCTTAGGCAGTACAAGAGGAGATATGGCACGGGCGGTATTGGAAGGAATTGCACTTGAAATTGCCGATAATTTAATGCTTCTGGAACAAAAAACAGGCGTCATGGAGCAAATCAGCATTGCAGGCGGGATGACAAAATCAGACTTGTTCGCACAAATCCAGGCAGATGCATTTGGTGTATCGGTAAGTCGATATGAAAATGAAGAAGCGACATCACGAGGAGCGCTGATTATTGCTGCAGTCGGTTTGGGAATATATGACACTATTGAAGAATCATTGAAAAATATATTAAAAACAGACACAAAGCAATTTTGGCCTGATAAAAATAATCAAAGAATTTATAAAATATTGCTGGAACGAAAACAAAAATTGTTTCACGCATTAAAGAAAGAGGGAATTTACCCTTTGTTTATGGAATCTTTAATGCTTTAGTTCAAGTAAAAAAACAGATCGACCTTTGCGTCATATTCATATTCATAGTTATTATTCAGCAAAGTAATTCCATTTTTGAAGGAAGTATGGACAAAGGGCAGATTTCCTGATAGAATAAAATCCGCTTATTTAAGCGGATTTTATTGCGTTTTTTTGTCGCAAACGAAATACTATCCAACAGCATTGGTTGATAAAGAGGTTAATGCATGCAGCAGTGGATTATTGATGTCATGAATCAATTCGGTTATATAGGAGTCGCTGTATTAATAGCCGTTGAAAATATTTTTCCACCGATTCCTTCTGAAGTGATCTTGACTTTCGGCGGATTTATGACAACTTATACTGATTTCAACATCTGGGGCGTTATTCTTGCGGCAACAATAGGCTCCTTAATCGGCGCCATTGTCTTATATTTGTTAGGAAGACTTTTATCGGAAGAACGACTTGGAAAAATATTAGACGGAAAAGTAGGTCAAACGCTGCGTTTCAAAAAAAGCGATTTGCACAAAGCCATGGAATGGTTTCAGCGAAAGGGGAAGCTGACCGTCTTAATTTGCAGGTGCATACCTGTTTTAAGAAGTGTAATATCCGTCCCGGCGGGTATGGCAAAAATGCAATGGGGGCTTTTTTTATTCTATACAATTGTAGGTTCTTTTGTTTGGAATACCGTTTTGGTTCACTTGGGAGCCGCAGCCGGTGCATCGTGGCAAAAGATTGTAGAGGGCACCGATAAGTTTGCACATATTGTTATCATCATTTTGATTGCGGCCTTTGCTGTTTTGACATTACTTTTCTTTAAAAAACGTTTTTTGGCGGATAAAAAAAAGGATGACTCAAAATAAATTTCATGTCCTTGCTAATTTACGTTTATAATAAAAAAGAAGGAGCACAAGCGGATTGACATGGTTCGAAAATTAACGGAGGGGCCTCCTTTTAAAGTCATTGTGTCTTTTGCAATTCCGATGATTTTAGGCAATGTGTTTCAGCAGTTTTATAACATTGCCGATTCGATTATTGTGGGCAAACTGATCGGTCCGTCTGCATTGGCGGCGGTAGGAAACTCCTTTGCAATCATGGTTTTGCTCACGTCCGTTTTGTTCGGTCTTTGTATGGGTGCGGGCACGGTTTTTTCGCGTTATTTTGGTGCTAAGCAATATGACGAACTCAAAATAAGCATATCCACTTCCTTTATATTTATCGGTGCTGTGACGGTGGCCATTATGGCATTGTCGCTTTTTTTTATCAATCCCATTATCACTTTTATGAATGTGCCTGAAGAAGTAATCGCTGAAAACAAAATTTATTTGCAAATTGTGTTTGTGGGCATGGTGTTTGTATTTTTATGGAACTGGACTGCCGGGTTGCTGCGAGCACTCGGAAATTCGAAAGTTCCTTTGTATTTTCTTATTTTTGCGACACTGCTAAATGTGGCTTTGGATCTGTTGTTTATTATCGTTTTTAAATGGGGAGTAGCCGGCGCGGCCATTGCTACGGTGGTTGCCCAAGGGTTGGCGGCAGTGTGTTGCGTGTTGTATTGCATAAAAAAAATCGAATTTTTGGAATTTAAAATCAAAGAAATTCGTTTTGATAAAAAAATTTTTAAGCTGACAATGAACTATTCTATACTAACGTCCGTTCAACAATCCATTATGAATTTCGGCATTTTGATGATACAAAGCCTTGTGAATTCTTTCGGAATGCAAGTGATGGCTGCCTTTGCCGCCGCCGTGAAAATTGATGCCTTTGCTTATATGCCTATGCAGGATTACGGAAACGCTTTTTCGATTTATGTCGCACAAAACCATGGGGCAAAAGAAGAAAAAAGGATTGCAGACGGCATGAAGATTTCGTTTATTATTGTTGCTCTCACGGGCTTGGCGATCTCTGCCATTATCTGGATTTTTGCCGAGCGTTTTATGATGCTATTTGTAAGTGCCGTCGAGACAGAAGTAATTGTTGTAGGGGCGCAATATTTGCGAATAGAAGGAGCTTTTTATTTCTTAATCGGATTTTTATTTTTATTTTATGGCATTTATCGCGGGTTGGGAAAAGTGCGCATGTCCATTATTTTGACAATTATTTCGTTGGGAACACGTGTATTATTGGCTTATGCTTTGGCGCCGCGTTTTGGATTAAACATTATTTGGTGGTCTATAGTAATCGGGTGGGCTCTTGCAGATATAACAGGCGCTGTGTATTATAGAAAAGTCGAGAAAAAAACGACTTATAATAATAGCGCTTGAAAGATACAGATTCATTTTGTTATAATAAATAGATATACGAATAATAAGTGCAAAGGAGATATCTATGAACTGGAAAGCCGATTATGAAAAGAAAAAAATGAGTGTTGAAGAGGCGGCCAAGCTAATCAAATCCGGTGATGTAGTTTGGGCTACACCGAACAACAACGCTCCTTATACGTTGCTCAATGCTGTTGGAGCACGCTATAAAGAGTTAAAAGATGTAAAATTGGCGGTGCAATTGCTCATCAAACCTCTTAATTGTTTTATTCCTGAAGCGAAAGGACATATCGATGTTTTCACAGGGTTTAAGGGACCCGGTGAGCGCGCAGGCGAAAAAACGGGTTGGAAAGTAGATACAGCTGCTTTTCAGCTGCACAGACATGATGAGTTGATGCTCAACGTTATCAAAGCCAATGTGGGGCTGATGCAAGTTACGCCACCCAACGAAGAAGGGTATTGTTATTTGGGATGCAACCCTACAGGCGTTACGGAAATTTTTGATACGGCAGAATTGATTATTGCGCAGGTCAATAAAAACAACCCGATAATTCCGAACGAAAATCTTTGTGTACACGTAAGTCAATTTGATGCGATTGTGGAAGTGGATGAAGAAATTTTGGTTTCGCCCAATATAGAACCCAGCGATTTGGATAAGCAAGTGGCCGCACATATCGTGGAACGAATCCCCAATGGGGCAACAATTCAAATCGGCATCGGCGGTATCGCCAATGCAGTGGGCTATTCATTGGAAAATCACAAAGACTTAGGTGTTCATACAGAACTTTATGTTGAAGCAATGTATTATCTCACGAAAAAAGGAGCCATTAACAACTCCAAAAAGACCCTGTATCCGGGGAAAGCCGTGATCGGATTTGCTTCCGGATCAAAAGAAATGTATGACTTTCTCCACAATAATCCGAATATAATCAATCGAGAAATCCAATGGGTCAATAACCCTGTGGTGGTGGCGCAAAATGACAATTTTGTTTCGCTGAATGCTTGTCTCGGAGTTGACTTATTGGGTCAAGTATCCAGTGAATCCATCGGGTTCAGACAGTTTTCGGGTACTGGTGGGCAATTAGACTTTGTTCGCGGAGCGCAAAAATCCAAAAACGGCATGAGCTTTCTTGCAATGCAGTCGGTTGTTGAGAAAAAAGACGGCAGCAGAATTTCAAAAATCACGTTGACTCATGCGCCGGGTTCCGCCATTACTGTGCCAAGAACTGATGTACAGTATGTCTGCACGGAGTACGGCATTGTCAATTTGCAAAACCAAAGCATCGATTATAGAGCGCGGGCGTTGATATCCATTGCACACCCGGATTTTCGTGATGAATTAGAATTTGAAGCAAAAAAAGCAGGGATTATTATTTAATCAAATAAACCATCAAAAGAGAACGCCTTTGGCGTTCTCTTTTTTATTTTATACATTGAAATTATTTCGAATGAGTTTGTTTTCTTATGGGACATTTTATAGGTGTTTATTAACAAGTTATACAAACGCCTTAAAATTTGCCAAGCTTCATAAAGAATTTTGTCACAGGGTAGATAATGTTTTCCAATACTTTTTTTACTTTGTCTAATTCAGAAACAATTTGAATCCCCTGCGGGCACAGTTTTTCACAGCGTCTGCATCGCACGCATTTGGAGGCGTTGCTGGGTACGGTTTTCATCGTGGTACACATGACATATTTTTTAAAAGCGACAAACCAGTTGTCGATATAACGAGTATTCAGCGCATCAAAACAGACGGGAATATCTACGCCATGGGGACAAGGCATGCAATATCCGCAGCCTGTACAGGGAACTTGAATATTTTTGTTCCATTCTTCTTTGACTTGTGCAATCATATTTTTTTCTTCTTCAGTGAGGGTGTTGGCTTCGGCCGTTGAGGCGATACGTATATTCTCAACCACTTGCTCCATCTGATTCATACCCGATAACACAACGGTTACCTCCGGATGATCCCACACCCAGCGCAATGCCCATTCTGCAGGGGTTTTTGTCGGATGAAATTTTTGCATGATTTTTCGTGCCGATGGAGGAAGGGAATGGGTCAATTTGCCGCCGCGCAAAGGCTCCATGATGATTACAGGGAGATTTTTTTCTGCCGCATAACGGAGCCCTTTGATACCCGCTTGATTGAATTCGTCTAAATAGTTAAATTGAATTTGGCAAAAATCCCAATCATAAGCATCAACAAGCTCCATAAAGCTTTGGGTTCCCCCGTGAAAAGAAAAACCGATACGGCGTATTTGCCCGGAGGCTTTTTTTTCTTCAATCCAGTCGATAATACCTAATGATATCAGTCGTTGCCAAACTTGAGTATCAGAAAGCATATGCATAAGATAATAATCGATATAATCCGTTTGCAGCCGCTGAAGCTGTTCCTGAAAAAACTTTTCCATATCTTCGGTTTTTTTGATGAAGTAATGGGGAAGTTTTGTCGCTATATATACTTTGTTGCGATAGCCTTTTGCAAGCAATTTGCCCAAGGCAACCTCGCTGCCGGGATAAATATAGGCCGTGTCAAAATAATTGACACCGTTGTCAATGGCGTAAATCATTTCTTTTTCGGCCTTTTCCTGGTCAATTGTTGCGCCTTTTTTTGTAAAACGCAGACATCCATAGCCCAAAACAGACAAATCTTCGCCGGTTTTTACATTTTTTCTGTATTTCATCAAGTAATATCCTTTATTATGGAAATAATATTAGCATAAATATTTTATAGATATATTATACAAAAGGAAAAGAAGAAATGCCAGCTTTGCATAAAATACAAAATTTGATTGCCAAAGGATGTGAAAATTGATATGATAATTACTAAAAAATAATGAGGTGAAACGGCTATGAGCAAGCAAAAAAGATGTGTTTATTATTTTGGTATGAACCTAGAGACGGATCCGGCAGCAAAACATATTTTTGAAGCAGTGGAAAAAACCGGAAAAGACCTGACAACAACCAATCAGATGATTGATGAATGGCCGGTTTTGGAATATAAAGATGAACAAGATAACATCATCCATTTCGTGCGTACTCAGCGTGTTATCTGGCATGATTTGGACTGCTATCTTCCGATAATGAAAGAGCATTTTGAAGGATACGATTTTGGCGGACTTATCACATGGCATGAGGGTGACAATGCGCCGGATAAAATTTTTTCCATTCATTCTGCAGGAGATCCGCTTTCGGGCAATTTCGGGCCTGCGAATGCTAAATATATGCGCAATTTAATGCTTTCGATGGAAAAAAACAGAGTGGCATTGGGAATGGACGATTACACGGTTACTACAGAAGCGACTCATTGGTCCAGCATTGTTTACAGCAACGCTGCGGCAGAACGGGTGTTGGAATATAATGTGCCGATTGTGGATATTGAAATCGGCAGCAGCCCGGAAGCATGGGCAAATCCCGATGCGGCAAAAGTGATTGCCAATGCGCTTTTTGATGTCTTTAACAGTGACGGGAAAAACATTGTCCATTTGCTGTGTGCGGGAGGAATACATTTTGAACCTTCTTTTGCAGGGGCAGTATTTGAATCTTGGGATAATAACGCCTTTGGCGTTTCGCATATTTTAGCCAATCAGTGGCTTGTGGGCGGCGCTTATGAAGAAGAAAGCGGCTTGGAAAAAATCGAAAATTGTATTGCTTCCATTGTGGGGGGCATTGGTGGCATTGCTATACACGATAAAATGAAAGGAACTTATAAAGAACAATTTCGCATTCTTGGCGCAAAATATAACGTTCCTGTTTTTAAACATCAACAGCTAAAGAGACCCAAAGATATTGCGTGGAAAAAGCAGCCTTAGACTTAGATCCAAACATAATTCATAAGAACAATAAAAAGAGGCACTAACACGATAAGGTAGATAACGGTAGTGTAGACAAAGGGACTGAGCGCTAAATCGACATCTAAATGATACAGCTTGGAAAGCATTACCGCAACCATCGGAGCCGGTGAAGCAGAAACAATCAAAATGGTTTTCAGGGCAAGAGGGTCGTCTTTCACAAAAAGTAAAGACAGCAAAAACAAGATGATGGGAACAATCAAAAACTTAATAACAGTATAATCCATTGTAACAAACTTATATTTTTTGATTCCCGCAAAACTAAGCGCTGCGCCGATGGGCATCACAGCCGTCCACATGCTGAAATGGATGTTGATCGAGAGAACCTGGGAAGAAAATGCGGGTCGCGGAATGCCGGACAGGCTCAAAATGAGTCCGGCAATGGAAGCATACAGAGCCATTTGGTTCAAGGAAAGCAAATTTTTCAGCACGCCCTTCATACCTGCTGTTTGGGTGCCCTCGGCCAAAGACTGGTATTTTGCGGCCAGGGTAAAACCGATTCCGCTGACGGCAAAAGGCCCCAGTGAAAGAATGAGATTGGTATAGGCGTACGAAGTTTCACCAAGGACAAAAAAGCTTGTCATCGCCCCCAGCATAGCGGCATTGGAAATGAGCATTACCAATAGATAACTGGCTTTTTCCCGATAATTAAAATCGTATTTTTTGATTCGAATGTAGGCTAAAAAAAGCGGAAGAAGATGCATCAGCAATCCTGCAATAGGAAGCCAGATCATTTCGACGTTTAGATTAAGTCCCCAAATTGATAACAGTGCGCCAATCGGAAAAAATAAGCGCATTTGAAAAAGGATTAATATATCAAAGCTTTTCGAATGGAGTTTGGTATACTTCACCAATAAAAAGGCGAGTAGAAAGGGAAGAACAATATCATAGATAAAAGGTGCAAAAGTTTTAATAAATTCCAACGGATAATTCCCTTCTTGACAAAACATGCTGTTGTTAAGTATACCTTAAGAAAGAGAAGGTTGTCAAACAAATAATTTGTCCGGCAGGCACAAATCCTTTATAATAAGTTTATTAATGAAATGCACATTAGAAATTTGCGAGGGATATTATGGAACGACTGGAGAGAAAATTTGGAAAATATGCTATCAAAAACCTGATGCTGCATATTATGATTTTAAATGCGATTATGTATGTGGTTGCCTATGTATTCAGGCAAAATGAAATCTTGTCCTATCTTGTTTTAAATCCGGATTTGGTAGTGAAAGGACAAATATGGCGCATTTTTACTTTTGTAATGGTGCCGCCTGCCACGTCCATTTTTTGGATTGTCTTTGTGTTGTATTTTTATTATTTCATCGGTTCGGGTTTGCAGTCAGCCTGGGGAGACTTTAAATTTAATGTTTATTATTTTCTCGGCGTGCTGCTTACAGCGGCTGTGTCTATGGTCAGTGGTGTGACGGTAGACGGAACATTTTTAAATTTATCGCTGTTTTTTGGTTTTGCTACCCTTTATCCCAATATGCAGGTGTTATTATTTTTTATTTTGCCCATCAAAATAAAATACCTTGCTTACGTGTATGCTTTATCTAATCTGTATTTTTTTATCACAGGCAGCAACGCTGTTCGTGTGGTGATTATCGGATCGCTCCTGAACTTCTTTATATTTTTCGGCAAATCTCTATATCGTACTCTTCGCTATAAAATTCGCACATACAGAAAGCGCAATCGGTTTTAGCAATGAATACAACAATCTGTGCTATCTGTTACAATGTAGTTGGATCAAACAAATGCCATTCATAAAACGGAGAAGTTCATGAAAACAATGTACAAATCTTCGTCGGAAGAAGATACACAACAAATCGGGATGGAGCTTGCAAGCAATGCCAAGGCAGGAGATATCTTTGCGCTATACGGTTCTTTAGGCGCAGGAAAGACTGCCTTAGTCAAAGGAATGGCCAAGGAACTGAATGTGGCAGAAGGTGTAACCAGCCCCACTTTTACGATTATTAACGAATATAACGGCGACAAGCCACTGTATCATATGGATTTGTATCGCATTGAAAGCGGGGAAGAACTTTTTCAAACAGGTTTTGAAGAATATTTACACGAAGAAGGAATTGTCGTAATAGAATGGCCTCAGGTGGCCTTATCGCTACTAAAGAACATTCCTCATTGGGAAATTAAAATAGAAATTTTAAGTGAATATAATCGTACAATAACCGTAACAGCGAAAGATGGTGTAAAATGAAAATATTGGCGATTGACGCCTCTACCATTGCGGCATCAGCGGCTGTGGCGGAGGAAAAGAAACTGCATGGAGAAATCTTTACGGATTATAAGCTCAAACATTCCGAGAAATTACTGATAATGGTGGATTCGTTGTTGAAGAATCTGCGAATGGATATCTGTGAGATGGATGCTTTTGCCGTATGCAACGGACCGGGTTCTTTTACCGGGTTACGGATTGCGCTTGCAACGACAAAGGGATTTGCAATGGCATTAAATAAACCGATTATTACCGTGTCAACCTTGGATTGCCTGGCGCATAGCGCTTTTCATTTTGATCAATTTATTTGTCCCATATTGGATGCGCAGCGCAGTCAGGTATATGCGGCTCTCTATAAAAAAAGAGGAAACGTCCTTGAAAAAGTAATCGATGAAGGCGCTTATGATATTTCGTCATGGATCAATCAACTCAAAGAAAAAACCGGGAATGAAAAAATATTGTTCTCGGGAGATGCAACATTGAAATATTTTGATCGCTTTGCTCAGGGATTGCCGGGCAGTGCTTTGGTGGCAGAAGCAAGCATACGAATGCCCAAAGCATCCTATGCGGCAAAAATCGCATTGGAAAAAGCCCACAGAGGAGAAATCCAAGATGCCTATACGGCGATGCCCAATTATATCAGATTGCCTCAAGCAGAAGAAAACTTTAAGGAAAAGGAAAGATGAAAACAGTAAAATGGTAGAAGTGCAGTTTCGGAAAATGACACGTGACGATGTGGATGAAGTTTATGCCATTGAAACGGAAAACTTTTCTTATCCATGGGAGAAGGAAGCTTTTATAGAAGAATGTCAAAATGATATGGCTTATTACATTGTTGGAGTTGCGGAGAAAAAAGTCGTTGCTTACGGAGGCATGTGGCTTGTGCTCGACGAGGCCAATATAACCAACATTGCTGTCCGAAAAAAGTTTCAGTCACAAAAAATCGGGAAGAGACTTCTTGAAACGATGATAGAAACGGCAAAGAAGAGAAAAATAAAATATATGTTTTTAGAAGTACGACCAAGCAATGAAAGAGCTATTTTTTTGTATAAAAAAACAGGGTTTATACCTTGCGGAATTCGACCGGAATATTACCCCGATAATAACGAAAATGCAGTTTTGATGATGAGGTTATTATAAATGAAAAAAAAGTATTTGATATGGATTTGTATGATTTTTTTCTTTAGCGTATGGATGAATTCTCTCATTGTTTTGGGAGCGTCTGCTGAATCAGCGCCGTCAAGGGACATTATGATAGAAAAAGGAGAAAATATATCCTCTGATCTTATCGGTATTTATGACAATGTTGATATAAAGGGCGAGCTACAAGGCAATTTATTTGCTTTATCAAACGGTGCAACATGCTTAGAAGGTCATGTGGAAGGCATGACTGCGCTGGCAACAGAAAAGGCAACGATAGCTGGCACAAACACAAAAGATTTGTTGATAGCTTCTCTGATTGCAGAATTTCGCGGGGCAGTCATTGAAGATGACGTGCTGGTTTTGACAGCAACTTCAGCGCAAATCGATGAAAAAACAAAAATTATACAAGATGCTTATATCTTTTCTTCAGGCACGGTTGTTGTTGACGGCAGCGTTGGCGGAGATGTCTTTATTATGGCAAAAAATGTGGTTTTTAACGGAACCGCAGCAAAAAATGTAAAAATATATTCGGACGATATCCAAATCGGTTCCAAGGCTGTCATTGAAGGACAATTAATATATTATTCTGCATTAAATGCACGTGTTGACGACAATGCTTTTATCGCCGATGGCGCAGAACAGCGACCTCCGTTGGTAATTGCTTCTTCTCCAAAATCCGCTCTGTCTTTTTTAAATATAGGCAGTGTGGTGGCTGAAATTCTGTTTTTGGCTTTTCTGGCATGGATTATCATGCGACTATGGCCGAATTTGTTACCTGCATCTTCCGTTGTGATTAAACAAAAACCCTTCGTTACATTTTTTGTCGGAATCGGTATCGTCATATTGCTGCTTATTTTATCTGTATTGTTGGCGATAACAGTAGTGATGATGGTTCCGAGCTTCTTTTTACTGGGTGTTTTTTTCTTCAGCATGTTGTTGTCGATTTTGCCGGTGGCCTATTTATTTTCCGCTTTATATCATTCAAAAACAATTATGCTTGGCACTTCGAAAAGAAAACATTTCGTCTCAATGCTTTTGGCTATTGCGCTTTTAGAGATATTTTCGATGATGCCTTTTATCGGCTTCGGTATTTCTATGTTGATTACAGGTTGGGGAGTGGGCAGTTTTGCCGTTTTGTTGCGTGAAAACATAAAGATGTCTGATAGGCAAAACGGAGGCAACATTGATGTGTAGTGTTAAAATATTAGGGATTGAGACATCTTGTGACGAGACATCGGTGGCTTTGGTGGAAAACGGGCGCAAAATTCTTGCCGAAAAAATATCGACACAAATCGAAATTCATAAACAATACGGCGGAGTAGTTCCCGAAATTGCATCCAGAAACCATTTGCAGTTGTTGCCCTTTGTAACACAGGCAGTGTTGGCGGAAGTAAAAACAGGCGTTGAGGATGTGGATGCAGTTGCGGTTACCTATGGTCCTGGATTGGTAGGTGCTTTATTGGTAGGACTTTCCTATGCCAAGGCGCTTGCTTATGCGGCAAAAATACCGTTGATTGGCGTGCATCATATCAAGGGTCATATTGCGGCTAATTATTTACGTTTTCCCGAGTTGGTGCCGCCTTTTTTATCTTTGGTGGTATCGGGCGGGCATACCAGTATTCTTTTAGTAAATGACTATTGCGACATTGTTTGTTTGGGAAAGACGATTGATGATGCGGCAGGGGAAGCCTATGACAAAGTAGCTCGAACGCTCGGATATGAGTATCCCGGCGGACCGATGATTGATAAATTTGCCCGCAAGGGCAGGGGAGATGCCATTGATTTTCCGCGTATTATGTTGCAGGAAGGCAGTCTTGATTTTAGTTTCAGCGGCCTGAAGTCTGCTGTATTAAACTACTTAAATTCAATGAAAATGAAGAATGAAGCCATATGTCCTGAAGATGTGAGTGCATCTTTTCAAGAGGCGCTTTTAGACGTGCTTTGTGCGAAAATTGATTTGGCGGCACAAAAAACAGGACAAAAAAAGATTGCGCTTTCCGGCGGTGTGGCATCAAACAGCCGCTTGCGTGAACGCATGGCAGAATTGGCAGCGGAAAAGGGGTATCGGCTTTATATTCCTGAACCGAAATATTGTACGGATAATGCAGCTATGATTGCTGCACAAGCATATTATGAATTGATGGACGGAAATATCAGCGATATCTACTTAAATGCCGTAGCTTCGTTGCCACTCTAACTATATTGATCGATCCATCTCCCGCTTATGCGGGAGATTTTTTTGCAGGAAGTATTAGATCCGGTGCTTAGGAACCTTGCCTTTGGAGAGAAGAACGCAATAACGCTGTTTCCCGAAGGCGGAGCCTATAACTTTTTCATCGGGGCCGTGTCTGCAGGCGTGATGAACAGCGTTTCTTATACAAGCGGGGCAATAGCAGACAGAAAAAATGTCAATTATGATATTACATTGCCAAGCGGAACCGTGGTAACGTCTGACGCTATCAATAACGTAATGAACGCAAGAGAAAGCGATGCGGACAGGCTTTTGCTGGCCAAGTTGGGCGAAGAAATGACGCCTGAGCTGTTGGAGCGAGAAGTTTCAAAGATACAAAGCAGGGCGAATGTGGATATGGGCGGCAGGACATATGGGGATGTGATGAAAGAGGCGGCGGGGCTGGAAACATCTGCGGAACGAATTGACCTGTACAGTGACATAATAAACAGTGAGGAATATGCGGCAAGTGTTGAAGCCTACAAGCAAAGTGGTGCGCAGCATTCGATTGAAAGGAATGTAAAAGGTCTCTATGTACAGGCAGACAGAAAAGTATTGCACGGCGATGACCCTGTTCAATGGGAAAGTCAATTAGAGAATTTTATTAATGATAAGATTCGAAAAGGTGAAGATTTTAAATTCCTTACGCGTGATGGAAAAGATGTCTTGACTATTACAAAAGACACAGCGTGGAAGATGAAACATCGAAACGTTGTAAATTTCCCAAAAATCGGGAAAGTCCCGATATCAGATTCTGCTTTTAAAGCAAAGTTAAATGCAGCAGGGCATGTAGACGAAATAGCGTCTATATCAAAAAAAATATCTGAGAAAGAAAACAAGGGCAATAAGAGGCACGGAACGCTTTCCGATGTTAAAAAGTTTGATTATCGGCACGCTTATTTTATGGACAATGATGGTCAATATTATCGGGTGATAATCTCTGTTGCAAAGTCGTCTAATAGCGGTGACGTTATTTATAATATCGGCAGAATGGAAAAAGTTCCATTTCCAGTAAGGGGCTCAAAGGCCCAGGGTATAAAACCCCACATTGGAAATGAAACTTTTCTTGATAATAAAATACCACAACAAGACCAGAATGTCAAGCAAAAAGATAGCTTTGAAAAAGGCAAGGACGTTATCCGGCACCTTACAGCCGCAAGAATGGCGGCGGAATACGGCTTGCAAGTGAAGATAATAGACAATCCGAATAAAGATGTGCATGGCTATGTTTCGGGCGATACCGTGTATTTGAACCGCAATTCCGACAAGTCTATTCTTGTAACAATGGTGCATGAATTGACGCATAAAACAGAAAACACGAAGTTTTATAAAGAGATCCATACCGCAGCAATCAACTGGATGCATCAGACCGGCGTTGATATGAGCGCCTTTAGAGACAGGATTGCAGAGATCTATGCAGAAAACGGCATTGAGCTATCCGACAGCGGCATTGACTATGAGATTACAGCAAAGTTTATCGCGGATGTGGTGTTTGGCACGGAAGCGGAAGTTTTTAATTTTGTACACAGGAATCAGTCGTTGGCGCAAAAAATAAAAGGGTGGATTGATACTTTACTTGGCAGGAGCCCGGAAGATGTGAACTTGAAGATAGCGAAGCGCAATTTTGAAAAGGCGTTGATGGAAGTAAGAAGGCAGACAAGCACAGATAATGCAGACGTTCAATACTATATTGCGAAAGATGATAAGGGCAATGATATATCGGTGATTGAACAGAATATTTTTGCCGGGAAAAAAGGTATTCCGCAGCATATAGTTGTTGCGGATCATATCCGGGAACATATTGGAGAAGTATATTCAATTATGCAAGATGCCTCTGCAGTGTATCTCGGGGCGGACTTGCCCGGAGAATATACACAATCTAAATATACGCAAGTGCTAAAAAAAGCAAAAGACAGCAGGATACGAGGGAAAAACCAAGCGGTACAAAATTTAGGCGAATTGATTGAAATCGGCAGGAATATGCGATGGGAAGCAAACAAAAAGCCAAAGCACAAGCAAGATGCAAAATATGGTTGGTATAGATATGATACGAGTTTTGCAGTTCCGGTAAGAGATATCAAACAAAATCTATTACATTATAATGCTTTTGATGCAACGTTGTTGATTCGGCATAATGCAGACGGGAAAAAATATCTTTATGACCTGATCGACATAAAAAAAAGAGGGAAGCCGTTAACTTCAACCTTATTACAAAGGTCAGTTACAGTAGGTAATCAGATGATCACCTCAGCTACCTCTTTTCGTAGCACTAATATATCACAGCCAAAACAGAATGTCAATACACCAAAACAAAAAAACAAGCAGGATATCGGCAGATCCTTTACCGAACTGGTAAAACAAGAGAGATTGACCGCAAAGGATATGAGGTTGCTGTCGCAGAAAGACAGCGCTCAAACAAAGACACCCAATCCGAAACAGAGCAACTTTGCCAAAAACATGGCGGGACAAAAGATTATCAGTGAAACCGGTACCTATGAAGCGCTTTCCAGTAAGGAATTGGTTTTTTATGACGGGATTACAAACAAGGAAACGTTGAAGGATGCACAGCAACGGCTGAGAGAAGGCGGCGAAGCGGAAGCGCTGCGCTGGTGGCAGACAGAAGATGCAGCAGCAAGTCATGACAGCGTGGTAGAGGGCATATTGCTAATGGAGCATTATGACAAGATGGGAGACTATGAAGGTGTTGTTGCTATTGCGGAACGACCTGATCTAAAACCTCCTATAAACAGAGGAAGATTCAATAAAAAACAGTATTGTTATTTAATCATCATGCTGTTTTTTCTGAAATTTCAACTTGTAAAAAGGACTGCTTGTTGCCGGTTTTAGTTATAATTTGCGTATCACACCGGATACTTTGCCTAAAATAGAGACGTTACGGGATAAAATAGGCTCCATGGCTGCGTTTTCGGGTTGTAATCTCACATGATCTTTTTCCTTAAAAAATCTCTTGACTGTAGCTTCGTCGCCATCTACAAGCGCCACAACAATATCGCCGTTATCCGCCGCCTGAGCTCGTTGTACCACAATATAATCTCCGTTGAAGATGCCGACTTCAATCATGCTGTCTCCTTTTACAGAAAGAATAAAGCATTCATGATGTTTTGTGAAGTCGGCAGGAAGGGGAAAAGTGGATACGATGTTTTCTACTGCCAAAATCGGCTGACCCGCAGTAATTTGACCTACAATGGGCACATGCACCGTTTCGCATTGATCGTAGGTGTTATCATTGTCGCCATAGTAGGGATCCATAATTTCAATGGCGCGGGGCTTTGCAGGATCTTTTTTGATATATCCTTTATTTTCAAGTTTTGTAAGCTGTGAATGCACGGAAGAAGGGGAGCGTAGCCCTACGGCTTCACCGATTTCGCGCACGGAGGGAGGATAACCCTTTTGTCGCTGTTCTTTTTTCATAAATTCGAAAATTTCAAGTTGTTTCTTTGTTAAATCTTCATACATGCATATCACCTCAAATTCATTATAACCTTTGATTATAAAAAGTCAAACATTTGTTCTAAAAAAACGGAACAAATGTTCGGTTTTTGCTTGACAATTCATTGTAATGGACTATAATGATAGTAGAACGTTTGTTCGATTGAAGATATAGAGGTATATTGTCATGTATAGAAATAAATATAAGATTGTAAATAAAAGACGTTTTTTCGTCAGCATTATTATTTTATCGCTGTTGGCGATGAGTATATTTAGCTTGATTATTAATATAACCGTTCAAGCAAGTGAGTTCGCTGCGAAAAAGGTAACGGAGGTTTATGTTGTACAAGAAGGGGATACGCTTTGGGATATTGCTGCGAAAGCAGAAAGCAAGGATGATATTCGAGAGATAATTAGTATCATTAAAAAAGAAAATAACCTTGCCTCCGACGAACATATTCAGCCGGGACAAGTGTTGTATCTATCATTTGCAATCGATAAAAATAAATAAGCAAATCAACGTAATTTTATGTTTTTAGCGGCTGCTTTTCGTAATTCTTCACTGCCTGCTGCATAATGTTTTCTTGTGGTATTGACGTCTTTGTGGCCCAACACATCTGCAACGAGATAAATATCTCCTGTTTCCCGGTAGAGATTGGTGCCGAAAGTACTGCGCAATTTGTGAGGAGAAATGTTTTTTAAAGGCACGGCGCCATCGATATATTTTTTTAACATCTTTTGCACCGAACTTACTTGCATACGCTTTTTTTGCAGTGATAAAAAGAGAGCGGATTCTTCACCGGGCAAAGCAATGATTTTGTTACGCAGTTTAAGATAGTCTTCCAGCGCTTCTTTGACTTCTTCGCCGAAATACAATATCTCATCATTGCCGCCTTTGCGCGTTACGCGAAAACTGCTGTCTGCAAAGTTGATATCGGCAATATCCAATCCCACGCATTCGCTGATTCGAATCCCTGTACCCAACATCAGTGTAATAATGGCCAGATCGCGAACAGATGTTTTATTATGATATCTTTTTTGTGTTTTACTCAGATGTTCGCCGGACTCAATGCTGTCAAGCAAATCAGCGCTTTCTTCGACCTCCAGGCGTACAATGGGCTTTTCTTTCTTTTTTGGCATATCCACCAAAAGGGAAGGGTTGTTTTTAATAGCGCCTTTCTTATAAAAATATCGGTACATACTGCGAATACTGCTTAATTTACGTGCTTTGGCGCTGTTGGAATTGGTGTAGACCGTATCGTCATTTGGCTTCTTATATTGCGATAAATACGCCAAATATCGCTCAATAAACATACTGTCCAAATCATCGATTTGTTTTAACGTAATGGCGTCAACGGACTTTGTGTTTGGCAAAATAGATTCATCAATCAGATATGTAAAAAACGTGCGCAAGTCTGTGGCATAGGCAATGCGTGTCTTGATTGCTGTTGTCGCATCGATTCCAACAAAAAACATGCGCACAAAATCCGGCAAATCTGCAAGAATCTCATTGAGTTTAGAATTAAGTTGGCGAGAGATGTTTTTTGAATAATTGCTCATTATAACCTCAATTTCAATATTACATTACTTTAAACCTGTATTTAGCAGAATGTTATAAGTCGCTTTATAAGTACTTCTCTACCGCAGAAATACTTTTTAAACCCAAAAATGCCTTTACTTGCATTAAGTCTGCATTCTGTTTTTCTATATAGTTTTGTACGGCATTTTTTCGCAATGTTGTCGAGGATACTTTTTTGCCAAATTGCGCCATACTGATTTTATCTAAGATCAGTTGTACATTTCGTGTAGACATTGCGTTTTCGGCTTTATTGGATAAAAGATATCGTCCTGTATCTTTTAATGCGCTTAAATAGCTTTTTAAACGCAAATCATCTTGAAAATTGATGATTCGTTCATTATTCGCCGTAATATGTAATAGGCCGTTTGTGATATCGATGTCTTCCCTCTTTATGCCCACTATTTCCTGTGGTGTCAGGGCATATTTACTAACGAATATAAATATAATAGCCTCGCAAAGAGAAAACGTTTCTTTTAAAGTTGTAAAATGTTCTTCCAATATTTCAGAAGATATTCGAAAGGCATTTTCAGGTGAATCTTCTTTCTTTGATGGTACAGGCAAACATATACGTTCCGCTAAATTCGTTTGCAGAATGCCCTCTTCTTCTAAAAAATCGAAAAAGATACGTAAAGCCGATAGTTTTCGGTTGATGGTAACAGGCAGATTTGCCTTTGTTTTTTTCAGATAATTGATGTAAAGATAAACGTCCGTTTTTGTCAAATTACGCAAGTGTCGAATTTCAATGGATTGAGCTGTTTGTGCTTGTAAAAAAACAAAGAAATATTTTGCATCATGCATGTATGCCTGCACACTGCCCTTTTTATAATCTTTATCGATAAGATAAGCACCGAATTTATCAAGCAGAATCTGGTTCATGTATATTATCCTGTTATTGATTGATTTCATTATACGATGAAATACATATAAAAGCAATATATATTTCGTTAAAATTTAATTTAACGAAATATATAAATATTCTTTTGTGATTCTCGCAATAAAACATTGACGAAGTAAAAATGTTTTTGTATAATATACAAGCGAATTCACGCAGGGGTATAGCTCAGTTGGTAGAGCAGTGGTCTCCAAAACCACGTGCCGAGGGTTCAAATCCTTCTGCCCCTGCCATAAGCACCGTATGACCAACGGGGTGTAGCGCAGCTTGGTAGCGCATCTGGTTTGGGACCAGAGGGTCGCAGGTTCGAATCCTGTCACCCCGACCAATGCGGTACATGCTGATAACGTGGGCCATTAGCTCAGTCGGTCAGAGCATCCGGCTCATAACCGGCAGGTCCGGGGTTCAAGTCCCTGATGGCCCACCATTTAAAACTTAATTCCATAATGAATGTACTTGCCCAGATAGCTCAGTTGGTAGAGCAGTGGACTGAAAATCCACGTGTCGCTGGTTCGATTCCGGCTCTGGGCACCATAAATAGCCGGTTGTGACATATGTCCGATCGGTTATTTTTTATTTCAGTTACATCTTTACCATTTCTTTGCCAGCGGTTTGAATTTGCATTTTAATGTCCTATGGGATATGATAACTGAAACACGAGAAAGGAAGATCGCCATGCCATTTAATGTTCTGGATATTTCGCCTGTGACACTGGATGATGACAAGAGTGAGCTTATACTTTTGGATCAGACCCTCTTGCCGGCAGAGACCAAATACCTTCGTTTGACTACTGTAGAGAGTATTTGGGAGGCCATATACAAGCTTCAGGTCAGAGGCGCTCCGGCCATTGGAATCGCCGGTGGCTATGGTGTGTACCTGGCAGTTAAGCAGAGCAGGGCAGAGAGCTTTGATGGCTTTTATGAAGAGTTCAGGAAAGCAAAGGATTATTTGGGCTCCTCCAGGCCAACAGCAGTGAATCTGTTCTGGGCTCTTGACCGGATGGAGCGCTGTTTACTGGCCAATAAGGATAA
>DCTT01000002.1:27414-30915 GCA_002329295.1 Eubacteriaceae bacterium UBA1433
GACCCACTGCAATGCGGGTACCATAGCTACAGCTAAATACGGGACGGCTCTCGCACCTATTTATCTTGGCCATGAGAGAGGTTACGATTTCAAGGTGTTTGCCGATGAAACAAGGCCGTTACTTCAGGGAGCAAGGCTTACCGCATGGGAGCTTATGGAAGCCGGAGTCGATGTGACTCTCATTTGCGACAACATGGCTTCCATCGTTATGAAAAATGGCTGGATCGATGCTGTGGTCGTAGGCTGTGACCGGGTTGCCGCAAACGGTGACGCTGCAAACAAAATCGGTACATCCGGGGTAGCTATTCTCGCAAAGGAATACGGCATCCCCTTCTACGTACATGCACCTTTATCTACAATCGATATGAAGACGAAAACGGGAAAGGATATTCATATTGAGCTAAGGCCCGGTGAAGAGATCTACAAAGCCTGGTACGCTAAGCCCATGGCGCCGGAAGGCGTTAAAACCTACAACCCTGCATTCGATGTAACCGATGCCAAGTATATTACGGCTATTATTACGGAAAAGGGTATAGTGTATCCTCCCTATGAGGCAGGCCTTGCAAAGCTGTTTGAATAGGCTCGCCGAGTAGTCTGAAATGTTCTTTTCCATAAGGAGTTAAAAAGTGCTGTTATTCCGGTTCTCCGCGAAGAAGACGGCACTTTTCTTTTTTCCCTTGACAATACATAGAGAGTCAAGGTATTATATACATAGATGTTCTATGTATACTTTTTCCATGTATGCTGTGGAGGTTACGAAAATGGCTATAAATAAAGGACTTATAGGAGGAAGCACACCTCTGTTGCTGCTTTCTCTACTGGAAAAGCAGGACTGTTACGGTTATGAGATCATCAAAATCCTGGAGGAGCGCTCAGATAACACCTTTTCGTTTAAGGAAGGGACCTTGTACCCTGTGCTGCATAAATTGGAGAATGACGGTCATGTCCGTTCCTATTATAAGGAGAAGGATGGGCGGCAACGCCGGTACTATGCTATTACAGAGCGTGGAATCAAGCAGCTTGTAGAAGAGAAGGTTCAATGGGAACGCTTTTCTTTCGCAGTTAAAAAGGTGATCGGTGGTGAAGCCAATGCCTTCTGCTGAAGTACGGGAATTTATAGAGAAAGTGGTCAAGAGGGTTCATTTTGTTCCAGACCGTTACGATATACAGCTCGAGCTTGCTGCTCATATTGAGGACAGTGCCTTGCTAATACAGGAGCAAGATAGCCTTTCGCCGGAGGATTCCGAGAAAGCTGCGCTTGAACGCATGGGTGATGCAGATGAAATTGGTATTGCCCTAAATCGCCAACACAATCCGATTTTGGGATATATGTGGTATTTCAGCCGTATAATAATGGTGCTGCTCTGCATCATCGTGATTTTGCAATCGATACCGATGCTGCTTGTTAGCGGGTGGACTATGCTGTTTGACTATCCCATCCGTGATATTCCAAAGGAAACCTATGTACGGCATGTGAAACCGAATGAGCTCATTAAGCTTGATAGCAGACGGATCCGCATTACCGACGTGATCCAGACAGAAGATGGTTCCCTGCATATTCTTTATTCCAGTTATAATCTGAGCTTTTCAGGCCTTCACGGTTGGTCCTCCAGCGGAATTGGGATTATTAAAGATGAGGACGGAGAAACCTATTTTAATGGGGGCGGACGCGGTACTGCCGGTATTTACAGCCGCGCCAGACGATCCCTGGATAATTTCCCTTTTGAAAAAGAAAAACTGATAATCGAACGGGATTATGCAGGACGCTATTACAAGGTGGAGATTCCGTTGGGGGAGGTGGTGAACAATGATTAGACTGAAAAAGACCATCAGGAACTTGTTGCTTATCGCCATACTGCTGTTTTTGTTCATGAAGCTCAACGGGCTGTATTTCTCGCCTCAGAATGCTCTCCATACCTCGGAACGGGATCTGCATTATGGGCCGTCGGAAATCATTCACAGCTTTGATCATGGAAAAAGCCGATATTTTCTTACCCGCTATGAGGACTTTATTTCATGTTCACCAATAGACCGGTTTATAGGTGTGTTCTGGCGTTATGGAGCCGGTAGCGGTGTTGAGAATATAAAAGACAGACCGCTTTTCACCTCGTATCGCTCAAAGGAAGCGGACTGGTTGATATACGGCATCCGTAACGATCCTGCCATCGCCAAAGTGGAGATAGAAGTGTTGAATAGTGCAGGAGAAAAGGAGATTTACGGCAGCGATACGTTTTATGAGGATATGTTTTATATCATGTGGGAAGGGGAAAATGACAGCAACATATTGTTCAGCGAAATATTCGTTGGCCTTAAAGCCTATGATGACAATGGTGTAGTTGTCTACGATTCAGACTTTATAATATAATGGCAAAGAGCTATAAAGGTGTGTCCCTCCGGGTGCAAACAGAGCCACGGGGTCAGACCCTCTGGGTTCAAAAGCAGCCAGAGGGTCTGACCCCGTGGCTCTGTTTGCACCCGGAGGGACATACCTTTATTGATATATATCTGTGCGGCTGCCCTGAAAGCTGCCGCGGCGCTTGAATTCCATCTGGATCGCGTTCAGGACCGATCTCTTATCTAAGCTCCAACGTGGTGCAATGAGCCCCTTTGCAGGAGGATCTCCGGCTATCCGATGTATGGTGATCTCCTGGGGGAGGATTTCTATGGAGTCTGCGACCAAGCTGATATACTCACCCATTTCCATCCCAGGCAGGCACTCCGGATACAACTGAACTATTCTGGTTCCTTCCATGAAGTACAGTTGATGAAATTTCACACCGAAGGGTTTTATATCCGCAACATACCGGACGGATCCCATCATATCCTGATGGGATTCTCCGGGCAGGCCGAAGATCAGGTGAACTACGGTGCGGATCCCCGCTCTGTTTAGTCTATCCATTGCATCGTCGAATACAGTAAGAGGATAACCTCTGTTTATTCGCAGAGCTGTGGCATCTTTTATCGATTGAAGTCCCAGCTCCACCCACAAATAGGTCCTTTGACTGAGTTCGGAAAGCAACTCTATAACTTCTGCGGGAAGGCAGTCAGGTCTTGTGGCAATGGCAAGCCCTGCAACATCAGGAAAGGCTAAAGCTTCCTCATATTTTTGCCGGAGCATATCCACGGGAGCGAAAGTGTTGGAGTAACTCTGAAAATAAGCGATGTATTTACTATTGGTCCACTTTCCCGACAATAACTTCATCTGATCGGGGATGTTGCTGGCAAAATGACCGCCTCCGTCGGCGGAACAATAAATGCAGCCCCCGAAACCTTTTGTACCATCCCGATTGGGACAGGTGAACCCGCCGTCAATTGCAAGCTTTGCAACGCGGCAACCAAACTGCTTTTGCAGATAGGGGCCAATTGCGTTATAATGCATGCTGCCAAAGGAGTTTTCCATTGATAATTTACCTCACCCTATTCTAACCCTGCAAAGTATCTGAGTCCACCAAAAAAAGAACCTGACAAATACTTCTTGCAAATCCACATATGCTATGGTAT
>DCTT01000022.1 GCA_002329295.1 Eubacteriaceae bacterium UBA1433
AGTGGCTCAGTGGTAGAGCATCGCCTTGCCAAGGCGAGGGTCGCGAGTTCGAATCTCGTCTTTCGCTCCAAGGCGGCATAGCCAAGTGGTAAGGCAAAGGTCTGCAAAACCTCTACTCCCCGGTTCAAATCCGGGTGCCGCCTCCACCGTTTTGCCGGAGTGGCGGAATCGGCAGACGCTCAGGACTTAAAATCCTGTGGGAAATTTCTCGTGCGGGTTCAAGTCCCGCCTCCGGCACCATAGCAATGTAATCCGAACTTTTACTGAAACGTGTATTTCGATAAAAGTTCGGATTTTGTTATATTCTACGGGATAATACAAAGAATCAGGATCGCGGCATGTCCATCTGAAATCCTATGCGTTGAAAATATCTGATTTATTTGCCAATAATAGAGTGCGCCTGTTAATTCTCTCCTTTGTCTTTGGCGGAGCGGTAGACTGCGTGTGTTGTTTTCGGCACCAAAAAGCAATAAAAACGGAATCGTCACTTGACGGTTTTTTTATTTTCCTTTATGATATTTTCAAAAGCAAAAGGAGCAGAGGTAGATGTATTTTGTGATTTTCGTTCTTTGTTATTTATTGGGCAATATTAATCCGGCCTATATCTATGGAAAATTGACAAAGAATACCGATATCAGAAACCATGGCAGCGGCAATGCAGGTACCACCAATGCTCTGCGTGTATTGGGTAAAAAGGCCGGCGCCGTTGTTTTGATTGCCGATTTTGTGAAAGGTATTGTTGCGGTGCTGTTGGCAGGAATGCTGAGCACGGGACAGTATGCGCAGGTCATAGGTGCCATTGCCGTGATTTTAGGGCACAATTGGCCGGTATTGCTAAAATTTAGGGGCGGCAAGGGCATTGCCACCATTTGCGGTGTGTTTGCGGTATTGGCGCCGATATCTTTGGCCATCGCAGTGGGCATAGCACTGATGTTGATATTTTTTACAAGAATGGTGTCTTTGGGATCCATTGTTGGTTTGCTTGTGAATGTCGTTGTGCTGTTTGTGATGAACGGATTGGAAACAAATACCGTGTTGGCTATCGTTGTTGCGACAATCGGAATTTTTCAACATCGACAAAACATCAAGCGGATAATACAGGGTAAAGAGAATAAGTTTACATTTCACTAAAAAAGTTTTTTGGGAATAAATATGATGGAATATGAAGTTCAAAGAAGGAATCGCAAAACCATTGGACTCAGCATTGAGCGTGACGGGGCATTGATAGTCAAGGCTCCGTTTTTTGTTTCACGTACGGAGATTGAAGCGGTTGTCAAAAGAAAAGAAGATTGGATTTATCGTAAACGGGAAGAAATAATCCTCAACAAAGAGAAATATCCTACGATTACATACATTGACGGGCAGAGAGTGTTTTATTTAGGAAAACCCTATGAAATAGTGGGGAATGGTGATAAGGATACGATATTTTTATCAAAAGATAAGATTGTTTTGCCCGCAAAGCATGTTGACAGGCAGTGGGCATTAAAAGAGTGGTATATATTGCAAGCGAACATAGAGTTAGGCAGAAGAGTGGCACATTTTGAAATTGTTACAGGTCTGAAAGCTGTATCAATCAAAATTACAAATGCACGGCGGCAGTGGGGATCTTGTTCTGCCGATAAAAACATTCATTTTTCTTGGCGTTTGGTGATGTGCCCGCCTGATATCATCGATTATGTCGTTTTGCATGAAATGATTCACTTAATTTATTTGAATCATTCGAAAGATTTTTACCGAGAAATGGAAAGGTATATGCCCGATTATAGGCAACGCAAAAGATGGCTTGTAGAGAACAGGTATATCATTGGCATGATTGATTAGACAGATGGAAGACAGATTTATTCAAAAGTGATTGACAGAAAAAAGAAAAGGAAGTATAATGCAAAAATAGTTAGATAGACTAACTAAATAATTTCGGGAGGGAATAATGGATGAATTCTCCGTGGCGTTAAACGACATTTTGGTTGAAGCTTATTATAATATTTTGGATTTTGAAGAGCAGGCAATCAAAAAAGATCATCGGTTGAAGCTGTCCATTAACGAAATGCACTTAATTGAGGCTGTGGGTAAAAAAAACGGAAAAGGGCGGACGATAGGAGAGATTGCAGAAGATCTGAGAATTACGATGCCGTCGGCAACCATTGCAGTGAACAAGATTACGGCAAAGGGTTATACAGAAAAAATGCGTTGTCAGGAAGACGGGCGTGTGGTGCGGGTAAGACTGACCAAAGAAGGACAAAAAATTGAACGCTACCATCGGTTCTATCACCATAGGATGGTTGAAGAATTAAGTAAAAATCTTACAGATGAGGAACGCCAATGTTTGGTGCGTGCAATCAAAAAGCTGAATACGTTTTTTCAAAACAGTTTAAGGGAAGGTGAAAAGGAATGAATTTTGAAATATTAGGAACGGGAAGCTACGTACCTGAACATGTTGTTACCAATGATGATTTATCGAAGATGGTGGATACGTCCGATGAGTGGATTACAGAACGTACCGGAATTCGACAGCGTCGCATTGCTGTTGCGGAAGCAACGCATGATCTGGCTTATGAGGCGGCAAAGGCTGCGTTAGCGGATGCAAATGTGGAGCCGAATGAGCTGGATATGATACTTTGTGCAACGATTTCTTCGGATCTTGCTTCGCCCAGTACGGCAATTATGGTGCAAAAGATGTTGGGCGCTACGTGTCCGGCGATGGACATCAGTGCGGCGTGTTCGGGATTTGTCTACACCCTGGATGTGGCGGCAGGCTTTTTTGCGCGAGGCAAAGTAAAAAAGATGTTGGTAATTGGTGCAGAAAGACTTTCGAAAATGCTTGACTGGGAAGATAGAGCCACCTGTGTGATTTTTGCCGACGGAGCAGGGGCAGTGGTGTTAGGTGAGGGAGAGGCTTACCTGTCTTCGAAACTGACGACGAAAGGTGATGACGATGTGATAAAAATACCCAACTACATTGGTCTCTCACCGTTTTCTACCTTGGAAGAAGAAAAACCGTGTATCAATATGAAAGGCAGGGAAGTGTTTAAATTTGCCGTAAACGCCATGTGCAATGATGTGAACGAAGTATTGGAGCAGGCGGGGTTAAACCAGCAGGATGTATCTTATGTCATTCCCCATCAAGCCAACTTGCGCATCATTGATATGGTAAGACGCAAAATGGAGATAGCGCCGGAAAAATATTGTCACAATATTGAAAAATACGGCAATACGTCTTCAGCGAGCATTCCCCTTGTGTTGGATGAGTTGAACAAAGAAGGCAAGCTGAAAACAGGAGATTATCTTGTGCTCAGCGCTTTTGGAGGCGGGCTTACAACGGGCGCTTGTGTCATTCAATGGACAAAATAGGGAAGACCCCTTTTGTATAAAATAAAAAAATCAGGAGAAAAAAATGGTTTACGAAAAAGTAGTGGAAATTTTGAAACAACATTCATCGATGGAAGGTCTTGATGTTACAAGGGAAACGACCTTTCAAGATGCGGGAATCGATTCCTTGGACTTTGTAGAGATTTTGATGGAAATCGAAGAAGCACTGGGTGTTGAATTGGAACTCGAAGAAAACTTTGCAAACGTAGGCGAACTGGTTGATTTTGTATCGTCAAAAGTAAAATAGTCTGTGTTTCCTGCATTGCTCAAGTGAAAATTTGAACAATGCAGGAAATACAGACTAATCAAACAGAAAAAAGAAAGGATACAAAAACGGCAATGGCAGGGAAAATTGCATTGATTTTTTCCGGACAAGGCGCTCAATACACAGGAATGGGCAAAGAGCTATATGATGTTTCGCCGGCAGCAAAGACAGTTTTTGATATGGCAAATCAGGTTCGCCCAAACACAAAGCAGCAATGTTTTTATGGAAGCAAAGAAGAATTGTCGCAAACCGTGAATACGCAGCCGTGTTTGTTTTGTGTAGGTCTTGGCGCGGCGCAGGCGT
This sequence comes from Eubacteriaceae bacterium UBA1433, assembly GCA_002329295.1. GTDB lineage: Bacteria > Bacillota > Clostridia > Eubacteriales > UBA1433 > UBA1433. Next base: position 3,935 of record DCTT01000022.1, read on the forward strand.
TAAAAGAGGCGGGGATTGAGGCGGATATGGTTGCGGGTTTCTCGCTGGGAGAGATACCGGCTTTGACCTACGCCGGCGTTTTTTCACCACAATCAGGTTTTGATTTTGTGTGCAAACGTGCTGAAATCATGCAGCGTGCGGCGGAGGAGCGTCAGAGCAGTATGGCGGCGATATTGAAGTTGGAAAATAGCAAAGTGGAAGAGCTTTGTGCAAAATATCAAGAAGTCTATGCGGTAAATTATAATTGCCCCGGACAGCTTGTGGTGGCCGGAGATGTGGAAGAAATGGAAGAATTGAAAGCCGATGTCAAGGCAGCCGGAGGAAGAGCGATTCCACTGGCAGTCAGTGCGGCTTTTCATTCACCCTTTATGGATCAGGCGGCAGAACAACTCAAAGAGGTTTTGGAAGAATATACACTTCATAAACCGCAATTAGATGTGTATGCCAATTATACTGCCGGTCTTTATGAAGAAAAAAATATCAGGCAATTGCTGTATGCGCAAATCAATCATCCGGTAAAATGGCAGCAAACGATTGAAAATATGATTGAGGCCGGTGCAGATACATTTATCGAAGTAGGTGCGGGTAAAACACTTTCGGGATTTATCGCGAAAATATCTACTCAGGTAAAAGTCTGCAACGTGGAAGATAAAGACAGTCTGGAAAAAACGTTACATGAATTGAAAAATTATTAAAAATGAGGAAGAATGAATGGAAAAAAAAGTTGCTGTGATAACGGGCGGATCTCGTGGAATAGGAAGAGCCATTGCATTGAGATTGGCTCAGGAAAAGATGGATATTGCCATTATCTATTCAGGCAATGAAACAGCGGCGCAGGAAACGTGCGACGAAATAAAGAAGCAGGAAGTCAAAACAGCGAGCTATCGATGCAATGTTGCCGATTATGCTCAATCAAAGGAGACGGTGAGCCAAATCCTCAAAGATTTCGGCAAAATTGACGTATTGGTCAATAACGCCGGCATCACGAAGGACGGACTGATTTTTACGATGAAGGAAGCCGATTATGATGCGGTTATGGATATTAATCTAAAAGGGGCTTTTCATATGATAAAGCATTGCTATTCGCATTTTTTGAAGCGAAAAAGCGGCAACATTGTGAATATCAGCTCTGTTGTAGGGCTGACGGGCAATGCGGGGCAGGCCAATTATTCCGCGTCAAAAGCGGGATTGATCGGGCTTACAAAATCGGCAGCCAAAGAACTGGCATCCCGCAAAATTTGTTGCAATGCAATTGCCCCCGGATTTATCAAAACCGAAATGACCGGTGCGCTTACGCAAGAACAGCAAAAGGCTATTTCCGGGCAGATTCCCATGGGAGAGTATGGGAACCCTGAAGACATTGCCGAATTGGTGGCGTTTTTGACAAGCGGAAAGGCCGATTATATTACGGGAGAAGTAATCCGTGTAGACGGCGGCATGGCGATGTAGCCAAGCAAGAGCAAAGAAAGGAACAAGAAACATGAAAAGAGTGGTAGTGACCGGACTGGGTGCCATTAGCCCAATCGGAAACGATGTAGATTCATTTTGGAACAATGTAATTGCGGGGAAAAACGGAATTGATTTTTTAACAAGATTTGATACCAGTGAACATAAAGTAAAAATCGGTGCAGAAGTCAAGGACTTTGATGCACAAATGTATATGGATAGAAACGAAGTACGCAAAAGTGATTTGTATACACAATTTGCCATTGTAGCGGCAAGCCAGGCGATGGAAGACAGCGCCTTGGCGGGACAAATAGATCCTTTCAGACTGGGGGTCTATATGGGGTCGGGAACCGGAGGACTGATGACGTTGTCTTCGGAAATGGAAAAGTTGCTTTCAGTGGGACCCAAAAGAATCTCGCCGCACTTTATACCGATGATGATTGCCAATATGGGAGCAGGCAGCATCGCCATTCGCTTTGGCGCAAAGGGTCCGTGTATTCCGATTGTTACGGCCTGTGCAACAGGCACAAACGCCATCGGTGAAGCTTATCGGGCGATTCAATACGGCTATGCGGACGCCATTATTGCCGGGGGCAGTGAAGCGGCGATTACATCGATTGGCATGGCGGGATTTACCAATTCGTTGGCATTGACAACGACAGAGGATATCAATGCCGCATCGATTCCTTTTGATAAACGCAGAAGCGGATTTGTGATGGGAGAGGGAGCAGGCGCCTTGATTTTGGAAGAATATGAACATGCAAAACAACGCGGCGCAAAAATGTATGCCGAGGTTTGCGGCTATGGCGCCACTTGCGATGCCTATCATATTACTGCTCCGGATCCGGATGCGACAGGCGCAGTGAGAGCGATTGCGCAAGCTTATGAAGAGACCGGCAAAAATGCGGATCCTAAAAAAGTTTATGTCAATGCTCATGGCACAAGCACACCGTTGAACGACAAAACAGAAACATTGGCATTGAAAAAAGTGTTTGGCGATCAAGCAAACACGATTCATATCAGCTCCACAAAATCAATGACGGGACACATGTTGGGAGCAGCCGGAGCAGTGGAGGCGATTGCTGCTGTTCTTGCCATTCAACACAGCATTGTTCCGCCGACGATTAACTTACGGGAAAGAGACCCCGAATGCGACTTGAATTACACGCCCAACACGGCATGGCAAGGTGAAATTGATTTGGCACTGTCCATTTCACTGGGCTTTGGCGGACATAATGCATGCGTTGCTTTTCAAAAAATAGAAGGGTAATAGAGAGGCGAGGAATGAAGATGAAAGATATGGAATTTATTCGCAATCTTGCGAAATTGATAAATGAAGAATCCTTGGATGTAATAGAAATAAAAGAAGAGGGCAAATATAGCATTCGCATGGAGAAGCATGCCGTTCAACAAGTGATGGCGATGCCGTCTGTTGCGGCGATGCCAAAAGAAACGCATCAAACAGATAAAGAGCAAACAGAGGTTGCTGCAAAAGAAGGGGTCATAATTTACTCGCCAATGGTAGGTGTATTTTATGAGGCGGCTTCGCCGGGGGCAAAGCCCTATGTATCGGTAGGCAGCCGGGTAAAAGAAGGGGACATTTTGTGCATTTTGGAAGCAATGAAACTGATGAACGAGCTTGTCTCGGAACAAAACGGAACCATTGCCGAAATTTTTGTGAAAAACGAAGAAGTTGTTGAGTACAATCAACCGTTGTTTCGCATCGTAACAGAGGATGAATGATGAACAGAGAAGAGATTATGGCCATTATTCCGCATAGAGATGATATGTTGTTAATCGATGAAGCGCAAGTCAAAGACGGAAAAGCTTATGGAAAGTATACCTTTAAAGGAACGGAATGGTTTTTTAACGGGCATTTTCCGAAGAATCCGGTGGTGCCCGGTGTGATATTGTGTGAAATTATTGCGCAAACCGCCAGCGTATTGATGGCGGGAAGCACAGAGCAAGCAGCGATGACGCCTTATTTTACCGGGTTGGATAATGTTCGCTTTCGCAAAAAAGTGCTTCCCGGAGACGTGTTTGAAACAGAATGTGTCATCGTGAAATCAAAGGGTCCTTTTTATTTTGCCAGCGGAAAAGGATATACGAATCATGAATTGTGTGTAAGTGCGGATTTTTCCTTCGCACTGCAAAAATGAGGGATGAAAAGTGTTTTCAAAAATTTTAATTGCAAATCGGGGCGAAGTAGCCGTGCGCATTATTCGCGCCTGCAAAGAAATGGGTATCATTTCTGTTGCCGTGTACTCGGAAGCGGATAAAGAATCTATTCATATTTCAATGGCGGATGAGTGTGTATGCGTAGGGGGTGCATTGTCCAAAGACAGTTATTTGAATCAACAGGCGATTATTACGGCAGCGCAGCTCCATGGCTGTGAGGCCATTCATCCTGGATACGGATTTTTGGCGGAAAATGCACAATTTGCCAATCTTTGCAAAGAAAACGGCATTGTGTTTATCGGTCCGCCTGCAGAGTTGATTGCGCAGATGGGAGATAAAGATGCTGCGCGGCGCATGATGCAAAAGGCAGATGTGCCCGTGGTGCCCGGCAGCGATTTGATTGAGTCGTATGAAGCGGCAGTGCAGGAAGCCGCGCGCATTGGTTATCCGATTCTCATTAAGGCAAAAGCCGGAGGCGGCGGCAGGGGCATTCGGTTGGTGGAGTCTGAAGACGAGCTTGAAAACGCTTTTTTAACGGCGACTGCAGAAGCGAAAAGCGCCTTCGGAGACGGCAGTGTGTATATGGAAAAATATCTTTCTCCCGTCAAGCATATTGAAGTGCAAGTACTGGCCGATGAATACGGCAATGTGCTGGCATTGGGAGAAAGAGAATGTTCGATTCAACTCAAAAATCAAAAGATTTTGGAAGAATCACCATCGACGGCCATTGATGCAGCATTGCGGGAGAAGCTGTTTTCTTATGCCATCAAAGCTGTAAAAGCGGTCAAGTATACCAATGCGGGAACCATTGAGTTTTTGTTGGATACGGAAAACAATATTTATTTTATGGAAATGAATACCCGCCTGCAGGTGGAGCATCCCGTTACCGAAATGATTACAGGAATCGACATTGTAAAATGGCAGATTCGCATTGCCGCCGGCGTGGCTTTATCCTATAAACAAAGCGATATTCGTATAGGAGGATGTGCGATAGAATGCAGAATCAATGCTTCTTCCATGCAAGCAGAAGGGACGGGGAAAGGAATTGAATTTTTTCATGTGCCGGGCGGCCCTGCGGTGCGCTTTGATACGTTTTTGTATCAGGGATATAAGATTGTTCCTTTTTATGATTCATTGTTGGGCAAGGTTATTGTTTATGCAAAGACGCGGGAAGAGGCCATTCGAAAAATGCAAGCCGCGCTTTGTGAGTTGGTTATTGAAGGCGTGGAGACCAATATTGTACAACAAACAGATATATTGAGTGAGGAAGCGTTTAAAACAGGACAGTATTACACAAACTTCATGGAAAACAGAGGTTGAGAAAATGTTGAAGAAAGGTTTGTTTCGTAATCCGAAAAATGAACTTGAAGGAAGCGGAAAACGGCGAAAGTCTGTTTCAGACAAAAAGAAAGCAGAAGGAATGAAAGCACAGTTTGTTTGTCCCGTTTGCAAAGAAAACATGGCTTGGAACGAATTTGCGGAAAATTATTTTGTATGCGATTGCGGTTATCATTATAAAATGGGTGCCCGACAGCGCATAGATTTTATTGCGGATACAGGCACTTTTCGTGAATTATATGCTGATCTTACCAGCAAAGACATTTTATCTTTTCCGGAATATGCAGAAAAATTGAAAAGAGCACAAGCGACAAGCGGTGAAAAAGAGGCCGTGATTTGCGCAACGGCAAAAATTGCAGGCATAGACTGCGCTGTTTTTACCATGGAAGGGGATTTTATGATGGGGAGTATGGGTTCGGTAGTGGGAGAAAAAATTACGAGACTTTTTGAATATGCGGATCAAAACAAGCTTCCAGTAGTGGGCTTTACCGTTTCGGGAGGGGCGCGTATGCAAGAGGGAATCATTTCGCTGATGCAGATGGCCAAAACCAGCGGCGCCGTAAAAAAACACGGAGATAACGGCGGATTCTATCTGTGTGTTTTGACGAACCCCACAACGGGCGGAGTTACGGCAAGTTTTGCGATGGAAGCGGATATCATATTGGCGGAGCCGGGAGCGCTGATCGGTTTTGCCGGTCCCCGTGTTATTGAACAAACCATACGAAGAAAGCTTCCGCCGGGGTTTCAGACTGCGGAATTTTTATTGGAGAAAGGTTTTGTAGACCGCATTGCTCCGCGCAGTGAACAACGAGAATTGGTGGGCAAAATTTTGTCACTGCATGAAAAGAGGAGATGAAAATGAATAATGCATATGAAAAAGTAAAATTGTCCAGGGCAAAAGATCGTCCTACGGCACTAAAATATATCGAAAATGTCTTTGAAGATTTTATTGAGTTTCACGGAGATCGCTACTTTGCGGATGATCCTTCGATCGTCGGCGGCATTGCTTCGTTAAACGGTATAGGCATTACGGTTATCGGCATTGAAAAGGGTGCGGGAACCAAGGAAAAAATCCGTCGCAATTTTGGCTCGCCCAACCCTGAAGGATATCGAAAAGCATTGCGGCTGATGAAGCAGGCGGAAAAATTTTCGCGCCCCGTGGTGTGTATTGTAGATACATCGGGCGCTTTTCCGGGAATCGGTCCGGAAGAACGCGGGCAGGGACTTGCCATTGCCAGCAATTTAATGGAAATGATGACGTTGAAAACGCCGATTCTCTCCATTTTCATCGGGGAAGGCGGCAGCGGCGGCGCTTTGGCGCTGGCAGTTGCCGACGAAGTGTGGATGTTGGAAAATGCCATGTATTCGGTGATTTCACCAGAGGGCTGCGCCAGTATTTTATGGAAAGATTCCAAGCGGGTAAAAGATGCCGCCGAGAGCTTGAAACTGACGGCGCAGGATATGTTGGAATTGAAAGTTGCCGAAAAAATCATCCCTGAAAACAAAAAGGATTTCTCTGTTATGAGCCGATATCTCAAGAAGCATATCGTCGAATTTTTGAAAGAAAAACAAAGATTGGACATACAGACTTTGTTGGAAAAGAGATATCAACGTTTTCGAGCATATGGAGAATTTTTTGAAAAGTAAATCTGTGCATATTTCATTCAGCAGAATAAAAAGTTTCGAAGCTGTTTGAACGAAAAAGGCAAAAAAGAGAGAGAAAAATGAAAAAGGTAACGATATATACAACACAAAGCTGCGGATATTGTAAAATGGCGAAGGCCTTTTTGGCGCAAAACAATATTCAATATACGGAGAGAGATATTGAGCGAGACGCACAGGCCAGAGAAGAGCTCATTCAAAGAAATATCAACGGTGTGCCGGTATTTTTCATCGGCAATGAGTTGATTGTGGGCTTTGATAAAGAAAAAATCCTTGCGCTGGTAGATCATCGCATTGCAACATGCCCCGCTTGTCAGGGTAAGATGCGTCTGCCCAGCGACAAAGGAAAACTTCGCGTATCGTGCCCGAATTGCAAAGATACCTTTGAATGGACGCCGTAAAATAAAACCGACTTTACAAAAATTCCATGCTTTGCAGGGAATTTTTGTTTTTCGATAAAAAAACAAATTCGGATGGAGGAAACGATGAAGTGGTTTCAAAAAAAGACGGAACAACAAGCACAGACGGGAAAATCTATTTTCGATAAAGTGAACGGTATTGACAAAGGCAACTGGCAAGATGTGTTTTCGGCCTGTTTGGGGAAAATGCTGGCGATTCAGTATGCCGCCGATGAATGGGTGATAAAAGACAGGGATTGGAATGTGGATTTTTCGCGAGGAGTGATTTTGTTTGGATCAGATGAATATCCTATTCAGTTTATCGGCAGCGAATCTGAAATACAAAACACGTGGCTATGGGGGTGGGTCAATATTAACAGGTTGGATAAAAGTCTTCTTACTTTCGGAAACAAAATTAGAGCGTTGGGTAAAAAATGGAAGTTACAACCACTGATTGAAGAAGAAATCGAATTGAACGATTGTTTCAACGGCCACAATCTTTCGATTGTGGCTTGCGGGCTGGCTGATGAAAAAGTATGCTATTATAGATGCCCTTATTCCGGCGGTGCTGCTTTTGTCGCTTTGTCCAACGTGCCGGAAAAAGTGTTTGCTTCGGTTGGCGTGCTGCGCTTTACAAGTATTATTATGTATTGTGTTGAGCAATACAGAATCAACGGAAAAATATTGGTCGAAAGTTTTTTGCTTTGGAACAATACGCCCTATAGATGGGAAAGCGACACGCAAATCATTGCACATTTTGAAACGGATTTAGTGATTACGTTTGAATATATAGGAGGAGAGCTACGCATTGTTTCAATGAAAACACTATAGAAAAAAATACATCTGCCATGTTGAAATAAAAAAATATCCATTAATAAATCCGAGTATGCTTTGGACGCGCCCGGATTTTGTTCTGTGAGGACAGTTGGGGTGATGGAGATATTTTTTCGCAAATGCAGCAAAATTTCCTGTAAAAACCGACTTATTCGAAAATGGAAGAAGTCACAAAAATAATATAAGTTTGTCATCATTTTTTCACAATTGTCTTGTAAAGTATTGCTAAAGAAAGATAAAAAAAGGATTAAGGTAGATATGAAAAAAACACACTGGAAATTTTTATTGGATATTGTGATGATGCTGCTGATGTTGGTTTTGATGAAGCTGACCTTTACGGGAATCATGTGGCATGAACTTATAGGTTTGGGAATATTTTTACTGTTTGCAGTGCATAAAGCAATCAATTATAAAACGATTGTATGTTTTATAAAAAATTTTTCCAAAAAAGATATCGGCTTCAAAGTGAAGATAATGAGCCTTTTGGATATTGTCCTTTTTGTTGATGTGGCGATGATGACTTTTAGCGGTATAATGATCAGCCGCGAAGTATTTGGCCTTGCACAGACAAACGAAAATTTGGCGTTTTGGTCGGCGTTGCACCACAGCATGTCTTATTTGGCATTGAAATTGATTTCAATACATGTCGGGTTGCATTGGGCAGAAATTATGTGTAGAGTCAAAAAAGGATTGGCTATTCAAAGAATAGGAAAGGTCGCAGCGGCAGTATTGCGCATTGGCGCCGTTGCTATTATGGTATTGGGCGTGAAAGCTTCGGCGACGCAGGATGTGTTGGCAAAAATCGCAGAGCCGATAATGCCGCGAGCGGATAAGGAAGAAAGTCTTATGGCGGCAGTTGATACGTTGGAGACAGATCAAACAAATTACGATGTTGCGCAAGACGTTAGCGCCGAAGGGTTGGAAGAATATTTATCCGGAATGATCTGCACAGCCTGCGGCATGCACTGCCCGCTGAGTGCGCCGCAATGTGCGATTGGAAGAACGCAGGCACAGCAGGCCACAGAACAATATTATGAATTGTTGCAAAGCGGAGCAACCTCAAAGGAAATCGAAGAAAATCGGACCAATACTGTTTCGGATAACACAGCTGCCAAAGGCAAAGGCAAAGGCCGTTTGAAAAAACATGAAACTGTACAATTGCCGCTGACCAACGAGCAGGAATTGACAAAGCATAATGAAAATAAAAATATGGATAAACCTAATCCGATAGCACAAGCTGCAGATTATATAGCGATTATGGGGTTGTATATCGGAGGAACCTATTATTTGGCAAAAATACCGAAAAAGCTTTTATAAACTTCCCTTTTTATGAAAAATGCACCTGTAAGCGGTGCATTTTTCATTTGGTAAGCTTGTCCACCAACACGATGATTTCATTGATTTTTTCGTGTTGTTCGGCAGTTTGCAGGGTGCCTTGTACACAGGAAGTGAGATGGGCGTGCAGGACTTCGCGATTGAGCCTGCGCAATATGGCTTGTGTGGCCAAAAGCTGGTTGGAGATATCAATACAGTATCGATCTTCTTCCACCATTTTTAAAAGGCCGTCGATTTGTCCGCGCGCTGTTTTGAGTAATCGTGTAGCTTTGGCTTTATCGGCTTTCATGATACACCTCCATTGTCTTATTTTCGATGGAGACAACTTCATATCCCGCATCGGTGACTGCCTGAATTAAGCGAAGGTTCTCTACGGGCTGAGACAAAGCGATTTGTACGATTTCTTCTTTTAAGTTTACTTCGGCATCTACGCCGTCCAGTGCACCGAGTGCTTTTTCCACCGCTGCTTTGCAGTGGTTGCAGCTCATGCCTTTTACATACATGGTTTTGTTTGTATTCATTTTTTCTCCTTTCGGTGATAAAATATCCGCATTGGTTGCATGAACAGGCGTGGTTGATTTTGGAAAAACAGGATGAAAAAATTGTAATCGCAGTGCGTTGGTTACAACAAAAATACTGCTAAGACTCATGGCGCCGGCAGCAATCATCGGGTTAAGCGTCCAGCCCCAAAGCGGAAAAAAGACACCGGCGGCAAGAGGAATGCCCAAGGCATTGTAAAAAAACGCCCAAAACAAATTTTGTTTAATATTGGAAATCGTTGCCTTGCTCAAAGCTATAGCCGTTAAAACATCGGTTATATCGTTTTTTACCAAGACAATATCGGCGGAGTCAATGGCAATATCGCTTCCGGCGCCGATGGCGATGCCTACGTTTGCCCGTGCAAGAGCCGGTGCATCGTTAATGCCGTCGCCTACCATGGCAACATGTCGGCCTTGTTTTTGAAGGTTGCGCACATGGGCTTCTTTGTCTTGGGGCAAAACCTCTGCAACGGCTATATCGATATCCAACTGTTTTTGGATGGATAAAGCAGTTTTTTCATTGTCGCCGGTAAGCATGATCACTTCGATGCCCATTGATTTTAGTTGTTGAACAGCTTGTTTGCTCGTAGGTTTTATCGTGTCGGCTACAGCTATAATACCCAAAATATTCTTGTCATCGGCAAAATAAAGAGGTGTTTTGCCTTCTTCGGCAAAGACATCCGCCGTCTTTTCCAATGCAGAAAAAGAGATGTTTTGTTCTCGCAAAAAAGCGGCGTTGCCCGCTGAGTATCTTATTTCATCGAGGATTGCCGAAAGTCCTTTGCCGGGATATGCTTGAAAGTTTTGGGTTTCTTTGATGGGGATAGAATGCTCTTTCGCATAAGATAAAACAGCCTGTGCCAAGGGATGTTCGGAGGAGGCTTCCAGCGAAGCGGCGATTTGCAAAAGCTGTCTTTGAGAAATGTTTTTGGCTGTAATGACATCAGTAACTCTGGGGCTGCCTTCGGTAAGGGTTCCCGTTTTGTCCAGTATGACAGTATCAATGCGATGCGTGTTTTCCAAAGCTTCGGCAGATTTGATTAAAATGCCGTTGGAAGCGCCTTTTCCGGTGCCGACCATAATTGCGACAGGGGTTGCCAGCCCGAGGGCACAGGGGCAGGAAATCACTAAAACGGAAATGCCGACAGACAGAGCAAAATTGAATTCGGCACCTGCAATAAGCCAGACGACAGTAGCAGTCAGGGCAATGAAGATAACGACAGGCACAAAAATACCGCTGATTTTATCTGCGAGTTTTGATATGGGCGTTTTGGAAGAAGAGGCCTCTTCCACAAGTTGTATAATTTGCGAAAGGGTGGTGTCGGCACCGACCTTTTGTGCGCGAACTTTCAAAGCGCCTGTTTTATTGATTGTCGCTGAGAGCACACTGTCTCCCGCATTCTTTTGTACAGGGATGCTTTCTCCGGTGATGGCGGACTGATCAACAGTGCTGCTGCCTTCAATGATGATGCCGTCCACGGCAATGGATTGACCGGGCTTCACGAAAAGAATATCGCCGATGACAATATCGTCGGCGGAGATTTCAACTTCTTTACCGTCGCGTAGGAGTGTGACGGTTTTCGGTGCCAGATCCATGAGTTTTTCGATGGCTTGTGTGGTTTTGCTTTTGCTGCGCGATTCTAAATATTTGCCCAATGTAATCAGTGTGAGAATCATGGCGGCGGACTCAAAATACAGATTCATGGAATATTTTGCGACAAGATCATATTGAACGGTGCCGAGGCTATGTCCGATGACAAAGATAGCGTAGATGCCATACAGCAGTGCGGCAGAAGAACCGATTGCAATCAAAGAATCCATGTTGGGAGTGCGATTAAAAAGAGCGCGAAAGCCGGACTGATAATAGTTGCGGTTGATATAGACAATCGGCAATGTAAGGAGAAATTGGGCCAATGCAAAGGTGACAGCATGAGTTATGTCGTGCGCCCAATCCAAAAACGGCCAAGAAAACATATGACCCATGGAAAGATACATTAACGGAATCAAAAAAGAAAAGGAAGCAAATAGTCGTATCTTCATAGAGCCTATTTCCTGTTCAATAGTTCGTGTGGATACAGAAGTTGAAGATGCAGGTTTAAAAGCAGGCAAAGAAGCAGTATAGCCTGTCTTGAGAACCGCGGAAATAATTTGAGAAGAATCTATCTGTTCATGATTATATTCTACGATCATGCTGTTTGTAAGCAAATTTACATCAACATGATGTACTCCCTTCAGTGCAGAGACGGTTTTTGAGATCCGTGCAGAACAGGCGGAACATGTCATGCCGGTAATTTGGAATTTTTGTTTCATAAAAACCTCCCGACAAGAATACTATACCCAAGGTGGGGTGTATTATTTCTATATCACAGTATATAAAACATGTCAAGTAATTTTCCTTCGTCCTGAAGCAAAAATTGGAAGAAAGATTAGAGTGACAGGTGGCTATGTAATTTTATGAGTATTCTATGTATAATCATTTAGAAATATCTTGATATTTGAATTTTGATAGGGTATTATAGTTTTTAAGTCTTGGTTCGTTGGAAGGATATATCTATGACAAACCATTACAAAAAATACAGTTCTCTGTTGCGTAAATTAGATGGGGTCATGAACGTAAAATTTGTCGATGATGCAGAAGGAAAACTGATTGAATTGCATGTGCTCGCCAATCAATCGGTACATCCTAAACAATTGGCGCGCAATATTCAATCTGCATTGCTTTCAAAATTTGACTTTGCTGTGGATCATAAGATTATCAGCATTGCGCAAATTGAAAGCGACTTGGTTTTAAAACCGGAACGGTTGCGGCTGGAAGCGTTGAATTTGCGCTATACTGCAGAAGAACAAGTACAAGTTACGGTGGAATTGTCAAAAGAAGGGCAAATCTTTACAGGAAGTGAGACGGCAAATGCAAATGACGGAGAAGTGATGACAGCTATTGCCGTGGCCACTTTGTCTGCTATTCATGATTATACAAAAAAGGCATATTTTAAATTGGTGAAGATTCATACAGATTTGTTGTATGAACACCAAATTCTGGTCAGTGTTGTATCTTGCAGAGAAGACAATCGAGAAGAAATGCTTATTGGCACATGCTTTATTCGGACGGATATCAACAGTGCGGTAATCAAATCAGTGCTTGATGCTGTAAACAGAAGACTCGCTCTGTTGCAGTCGATGTGATAACAGTGTAGTAAACCCGAACAAAAATAATTATTTTTTCAGCGAAGCGAAATAGCCTAATTATTAGCGGAGATTAGAGACCACTATAAGGAGGCTATGATGAACAAGGCAAAAGTATACTCAGTTTTAGGCACCATCGCCAGCTTCTTGATCATGAGCGGTGCTTTGCTAAAATGGAGATAAAATAAAGATAAAATAGCATGAAATGTTCGGGTTTACTGCACTGTTATCAACGTAGAAGAAGGAGGTTTTATGAAACTGTCGAAGAAATTGTATTGTTATGCAGTTATTGCTGTAGGTACGGCGATAGGGATTGTATCTGTATACAATGCAGTCTTGTATTTAGCTTCTTCGGCAAATTTGACGAAAGATATTATCTCGTTGATTTTGTTGTGGGCGATGCAAATTATTTGCAATTGCTTGCCGGTTTATATCAGCAAAAATCTTACAATTGATATGACGTTTATGGTCATTGTCGCTATTGTCATGACGCAAGGGGTCTTCTTGGCGATTTTTGTCATTATTCTTGCGGCGCCGTTTTATTTTGAACGCGATTTAAAGACGGGACATGTGTATCATACTTTTAATATGCCGCCGATTAAAACATTATTTAATCTGGCAAATTTTATTATTTCTACCTATTGTGGCGGGCTGGTGTTTAAAGCGTTGGGCGGGCAGGCAGGTGTCTTGACACTTCCGCAAGTATTATTGCCTTATTTCGGATTTGTCATAATGATGATTATTGTCAATATGTTTTTATTAATGATATTGTTTCATCTTGAAAACGGGGAAAAACTTACTACTTTCTTGTTTTCTACTTTACGTACGATTTTTTTGAATATGATTGCGGCCGCGCCAATCGGGTTTTTCTTTGCGTTACTTCTAAATATGAATAACGGAGTATATCTATCATTTTTATTTTTAATCCCGTTTATGTTGGCTCGCTATGCCTTTATATTGTATATCCGAAGCAAAGCGCAGTTTGAAGAAATGTTAAGAGCCTTTGCCAAAACCATAGAATTGAAAGATCCTTATACCGTTGGTCATTCGCAGCGAGTGGAAAAATACAGTATTGCTATTGCAAAACAAATGAACTTGTCAGCGGCGCAGATAGAAAAGCTTAAAGTAGCTGCCTTATTGCACGATATTGGCAAAATAGGCATCGAAGATAATATTTTAAACAAAAAATGTGAGTTGACGAAAGAAGAGAAAGAAAAAATTCAATTGCACCCTCAAAACGGCGTTATAATTCTGCAAAATGTGTCAATGGACAAAGACATTTTGAAGATGATTTATCAGCATCATGAACGGTATGATGGAAAAGGATATCCTGAAACAGCGGAGAAAGAAAGTGTGTTAATCGAATCGTTTATTATTTCGGTGGCAGATGCTTATGATGCGCTGACGAGCAATCGGCCTTATCGCGACGGCATGTCACCTCAGGAAGCACGGGAAGAAATATTAAAAGAAAAGGGCGTGCAGTTTCACCCTGAAGTGGTGGATGCCTTTTTGCAGGCAAAAGATAAAATACTAGAAATCTACAGACAAGAAAAAGAATAGAAAAAGAAAATGCGAACAATGGAGAGCAGTCGGTGTTTTTTGGATTTTTTATTGTAGCGGGAATCATCGTTGGCTACTTGGCGGGAGGGAGACTTTCTAATTTTCAATATGTACGCATCCGCCTGATTTGGCTGATATTTACCGCTGTGGTTCTTCGGCTTATTTTGAAATATCTGGGATTTGTTCAAGCAGGTGTATTAGTTGGGGATATCATCATTTTGGTGTTTTTGATTGCAAATCTGCGAGAAAACAGGGCGTTTCTTTTGGCCGGAATCGGTTTTTTTGCCAATGTTATCGTCATCGTTCTGAATAAGTTTGCCATGCCGGTTGGATATCGTATTCAGCAACTGCCGGTTTATGCAAAGACTTATCAAATGTTGCTCAACGGAGAAATACCGGGATACGTTTTGGCAAATGAAAGCACAAAATGTTATTTTTTGGCGGACATATTCTATTTTCCACTTTATCCAAAGGTGGGTTTTTTTAGTATAGGCGATATTATCTTGGGCATAGGAGGAATGCTTTGCATCATCCTTTTTATGAAAAAAGAACCGATAAAAGCGACAAGCATCGATACGCAGACCAAGGTCTAAAGTTGGTTAGCACGGGCAAGCAGTTCTGTTATTTTTGGTACAATTTGTTTCTTGCGTGAAACAATCCCGTTTACAGCAAAGGTATGCTCGTCTTTTAACGGATTAAATCCCTTAGCAACTAAGCCTTTCGGGCTTTCCGAGAACAACACTTCAGTTTCTTCATTTATAATATCGGTAAGAATCAGCATTACAATATAATATTTTTTATCTTCTACAAGACTTTCGAGGTAATTAATCAGTGCAGGTTTGATTTTTCGTATTTCAGATAAACCCACCATATTGATTTGCCCAATTCCGATTTTTTTGCGATTTAATTGATATTCTTTGAAATCACTGTGCATAATTTCGGCAGGGGTCATGTTTTTGAGTGGTGAGCCTGCCATAAACATTTCTTGTGCAAAAGATTCACATTCAATTTGTGCAATGGCTGCAAGTTTGTTAGCTGTTTGTACATCAACATGGGTGCAAGTAGGAGAACGGAAAGCCACCGTGTCCGAGAGGATGGCTGCACACAAAATTCCTGCAATATCTTTGGGAATGGGAACAGCATTTTCTTCAAAGAGTTCTGTGATGATGGTGGCAGTGCTGCCCACGGGTTCGTTGCGATAAAAAATCGGGTAAGCAGTTTGGATATCTCCGATGCGGTGATGGTCTATTATTTCGATAATATCGGCTTCTTTAATTCCGGCAATGGATTGTGATTGGTCACTATGATCAATCAAGATGATTTTTTTTCGTTGAAAATTGATTAAATGGTATCTGGAAATGAACCCTTTAAAATGGCCTGATGTATCCAGTACAGGAAAGTTCTTATAGCGGTGTTGTTGCATTTTTTCTCGTACAGTATCTAAATAGTCGTCTTGTTCAAAGGAAAAAACTTCTTTTGTCATTGCCAAAGAGGCAGGTATACTTAAAAGAATCAAACGTGCCGTGGTAAACGTATCAAAAGGGGTTTGAATAATCCTGCAACAATATTGTTTTGCCAGGGTGAGAATATTTTTTTCGACTTTAGTTTGCAGGGTAAGTATGATGCAGGAGGCACCTAGCTCGATAGCACGTTGTTGCGTGTGGGCGCAATTGCCCAAAATGATAATATCCCCCGGCTCCAAATAGTATTCCAATTGTTTTGTGCTGACGTCTGCAACAAACACTTTATTAGGGGAGAAGGGTATTTTTTTTGTGTCAAAAAGAACTGTGGCTTGCAAAGTTTCTACGATGTTTTTAAATGGGGCAAAACGAATAGACAGGATATTTTTTTGAAAAACATCCATGTAGAGCTTTGCGATATCTGATGTGCTGATTAGTCCGATGAGCATTTCTTTGTTGTCCACAACAGGTAGTGTGTCTATCGAAGTGGGCTCTAACAATTGCATGGCCTGAGCAAGAGAGGTTTTGACATTTACGGAAGTAGCCTCGTCCATGTCTAGATTCATTACCTGAGGTTTGACGGTAGACAAGTATTCAGGCTCGCTAAGATTAAAATAATCCAATACAAAAGCAGTTTCGCGATTAATTTTACCAATGCGATAGGCGACGGCATGTAGGCCTTGTTGCTGTTTGAGATAAGCATATGCAATCGCCGAGCAAATAGAATCTGTATCAGGATTTTGATGACCAAAGATGTATATCGGTTCGTTTTTTGACGACATGCGATACCTCGAAAATAAATATAGTGAAAATTAAAGAATCATATTCAAGAAATTTTTGGTGCGCTCGTTTTGTGGATTGGCAAAGAGTTCGTTGGCTTCATTTTCTTCAACGATAACGCCCTCATCTAAAAAAATAACACGATCAGCGGCTTCGCGGGCAAACCCCATTTCGTGGCTGACCAGTATCATGGTCATCCCTTCATCAGCTAATGATTCCATTACACTCAGCACTTCGCCTACCATTTCGGGATCCAGCGCGCTGGTAGGTTCGTCAAAAAGCATGACATCGGGGTTCATGGCAAGGGCGCGGGCAATGGCTACACGCTGTTGTTGACCGCCTGAAAGCATATGGGGATAGGAATGCGCTTTGCTTTCAAGACCAACGCGTTTCAAAAGAGAAAAGGCGCGTTCTTCGGCTTCTTCCTTGTTGAGAATTTTAAGAGCGCGAGGGGCTAAGGTAATATTTTTTAAGGCCGTCATATGCGGAAACAAGTTAAATTGCTGAAACACCATGCCTATATTTCGGCGAACTCGGTTGATATCGACTTTGGGGTCGGTGATTTCATAATCATCTACGATAATTGTGCCGCTTGTGGCAACTTCCAGTGCGTTGATACAGCGAAGCAAGGTACTTTTACCTGAGCCTGACGGCCCAATAATGCAAACGACTTCCCTTTCTTTTACACTCATGTCAATGCCGTTCAACACGTTACCCGTACCGAAAGATTTGATAAGATTATTTATTTTTACTTTGTACATATGACATTCTCCTTTCGATAAGGCGGCCTATTTTGGAAAGGATATAGACGGTAACATAATACATAAAGCCTACGGTAAACCAAATTTCAGCCGAGCGAAAATTGCTGGCGATGATGAGTTTTCCGCTTTGAGTGAGTTCTCGTACACCGATAACAGAAATAATGGAAGTGTCTTTTAAGGTAATGATGTACTGATTGATAAGTGCAGGGATCATCATGCGAATGGCTTGAGGCAAAACCACACGAACCATAGACATGGAGTGACTGAGACCCAAAGAGCGTGCAGCCTCCATTTGTCCGGGACTGACGGATTGAATACCGCCTCTGAATATTTCAGAGATATAGGCGCCGGCATTGAGCGCCAGCGTGATCAGGCCGGCGGTGTAGGCCGACATGTTAATACCGGTGGCACCGGTGATACCGAAATAAATAAACATGGCTTGCACAATCATGGGTGTACCGCGAAAGAATTCTATATAGACAGAGAATATCCCGTTCAATGCCCTTAGGATACCCCTCTTGGCTCCCCGCTCCGGCGTTGGAGTAGTGCGCACTACCCCAATCAATAACCCAATCAGGCAACCCAGGATTGTTGCAGTTAATGAAATCATGAGAGTAGCTGCAGCGCCTCGCAGAAACATCGGCCAGTATTGAGAAAATATCTTTGACATCAATTCAACGCTCATACTCCGCCTCCTTAACAAACATGAGGAAACCGGGCACATATCGGGACCCGGTTTCCATAGCAAGCATTAATTGGCTGCCGGCTGGTTCTTAATGGCTGTATCCATAATACTTACCTTTTCTTCTTCTGAGATTTCCGCCAGGATTTTATTTATCTGCTCAGTAAGCGGGCTGCCTTTGGCAAGTCCTACTGCTATGGCTGTATCATCATCTGAAGTCTTAAACCCGTCTTTGAATGAAACCATGGCAAAGTTCTTATTAGCAGCTGTGGCACTGACTCCTTCCGGACGTTCGGACACATAGCCGTCAATAATCCCCGATTCCAAAGCTACCCTCATAGCCGGGAAATTATCCATGGCCGGCTGCTGGTTTACCCCTTCAATCTGGTCAATAACCGTATAATGGAACGTGTTCAGCTGGGCAGTTATCTTAGCTCCTCGAAAATCCTGAATTGAAGTGGCTCCCTCATATTTCCCGCCTTTTTTTACCACCATTACCAGATCTGATTTGTAGTAGTTGTCCGAGAAATCTATGCTATTTTTACGCTCGGCTGTGGGTGACATGCCAGCAATAATTGCATCAATTTTTCCTGACGTTAAAGCGGGCAAAAGGCCATCCCATTCGGTTTTAACGATAATCAGCTCTTTACCTAATCCCTTGGCAATTCTTTTGGCAATTTCCACATCATATCCGCCCGCATATTCTGCACCGTNNAATTTTAACCGCTCCATTGGAATCATTCAACTGGGTCCAGTTAAAGGGGGGATATCCGCATTCAAGACCAACCCTGAAGGTCTCGGTTTTGGGTTCTGCGGGGGCAGCCGGCTCTTTCTTCGCCGGGTCAGCTCCGCATCCTGCTGCCAGTAAGCTTACCATTATAAGCATTACAGTTACTAGTACCAAAAGTCTTTTCCTCATCCTAATCTCTCTCCTTTTTTATGTTTTGAAGTACATAAGGCAAAATAAATACGGCCGGAGATGAACTCAGGCCGCAATACTAATAGT
>DCTT01000020.1:0-51002 GCA_002329295.1 Eubacteriaceae bacterium UBA1433
ATTGTAACAAAAAATTTCAGATTGTAGCAGAAAACACTTATTATCGATAATACCGGTGAATGCAATAATTACTCCAACAAACTTTGTGCAGCATCCAATTTCCAAACGCCGCCCCTCTCTTTGAGTACGATAAAGAACCATACAGTGATGTCGTCTTCGGCTTCCCATACGTACTTACGACCAGACAATTGATCATCATAATAATATATAGTGGCATCAACCCCGATATGCTCTGCGACATCCTCATAGGTGTAGTCGGCGAACTTGGTTCCGGCAAATTTTTGTCGTCCTTCAAGCCATTCCTTCGCAGTCTCTCTTAAGGTCTCTACAGACGCTTTCTCGTCCGACATGGGTTGAAACTCGGTGGATTCGTAGTCCAGATTATACGGATTTTTCTCAGCAGCGGAATCAACGGTTTTACTGGTTTCACTGGTTTCGCTGGCTTTGCTGACTTGACCGGAATCGCCTTTGCCACCACAGGCAACGAGCCCTGCTATGAGCAGGATGCAGATAATAACAACTGCAAACTTTTTCATGTTTTTACCTCCTTTAAACATTCATAAAACTTTTATTACGTGTTTAAAACAATTGTTTTCGAAAAGTTTTATCTCTTTTCCAAACAAAAATAATTGTAACAAAAAATTTCAGATTGCAGCAGAAAACACTTGTTAGATATTTGCGATATTGTACTGCATGGTTTTACTTGGCGGAGTTGTGACTGTACTCATCATCCGCTTTGGTATTACATGATACAAGGGTTCAAAGCCCAAAAATAAATTAACACTATAGGTTGCAATTATACTTTGAAAATTTCATAATCGGCTAAATTTAGGTGATCTTGTGTCATCCCTTTTGCTTTAAATTACAGTATACAGTATTATTTCCGTTTGGTCAATAGTGTTTTGTATTCTTCAGTTGCAAAATTAACAGGAAGGCAAGTGGCAAAAAGCCGTATAATAAAATTAGAAAGGTATATGGATTGAAACCGCTTCAATCTTCCGATGAGATTATTTCCCGCAAGCTGAATTTAATACCGATTAGTAAATATGTTTTAGAGAGGAATACATATTGGGAAGAACATAATATTTTGACCGGTTATTGGTATGAGGATGAAGATAATTATATATCTGACGAAAGGCGGGTTACTTTTCTTGCGAGCGGAGAAAAACCGATAGTTCTCTCCCTTGGAGCAATGTCATTCGAAGAAAAATCTGAAAAAGAAAAATTGGATATGTTTGTGAAAGCTTTTGGTAAATCGGGCTATCGAGTTATTATTCAAGGATTTTAGAAGACACTTCAGAATTACAAATTACCCGAAACAATGATTTTGTACGGTAGCGTTCCGCATAGTTTTCTTTTCAGGCAATGCTTGTTTGTTATTCATCATTGCGGATTTGGAACTTCAGCAGCTGCAATGATTTACGGTATCCCGTCTATTCCTGTACCGCATTTTTTGGATCAAAAGGGATTTGCTATGCAATTGTATAATATCGATGTTGCAACAAAACCTCTAAAGTCCAAAGATTTGAGTAAAAGTTCAATTGTAGATGCATTAAGAGCAGTTAAGATAGATTATAACTTGACGAGGAAAACTAATATGAAAAAAAATATATCGCTTATAATTGTAATGTTTTTGTTGGTGATGTTATTATTTACAGGACTTGTCGCATGTAACAAAACCGGCGGTCAGGTCGGGCAGGCGTCTGGTGAGTCCACAAGTCCGAAGACAGCCATAGATTCCGAGCAGCCTGAAATTACGTCGCCTCAGATGACTGTAACTACTGCGACGGAGATTGTAAATATAGACATGCATTTGAATTATAATGATAAAGCCCAAGTTACAGGCTTTATAAAGGCTTTTTCCGCTGATGGAAGTCCGGTATAGGAATATGTCACAAATACTTGCATTGTAGGTCAATACGATGTTATTCAGGAGATAGGCCTTGGTTCAGCCGGACATATCTTTTTAGAAGCGGGCTTGGTTTATTGCTTAGGACGCTGCAACCGGAGAAGTTCTTGGGGTAAATGAGGGTTTGGCGAAATCGGTGCATCCTGGGAGTTTGACGATGAGGATAATCTCTATCTTACGGGATGTTTCGGTTCCCGGTTCTTTTGTGTTGACCCCAATGGCAAAATTTTTGTCGGTTATAGCGTTATGCCGGCGGAGTATGAAGAACACGGTTTTTACTGGCCTGCGTCTCTTTTTGTCGACAGCGACGGCATGATTCATATCCGTTATTACAGCAATGATATGATTATGATAATTGATCCGACCTTAGGGGTTGTGCGTTTTTGCTGCAATGTTGTTGCTTTGGCGGACGGAGCCTTGACTTTGCAGATGGACAATATAGCAAAAAGAAGTGTCCGGGTTTGCCTTAAAGGGTGTTGACCGAGGCTTTTGTTGCGGCAATTCGAATGCCGATTTTCTTGCGTCTGTCAATTCAATGTGAGTTTTTGCTTTCAATGTTGATTGACTGTTAGTCCCTGATGACCTTAGTTCAGGCAACAACAAAGGCGGCCAAAAGGCCGCCCTTGTGATATACAGAATATTCTGTATTTTTTGGAAGATGTTTTATTTTTGACTTTTGTTCAAGCGAAAAATTTTATTTGAAATCTTCTTCCGTTGTGTACATGACCAGGCGGTCATCTTTCTCGCCTTGTTCCAGTCGTTTCAGGCCTTCTGCAACAGCGCTCAGCGGAATTAATTCTACGCCTATTTTCAGTTTGCCTTCGCTGATTAATTGGATAACGTCTGCGATATCTTCTTTTGTTCCGCCCATGGATCCCACAAGTTGCGTTTGGCGAAGAATAAGATCGTTACCGTTTATAGGAATTTCAGGGGTGTGCATTCCGACCAAAACCACCTTGCCTCCCGGTTTTACAACTTCCATTGCTTCTCTGGTAGTGATTCCTGCGCCGGCGAAGTCAACGATGACGTCCAATTGATCGTCTTTAAAGTCCTTTATGTTTGCAGCTACTTTGAAGGCGCCATGTTCCTTTGCTTTTTTCTGTGCGGCTTCTTTTCTTGTTGCCACATACACTTCGGCACCTTTACCGATGGCCACATCCATTCCGACGGTTCCAAGTCCGCCCAGACCGATAATGCCGACTTTGGTGCCTTTTTCTACTCCGCCTTTTACTACAACAGCATGATAGGATGTCATTCCGGCATCGGTGGAAGCAGCCGCCTGATCGGAACCTACATTATCGGGAATTCTGATGAGCATCGATGAGTGTGCAGAGGTGATTGTTCCATAGCCGCCATCCCGACCATACCCGGGACCATAAGCTCCGTTGTAGGGCATGGGACAAATTGCAACTCTTTCGCCAATTTCCCAGCCTTCGACATTTGGACCCAATTCAATAATTTCACCGGCATTTTCATGCCCCAAAATACAGGGAACGCTGATTAGAGCCATCCAGGTCGGATCGTGCAGGGCGCCGACATCAGATGAGCACAGACCTGCATTATGTACTTTGATTCGTACATAGCCTTCCTCCAATGGTTTTAATTCCTTTTCCACAAAGGTCAAAGGTTCGTTTGTACCTGTAAATTGCCAGCCACGCGTAACTTTTGCCATTTTAGCCTCCTTTGGATTGATTACATCCACTAATTTTATATTTGTTAAAATAATAACACGTTTTTTTTAAATTTACAAGAGGAAAATATCTTGCGGCAGTTTTGCTGGTTGGCGGTCAATATTGGCGATAATGATATTGTTTTAGATTTCTTTTTGCATTGGGCATCTTTGTTGCAGTGTTGCTGCTTTGGGGCGGAACCTTGGCTTTGCAAATGGACAATACAGCGAAAAAAGTGTCCGAGTTTGCCCGTAAGGTGTTGGCCGAAGTTTTTGTTGCGGTAATTCGAATATCGATTTTGTTTTGTCTGCCAATTCAATGTGGGTTTTTGCTTCGCAATATTGATTGACTGTCAATGCCTGCTGACCTTGTTTCGGGCAAGAACAAGGATTTTTTGAAATATCTGTGCAACCTTTTTTCCAGTTGTATCATTGCAATAAAAAAACGTCATGCTTTGTTGTTTTTTACGCAGTAAATAAGCTGTATTGATTATAAAAAATGATTTTAATAAGGAACCATATTTTTTTACGTCAACCGTGAGTGAAAAGACAATGGGGGAATTTTTTCCATATGGTATAATCAAAAAGTAGAGAAATCAAAATTTGAACGAATTAATGTTGAGGAAAATAAAGTGAAAGTAGGTATTGCAGAGCTTAGAATAGATATTCCCTGGGTGCAATCACTGAAAGAAAAGCGGATGATTGCAAAGAGCATTATTGCCAAAACAAAAAACATGTTTGGTGTTTCGATAGCCGAAACCGCAGAACAGGATACACTGAAAACCCTTGTTTTAGGCATTGCCGCAGTGGGGAATAATGCTGCCTTTGTTTTGACCGTGCTGGAAAAAACAATTGGTTATATACAAAGCATTACAGAGGGAGATGTGGTGGTGTTGCAAAAGGAGTGGTTATAGTCGGAGACAAAAAAGAGGCGAGAGCCTCTCTTTTTTATGTAAAATCGGATGTTGAAAAAAAAATATTTCTTGACGAGTGAAAAGGGAACGGATAGTATAAATATATGAACATATATTCATTTGTTTGGAGGGTGGAGTGGAAAATCAATTTACAGAGATAGACAGATGCGATGATATTTTTATTCATGAAGATGTGGTCAACGAAGTGAAAAAAAACATGCCTGCAGAAGAGATGCTCTACGATTTGGCAGAGATATTTAAAGTATTTGGAGACAGCACAAGGATTAAAATTTTGTACGCATTGTTTTTTGCGAGGAAAATGTGCGTTTGCGATTTGGCGGCATTTTTGAACATCTCACAATCGGCGGTTTCTCATCAGTTGCGCGTGTTGAAACAAGCGAGGTTGGTGAAATTTAAACGGGAAGGCAAAGTCGTGTATTATTCTTTAGACGACGAGCATGTGCATAAAATTTTTGAACAGGGACTCAAACATATTGATGAAAAGAGATAGGGGACAGCCATGGCGAGAGAAATTATCAGAGAATACACGCTTCAAAATCTGCATTGTCCGCAATGCGCCAGTAAGATAGAGGCAAAAATCAATCAGAGCAAAGGCATGGATGCAACAATCAATTTTGTAGCAAAAACGTTGAAGATTCGTTCGGACTGTTTTGAGGGTGAAGAAGAGTTGTTACGACATGTACAGGATATTGTGCATGAATATGAGCCGATGATACAAGTTGGCAAAGCCCCGACAGATGCAAGAAAAGCAAAAATCCCGACAAAGAAGGCGCTGTTGAAAGAAAAGAAAAAAGAAGTGTATATATTGTCGGCGGCGGGCGTGTTGTTTGTTTTGGGTCTTATATTGAATGGCAGAACAAAGTGGTATTGGATATTGTTTTTTGCCGGTTACCTTTTAAGCGGCGGAGAGGTTTTGTTTCGAGCGGGGAGAAATATTTTGCGCGGTCAGCTGTTTGACGAAAACTTTCTGATGAGCCTGGCGACCATCGGCGCCTTGATTATTGGAGAATATGCAGAAGCGGTGGCCGTGATGATTTTTTATCAGGTGGGAGAGGGGTTTCAGGATTTGGCTGTGGAGCGTTCTCGCAGATCCATTGCGGCATTGATGGATATTCGACCGGAATACGCCAATAGAATCGTAGAAGGAAAATTGATAAAAACAGATCCGAAGCAGCTGCAAACAGGCGATGAATTTATTGTCAAAGCAGGGGAAAAAGTGCCCTTGGACGGAGTTGTTGTCAAAGGGGAGTCTTTTTTGGATACGTCAGCGCTCACAGGAGAATCATGCCCTCGTGCAGTGCAGGCGGGGCAGCAAATTTTAAGCGGATCGGTGAATCAAACCGGTCTTTTGGTTGTGCGTGCGGAAAAAAAATACGAAGATTCAACGGTGGCCAAAATATTGGAGTTGGTAGAAAATGCTGCAAGCAAAAAGGCGCCTACAGAAAAATTTATTACGAAGTTTGCAAAAGTGTATACGCCCGTTGTGGTGAGCTTGGCGGCAGCACTGGCGTTGATTGCTCCGGTTTTATTGGGACAGAGTTTTCAGACGTGGATCTATCGTGCATTGTTGTTTTTGGTGATTTCGTGTCCTTGCGCCTTGGTGATCTCGGTTCCTTTGGGGTTTTTCGGCGGGATAGGAGCCGCTTCCAAAAACGGCATTTTAATCAAAGGTACCAATTATCTGGAAGCACTGAGCAAGGCAGACAGTGTGGTGTTTGATAAAACAGGAACCTTGACAGAGGGTGTGTTTGCTTTGACGAAAATAGAGGCAAGAAACGGTTTTAGTGAACGTGAGCTGCTTTATTATGCGGCGGCAGCCGAGACGTATTCCAACCATCCGATTGCGCTGTCTATTCAAAAGGCCTACGGAAAAACCGTTGCCAAACAAAACATCGAAAATTACACCGAATTGCCCGGCATGGGAGTCGTTGCCGATATTGAAGGAAAAAATATTTTGGCAGGCAATGAAAAACTGATGGAACACTTCCGGATTGTTGCAGAAAAACCGACAGCAGAAGCTGCAGCGGTACACATTGCCGTTGACGGTAGATATGGCGGCTATGTTGTGATTGCCGACGAAGTGAAAAAAGATGCGAAAAATGCCATTGATTTGCTGCGACAAATGGGGATTGACAAAGTGGTTATGTTGACGGGAGATGTGAAGAGTACCGCAGAACATTTTGCGCAAATGCTGGGTATCAAGCATGTAAAAGCGCAGCTGCTGCCTCAGGAAAAAGTCGAGGCAATCGAAAGACTGAAAATGGACAAAGCAACAAACGGGCAGACTGTGTTTGTGGGAGACGGGATTAATGATGCGCCCGCCCTGGCAGTTGCCGATGTGGGCATCGCCATGGGCGCTCTTGGTTCGGACGCTGCCGTTGAGGCCGCCGATGTGGTGGTAATGTCGGGCGGATTGATGCAGGTTGTAAAGGCCGTTGAAATATCTCGCCGGACAAAAAAAATCGTAAAGCAAAATATCGTTTTTGCTTTAGGAGTCAAAGTTGCGGTTTTAATTTTGGGTGCAACGGGATTTGCCGGCATGTGGGAGGCCGTGTTTGCGGATGTGGGCGTGGCTTTGCTGGCGGTGGCAAACTCGATGCGTGCATTAAAAGGTTAAATTACGTAAAAATCTAATCGTAATTGGCGGCGATTTGTATCGCCGTATTTTTAATGCGTTGTTGTAAAAAAGCGGGCTCTTCGACGCGGATATGTTCGCCGTACTGCATGGCCCAATAAAACACGGCATTTTCGTTTGCACGGAAAGTAACGTCGCAGTGGGTATCGTCCTCATTTGAAAAATGCACCTTCGGGCCAAACCAGTCAATAATGTCATTGATGATTTTTTTGTTGACGCGCATTTTCACTTTTACGGAGTTGCCGTTAAACATATAGATATGTTCTGCCATGTGTTTGGGCAAATTCAGTCCGTTTTTCATGCCTTGAACATATTTATGCGCCTTGGCGCGTTCATCCAGCAGGGCAATATCGGTGATGCGATCAATGCGGTAATGAGAAATGTTGTCATGGTCATCATAATTGCCGATCAGGTAATATTTGCCGTTGGTTGCAACGATTTGATAGGGATTGACAATATATTTTTCTGAGCGTCTCGGATGCAGTTTTTTGTCGGTATGGTAATCGTTATAAGTAAAAGAGACTTTTTTGCGCTTTGCCAGCGCCTCGCTGAGTATTTCAATGGTATAAAAGATTTGTTTATTGTCGGTGTGCTGCAATTCGGGAAGGTTGGAGACATAGTCCACATTGGATACAAAATATTTATTGGACAGAGTGAGTAATTTGTCAATCAGGTCTTTGCATTGCTTGGTGGGGATGCTTTTTGAAAACAATACGCTGCTGATCAGCAAATGGATTTCGCTGTCCTCAAAAGTGCGGCTTGCCAAATACCAGCCGTTGTCGTAGATGATATCGTAGCCAAATTCTATTAGGGCAACCAGATTGCGTTTTACGGCTTTACGTTCACAGATAATGTTGTAATCTTCACGCATATGGTCAATAATGTCTTGTTGGCGCAGTCGATGGTTTACATCGGAATGCTTTTTCAATATCTCCAAAATGTAGATATTCAACATTTTTTTCGGGTTTTCTGCAGATGACATTTTTATTCCTCCTCCACAACTCCCTGACAGTTTTCACCATTATACCATAATATTACCTGATAAAATATCTGCGAGGCAGACTTATTTGAGCAAGAAAAAGATATTTTGAAAAAAATGATATTTTAGGTATTGTATAAAATGTTTATTCGTTATACCATAGTTCCGCATTGACAAGAAGATACAATCCTTTGACAGTCTCTTTTTATATTTTTCATCAAAAGAAAATTCGCAAAAAAGAAACGAACAGATCGCAATGGTTGAAAGAGAATTTCATACGATGATTGAAGATAAGTATGACGGATGGAAACGAAAAACGGTTATTTTTTTAATTAGCCAAAGCATGTCTTTGTTTGGGTCTTCTATTGTCGCTTATGCAATTATTTGGTATATAACGCTGACAACCACCTCGGGTACCATGATGGCGGTGTCTATTTTGGCGAACTTTTTGCCGCAAATTTTCATATCGATGTTTGCCGGGGTTTGGGCGGACAGATATGATCGAAAACATATTATCATGGCAGCGGATGCCCTGGTGGCTGTGGCTACTTTGCTGTTGGCGGTGTTGTTCTTGCTCGGTTATAAGCAATTGTGGGTGATTTTTTTCATCTCCGCAGTTCGCTCGGTGGGCTCCGGCATTCAGTCTCCGGCGGTCAATGCGATTTTG
Organism: Eubacteriaceae bacterium UBA1433; assembly: GCA_002329295.1. Classification (GTDB taxonomy): domain Bacteria; phylum Bacillota; class Clostridia; order Eubacteriales; family UBA1433; genus UBA1433. The sequence continues at coordinate 8,795 of DCTT01000020.1, forward strand.
CCTCAATTTGTGCCGCAAGAAAAGTTGATGCGCATCAATGGCATAAAGTCCAGCATTCATTCGACGATTATGCTGCTCTCTCCTGCTGTCGGCGGAGCCTTGATGACGATGTTTTCGATAGAGGCAACATTTTTTGCAGATGTTTTTTCTGCGCTGATAGCCGTAGGGATTATGACAAAATTGTCGGTGGAAAGTTTGCATGTATCCAAAGAAGGACCAAACTCTTTACAAGATTATTTTACAGACATGAAGACGGGGATAGGCTATGTGCGTCAAAACGAGTTGATTTTTTCATTGCTGATCTATTATGTGTTCTTTTTCTTTTTCATCGCACCTGCAGCTTATCTTACACCGCTGATGGTTGCAAGAAGTTTCGGCGGAGAAGTTTGGCGTCTGACGTTAAACGAAATCTTTTTCAGCGGCGGCGCCATTTTAGGCGGAATTTTCATCTCTGTTTGGGGCGGGATGAAAGATCGAATTTATACCATTGCATTGGCCTGTATGGGGTTTGGAATCTGTACAGTACTTTTGGGATTGTCAACAAAATTTGCAATTTATTTGATTATTATGGGCATAACCGGTGTGTTTATGCCGATTTTTAATGCGGCGGAAACGGTATTGATTCAAGAAAATGTCGAGTCGAATATGCAGGGGCGCGTATTTAGCATCATTGAAGTTTTTTCGTTGTTTGCGCCGATTGCGATGTTGTTTTTTGGGCCGATGGGAGACAAAATTTCCGTGGAAAAGATTTTGCTTTTTGCCGGGGGCGCCATGATGCTGTTGGCGATGATTATTTGTACCAATCACCGTCGATTAAAGGCGCAGATCGCAAAGAATAAGTAAAGAGCAATATAGAGTATATGGGTGGAGGCGTGTGATAGAAGAATAAGTGAATTTTTATTGTAGAAACCGGGTGGATATGGTATGATAAAAACTGTGTAAAAAACGTAAATTTTTTGTAAAGCGGAGCAGGCGATGTCCTTATCTTTTGTAGACCTTATGTCTCAACTATTCACAAATCCCGTATTGGCAGTAACAGTACTGCTCACATTGGGAGTTGTTTTGGTGAATGGATGGACGGATGCTCCCAATGCAATCGCTACTTGTGTATCGACACGTTCAATGACTCCGCGCGCTGCTATTGTTATGGCGGCGGTGTTTAATTTTTTGGGCGCTTTGGTGATGACGCTGCTCAATGCCACGGTGGCCATGACCATTTATAACATGGTGGATTTTGGCGGAAATCCGCAAGAGGCTTTGGCGGCGTTGTGTGCAGCTTTGTTTGCGATTGTTGTTTGGGCGACATCGGCCTGGGCCTTTGGGATTCCCACGAGCGAGAGTCATGCCTTGATTGCCGGGATATCCGGTGCGGCCATTGCGCTGCAGGGTGGCTTGGCAGGAATCAACGGAGCGGAATGGATTAAGGTGGTGTATGGGTTGTTTTTGTCTACCGTGTTGGGATTTGGCATGGGATTTGTAACGGTGAAAACCACGGAACGAGTTTGTTGCAATATGGATCGGCGAAGAGCCCATGATTTTTTTAAGAGAGGCCAAATAGGCGGCGCTGCCGCTATGGCATTTATGCACGGAGCCCAAGACGGACAAAAATTTATGGGCGTATTTTTGCTTGGCGTGTTCTTGGTGCAGGGCGACACTTCAGTGACGGAATTTGCCATTCCTGTCTGGCTGATGATTTTGTGTTCGGTAGTCATGGGGGTGGGCACCTCCATTGGCGGCTATCGTATTATTAAATCCGTCGGTATGGATATGGTGAAATTGGAGAAATATCAGGGATTTTCGGCGGACTTTGCTGCGGCGGGATGTTTGCTGTTATCCTCTGTTTTTGGCATCCCTGTCAGCACTACACATACGAAGACAACGGCCATTATGGGTGTGGGCAGTGCCAAGCGCCTGTCGAATGTAAACTGGAAAATTGTGAAAGAGATGGTGCTCGCCTGGATATTGACTTTTCCGGGTTGCGGCATCATCGGATATTTGATGGCGAAATTATTTATCTTTCTATTTTAGGAATGCAGGAGAGGAAAATGGCGAGAAAAAAAAAGAAAAAAAGAGTATAATTATTTTGATGAATTTATTAAATTGGCGGACTATTCTTGTCAAGCGGCGGAGTTGTTGCACGAATCGTTATCGAACTTTCATACAAAGGAAATTGAAGCGGAAATGGTTAAAATGCACGAGATCGAGCATTCTGCCGACTTGTATATGCATGGCATTTTGAATCGGTTGATGAAAGAATTCATCACGCCTATTGAAAGAGAAGATATTATCAATATCGTGCAGCAAATTGACGATTTAACGGACACGATAGAGGACGTTGTTATGCGAATGTATATGTATAACATACAATCGATCAGAGCTGAAGTGTTGGAGTTTACGGAGTTGATTGTTCGCTGTTGCCTTGCTTTGAAGACTGCACTACAAGATTTTCATCATTTCAGAAAATCCAAAACCGTGAAAGAAAATATTATTGAAGTCAATCATTTAGAAGACATCGGTGACAAACTATACACTTTGGCGGTGAGAGATTTACATATAAGAAGCAAAGACACGCTTGAAATTATGAATTGGACCGAGATATTTTATCGTTTGGAAAAATGTTTTGATGCATGTGAAGAGGTGGCGAATTTGCTGGAGAGCGTTATTATGAAAAACACATAATCATCAAAGAACGAGACAGATTTTTTATAAAGCACGATTTCAATAAAGCAGCATCCTATTTTTCTATTTATAGCTAAAATAACAAAATGCTCTCAAGGAATTCCTTGAGAGCGTTTTGTTATAAGCAAAATCAGTTCAGAATCTGGTCTTCGTTAGATTTGTTTTTTATGCGCATAAGCAGTTTGATAAGTTCGTTGATAAAAAACGGAATCATCGCAAAACCAATGACAATGCCCCAGTCTTGAAGACTTAAATTGTGTACGTTAAAAGCATTGGCCAAAGGCGGAATGGTAATGACGCCAAATTGCAGAATAAAGCCGACGATGATAGCGCCAATCAAGTATTTGTTTGAGAAGATACCGATTTGGAACAGTGATTTTGTGGAGTTGCGCATGGTCAGCGAATAAATCAGCTGCGAGGCTGCTAACACCACGAAGGACATGGTCCGTGCATAGGTGAGCACATCGGTGGGAATGTTTTTCGAACTTAAGCTGTAGCCGTGTTCGGTTAATCCGAAATGGAAAGCTAATAATGTCAATGTGCCAATGAGTGTGCCGCCGATAATAGCCCGTATCCCTGCGCCTCCTGCAAAAAAGCTTTCGCTCGGATTGCGGGGTTTTTGTTTCATGACATCGTGGTCGCCGGGATCCACACCCAACGCCAGAGCCGGCAATGTATCGGTAATGAGGTTGATCCAAAGAATCTGCGTAGGCAGCAAGGGAAGCGGCCAAAAGAACAGAACGGACAAAAAGATGGCCAGGACTTCGCCTAAATTGCAGGAAAGAAGAAAGACAACGGATTTGCGGATGTTGTTATAGATGTTTCGTCCCTCTTCGATGGCTCGGACAATGGTGGTAAAATTGTCGTCGGTTAAAATCATATCGCTGGCGCCTTTGGATACGTCTGTGCCGGTGATGCCCATGGCGACGCCGATGTCGGCAAATTTCAGGGAAGGCGCATCGTTGACGCCGTCTCCGGTCATGGACACAATATTACCATGGGCTTTGTAGGCGCGGACAATTTTGACTTTATGTTCGGGGGACACACGTGCAAAGACGCGGTAGCGTTTGATGTCTTCGCTGAAGGCTTCATCGCTGAGTTGATCGATTTCGCTGCCGGTAATGCTTTGATCCAAAGACGTGGCAATGCCCAAGTCTTTTGCAATGGCAACGGCGGTATTTTTATGGTCTCCGGTAATCATAATCGGCGTGATACCGGCATGAATAGCGCTTTGAATGGAGTCTTTTACTTCGAGACGGGGCGGATCGATCATGCCGACCATACCGATCAGCGTCAAGTCTTTTTCCATTTGGTCAGGTTCTATAACAGCAGCGGTATCTTTATACGCAACGCCGAGAATACGCAAGGCATCGTCGGAGAGATCTTCGGAAACACGAAGGTATTCGGCTTTCATTTCATCGGTTAAGGGTACCACCTTGCCGTTTACCAAAGCGGAAGTGGAGATGCGCAACAAATTATCCAATGCGCCTTTGGTATGCACGCGATAGTTGTTCTGACCGTATTGGGTTAAAGTAGACATCAGTTTGCGGTCAGAATCGAAAGGGTTCTCAGACAAACGAGGATAAGCGTCGTTTAAAGCGGATTTTTTTAAGTTGTGTTTATTGCCTAACACAATCAGCGCAATTTCGGTAGGGTCTCCGGTACCTTGGCCGTTTTCGTAAGTGGCATCCGAACAAAGAACAAAAGATTTGATTAATTCGGCGGCATCTCCTTGTGCTGAGAGATTTTCGGCGGTGCCTGAAATGTCCGTCAAATTGTCATAGGTATACATTTTTAGAACGGTCATTTTGTTTTGTGTCAGGGTGCCGGTTTTGTCTGAACAGATGATGTTGACAGAGCCCAGTGTTTCGACTGCCGGAAGCTTTTTGACGATGGCATTGATTTTGGACATCCGTGTAACGCCCAGCGCCAGCACAATGGCGACAATGGCGGCAAGCCCTTCGGGAATGGCTGCAACGGCAAGACTGATGGCCGTGAGAAGCATCTCAAACAAGTCTCTTTTTTGAATCAGTGCAATAACAAAAATCAACGTACAAATGCCGATAGCGATAAAACCGAGCACTCGCCCCAGTTCGTTCATGCGCTTTTGCAACGGGGTGAGTTCGGTATTGTCTTCATCAAGAATCTTGGCAATTTTCCCCATTTCGGTATCCATGGCGGTGCCTACGACAACGCCTTCGCCGCGACCGTAGGTGGTGAGCGTGGACATAAAGGCCATGTTGGCCAAGTCGCCCAGGGGCGCTTTGGGGTCTTCGAAAAGTTTGTCGGCATTTTTATCGGAAGGAACCGATTCGCCGGTTAGGGCGGATTCCTCGATTTGCAGATTGGCGCTTTCCAAAAGGCGAAGATCTGCGGGAACATATCTGCCGGCATCCAACAGCACAATGTCGCCGGGAACCAGGTGTTTCGAGTCAATTTCTTTGACCTCGCCGTCGCGCCGCACCAGGGCTCGGGGCGTTGTCATCTGTTGCAACGCTTCCACGGCTTTCTCGGCTTTATGTTCCTGCGCAACGCCGATAACGGCGTTGAGGATGACAACCGATAAAATAATGATGGAATCCGTGTATTCGCCGATAAAAATCGTTACAACAGCAGCTGCCAACAACACATAAATCAATACGTCTTTTAACTGCGAAAAAAACAGCGCGATCAAACTTTTTTTCGGCTTCCCTTTGAGCGCATTCGGACCGTATTTTTCAAATCGCTCCTGTGCCTGCTGACTGGTGAGACCGATACTACTATCCACTTCAAGTTCGTGCAGTACATCTGTTTTTGATTTTGTAAACCACATTTTTGTCCGCCTCCCAGCGTAATATCTGTTGTTGTTTCTATTTTGGGTTTGTAAAACATCGGTGCAAGGCACCGTTTTGTCAACATGGCAGCAAAAGCCGAAAGCAATGGTTTTTTCTGTCGATATTGACAATAATATTTAAAAGGAATTTTATAAAATTGTGAGAGGATTGTCAATATATCGATTTGTTAAAAAAGAGTGTTGTATGGTTGAATTTGTCGGGAGAGAAATGTGAAAAAATACGTAAAGAACACTTGACTTGCACAAAGGTGGTTGTTGTGTTATTATAATATAAATTTTTTTATTTTATTTTGGAGGATCCTCATGTCAGACCCTGACCCTTCGGGAAGTAGTTTGTTGGTTCAAATTCTTGTTTTGGTTCTTCTTACAGCCATTAATGCGTTTTTTGCTTCTGCGGAAATGGCAATTGTCTCTGTTAACAAAAATAAAATCAATATGATGGCCGAGGAAGGCAACAAGCGAGCTTTAATGGCGCAAGCGTTGCTTAAAGAGCCAACAAAGTTTTTGTCGACCATCCAGGTGGCAATCACTTTGGCCGGTTTTTTTGCCAGTGCCTTTGCGGCAACAGGGATAGCGGAGCGTTTGGGGGATTTTTTCAGCAGCTATGATTGGCCTTACAGCTATCAGATTGCGTTGGTTTTAATCACAGTCGCCCTGTCATATTTTACTTTGGTATTCGGCGAATTGGTGCCGAAGCGAATTGCTCTGCAAAAAGCGGAGTCGGTGAGTTTGTTTGCGGCGCGCCCTGTAGCGGCAGTATCCAAAATTGCGTATCCGTTTGTGAAACTGCTTTCCGTCTCTACACGTCTGGTGTTGAGAATATTTGGCATGCACCATGAAAAGCTGGAAGAGCAGGTAACGGAAGAAGAAATCAAATCCATGATCGAAACAGGTCAGGAAGCCGGTGTTTTTAACGAATATGAAAAAACATTGATTGAGTCGATTTTTGAATTTGACGATATTTTGGCGAAAGAAATTATGACATCGAGAACGGATGTATATGCCATTGATATTAACGATCCTTTAAGCGAATATGTCGATGAGCTGTTGGCATCGAGGCGTTCGAGGATTCCGGTCTATGATGATGAAATAGACAATATCATCGGCATTTTGTATATGAAAGATTTTTACCTGCAAGCACGGAGAGTGGGATTTGAGAATGTGCAGATTCGACCGATTTTACATAAGCCTTATTTTGTTCCCGAAAGCAAAAATATAGACGAACTGTTTAAGGAACTGCAAAACTCCAAGCAGTATATGGCCGTTTTAATTGATGAATACGGCGGATTTTCGGGTATTGTGACCATTGAAGATTTGGTGGAAGAAGTGATGGGTCCCATTGATGATATGGGGGATATTATTGAGTCAACGATTGAAAAGATTGATTCTCGAACCTATATGCTCAATGGGCTGGTGTATATTGACGATATCAACGATGCGTTGGGTTTGAAAATTGAATCGGAAAATCACGATACGTTGTCGGGATTGTTGCTGGATATTATCGGTGTGATTCCCGAAGAAGACGACAGGCGAGTGTTGTCGGTTGACAATTTGATTTTCGAAGTATTAGAAATCAAAGAGAAGCGTATTACGAAAACGAAATTGACTATCTTGGATGAAGCAGAAGCGGAAGAAGCGGCAGAACAAGCGGAACAATAAAGGCAACCAGCGAAAAAAGATAAGACAGTGAACTTGTATGGGTGAAAACGTCATTCAGCAAAAGAAAAAATCGATTGAATAAGGTTGTTAAAAAAAAAAAACATGATAGAATAATAATATCAAAGCAAATACAGATGTATGGCAGAATACACAGAAAAATAACGTGGGGTAAAGGGTGTGTTCTGTACCGATTGTATTTGCAAAAAAAATAATGAAGGGAGAGAGTCATGGCAGGCAAATTTGAAATCAGAAAGATAGACACAGGGTTCGTATTTCGATTAAAAGCGAGGAATGGAGAAATCATTGCCGTATCAGAAGTGTACGAAACGCTTGCCTCCTGCAAAAACGGAGTCGAAAGTGTTATCGTCAATGCGCCCAAAGCGGCCGTTGAGGATCAAACCGTCGAAGGCTATGCAAAAGAAGTCAATCCCAAATTTGAAATTTATGTGGATAAAGCGGGAGAGTATCGTTTTAGACTAAAAGCAGGTAACGGAGAAATTATTGCTGTAGGAGAAGGCTATCAGGCAAAAGCCGGCTGTGTAAACGGCATTGAATCCATTAAGAAAAATGTGGATGGAGCAAAAATCGTAGAAATCGAATAACGCGACAACGAGGCGGAATCAAAAAAGCCTCAGACATCCAGAGTGGATGTCTGAGGCTTTTTCTGTACTTTGTTTATATTGCTTCAGCGAGAGGGTGGACTTTGAGCCTAATAAAACCATTGTATTTTGGGTCGCTGACATAGTATACTAAAATAACCGCAGCAAATGCTGTAATCAAAAAAGAAAACAGGGAAAAGGTTATGAAAGAAACACATTTGCAACCGGAGCGTCAGACTGTCAAATTGGGATTGTTAAAGGTAGTAAGGGATTTATTTCCCGGAGAAGTGCTGAAAACGGCTTATTCCATTGAAGACGGCGTTTATTGCCAATTGGTAAAATCCGTTTTGTCGGAGCGAGAAGTCAGGCAAATTGCCGCTTGTTTGGATAAGTGGGTTGAAGCGAATCAACCTATAGAGTTTTTATATTCCAAGGACGGTTATTATCAATATTGCATAGGCGGCGATATTATCAAAAGCACTTACCCGGCGCTGATAGAGCCGGCGGCGGCGGATCCTTTTCGAATTGTGCCCTTTGATTCGGGATTTATTGTAGACTTTTCGGAGATAAGAAAAGAAGAAGACAGCCCGTTTATCTTGCCGCAAAAATTGGCGCAGACCTACACCAAAACCCATAATTGGTTGGAAAATATCGGTTTGGAATTGGTGGAAGATTTGAATCGTTATATTCGCACAGGCAGAAGTTGGGAATTAATCAGCATTGCCGAAGCGCTGCAGGAAAAAGAGATTTCGGATATTTCTGATGCGATACTCAAAGAAAGGCGTGCGCTGCGTGTGATTTTGATTTCCGGTCCGTCCTCTTCAGGCAAAACCACGTTTTTAAACAGATTATCCACACAATTGCGTGTGAACGGACTGAAGCCTTTGAAGCTTTCGTTAGATGATTATTTTGTAAATCGGGATCAAACGCCGAAAGATAAGGAAGGAAAATATGACTTTGAAAGTCTGGAAGCATTGGATTTAAAGCTGCTTCACAATCATATCAAAGCATTGATTGCCGGTGAGGCAGTAGAAACGCCGATTTTTGATTTTATAAGCGGGCAACGTGCAGAAACAACGAAAATGATGCAGCTGCACCAGGATGAAATTTTGGTTGTGGAAGGGATTCATGCCCTTAATCCGAAGTTAATGCCTTCCGTTTATCGAAACATGTTTTTTAAAATTTATATCAGCGCTTTGTTCGGACCCAACTTGGATATGGGAAACCGTGTGTCCACCACGGAAGTGAGGCTTTTGCGCCGCATGGTACGAGATGAACGTTGCCGGGGCGCCGCGCCGGAGCGTACCTTTGAAATGTGGCCCAGCGTGCGTCGGGGAGAGCACCGAAACGTGTTTAATTTTCAGGAAGAAGCGGATGTGATGTTTAATTCCAGCTTGCTCTATGAGATGAATGCGCTGCGGCCTTTTGCGGAAAAGACTTTGGAAAAAGTAGACAAAAACGGTGTACACAAAGAGACACTGGAAAGACTATTGAATTTTGTGGCGTTTTTTGAACCGATTCCTACCGACAAAATTCCTTTTCACTCTATTATAAGAGAGTTTATCGGCGGCAGCATTTATTTTGACTGTTAAAATAAACAGAAAATACAGTTTGATTGTTTGAGGGAGGATATCAGAAGTGTTGTACCATTCGACTTTGAAACAATCAAAAGCTGAATATGCAGATGTACTGTGTTGTCTGTTCAAATCGGCACGGCAGCATTTCGGACAGAAATTATTCTATAAAAAAAGAAAAACGAAATAAAGAGGAAAGAAAATGAATGTATATCGAAATATTACCGATTTAATCGGAAATACGCCGATGTTGGAGTTGGCTGCGTTGGCAAAAGAAAAAAAACTTCATGCAAACATTGTGGCGAAGCTGGAAGGATTTAACCCCGGAGGCAGTGTCAAAGACCGTGTAGGGCTTGCAATGTTGGAAGAGGCGGAAAAACAGGGATTGATTCAACCGGGCGCTGTGATTATTGAGCCTACAAGCGGCAACACGGGAATAGGACTTGCGTTGGTGGCACGAAGAAAGGGGTATCGCGCGATATTGACCATGCCGGAAACGATGAGCGTGGAAAGGCGTGTGTTGTTGGAAGCGCACGGAGCCGAAATTGTTCTTACCGAGGGAGAAAAAGGAATGAAGGGTGCCATTGAAAAGGCGCAAGCACTGGCAAAAGAAATTGACGGCAGCTATATTCCCGATCAATTCAGCAATGCGGCGAATCCTGCCATTCATAAAAAAACGACGGGCCCCGAAATATGGAGAGATATGGACGGAAAGATTGATATCTTTGTTGCCGGCGTGGGTACCGGAGGCACCTTAAGCGGAGTCGGCGAATATTTAAAAGAAAAAAATCCGCAGATCAAAATTATTGCCGTTGAACCTGCTGATTCTGCGGTGCTGTCGAAAGGAGAAGCGGGAGTGCATAAACTGCAGGGGATCGGGGCGGGCTTTGTTCCCGATACGTTGAATGTAGGCATATATGATGAAGTGGTTGCTGTCAAAACAGAGGATGCCTTTGAAGCTGCGCGAAGTGTGGCAAAAAAAGAAGCGCTGTTGGTGGGGATTTCAGCAGGGGCGGCTCTTTGGGCGGCCCTTGAAGAAGCACGAAAAAAAGAAAATGAAAACAAAAATATTGTAGTGCTGTTTCCCGACAGCGGAGAGAGATATCTTTCAACGGAGCTGTTTAAAAAGACAGGTTTCTAAAGAAAACCCAACCGATTGTGAGAAGGATTGAGCAGACAACATGAAAATTGATCATTTGGAGCGATTTCAAATCAAAGAAAAATAAACCGGCCATCTCTTTTGCGGATGCAATCAAGAGTGGTATTTTGGGGCGCGACAGCGTCGCTCGGGGTGTGGGCCCACGGTATTTTCAAATATATTGCTCTATCTTTTTCATGAGGTGTATGCCAAAAATGCCTGTGTATATAAAGAAGATGCGTTGGCGCTGATGGAGGAGGTTTGGCAATATATTACGCCGACGCTGCTGGGGGTGTATTCTACGGATATTTTTATCAGAGGGGCCTTGGAGTATGGACAGGAAAAGGGAATGGACTATGAATATGCGCTGTTGGGTATCAGCGGAGAAAATTCTTGCAAACCTGCGCTGGAAGAAACGGTTCGGTTTGTCAAAATCGGATTGGCGAGAGGGGTACCGGTGGCGTTTTTGAATTTGTGCAGCGGCAGGGCAAAAAATATGGACCGATGGCATTGGATGACGGTGATATCGCTGGAAGAAGACAGGGACGCTGACGGAATCAAAATGGGGATTTTGGACAACGGAGAAAAAAAAGAAACCGACTTAAAAGTGTGGCATGACACAACCTCCATGGGGGGCGGATTTGTGTATTTTGTTCGATAGGCAATGACAGAAAAAACATGGAAATTCGCTATAATTTAAAAAGAGAAGTGATGTATAAAAAAATGCAATGCTTGAGGAAGGCGTGACAGCTATTTTCTTTAGTGTTTTATCTATATCAAATATCGTAACAGCCGATGCCGCTATATGCATCGGCTGCTGCCTTCTGTGGGTGCAGGGAGTGTTATTGTTTTTTTGGCAGTCCATGCGCTTTTTTTGTGAAGATATTGGTCGTTATTGATTCTTGTTTTTGGGGAGTTGCACTGCGAGTTGCTTGTTTGAAGAGATGTAATTGATAGGGTCGGAAATGGTACTTCGCTCGGTTTTGAAAAATGGAGCAGAGGCAGCAAAGAGTAGCGGGAATGGGGTGAGATATTTTTTGCTCTTTGATATTATTCCAGCTGTTGCGGCGGAGTGTTTTGTTTTGGCAAAGAGGAAAAGCCGACTTAAAACGGGTGGTTTTCGGAACACGGTGACAGAAGAATATTTGATGGCACAGAATAAAAATTGACTGTAATTTTCTGAAAAAGTACAAAAACATAGATTTGTTTCATAAAACGGTGTATACTAATCTTAATACAAGCTTAAGTCGGCGGCGTGGGTTGCATAGCGGATGGAAATACAGATTTGGTTGAGGGATGAGAATGAAACAATGGATTATTGCAGACAGTTGTTGTGATTTGAAAAAAGAGCTGAGAGACAGACTTGGTGCGATAACGGTTCCGTTGAGTATTACCATAGGGGAGAAGACTTTTATTGATGATGAAAAACTGAATATGAAGACTTTTATGAAGACGATGCAGTCGTATACGGGGCAGATTTTGTCATCATGTCCTTCGCCTGCGGATTATCGTGATGCCTTTTTGAAAGCGCGTGAGGGATTTGTCGTAACATTGTCCAAACATGTTTCAGGGTCTTATCAAAGTGCACTGCATGGTAAAAAGATGGCTGAAGAACAAGGCGCCCGCATTCATGTATTTGATTCAAAGAGCGCTTCTGCAGGAGAAGTATTGATAGCGTTAAAAATCAGAAAACTGATAGAGCAGGGGCAGCCGCGGGAATATATTATCGAAAAAATAGAAGATTTTATCAAAAAAATGAAAACATATTCTATATTAGAAAAAATTGATCACTTGGTTCGAAACGGCAGATTACATAAAATTACCGGAAAAGTGATTTCCATATTGAATATTTATCCGATTTTGGGTTCAGACGGAGACGGCAATATTGCGCATTTTTCCAGTGCCAGGGGAAAAAAACAAGCGATTTCAAAATTGATTGACTTGGTTGGCAAAAGCGAACGGCCCACCAAAGGACAAGAGTTGGTGATTACGCATTGCAACAATATTGATTTGGCGGAGCAGATAAAAAAACGCATTGTCGATAGCTTTGAATTTGCGGAAATTCTCATTGTGCCCACAAGGGGAATCAGTTCGATGTATGCCAATGAAGGTGGCATTGTCCTTGCATTTTAAAAAAATATTTTATAAAAAACGATACGCTCTTGCAATCAGTTGCGAGGGCGTATTGGTTTTTTTGCAGGTGCGAGGGAAGGAAAAATCAGAGGATTTTTCCTTCCACAGAAAGGGTAACTACTTTTAACGGAATGATTTTGCCGCTGTTGAGCAGTGCGGTTTTGGCTGCGTTTTCAAGACCGCTGCAGCAGGGCACTTCCATGCGCACGACGGTAAGGTTCTTGATGTTGTTGCCGTTTAAAATAGCGGTAAGTTTTTCGGAATAATCTTCTTCATCGAGCTTGGGACAGCCGATAATGGTTACGTTGTTTTTCATAAAGTCTTCGTGAAAATTGCCGTAAGCAAAGGCGCTGCAGTCCGCTGCAATCAGCAAGGAGGCGTTGTCAAAGTAAGGTGCGTTGACGGGGACGAGTTTCATTTGAACAGGCCATTGCTGCAACTGTGATAAAACGTTTGGCGCTTCGACAGAAGAGGGAGTTTTGTCGGAGGCAGAGGCGCTTTTTTTCAGCGCTCTTGCCTGAGAGCCCGGGCAGCCGCAGGCTAAGGTGTTTTCGTGTGCTTTGCTTGCTGCTTTATGTTCTTGTGCGGCGGTTTTGTTATATGCGGCAGCTTCACGCTGTTCAAAACGGATGGCGCTGGTGGGGCACACGGGCAGACAGTTTCCCAGTCCGTCGCAATAATCGTCTCTCAAAAGCTGCGCTTTGCCGTTAACAAGACCGATAGCGCCTTCTTGGCAGGCCTTTGCACACAATCCGCATCCGACACATTTTTCTTGATCAATGGTAATTATTTTTCGAATCATTATATTCATTCCTCTTTTCTATTGGATCATAGCAACAGTATAGTTGGTTTGAAAAATCAATTCTATTGCATTTGCAACAAAATATTCTTTATTTAAAAGAATCAAACAAAAGAGCTGTTTGCATTTTGACATCGGGAAGAGTAAAATGATTATATTGCAATTGCAACAAAGGAAAAAATATGGAAACCAGTCAACATTCTCTGAAAAAAAGTGAATTGTTTCACAATATCAATCTCGATGAAACAGAAGCGATTGTCGCTTGTTTGTGTGCCACAGAAAAAAATACGGCAGAGAAAACGATATTATTGAAATGGGAAGCTCTGTGGACTCGGCAGGCATTTTAACAAAAGGCACAGCGCAAGTTGTTCACAGGGATGCAGCGGGCAATCGAATGATTTTGTCAGAAATAAAAGAAGGGGATTTGTTTGCCGAAGCTTTTGCCGCAATAAAGTGTCAAAGTATTCCCGTGGGAGTCGTGGCGCTGACAAATTGTACGGTAGTTTGGTTTGCGGTGGGAAATATTTTGGGCGTATGCAAAAATCAATGCAGTTTTCATAAGACGTTGAGTTCGAATTTTGCTCGAATCATTGCGCAGAAAAACATTCTTTTAAACGAAAAGGTTCGACTGCTTTCCTGCAAAACCACCAAGGAAAAACTGTGCATGTTTTTATCAAATTATGCGAAAAAAACAGGTCAACTCTCTTTTCACATCGATTTTTCACGGGATGAACTGGCGGATTTTTTGTCCGTGAATCGCAGCGCGATGTCCAGAGAATTGAGTCGCTTGCAGCAAGAAGGAAAAATTCAATATAAAAAAAAACGATTTTCAATTGAATCCGGAAGAATTTGCTATCTATGAGGGAAAGACATGTTACTGAAAAATATTGATTTATTGGATGAGGCGTTTGTCCATCACAAAAACTGTTATGTGGGCATTGAAGGCAAACGGATTGACTATGTGGGAAAGCAGCCGCCGAAAAAGCAATATGGGCGCGTATATGACGGAACGAACAAAGTGTTGTTGCCCGGATTGGTTAACGCACATTCGCATGCATCGATGACGCTGCTCAGAGGCTATGCGGAAAATTTAAAACTGCAGGATTGGCTGCATCAAAAAATATTTCCCTTTGAAGACAAAATGCAAGGAGAAGATATTTATAATGGTGCCATGCTGGCCTTTGCCGAGATGATTCGATTTGGCACCGTTTCCGTAACGGATATGTATTTTATCGGAGAACACATGGCAAGAGCTGTGTTGGATGCAGGAATTAAATGCAATTTCAGTGTAGGGCTCACTTGTTTTGAGGACAAAGATTTGCATCAGCTGCCGATTTATCAAGAAAATCTATTTTTGCTTGAAAATTATCATAACGTCAATGACGGGCAATTAAAAATAGATTTGTCCATCCATGGCGAATATACCTCCAACCCCAAAATTGTTCAGCAAACGGTTGAATTTGGCGAAGGGAAAGGGTTGAATATGCACATTCATCTGTCCGAAACCAAAACGGAGCATGAACAGTGCAAAGAAAGAAACAAAAAAACGCCGACGGAATACTTTTACGCACTGAAGCTTTTTGATATGCCTACCACGGCCGCTCATTGTGTTTGGCTGGAGGGAGAAGATTTTGATATTTTAAAAGAGTCCGATGTAACGGTGGCTTGCTGCCCTATCAGCAATTTCAAGTTAGGCAGCGGCTTTTGCAATGTTCCCAAACTGATTAGTGAAGGTGTAAAGATTGCCTTGGGCACAGACAGTGCCGCAAGCAACAACAATTTGAATTTGTTTGAGGAGATGAAGGGGTTTTGTACAGTGTATAATGCCGCCTATGACGATGTGCTGACGATCAAGCCGATTCATGCGTTAAAGGCGGCGACAGCAGGAGGGTTTGCGGCTCAAGGGCGCAATGATTGCGGGAAGATTTGCGTGGGGGCTCGCGCAGACTTCATTGTTCTTGATTTGCAAAAACCCTGGATGCAGCCTTGTCATCATCTGCAAAACAATTTGGTATATTCAACGCAGGGCAGTGACGTAGTTTTAACGGTGGTGGACGGAAAAGTGCTTTATGAAGAGGGCGAATATACGACGATAGATATTGAAAAAGTTATTTATAACGCAAACAAGAGCACACAAAAAATCATCAATCAACTAAGATAGAAAAAGGCAGGAAAGAGCAATGTTTCAAGAATCGGCAAACTATTTAAAAAGCAAAGTAAATCGATCTTCGGGCATCGCAATCATTTTGGGTTCCGGACTGGGAGAACTGGCGCAAAAGGTTGAAAATCCTGTATATATCAATTATCAGGAAATTCCGCACTTTAAAACTTCTACGGCGCCGGATCACAAAGGCCGATTTGTCTTCGGCAGCTTTGGAGGCAAAGAGGTCGTGTTTATGCAGGGAAGATTGCATTATTATGAAGGATACAGCCTGCAGGAAGTAACCTTTCCGATAAGGGTACTCAAAGAAATCGGCGTAAAAACATTGATCGTGACCAATGCGGCAGGGGGCATCAATAAAACCTTTGCAGCGGGAGACATTATGCTGATTGAAGATCACATCAATCTGTTGGGAACCAGTCCGCTGATCGGGCCGAATATTGCTTCTCACGGAGAACGGTTTTTTGATATGACCTACGCCTACACACCCAGGCTGCAAAAAATTGCCAAAGAAAGTGCGGCGCAAATCGGTCTACCGTTGCAAAAGGGTGTCTATATCGCCTGCACGGGACCAAGTTTTGAAACGCCGGCGGAAATACGTGCTTTTCGCCTCTGGGGAGCGGATGCTGTGGGTATGTCCACGGTGCCGGAAGTGATTGTTGCGGTGCATTGCGGCATGGAAGTGTTGGGTCTGTCGCTTATTACCAATGCTGCGGCAGGGGTGCTGGGCACACCGCTTTGCGGGCAAAAAGTGATAGAAACCGCACAAAAAAAGGGACGGGAATTTGAAGCGTTGATTGAACGCATTGTCGAACAGATATAAAATACATCGAGTGCAACAAAAATGAGTGAATTAAATACAGGAAAAACCTATGCGGCTTTATATCGCCGAATCGATGCATTGGCAAAAGAAAAATCGAAAGTCATTACAGTGATTGACGGGTCGAGCGGCGCGGGCAAAAGCACCTTGGCGCGTGAATTGGGCAGGCGGTATGAGAGCAATATTATTCATATGGACGATTTCTTCCTGCCTGAAAAATTGAAGACGACAGAACGCATGAAAGAAATCGGCGGAAACATTGATTATCAGAGGTTTTATGAAGAAGTGATTTGCGGGCTGCAGAGCGGTTGTGCCTTTACCTACGGCGTCTATTGTTGCCAAGAGAAAGCCATTGTCAGCACAAGAAAAATAGAGGTCAAAAAAATAAACATCATTGAAGGCGCCTATAGCATGCACCCGTATTATCGTCTGAAAGCCGATATCAAAGTATTTTTAGAAACGGATGAAGAAACGCAAAAAAAACGTATTTTAAAGCGTAACGGAGAAGCAATGTACCGGCGATTTAAAGCGGAATGGATTTGGCGGGAACAAGAATACTTTGAAGCTTTTCACATAAAAGAGCAATGTGATTTTGTATACAAAAATTAATAACAAAACAGGATGTGTAAAGGGAAGCATCCTGTTTTATGGGTGTGCACGTCGGACTAAAAAACCATCTTTTGAACAACGACATCGCCGATCTCGAGCAGTTTTTTTTCTAATTCGACAGCTTTTTCTTCCTGGCCGCCGGCTATTTCCAGCAAAACCAATCCCATGGGGCTGCAGCTGTCGGTTTGACTGGTATGCAGTCCGATGCGTGTGTTGATGCAGCAGCCGTATTCTGTCAGTAAGTTTTGGAATTTTGTTGCAGTTTCGATTCTTTGTTTTAACATGACGCCGAGTATAATTTTGTTCATGGGTATCCTCCAAACAGAAAAGTTAAAACAGCTTTAATATTTGGTTATACTATATGTTTTTCGAGAGAAATTGTCAAGAATATTGTGAAGCATATGGCAACAATACCTGATAAAACGGCGTAAAATTGACTTTTTGGAAATTTATGGTATAATTTTATTTATAAAATAAATAAAAACAGGTGAAAAAATGAGACGTATTTTGGCGGGAGAAGGTGAAAAACAAAAAACTTTTTTTGCAAAAAATAACGTTTTGGTCGGTGAACAATTAGAAAACGGCAAAGTATTAAAAATTAAAGTACAAAAAATCAAAAGTCCCGACGGAAAACGTAAACGCTATTATATCAATCGCGGCGGCTATATTATTGGTTGGATCAGCGAAGATTTAAATCGATGCAAAGGAACCAACAGCAAACAACAAAATTTATTAAACGATATTGCCTCAGCGATGAAAATCGTTCAGATGTAGCAGGCAACGAAAGAAAATACACAGCAAAAAAGAAAAACCACTGTCAGGTGGTTTTTTTGTGTAAATAAAAAGAAGCACGTCGTGTTAAAAAGGGTGGCAGAGAAATGTTTTACAAAAGAATAATTGCACGTGCTTCTTTTCTTGATATTAGTATACCAAATGGATAAATAATGTCAAGAGATAAATTAAAAAAATTTTTTTAAGAAAAATTTAAGATTTCCCTTGCTTCTTGAGAAAAGATATGTTACTATACAGTTGCTTAATGAAATCTTAATGAAAAGAAGAATAAAATGCAAGAGGATATACATATGAACAAGAACTTTGAAAACCATTATAACCTGAGTGCAGCAAATCAAGAACATTCTTCTCTGTCAAGAAGCCTTGACAACATGGCTCATTATTATGCTGTGGCTGTCGATGGCGCTTCCATTGATAGGATGCGTCGCATTGATCGAGAATTTAGAAGATATGAGGAAAAGCAATACGGTATTCGTGCGAAATAGAGAGGTATGTTGAAGACAGCTTTTAAGTAAAAGGCGCTTTTGCGTCTTTTTTCGTTGTAATGATAAAAAACAGAAATGCGCAAAGATAAAAAAACAAAGCGGCTCAGTCGCTTTGTTTTTTATTGCCAAAAAATTTTGTTTTTTAATTATTTGCTGTTGGCGCCATTGCCGCGTTGAAAACCATTGCCGTTACCCGTCCCGTCACGAGGTGCGTCGCCTTGTTGAAAGTTCTTTCCCTGTCCCAGCCCGCCGCCAGCGTTTTGTTGTTGCATCAGGCGTTGCGGCGTATCACAGGTGTCGTCACAAGTGCCGTCGCAAGTTGCCTGACGTTTTTGCAGTTGTGCCAAAATGGCATTGGCTTGTTCTTGCGTCATGGTTTGATCGGCCACACGTTGAGCAAGTCGGGCTTCTTTAAGTATCATGACTTTTTCACGAAATTGTTCGGATACCCCTGCGGCCTTTGCCATTGCCCCGTAGGTGGTTTGTGTCGCTACTCTTTCCTGAACGAGGCTCTCGACAGGACGATTGGTCAAATCGGACAAAATATCCGCCGGCGAATCGTCGGAAGGTGCGGCAAAAATGCTTATCGATGTTGCCAATAACAAAAGAACCAAGAGAGAAATGGTTATTATTTTTTTCATAGTGTTTTCATCCTTTCTTTGAATCAAAATGTCGGTTCTTGCTTTTGTCATCCATACAATACAAAAAGATTGTGACAAAACAATGACTTTTGTGTCAAAAATTTATGATAAAATAAAACAGAAAAGACACAAATGATCTGTATACTGTATGCAAGAAAAGGATGTGAGACAGATGAACATTTTGATTGCAGATGACAATAAACAAATTACGGAAGTATTGGCGCAATATGCGAAAAAAGAAAATTTTACTCCTTATATAGCAGAAGACGGAGAGAAGGCATTGGCACTGTTTGAACAATATCCGTTTGAAATGGTGCTGCTGGATGTGATGATGCCGAAAAAAGACGGTTTTGAGGTTTGCAGAGAAATCCGTAAACAATCCGGCGTGCCCATTATTATGATTACGGCGCGAGGAGAAGACTTTGAGCGTATTATGGGCTTGGATATCGGTGCGGATGATTATATTGTCAAACCGTTTTCGCCGGCAGAGGTCATGGCGCGGGTGCGGGCGATTTTACGGCGCATTGAAAGTACGCCGGAAAATATGGATAAGCAAAAATTGTTTGTCATAGACAATTTAAAAATCAGCTTATCGGAATTTACGGTTTTTATTGATGAAAATCCCGTGTTGCTGACAAAAAAAGAATTGGAATTGCTTTGGACGATGGCTACGAATCCAAACAAAGTATTTAGCCGTGACAATTTGCTGGACAGTGTTTGGGGATATGAATATTATGGAGAAAGCCGAACAGTGGACTCGCATATCAAGAGACTTCGTGCGAAAATCGATGCCTATGCGCATCCCAACTGGCAGATTAAAACGGTGTGGTCTGTGGGGTATAAATTTGAGGTATTGAATGAAAAAACATAAGATTACAAGAAAACTGATATTGTATTTTACTTCCGTGCTGCTGTTGTTTTCTTTGGTGGTCGGGATGTTTTTTCTGACGCTGTTTTCAAAATATACGCTGCAGGTGCATCGCATGGAATTAGAAAAGAGAGCCGTCGTTATTGCAGATGCCCTTTCGCTCTATTTTCAAAATGCTGATGCAGATATGGAAAATGCCGCTTCTGCAAGCTATGAAGGGACAAGCAACCCTGCGTCGCATGGAAGTGGATACGGAAAAGGAGCAAAAGGCAGCGGCAAAGCAGCGGACGGAGGCGTCAATCGTTTTACAGGCGGAAAAGGCACCGGGCAATATGACGGATATCGCGGATATATACGCTTTATCAATGATGTTGCCATGGGCGATGTTTGGGTTGTTGACAGAGATGCGCAAACAATCGTTGTGGGCAGCGGCAAACAAGAAATCAACTATTCCCAGTTGCCTGAAGGGGCTGTTGAAATTGTGGAAGATGTGTTTGAAGGAAACGTCGCTTATGGAGAAGGGTTTAGCGATGTGTTGCAAAGTCCGTCTTTGACGGTGGGAGCGCCCGTATATGATGAAAACAAAACAGTGGTTGCAGCCGTTCTTTTACACGGGTATGTGGACGGAGCGGATGACGCTACACGTTCGGGGATGGGTATCTTAATTGCAAGTCTGGTATTGGCGATGATGTTGGGGATTGTTTTGTCCGTCATCTTGGCGCGGCATTTTATCAGACCCTTGCAAACGATGGAAAGAATCACAAAAGAACTGGCTGACGGAGACTATTCTGTGAAAACAGGGATTCGGCAAAAGGATGAAATCGGCTCTTTGGCTCAGCACATCGATTTGTTGGCAGATCGCTTGGATGATGCGTCAAAAGAGAGAAAAAAAATGGAAGAGATGCGTCGGGCTTTTATTGCCAACATTTCTCACGAACTCAGAACACCGGTAACCGTGATGCGCGGTTCGTTGGAAGCGCTTAGCGACGGCGTGGTAGAGCAGGACAAGTTGGATGAATATTATCGGCAAATGCTGTCGGAAAGCATTCATTTGGAACGCATGGTCAACGATTTGCTGGAACTTTCGCGACTGCAGAATACGGATTATCATATTGAAAAAACGCCGATCAACTTAGTGGAAACAGTGGAAGACGCCGTGCGCTCGATGCGTCAAATTGCCCGAGAAAAAAATGTTGCCGTGCAATTGCACAAAGAATTGCAGAGCTATATACTCAACGGAGATTATGCGAGATTGCGGCAGATGTTTATGATTATTTTAGACAATGCCGTGAAATTTTCTGCTGAAAATGCAACGGTAGAGGTTGTAATCAAGCAGGAGGAAAATTATACGATGGTGGCGATTTCCGATTGCGGCAGCGGGATTTTGCCTGAAGAAATGGAACATATTTTTGAAAGATTTTACAAATCCTCTGATGGGAAAAATCAGAAGGGGACGGGGCTGGGTCTTGCCATTGCCAAGCAAATTGCGCAAAGGCACGGTGCGCAGATTGATGTAGAGAGCGAGCCGAATGTGAAAACGGAGTTTCGCATTGTTTTTTATGAAGAGGCTCTTGCAGAAATCATGCCCTAAAACAAAAGAATTCGGCTGATAGAGAGGCTTTCAGACTATTGAAAACATCAGCTACAATAGAAAAGGGCGGAAGATTGTTGTAATGAGCAGCGTTTGATAGATTTTTTCTAAAACAGTCATTTACAAGTAATCTTTTTGTTATTTCAGCAATAAAATAAACTTACTCCATTCCATACAGGTGAAATAGATATTCCTCAGTAATGTTTATCCCTATCCTTTTTAGAATCGGCGGACGCGTTGAGATTAAATTTGACAACGCATCAATTTCGGTAGCATTTATTTTTTTATTTTAAAAATCCTTCTAAGATTTTGTCTTCGGCTTCTTTTTCCGTCAGACCCAGCGACATTAATTTTATCAGTTGATCGGAGGCGATTTTGCCGATAGCCGCTTCGTGTACAAGCTGCGCATCGCCGTGAAAAGCGGTGATTTCGGGAATGGACGATACCTGCGCATTGTGCATGATAATGGAGTCGCACTGAATATGGCCTCTACATTCCGCATGGCCGCGCATGTTTAAGTGAAAAAGCTGTTTGGAATTGTTTTGCGCTACGGAACGTGAGATGACCTGCGCCGTGGAGTTTTCGCCTATCAGTTCTACGGTGATATTGGATTCGGCCACCTGATCCAAATAGGTGAGCATTCTTTCGGATACAATCAGTCTTGCGTTTTTGTGCAATTTTACTTCAGTGTCGCGAACGGTCCTGTCCACGCCTTTGATTTGAACCATTTCCAGTTCGGCAACGCCGTCTTCTTCCACCTCAATAACGGTTTTCGGGTTCATGATGCGCTTGCCTTTTCCGCTGCCTTCGCCGTAATGCTTTTCGACATACTTCATTCTTGCGCCTTTGCGGACAAAAAATTCATGGATGCCGTCATGCTTTGCGTTGTGGTCGCTTTCGTTGTGGATGCCGCATCCTGCAACAATTTCCACATCGGCATATTCGCCGATCTCGAATGTGTTATAGACGGTTTCTTCCAGGCCCTCGGAAAGAATTACCGGAACATGGACGTTTTCGTTTTTTGTATACGGCTTGATGATGATATCAATGCCCGGTTTGTCTGTCTTCGTGACGATATCGATATTTTCCGTAACATGGCGTTCGATGCCTTGGCCGTTTTTGCGAATGTTATAGGCGCCTTGCGGGAGCGTGTCGATATCGGCAATTTCTCTTAAAAGATTTTTATCAACCGAAGTTAACATTTCTATAGCCCTCCCGTTCGCAGTCTGCGCTGCAACGGCAATTTTTGTCGAACTGCTCAATGGCGCTCAGCACTTTTTCCTGGCTGGTGATTTCGCTGACGGTGCCGTCGGCAATCATGATTACTTCATCGGCAAGGCGCAAAATGCGTTCCTGGTGAGAAATAATCACAATCGTGGTATCGGTATTGCGGTTCATGTTTTCGAAAGTTTCGGTAAGCCTCTGAAAACTCCAAAGGTCAATGCCGGCTTCCGGTTCGTCAAAAAGCGCCACTTTTAAATCGCGGGCAAGAATGCTGGCGATCTCTACTCGTTTTAACTCGCCGCCGGAAAAAGTGGTGTCGATTTCACGGTCCATGTAATCTTGTGCGCATAGTCCCACATCGTACAACAAGTTGCAAGTGTTGCAGGTGTGGGTTTTGCCTGCTGACAGTTCCAACAGTTCATGAACTTTTAGTCCTTTAAATCGAGGAGGCTGCTGAAAAGCATAGCCTACACCCATTTGGGCTCTTTCGGTGATGGATTTTTGTGCAATATCAACTCCGTCCAACAAAATTTTGCCGTTGGTAGGCGTGAAAATGCCCATAATGACCTTGGCAATGGAAGATTTTCCGCCGCCGTTGGGACCGGTCATAACATAAATTTTTTTATTATCAAGCTTTAGATTGATGTTTTTCAGAATGTCGATTTTTCCGTGGTCGCCGTTTAAAGAGACATCGACATTGATAAGCTCTAACATGGTATTCATTCCTTTCTTAAATAAACAAATCAATTATACCATAAACGGCAAGCAGCGATGAATTTTTTTATCAGGTTGTCGCCGAAGAGACACGGCCAAATCAATGAGGTATAAAAATTTTATCCGTGAGGAAAATTTGATTGCAACAGTGCGGTTGAAAATTAAGATTGAAAATAAGGAAAGATTATTGTAGAATACAACAAATGAATAATCAGAATAATCAAATTAATTTGAAGCGGAGGAAATTTATGAAAATCGGTTTGATTCAGATGGATATGAAACTTGGCGAATCTGCATATAATTTTCAACATGCCGAAAGTCTTGTGCGACAGGCGGCAAAGGAAAGCCCCGATGTGTTGTGCCTTCCCGAAACCTGGAATGTCGGGTCGTTTCCGAAAGAAAATCTGATAGCGCATTGTGATAAAGATGGGGCAAAAACACGGGAACTTTTCGGCAAACTGGCAAAAGAACTCAATGTCAACATCATTGCCGGCTCTATTGCCAATGTAAAAGAAGGCAAAATTTACAATACTTCTTTGGTGTTTGACAGAAGGGGCGAATGTATTGCCGAGTATGACAAGACGCACTTGTTTACTCCGTTGGCCGAAGATGAGTATTTTGCATTTGGAAACAAAACGGTTACGTTTGAACTGGATGGCGTAAAATGCGGTCTGATCATATGCTATGATGTGCGCTTTGGAGAATTGGTCAGAACATTGGCGCTGCAAGGGATTCAGATATTGTTTGTTCCGGCGCAGTGGCCTGATATTCGTGTAAACCATTGGAATGTTCTCAACCAAGCTCGCGCCATTGAAAATCAAATGTTTGTTGCGTGTGTCAACTCGGTGGGCAAGGCAGGGAAAATACAATTCGGAGGCCATTCCGCACTGATCGACCCTTGGGGCGAAGTGTTGCAAATGGGCGGCGATGGCGAAGAGATTGTTACCGGCACCTTTGACTTGAGCATTATTGAAGGGATTCGCAAGTCGATCAATGTCTTTCGAGATCGCAGGCAGGAATTGTATCATATTCAGTAATTGATTTTTTTTCCTTGACAAAAGAGTTGCATCGGAGTATACTAAGCATAAAGAAATGAAAAGGTTTACCTGATCATTTTGGCTCCACAAGCAATGCAGTAAATGTTTCAATGACATCATATCAAAGTTTCATACACACAGGAACGGTCGGACTCGTAGTTCGGAAAATGCCAATGATCCTAAAGAAATCAGAAACGCATAAATAATAGAATCCTTGTAAAGTGATGGATAGACGATGTGATGAAAATCGAAACAAATATTGCAAAAGCCTTTCTGAGAAAGCAGCGTAAAAAAGGAAGGTTTGAAGTAAGCAGTTGATTGTGCTGCGGACGCATAGCCTGAAAAGGAATGTATGGAAAAACAGTCAACGGGAGAGAAAAAGAAGGAGGATGTACGCCATTGCGGTACTTCTTCAAAGAATGAGCAGACTTGTTGAAAAATAGAAACGGTCTGCTTATTCATTTTTTGAAAAAATTTTTTCAGTGTAAACAATGATTTGAAAGAGGAAGAGAAACAGACGAAAAAAACGAGAGAAAAAAGTGTGCGTTTTGTTTGCTTTGCTGCAATCATGAAGGCATCGTATAGTTTGTAAATATCGGCTTAGCAGAAGGTTTTTTGCATCATCATTTTTTTGATTACGTTTCCATGTGATATTTTGATATAAAAATACATCTTTTTTTGGATTGTTAAATAATTCACTATTGACCTTAAAACCGTTTTAGAGTTTACAATATTTATTGTAGGCTAATCAAAAAATGTTTAATAAAAAAATGTTCGGGAGGAACAATTTATGAGATTGAAAGACAAAGTAGCCATTGTAACAGGAGCAACGTCCGGTATGGGACGTGCAACAGCAGTTCTTTTCGCAAGAGAAGGCGCAAAAGTAATGATTTCCGGCAGAAACGAAGAACGTGCCAAAGCGGTAGTAGATCAAATCAAAAATGAAGGATTTGAAGCGAGCTACATTTTGGTTGACACATCGAAATTAGATGACTTACATAAAATCGTAGACAAAACAGTAGAATTATACGGTACGGTAGACATTTTGTTCAACAATGCAGGCAAATTGAGCTTGTCAGGCGTGTTGGATGTTTCCATGGAAGAATGGGATGAAATGTTTAAAGTAAACGTAGCTTCTTACCTGAAAATGGCGCAATTGGTTGCACCGATTATGAAAGCAAAAGGAAAAGGCGTTATCGTGAACACTTCTTCCGTAGCAGCTTACGGCGCGCATCACGGTTTTGCTCCTTATGTAACGAGCAAACACGCGGTAACAGGTTTGACAAGATCATTGGCGTGGGAATTGGGCCCTGAGATTCGCTGCAACGAAATTGCACCGGGCGCTATCCATACAGGAATGGTAGACAGCATTGGCGGACCTTCTGCTTTGCAGGGGATGATCGACAACGCACCGCTCAAGAGAGTAGGTCAGCCGGAAGACATTGCCAAGGTAGCACTGTTCTTTGCGACAGACGACTCGGCATTTGTAACCGGACAGTCACTGAAAGTAGACGGCGGATTCGAAATCTAATTACTGATAAAAAAAGAACCGAAATTTTTCGGTTCTTTTTTTATGTATAGTTTTTCAAGCCAATGACAACAGCATAGAAACTCAGGCAAATACTGCGCCTGTTCTCTACAATGTTTATTTTAGCGCATGATAAAAATCATCTTTTTCCCGCCTTTATACAAAAACGCTTTCGCTATGGATGTAAAACTGAGACAAATGAAAAGTTTTTTTATGCAAAAGAAGAAGATTTTTCACTATTCTTTTAGTTGACGAATATTTTTGAAAAAGATAAAATTAAAAATAATTAGATGGGACCTATACAGCCATGTCAAGATTTTTGGTACATATTTCTTTGAAAAGAAGGGAGAAACAAAAATGAAGATAAAAAGTGTGGATATTTTGGCATTGGAAAAAGATCCGGCAGGGACAAGACCGATTATTTGTCGTATCAACACGGATGAAGGAATTTATGGATTAGGAGAAGCGGGAGTCGGGATAGGATGCGGAGCAAGAGGCGCCTATGAACTGATAAAGGATTTTGCACCGATGATTATAGGTATGGACCCTATGTATAATGAGGTTGTCTGGGAAAAAATTTTCAAAAAGTCGTTTTGGGGACAGGGTAACGGAGCAATCCTGATGGCTGCACTAAGCGCTATTGACGTGGCATTGTGGGACATTAAAGGGAAGGCATTGAACGTACCTGTGTATCAATTATTAGGAGGAAAACAGAGAACGAAACTGCGCGCATATGCGAGCCAACTGCAATTTGGATGGAAAACAGACAAATTTGACCCGATGAATGCAGGTGCAGAAGTTGAATTTTATAAAGATGCGGCACAAAAAGCAATTGAGGACGGCTACGATGCCATCAAAGTAAACTTTATGAGATTTGACAGAACCGGAAAAATCTTTAACTATTTGGATACTACAGGGTATTTAAGCAGAGAAATTATGGATATTGCAGAAGAAAGGCTTGCCGCTGTGCGAGAAGTAGTTGGTCCTAAGGTAGATATTATCGCCGAAAATCATGCTATGACTGATGCCAATACGGCAATTCAATTCGGGAAAATGGCGGCCAAGTATGACATAATGTATTTGGAGGAAGGTTGTACACCTCTGAATGCAGGCGTAATGAAAAAAATTGCCGATAATATCGAAATTCCTTTAGCCGGAGGAGAAAGAACATACACAAGATGGGGATTTTTGCCTTTCTTAGAAAACGGAAGCCTGGCACTGCTGCAACCGGATCTGGGAAATTGCGGTGGTTTAACCGAGGCAAAGAAGATTGCGGATATGGCGCATGTCTATGATGTAGGTGTACAAGCACACGTCTGTACAAGCCCTGTAGGAGTGGCGGCAGCTCTTCATTTAGAGGCGGCTATTCCGAATTTTGTGATTCACGAGCATCATTTTGCAAATACAACGCCTTCTATCATCAATCAATGTACGTATGACTATCAGCCTGTTAACGGATATTTTGATATTCCTGAACTACCGGGAATCGGTCAGGAATTATCGAAGATGGCGATTGAAACAGCCGAGATTACGACTATCAGCTAAAATAATTTTATGTTCACGGGCAGAAGCTTTCCGAAAGGGTTGAGCTTTCGGAAAGCTTTTTGTATTAATAATTATATTTGATTCAATAGGGAATAAAAGACTTCAATATATTTTGTTCGGGTGAAGGTCGCCTTGCTCAAGCATTGGCAATAAATCAATATTTGCGTGAATCATTGAAAGACCCTGCTAAATTTCTGTTGTTGAAGCACTTTTATTTATATAAGGGACTGTATTTTTATTGCAAGAGGTTTGGAATATTTGTTGTTTGAGGTATGTTGGATATTTTTTCGGAGACAAAAAAAGAAAAACCGCTTAGCGCTTAAAGATATTGCGGCAAGGCGGTTTTTGATTTTATTTTTGTGTATAAAAATGGTCGGAGTGAGAGGATTTGAACCTCCGGCCTCTTGGTCCCGAACCAAGCGCTCTACCAAACTGAGCCACACCCCGACATGCTGTAATATTATACATAGCGGACAGAAAAAATACAAGTGCAAAAACAAAATGCGCAAAATTATTTTATGAATGAAATCGGTCGGTTTTATGGACGGGTGGCGAGTTAAGCAAAGAAACAGGAAACAACAAGGTACAAGGTTTATATGATAAAAAACGGGGTTTGTTCGAAGGGACAAAAGACAGCGGTGTATTGGTGGCAAAGAAGAAAACAGGGGATGGGTACAATGCCTTTGCGTGGGTCTTTTCTTTACAAAACGGCAGAAATTTGGTATCATGGCTGCTATCCATTATTACATAAGACAGCGTGAAAAAGAGGATAGCGTGCGAAAAATCATTGAAGAAAAACTGCTTTTGAAAGTGCAAAAACCCGGCAGATATATCGGCGGGGAATGTAACAGTGTGCAAAAAGAGTTGAGGGAAGACATGCTGCACTTTGCCTTTGCTTTTCCTGATATTTATGAAGTGGGCATGTCGCATGTGGGACTGAAAATATTGTACCATTTGCTCAATGAACAGGGAAATATTTGGTGCGAGCGCGTTTTTGCACCCTGGGTGGATGCGGATGCAGTGATGAAGCAAGAACAAATTCCGTTGTTCAGCCTGGAGTCGTACACGCCTGTCAAAGCCTTTGATGTAGTGGGCTTTACGCTGCAGTATGAAATGTGTTATACCAATGTACTCAATATGTTGACTTTGGCAGGGATTGCGCTAAGAAGCGAAGACAGAACGGAGAGCGACCCTGTTATCATGGCGGGAGGGCCTTGTGCCTTGAACCCGGAACCGATGGCGGATTTTATGGATTTATTTGTCATCGGCGAAGGGGAAGAGGTTGTTTTGGAGTTGGCGGCTTTGCTGTTGCGATATAAAAAAGGAGAGTTGTCAAAGCGGGAAATGTTTTTTCAGGCATCGCAGCTGCAGGGCGTGTATGTGCCGGGTTTCTATGAAGTCTCTTATCATGCAGACGGAACCATTGCAGAGTTTGCGCCAACAAGTGCCGGTGTACCTGAGCGAGTCAAAAAACGAATTATTCGCGATATGGATAAGGTATATTACCCCACAAAACCGATGGTGCCCTATATTCAAATTGTCCATGATCGCATTACGCAGGAAATCTTTCGCGGGTGCATTCGCGGCTGCCGTTTTTGTCAAGCGGGGTTTGTGTATCGGCCGGTACGCGATAAGTCGAAAGAGACGGTGATTGAGCAAATCGAGCAAAGTCTGGCTGCTACCGGCTATGACGAAGTGTCGTTGGTGTCTCTTTCCTCCATGGATTATCTTGCTTGCGAAGAAGTGGTAAATTATGTGATGGAGCAGCATGCAAAAGACAAAATCAGCGTGGCGTTGCCGTCGCTGCGCATGGACGGGTTTTCCATCGACATCGCACGAAAAATTCAACAGGTGCGCAAGACGGGACTGACCTTTGCGCCGGAGGCCGGCAGCGAGCGCATGCGGAGGGTGATCAACAAAGGGATCACGGAAGAGGATATTGAAAAAACCGCCTTAGAAGTGTTTGGTTCGGGTTGGGGGCGTATAAAACTGTATTTTATGATGGGGCTTCCTTATGAGGAAGAGGAAGATATTTTAGAAATTATAACCGTTGCACAAAAGGTGCTGGACTGCTATTATGCCGTTGCGAAAGAAAAACGCAATAAAAATGTGACCGTTGCGGTGTCGGTAGCTTGCTTTGTACCCAAGCCGCACACGCCGTTTCAATGGCAGGCGCAAAACACGATTGAAGAGTTTCAGAAAAAACAACGCTTGCTGAAGTCGCAGAAAACAAACAGGAAAATAACGCTCAGCACCCATGAACCGTATTTGAGCGCCTTAGAAGGCGTCTTTGCCTTGGGAGACAGGCGGTTGGGCAAAGTGTTGGAAGAAGCCGTCAAAAACGGCTGTATCTTTGACGGGTGGGACGAGGTGTTTGCCTACGAAAAATGGGTGGATGCATTTCAAAAGGCAAAGATAGACCCGGCCTTTTATGCCAACAGGCAAAAGGGATATGAAGAGAAACTGCCCTGGGATTTTATTGATGTGGGTGTAGAGAAGGCGTTTTTGATACAGGAAAACGAAAAAGCGAAACAGGCGCAAACAACGCCCAATTGCAGACTGCAATGCAGCGCGTGCGGCATCGGGACAGATGCGGACTACGGAGGGTTTTGTCAATGAGATTGCGGGCGATGTTTACGAAAGAAGGAAAGATGAGGTTTTTATCCCACTTGGATATCGTGCGCATTATGGAGCGGGCCAGTCGGCGGGCGAATATCGGCATCAAGTATTCGGAAGGGTTTCATCCGACTCCGAAAATTACGTTTTCGCCGCCTGTGCAGTTGGGCACGATCTCTTATGGAGAATTGCTGGAAACAGAGGCAGATTGCAGCGGTGCGGAATTTTTGGAACGGATGAACCGGGTATTGCCTGAGGGATGTCAAATTATAAAAGTATTTGAATTGGAAGAAGGAGCGAAAAAAATGTCGAAATGTGCGATGAAAGCGGATTATGAAATTGTTTTTGAAAATGTTGACTGTGAAGAGGTGGTCATTGCCATAGAGCGCTACAATGCGCGAGGCGTTGAAATGGACGAAAAGCCGGAGGAACACGATACAACAAAGGAGCAAAGCATTCGAGACAGGGTGTTTTATTTGGACGCTTATGAAAATGCCGATGGAAAAGCAGTGTTTCGATGTGTATTGGATGCCACGCAAAGTTCGATTTTGTCACCGAAGGCATTGTTGGAATATTTTCGTGAAGAATATGGTTTTATGACAGACGAAAACTATACTGTCTGTAAAAATGAGTTGATTATAGAGTAATTGATAAGAAAGAAACGGTGAATCCTGTAATAAAAAAACACCTTACGGTTAAAAGGGTCACCAACAGAAAAAGTGTATCATGAAAGAAATATCGGGAACCGAGTTTTTGGCTTATCAGGAAAAAAGTTGGTGATACAGCGGCGCAAAAATCTGCAGGGAAAACATTGACAGCGACGATTTTGCACAAAGCGGGATTGCCAACGGTTGCAAAAGGTGCGGATGTCCACGTGTGGCATCCAATACATATCTGGGGGCAAAGCAATAAAAATTTCCAACATGATGATTCAAAATCAAGGGAGAAACAAAGCTGTTTTCAGGCCGATTTCATGGGCAGTCGTATCCATACGTCATTTGTTTCAGTAAAAACGCATGACGAAATCTTCCTGTGATAAGACCCCTGCGTTTAGCAGATTGGTTGTATTTAAAAGAAACAAAAGGAAAACTTACGGTGTTTTTACAAAACGCATCATGGTTTTATGATATGATACAATTAAATCGAAAAGCTTTTTGCGTCTTCTTTGTAATTTTACAAGTTGCAAACGTTTAATAAGAAGTATATAATGAAAATAAAGAATTGACTGAAACGATTCGTATCATTGCAGGTTCAGTATTCTTGAGGTTGAGCATGGACTATCAAGGCGCGAACACAGACGTTTCTTATGCAAAATATCTATTTCATCAGGGAAAAAATTTTTTTTCNNCGCATTTTTTGGATCAAAAGAAGCCGAAAGGCGCTATATTCAGAGTCTGGGCGCCCAATGCCCGAAGCGTCAGTGTCGTCGGAACCTTTAATGATTGGAATGCAGACAAACACGTGATGGAACGATTGTCGGCGGAAGGAATCTGGCAGAAATATATTCCGGAGGCGGAAGAATTTTCTCTGTATAAGTATTGTATTTTGACGAAAGACGGCCGCCGGCTAATGAAAGCGGATCCTTATGCGGTGCACAGTGAAACGAAAGAGAGAACAGCTTCGGTGCTTTATCGATTGGGGCAAGGGTTTACGTTCGGCGATGAAGAATGGATGGAGCAACGAAAAATGGGCGATGTGCGAAAAAAACCGCTGAATATCTATGAAGCACATATCGGCTCTTGGCGCCGTTATCAGGATAACCATACGTTTGATTATAAAAAATGCGCCGATGAGCTGATTCCTTATGTAAAAGAAATGAGCTATACGCACATTGAACTGATGCCTGTTATGGAGTATCCCTTTGACGGATCCTGGGGATACCAGGTTACCGGGTATTTTGCGGCGACCTCGCGCTATGGGACGCCGGAAGGGCTGATGTATTTAATCGATTTGGCTCACAAAAACAACATCGGCGTTTTGCTGGACTGGGTGCCGGCGCATTTTCCGAAGGATGCCCACGGACTCTATGAATTTGACGGCAGACCGTTGTATGAATACAGCGATGTTTTTAAGAGAAAACATCCGCAATGGGGTACGAGGATGTTTGATTACGGCAGGGCGGAAGTGATCAGCTTTTTGATTTCCAGCGCTGCTTTTTGGTTCAAGGAATTTCATGTTGACGGTTTAAGGGTGGATGCCGTTTCGGCTATGCTGTATTTGGATTTTCAGCGAGAAAGAGATCAGTGGCGGCCAAACGAGCATGGCGGACGGCAAAACATTGAGGCAATCGAATTTTTGAAACTGTTAAACCGGGAAATCCTTACGATGTTTCCAGATGTGTTGATGATTGCCGAAGAATCTTCTCCGTGGCCGCTGGTGACTTATCCGCCGTCGGTGGGCGGTCTGGGGTTTCATTTTAAATGGAATATGGGATGGATGAATGATGTGTTGACGTATATTACCACGGATTTTTCTTGGCGCAAAGACAATCACAACAAACTTACTTTTCCGATGATGTATATGTTTAATGAAAATCATATTTTGCCGATTTCGCATGACGAAGTAGTGCATGGCAAAAAATCTCTGCTGGACAAAATGCCCGGCAATTATGAAGAAAAATTTGCCGGCTTGCGAGGGTTTTTGCTGTATATGTACACGACTCCCGGCAAAAAGCTCATATTTATGGGAACGGAATGGGGGCAATTTATAGAATGGGATTATCAAAAAGAATTGGATTGGTGTTTGTTGGAATATGATTTGCACCGCAAAACGAAAGAGTATTTTCGGGATGTCAACAGATTTTATTTGGAGAACAAGGCTCTTTGGGAATTGGATACTACCTGGGAAGGATTTGAATGGGTGATTGCGGACGACAGAGAACAAAGTGTTCTTGCTTATGAGCGAAAAGACAGCGACAATCAAAAAATACTCGTGGTGATTAATTTTCAACGTTACGAACATTGGGATTATCGCATCGGCTGCAATGAAAAAGTCTATGAAAAAGTGTTTACTTCAAACAATACATCCTATGGCGGCGATGACGATAATTGGCACAGGCGCATAAAGAGCGAGCCCGGCAACATGCACGGGCGAAAAAGATTCATCCGTTTGCATATTAAGCCTTTGGAGGCAATGATTTTAAGGCCGATGGCCGATACAAATAAAAAAGCACGCACAAAGCATACTAAAAAAATGGGAGGTGAAAGGGATGTATAAAAAGAAAAAGAAATGGTTGGCAATGATTCTTGCCGGCGGACAGGGCAGCAGACTCAAGGCCTTGACAGACAATGTAGCCAAACCTGCCGTGAGCTTTGGAGGGAAATATCGCATTATTGATTTTACTTTGTCTAACTGCGTCAACTCGGATATTGACACAGTGGGCGTGCTTACGCAATATCAGCCGCTGGAACTCAACGATTATGTAGGCAACGGCCAACCGTGGGACCTTGACAGAACCTATGGCGGCGTGCGACTTTTGCCCCCTTATCAGGGCGGAGAAGGAGGAGACTGGTATCGCGGTACGGCAAATGCAATTTATCAAAACAAAAACTATATTGATCAATATGATCCGGATTATATTCTTGTGCTGTCCGGTGACCATATTTATAAGATGAATTATAAAATTATGCTGGATTATCATATCGAAAAAAATGCCGCCGCCACGATAGCGGTCATTGATGTACCGCTTTCTCAGGCGAGTCGTTTTGGGATTATGAACTCCGATGAAAACGGCAAAATTTATGAATTTGAAGAAAAACCGCAAAATCCGAAAAGCACACAAGCGTCCATGGGTGTCTATATTTTTAATACCGATACACTGTTTCGTTATTTGGAGATGGATGAACAGGATGAGACTTCCGAAAAAGATTTCGGCAAAAACATCATCCCGTTGATGCTGAGCAGCAACGAGGCGTTATATTGTTATCAATACGGCGGATATTGGAAAGATGTGGGAACCGTCGATTCGCTGTGGGAGGCCAACATGGATTTGTTGGGTTCCAGACCGAAAATCAACTTAGTTGACCCGAATTGGAGAGTTTATTCCAGGCATGTTCCGAGTTTTCCGCAGATTATTTCGGAGGGAGCGAGGATTTCCAACTCTTTTGTAACGGAAGGATGCGAAGTGGCCGGCGAAATATACAATTCGGTGTTATTCGGCGGCGTAAAAGTGGAGAAGGGCGCAGTGATCAAAGACAGCGTGATTATGCGAAACTGCGTAATCAAAAGCGGTGCGGTTATCAACTACACGATCATGGATGAAATGACCGTTGTCGGTGCAGGAGCCAAGGTAGGGGCGCCCTATGGAGAAGGAAATGAAATCAGCCTCATTCCAAGGGCGCAAATCATCGAAGAAAATGCCGTAATCAATGAACAAAATCAGTTGCAAATGCAGCTGCGTTACGAGTAAGAAAGGAAGGAGACGAGGCATATGGATGCTGTAGGAATCATACTTTCGAATATCAATGACAGAACGGCGCCGGAATTGACCTATGACAGGACATTATCTGCCATGCACTATGGCGGCAAGTATCGCTTGATTGATTTTGTATTGTCGAGCCTGGTGAATTCGGCGGTGACGGAGGTTGCTATTGTAACCAAAGCAAACTATCATAGTTTGATGAATCATATCGGCACGGGTAAGGAATGGGACTTGTCGAGAAAAATGGGCGGGATTATCGTACTGCCGAGTTATGTGTATTCCGCAAGAAACCCGATGTATAACAATCGGCTGGAAGCATTGATGGGAATCGAAAAATATTTGTTCGGCTGCAACGAAGAATATGTGATTTTATCCGATGGAGACACGGTGTTTAATATCGACTATGATCAGGTGTTAAAGCAACATTTGCAAACGGGAGCGGATATCACGGCCGTCTATCAAAAAACGACCATCGATGACAGCGTAAAAGCGACACAGACGGTTTTTAAGCTGGACGAAAATAACCGTGTAACGGATATTCGTGTTTTTGCCGCTCCGAAAAATGAAAATGTCGGATTAAACACATGGTTTATGCGCAGAGCTTATTTGCTGAACCTGGTAACCGATGCGGTGGCGCACGGATATAGGAGCTTCACAAGAGAAGTGCTGGGTCCCAACATACATGAAATCAAAGTAATCGGTTATGAGTATGAGGGGTATTTTGCCTGCATGGATTCAGTGGAAAGTTATTTTGCAAAAAGTATGGAACTGCTGATTCCGGAAGTAAGAGAAAAGCTGTTTGAAAATCCCGAAAAACCGATCTTTACCAGTGTCAAAGACTCGCCGCCTACGAAATACGGTGATAACGCCTGTATTAAGAATTCGATTGTCGCTGACGGCTGCATTATTGAAGGAACGGTTGAAAATTCTATCTTGTTTCGCGGCGTGTATGTGGGAAAAGGAACAGAGGTGCAAAACAGCATCATTATGGAAGATTCAATCTGCGGTGAAAATTCTTCGCTGAACTATATTGTTGCCGACAAAAATGTAATTTTGCGCAACGAATGCAGGCTTTCGGGACAACACACCCATCCCTTCTACATTAAAAAGGGAAGCGTTGTATAAGAGTCGCAGGTTTGTAAAATAAAAAAGCGAGGTGTCAGCGTTTATGGCAAAAAAAATATCTCTTTTATTTGTTACTCCTGAGGCAATGCCTTTTGCTGCCACAGGGGGGTTGGGTATTGTGTCGGGCTCGCTTCCGAAAGCGATCATGCAGCTCAGTAAGGTTTTTGAAGTGGGTGTGATTTTGCCGCTGCACGGCATGGTCAGCGAATCGGCAAGGCAAGAAATGGAATTTTTAGGCCAAAAAGAAATTCAGCTGGCTTGGCGCAGTCAATATTGCGGCGTGTTTAAAATGACACGGGATAATGTACATTATTATTTTATTGACAATGAATATTATTTTAGACGAGACGGGCTGTATGGGTTTTATGACGACGGGGAACGCTTTGCTTTCTTTTGCAAAGCGGTGATTGAGACATTCGATATCACGGGATTTTATCCGACGATTCTTCACGCCAATGATTGGCAAACAGCATTGATTCCCATTTATTTAAAACGAAAATATTACGATGACAGGCGTTTGATACAAACTGTTTTTACGATTCATAATATAGAGTATCAAGGAAAGTTTGGTATGGAAGCCCTGTATGATGTTTTTGATTTGGGAGAAGAAGCAAGAGCGACGGTGGAGTTTGACGGATGCATCAATTTGATGAAAGGTGCCATTGAATGTTGCGATAAGCTTACCACGGTCAGCCCCGGCTATGCCCAGGAGTTAAAATATGCCTATTTTGCAAACGGGCTTGAAAATATTATCCGAAACAATGCGTATAAAATGATCGGGATTCTCAACGGTATTGATTTGGAAGTGTATAACCCGCTGCGGGACGAGGCCATTCCTGTTCAATATAGCAGACAAAGCATACGAAGAAAAGCCGAGAATAAGCAAATTTTGCAAAAATCACTTGACCTGCCCCAGCGTGATGAGATACCATTAATAGCCATCATCAGCAGGTTGGTTGCGCATAAGGGCATGGAATTGATTGAGCGCGTGGGTGAAGAACTGTTACAAAATGACATCCAACTTGTTGTTTTGGGCAAAGGCGACAAGCGATTTGAAAACTATTTTCATTGGCTGGCTTTTCAGTATCCGCGCAAAGCCAGTGCGCTGACGACGTATGATGATGCTCTTGCTCGGCGAATATACGCAGCTGCCGATATGCTGTTGATGCCCTCAAAGAGTGAGCCTTGCGGTTTGTCGCAAATGATCGGTTTGCGCTACGGCACGGTGCCGATTGTCATGAAGGTTGGCGGACTTGGTGATACAATCAAGGACGTTGATTATCATGAGGATGGAAACGGATTTGTATTTGATCATTTTAATGCACATGATATGCTCTTTGCGGTGCAGCGAGCCATTGAACATTACAATCATCGCGAACAATGGAACGGCTTTATTCAGCGCATCATGGGCACGGAATACGGTTGGAAGCAATCGGCGAGAAAATATATTGCCATGTATAAAAAAATGAAAGACGATAGGGTTATTGCATGAAACAACACACCAGAGAAGAGTTGCTTAAAGCATTGGAAGACAATTTATCACGGTATTATTTGGTTTCGTTTCAGGAAGCCAACG
The DNA here is from genome assembly GCA_002329295.1 of Eubacteriaceae bacterium UBA1433. Taxonomy (GTDB): domain Bacteria; phylum Bacillota; class Clostridia; order Eubacteriales; family UBA1433; genus UBA1433. The sequence continues at coordinate 45,961 of DCTT01000020.1, forward strand.
AGGAACAGATGTATGGAGCGCTGTCCAGAACCATCCGGGACTTGTTGTTGATTCAAAAAAAAGAATTTCGGAAAAAAGCAAGACAAGTGCAAACAAAGCGCGTATATTATCTCTGCATGGAATTTTTGGTAGGAAGATCATTAAAAAACAATCTCTATAACATGAATTTGCAGGATGAAGCGGCAGCTATTTTAAAAGAAAAAGGCTTTGAATTGGAAAAACTTTATGACTATGAGCCTGATCCCGGGCTCGGAAACGGCGGACTTGGTCGTTTGGCTGCATGTTATATGGATGCGTTGACAAGTCAGGACTATTTGGCGGAAGGTTTTTGCATTCGATACGAATACGGTCTGTTTAAGCAAAAAATCGTAGACGGATGGCAAAGAGAAATGCCGGATGTTTGGTTGCCCGGTGGCGGCGTGTGGCTGTTGTTTCGAAACGATTTTTCTTTTGAAGTGAAATTCGGCGGCACCGTAGAAGAAAGTTGGCAAGACGAGCGTTTAAAAATAAAATACAACAATTATGATTCCGTTGAGGCCGTGCCCTATGATTTGATGATATCGGGTGCCGATACCGATACGGCGAACACGTTGCGATTGTGGCGGGCAAGAGATATCGAAAACTTTGATATGGTTTCTTTTGAAAACGGCGATTATACCAAGGCTATGTCGGAAAGCACCAGTGCGGAACTGATTTCAAAAGTGCTGTATCCTGCCGACAAGCATATTGAGGGCAAAACACTGCGGCTCAAACAGCAATATTTTTTGGTTTCGGCATCGTTGCAAAACATTTTTAGGACACATATGATCAACTTTGGCACCATCGACAATTTGTCCGAGAAAGTGGCCATCCATATCAATGATACGCATCCGGTTTTGATTATTCCGGAAATGATGCGTATGTTGATGGATGAATACAGCTATACTTGGGAGAAAGCTTTTGACATGACCACAAAAACCATTGCCTATACCAATCATACGATTATGGTGGAGGCTTTGGAAAAATGGTCTGAAGAACTGATGCGAAAGAATTTGCCGAGAATTTATGTCATTATCAAAGAGTTAGACAAGCGCTTTCGCGTGAAACTGAAGGAGCGTTTTCATGATCGAGCGCACCTGGTTGAAAGAATGGCCATTCTCTCCGGCGGTATGGTCAATATGCCCAACATGGGCATACTCGGCTCCCATTCGGTTAACGGTGTATCTGCCTTGCACTCAGAAATTTTAAAGACGGATGTTTTCGGAGATTTTTATGAAATTTGGCCTGGCAAATTTCGCAACGTCACCAACGGAATTGCGCATCGCCGCTGGCTTTGTCAAGCAAATCCTGCTTTGACAGCCTTGCTTGACCAATGTATTGGCAAAGAATATAAAAAAAATGCGCAGGCGCTGAAGGATTTTGAACGATATAAGAACGACAGTGCAGTGCTGCAAAAGCTCGAAGGCATTAAAACAGGAAACAAGAAAAGGCTCGTTGACTTGGTGCAAAAGCGAACCGGAGAGAGAATCGATCCCTATTCCGTTTTTGTCGTGCAGGCCAAACGTCTTCATGAATATAAACGACAGCTTTTGAATGTGTTGAGAATTATCACGTTATATTTGGAGCTGAAAGAGGAGCCGCATAAGGCAATGCTTCCGCAGACATTTTTGTTTGCTGCCAAAGCGGCGCCGGGTTATGAAATTGCGAAAGAAATCATCAAATTAATTTATTATATCAGCCAGGATATCAATCATCATCCGGAGATCAAAGAAAAGCTCAACGTGGTTTTTTTGGAAAACTATTGTGTTACCCTTGCAGAGACGTTGATTCCCGCTGTGGAAATCAGTGAACAGATATCCCTGGCGGGCAAAGAGGCCAGCGGCACGGGGAACATGAAAATGATGATCAACGGGGCGTTGACAATAGGCACAATGGATGGGGCGAATATTGAGATGTATGATGCCGTTGGAGCCGAGAACATTTTTATTTTCGGTATGAAAGAACAGGAGGTATATCAGCTCAAACAAAACGGATATAATCCGCAAGAATATTATTTTAAAAACGAGCGCCTGAAGCGAGCGGTAGACTTTTTACAAGTCGGATTTGCCGGACAATCTTTTGCGCATATTGCCCAGTATTTGTTGACAGGGTATGGCGGAGCGCCTGACCCCTATATGTGTTTGGCAGATTATGAGGATTATATGGCTGTTCACGACCAAATGAGCGTTTTGTATGAAAACAGAGAACAGTGGAATCAAAAAAGCCTGATGAACATTGCGGCGGCAGGATATTTTTCGGCTGACAGAAGTGTAAGACAATATGCGACGGATATTTGGGGTATTGAACCGATTAAATAAAAAAAACAGCCAATCGGCTGTTTTTTTATTCTTGTTTTTCGTGACAATCAACAATCGAGGTTTTCAAAATAGGAATCGGGAAACATATCCAGACAAAGGGAGGGATATAAAACAAATCGGCTCAACAGTGCAGCAACACGTTGTTGCGCTTCTTTTTTTGCGTCTTCGTCGGTAATGTATTTTACTTTGCTTACTTTCCATTCTTTTTCTTTGCTTGTGATAATGGTAGAGGAAGTGTTTTTTAATACGAGATGGATGATGGAGGCGATTTCTTTCATCTCCTCAGGACCCATGTTTAGTGTGGTAACCGCAGGAGTGCCCACACGAATGCCGCTGGTGTACCAAGGTCCGTTGGCGTCAAAAGGCAGCACATTTCTGTTCAGGGTAATGCCGCAGGCCCGTAAAGCGTTTTCTGCCTGGCGGCCGGTTAAGCTGAAGGTGCTGAACACATCTGCCAACAGCAAATGGTTGTCCGTGCCGTTTGTAATGACGCGAATGCCTTCATCAATCAATGCCTGCGCCAGGGCGGAAGAGTTTTCGACAATTTTGTGAGCGTAGGTTTTAAAATCATCGCTTAACGCTTCTTTGAATGCCACCGCCTTTGCGGCCATGACATGGGGCAGCGGGCCGCCCAAAACAGCGGGGCAACCTTTGTCGACCCAGGGTGCATATTCTTTTTTGCACAAAATCATTCCGCCGCGCGGTCCGCGCAGGGTTTTGTGCGTGGTGGAAGTGCCAAACTCCGCGTAAGGTACCGGAGAAGCGTGCGCGCCGGCCGCCACCAGCCCGGCGATNNCGGTCCGCGCAGGGTTTTGTGCGTTGTGGTGGTTACCACATCGGCATAGGGCACAGGATTATATTCGCCTGTAAAGACGCCGCCGGCAACCAATCCGGCAAAGTGCGACATGTCTACCATGAACACAGCACCCACTTCATCGGCAAGTTCGCGCATTTTTGCAAAATTTAATTTGCGCGGATAAGATGAATATCCGGCCATGAAAATCAAAGGCTTTACCTCGTGCAACTGTTTGCGCAAATCGTCCAAGTCAATTAAGAAAGTGTCGCGATTGACTGTATAGTGATATACATCAAAAAGGATACCCGAAAAATTTTGACGATATCCGTGCGTAAGGTGTCCGCCCGAATAATAATCCAGAGCGAGAAGCTTTTGAGAAAAATATTCTTTTCGCAATTTTGCCCATTCTTCGTCGGTTGCTTGCGCCGTTGATTTGAAACCTCTTTCATCAAGAAAAGGCTGCTCGACTTTGGCAGCAAGAATGGCGGTATAGGCCAACAAATTGGCATCAGAACCGGAATGTGGCTGAACATAGGCATGCTCGGCGCCAAAGAGTTCGCAGGCAAGGGAAGCGGCTTCGTTTTCAATGGCATCGATGTTGTCGCAGCCTGCATAAAATCTGTGTTCGGCAAAACCTTCAGCGTATTTGTCAGTGAGCAAATTGCCCTGTGCAAACTGAACGGCAGGTGAAGAAAAGTTTTCGCTGGCAATGAGTTTCAGATGATGGGATTGATCGTAAAATTCTTTCAGAATCAATTTCGCTATCTTCGGAGAAGTTTTTGAAATCACATCCAAAGACGAATAAAATGAAACAGTCTCGGCATCTATGGCATCTTTGCCTACGTGACTCAGATAGCGTGAAAGCAAACTCTCGTTTTCCAACTATATATCCTCCTAAAAAAAAGACCCTCTAAAGCATTTATAGCCCAGACGGTCGGCAATTTCACTGATAGAAAAGAAATACGACTGCATGTGGTAAACTCCACTTCCGTCAGCAATCGCTGTTATAAATCTGGTTATATAATAGCAAAGGACTAAGGGGTTTGTCAACTATAAATTTTATGGCATCAAAAGTGCGAAAAGACCTAAAACGGTGCAATATTGACCCTGCCGGAACAATCTCAGTTTCAAGGGAAAATGCAGCTTGGATTGCGCCAGTTCGGCCAACTGAGGAACGAGGAAATAGCCGGTATTGAATACGCCGCCGCCTAAAAAAATCACTTCGGGATCCAGCGTTGTTGCAACCGAAACAATCAACATTGCCAAATGATCTCGCGTATTGTTGACAATTTTTTGCGCCAGGGGATCCTTTTTTCGATAGGCGGCAAACACTTCTTGTGCCGTGGCGTTTTGAGCCCAAACGGGTAAATCAGGTTGTGAAAGATGTCTCAGTTGATTGGCAATTCCCGTGCCCGAAGCCAGACTCTCCATAGAGCCGAAAGTCGGGTGCGCAACGTGCAAGTCTGTTACGTCCGCCAAGGTGCAGCCCACTTCACCGGAGGCAAAATGAAACCCGCGGTGAATCTGCTTCGCAAATACCGAGCCGCATCCGATGCCCGTACCCACCGAAATAAAAGATAGCGAGTGCAGTTCCGGGTAAAAAGAATTCCAAAGTCCGAAAGCGGCACAGTTTACATCGTTTTCGATGCAAATCGGCACAAAATATCGTTCGGCAAGACGTTGTTTGAGAGGAAAATTTTTCCAATGGAGTGACGGGGCATGGATAACAGTACCGGAATCAAAATCGGTAATGCCCGGTACGCCGATGCCCAGACCGCCAACGAAAAAATCTTTTTCAAAAGCGTAAGCAAGCAAAGAATCAATGGTCTTGCATAACAAAGAAAAAGTATCCTCTTGCGTGGTGCCGTGGTTGGTTATCGTGACGTCTCGAACAATCACACCGCGAGCAT
>DCTT01000020.1:51025-51214 GCA_002329295.1 Eubacteriaceae bacterium UBA1433
ATTGAATTTAAGTATAATATTTTTTTATTTTATTCCTGTTTTACTATTACCTTACATGATTATATTCTTGTTGCAGTGCGTATCAAACTTTATTATAACAGAAAATAAAATCGAAATAAAAATCAATGCTTTGAATTTGAGAAAGAAAATGAAAAACTTCTAAATTTATTCCAAAAAAGGAGTTGACAA
>DCTT01000021.1:0-116402 GCA_002329295.1 Eubacteriaceae bacterium UBA1433
AGAGCACCTGACTCTTAATCAGGGTGTCCAGGGTTCGAGTCCCTGAAGGAGTACCAGCTTTAAAACGTAGCCGTTGATACAATCCTTGTATTGACGGCTGTTTTGTATGCCGACATAGCAACAGTTTAACGAGCGAAAGTCCCGTAGTGAAGCAAAAATATTCTTGACAGTTATTAAAAAAAGGGAGAAATCGAAGAGATTATTGCAGAATTGGGATATTAGTACTCCGTTCGCGACAAGATAACAGCCATATGCGAATTATCAATCACCTGATCCAGAATGTTATTATGCATATACAATAAATGTGCGCTTGACCGCAAAAGACAAAAATATGTGCTTTACCATCCCTGTAGCCAAGTGCGCTGTGAGGCTAATAACATGATAAGTTTCCGCCCGCATCCCGATACCTGTGTCTCAAAACATCGTAGTTGTTACATCAACAGTATGGAGCCATTCAAAGTCATGGCTCCATACATGATTTATTTTAGGCCTATTTTGAAGGCGGACACAACTGTCATCGTTCAGTTGCAGCTTACGTTACTTCCCTTCCCTATTTTATTTTTAGTCATTTCTTACTGCTTAATTTTTTATAGTTGATCTTTCAATTCGTCAAGCGTCGAAATTTCTATGAAAATCTGTTCTCATGCTCGGAGAACATATTTACAACGACATTATTCAGTCTCGAGCCCGACAAATTTGAAGGTTCGGCAATCAACGAGACCACGGTTTGTCAGCCGCAGCTCCGGCAAGCAGGCGAGCGGAATCAGCGCCATCGTCATGAACGGTGAGGCGATTGTTGAACCAAGTTTGCGCCATGCATCGTCCATCGCGGCGACTTTTGCAGCAACCTGTTCGGCGCTGTCTTCGCTCATCAGGCCGGCAATCGGCAGAGCTACGTGGCCGAGCACCTTGCCGTTGTGGACGATGCACATGCCGCCGCCACTCTCGATTAAGGTGTTTGCCGCAAGAATCATATCCTGATCGTTACTTCCTATAACGAGAAGGTTGTGTGCATCGTGGGCAACCGTTGACGCCATCGCACCATTTCGTATGCCGAAGCCTTTGACGAAGCCCAGACCGGTGCGCCCTGTCCGCTTATGGCGCTCAAAAACGACAGCTTTGAGTACGTCTTGATCCGGATCCGCTTCAATTAAGCCGTTTTGAATCGGAAGATCGATGAACTTTTCCACCGTGCCGACACGTGCCGGCACGATTTCAATCACACGGACACGAACCGTATCGGCATCCGGCTTCGATGCCGGAATCGCCAGATGTTCCGTGTTTTGCAGTTTGTCAAGGTGGACGGAGTTCAAATCGCCGCGGGGATATTGATACGGTTTCATATCCATCAGCAGACGGCCTTCGCTCGCAACGTGATGTCCGTCGATGAAGACATCGGCGACGCGGAAGTTCGTGAGATCGTCAAGCAGTACGAAATCGGCACATTTTCCGGGTGTTACGGAACCGAGATCATGCTGCATTCGAAAACACGTTGCTGTGTTGATCGTTACCATCTGCAAGGCTCTCAACGGCTCAATTCCTTCGGCAACGGCACGGCGCAGAATATGATCAAGATGTCCGTTTTCAATCAGCGTATGAGGATGCGTATCATCCGAAACAAGGCAGACGAATCGCGTATCGATGTCATTCTCTGTTACGGCACGGGACACTTCAGCCAGGTCATGCCAAGCGGATCCTTCGCGGATCATGGCGTACATACCGCGTCTGATTTTTTCAAGCGCATCTTCCGCACGCGTCGACTCGTGGCAACACGATACACCGCTCGCAATGTAAGCGTTAAGACCTGCGCCCGTATCCGGAACTGAATAGTGACCCGTGACAACCTTATTGGCTGCGAGTGTTGCTGCAACTTCATCGTGTGCATTTGCTTCACCGGAAAGGATACCGGGAAAATTCATCATTTCGCCGAGACCGACGACCGCATCCCAACTCATCGTTTCCTCAACATCGCGCGCCAAAATCTCGGCGCCTGTATCTTCAAAACCGGGGACAGCCGGCACACAGCTCGGTGTCGTGACCATCGCTTTCAACGGCGTGCGGGCGGCATCTTCAATCATGTGTTTGACACCATCTAAGCCGAGAACATTGCAGATTTCGTGTGGATCCATATAGATGCCTGTCGTGCCGCGAGGAACAACGGCACGGGCATACTCGCCGACGCCGAGCATGGATGACTCAACGTGAATGTGTCCGTCTAAAAAACCGGGCGCCAGATAACGTCCGGCAGCGTCAACAATCGTTGTTTCGTCGCCGATACAATGACTTGCATCACCGACAAGTGCAATTCGGCCATGTGCCACCGCAACATCCATGTTGTCCTGGATTTCACATGTGCAGACGTTGACGAGTTTAGCGCCTCGAATAACGAGCTGCGCTTTTTTCTGTCCAAGCGCAACAGCCGTCAGGTAGCGACCGACTTTTGCTAGTGTTTTTGTTTCAAAACAGTTGTACATTGCAAACCTCCATATCGTTCGTCCGCACTCTTTTGCAGACACCTATTTATCTTTTTATTTATTTTACCATGTTCTACAAGTTTTTGGTGTATTTATGCTATTTCGGTTATGAATTTGAGCTGTTACGATGGCGACCGCGTTCCATATGCTGTTTTCTTTTGTTTTCATAAGATTCTCTCCCCTTCTGCGGGGGGTTGGCAAGCGTAATCTTGCCGCCGTCTTTGTTTGAAGTAGTATTCTTCCAAAGCATTTTTGTGAATTTAACGGGTAGATATCAAATTTCAAGACAGCAAATATAAAACCGCCATCTATTGACAATCGCAGAATACCGTGCTATATTTGTAGGTAAATTGAATACATCAAACCGTTGAAGCGGAGATAACGGCAATGATGCCTTTACAGAGAGTCTGCGTTGCTGAGAGTCAGATAAGAAACAAGTTGTCAAATGGACCGCTGAGGGTGCAGTCAAACGGGAATATCCCGGAGTATTCTGCAACGTGTGGGCATACGTCAGTTGTCGGGGATATGTTGGTATCCTGCTAAGTGCACAGGTCATGCTGTGAAACAAGGTGGCACCGCGGATAGTGTCGGATTACGTTTGTATCTATTCGTCCTTGATGGAAAATATATTTCTGTCAAGGCATTTTTTTATTGAAAACTTCTTTGACAAGAAATAGAAAGTCATAGGAGTTTTTTCCTATTTAGAGGAGGTCAACACAATGATGTTCACAAAACGTTGGTGGCGCTTTGTGCGCTAAATAATAGTTTAAATAATGTATCCGATATCAAATAAAAATCAAGTTAAATTTTTTCTGTTGGAGGAAACGAAAATGAAATTGAAAGATATTGAATTCAACACTTACTTCAAAAACTATCCTGATGCAAACGGCTATTTCGGAAAATACGGCGGTTCCTATGTTCCTCCTGAGCTGAAGGTCGCTATGGAGGAAATCGCCGATGCTTATTATACAATCTGCAAATCCAGAAAGTTCATAAACGAACTTCGCAGAATCCGCAAGGAATTTCAGGGCAGACCGACACCGATCTCTCATCTTGAAAGACTTTCGGATAAAATCGGCACGGGGGCGCAGCTCTATGTCAAGCGTGAAGATCTGAACCATACCGGTGCACACAAACTCAATCATTGTATGGGCGAGGTATTGCTTGCCAAGTTTATGGGTAAGAAAAAGGTCATCGCAGAAACCGGCGCAGGACAACACGGCGTTGCCCTTGCGACCGCTGCTGCGTACTTCGGCCTGGAGTGTGACATTTACATGGGTGCAGTTGACATTAAGAAGCAGGCTCCCAACGTCGCAAGGATGAAAATCCTTGGCGCAAAAGTAATTGAAGTTACGGATGGTCTTGCGACGCTAAAAGAGGCCGTTGATGCGGCTTTTATCGCATACGGCAACGAATACAAAGAGGCCATTTACTGTATCGGCTCTGTCATGGGTCCACATCCGTTTCCGATGATGGTGCGGGATTTTCAAGCCGTCGTAGGCTTTGAAGCACGCGAACAATTTGTCGGCATGACGGGTGAACTTCCCGATGCGATTGTCGCCTGTGTCGGCGGCGGTTCAAATGCAATGGGGCTGTTCTCCGGCTTTCTGAATGATCCTGTTGATATTTACGGTGTCGAGCCTCTCGGCAGAGGCAATAAGATGGGAGATCATGCGGCAAGCCTGACATATGGTGAAGAAGGTGTTATGCACGGTTTTAACAGCATTATGCTTAAGGATGAGAACGGCGAACCGGCTCCTGTTTATTCGGTGGCATCCGGATTGGATTACCCGTCCAGCGGACCTGAACACGCATTCCTGCGTGATATCGGCAGAGTAAAATATGTTATAGTGGGAGACGACGAGACAATTGATGCTTTCTTTGAATTATCCAGAATGGAAGGTATTATTCCGGCACTCGAAAGCTCGCATGCCGTTGCATACGCTATAAAACTTGCCAATATGATAGGCAAAGGGTCTATCCTTATCAACCTCTCCGGCAGAGGTGACAAAGATATGGACTATGTTATCGAGAATTACGGGATTAGATAAATAACCGCAAAGGCGTGTATCAACATTCAGCCCTTAGCCATCTTAAAACATAGCCGTCGATACAATTTCTGTATCGACGGCGGTTTTCTTTTATATGAAAGCCTCTCTCCCCTCCTATCCGGAAATGGCAACGAAATCACGCTGTTTTTTTGCAATTCAATCGTTTTATATTTAGCATAAAATCTTGTGTTTTAAAGAAAGGTGCGATAAAATTATAAATAATTTATTTAACAACTAAACTTCACTTCGTCAAGAAATATCTTGTCAGGAAAAGAGGTGTTCAACCATGCAGAAAACCGGAAAAAATAAGGTTTATAAAGTTGCTATAATTGTGCTTATTCTTTTGCTGGCTTTTTTCATTTTTTTCTATTTCATAAAAACGAGTAATGACTCCGACTCACAAAGCGGAAACGTTCCCACAGACAAGAGCCCTGTTTATGATTACAACGATTTGTCCACAGCGATTGCCGATTTACCCGCAAAAAAAGCTCTGGATGAGATGTATATTTTGCTTTCCGGATACTGGATCAGTGACGAATACCCGTTTGTTCACTTTTTCATCAATGCCAACGGTGCACATTGCGTCGAATACGGCTTATTCCAGACTGGATTCGGCATGAGCGGCGAAATTATCGACGCATCTGCCGTCGGTCCATATAAAGCGGAACTGGTGGTGCATTTTCCGGCTCGCCCTGCAACGGAAATGGATGATGCTCGTCCGGAAAGCACAGAGACAATATACCTGGATGTGGGTGGACTGTATCCTTCTTCCGATGATGCATCCAAAGATACCAGCATTGTTTTTAAGTCGGATAATCTTGCGAACGGTAGCTATTATACTTACGTGCCCGGCGGCAATACGTTAGAGCAGGCCTATCAAAACTGGGAAGCACGATAAATCCGTTATCTAAGGATATTTTTAACAACTGACAGAGCCTTCTTTTGAAAGGGACAGAGTTGATGAAGACAATACGCCGTCTCCCTATTTTGGCATGCGCTTATATTGCTTTGGTCTGTATTATAGTTAATCATAGTTAAATGCACACAAAAAAACGCCCTTATGCTTTAGGTCGTCGAAAATTAATATTAAAAGAATACTATTTTGTTACAAAATCAAAAGCCGCCAATGATAGCGGCTTTTGATTTAGGGTTTAATCGATATCGATTTTCAGTGAACCGTCCACTTTTGTATCTTTCGGAATCGTAATGGTAAGTATACCCTCTTCGAGCTTTGCTTTGGTTTCGCCTAAATTTGCATTAGCCAAGCGAACCCTGCGGCTCATGGAGCTAACCCGGCGTTCTCTATGAATGTAGTTTTTGTCGTCTTTGTTTACTTCTTCGTTGCGGTTTACTAAGATGCAGAGGTTATCACCCTCAACGCCTAGGTCAATTTCGTCTTTTTTAACTCCGGGTAGCTCTGCTTCGATGCGGTATTCACTATCTGTTTCCTGAATATCGATTTTGAAAGTATCCCTCAACAGGTTTCGACCTGACAACCAATTGTCACTAAAAAAGTCGTCAAGCATGTTGTAAAAATCATCAAAACCTGTGCCTGTACGTGCGAGACTGCTGTTCCTTCTGTTGAACGGAATAAGTCCTGCCATGATTAACAACTCCTTTACATTTGTTTTTTGTTAGCACTCTATGTCGATGAGTGCTAACAATATTATACTAATGTTATTTTCTTTTGTCAAGACTTATTTATAAAAAAATTTTAATAAATTTAATGATATTGTTTAATTTGGAGTTGTCCCTGTCTCTTATTTTTTCTCAAATTATTTTTGATGATAGTTGTTCATTCCTCTATTGATAGCCTTTTATTTCATTTAAAAATAATATATATAATAAAAAAGTCTCGAAAATTCATTCCAAGGCTTTTTTATAAGTCGTTTCATATACTGCTATTTCCTGTTTCAGTGGCATTCGCATGCAAAAGCAGACGAAAAAAAATACAGCTTCAGAAAATATGTTTTATTTATATCATAAGCGCTTCTTTCAATGCTTTGCGATCCATGTCAAATAATGTTTTTTATATTTGCCGCCGCCTGCAGGCAATTTTTTTCAATACAATAGCAAGACATGATTATTATTCATTTGTGCCGTACATTCATTTTCTATAGTGATCTCTGCATATTATTTAGCAAAAAAGTAAGTAGCTTTCTCAATCTTAAGCGCAACTCTGCCTTTTTTCATTTCGACTACCAAACCGCTATCCAGCACAAGTTTTCCGTCTTCTAATTTCCAATTGTCCGAAGCCATCTCTCCATCAATATCGATTTCGATTGTACCGTCTGATTTAATATCCAACGATCCGGACATGTCGATGTCTTGGGCTAAAGATTCTGTACCTGTGCCAAACTTATCTACGGATGTCAAATTCCAGTTACCAACGAATTGGTCTTCAGAAGCCACATCGTCTTTACCTCCGCCTCCACAACCTGCTAATGCGATGAGAATCATCATTAGTACAATAACTACACTTACAACTCGTTTCATTACAAATCCCTCCTGGATTTTAATATTATTATTTAGCATAAATTCTGCCTGGAACACTTTATCACACTTTCTGTAAATTTTCCCTATCCGAAACGGGTAGTATTTACTAAATTTTTATAGTGGATTTTGTATTTTTTTCTATTTCCAAATCCCTTATGTTTTTCTTAAATTGCTTTTCATAATAGACATTTGTTTTTTTATCAGATATTTCATTTAAGATTTATACATAAAATAAAAAGTCTCAAAAATTCATTTTGAGACTTTTTCCACAATTCCTTTTATATACTGCTGTTTCTTTATTTTGGATTGATAGATAGTGCGCTCTATGCATTATTTAGTGAAATACATAGTAACGCCCTTAACCTCTATCACAATTTTGTCATCTTTCAGTTCGGCTATCAAACCGCTATCTGTTACAAGTTTGCCGTCTTTTTCTTTCCATTTATCTGTAGTTTTGTCTCCGGCAAAATTGGCATCAAGTGTACCGTCCGGTTTAATATCCAACGATGCGAACGTGTTGAGTTCTTTTGCTGAAAACACTTGACTGTTATACATCAAAGTTGCCAAAGTCCAATTACCAACGTATTTGCTCTCAGAGGCTTTACCGCCACAACCTGCGAATGCGATAAGAATCATCGTCAGCACAATCACTATACTTATAACTCGTTTCATTACAAATTCCTCCTGAATTTTAATGTTGTTTTTAAGCATAAATATTATCTGAAACACTTTAGCACAATTTCCGTCGATTTTCACTATCCGAAACGGGTAGTATTTATTAAATTTTGCAGTGAATTTTGTCCCTATTCTCTGCGCTTTTTTAAATGATTTTGAATGCCGCCGTTGCTTTATTTTTACTTTGTTTGGTTTAGAAAAAGGTAAAAATACAGTTCAAGAAATTTGATTCAATTATGTCAAACCTTCGTTTTTTTTGTAACGAGCTCTGTGTATTATTTAGAAAAATACACAGTCTTGCCAAAAGCCTTTAACACAACTCTTCCATCTTTCATTTCGCCCACCAAACCGGTAGCTTCCAACACAAGTTTTCCATCTTCTTCTTTCCACATTTCTCTCCATCTCTCTCTTTCATCACCAAGATCGATGTGAATTGTGCCATTTGATTCGACATTTAATGATCCGGATATATTCATGTCTTCTGCTGAAACTTCCTGACCGTTGCCGGAAACATCTACGGATGTCAGAGTCCAAATACCGACGTATTTGCTCTCAGAAGCTCCTGTGTCTTTCTTGTCACCGCCGCCTCCACAGCCTGCCAGTATTATAAGTACCATCATCAGTATAATTGCTACACTTGCAACTCGTTTCATTACAAATTCCTCCTGAATTTTAATAATGTTTGCACAAATATTACTCAGAACACTGTACCATATTTTTTGTCGATTTCCACTATCCAAAACGGGTAGTGTGTACGAAATGATTGTAAATGCTTTTAATTTTTGTTTGTATACTCTTTTTTCATTTCATTTGAAAATTATACATAAAATAAAAAGTCCCGGAAATTTATTCCGAGACTTTTTATAATTCGTTTCCTATACTGCTGTTTCTTTATTTCGGCTTCTTTTGGCAGATAAAAACAGAGTCTTGATTACATAGATTTTAATTTTGATTTCAGATATTCCATACTGGTATCATAATAAATAAAATCATTTACATTTCCGTCCTGAACGGCTTTAATTGCCATTTCGCGCGCATCCTTGCTACTCTCGGGAGTCAGCAATAAAATTTTACATTCCGGCAAAATTTTTCTTACATCATTGCATATCTCCAAACATTGGTGCAATGAGATTTTTTTGGATTCCGGAATTTCAAGCAACATGATATTTGGCTGAAAGACTTCAGCAGCAATAGCAGCCCGTTTATAATTGTATTCTTTCGAAAATGCGGCTCCGGAAATATGTTTCATTTCTATCATAAGTGCTTCTGCCAATACTTTGCGGTCCATGACAAATAATATTTTTTTCACATTTGCCTCCTGCCTACAAGCGATGTTCTTTTCAACATAGCAGTGAGACATGATTTTATGTAATTGTGCCGAATGTTCGTTTTTATAGCGAACTATTTGTATTATTTAGAAAAATAGAAAATCACGCCCATAACCTCTAGCGCAATTCTGCCATCTTTCAATTCACCAACAAAGCCGCTGTCCAACACAAGTTTGCCGTCTTCTTCTTTCCATTTATCCGAAGCTTTGGTGCCATCAAGATCCAAATCGATTGTGCCGTTTGCTTTAATATCCAACGATCCGGACATGTCGAGCTCTTTTGCTGTAAATTCTTGACCGTTGCCAAAGGCATCTACAGATGTCATAGTCCAAACACCAACGTATTTGCTGACAGGAGCTCCTTTGTCTCCGCCTCCGCAACCCGCTAATGCGATGAGAATCATCATCAATACAATAATTACACTTACAACTCGTTTCATTATAAATTCCTCCTGGTTTTTAATATTGTTATTTAAAATAAGTGCTGTACATATTAGTTTAACATATTTTCCGTCGGTTTTCCCTATCTGTAGCGGGTAGTCTTTACCAAAACTTAAAACCCTTTAAGCGATTTTTTGCTCCTTTTGTGAGATTGATGCCTAAATCTTCTGCCTCCCCTTCTCTCACAGTATCTTGCAAAGGTGTATTGCTTGGTCTTTCCTTGATTCCGCCTAAAATTGAACTTGTTTTGGATTTCTTTTCTTGTTTTGGAAGATATTCTGCTCCGGCAACACTGAGTTGATCCAAATATTGATAGTAGGTCAGCGAAGCATTCGCAGCTTTCGCCTTTTGTGCTGCCACATCAACATAAGCGTTGTATTCATCTCCTTTAAAGTCAAACCAAAACACGGCAGGCAATTTTCGCAAAAGCGCCTCTGCAACAGAGATATCCTTTTTAATTTCATTTTCAATAATATCTTCGAACACGATATAATTTTGAGGATGTAATGCTGTTTTAAATCTGCCAAAAGCATCGGCATTCGCCGGAACAAGCATCCATATTTTGATCCCTTCATCGGCCATTAAGTCGGAAAATTCCATTCCCCATTCTTCTTTGATAAATTTCAGCAATTTGCGTATTGCTATGCGCAGACCCACCATACTTGCTACAGCGCCTTTTACCAGAGAATCTTTCTGCCACTCAAAAACAATATTTTTTGCTTGGCAATATTTCATCAAAAGATTTGCAAGAGAAATGACCATTGTCATTCGCGTTATTGCTTCTTCCGCTTTTGCCATTTTATAAAATTCCGACTTTTCGATAAGATACACCAGCTCTTCATCGGAATTGGCTTTTTTATAAATAGCTAGCTGGGTTTGCAAGTTAATCGTAAAAGCGGTTTGCAAAGGATCCATCGCTTCTGATATCGGTTCAAGAATGTCTATCATATCTTCAGTGACAATCTTCCAAAGCAAACGCTCTTTTTCCAAAATCAGTTGAGCATTCAGCATATTATCTGTTCTGTCAGCTACGGCAAAAATAGCTTCATAGGCAGCCTCTCCCCTCTTTCGATATCCTTGTTCTTTAATGTTTTCGTAGGGGATACGATACTGCTCGACAAATTCTTTTACCGAAACCACAGGCGCAGGCGCTTCATCGCTGTAATTTGTTTTGACATTGCCATGTGCATCTGCAGTTTGCATGCTCGCCATAGCTACTTTCGTTATCAATGCGGAATATTCTTCCTGCAAGCCCGAATCCATTAGTTTCTTATAAAAAACTGTCGGATCAGGGTTTTGATCTGCAAATGATAAAAATTTTTCTCCCAAGCGATCTATTTCGCTTTGCAATTGTGCACTTTTGATTTCATAATTGTCAAAAACATCCATATACGTTTTTACAATATCCAACACCACTTGTTTTTGATTCATCTCAGTGCACCTCCTCGTCTACATAACGATATTGACCCTTTGCATTTTCGGGGGCAATTACCGTTACTTTTGCTCGTCTGATTCTTTGCAAGTTTTCTTTTCCCATTTCAAGTATTTGCGCCTTGTTTTGAGATATTTCTTTCCATTCGGCTTCTGCTATTTGTTCTTCTTGGTGCGCTTCGTCGGATAAATCCATCTCGCCGTTTAAAATTTTAGGAACTGCCTGAACAAAGCGCCCATACCCCACATCAGTTGTCGCAATCAACTTTCTAAACTTCGGCAATCTCGCCAAGGTTAAAAAATCATCACTGGGAAGAGTCAAATTGCTCATGGCTTCTCTCATGTCTTTTAAAGCACTTTCTTTTTCGGTTTTATCCGTGGTCATAGCATGGACAAAGGCCATATAAGCCCGATAAATTCGACCAAAAGCATCTAAGGTAGACATATATTTTGCTTTGTAATTTCGTGCAGTCACCTCATAACCTGTCACATACATTGCAGCAACGTCTGCCTTTATTTCTTCCATTTTTTTTCGATATACTTCGGCTATTTCCGGCATTTCTTCCTCTTCTGCAGCTTTTTTATGCGCGTCTAGGCGATCCAATATCAAAGCAACGGCAGGAGCGGTGTAATATTTGGAATTTTTGATTTTTGCGGACATTGCTTCCACCGTATCGCAGTCTTTCATAAAATCAATCATTTCTCGATAGACAGCAGCCTGGCGGTTGGACAGCCCGTTTTTTTCGCAGCGCTCTGCAATTGCGGTATATAATGCGATGGATTTTTCTACATCGTTCAACTTATTTATCTCCTTAGAATTTCTTTATTTATTAAAAGCATATAGAGTTCTGTTATTTTTCCCCGTTCACAATAGGTGGTTTTCTCAGTATTTAATATTTTGGATTGATCCATCCGTTTGAAATCATATGAAAAGCCAAATCAATTGCCGTGGGAAAGCCGGTTTTGGCAAGCATATTGGCAATATGATATTTTACCGTATTTTCACTGATGAACAATTCTGCGCCGATTTCCTTTTTTGTCATATGTTTGCACAGCAAGCGCAGAATTTCCATTTCACGTTTTGTCAATGGTGCTTCGCCTTTGGGAAAAGGAATGGTTTTTTCTTCCGGGAAATAACTCCCGCCGTTCATAACTTTCTGTGTTATTTCTGAAAAAAACGCAAGGCTGCGACTTTTATAGATAAAGGCATGAACCCCTGCCTCTTTGGCACGCGGAATATAAGAAATCTCATCAAAAGCGGTCGTCAATATCACTTTGATATGCGGCAGTCTTTGACAAATATCAACGGCGGCATCCAGGCCTGACGCACCGTCTTCGGTACAAATATCCATTAGCACCAGATCCGGCGAAAGTTTTTCACAATAGGCGTAAGCATAAGATGCATTGGCAATTTCCGCCACTACCTCATACCCTTCAATCGCCGACAGCGTTTTAGAAAATGCTTCTCGCATCATTTCATGGTCATCTACAATCAATATTTTAACCACGGCGCTCTCCTTTTGGAATACAAACATACAATTCAAATTCCGGTTCAGTAAAAATAGCCAGGCTTCCTTTTAACATTTCGATCTTCCTGCGCATCTCTGATATGCCGCTTCCTTCAACAATTTCACCTTTGGGTGTAAGGCCGCTGTTTTTGATCCGCATATGCAATCCCGTTTCATTTTCTTCTATTTCTATTATAACATCTTGTGCCAAGCCGTGACGAACTGCATTCGTAGAAGCCTCCAAAATAATTTCCGTGAATATAGATGCTATTGCTTCTTCTTCAGGCAACTGACCTTTCAAGTGAAACGCAATTCCAATGTTCTCCATGGTTTGTGCAATAGCGTCTAAATGCGCCTTGGCACTCTGTGTTGGTTCATTTTTTCGTAAATCTGCCATAAAATCCTTCGCCCATTCAGCCAGCATCACTTCGTTGGGTATTTTGTTCTCACGCAAACCGCGCAGGAGCAAAGCAATACGATATCCCAAAACATCGTGAAAATGGCTTTTAATACGCAAAGATTCTTCTTTATAACAAATGCTTTGAATGTTGAAAATGGCTTGTTTTAATTCTTCGCTTTGTTTTTGCAGCTTGCGATTTTGGTCTTCTAAAACAGAAATCATATCCCAACGTTCTGTTATGTTTGCACCTATTAATTGATAATAGACTTGTTGTTTCATTTGAATTGCTTCCTTTGTAAACATCCAGGCAGAACCTTCGTGAGTAAGATAGACCATATCTTCTCCGATCAAATGTCTTTTGCATGTCAAAAGATATTTTTCGTTTATTAAACAATCCTGATAAAAATTTTTTGCATTTCGATAAATTTTTCCTGTCAATGTCATCATTAAGTTTTTCATGCAAGTATTGATCAAGATAATATGACCATTTTTTTTGGAAAATAATATACCGATAGGCAGTGCATCGATTGCCATTTTAATGGAGTTGGCGGAAAGCGTTATTTTTAATTCATGTTTTCGCAAAAGAATTATGTGAATGGAGCGCAAAGTGTAACAAAGCAGTGCAGCGGCAAAAAATACCGGGAATGCTTTGCCGAAAATATACTCGGCCACAGGCAAGGTGAATACAGTTACGAGAACAATCCATAACGGATAATATAATTGACGCTTTATGGAAACCACCGTTGATGTAATAGCCAATAAACAAAACAACCCATATCGCAACAAATGTTTTCCATCAAAAAACACAAAACCCAGCGTGGCATATTCCAGTATTTGCGCACTAAACCATGCCAATATCAATATCTGCAACAAAATCAGCACTTCAAGAATATGTTCTGTCCAGCGCAGATAAATGTCTTGATATAAATGATAAAATCCGTATACCAATGCAGCAGTTTGCATAACAACACAAAAAAAACCGACTACACAAAACAAAATGCGAACCCAGTCAGCATAATGATATAGTTCAATCAACTGCCATACCTCCCCCGCACAAATGTCAATTCAACACCGGCCATGTCATCCAACTCTTTTATCGTAATACTTCCTCCTTCTTTTTCAACGGCATCTTTAAGTGTTATCGGGATAAAATCTCTTTGTATAAATAAAAGCGAAAGAAGTAATTTAAAACGAACATGCTTTTCTTCAAAAACCAATTGAGCAACAATGTTTGATCTGCTTTCTCCTGCGCAAGTCCATAAAACTTCATAAAGAAAATCATATAATAATGTAGCCTGTCGGGATGTAATCATTTCTTCGTCATTTCCCAAAATCAATAACCCAATATTTACATGTTTGGCGAATTCTGACAATTCTTTCAAATAAAACAATACGTCTTCGACCGGCAGTTCTTTGGCTTCTCTTTCCCGGAAAAACAAAATGCATCGTCTTTTGATATAGCAAAGGAGCATGGCGATTTTTCCCATTTCCAGCTTCTTGTTTTTTGATTCGGGCAACGCACGGATTAATTGGTTTGCTTGCTTCATTTTTATACTGATTTCTTTTTCTATCATAGTTACCAATTGCAGTTTTTGTTCCTGCTTTGCTGCAGCGGCTTTGATATCTTTTTCCTTAACAAGTAAAGCATTTGCTCTTTTGATTCTATGTCCCAATTCCTCTGTTTGTTTATAAAGTTTTTGCAGCTCCGCAATGTTTTCCTGCCACAATATATATCCGCCAGGAATCGGATGGGCATAAAGCAATGTATGTTTATCTTTTTCTATTGCAGTACCGAATGAGGTTGCCGCTTTTTCCCAAGTTGCCTGATCGATTGGATCCGCTGCACGAGCAGCCAACAAAGGCGTTCCATGGGTGTTTACAATCTGCATTTTCAATAAAGACCGCGAAAACAGCTCTTTGTATTTTCTGTTGATGGGAATAAGACCTGCCACCATAATAAGCATAAAATAAAGCAAAAACAACATCACTGTCGTTATGACAACATCTGTATCTACGACAAAAGGATGCCCGCAAACAAAAGCAATTTCGTAAACAAGCATCAGCACATAAAAAATCAGCGGCAAAACGATCCCTCTCCATCTTGTGTTTTGCCAAGCTTTTTTAACCAATAACGCATTAGAAGCCAGCGTCAAAACAAATGCAAGGGTGATTGTTATATAAAAAAGCCAATCATAACGATAGTGTATACTCCAAGCGGGGTTTTTGAAATTCGGAACAAACATCCAATGATGTAAATCATTTGTGAAAATACAAATAAGCAGCAAACCGTAAAAAATCAAAATGCTGCGTTTCAGCCAAACGACAGATGTTTCTTTTAATTTTGTTTCATCCAACGACCATGCAAGCCATAACATGGATAAAGGCAGCCCTAATATAAATACGAAGTACCCGTACCATAAAAACCGTTCAAGCGTTTCACCGTAAACCATGTATTTTAAATATTGAAGAAATATCCATCCAATCAACAATAAACCTGATGTAAAAAATATTCTCCACGTAATGCGCTCCAAGATATTGCGTGCGATGATGCCGACAAATAGAACCACGAACATCGCAACAAACAAGACAATCATATTGTGTTCGATTCCGTCTGCAGCTTTGTATCGGTGAGTGCCTAAGATTTCACGCGTTAAAACCGATGTGTATTTATTGGTCTCTGCAATGAATCTTGCAGGGTCTGTAATGCATGTTGCCGAGAGGTATGATTGTTCATTCGGATACACTGCTGCTTGATTTCTTCCATCCGGCAGTCTTAGTCCTGCAGCAAGCAAGGAGTTTTCGGCCTGATTCGAAATATACAGTTCTTTGGTCGACAGCAGCCCCTTTTCGAATGATAATGTCCCCTCTGTCGGAACAATGATTTCTAAATTGCGGCCTTGTTTGGCAAGTTCGACAGCTTGATAATCAAAACAAATCAATATGGCGGCATTACTGTTGTTCGTAAGCAGTTGTTCGCGCCGTTGCAAACGAGCAAGAAAATCTATCGCTTCTCGACTCATATAATGGCCATTTTTCAAACCATGTGAAATAGCTGCAAACAAACAGCGACCACTGAAGCTGTTTCCTTGGTCGCTCATATAACCTATTGCTTCTTTTGTTTGCAGCAGATCGCTCCAATTATGCAAAGCAACGTCCGTTTTATCACGATCGACAGCAATAATAACTGTGGCAAGGTGTTGCGGATACCAATAAACTGCAAACCCTTCCCGGATAGCTTGATAGGCCTGGATGTCAAAGGCCTCACAAGGATATCCTTTGTTCAAATAATGCAAGGAACTGTTGGTGCAAGACTTTACATCGTATTCTTCCAGCAGACTCGAAAGCATTGTCTGATAAGCTTTCGAAGCATCCGAGGTATAAATCGTTTTTTCGTTATGTTCCTGATTCGAACAACTCAAAAAAAGCACTGCCGTCAGCGCAAACAGTATCAAAAGCAATCGTTTTGCATATTTTTTAGCATTTGTTGCAAAATTTTTATATTTTATTGTTGTTCTATGCATCAATTCAGCCTTTTCGGAATCTGTTGATTGAATATCCCGATCAATTCGCCTGCCGTATGTAATGTTTGTTGTTATTATAGCTTTTTTTTCATATCACTGCAACCAAAGACCGTATGAAAACGATNNTGCAGTTTTTTATTCCAGATATCGTTCGTAAGATTTGTTTTATATAAAGATGATAATGCAATGTTTCGTGTTTTATGATATGATTTAAGTATGTAAATAGAATATATTATTTGATTCAGGAGGATTCAAATGCAAAAGCAATACAAAACAAATTTTACTTCAAATGATGTTTTGAACACTATTTTCTACAAGGCCAACGGGTATAGTGATGACGATTTAAATCGACCGATTATCGGTATCGCCAATTCTTTTAATGAAATTGTACCCGGGCACAGCAATTTACGACAAGTAGCCGACTTTGTCAAAAAAGGTATTTACCGTGCCGGCGGCACCGCTGTGGAATTCGGCACCATTGCCTGCTGTGACGGCGTTGCCAACGGACATATCGGGAATTTTTACACTCTTCCCTCTCGCGACGTTATTGCTTTCACCATCGAGATTATGGCAAAAGCGCACAAGCTTGACGGCATCGTATTGCTGGGTTCCTGCGACAAGATCGTTCCCGGCATGCTCATGGGGGCGGTCAGAGCCAATATTCCTGCTATCTTTTTGCCGGGCGGTCCTATGATGTCGGGCACGGCCTTCGGAGAAAAATCCAAAGCGGATATGTCTACCGTGGCGGAAGCTTACGGCATGCATCAAGTAGGAAAAATTACAAGAGACGAATTAAAAAATTTGTCGGAAATATGTGCGCCCACTTGCGGTTCCTGTCAATTTTACGGCACAGCCAACACGATGTGTTGTACTGCCGAGGCTTTGGGCATGGTGCTGACGGGCGGAGCGGCTATCCCTGCTGTCTATGCGGAACGCATGCGCTTTGCACAGCGATCCGGCGAAAAGATCGTTGAACTTGTTCAAAAACAAATTCTGCCCACCGATATTATTACACCGAAGGCTATTCGCAATGCCATTCGCTACGTTATGGCATCCGGCGGCAGCACCAATGCGGTAATTCATATTTGCGCTCTCGGACATTTGTTGGGTATCTCCAGTGAGGATATCATGAAAGAATTCGACAAGCAAAGCGAACTCATTCCTCACATTGCGCGCATTAATCCGGCAAGTAACGACTGGGATATGGAAGACTTTTACAAGGCCGGCGGTGTTCCCAGAGTTATGGAACACTTAAAAGAACATTTGGATGGAGATGCACTCACTGTCACCGCGGCTACAATGGCTGAAAACATTGAGGCATATACATATCTGTATTCTGCCAATGACGAGATGGTTCGTACATTGGACAACCCTCACAGCACGTTGGGCGGTCTGGCCATTATGCGCGGCAATCTTGCCCCGAATACCGGGGTAGCAAAACCCGCTGCTATTGCCGAAGAAGTGCGGCAATTCACCGGCACGGCCATTTGTTTTGACAGTGAAGAAGAAAGTATCCAAGCCTTGGAAGAGAGAAAAATCAAACCCGGACATGTGGTAGTTATTCGTTACGAAGGTCCAAAAGGCGGCCCGGGTATGCGTGAAATGGCAAGTACTATGAAAATGATGCACGGACAAGGACTTGCGAAAAGTGCAGCGCTTATCACTGACGGACGATTTTCCGGTACAAACAACGGGTGTTTTGTAGGCCATATTTCGCCGGAAGCTGCTGAAGGCGGCCCCATTGCACTTGTAAAGGACGGCGACAAAATCACAATCGATGTGATTAACAAAGAATTGACTTTACATGTAAGTGAAGAGGAGTTGTCAATTAGAAGGGCGCAATGGAAATACGAACCCAAAGATTTAAAAGGTTATCTGTCACTTTATTCCAGACTTGCCTCTTCCGCTGACAAAGGTGGCGTCTTAGAATAATTCTCTTTGCACTGATGTTTAACCATTAAAAAATATATCCGTAAACGAATAAGCAGACCGTTCCTTTTTTTTCAGGTGGTCTGCTTATTCTTTGAAGAAGTACCGCAATGGCGTACATCCTCCTTTTTTTCATCCCCTATCCTTCCCGGTCTCTCAATGCAAATTGTTTCTACTCTTTTCGACTATCTCATTCTCTTCTATCTCCAAGAGTTGTAGCCTTCACATCAAGATCCTTTTGAGGAAAATCACTGTTTGAAATTTGTTTTCACAAACTCAAATCGCAAATGGTTGGGCGTTTTCTTCATAACATCTAAAATTCTTGTTTCTTAGCACTTATTTGTTAATCCTTCACCTATATCTCTATAATTTAAAGAACAACATCTAACGCCTACAACCCAATTATTTTCGTGCTATCAGACTTTGCCCTCCTCTTTTGCCATTGATTTTTTCGGGTGATGTGTGCATTGTAAAGGTTTTCTTTCGGTTTGTAAATATAGTATAATTTAAGCGTTTACATTTGTCAACCTTTTTTTTTAAAAAATTTTATTTTTTTATCGCATTTGCATTGATGTCGATAACGATGCAGTACTAAAAAGAAAAGAACACATGGCGCATACCATATGTTCTTTTGTCTTATTATAAACCTTAATCATATGAATACTATTTTTTGTTGAAAATTTACATCAACCTTGGTCAGATTTGATTTCAGGCGGCAAGAGGCCTTCTTCTTCCATTTTGCGATATCTTTTGATGTTTTTCACACCAAGCGTAAACATCGGGATAATCAGGATAAAGATATAGATGTATCCCAGTGACGCATATCCCTTCTGGATAATCGCCAAAAGACCTACTTGGGCTACCAACCAAATGATAATCAACCAACCGGTAGAGATAATCGCATTCTTCAATTTTACATTTTTCATGTTTTTGAGGAAAAGCAGGCCGAGACGTCCTTGAACCGCAAATACGAATCCTACGGCTGTTGTAATCAACGCCATAAACAGCAATGCGGGATAAACAACGCTAAAGACCGGAATATTCAGCTGATTTACAACAAATAATGTAGGCAACAGTCTTGCGTCGGGATCAGTTGCCACGGTGGGCATTCCACCCATAATCATCAATACAACCGCACTGAGCATGAGTGTATTTAACGTAATACCTACAATAGCCGCACCCTTTGCTTCATTGCGATAGCGCATGCCAACGGCGGAAGCCGCTCCGGCTGCCCAAATACCGCTTTGGAACAAACCGTACAAAACGCCCCACCAAATGCCTTCACCAAAGGTTGTATAGATAGTTCTGTTTTTGATAATGCCTGAGATTGTATCCCAGTTTGCAGCGATACCGAATCCGGCAATAATAGCTACACAAATAATCATGCCGACTGTCAATGCTGTACCGAACAGGCGAACCGCTTTTGCACCGAAGATGCAGACGAGAACCGTAAGCACAAGCATAACCAATGTTCCCAAAAATGTGGGCAATCCCAAGATTTGGTTAAAGAGGGCTGCGCCTCCCGCCAAGCACGCTGCCGGCGCCAACAACATAGAGATTGTTTGAATGACGTCATAGAGCGTTCCCAATACTTTATTAACCGGTTCATAAGCTTTCTGCACGATTTCAGCATAGGTGTACACCGCATGCAAGCGACCGACTTCCAGGGTCACATACATAACCATGCCTACCAGTGTCATGGCAAGCAGCGGCCAGAACGGCGCCATCCAACCATGTCTTACGAAGTAGGCTACTTCCTGTGTACCGGAAGCAAACCCGGCGCCGCAGTGAGATGAAAACCATACAGCGGCAACACCAATGGAAAGAGGGGTAAAATATTTCCCCTTGTTTACTGTTGATTGCATAAATACCTCCGTTTTAATTTCAGACAATAGATTTAAGGTTTATAATTGAGCGGATAACTTTTTTTGATAAAATCAGAATTAAAAAGTCCCACGAATCATTATACCTTTTTATTTATGAATGTCAATAATTTTTGTATATTAGTGCACCGAATGTTTGCCCTTTCCAATCAAAGATTCATGAATTCTCCGCTGCAAATTTTATAATATAAGAGCACACGGTACACCGTGTGCTCTTTCTGTTGCAAGTCTTGTTTTTATCGTTTATATTGAATGTTGTAAGTATTTTCAATAATGTGTGAAAGCATGACAATCGTGTCATTTACCGGCGTTTCTATGCCGAATTTATCTCCTTCTCTCGAGATAGCTCCGTTTAAAAAGTCTACTTCCGTTTTGCGCTGATTGAATACGTCCTGCGCTGCAGAAGGATAATGCGGCCAATCTGTTTCGGTTTGCGAATGATGCCAGTCTTTCCATTCTTTTTCAAAATCCAACGGAATGCCTTTTGCATTTGCTACCGCACAAAGTTCTTTGATTATTTCTTTATGCAGCTTTGCGCCGTCCGGCGCACGAAACAGTTGTCCCATCGTCAGTCGCGTCATGGCACAGGTTAAATTCACACAACAGTTTGTGATCAGCTTATGCCAAATAAACATTTCCGCATCTTCGGAATATAAGGTTTTAAACCCGCCGTCATTTAATATTTTTTCAATTTTCTTACATAAAGCCGTCGTGTTTTCGTCTCTTACATTCGAATTGAAATGTATATTGTAAGATCCTTCGATATCCGTTCGATAATTTGCATTGATTTCCCCCGGTCCCACAAGCACGCTGGCGAGATTTAAAACGCCGTATCCCACTCTGTTTTCTCCGAAGATCTCACTTAAAATATCCGCATTCCCCACTCCGTTTTGAAGCGTAAGCACAAAGGTATTTTCATCAAACAATGCCTTTGCGCCTTCTACGGCTGATTTCGTGTACATCCCTTTCACCAATATAACCACCACGTCACAGACCCCTGCTTCTTCGGGGTTCGTCACTGCGTTCATTTTGATTTTTTCGACCCTTTTTCCGCCAATGGTTAAATTGATGGTTAAGCCCTCTTCGGCTATTTTTTTCATATGTGCTTCAAAAGGATCCACGAGCCACACCTCGGCTCCGCCTTTTTGAAAACAGCTGCCCACCAAGGCGCCCATTGCTCCTGCACCCAATATTGCTACTTTCATTTTTTTTCCTCCTTTTTTAATATGGTTTCTTTCATGTAAAAATTCATTGAAGGAACAAGGCATATTGTTAAAATGCCTATGCCTTGTTCACGTTTTTATTTTACTTCTTGTCCCTTTGCCACGCCAAGCTCAAAGGCTTTTGTATTAATCGGAATAAATTTTTCTTTATGCGCCATTTTTTGCAGCATCGTGCTTTTGGCAACTTCCAAGTCGATGTCCTGCGTATAGGCACACAGAAGACCGAACATCACCACATTGGTCACGACCGGTGATCCTGCTTCTTTTGCCATCTCCATCAACGGTACATTGACCAACTTCACTCCTTCGTCTGCTTCTGCGTCCTTAATTAAATCGGAGTTCACAAAGAGCGTGCCGCCTTTTCTGACTCTTCCCTTAAAAGCGTTATAAGAAGGCAGGTTCATAACCACGACATAATTATAGGACTTCGCTGCGGGAGAACCAATCGGGTCATCGCTGATTTTTACCGTACAGTTCGATGTTCCGCCGCGCATCTCTCCGCCGTAAGCCGGGAGATACGTTGCATATTTTCCCGCATCTGTTGCCGCATAGGTCAACAACTGACCCAGTGTTTGTACACCTTGACCGCCAAATCCTGCCAATAAATAGGTATTTTCCATGTTTCTTTCTCCCCTTTCTCAGCCTTTCAAATCGCCGACCGGAAATTCTTTGAGCACCACATCTTCCATGTATTTGGGTGTATCTTTCGGATCCATTTTCCAGTTTGTAGGACAAGCCGACATCAATTCCACATAGGAATATCCGCCTTCGTTAATTTGAATTTCCAGTGCTTTTTTGATTGCCTTTTTGGCTGCCAGTACATTTTTCGGCGTATGCAGCGACTGACGTGTTACATATTTGGGCGCTTTGAAGCTTGCAATCAGTTCTGCCAATTGAATCGGGTATCCTGATCCTTCGATTGAACGACCGGCAGGAGAAGTGGTTGTTTTTTGTCCCGGCAGTGTAGTTGGAGCCGCCTGACCGCCTGTCATACCGTATACCTGGTTGTTAATCATGATGACGGTAAAGTTTTCGCCTCGGTTTGCAGCGTGCATCGTTTCGGCAAGACCGATTGATGCGCAGTCACCGTCTCCTTGGTAGAGTATCAACGGCACATCGGGATTGCTTCTTTTGAATCCGGTACCTGTTGCCCCCGGCCTTCCGTGCGGCGATCCAAAGGAGTCAAATTCCACAAAGGCACCCAAAAATACCGCACAACCGATAGGCGCTACCATCACCAAGTCGTTCTCGATTCCCAACTCTTCCGATACTTCGGCGATCAGTTTGATTGCCGTTCCATGCATGCAGCCCGGACAAAACGATGTCGGAACTGCTGACAATGCTTTACTTTTTGTATAAATACATTCCATAGTCAACTCTATCCTCCTTATAGCATTTTTTTGACGCATTCTTCAATTTCTTCGTCTAAAACCATGTTGCCGCCGCCGCGTCTGTATTTTTCCACTCGAATATCTTTGTCGAGATAGTGCATTACTTCGTTGTGAAATTGTGAAGGAACCGCCATTTCCACCGTCAAAATTCCTTTGATTTTGTTTTTATCTATGGCTGCAAGTTG
The DNA here is from genome assembly GCA_002329295.1 of Eubacteriaceae bacterium UBA1433. GTDB lineage: Bacteria > Bacillota > Clostridia > Eubacteriales > UBA1433 > UBA1433. The sequence continues at coordinate 22,936 of DCTT01000021.1, forward strand.
TTTTTTCGGGAAAGGTACCAAAGTAATGGGTCTAAACAAACCGACTTTGACGCCTTGTTCTCTCAAATGACGAATGGCTGTTTTTGCCACGCGAGCGCTGGTGCCCCAGGCAATGATCAAATATTCCGCATCCTGTGTCATGTATTCTTCATAGCGAACTTCGTTCTCGTCCCAGCTTTCATATACTTTTTCGTATTGGGCATAATTGTATTCCAGGTTGTCGGCCTGTGTTGCCTTGGGTCCAAAATAGGGCGAGTCCATGATCAGATGTTTCTTGCGACCGCCTTTTCGTTTGCCAGCAACATAAGGTTGTTCGGACAAATCCGGCGCTTCTTTAAAATCGGGCATTTCCACCTGTTCCATCATTTGTCCCATCACACCGTCTGTCATGATGATTACCGGTGTTCTGTACTTTTCCGCCAAATCCCAGGATTCATACATAATATCAACGGATTCCTGGATGGATTCGGGCCCGTAAACCAACCCGGTCAATCCGCCGTGGCCTAATGTTTTTGTTACCATATAAAAGTCACTTTGGTTGCCGGTAATGGAACCAATGCCTGCCCCTGATCTTTGGATGTTGACAATTACCGTAGGAAGACGTGTTCCGGCTATTACGCTCAAGCCCTCCGTCATCAACGACAGTCCCGGACCGGACGTTGCCGTCATAGCTCTCGTACCTGCCATTGCTGAGCCTGCGACCATATTAATTGCCGCTACTTCGCTTTCGGCTTGCACAAAAACACCGCCTGCTTCCGGCATCCTCCAGGACAAATATTCTGTTGCCGTTGTTTGCGGCGTTATCGGGTATCCGGCGAAAAAACGACAGCCTGCCCGAATCGCTGCTTCACAAATAGCTTCATTTCCTTTTTTTACGACTTTTTCACTCATGTTTTGTTTTCTCCTCGTTCTCATTATTTGTACACAGAAATTGCCGCGTCCGGGCAAATGATTGCGCAAAGCTTACATGCCGTGCATTTTTCGGCATCAATTTGCTCGGCATAGTTGTAGCCTTTTGCATTTACATTTTCGCTGGCCCTTAAGAGGTTTTTCGGACATACGCCGAAGCACAGTCCGCAGCCTTTGCAATAATTTGCATCAATTTCAACTCTTGCCATGTATAGACCTCCTCAATTATTTTTATATAACCTATATAACCGTATATAATTAATATAACTGAAAAAAGAAAACGGTGTCAATTTTGAAACAATTTTGAAGATTGTTACAAAAAAAACAGCCTTTCGCAGGAGAAAATGGTTCCATATCAATACAAGTTTCAGCAGAGTTTCTTTACAAATCTTCTTTTAAGATTTAAAATATAATAAACGTTATCAGAAATTTTATATAAAACGAGATGGATAAGCCGATGAACAGCATACCTCCCAAAATGTATAACGAAAATCCTTTCAAGCCTTTGGCAGATATCGTTCACGAATATATTTTAAATGAAATCATTGATTTCAACTATTTGCCGGGTACGAAACTCATCGAAAGCAAGTTGGCTAAGGCCTTAGGTGTCAGCCGCACGCCTGTGCGCGATGCCATCAATCAATTGGAAAAAGACGGGTTTGTTATCAAAACGCCGGGGAAAGGTGCCGTAATCGCACCGTTTAATGTGGAAGACTATTTTGATTTAAACAATTTTCGCTATGTTTTAGAGCCTTTGGCTGCAGGATATGCGGCATTGCGTATTACCGAAAAAGAACTCGGTACTCTTTATCGTTACACTGTCGCCCTCGATGAAGCCTATCAGTCCGGAGATTATAAAAACGTGTTTTCGGCCGAAAATACGTTTCATGAATATATCGTTCTGTGCAGCAAAAATAAATATTTAATTGATGCCTACAAAAATATTGAGCCGCAAATGAAACGATATCGCGTTTATATCACCGCTGATAAAAATTTATACGGCTTTTTGAGCAAAGAACATTATTATATTTATCAATCCATCGAGCTTCGAAATAAAGAAGTGGCTGAAGCGGCTTCTCGCAGGCATATTTCGTTATTGACGACGAAAAGTCGCGACGAAATTTATAACGACAACACGAAAATTATCCAAGATCGGCTTCGCATGATGGATGCGTTTCACACAACCAAAAATGCGAACCGATGATTTTATCGTGTTCGCACTTTTTTTTAATCGTCGAATTCCGTTTTAATAGATCGGATAAACAGCGAACTCATTACATCGCCGGGATCTTTATTATAATATATAATTTCTTTTATTCCTTTGGTAATAGGCAAATCCACTTCGTATTTATGTGCCAAAAGCAACATGGCATCTGTCGTATAAACCCCTTCCGCCAGTTTATCAAAGACTTCTTTTTTTACAAAAGCTTCTCCAAACTTTCGATTATTGCTGTAAAGCGAAAAGAGCGTCGCTTCATAATCTCCCAAATGCGAAAGTCCGTATGCGGTAAGCTCATTGCCGCCCATGGCTTTGATCAATCGTGAGACTTCTCTGGCGCCGCGTGCCATGAGGGCACCCTTTAAGCTGGTAAATCCCATACCGTCCAATATGCCGGCAGCAATGCCGATAACGTTTTTTGCCGCTGCACCCACCTCGGCGCCCACAATATCTTCACCGATGTATAGACGCATAAGCTGTGTGTTAAAATCGCGTACGACTCGTGCGGTAAGATTTTTGTCTTTGGAATCCACAACCATGCAATTCGGTATTTTCTGAACATAGTTTTGTACATGACCCGGGCCCACCCAAACGGCAACAGGAACAGCAGGCAAAAACTCTTCCACTACTTGCGTCAGCCGTTTTCCGCTGCCTTGTTCAATGCCTTTCATGCATAAAATTAAAGTTTTATCGGAAAAATCCAACTTGCGCACACTTTGCAAAAAATCACGCAACTGTTGAGCGCTGATTGAAATAATAATGTATTGCGATGCGTTCACCGCATAGGCAATGTCGTGCGTCAACTCCACCGAATCGGGTAGCTCAATATATTCGTTTCTTCTTTGCTGCATCAAATGACGCATATTTACCGACCCTTCCCTTCCCCACAAGATGACTTTATGTCCAATGTCTGCGCTGTAGACCGCATGAAAGGTTCCCCATCTGCCGCAACCGATTACCGCAACGTTCATTTGTCTTCTCCTTCGTTTTCTATATCGATACGAAGTGGATTCGTATCATGTTTTTCAGCATGTAAATAAATAAGAGACTGATCAAACCCCAATCGCAATGCTTTACGATATATTTTTTGCCATGCAATATCATTTTCGTCCTTGTATCGTGTTTCTTTGTCTATAAAATTTTCAAATGCTTTTTCTTCATATTCATGTTCTATGGAAGCCATAACTTCTTCGATTATCGACTTGTCTATCCCTTCTCTTTTTAAACGCTGTCGCATCATTGCCAGAGAATCGTTTTTTTGTCTGTATTTTTGCAGCAATGTTTTTAATGCATAGTTCTTATCGTCAAGAAAGCCCTTTGCTTTGAGCCGTTCGATGCATTGGTCTGTTTCTTCCTGCTCAAACCCGCAACGGAGCAAATAATCCGAAACATTTTTTTCGCTTCGGTTTTTCTTTGCCAAATAATCAAGCGAAGCGTTCCAAGGCGTTTTTATCTTTTTTTTCAATTCAGTATTTCCTTAATCATTTTTCGTTTTGGAGGCTCTTGCTTTGAAATCTGAAAACTCTTTTGCAGCAATGTTGCAGCCTCTTCAGCCTTGGCTTCTGTTGACGCATAAACGACAGCAAGCGACTTCCCTTTTTGCACCGCATCACCGTATGTTTTTTCTAAGTATATCCCTGCGCCGTAATCAATATCGCTTTCTTTTTTTTCTCGTCCGGCGCCGGCGGCCAATGCGGCTTTGCCAACCAGCCCGCAATCACAAACGGAAACATAACCCGATTCTTGGGCGAAAATATGCTTTTCTATAGCGGATTTCGGCAAACGCGAGGTGTCTTCAAGTTGTGATACATCACCGCCCTGCATCGCAACAAAAGTACAAAATCGATTATATGCCCGTAAACTCTCTACTTCTTCCGTCATCATTTTTGCGGCCTCATTTGCGTTTTCTGCCTTGCGGCCCATCAGCAAAATTTGTATACCCAAGGCAAAGACCACTTCTTTGATGTCCGAGGGCATGTTCCCCTTTAAACAAGAAAGCGCTTCTTTGATTTCAATGGCGTTGCCCACCGCCCGACCCAGCGGGACATTCATGTCCGTAATCACGGCAACGGTTTGTTTTTTTGCATCTTTGCCGATCTGTACCATCAGTTGAGCTAGCGATTTCGCTGCATCGAATTCTTTCATAAAAGCACCGTTGCCGCATTTGACATCAAGCACAATCATATCTGCCCCGGATGCCAACTTTTTGCTCATAATGCTGGAAGCAATCAGCGCGCTGTCATCAACCAATGCCGTAACGTCTCTGAGTGCATAGATCTTTTTGTCCGCCGGCGCTATGTTGGCACTCTGACTGCTGATAACCATCCCCGCTTCGTTTAATATGTCAATAAATTGCTGCCGACTCAGTTGCACTTCGAGCCCGCCGATAGACTGCAGTTTATCAATGGTGCCTCCGGTATAGCCGAGTCCTTTTCCGGAGCTCTTCGCCATTTTGATTCCCAAACTTGCCATAATCGGCAGCAAAATCAGTGTGATTTTATCGCCGACGCCACCCGTAGAGTGTTTGTCGGCCTTTAAACCCGCCACTTCTCGCAAGTCCATCATGTCACCGGACGTTGCCATGGCGCGCGTTAAAGCAAAACATTCTTCTCCGGTCAACTTGTGAAACCAACAGGCCATCAAAAAAGCAGACATTTGATAGTCTTCAATCTCACCACTCATGTAGCCGGCGATGATGTATTGTATTTCTGCGTCTGTCAGTACAAGATTTTGTTTCTTTTTTTCAATCAAATCAAACATGCGCATTTTTTATTTACCTTCGTTATGCGCGGAGTACATGCGCAGCCATTCTTTCCCCGCAAATGTCGCCGTATCGACCAAAGTTTCAAAGGCATTGCCCATGGCTTGTTCGACAGGAAAATAATCTGTTATCGCCCAAATATTATTGACTCCATAGGGCTGAAGATCTTCTTTTTGAATGGTTCTGTCTCCGCTGATTGCAACGGCATATTTATCGTATTTTTTTGCCAAAAGACCGATGCCCATCGGCAATTTATCGTGCAGCGTCTGGCTGTCTGTTTTTCCTTCTCCGGTAATAACGATATCGGCTTCGGCAACGGCTTTTTCCAATCCCAAATATTCGATCATCCAGTCAACACCCCGTTGCATTTTTGCCCCCAAGAAAACCTGTGCCGCACCGCCGATGCCTCCTCCGGCTCCCGTGCCGCTGCGTTTTTGCATATCGATACCCGTAGTTTGATGCACCACTTCATTATAAGATTGAAACATGTCGTCAATCATGTCTTTCATTTGTTCAGTTACTCCTTTTTGCGGCCCGTATACATAAGTAGCGCCGTTGGGTCCATAAAAAGGGTTGGTTACATCGCAAATCGTAATAAACTGCGTCTGAGAGATCCTTCTATCAAAAGCATTGGTGTCAATGGCAGCAATTTTGCCGATATTTTTTGTGCCGTATCCTATATCGTTTTGGTCTTGATCCAAAAACCGCATACCCAACGCATGAAGCATGCCGATGCCCGCATCATTTGTGGCCGTGCCGCCAATGCCCAAATAAACAGTGCTGATTCCTCTATCAAGAATTTCTTTTATTACTTGTCCGACGCCGTAGGTAGAGGCTCGCAGCACATCCCGCTCTTCTTTTGCAATCATCGTCAGCCCTACAATCGAGGCTGTTTCTACCACGGCCTGTGTTACGCCGTCTTTTTGAAAGGTTAAAAACGGCGCTGAAAAATCTTTACCCAGCATGTCTTTTGCAGGAACGCTGTGCATTTTTGCGGTCGAGTCATACTGGAAAATAGCCTCAAGGGTTCCCTCGCCGCCGTCGGCAATCGGATAAATATCAATCTTTGCATGCGTAAATTCGTTCAGCTTTCGCAATCCCTTTTCGATGGCGCAAGCGGCCTCGTAGGAAGAAAGCGTTCCTTTAAAAGAATCCACGGCGATTATGATTTTCATCGTTTTTCCTCAAAGAATCAACTCAGTGATTTGATTTCAGTTTTGAATAATGGCTAAATATTGCGGTTCATCTAAACCGAGTTTTTTCAGCTTTTCCTCAGTCGGCACACCTCGTTCGTCCCATTGGCGCAATCGATAAACCGCTTCCATCAATGTCTGATATTGTTGCAGGCGATATTTGCGCAAATACTCAATTTTTTCTTCCACGCCATATTGATCCGGGTCTATTTTGATTTCATTTCTCAATTGTGCATCGTAATGCTCTTGTTTATACAGATATTCGTTTTTCGTAACCGGTCCCATCGCCCGATAAGGAATAATGTCCGATTCACTGGTTCCTTTTCCCATGCGTTTATTGAACAGCCTTTGAAAAGTCGATACTCTTTCCGAGGCCGTCATCATGTCTTCCAGCGTCATTTTATTGCCTGTTACAGCCTCATACAAATTGCAATAGTCTTTGATTTGTTCTGTTATAGGGTCATTTTCCATTTGCAATTTGTTTTTGTCGTGCCAGGGAATAATATGATTCCATGGCAGTCGACAAAGCCCAAACAAGCCGAACATCGAGCGAAATTGCGGAAAAACCTTCAGCGCCCTTGCTTTATCCTCTAAGGTAGGAAGATTATTTTGAATCAAATCCATGGAAATCATCCAACACTGATCGTGCTGCGGTCCTTTGTTTGTGAGTCCGTAACTGCCTTGTTGCGCCAAGGATTCCTTGGACATATATTCGCCGAATTCCAGTCCGCTTTGCACCATGGCAATATCATCCAAAAATCCCGCGTCTTCTCCATACTCTTCCACCAAGAGCTGCTTGATGCCTTCCAGGCCGATGGCGGCAATCAGCCCGAGTCCGCGCCCTTCCGCCATCTCATGGAGAACACTGAGCATTGCACGATAATTGCCGAAATTGAGTTTGTGATCTCCTGTAAATTCATCGTTGATAATGCCGCGCTCATAGCATTCCATTAAAAATGCCATGACCATCGCATAAGAAGCCGCATCAATTCCGTAGGTGTCGCAATAAAAATTCATTTCCAAAATAGCCTCTAACTGAAAAATCCCGCAATTGGCGCCCAGCGAAGCCAAAATCTCATATTCCGGTCCATCAATAGAAACCTTTTTGCCTCTATAGGGGCCGGTTTTCAACTTAAAATCATCTACGACTTTTGTGCAGGCAATGGAACAGCCATACCAACATCCGTCAGGCATATTTTTTTTAAAATATTTTTTCAATAAGATAGAGGCGTCAATATTCTTGGCATCTTTATGTGAACCGTATTGCATGTTGTTGACCGGCAACAACTCGTTTTCGTTCATCAACGTTACAATGGATGCCGTTCCGCAATCAGACAATGTGCTGTCTTCTTGATTGAGACGTGCAACGGTTTTGTGCATTTTAATTGCAAGGCGATTGACCATATCCAAATCGGCGGGATGGTTGAGGGCATTGTTAATTTGATTATATTTCACGACAACGGCCAACAATCTTTTGTTTCGTAATACCGTTCCCATTCCGCCCCTTCCCGTTTGGCGCAACCTGACCTGTTTGCGTTTTGCATCATAAAAGGCAAGGTTAATCGTGCCGATATTGGCATATTCAGCCCCTCTGCCGGAAGAGAGTATCGCTACGCTTTTTTTGTCTTCTTCGGAAGAAGCAAATTTTTCAATCAAAAAAGATGCCAGAATATGGCTGTCTCGTTCTTTGACAAAGGTCGCATCAATAATGCGAATCATTCCGGCGTTACCGTCAATAAACAAAATCACATCACGATCGGCTTTGCCTCGTATTTCCAAACCGTCCCAGCCCGAAAATTTGAGATAGGGTCCAAAATACCCGCCGACATTTACATCTACGGGCAGTTTTGTCAGTGGTGAAAGCGTCGTCAAAATCGCTCTTCCCGCTCCGGGGTATTGTGTAAGTCCGCTCAGGGGACCTGTGGTGATGATCAATTCGTTGTCGTTATCATCCCACTTTGTGTTTTCGTCCACAGCATCCCAAAGCAGTTTCAGCCCAAAACCTTTTCCGCCGATAAAATCTTCCTTCATGTTTTGGGGCAGCATTTTTTCATTTATTTCGTAATGTTCCAAATTGCAGTAAACAATTTTGTTGGCGTATCCGCGGTCGATTTTTGCAGGCAAATACGCAAATTCCGAAATTGGTTTTTGTTTTAACATCAAAAATACCTCTGTTTATTTTGCTTTTAACTCCAAGGCGCCCGTCGGACAATTTTTCGCGCAAACACCGCAAAGCACACACTTAAACGGCGTAGCGCATTTTTCGCTATATATCATGACTCCGTGCGGACAAAATCCTACGCACATCATACAATTTACGCAGAGTTCTTTGTCGAGCATTACCACATCGTCATTGTTTCTGTACAGCGCATTAACAGGGCAAATGTTAATGCAGGCATCACATTGTACGCAAGTTTGAATATCAAAAGTACCTTCCGGTGTTTTTCGTACTTTGAGTCGCGCAGTTTCACAACTTTCATCGTTAAAGTATGTGGTGCCGCAAGCGATCATACAAATACCGCAGCCGGTACATTTATCGTTTTGAACAATCAGTTTTTTCAATTTTTCGCTCCTTTTAAAATAGGGCTTGCATTTGATTGTAATATATCAAAAAAGAGAAAAAAACACAATAAATATATCTATAATATCATTTAAGTGTTGAAAATATGCAGAACGATATGAAAAAAATCCTTAAAACCGGTTCGCAGGCAACATTATGGTAAAAGTACTGCCTTCACCTAACCGGCTGGTTACTTGGATTTTTCCACGGTGGTCATTGATAATTGTTTGCGCAATGGAGAGTCCCAGTCCATGATCGCCCTTGACATGGTTTCTCGCTTTATCCGTGCGATAAAAACGATCGAAGATATGTTCAATTTCTTCGGCGGCAATGCCGATTCCTTCGTCGGCGACAGCTATTTTGATATAGCGACCTTCTCTGTATCCGACAATACGAACAAGTTTTCCTTCGGGTGTGTATTTTAACGCGTTGTCCAACAAAATGCGGATCACTTCTTTGATTCTGTTTTCGTCTGCACGGCAAAACAAATCATCTTGGATATCCTGTTCAATGATATGTGCGTTGTCCACCAACAATGTTTCCTGATAGATTTCTTTTAGCAAATCGGTCACCGAGACCCGCCGAAATTCATATTGCAAAGTTTTGTTGTCGTGTCTGGCAAGGAAAAGCAGTTTTTCCACCAGATCCGCCATGCTTTTTGTTTCTCCGTCAATGGCGCAAAGCGCCTCTTCCATCACTTCATCGTCATTTTTCCCCCAGCGTTGCAACATATCGGCATAACCTGCAATAACGCTGATAGGTGTGCGCAATTCATGAGATACGTCGGAGACAAATCGCTTTTGTCGCAAATAGCTGTTTTGCAGTCCGTCAATCATTTGATTAATCGTACTTACCAATGCACGCAGTTCATCGTCAATGGTTTTTTCATCGAGACGCAAAGCCAAATTCTCCGCATTGATCATTTTAATCGTACCGTCCAAACTTTCAATCTGTCTGAAAATTCGCCGATTGGTGGCATTGCTCAAAAACATAATCAGGACTGCTCCTGCGGTCATCGTAGCCAGCAAAGACCATATGAGTACAAAAAAAATGGTCATATAACGCTGAATCGGGAAAAAAATCAATGCGCTACCTGTGGCGCTAAAGGAAATTGTTTTGATATAAAAACCATCGTTCATCAATAAGTACGACGGGAACAATTTTTTTACCAACATTTTATTTTGGACAAATTTGGCGCCAAGCAACTCTTCGCTTTCCCGAACGAGGCGATATTCGTCCATATAAATCGCAATTTGCACATCATAAACATGCTCGATGGTCTGCAGCTGCAAATGATGCTCCTGATAAGAATAGCCGTCCTTTAGCATAGGAACTATTTTTGATTGAAGCTCTCTGGTATCTTTTGCATACAGCAATTTAGGCGCAACGGAAAAATAGGCGAAAAACAATCCGAAAACGATTATCATACATACAGCTATATAGAGTCCCAAATAACTTTTTATGATTTTCGTCTTAAGCGAATTCATTTGCCTATTGCCCGCTATTTTCGTTTTCTTTTATTTGATAGCCTATACCGCGAACGGTTTTAATCAGATTGACCGAAAACCGCTGGTCTATTTTCGATCGAAGATAGCGGATATATACGTCAATTACATTGGTATCTCCTTCATATTCATATCCCCAAACCTTTTGCAAAATGCTTTCCCGGCTCAAGACCAGATTTTTGTTGCGCATCAGATATTCCAACAGCTCAAATTCCTTTTTTGTCAGTTCAATCGCTTCTTTGTTATAAGTTACTAAATAATGCGATTTATCCAACACAAGCTCACCTACGGTCAGTATGTCACCCTTTGCTGCTTCGTTTGTTTTCGCATATTTTAACAATACGCGCATTCGTGCAAACAATTCCTCAATGGCAAAAGGTTTTGTCATATAATCGTTGGCGCCGACATCCAGCCCTGTCACTTTATCCGAAACGTCATCTTTTGCCGTCAGCATAATAATAGGCGTATGGATTTCTTCCTGACGGAGCCGTCGGCAAATTTCAATCCCGCTCAATGACGGTAGCATCAGGTCTAAAATAATTAAATCATAGGTCTCATCCTGCGCTTCGTTATAACCTTCACGGCCATCATGTTTCACCACCGGGCTATAGCCTTCGTGTTTGAGCTCCAGTTCTAAAAATCGCGCTATTTTCGGTTCGTCTTCAATAATTAATACTTTATACATTTATCTGCACCTGCGTTTTATTAAAATTATTTTCTTATAGAATCTTTTTCGACCGATAGTCAGAAAAGAAAGTCATTGCTATTGTGTGTGCAAAGCATTATAATAATATAGCAAATCTTACTTTTTCTCAATACAATACTAGAATTTTAAGGTGAAAACATGGCAAAAGAAACAATCAAAATAACTTATGTCTCCTGTATGGGCGTACTGATAAACTACGATGACAAAAACATCCTTATCGATGCAATTGTCTCGCCCGACATTTTACCCTATCGAACCATCCCGCAAAAAACGTTGACATCCATGCTGAGAAAATCAGAGCCTTTTGAGAAGATCGATTTTATTCTCATCACCCACGAACATCCCGAACATTTTCATCCCGACTTGGTTTGTCATGTTTTATCTCACTGTCCCGAAGCCAAACTGGTGGCTCCCAAGGCAGTCATAAAATCTTTGCAACGAAGCCGACTTTTTAAGAAGTCTTTTATACTGCAATGTATTTCTTTGGAGATAGGTCTGAATAAATCAATCGAACTAACGCTAAAAGGCCTTCGCTTTGACGCACTGCACCTTGCTCATGACGGCGATAACCCAAAATCCGCTACACAAAACATCGCTTATTTGTTGCATTTGGACAACCATCGTCTGTTGCATGTAGGAGATGCACTTGCCGATGCCGAGAGCTTTCGAAACAATGAACTGCTCGAAAAAGGAATTACCTGCCTGATAGTCCCCTTTATTTATGTGATTACCGAAACAGGTGTAGAAAGTATACTGCAATTAAATCCTTTGCATCTTGTAGCGTTGCATTTTCCGTTGAAAAAACACGATAAGCTCAATCGTTTTGCCAATGCCGAAGACATCAGAAACGCAGCGAATTCTCCTCTTCCCGAAAGCACGCACTTTTTAACGGAATGCATGGAGTCCATCATGTTTTAAATACGAATTTAAAAATTTTAAAAAATCAATTTTTCATCGAGCTGATCAGGGTCGGATATGTATGTGATATCCGACCAATTTTGTTGAATCAATATTTGATATTTTCCATGTGCAAAGCGGCGGTCCAAAAGTAAAATTGCTCCTTTGTCGCTTTCCGTGCGAATCAGTCGTCCCGCTGCTTGTATTACTTTGCTGATGCCTTCATGTAAATAAGCATAATCAAATCCGTTCTCTCCCTTGCCTTGATAATATGCGCGCAGTTTTTCTTTTTCATAGGTCACTTTTGGAAGTCCCACACTGACGATGACACAGCCAATCAGCTTTTCGCCGGTCAAATCCACGCTTTCCGCAAAACTGCCTCCCAAAACCACAAAAGCCGCAATATTGTTGTCTGTTTTTTCAAACAACTGCAACAATGTCTTTTTTTCTTCTTCATTCATATCCGGTTTTTGCATGATAATCTCTTCATCGGGATAAAGAATGCGATATTGTTCAAAAACATTGTTCATATAATCAAAAGACGGAAAAAAGATGAAATAATTCCCTTTTTTTATTCGGAGAAATCTGTGAATGTATTTTGCGATTATATCAATGTTTTTGTTTCGTTCGCGAAAGGTTGCGCCTACATCACCGACGATTACACGCAAGTTGGCAGGGTCAAAAGGACTTTGACAAATCATGCGATAATCTTTTTGCTCTCCGCCGCAGATGCGCATAAAATAAGAAATCGGCAAAAATGTTGCGGAAAACAAAATCGCAGAAAAACTTTTTTTCAAAGCGGATGCCAAATAGGATGAAGCGTCCAAACAAGACAGATACAGGCATTCTTCAGTCTTTTGATAATAAAAAACATGCGCATCATCAGCCAGTTCAATCAATTTTAACAGGCGGAAAATTTCTAAATAAAGTTGCCTTACCTCACCGGGCAGTTCGCCGTTTTCCATGCTGTAGACATCGGCAGCGCGGATAAATCCACGCAAACGCACACATACTTCATGATCAAAAGCCAAATTCGTATAGTCGCTTTCTGCGGTCTTTTTTAATTTGTTGTAGGCAGTCATCACTTTTGACAGCGACGAAAAAAGCGGTTTGCAAGATTGCATTTGCGCTCTGCATTTTTTGATTTCCTGCCTGGATAAAGAAGCCGAGTACATCTGTTTGCCGCGTTGGTTTAGATTATGCGCTTCATCCACCAACAACACATATTCGCCCTTGTCATCGAAGTAGCGTTTTAACGCCACAAAAGGATCAAATGCATAATTGTAGTCACAGATGACAAGATCGCAAAACCAGCTCGCATCCAAGCTCAATTCAAAGGGACATATTTGATGTTCTGTTGCATATTTTTGAATTATTTCAGCATCAATGATATTTTCTTTGACAATCATTTTTTGCAACACGTCACGGATTTTGTCATAATACCCCAGTGTGTACGTGCATTGTTCCGGATTGCACTCAACCACCTCGTTGAAACAAACTTTTTCTTTGGCGTTGAGTACCAGCGCCTTTATTTTTAATCCCTGTGTTTGCAATATTTGCAATGCCTCCACGGCAGCATGCTTTTGTGTCCCTTTGCTCACAAGATAAAATATTTTTGCCTCTCGGCTTAACAAATATTTTAGTATAGGATACAGCGTCGATAATGTTTTTCCGCTGCCGGTCGGCGCATGCAAAAACAGATTTTTTTGTTCGCAAAGCGCAGTATACACGCCACGCATAATATCACGCTGCTGCGGTCGATAAGCAAAAGGAAAAACGAGCGCTTCAATGCTCTTGTTTCTCGCTCGTCTCAGTGAAATTATTTTTCGGATGTACTCAATATATTGAATAATCGAGGGTATTAACTCCTCTTCAAGCCTCTGTGTACATTGTCGAAAAGTGAATATTTTTGTTTTTTTGCTTTCTGCGTGACAATAGGTAAGGCTATAGTCAATCTGATTTAATTGATGATTTTGTGCAAACATCAAAGCGTACATCTTGACTTGCATCTCGTGCAGATAATATGGTTCTTCTATCTTTTCCGGCTCTAATTGCGTGCTTTTGATTTCATCAATGCGAAAGATCCCTTCTTCGTCACAAAATACGCCATCCATGCGGCCGTTCAGCGTCACGGATGTGTTTTTGTGTGTATAACATCGCATAACAGGTACTTCCGCCTCTGCTTCGGAAGGATAGTTCTTTTGTATATATTGATGAATGATTACACCTTCGCCGGCTCGAAGCGTACTGCGCATACGTTGATCAATATCGCCCTTCGTGAACATAAAATCAACGAAATTTTTTACGGAAATGTTTTCATTGTGCATCAAGGTTCTCTTACCATTTTTGCTAAACAGAGGATGGCTTGCCTGTAGCCGTCAAATCCACATCCGGTTATCAGTTTGTCACAGGCTGAGGCGGTTACGGAAATTTTACGGAAATTTTCCCGGTTCATTATATCGCTTAAATGCACTTCCGCTTTGGGAACAGAAACACTGCGCAGGGCATCTGCAAGGGCATAACTGTAATGCGCATAGGCTCCGGGGTTGATGAGCAAGGCATGATAGCCCATCATTTCAACGCACTGAACGAGGTCAATCAGGATGCCCTCATGGTTGCTTTGTCTAACGTCTGCTTCAAAGCCGTGTTCTTGGGCCCAAAGTTTGCTCATTTTCACCAGTTCCTCATAACTCTTTGTGCCGTAAATAGGTGTTTCACGCACACCGAGCCTGTTTAAATTGGGACCGTTTAATATCAACAGTTTCATTTTTTTCCTGCCTTTTGTTTTTGTTCCAATATTGTTTGCAATGATAAAAAAATATCATCATAAAGGTCTTTTGTGATTTCGATGCCGTTCCATATTTCCTGTGATTTCATTGCCTGATAAATCAACATATCCAACCCGTTATAGAATTTTTTTCCCGCTTTTTTTTCTTGACGCAGGAACAAACTTTCCGAAGATGCGTAATTTAAATCAATAATCGTATGACATCTTTCAATGGCATGAAGAACGGCAGCGGCAAGTTTGGGGTTATTTTCCGCTCCAATCGGCATGGCATTTATCAAAACATCCGTTTTCTCCAAACGAGAAAGCTCTTTATATCCGATGAACCCGATTCCTCGCTTGTTACGGCTTACCCTATATACATGTTGTGTGTGTTTGTTTTGAAGGGTGTGGTTCACGGCTTTTGCCGCGCCGCCTGTACCCAAGATGATTACTGTTTGATTTTGNNTTGAAAAGAAAGGCTGTTTTTTTCATAAAACTTTTCCAAGCCGAAAATGTCCGTATTATCCCCTACCCAACCTTCATCGCTGCGCGTCAAAGTATTGACGGCTCCAACAGCCATCGCTTCTTTTGAAATCCGCTTGCAGTGTTTGAGGACGGCTGTTTTGTAGGGCACGGTGACATTGAGTCCGTTGCAGTGCGTATGCGCTAAAAACATATCTGCTTTTTCCGGCGCCATGTCGTATGGCTCATAGGTTGCGTCAGTTTTGTTTTTGTTGAAAATGATTTGATGAATAATCGGCGAAAGGCTGTAGGCAATATTTTGACCCAACAAACCATATTGTTTCATAACTCTTCTTCCTGTTTGCGTCTGGACAGTTCCATGATCTTTTCAATATATGCAGCTCCGTACGGCTTGTTTTGCTCTTCTAAGCGTGCCGTTACACGCTGCAATACCATCTTTTCGCGGTTGTCGTCTTTGATATTTTGTCGATTCTTTTGTTTAAATTTCCCGATTTTCGCCGAAAGATTCATGCGGCGATTAAACAGCTCCGCCATCAGGCCGTCTATTTCGTCGATTTCTTTGCGCATGTCTTCCAATGAAGCTTCTTCCGTTTGCATGGCCAGCAATGTATCAGCCATGGCAATGCACAGGCAAGCGCGCAACGCCCACAACCCTCTAAGGGCAATGCAGACATCATGACGCCCCTGAATAGAAATCGTTGTGTTGGTCTTTGTTTGTACATTTACGGTTCTTTGCGTTTTTCCGATGGAAGGTGTGGGTTTCATCACACAAGAAACCACAAGAGGCATGCCCGTTGTAACGCCGCCTAAGATGCCGCCGTTAAAGTTGGTATAGGTCTTGATATTTTGATGTTCATCATAATAAAATTCGTCATTTGCCTTGGAGGAACGTGCGCCCTTAAATTGTTCTCCCAAACCGAAAGAAACCGATTTTACGCCGGGCACAGCATAGCATAACCCTGCTATTTTGGCTTCCAGATTGCCAAAGAGCTCTCCTCCCGCCCCGGCTTGAAGACCTGTCATGAATATTTGTATTTTGCCGCCTGTTGCGTCTTTTTCTTCACGCAATTGCTCAATCAGTTTTTGAACGGCGAGTTCTTTTGTTGTATCGATGAAAGGAAGGTGCGCCTGATTGAGTCGGTGCATCAGTTCGGTTGTTATTGCCATATCATCCGTTTTTGCATCTTCGATTGTGCCGATTTGCGCCAGATGCGCCGCCGTTAAAATGCCCTGAGACTTTAGATACAAATCACATAACGCTCCAACCACAACCAACGGCGCAGTCATACGACCCGAAAACACGCCGCCGCCGCTGTCGATTTTGTTGTATTTGACATAAGAAGCATAGTCTCCGTGCGATGGCCGCAAATAATATCGCATCTTTTCATAATCGCTCTTTCGAACATCCTGATTGGCAATTCGGATATCAATCTCTTCGCCGGTGGTTACACCTTCGACGACACCGGATACAAATTCGTAATGATCCGGCTCCCTTCGTCCGCTGCCATAAAAATTGCCCGGCGCACGTTGCCGAACAAAACGGTCGATGTATTTTTTGTCAACAACGACTCCTTTCGGAAAGTTTGACAGTATACAACCTATATGCCCATCATGGCTTGCGCCGTAAAGGCGCATCGTAAAAACATCACCCGTCCATATAGTATTCTTCAATTTCGCCGCCCACCTTTTGAAAATCATCCCAAAACATAGGATAAGACTTATCGACACAATTTGCATATGTGACGACTACATTGTCTTTGCATATTGTGGAAGCAATTGCGCCGGCCATAGCAATGCGATGGTCGCCGCCCGTATGTACGGTACCGCCTTGCAGGCTTCCCGTGCCGCGAATAATGAGTTTATCAGACATTTGCACGATGTCGCCTCCCAAAGAAGAAATCATATTCATTGTGGTTTTTACACGATCGGTTTCTTTATATTGCAGTCTCCTTAAACCCGTCAATTGAGTAATTCCTTCCAGTGAAGCGGCCAAAACCGCCAAAACCGGCACAAGGTCCGGTGCACCGTCCACATCGATCGTCACTTCTTTTAACGGTTCTTCTGCGCGGACTTTTAACCCGTTGCCTTGTTTGATAATTTTTGCTCCCATACGCGACAAAATATTTAAAAACACCCTGTCCGCCTGCAGTGATTTCACCTTTAAACCTGTTGAAAGCACTTCCGAGCCCATAGCGCAGGCACAAAGCCAAAAAGCCGCGGAAGAATAATCTCCTTCCAACCGATAATCAAAGGGTTGATATTGCTGCTTTCCCGAAATGAAAAATTCTCCTGCTTCAGACAAACAGTCGATATGAATGCCGCAGTGTTTTAACATTGAAAGGGTCATATCCACATAATTTTTGCTGCTGGGCTTTTGCGTCAGTTTGATTTTGGAATCTGATTCCAGCAACGGCAACGCAAAGAGCATAGCAGAGATTGTTTGCGACGTAATGGAGGTGTCCATACAATAGGTGCCTCCCCGCAAAAGCCCTTTCAAATGCAACGGAAGCTTTCCGTCTTTATTTTTATATACGATGTAGTCTTGTTTTAATATTTCATACATATCATCCAGAGGGCGAGACGGCAAATTGCCCTGAGCGGTAAAAACAAAACTTTCGTTTGTGGTCAACACAAGGGGAATGAAAAATCGAAGTGTCGTCGCACTTTGCCTGCAATCAATCATCTTGTCCGTCACATTTAACGGAGTACTTCCCGTTATGTTCAACGTAAACAGATCCGGTCGTTTATCTACAATATATTCTACTTTTGCTCCCAACGCTTCAATGGCCCTGAGTGTTGCCATCACGTCATCACACAAAGTCACATCGTACACCGTACTTATGCCGTCGGCAAGCAATGCCGCCAGCAATGCACGGTGCGCATAACTTTTTGATGAGGGAACGTGAATGGTTCCTTTTAGTTTTTTCGGTTTAATTTCAACTACTTTCATGTTGTCCACTACCTTATCATGTTGCAATTTCTTCTATGATACTAAAAGGCATTTCTGTGATTTTTGCCGTTCCGATTTCAGAAACAATCACTTCTTTTATCGTGTCGCCTTGTGATTTTTTATCGTTTTTCATTGCATGAAACAATTTTTGCTTGTTCAAAACAGGCATTGTAAAGGGCAATTCAAATTTTTGAAGCACTTTTTTGATTTTTTCGGCGCTGCCCGGCTTTGTCAGACCTTGTTGTTCGCCGAATGTTGCCATTGCATACATGCCCAGAGACACTGCCTGTNNCGTGCGAAAACAAATCATAGCCGTAAAGCGTCTCGACAGCATGGGCAACGCTGTGTCCGAAATTCAGTATCATTCGTTTCCCGTAGTCCAGTTCGTCTTCCGCAACTACGTTTATTTTGTGCCGCACACAACATTCAATGAGCCGGGATATGTTTTGTTCTATTGCTTGCAGAGGAGTTTTTTCCAAGTAATCAAATAACGCCGCATCCATCACAACCGCGTATTTGATGATTTCTGCAAACCCGTGCAAATATTGCTCTCTGCTCAGGCTTTTTAAAAAAAACGGGTCAATCAGTATCCAGTTCGGTTGAGAAACCGTGCCCAAACGGTTTTTGCCCTCTGCGGTATTCAGAGCCGTTTTTCCGCCGATACTGCTGTCCACCTGCGCCAGCAACGTTGTAGGCATTTGTATAAAGCCCATTCCCCGTTTATAGACGGAGGCGCAAAATCCTGCACTGTCCCCTATCACACCGCCGCCCAAGGCAAGCATGTTATCGGTTCGGGCATAAGAATGATTGTCTAAAAAATCAATGATTTTTTCAGCAAAAAAAAGTGTTTTCGCCTGTTCGTCTGCCGGCAAAACAAAAGAATCAACTTGCGTTGCATAAGGTCTCAGTTTTTCAGCGACTTGTTCCAGATACCGTTCGGCTACATTGACATCGGTAACGATTAATAATTTTCTTTTCTTTTGAAACACTTGGTTTAAAAGATTTTCGTTGCGCAAAATATCCTGCTGAATTTGGATGCTGCACCGATGCTGTCGCCGGGTAATCATTTCTATTGCTGCCATTTGTTTCCTCGACAACCTGCAATATTATGATTTTAAATTTTCGGGGTTGAGTCCTTTGAGTTCGTCCAATACAAAAATGCCGTTATCACGCACCAGCACGTCATCAAAATAGATTTGTCCGCCGCCGTATTCGGGACGTTGGATGCACACCAAATCCCAATGGATCGCTGAACGATTGCCGTTATCCGCTTCGTTGACATAGGCAAGTCCCGGCGTAAAATGGAAAGAACCCGCGATTTTTTCGTCAAACAGTGTATCAAGCATCGGTGTTAAAATATACGGATTGACACCGAGGGCAAATTCGCCGATATATCTCGCTCCTTCGTCGGTATTTAAAACATGATTGATTCTGTCGTTATCGTTGCTGGTCGCTTCAACGATTTTTCCGTCTTGAAACCTTAGCGACACATTGTCAAAAACAAATCCTTGATAGTCCGATGGCGTATTATAAGTCAATACGCCGTTTACACTGTTGCGCACAGGGGCGGTATAGATTTCCCCGTCGGGAATGTTCATTTTTCCTGCGCACTTTACCGTAGGAATCCCCTGAATCGAAAAAGTAAGGTCGGTTCCCTCGCCTACAATGCGCACTTTGTCCGTGCGATTCATCAACGCAACAAGGGGATCCATGGCTTTATCCATCTTTGAATAGTCCAGGTTGCAAACATCAAAATAGAAATTTTCAAAGGCTTCCAAACTCATATTGGCCTTTTGCGCCATGGAATTGTTGGCATAGCGCAACACAACCCATTTGGTTTTATTTAACCGCCGGTCAAGAGCGGGTTTCATGATTTTCATATAGGTACTCATGGTTTCTTGGGGCACATCTGATAATTCTGCGGCATTGTCCCCGGCGCGCACGGCGATATAGGCATCCATTTGCTGTATTTTATGCAGGGCAATATCGTTGAGTGCAGCCATTTGCCCTTCGTTTGCCCCCATCAAAATGCCCCTTGTGAGCCGCGAATTGCCCAGTTCTATAAAAGGATTGCCTCCTGCGGCATACACTTCTTTAATCAGCTCCAGCGCAAGCAACATCGCGCTGTCTCCTTCTATACTGATCAGACAATTTTCTCCTTGTTGGATCTGGCACGAATAATTGACAAGCCCCTTTGCAAGCTTTTGAATCCTTGTATCCATTATGATTCTCCTATCTGAAACAATTGTATTTATTATACCACCATCTTACACAAAGCGACAACCGAATTTTTGATTTCCTTTGACAAGTGTCAAAATGTCTTCCATAATGAATGGTAGAAAGGAGTGTATGAATATGGCGAAAAAAATCACGATTCCCGAATTTAAGCTCTATAAGCAAGAAAACAGACGCTACACGATGATCACCGTGTACGATTATGTCACGGCACGGTTAGTGGACGAAAGCAAGATCGAATCCATTTTGGTGGGAGACTCTCTCGGCAACATTGTCTATGGTCTGGACAGCACGACGCCGGTAACACTGGACATGATGATTTTGTCCATACAGGCGGTTGTTCGCGGCGCACCCAACACGTTTATCGTTGGGGATATGCCCTTTGGCAGCTACAATGAAAGCTGTGAACAAGCCATTCGTTCAGCCAATCGACTGATCAAAGAAGGCGGTTGTGACTGCGTAAAATTGGAGGGAGGTATTGAAATGGCCGATAAAATCAGTGCGATCGTAAAATCGGGCACTCCCGTTATGGGACATATCGGCCTCACACCGCAAACAGCAGCGGCAAGCGGCGGTATGAAAGTGCAGGGACGCACTTATGAAACCGCACAAAAGCTTATTGAAGACATTGTGGCCATTGAGCAGGCCGGCGCCTTTTCCTGCTTGGTGGAATGCGTTCCCGTCAGTGTCGGCAAAGCTATGAACGAAGCCGTCTCCATTCCCCTTTTCAGCGGCGGCGCGGGCCCGGACGGCAGCGGATTCGGATTGAACTTTTATGATATGTTCGGCTTTTTCGGCCGCGCGCCGAAATTTGTCAAACATTACGCCGAACTTCGCGAAACATTCATCGAGGGGCTCAACGCTTTCCGCGATGATGTAAACAACAAAGTCTATCCTTCTCCTGAGCAATGCTATAATATGAAAGTGGAAGGCTTTGAATAAAGAGGTGTTGCTATGAAAATCGCTATATTAGGTGCCGGTGCAATGGGAAGCTTATACGGCGGATTGCTCTCGCAGAAAAACGAGGTTTATCTTATTGACATATGGCAAGAACATGTGGAGCAAATCAACAAAAACGGGCTCGTCATTCAAACGGCAAAGGAAGAAAAAACCTACCGTCCTCAGGCAGTAACCAGCGCCGCTCAAGCAGGTCCTGCGGATTTGGTCATTATTTTTGTGAAATCCGTCCACACCGACACGGCGCTTGCACAAAGTCGAGAACTTTTTGCCGAACATACGATTGCACTGACGCTGCAAAACGGCTACGGCAACGACGAGGATATTCTCCCCTATGTGCAGGCGGCTAATTTGCTTATCGGCACCACGGCATCCGGCGCTACGGTATTGCAAGCGGGCAAAGTGTTTCAGGCGGGGATCGGCCCCACCAACATTGGCACACGTGACAATCGCGCTTCTGAAAACATCGCGAAAATTGTTCGGCTGTTTAATGATTGCGGCATTGAATCCTATGTATCGGACAACATCATGGAAGCTGTTTGGACAAAACTGATGGTCAATGTGGGCATCAACGCCGTCACGGCACTGCTGGATGTGCGCAACGGATTTTTGGCCGAAAGCACGGCAGCCTATGAGGTGGCCGAAGCCTTGGTCAAAGAAGGAACGGCTGTTGCCAAAGCGGAAGGCTATGAACTGAACGCGGCGGAAATTGCCGAAAAATACTATATTCACGGCGCAAAAGTTGTAGGGCAAAACCGTTCTTCCATGTTGCAAGATGTCGACAAAAAACGAAAAACGGAGATTGAAAAAATCAACGGCGCCATTGTACGAATCGGCAAAAAACACAACATCGCCACTCCGTACAATGAATTGATTGTAAAGTTAATCAATGCCAAAGAAGATACGTATTCGCTTCAATAAAAAAAGCCCCGTATTCACGGGGCTTTTTTTATCTATTGTACAAAAATGACTTCGTCTTCTTTGACATCAACCGTTATTTTTTCTTTTTTGTTGACTTTGTTTTCCAAAATGGCTTCGCTGAGCTTATCTTCAATATAGTTTTGTATCGTTCTTCTTAGCGGTCTGGCGCCGTACTCTAAATTGGTGCCTTTTGCGGCAATCAGTTTTTTCACTTCGTCGCTGAACACGACGTCGATTTCCACTTCTTTTAAGCGACTGCTCAGTTGATTAAGCAAAATCTCAATAATATTGTCGATATCTTTTTCGCCGAGCTTATGGAAAACGATGATATCGTCAAGTCGGTTTAGGAACTCCGGACGCATTTCCTTGCGCAACTGCTCCATAACGGTTTCTTTCATCTTGTTATATTCGCTTTCAGATTCGTCTTCGGCAGAACCGAAACCCAACACGGAAGATTTTTTAATCATATGGGCGCCGATGTTGGATGTCATAATGATAATGGTGTTTCGAAAATCCACTGTCTTGCCTTTGCCGTCCGTCAACCTGCCGTCTTCCATAATTTGCAACAACACATTGAGTACATCCGGATGCGCCTTTTCGATTTCATCCATAAGAATAACGCTGTAAGGCTTTCTTCTGACCTGCTCGGTCAGTTGGCCTCCTTCATCATATCCCACATATCCCGGCGGAGAGCCAATCAGTCTGCTTACGGCGTGTTTTTCCATATATTCGCTCATATCTATGCGGACAATCAGACTTTCGTCGCCAAACATCACTTCGGCCAAAGCTTTAGAGAGTTCCGTTTTGCCCACCCCTGTGGGTCCTAAGAAAATAAATGAACCGATGGGTCTTTTCGGGTCTTTGAGTCCTACCCTGCTTCTGCGTATGGCTCGCGACAAAACGCTGACCGCCTCATCTTGCCCCACAACACGCTGGTGCAAAATTTTTTCCATATTCACAAGTCGCTCGTTTTCTTCTTTTGCGATTTTTTCTACCGGCACCTTCGTCCAGTCTGCAACCACTTTTTCAATATCGGCAGCGCTCACACTGACCGATGTGCTTGCCGTATTGCCCTCGGACCATCTCTTTTTCAAGTTTGCCACTTCGGTGCGCAAGTTTTTCAACTCATCGCGCACGCTGGCCGCTTTTTCATAGTTTTGCAGTGCAATGGCTTCCTCTTTTTCCTTTTGCAGTCTCTCCACGTCTTTTTCATAGGTGTTGATTTGCGAAGGCGGCGTCAAAAGCCCCATTCTGATTTTGGAAGCTGCCTCATCGATCAAATCCACGGCTTTATCCGGTAAATATCTGCCCGTGATATAGCGTACCGACAATTTTACCGCGGCTTCAATGGCTTCATCCGTAATTTTTAATCGATGATGAGCCTCATATTTATCTCTGAGTCCTTTTAGGATTTCTATCGCCTCTTCCGCCGTGGGTTCTTCTACATCCACCGGCTGAAACCTTCGTTCAAAAGCGGCGTCTTTCTCAACATGTTTTCGATATTCGTCAATGGTCGTTGCGCCGATTACTTTGATTTCTCCTCTTGCCAGTGCAGGTTTTAGGATATTTGCCGCATCCACGGCGCCTTCCGCTGCGCCGGCACCGATGAGGGTATGGATTTCATCAATAAACAAAATGGCATTTCCGTTTTCTTTTACTTCATCGATCAAAGATTTTAAACGCTCTTCAAATTCGCCTCTGTATTTTGCCCCTGCTATCATCAACGACAAATCCAAAGCAATCAGTTTTTTGTCCCGCAGCGTCTCGGGCACTTCTCCTTCACTCATCTTTTGCGCCAATCCCTCTGCAATCGCCGTCTTGCCTACTCCGGGCTCTCCAATTAAGCAAGGATTGTTTTTCGTTCTTCTCGACAAAATTTGAATGACACGGTCAATTTCTTTGCTTCGCCCCACCACGGGATCCAATTTGTCTTGTTTAGCCAATTCCGTCATATCTATCGTGTATTTTTCGATCATTTCATCCGTTGTTTCCGCCGAACTGCGTTGCGAAGGCTGTTTTTTGTAGCCGGAAGACAACTTGGCAACGACTTTTTCCTTTACGGACGCAAAATTTACGCCGGCGTTTAACAGGATGTTTGCCGCAACACCGTTGCCTTCTTTGAGCAACCCCAAAAGCAAGTGTTCACTGCCCACATAGCTCTGATTCAGCTCATTGGCAATTATAATGCTTTCTTCCAGCACCCGTTTCATCCGCGGCGTATAGCCCAAGATAGGACCCTGTTCTTCCCCGTTGCCTACCATGCTCAAAATGGCTACGCGTATATATTCTTCGTCAATATTCATTTGCGCCAATATTTCCGAAACAACGTTGTCGTTTTGCATGACAAGACCGATAAGCAGGTGTTCGGTTCCGATGTAGTTGTGTCGAAATTTCACGGCCTCTTCTTTGGCGTTCAGCAGCGCCTGTTGTGCCTTTTGTGTAAACTTACCGTATAGTGACATTGTTATTTTACCTCCTGCATTCCACAGTCGTTTTTGCGCAGCATCCTTCGAATATACTCGGCTCGCCTGATGTCGACGATGTTTGCTTCATCGGGGATTCCTTTTGCATAACGCAACAGTGACGGATAGATGTTTCCGATCACTTTGTCGATGGTTTCTATATTTGCCTCGGGCAACAAGTCCATATCAACGCCGAGTTTGGCAACGGACAAAAGGTGCATGGCTTCTTTCGCTTCTATTTTTTGCGCATAAAGCAGTGTTCCGTATGCGCGCATGATTTTGTCTTGAATGGCAATATCGTTTTTTTCGACGAGGTCTTCGCGCACTTCTCTTTCCCGCTTAATAATGCCCCTTGCCACAGATTTTACGCTGAGCAAAATTTCTTCTTCTTTTACCCCTAAGGATTTTTGATTGGATATCTGGTATAAATCTCCCATGCTCTCGGTGCCTTCACCATAAATGCCTCTTATCGTAAGTCCGCACCTGGTAACGGTATGGAGCATTTTGTCGATGTTGTTGGTCAGCGTCAATGCCGGCAAATGTAACATGACCGACATACGCGCTCCGGTGCCCAAATTGGTCGGGCAAGCCGTGAGATATCCCCACTCGTCATCAAAGGCATATTCTACACTGCTTTCGATGAGGTCATCAATTTTATTGGCAGTTTCAAAGGCATCTTCCAGCGCCAGGCCGGGCAGAATACACTGAATGCGAATATGGTCTTCTTCATTGACCAAAATGCTGATTTGTTCGTTTTTGTTAACCATAACGGCAGCGCCGTGACTTCGCAGCGCCAAATTCGGGCTGATCAGGTGCGCCGCCATCAGTCTTTCTTTTTCGCTGTCGCCAATGGCGTTCATATCAATAAATTTGAACTCTTCGGCAATATAGCTGTTGGATTCAAAAATCGCTTCACTGACATCTTTGCACACCGATTTCAACGCCTCTTCATCGGCTCTGTTCGGAAAAGGCTTGCTTTTTAAGTTCCTCGCCAAACGCACTCGCGTGCTTACGGCAATATCCACCAGGCGTCTTTTTGTTTGTATGTTCACTTTGCTCTCACCTCTATTGTTTGTAAGATTTAATCAAATCTCTATATTCCGCAGCCTTTTCGTAATTCTCGTTTCGAACGGCTTCTTCCAGTTTTTCTTTCAGGATGACAATTTCCTGCTTGGAACGCATTACTTCTTGTCGACTGTGGATGCTTTTGCCCATATGCTGACTTTTGCCGTGGATTTTTTTCACCACCGGTGTAAACAACTGAGAAAATTCTCGGTAACATTGGTCGCAGCCGGCTTTTCCGTACTTGTTCAGCTCCCCATAACTCATTCCGCATTTTTCGCAACGGGCGCTATGATCCGCTTTTACCAAAACCGTTTCGTCTTCGTTGGCTATATGAAACAGCGCCGTAATCAGGTTTTCAAACATATAGCTGTTGATTACGCTTTCTTTTGCGCAATCTTCGCATAGATTCAATTCGCTTTTTTGTCCGTTTTTTATAATCGTCAGTTGCAGCACCGCAGGTTTTTTCTTACATTTTACACAAATCATTTTTTATTCCTCTTTCTGTTAGTCTTCGTAGAGCTCACAAATAATGCGGTAAACCGTGCCCCTGTTCAATTCCAGCACTTCCGCTATTTTTCGTATGGAAAGGGTGGTATTTTCTTTGAGTTTTAAAATCATTTGATTTCTGACATCGCAATAATTTCTGTCTTTTAAGTCTTCGTGTGCAATGCCCCTTGCCGATAAATATCTTTGTGTTAAATATTGGGCATATTGCATTTCTTGTTCTTCTCTGTTGAGATCCAACACCATGGCTTTGGTTTTTTTGCCCACGACATCCAAAAACCATTCGTATGTCAGCTTGGTTACTTCCATACATTCCTGAATCATATCACCATATTCTTCATAAATTTTAACAGGATGCATATGCAAAGAAGAAGCTTTTGCATCCTTTGTGATTTTTGACGGATGTTGCAGCAAATATTTTATAATCTCCAAAAGCTGTTCTTTTTCTTCTACCGTTTCGCTTAAATATCTGCCGTAAAACACATGACCGTATCGCATGTGTTTGCGGTTGTAATACGCTGCATAGCTTACCGTAAGGCGCTTCATGATCTCGGCGATGGACAATGCGCCTTCCTGTACCAAAAAATGAGCGTGGTCGTCTAAAATGCAATAAGCGAATACTTCATAATTGTCATTTTCCGCCTTTTGGTATAAAATATCCACGATTCGTTTTTTATCTTCCATCGTTTTGAAGATAGCTTCCGCGTTATTTCCCCGGATGATGGTATGATAAATCAGTGAATCCGAATAGACTCTTGCCTTTCTTGCCATAATATCAAGATCCTTTCAAGTAAAATTGTAACAGATGTTTTTAAATATGACAATAGGGACAGTTAATTTTGTCAAAAAATATTTTTTAACGAAGAAATCGAGGTAGTCAATGAAGAAAACTGTACTCATTACCGGTGCTTCCCGGGGCATCGGCCGTGCAACGGCCATTGCTTTTGCAAAGGAAGATTATCGTGTTATCATAAATTATTTTCAAAGCGTTCATCCTGCGCAGCAGCTCCAATCCGCTCTCCGAGAACAAGGATATGACGTGCTGGCGCTTCAGGCGGATGTTTCCAATAAAAAAGATGTGAATCGTATGATGCAGGATATTAAGGACTCTTTCGGTACCGTGGATATTCTTGTAAACAATGCGGGCATTTCACAACAAAAACTGTTTACGGACACCACCGAAGAAGACTGGGATCACTTGTTTGATTACAACGTAAAAGCTTGTTATTATTGTTCACAGGCCGTGCTGCCGGATATGCTTGCGAAAAAAAGAGGAAAAATCATCAATATTTCCTCGATTTGGGGCATTTGCGGCGCTTCTTGCGAAGTGGCCTATTCCGCATCGAAAGCAGCAGTAATCGGCCTTACGAAGGCTTTGGCAAAAGAACTGGGGCCTTCCAACATTCAGGTCAACTGCGTGGCGCCCGGCGTGATTAATACCGATATGAATCGCTGTTTGGACGAACAAACCCTGCATACTTTATGCGATCAGACTCCCCTTTGCAGGCTGGGCAGTCCCGAAGACATTGCTTCAGCCATTTTGTTTTTGGCTGATGCCAAGGCGGATTTTATCACGGGACAGATTTTCAGCCCCAATGGCGGGTTTCTTATTTAATGCTTTGTTGCTTGTGCGCCTATTTTGCGTTTATTTCTTAAAATGCTGCCGTTACAGGCGCATTGGTATGTGTATATACCCGTAAAAGCGCTTCTTCTTTGACTTGTACTAATGCAGTAGGTCTAATTGTATTTTCTGTTTATTATTTGTTCCCACACAACCTCTGAAAAAAGACATAAAAAAGCACCCTTAGGTGCTTGATTTTAGTATTATTTGGTTGTTATGCTTCCGGCGAATACCACAACTCATCTTCAAGGGGAGGCGGTATTAAACCAGCTTCTATACATTCTCTATGTCGATTTAATGTGTCAGCAATAAAATCATCCGAATATCCGTATACTTCTTTTGCAATTTTTGCAAATTCTTCTTCCGTCACAGTAATCAACCTCCCACATGTTTTATTAAATTCATTTGAATGTTGGGTATCTATCATCTCATTTCGGATATACTTTTACATCATCTACCCATACGGTTTGCGGCGTCAACAAACGATATTCTTTGTCGGCGGAAAGCTTTACAACAAAATCGCGGGTCTCTGTTTCGTTTTTGTTGTTATTGGAGATGGCGCGGCCTTTGACCTCAAAGCTTGTTCCGATTTGATCGATTTGCCATTGGGACTGCTGAAACGTGATGGGTTGAGGCAGGTTCAAAAACGGCGTAACAAAGTTTTTCGCTGTATTGATGATTTGTTCTTCCGGCATGCTTTGTGTATCCATGTGTGTATCCACTTGCCGGTTTGCGGGTTTATTGACCGGTTTTGCTGTGTCGGCAGCTTCTGTGGCAAAATATCCTGCTACCATTAATACAATACCTGCAATCATACCCAGAACGGCTACGAATTTGCCTCCTTTGCGGATCAACTGATACAAAAACGACACAAAAAAAACAGCGAAAATACCGATACCGATGAAAACAAATACTTTTTCCATAATCTGTGTTTCCTTTCTTCTTCCAAACTGCTCATTGCACGAGTTTTAGATGACTGAGAATATTCATTGCGGCGCATTTGCCGTGTTCGTAAGTAAGACCCCCTTGAAAATAGACCGTGTAAGGCTCTGTCATCGGGCTGTCGGCGCTCATTTCGATAGAAGAACCCTGCACAAAGCATCCCGCCGCCATAATCACTTGAGAATCATAGCCGGGCATATCCCAGGCATAGGGCGTCACATAGCTGTCTACGGGGGAGATTTCCTGCACGGCGCGACAAAACGCTTCGACTTGTTCTTTGCTGTTCAGACAGACGGCCTGGATGATATCGCTGCGCGCATCGACGGCTGAAGGATAGACTTTATAGCCCAACCGTTCAAAGCATCTGCCTACCAGAACGGCGTTTTTCAACGCCTGATTGGTGATTTTCGGCGCGATAAACAGTCCCTGGAGAATATCTCTGAGATAGTTATAATTCGAGCCTGTTTCTCTGCCGATAACGGGGGTATTGAGCCGTTGAGAGCATTGTTCCACCAAATCCTTGCGGCCTACGATATAGCCGCCGGTTTTGGCAAGACCGCCGCCGATGTTTTTGATCAGGCTGCCGGCCATTAAGTCGGCACCTACCTGTGTAGGCTCTTCTTTTTCCAAAAACTCGCCGTAGCAATTATCGATAAAGATGACAATATCGGGGTTGATTTGATGAACCTTCCGGGCAATGTCCGCTATTTCTTTGACGCCGATGGCCTTGCGGTCATCATAGCCTGTAGAGCGCTGCAAATAGACCATTTTCGTATTAGGCGCAATGGCGCTCAGCACACGGGGCGTATCGATGATGCCGCCGGGCAGCAGATTAATTTGGCGATAAGAAATGCCGAAGTCTTTGAGGGTGCCTGACGCCTTGGGCGAATCAACGGCGGATTTGACCGTGGCATAGGGAGCATTGGTGATGCTGAGCATTTCGTCTCCTGGACGCAACACGCCGAAGAGCGCCGTAACAATGGCATGGGTGCCGCTGAAAAACTGACTGCGCACCAACGCTGCTTCGGCGCCGAAGATCGTGGCGTAAATTTTGTCGGTAACTTCCCTGCCCTCATCGTTGTAGCCATAGCCCGTGGTTTGCACAAAATGCCGCTCTGCCAAACGGTGTTCTTTGAAAGCGGCAAGCACCTTTAATTGATTATAAAACGCAATATCGTCCAGCTCGGCAAAGCGTTGCTGCAGACTGCGTTCACTCTCTTCCACANNCAAATTTGTACTGTTCTAAAATATTCATAGGTTTTTTGTTATTCTTTCTTCGATGTAACGGATGATTTTTGCATAAAAAATTTCTTTATTTTGGTAAGCGCCGACATTGAAAAATCGGGCGTTTTCGTCTTTTTTAAACCATGTGAGCTGTCGTTTTGCCAAGTTGCGCGAGCGCTGTTTGATTGTTTCTGTCGCTGCAGACAAAGTAGTCTTTCCGTTAAAGTAGTCAAAGAGTTCTTTATAGCCGATGGCCTGCAGGCTTGTGGCGGTTTCGTCATATTTTTTATTATAGATGTTTTTTGCTTCTTCCAGCAACCCCTCATCAAACATTTTGTCTACACGCATATTGATGCGCTCGTAAAGCATCGCGCGGGGTTCATAGGTAAGGACGATATAAATTGGGCGATAATGCAGATTTGTTTTTGCAGAGGGCGTACTTTGCGTATAATGCATTTCCAGCGCACGCAAAAGGCGCTTGGTGTTGTTCGGATGAATTTGCGCGGCGCGCTCCGCATTTACACTGCTCAGCAAGCGATGCATGGCTTCATTGCCCTCCTGCTCCGATTGTTTTTGGAGCCTTGCACGAAGAGCGGCGTTTTTTTCACCGCCCAGCTCATAATTATAAAGCAGCGCATTGATATAGAGCCCTGTTCCGCCCACAATGATCGGACGCTTGCCTCTTTGCAGGATATCTGCAATCGCTGCGACAGCTTTTTCTTTAAAGAGCGCTACGTTGTATTCCTCGTCGGGATTGAGTTCATTGATTAGGTGATGGACAACCCCGTTCATTTCTTCCTCGGTTGGGGTGGCCGTGCCGATATCCATGGTTTTGTAAATCTGCATGGAATCCGCGCTGATAACCTCGCCGTTAAAGCGCTTTGCAATTTGCACGCCCAATTCTGTTTTACCTGTTGCCGTAGGACCGCCGATAATGATTAAATCCGTCATTTTGTTCACGTTCTTCCGAATATTTTATCGATTTTTGATTTTTCGATTTTGATAATGACATCTCTGCCATGGGGGCAGATAAAAGGGGTGTCGGTATGCAGCAATTTATCTATCAGGGCGTCTACTTCGATTTGATTGAGTTCTTTGTCAGATTTCACTGCCGCAGCGCAGGCTCTGCTAATTAACGTCTCGCTCCGATTTTGAAATTCTTTGACCGAATGTTCTTTGATATGGTTTAAAATGGCAAAAAACATGTCTTCGGTCTGGTTTTCGCCTGCGATAACAGGCATGGACAACAAGTGCAGCGTTTGCAAATCGCCCAGCGAGATTTCAAAACCGAGACGTGCGAGTTCTTCTCTGTTTTCGATTACCAATGACAGCTCTGAAGCAGACAAAGAAACTTTCTTGGGCAGCAACAACAGTTGGCGTTCCAGCGTGTTGTTTAAATATCCTTGCAACATATTTTCATACAAAATACGCTCGTGGGCGGCGTGTTGATCCACAATGTACATTTCATCGGAGTGCGTTAAAATGATGTAACGCAAAAACAAATGACCTGCATATTTGGCATAGCGCAGTTTTTGCAAATCTTCTTTGGTAATGGCGCTTAAATTCGAAAAAAGCGGAGCGCTTTCACCCATTCTTCCCACAATGGACAGAGCCGCTTCTTCTGGCAGCGTTTGTTTCGGTTGCGGCGCAGTGTCGAAAAGAGCGCTGAGTTGCACAAAGTCTTCTTCTTTTTCTGCCTTTTTCGCTGCCAAAGGTCGCTCAGCATTTATATGATCAAAACTGTTTTTTGCCGCTGTAGACACAGACGTTGACTCAGATGGTACGGCAACAGACTCGGGTATTTCATCGTCATGCCGGGGAGCGCTTTTCGTCATCGAAGCAATATTGATTTTTGATTGGGAAAGCGCTGTTTTGATTGCATTTTTAATCAAAAGTACGATTAGGGATTCGTTTAAAAATTTGACTTCCTCTTTTGTCGGATGCACGTTGACATCNNAATGTAATTGGCCTCTTCCCTGCCCTCGCCGCGAAGTTCCTCGTATGCGCTTTTAATGGCGGCTTGCAAGGGTTTGGAACTCGCTAAGCGCCCGTTGATGCTCAATACTCTAATCTTGCGGTTTTTTGCGGAGAGGTCTGACAGATAGCCGTTTAAACGCAAAGGCAGCTGTTCGTAAGAAACAGGCAGCAGTTCGGCGGCAAAGTCTTTGCCGTACAGTTCGGCGATGCGAACATGCATCTCTTTGCCCTTTGCCGTATGCAGCCTCTGTTTGTCGCTGACAAGCAGCGTAAACGAGCAATCGGGGTGCGTCAGCGCCATATGCTCGATCAGCTCGGTAATCAGTCTGGCTTCATAGTCAAAGTCTTTCAGGTGTTTTTTGCGCACGGGCAAATTATAGAACAAGTTTTCCACGCAAAGACTCGTGCCTGTTTTTTTTGCGATGCTTTCATCGGAAATAATTTTCCCTTCCACGATAACACTGCGGCTGCCCACTTGGTCCTGGTCTGTTTTTGTGGAAAGCGTGATTTGAGACACCGTGGAAATGGCAAAGAGCGCCTCACCGCGAAAGCCCAAGCTGGCGATGTTCGTCAAATCGTCTTCCGTGGCGATTTTGCTCGTATAATGGCGCAAAAACGCGCTTTGAATAAAGGCTTTGTCAATGCCGCTGCCGTTATCGTCCACGGTGATTTTGTTTTTGTCGACAGAGACGATGATTTCATCGGCTCCTGCGTCAAGGGCGTTTTCCACCAGTTCTTTGACTACATTTAGCGGGCGGGTGATAATCTCGCCTGCAGCAATTTTGGAAATAATATTTTCATCTAATTTATGAATGATGTTCATTTACTTTCTTCTTTCTCCATAAGCATCTTTTTCAATTTATCCAAAAACACCAGCGCTTCCAGCGGAGAGAGGCTGTCGATGGAAGCAGTACGCAATGCGCCAAGCACGGCGCTTTGATTGGGTGTAAGGCGGCTTTTGTTCTCGTTTTGCGCCGTTTTCGCCCTTGGGCGAGGCGGCGTTGCCCCCCGTTGTGTTTTGTTGTGCTCTTCTTCGAGATCGGCCAGTATTTCATAGGCGCGCTCAATCACATCGTCCGGCAACTCCGCCAGCTTGGCGACCTCGATGCCGTAACTTTTATCTACAATGCCCTCTTCAATTTTTCTGAGAAAAATCACGCCTTCTTCTTGCTCTAACGCACGGATACACAAGTTTATTACCCCATCGGTGGTTTGAGCAAGGTCAGTCAGTTCATGATAATGTGTGGCAAAGAGCGTTTTGGCGCCGAGCAAATCTTTATCGGCGATGTATTCGCACACGGCCCAGGCAATGCTCAGTCCGTCATAGGTGCTCGTGCCTCTGCCCATTTCGTCCAAAATAATCAGACTGTCCTTTGTAGCGTTTTGCAAAATACCCGACACTTCGTTCATCTCCACCATAAACGTGCTTTGTCCCGTGGAAATGTCATCACTGGCACCGATGCGAGTAAAGATTCTGTCCACCACTGATATTTCCGCTTTGGCCGCCGGCACAAAGCTGCCGATTTGCGCCATGAGCACAATCAGCGCCACCTGGCGAATAAAAGTACTCTTGCCCGCCATATTGGGACCGGTAATAATTTGCATGCGCCGTTTGTCCGTATCCAAACGACAGGAGTTCGGAATAAATTCGTTGCGAGTTTCAACAAGCTCCACAACAGGGTGGCGGCTGTCCACAAGGGTAATGCTGCCGTCTTCGATGATAGCGGGAGCATGATAGCGATTGTCATAGGCTGCCTGAGCAAACGAAGCCAGCACATCCAGGGCGGCAACGGCCTGCGCTGTTGACAATATGCGCTCCACCTGCGATGTAATGCTTGTGCGCACTTGTTCATAAATCTCTTGTTCTTTTGCCAGCAGACTTTCTTCCGCACTGAGAATATCGATTTCCAGCTGTTTCAGCTCCTCGGTATAATATCGTTCCGAATTGACCAGCGTTTGCTTGCGTACATAATGGGCCGGCACCAAATCTTTGTAAGAATTGGTCACATCAATGTAATAGCCGAATACTTTGTTGTACTTGATTTTTAAATTTTTGATGCCTGTCGACTCCCTTTCTTTGCTTTCCATTTCGCTGAGCACTTCCTGCCGGCTGCCCGCCATTTTGCGCAGATAATCGATTTGTTCATGATAGCCTGTTTTAATGACGCCGCCGTCTTTGACGGCAAGGGGCGCCTCGTCATCTATCGCCTGATCGATAAGGGTATATAAATCCGCCAGATCGTCGATTTGGTTCTGAATTTTTTGCAAATACGCGCTTTGCGAAAGAACGGCGCACTCTTTGATTTCACCGATGCGCAAAATTGAAGATTTGAGCATCAGAATATTTTTCGGTGAGCAAGCTGTCGAACAGATAATCGTTGCCACACGCTGCAAGTCATGAATGCCCTGCAGCATTTTACGCACCTCGCCTAATGCCGCAAGGTCGTCTCGCAACGCAGCAACGGCTCCCTGGCGCTCTAAAATCGCCTTCCTGTCATTGAGCGGACTCTCAATCCAGCTTTTCAACTTTCGTGCGCCCATGGCGGTTTTGCACTGATCCAACACCCAGAGCAGCGAGCCTTTTTTGCTGCCGCGCGTGCTTTTGATCAGTTCTAAATGATAACGCGTAGAGGCATCCAGGTGCATGGCATCGGTTTTTGAATAGCGCTCGATAGCGCTGATATACTGCAACGCCGATTTTTGCATATTTTGCAGATAGAGCAGCATTGCGCCGTTGGCTCTGATCAGCGCAGCGTTTTCGGTTTTGTCTTCGAAAAAAAACGTATCGCCCACAGGCCCCAACTGATTTTTCAGGATTGCTTTTGCGGTATCATAATCAAAATATTCATCATCCAACAAGCTGAGTTTGATGTTTAACCGAGAGGTAAACAGGCGATGTCGGTGGTATTTGTCGTAAAATACTTCATTGCATACAACCTCTGCCGGAGCGATTTTTTCGATTTCGCTGAGCAAATCGCTTTGGTTGCTCAGTGCGGAAAACAAAATCGTTTTGCATTCCGCCGTTGAAATATCGATATAAGAAAGGCAGGTATACAGCGCGCTTTCGTAAGCGCACAATAAAAAATTGTTTTCTTTTTCATTCAAATAAGCGCTGTCGGTCATCGTGCCCGGAGAAATGATTTGTACGATTTCTCTGCGCACCAACCCTTTTGCCTCGGCGGCATCTTCGGTTTGCTCGCAAACAGCGACTTTGTAACCTGCTTTGACAAGTTTGGCAATATAGCCCGAAGCTGCATGATAAGGCACGCCGCACATGGGCGCTTTTTCTTCCAATCCGCACGCGCGGCCGGTGAGCACCAAAGACAGCACTTTGGATGCTGTGATGGCATCATCAAAAAACATCTCGTAAAAGTCGCCCAAGCGAAAAAATAAGATTGCATCGGGCACTTCTTCGTGAATTTGCAGGTATTGTTTCATCATCGGGGTCAGTTCCATGGTTTTTGCTACCTCAATGTTTTTTCTCAACGCCTTCCAGATAGAAGGATTTGGTATGGGTAATCAATACTTTCGCCATCTCGCCGGCTTTGGCCTCGCCGACAAAGTTGACGATGCGATTGTCATCGGTGCGGCCGCTCTGACGGGTGATATCGCTCTTGCTAGGTCCTTCGGCAAGGACTTCCACTTCTTTGTTTAGCAACGCGGCGTTGTTTTCTCCGCTGATAACCTTTTGCGTTTCCAAAAGCCGTTGAAAACGCCGTTGAATCGTGTCTTTGTCAAGGTCGTAAACGTACCTGGCGGCCTTGGTTCCTTTGCGCGGCGAAAAAATAAACGTATATGCGCTGTCAAAACGTACGGTTTTGACGACGTTCATGGTTTCTTCAAAATCTTCTTCGCTTTCGCCGGGAAACCCAACAATAATGTCCGTGGTCAGTCCGATGGCGGGAATGCGCGTTTTGATTTGCTCAATCAGCGACAAGTAATGCGCCTGGTCATAGCGGCGGTTCATCAGGCTCAAAATGCGGCTGCTGCCTGATTGCAGCGGCAAATGCAGATGTTTACATACTTTGTCACACTCTGCCATGGCTTCGATTAACTCTGCGGATAAATCTTTCGGATGCGAGGTCATGAATCGGATGCGTTTGATGCCTTCTATGTCGTTGATTTGTCGCAGCAAATCGGGAAAAGTCTCTTTGAATCCGTCGGCAATGCCGTAAGAGTTTACGTTTTGACCCAACAACATCATTTCTTTGACGCCGTCATCGGCAAGGGCTTTGATTTCCTGCAGGATACCTGTTGCCTTGCGACTGCGTTCCCTGCCTCTCGTGTAAGGCACAATGCAGTACGAACAAAAGTTATTGCATCCCTGCATAATCGTCACATACGCCTTATAAGCATAGCGCCGCTTGGCGCCAATGCCTTCGGCAATGGCACCTCCTTCGGTTTTCACCTTATAGGCGGCTTTGCCTGAGGCAAGACGCTGACTCAACAGTGCGGGAAATTCTTCGATATTGTGTGTGCCGAACAACACATCCACAAAGGGATAATTTTTCATGATTTTCGCTACGATATGCTCTTGCTGCATCATGCAGCCGCACACGGCAATGAGCATGCCCGTTTCTTTTTTCAAGTTTTTCATGTATCCGAGATTGCCGAAAAATTTGTCATCGGCATTTTCGCGGACACTGCAGGTATTCATAACCAATATCGCGGCCGATCGGGGATCCTGTGTGGCTTCGTAGCCTAAATCCGTCAGCATTTTTGCAAGTTTTTCGCTGTCATTTTCGTTCATCTGACAGCCGTAAGTAATAATATGATAGGTGCGCATACTTCCTCGTTTTATCCGTTATTAAGTGAATATTTTATCAAGTTTTTATTGAAAAAGATAGTTTTCCGGCTCTGATGCAACGCAAAAAATGACGTAGGCGCATTTTTGTTTGATACAGTAAACAATTCGGCAGGCAGCGGCGGCGTGGTATCTTTGGTCGCACGAATGGTTTGATACATGTTGTACATAAATTCACTGATACGGCTATACCAGGTGGTATTCGCCGCATAGCTCGTGTTAATGGTGCGTGGGGTATATTTGCCCCTGGCAAGATAATTCGCGCTGATTTGACGCGCCACATAGTCAATGCATTGTTCTTTCGAGGCAAAGGATTTGTTGCCGAAACCAAACATATTGTTGGGTTGAAACATCACCGTTCCCCAGCCGCTCTCCAATGCCGCTACCGAAACCAGAAACAGGCAGTTAATGCCGTATTTTTTCTCCGCTTCATAAAACGCCCTTTCCAATCCCACCAGTCCTTTGCGCGTAACTTTTTTCAGATCTTCTTCGGTAACTCCGCTGGGAATGCGCAGATCCAAATCGTAGAGTTGCTGCAGCGAATAATTCGGAAGGTGCGGCATATTGTGTTGATAAACGATAATTTGCTCAAACCGCACCAACGGCACAACCTCCGCAACCTCTGTATTTTCGGCGACCTGCAAACGCACTTCTCTGAGAATACATCGAAAAGCCACAGAAAAAACAATCATGACACAGAGTAAGATTACGACAGCAAGGCGCATTTTTTTTTGCACGAATTCGTTCCTCTCTTTTGAAAACTTCTTTCATATAACAAAATATTTTACCATTTATTTTGCGCTTTGACAATTGGACTGTATCGTTTTTGCAAAGATGAATGTCTATACTGACAGCGTTCAAATAATTCTGCCGCTATTGTGTTTTTGCGAATTTTTGATATACTGAATTATAAATACTTTTCGGAGAAAAATATGGACTCTTTTTTTAGCGAAATCAAAATTTCTAAAGACGTTTTTGTAACGATATGCAAAATTGCCTTGGCGGAAATTGAGCATATTGCCGCCGTGGACAAAGTGCATTTGTCAGGGAGATTGTTTGACGAGTATGCTTCTGCCAACCGTCTTTCCATTCATTTATATCTTACCGTCCAATACGGTTGCAATATCCAAAATCTTGTCGATGACGTCAATCGAGTGGTGGCGGGATGTATCACAAAAATGATCGGGCTTGCTCCCGACAGCATCAATATCTACATTACCGATATGACGGTGCCGCCCACATCAAAAAAATCCGGCATCGGAGGATGATTTGAAACGCAGCGAACTGAGAGAAAAAACTTTCATTATCTTGTTTCAACAGGAATTTGACGATGCTTTTTCTGAAAACATAGACTTTTATTTGGAACGTGAAGGGTTAAAAAAACGCTATGCCGTCTATGCGCGGCAAACTCTTTTGCGTATTGTTGAAAACATTCACGCCATTGACGAAACGATTCGCAGCCATTTGGTGAATTGGGATTTTGACCGACTAAGCAAGGTGGATCTTTCCGTGTTGCGCCTTGCCGTTTATGAAATGAAATATTCTGATGATGTGCCCGGCAAAGTCGCCATCAACGAAGCCATTGAACTGGCAAAAAAATACAACGATGAAAAGGCCGGCATCTTTGTAAACGGACTGCTTGATCGTGTGTATAAAAGTACGAACGGTGTTGAAAAAAATGATGATGAAAGACGATGAAAAGCAAGAAACCTTAACGTCGCAATATCTCTCTGCCCGCTCTTTACAAATGCATGTCTGCAAAGAATGCGGGTCTGTTTTTTTTGAAGAAGTACACGACAAACCTGCTGTGCCCTCGACAACCGAAGGCGGTCTTTCTCTCTTTGCAAAAATCATCGCCGTTTTGCTTTGCGCTGCGTTGTTGCTCGCCTGTTGGGGGTTGTTTTCTCTGCGCCAAGAAACCGACAACCTCCATCGCCAGCTCCAAGAAAGCCATGCGGCGCTTGTTCAAAAAAACAATGAACTGACCGCATTGAAAATAGATTTTGAAAAAGCCAGGGCGCAAAATGTCTTTTTTGACAACCACATCGCTCTTGTGCTGGAAGGCAAAGAAGTCTACCATACGTTTTCGTGCGCCTCTTACCAAAACAGTCAGTTACCCTATCATATCTACACCGTTGAAGAAGCACTGAAAAACGGGCTGGCTCCTTGCAAAAATTGTCACCGCTAATCGGGTAACTTCGTTATTAAAAAAACAATGTTTCTGTTGTGGACGACACGCCGCTGATCGGTGTGTTTTTTTTTTGCGCAGTGTAGAGTGAGCAAGTTTGTTGATACTATTGTCAAAATTTATTTCAGCACGGCAACGGTAACGCCGCTGCCCCCTTCATTATATGCGCCTTGTCGAAAGGATTTGACATGGGGATGCGTTTTCAGATACTGCAGCGTTTCGCGCCGTAAAATGCCTTCCCCTTTTCCGTGAATGATGCGCACGGTCTGATATCCCGCCACCAAGGCAT
The DNA here is from genome assembly GCA_002329295.1 of Eubacteriaceae bacterium UBA1433. GTDB lineage: Bacteria > Bacillota > Clostridia > Eubacteriales > UBA1433 > UBA1433. Next base: position 62,075 of record DCTT01000021.1, read on the forward strand.
CGTCGATGTATTTATCGATCAGGCTGAGCGCCTCTATGCTGTCCATCCCTCGCACATCGATTTCGGAAGAGACGTGTTTCGTCTCTCGCTTGATTAGCACGGTGGATTTTTGTTCGCGTTTTTCAATCTTTTGCACTTGATTTTTAGCAAAGCGCAGTCGCATGGCGCCCACAGCCACCTCAATATGATCTTCGTCCAGGATGCTTCGCACGTCCCCTTCGGCCTGAAGCGCTGCAATGTAGACTCTGTCCCCTTTGATCAATTCATCGGCCTCTTCTGTTTTTAATTCCCGGGCAGGCTTTGACATCTCGCTGGTTGCTGCTTGTCTGAGTCTGTTCGCCTCTTCTTCGGCTTTTTCGGCAACGGATTTTGCACGAGCAGCAGCGGCTGCATCGGCCTCATGTTTTATACGGCGAAGCTCTTCGGTGGTTTGTTTTGCCTGTTCTGCCACGGAAGACAAAAGCATGCCGGCTTCTTCTTGAGAGGCGCGCAAAATCTCTTTGCCTTTCGCTGTTGCACGGCGTATTTGCGCCTCGGCTTTTTCTAAGCGTTGTTTCGCTGCCAGTTGCAATTCATCGGCTTGGCGCAGCTTGTCTTCGGCTTCCCGGCTTTGCTTTCTAATCAGGCGAACCGCTTCATCAAAATCTTTTTCTTTATTGTCGAGATAGGCCTCGGCGCGCTGAACGACTTTTTCGTCCAGCCCCAAGCGACGGGCAATTTTCAGCGCATTCGATTCACCGGGAAGGCCGATGGACAGCTTAAAAAGCGGCTTGAGCGTAAGGCTGTCAAATTCCATGCTGGCGTTGATAACCCCTGGTTGCTCCATCGCATATTTTTTCAACTCCGAATAGTGGGTCGTAATCAGGCAATAGGCGCCCTTTTGCAGCAAACAATCCATTAACGCCATGCCCAGAGCGCTTCCTTCCTGCGGGTCGGTGCCCGCACCGATTTCATCGATTAACACCAGCGTATTTTTATCGGCCGAATCCAAAATATAAATCAAGTTGGCCATATGAGAAGAAAACGTAGACAAAGACTGTTCGATGTTTTGCTCGTCTCCGATATCGGCATAGATTTTTTCAAAGACTTTTAACTGACTGCCTTGCTTGACGGGAATCATCAGTCCGCATTGCGCCATGATGCTGAGCAGACCCATGGTTTTAATGGCAACGGTTTTGCCGCCGGTGTTGGGGCCGGTAATCAAAACAATTTGATAGGCGCCGCCCAAAAAAATATCGGAAGGCACCACGCTGTCAGCGTCAATTAGGGGATGTCTCGCCTCATACAAACGCGTTTGCTCTTCGTTGAGCGCAGGCCGTGTACACTGCATGAGGGCGGCATAGGAAGCTTTTGCGAATAAAGCATCCAACTCCACCATGGCGTCGTAGGCGATAAGCAGGCTTTCCGCCATCATGGACAATTCAGCGCTGAACTCTGCCAAAATGCGTTCTGTTTCAATCGCTTCTTTTGTCTGCGCCTCGACAAGTTTGCTGTTGAGTTGAACGGTTTTTTCGGGTTCGATAAAAATCGTGGCGCCGCTGGCGGATATATCCTGGACGACACCTTTGATTTTGCCTCGGTATTCGGCACGGAGCGGAATGGTCAGCCGCTGATTTTTCATAGCCGGAACATTGTCGGACAAATAGGCGCGATAAGCGGGATGGTTTAAAATCGCATACACGGAGTTTGAAATTTCGCCCTGGAGCCGCCCGAGTTGCCGGCGAATGTCGGCCAGCTCTTTGGAGGCGTTATCGTCGATTTCTTCCAAACTCAAAATGGCTTTATCCAAGCGGAAAGCAAACTCTCTGTCAATGGAAATATACGAAAAAATCGCACGAATATGGGAAATGTTTAACTGATAAAGCGCAATCTTTTCATAATCTTTCATGATATTCAGACAGGTGCGCAAAAAGGTTTTCACGGCGTGCAGCTCGGCGATGGGAAGCACGCTGCCCTTTTGCGCCTTGACAATATAGTCATCCACTGCAGAAAAAGCCGTACGCGAAATATCGCCGACGGTGGTAAATATTTCATAGGCTTCCTCGGCTTTTGTAAGGTTGTTTTCGATAACTGCAGCATTGGTTGAGGGCTTCAAGTGCACAATCTGCTCTTTTGCGGCTTTGCTTTTCGCCCTTTCGGCAATGGAATGCAGTATTTTTTCTAATTCAAGAACACGAAATGTTTTTTCGTTCATAATGGTTTCTCCGATATCGTCTTTGCACTTCACGCAACAATACCGTCAGGAGCAGGATAATCACAACGAAGAACAGCACGATGCGCAAAAACAAAAATTTGTCTTTGACGACGGCATTTTTTGCCAGCAGTTCCACGCTTTTCAATTCAATGCCGTCAGCGTTGTAGAGCGTGATTTTTCCTACCTCCTGGCCGGCGGCAATATCCGTTTTAATAAAGCGTTTTCCGAAGTATGTATTAAACAACTCGTCAAAATACGTTGCTCTTTGATAAATCCCCGCCCCCTTGCCTTTTGCAAGTATAACGGTCGCATCGGTTTTCGGTGTCACTTCCAAAATCTTTGTGGGCTGTTTGGCATTTTCGATAGGCAGCTGTGCCGTTGTTTGACCTGCTTTGCCGAAGGAGATGCCTTCATAGCAAGATGCGGTATACGCAAGCGCAGCGTTGGCATCGGCAAAAAGTTCTTCGATTCCGCAATGCAACAAAACGACAAGGATTTTCATGTTGTCCTTTTCGTAATAAGCGACGATGGTTCTGCCGGCTTCAATGGTATGCCCTGTTTTCAGCCCTTTGGCATAAGCGGAAAAAGACTCGTTGGGTCCTTGTTTTTTTGTCCATTTTAATTCGTCGTAGTTTCGCTGCAACAACAAATTTGTGTTGTACCAGGTGTGTTCTGCCACGGTGTAGACCGGCGTGGCGCATACTTTTGCAATCGTGGGGTTTTGCAGGCTTGCAAGCCCGATGAAATACATATCCTGTGCGGTGGTATAGTGGTTGCTTTTATGCAGTCCGCTTGGATTGACAAAATTGGAGTCTTTTGCCCCGAGTTCTTTGGCTTTTTCGTTCATCAAAGAACAAAAGAATTCATTTTGTGCAGAAAATTCCGTCAGGTTCGGCTTTATTTTTTTTGCCGTTGCCGCAGCAATCACATTGGCTGCATCGTTGCCGGAAGGCAGCATCATGGCGTATAGAAGGTCGTAAAAAGTAAGGCGTTCCCCCGGCTGCAAATCCGCCAGGCTGCTGCCTGCTATGACGGCGTAGACTTCTTGGCCTACGGTGATTTTTTCGTCCAGTTCCAAATAATCCATGGCGGTAAGCGCTGTCAGCAGTTTCGTGATGCTGGCAGGATAATAACGCTCTGCGGCATTGTTTTCATAGACCAGCGTATCGGAAACCAGTTCTCTGATATACACGCCTTTTTGCGGTAGATTTTCAATGTTCGGCGCTGATGCGGCAACGTTTTGCGTAAAGCCGGCAAAAACAAGCAGCACAACCAGGACAGCCGATAAAAACTTTTTTTGCCTGTTCATCATTTTTATTTAATCAAATACCTTTCTTCGGCAAAGAAAGATTTGTTTTCTTTTGCCGATGCGGGAGAAAGCACGGCGCATACATAGTGCTGCTGTGTTTCCATTTCCGCGAACAACCCGCCCAACTTTCGGATATCTTGTTGCGTGGCAGATAAAATTTCGTGGCGCAATGCCAGGCGCTCCTGGAAAGAAATACCGCTCTGATACGCGTAAAGTTCCCTTCTGGCAATGGCGAGCGGCGGCTGGGGCATATCCAATGAAGAAATCGTGCCGATAATGAATTTGTGCATGGCTTTGTCGTCATAATCAATGTTGGTCAAAAATGCCCCTGCGTTTTTGATTACATCAAAAGAACGCGCCACATGCGGATCGCGATAGGTGGCAAACATGGCGGCACCGGAGCGTTCCACGGTAAAAAACGCGCCGTAGGCGCCGCCGCGCACGCGGATATTGTTCCACAAGTAATCTGTTTGCAAGATGGTTTTCATCACTTGCATGCTGCCGCAATATTCTCCGCCCGCTTTAACAAAATCATAGGCGCGACCCACATAGTTGACGTCGGTTGCGCTGATAAGGGCTTCGTTTTTTGCACGATACGGATAAACAATCTCTACACTCTCTCCTTCTTTGGGTGCAAAATAAGTATGCGAGAGTTTTTTCATTTCTTCGATATGAACATCGTCCAACGCAAGGAGAACCTTTTTTTCTGCTTTTGAAAAGATTTCCTCATACAGCGCCTGCATTTCGGTTACGAGTTGCTCGTAGTGTTCGTCAAAGTGTTGATAGACGTTTTCGATAAAATCATAATAGGCCAGGCTCTGCATATCGTTTTGCAATGCACCCGCCGAAGACAGGTATGAACCGAGGCGGCTGAACAGGATGCCTCTGGCATCATGGAGAATCTTGTTTTTTTCGATTGCCGCTTCTTTGGCGACAATTTCAAAGAGCCGTTTTTTGTCCTTCAGTATTGTTTCGTGCAAAATTTCATTTACGAGCTCCAGGGCTTTTTCTCGCTTTTCAAATAAAAAGCGCACATTTACCAACACCTGCGGCCACGGCACATTGGTCAGCGCATGTTTGTTGACCATTGCGGCAAAATCCATGCTGCCGGTGTAGATGGAAATGGCGTTGGACAAATCGGACAGCTCATAGTGCTTCGTTGCCATTTCGCCCAGACAGGCGGAAAGCAGGTTTATATAGTGATATTTGGCGAGATCAATGGCACTGATGTCAAAATATACATCCATCGAAACAATGTCCCTGGCCGTAGCGCTATAGATATATAACCCGTTGTCCTGAAGCAGTTTGGACGGCTCAGGATCTTTGATTTCGCTTTTCGGCACTACGGGAATCTTGTTCAGTTTGGCTTTGCTGTCAGCAGTATTTTGCCATTTTATCAGTTTTTTCGTACGTTCCAAAATGGTCTGACGCTCCTGCTCCGTAAGAGATGCCTCTACGGCTCTGAGCGCCTCTTCTCTCTTTTTTTCTCTGGCTTGCTGCAATCCTTTTTTCGGTTTGAGTACCACGGAGGTTTTGTGTTTGTTGTCCAACAAATATTTTTGAATCAGCTGTTCAAAATAGCCCTCCCCTGCTTTGGCTTTGATTTTTTTCAGGATTTTTTCATAAGACAAATGCGTCTGCGGCTTTAGGCCATAGAGCATTCCGTCCAATACGTCGATGTTATAATGAAGACCTTTGGGAATCGCGGTATTGTCCACATCACGCAGCGCAAATTCATACATGTTGATGGAGGCTTCGATTAAGTCTTTGTCGATTCCTTTCTCCACAACCTCTTGCAGCGTTGATTCGATCAGTTTTGCAAAGCGGCCGTCTGATTCCTCGCTTAAATCTCTGCCTAAAAACATAACGGTATAATAATACAAATCCGTTTCGTAATGTCCTTCGATTTCTTTGCCGATTTTCGCATCTTGAAAGGCTAACTTGATCGGCGAAGAAGCATACGAGGTCAGCAATTTTTCGAGAATCTGAAAACTCATGCGCAACGCGGCATCTTTTGCGTTGCCTACCGCATAAGCCAAGACAGCCATGTCTTTTCCCGTTGTTTCCTCTTCATCGGTAATCGGATAATAATCGACGATTTCTCGGTACGCTTTCTTTTTCGGGCGAGCCGGCACCAAGGGCGCAGGGGTTGATTCCTGAAAATGCCGCAAGTACTGTTCATCCAAGTAGGACAAATACATGGAAATATCGCCGTCTCCGTAAAAATAAACAATGCTGTTGGAGGGATGATAATATTTTTTATGAAAGTCTAAAAATTCTTCATAGGTGAGAGAAAGAATCTCTTCGGGCTTGCCTCCCGTGGAATGCTCGTAAGGCGTAGCGCTGTAAAGACTTTCTAAAATGTTGTCTATCAACACTTCATCGGGATTGGAATACGCCCCTTTCATTTCGTTGTAGACCACGCCGTTATAACGCAGCGCATCTTTCTTTTTTTCGAGGTGATAGTGCCAACCCTCCTGCATAAAAATCAGTTCGTTTTCATAGATTTTCGGAAAAAACACCGCATCCAAATAAACGTCCATCAAATTCATGTAGTCTTTGTCGTTCATGCTGGCAATGGGATAAATGGTCTTGTCCGGATAGGTCATCGCATTTAAAAAGGTTTTTAAAGAACCCTTGAGCAACTCGGCAAAAGGTTCCTTGACGGGATATTTTCTCGAACCGTTCAGAACGCTGTGTTCTAATATATGCGCAACACCCGTGCTGTTTGTGGTGGGCGTGCGAAAGGCCACGGAAAAAACTTTGTTTTTGTCTTTGTTGGACAAATACACCACTTGCGCTTTTGTTTGTTTGTGTTCAAAGTGATAGCAAATGCTGTCGGCTTCCGAAACCGATTTTTTTTCGATCAGGGTATAGGCTGCATGATTCCAATCTGTTTTTGACATGATAACTCCTTGTGATTACGTGTTTTTGTTTTTTTTGAGACTGCGCAAATATTGCGAAATCTCACGTTCGTATCCTCTGTCTGTGGGCACATAATAGCGCTTGTTTTTTACCCCTTTCGGCAAATAGTCCTGCTGCACATAGGCGCCTTCATAATCGTGAGGATATTTGTATTCCACCTCTTTGGCAAGGATTGGTTTGTTTTTTAAGTGTTCCGGCACGTTAAGGTCTATGCCGCTGCGAATATCTTCCATAGCCGAAGAAATTGCCACATAAGAAGCATTGGATTTCGGAGCGCCGGCAAGATAGGTTGCGGCTTGCGCCAAAATGATGCGGGCTTCGGGCAGCCCCACCACTGTGGCCGCCTGAAAGGCGCTCAGCGCCACGGACAAAGCTTGCGGATCGGCGTTGCCGATATCTTCGGAAGCAAAAATCAACATGCGGCGGCCGATAAACTGAATGTCTTCGCCGGCTGCCAACATTTTTGCCAGATAAAACACCGCCGCATCCACATCGCTGCCTCGCATGCTTTTGATGAAAGCGGAGATGGTATCATAATGATTGTCGCCTGTTGCATCATACAAAATGCTGCGCTGCTGCATACACTTTTCCACTTGGGCTTTGTCGATAAGGCTTGGGCCCTCTTCGCTCAACTGCATGCTTAAAACGGTCATCTCGAGAATGTTGAGCGCATTGCGCGCATCCCCTGAAGACACGGCGGAAATGTATTCTTTTGCTTCCCGATCAATGTGAATGTCGTATTTGCCGTATCCGCGCTCTTTGTCGGTCAATGCGCGATCCAAGAGCAGATGAATATGAGAAGGTTCCAGTTCTTTTAAAACGAATACCGCAGAGCGGGAAAGCAACGGAGCGCTCAGTTCAAAGTAGGGGTTTTCGGTTGTGGCGCCAATCAGCGCAAAGGTGCCGTCTTCGGTGTGAGGCAGCAGCGCATCTTGTTGCGTGGCATTGAACCGATGGATTTCATCGATGAACAAAATCGTCTTTTGTCCGTACATGGACAAATGGGCTCCGGCTTTTTCCGCCACGGCACGAATCTCTTTGATGCCTGCCGTGGTTGCATTCAGCGTTTCAAAAATATGGTCGCTAACTTTTGAAATGACGTATGCCAGCGAGGTTTTGCCGCTGCCCGGCGGGCCATGAAGAATCATATTGGAAAATTTGCCGGTTTCAATCATGCGCCTCAACGCCTTGCCGCTGCTTAAGATGTGGTCTTGTCCCAAAATTTCATCAAGCGTTTCCGGGCGCATGCGACTTGCCAGCGGACGGGCGCCGCTTTGCTGATCGTCTTGTCGATAATTAAATAAAGTGGTCTTTTTTTCCATGGTTCACTCCAAGGCGGACAAAAACACATCCGCAGCCCGTGCCACGTCCTTTCTGTCGGCATTGTCTCGATGAAATACGAAACGGATATGCTTACTGCCCTTCTCTCCGTTGATGAGCACGCCTTCTTTTTTCATTTTTTCGGCAACGGCACCGGCATCTGTTTTTGTATTGAATAACGTTACATTGACGATATTGGTTTGCGGCATGCCGCCGCTGAGAGACACATATTGGCTGCCGTTGATTGTTTGCGCAAAATAAGCGGCATTTTCATGATCGATATGCAGTTTATCGGGCATCGTATCAAGGCTATGGAGTCCCGCTGCCGCAAGCACGCCTGCCTGGCGCAAGGCGCCGCCCAACATTTTACGCACTTTTACGGCACGCTCAATAAACTGTTCGTCCCCGCATATCATGCTGCCCACCGGAGCGCCAAGCCCTTTGGACAGGCAAAACATCACGCTGTCGGCATATCGGGCGATGTTTTTTACATCGGTTTTCAAATAAACAGCCGCATTAAAGATGCGGGCGCCGTCTAAATGCACGGCGATATCGTTTTCTTTGGCCAGGTCGTATATCTTTTTCATATGCTCCAGGCTCACCACCGTGCCGCCGCAGATATTATGCGTGTTTTCCATGCAAATCAACGACGTTCTTGCCTGATGCATGTCGCTTCCGTCTTTGATGCCGTTTTGAATGGCCTCCAAGTCCATATAGCCGTTTTCGCCGTCTACAAGGTTCGTCATAACCCCGGAAATCAGCGCTGCGGCTCCCGCTTCAAAAACGAAGATATGCGACTTTCGATGCAAAATAATCTCTTCGCCGGCGCGGGTATGCGCCTTGATGCAGATTTGATTTCCCATCGTGCCGCTGGGCACAAACAGCGCGCGTTCTTTGCCCGTGATCTGTGCAACGCGAGCCTCTAAGGCATTGACGGTGGGATCGTCTTTATAAATATCATCCCCCACTTCGGCTTCGGCCATTTTTGCCCGCATGGCAGGGGTGGGTTTTGTCACCGTATCGCTGCGCAAATCAATATAGACGTTATTTTGTTTTGTATCTGAATTCAACATGGTTTTTTTCCGCCTCCGTCAAATCAAATAATTTATAGACAAAATCGTTGAGATTTTCGATGTTTTCTTCATACTCTTTTGTGCCGATGCTCGCCACAATCTGTCGGTAGGCGCCGGCAATGGCTTCTTCGCTGATTTTCATCAGCGGCACCTTCAGGCGCAGTACCATATTCGGATAATATTCATACATTTTTTCGCCAAGTTTTTTTGCAAAGCTTTTATAGTAAAAGTCATAAAGACGGCTGTTGAGCAAAATACACAAATATTCATAGGTGACGGGATAGGCATAGCTTTTCAGCGTCAAACCGTATACATCGGCGCTAAAATACAGTTTATGATTATCCAGCGCAAAAGCGTTCGTCTCCGCCTTATAGGGAAAGACGATTTTCTGCTTGTCGAAATGCCTTTTGTTTCTTCCCCATTGCAGATGATACCAGGGCAGCGTACCCCTGAGACATTCGCGCCGCTCAGAGAGTCTGTTTTTGTAAGGAGCCAGATGCGCCATTTCGGCCTGATGCACCGCCGGGTTTAAGTCGTTGGCATAGAGCAGCAAATAGCGGTGGTCCCGAATGCAATAAGGGCGTATATCGCTGTTTTTTATCCAGGGTTTCAGATTTTTGCGATCAAATTCATGTCGTTTTTCATCCTCCGCCGCCAACACAAAGGCTTTGTCCAGCCCGGTAATAATTCCTTGATGGTCTTCTAAGATATCCGACAGCATGATAAAGGACGCCTTTTCGATTTTTTCGACCAAGGCTCTTTCTTCTTCGCTAATCAAATGAAAAGAGGTCGCGTTCAAATAACGGTGCGGAAAAGAAAACTGTTGAAAATACAACTCGTCTTGCCCAGTTAACAAACTTTGGGTCAGTTTTTCGGAAGAGGCTTTTTTGCGGTTTTCGAAGACGGCTTTTTTTACCTCGATGGTGTCTTTTTTCGAAGGAGGGTGGTTTCTTGCCACAAAAATCAGCGAGTCAATGCCGATGCCTTTGAGAATGCGCACCCCGTAAAAGTCGATAATATGTTGAAAGGTAAAATGCTTTAATAAAAAGGCGCGTAATTTTGCCGAGCTGTAAGCCTCCAAAAAATAACGACTGGTAAAAAAGGCAATGGTGCCGTTTTTTTTCAGCAATTTTTGCGCCAATGCCACAAAGCAAAAGGAAAGATCGCTTTTGTTTTCAAAAACTTCTTTGTATTTCTGCTGCAGCAGTTTGATATATTCTGTATGGAGCAGCTTGTGGCCCACATAGGGCGGATTCGTAATAACAAGATCAAATTCCTCATTTTTCCAGGGGGGATCCAACAACACATCCTGGCACAAAATATTGGGGCTGAAAAAAACCTTGCGGTGCTTGAGGCTTAACAGCAGCTTCGTACACAGCACCGATAACGGATCGATATCACAGCCGTAGAGATGACGGGAAAGAATCTGTTCATGCCGGGCAAAAGAATCGGGCACGGTTTCTTTTAACTTCACATCGAAGCGTTCATAGGCATGTAACAAAAAAGCGCCGTTGCCGCAGGCGGGATCGACCAGCTTGGACGAAGGAGTAATCTGGTTGTCGCTGAGTCGCAGCATCAGCTCAATGATATTGGTCGGTGTATAGACAGCGCCGCGTTTTTTATCGACTTTGTATGACGTGATGATATCCACGGCTGTAACCAGGCGAGTAAAATCTTCTCCGACAAACCACTCTTGTAAAAAAAGTCGGTGACTCAAGGCCAACTGGTCTTCTTTGGAAAAGACAAGCACCGCATCTTTTGCCGTGATATTTTCGCCGTATCCGCGAAAACGCAAAATCGTCTCAAGAGAAAACTCCTGAAAACGGCGAATTTCATCAATATGTTCTTCGCTGAAATATCCGTTGTCGATTAGATATTTTAAATACACAAATTTCAGCAAATTGAGTTTGAGGTCATATTCCGTTTGCGTGTAATGTTCCATGATGCCTTGCAGGGATTGCATGGCCGTTTTTACATTCATTCTTCTATATCCTCACCTGTCGGTTCATTTTCGGATTGCTCTTGCGCTGCGGCAAAAAGTGCAGGATCGGTTTGTTGGCTCAACGCTTCATATTCGGGCAGATTTTCGATACTCTCCACGCCCGACAACATCAAAAATCGTTCCGTGGTTTCAAACAGCACCGGCCGCCCGATGACTTCTTTGCGGCCCGCTTCGGCAATCAATCCCCTATCCAGCAAGTTTCTGACGGAAGAGGAGGAATTTACGCCGCGAATCGCTTCGATTTCAGGTCTCGTGACGGGCTGGCGATAAGCGATAATCGCGAGCGTTTCCAACGCTGCCTGAGACATTTTGGAAGAAATATATTCCTGAAACAATTCCTGCACATAGTCAAAATACTGCGCCCGCGTGGTCATCTGCACTTTTTTGCCCACTTGCATAATTTGCATCCCGCGCATCGCATAATCGTATTCTTGCGCCAATTGCTCTGTCAGACGATGTGCCTCGCTGACATTTATCTGTAAAATCGCAGCGATGCTTTCCATTTCCAACGGGTCTCCCGCCGCAAACAACAAGGCTTCTAACGCGTTTATTTTGAAACGTTCTTCCATAACTATTCCCCTATCAACGAAATCAGCAAAATATCTTGAAAATTGCGCTCTTGCTTCAGCACAACGATGTTTTGCTTCATGAGCTCCAGCGCCGCCAAGAACAGCGACAACACATGGAGCAGGTTTTTTTGTTTTTTGAGCAATTTATTGAAGCTGATCATGTCTTCATGAACCAGCGCACTTTTGATTTCGAAAATTTTGTCATCCACCGTTACGCTGTCGCGCTCCAACGTGCTGTACGCTTTCATTTTTTCGTTCAACGAATGATGTTCCGCAATATATTTTCGCATCAGCGCCGAAAGCATATTGCCGTCAATATCCTCTTCTTCGGACACGGTGACGGATTTTTCGATATAGATCGGCTCTTTCGTAACGATGCGCATGTAGTTTTCTTGCCGATTTGCAAAATAAAGACTGATGTCCTTAAACAACTTATATTCATACAAACTCAGCGCCAGCTGTGCGCGGGGATCCAGGCTTTCTTCCTCTTCTTCGCCGGGCGGCAACAGCATACGAGATTTGATTTCCAGCAACTGCGATGCCATCACGATAAACTCGACGGCCACATCAATATTCATGCGCTGCCAGGAATAAATGTATTCCAAATATTGTTTCGTAATGCGCTCAATGGGAATGTCGGCAATGGACAGCTGATCTTTTTGAATCAAATGCAGCAATAAATCCAACGGCCCGTCGAAAGTTTCTTCTATATGCACGATATATTGTTCCATTTTAACCACCCACGATCGCAAAAGCTATTTTGAGCAAAACCTGAGCGAGATAAACGCCGACCACAGAGACAAATCGACCGATGACTCCAAAGACCATCAATAAAATCAAAACAATGCTTAATTGGCGCTGATATTGATAAAATTTGGCTTCCAGTCTGTCGGGCAAAAAGGCCGCCAGCATTTTGGAACCGTCCAGGGGCGGCAGCGGAATAAAGTTAAAGACACATAAAACTATATTATACAACAGCAGGTAATAAAGCATAAAAAAGACGATTTCCGCAATTTGCGATGTGCTTCCCTGCGTGAATTTTATATAGAAAGCGAAAAGAAAAGCGCTGATGATTGCCAGGAAAAAATTGGTAATGGGTCCTGCAAAAGCCGTCAGCAGCATTCCTCGTTTTCGGTTTTTAAAAGCGTACATATTCACGCTGACGGGTTTGGCCCAACCAAAGCCTACCAGGATTAAAAAAATCGTTCCGATCAAATCCAAATGCGCCAACGGGTTCAGTGTCAGCCGACCCATGTTTTTTGCCGTATCGTCCCCTAATTTATAGCTCACATAAGCATGGGCATATTCATGAAAAGTCAGTGCAATAAGCAAGGCGGGAACGGCATAGAGCATGGAAAGCAGGCGCTCTGTGCTCAAAAAATTTTCAAACATCTTTTTCTCCTTTTGTTTCGGCATGCAACCAGGACGGAACGCTGTCTTTGGAAATCATATCTTCTTTTTCTTCTCGCCTGATGATGATTTCGCTCTCAGAACCCTTAAGCAACACCACGGCGGGACGAGGGAGCCGATTATAGTTGCTTGCCATGGATTGCTGGTAAGCGCCGGTATGGAGCACGGCAAGAATATCGCCCGGTTCGCTTTGTTGCAGCATAACATTTTCGAAGAGTGTATCGCTTTCGCAGCAACGGCCGCTGACGGTGACCAAGTCGTCTTTGGGCTGATTGTATTTGTTGGCAACCAAAAGTCGATACTCGGCATTATACATCGCCGGACGGGGGTTTTCATAAAGGCCGCCGTCCACGTTAACGTACTTGCGCAATCCCGAAAGGTTTTTGATCACGCCTACCCTATAAAGCGTAATGCCTGCCGGCCCCACAATGTATCGGCCCGGTTCTATGCCCACGGTGGGCATGGCAATGTTACCGTCGCTGAAATGTTTTAAAAAAAGTTGATTCAGTGCCTTGGCATATCCTTTGATATCGAAAAGGGTTTCCTGTTCCAGATAATCGATATTAAACCCGCCTCCCAAATTGATTTCCTGTAAACAGACAGGCAATCGGGCGGAAATATCTTTATAAAGTGCAATTAAATTGCTTGCCGCCGCCACATAGGCTTCATGGTCGTGAATTTGCGAGCCGATATGACAGTGCAGTCCGATCAGGCGCAAATTCGGCGCCTCGGCAACTATTTTTTGTGCAGCGCCGCAGGCTTCGGCAAACGGGATTCCGAATTTGGAATCGGCTTTGCCGGTGAGAATGCGCTCATGGGTATTTGCCATAATGCCCGGATTGATGCGAATCATCACGGGCTGCGTGATATGCAATGAAGCAGCGATTTGCTGCAAGGTCGGTATTTCCTGTTCGCTGTCAATGACCACGCATCCTACACAATTGCTAAGGGCATAGGTGAGTTCCTCGATGCTTTTGTTGCTGCCGTGATAGGTGATCTTCTCTCCTTTTATCCCGGCGACAAGCGCGGTATAAAACTCTCCGCTACTTACCGTATCAAGAAAAAGCCCTTCGTCGTCGATGATTTTGCACATCGCAAGGCAGGTAAAAGCTTTCGAGGCATAGCTGATTTTGATCGGAAAATGCACGTCTCGAAAAGCCTCTTGCAAAACGCGTATATTTTGTCGCAAAATATCTTCGCTGAGTACATAAAGCGGCGTGCCGTATTTGTTTGCCAGCGCCACGGTATCGTGTTTTGCAAAATAGAAATGTTCCTGGTTTTTCGTTGTCATCTTGTTGCTCCGCTTGCTTGAATGATAGAAAAATATTTTATCAAAAAGTGGTATAAAAGTCTAGTATGCAGCGTATTATTTATCGGCAAAACAAAGAAGACACACCACGGTGTGTCTTCTTCATAAAAGCATTCGGTCTATACCATTTCCGCTCCGGCTTTGATGCAAGCAATGTTGGATTCAACAAATTTTGCTTTATCGCCTGTAAAGGTTTGTTTTACCAAATCATACAGACTTTCCAGCGTAACGGTTCCTGTAGCTTTTGCATAGGCGCCGAGGATGACCATGTTGGCTCCTCTATTGTTGCCTAATTCTTCCGCTTTTTCTTGTGCGTCAATATAAAAGATTTCAATGTCGTCTCTTGCGGGTTTTTCTTTAATAATCGAGCTGTTAACGAACAATTTTCCTCCGGGGATTACAGCGCTTTCAAATTTATGCAGTGAAGGAAGGTTCATTACGATGATGCTGTTGGCTTCAAGAACCTGTGCAGCACCGATTTCTTCGTCGGAAACCACGACGCTGCAGTTTGCGGTACCGCCGCGCATTTCAGGACCGTAAGAGGGAGCCCATGTTACTTCTTTGCCTTCGGCAAAGCCCGCATATGCGATCATTTGGCCGATACGCAACACGCCCTGTCCACCAAAACCAGCTACCAATACTTGTTCTAACATATCACTTACTCCTCCTTTATTCAAAATCCTTAAAGTTGCCCAACGGATAGTAGGGAATCATGTTTTCCTGGAGCCATTTCATGGCGCCGGCAGGAGTGAATCCCCAGTTTGTCGGACACGTGGACAATACTTCAACCAAAGCGTAGCCTTTGCCCTGGATTTGACATTCAAAGGCGCGTCGGATGGCTTTTTTCGCTTTGCGCACGTTTGCCGGTGTATCGACCGATACACGTTCAACGAATTTTGCGCCTTCGATGGTCGCAATCATTTCTGCGATGCGAATGGGTTTTCCGCAGTGCTCTTCACTTCTGCCGTAGGGAGCCGTGGATGCCTTTTGACCTACGAGGGTCGTGGGCGCCATTTGTCCGCCGGTCATGCCGTAAATGGCATTGTTTACAAATACAGTCGAAATTTTTTCGCCTCTGTGAGCGGCATGAACCACTTCGGCCGTTCCGATGGACGCCAAGTCACCGTCGCCCTGATAGGTGAAAACAAAGTTGTCGGGATGAACTCTCTTTTGTCCTGTGGCAACGGCCGGTGCACGACCATGCGCCGCTACATACATATCGCAGGAAAAGAAATGGTCGCTCAATGCGGCGCACCCTACCGGCGCCACCCCTACAGCGCGGTCATACACGCCGAGCTCTACCAGGTTTTCCGCTACAAGTTTATGGATAATCCCGTGAGTACATCCGGGACAAAATGACAAAGGAGTATCTGTCAACGCAATTGATTTTTTATATACAACAGCCATTATGCTTTACCTCCTAACACTTCTTTTGCATAATTGTATACAGCTTCAGGAATAATCGGGTTTCCGCCCGTTCTTCCGAAGAATTTCACGGGGAATTTGCCCAATACGGAGAGACGAACGTCTTCGATCATCTGTCCGCAGCTTTGTTCTACACTGATCACTGCTTTACAATTCGGGTTGATTTTGTCAAAAGCTTCTTTCGGGAACGGATAGAGCGAGATGGGTCGAATCAGACCAAACTTAAGTCCGTCCGCCTGTGCTTTTTTCAGTACGTTTTTGCAAGCTCTGCTGGGTGTGCCGTAAGCTACGAGTACAATATCCGCATCTTCGATGCCAATTGCTTCGTAACGCACATAGTTTGCAGCGTAGTCAGCCAATTTTGCCTGGATGACATGGTTGAGTTCTTCAAGGCCGTCGGCAGGAAGGACCATAGCGTTGATGCGATTGTGTTCACCGCGTTTTACATGACCGCCGTCAGCCGCCCAGGGTTTATCGATGGGTTTTTTCGTTACTTCGGGAATTTCTACCGGCTCCATCATCTGACCGATGAGACCGTCTGCCAAAATCAATACAGGCATTCTGTATTTATCGGCAACGTCAAATGCTTCTACCACCAAGTCTGCGCATTCCTGCACGCTTGCCGGTGCAAAGCACGGATGGAAATAGTCGCCGTTTCCGCCGCCGCGTGTGCACATAAAATAGTCGCTTTGCTGCGGAAGAATATTGCCCAGACCGGGGCCACCACGAGATACGTCAATGACAACTGCCGGAATTTGAGCCGCTACCATATAGGTCAGACCTTCTTGTTTCAATGCCAGACCCGGTGAAGATGTGGACGTGATAACACGTGCACCGGCTCCGCCGGCACCGTATACCATGTAGCTTGCCGCAACTTCGCTCTCAGCCTGCAAGAAACATCTGCCGGCTTTGGGCATTTCTCTTGCCATATACTCGATCAGTTCGCTTTGTGGTGTAATGGGATAACCGAAGAAATGGGTTGCGCCTGCTGCAATTGCCGCCGCTGCCAAAGCTTCGTTACCTTTCATTAATTTTTTTGCCATTTTGTTACTCCTTCCTCCTACTCTTTCTCGACAGTGATAATGCTGTCAGGACACATAATTGCACAAGTACCGCATGCGATGCATTCATCGATGTTGGTAACTTTGACAGGGTAGTATCCTTTTGAGTTGGTTTCACTGTCAAGTACTAAGATTTTTTTGGGACAGAAAGTTACGCAAAGTTCACAACCTTTGCATTTTTCTGTGTCGAACGTGAGTTTCGCTTTTGCCATTATAGCGCCACCTCTCTTATTTATTTAAAGCCACTCGGGCCTCATAAGCATCTTCATCGGAAACGCTTCGCCGGCCAGGTCATAACCGCTCATATCCACCATGTCTTCTATATAAGAAGTAAACATCACGGGAATGGAGGTTGCTTCGCTGACTTGTCGGGAAAGCCTGTCTCCTTTGAGAATATCTTCCGGGGTCGTTTCTCTTACCAAATGTGTGTTATTGATAAAGCCGTTGATTTTCAGCTTGGATTTTTCTTCGATGCCTTGCATAAACGCAAGAACCGTTTCAACCGTTTCGGTTTCGGGTCTGTTGGCGTTGATGACCATATACATGTTGTAATTTGTTTTTTTGATGCCGTCAGAAAACCGACCTAATGCTCTGGCTCCTTCGGGGTTGCCCCCTACGTCGATAATGCCGTAATATTGGTCGGTTTGAAAAAGAAGATTCAACTCGGGTGAAAGGGATGGAAGGTCCATGGGATGACTTGCTTTGTTGCCAAGGATGGAAGAAATCACGCGGATGCCTTTGGCTTCCAAATCATCGGTGATTTCTCTTGTGCGAAAATAAGGATTGATAATATCTAAGTCAGCGAGAGCCACGTTGTGACCCGCTTCCTGCATTTTGAATGCGTAATTTACGGAAAACTCCGTTTTTCCGCTCCCAAAATGACCTACAATTATCGTTAATTGTACGTTATCCAGTTTATTTGTCATATTATTTCTCTGCCTTTATGAGATTTGCAACCGACACAAGATCTTCTCTCTTGAGTGGAAAAAAATTCTTTTATTCACGCACGGTTGACTTTGTTATTATAATAACATTTGAGTTGCGAAAAGTCAATAATACATGCAATATATTTTGTGTATTTTTTTTGTTTATTTATAATACCCTATTCGCCCTGTTCGGAAATTTTTGTGATATTCGGTTTTATTTTGTTTTATCGTCATAATCGTTTTCATCCGACATACCGAGAAAACGATTGAGGGCGGCAAGAAATTTTTCTTTGCTTTTCTTTAAAAGAAGCACTGCTTTTTTTATTTGGTGATTTTGTTTGATTTTCCAGGTATCTCCCGCCTTTTTTTCCTGATAATTTTGTGCAATCATTTCGATTTCTTCATTAAAAGTAATCGGATCAGGCTTTGGCACCGAAAAAGGAAGTGCTGTATTACTCTCTGCCCTCTCCTCGTTACCTGCGTTGTTTGTTGCCGAAAGATATGGAGCGTATCGATTTTTGAAACGATAACGGTTGTTGCGATATATCTTTGCCAAGTCACGGTTGATTCCCGATTGTGTTGGTTGAGACTCTTTTGACGTATCCTGTGATTTTTTATGCGCTGCAACAGCCTTTTTGAGATGATGTTGCAGACGGCGTTTATTGACCTGATATTGTCGTTTGGCTAGGCGCTGAAGCGTGGGCGGCATCAGCCGATTTTTGATGGCGGCAATCTCGCTGTCAAGGGCTTCTTCGTCCGCTTCAAGGTCTGCTTGCCGCTGCAGGAAGTTTTCGGCCGATTCTTCTTCGAACAACTCTGCCGTTCGTTCGTTGCCGCGCAACATGCTTTCATAATCATAAATCCTGTCAAAGTACGTTTCGTTTCCCGTTACATACATGCTGACCGGCTGCAAAAGCAACTCACGGCTGTGTGTTTGCGCCTGCATCGGACGAAACATCGCTTTGAGCCGATCACGATAGAGATACAGATAATGAAATCCTTCTATGTGCAACAGACGCATCAGAAGTCGGAATGCGATAAAGTTCAGGATGAACAGGATGAACAAAATTGTCAATAAGTGCGACAAGGTCGGGCGCATCGAATAAAAGGTAAACGTAAATATCAAAAGCATTGTCAACCCTACGGGTCCTGCCGCCAAAAGCAGTTTGAGAAAATTTTTCACAATTCCGCGCAAGCCGAAAGAGCCGATGCGAGAGCGCAAAAGAACAAATAAAATCGCTACATGCACGGTGACGGCCACGAGAGCTGCCGCCACAATGCCCATTTTGCCGAAGAAGGGCACCAATAAAAAATCCAGACCCACGTTGATCGCCATCGTAATAAGCGAAGTAATCACCGGGGTTTTGATGTCTCGTATCACAAAAAACGTATTATCCAGCAGCAATCTGAAAGACAGGGGCAGGATAATTACCGCATAGCCCGTAAAGAGCTCGGCCGTGCTCATCAGCGCTATGCCGTCAAAGGCGCCGTGCTGATAAAACAAACGAATCACCGGGCTTGACAAGGTCACCAAAAACACGATGAACGGAAAGGTCCAAAGCAGCGCAATCGTAAAGGTAGAACGCACCGACTGGCGAAAGCTGTCAATTTTTTCTTCCGCAAAACTTTTATTCAGCAGCGGAAAGAGTACGGAATAAATGAAAAAGAACACGAGTACAACAATGATGCTTTGCAGCTTTTGTGCATAACGCAATGAAGAAACAACGCCTTCCCCTACGGTAGAGGCGAGGGTTCTGTCAAAAAAATGAATGATTTCGTAGCTGAAATAAAACAGAAGCACCGGCGCCGACATGGCGGCGAAGGCTTTTGTTTTTTCACGATAAACGGCAAAGTTCACCTTATAGCGATAGCCGTTTTTAATGGCGAAAACCAAAGTGAAGGCAGCGGCAATTACCGCTCCCGCCAAGGCGGCCCAGGCAAGGATAACGCTGTTTTTTTCGCTGCTCAACAAAATCCCCGCCGACATCGACAGAGAAATGATAACGGATTCCGCAATAAAAACGGGCAGCTTGTTTTTGCTGTGCAGAAACCCTTTCAAGGCAGCCGCCAGCGCAATGGGCACCACGGCAAAGACCATGATTTTTGTAAAATCAAGCGCCAAAAGAGCGGTTCTTCCGTCGAAGCCGAAAGCAAAGGCTTTGATTACATATTCCGGAAAGAAAAACACCGCTGCGCCGAAAACAATCGCCAAGGCGAGCAACACGTTGAGCATCGCCGAAGCAAACTGATTTTGTTCGTCGGGATTGAGACTTTCCTGTCGATAAAACAATCTCGGGAGATTGACGGTGACGGCAACGGCCGGTGCGGACAACAGCAACGTAGGCACGGCCTGCGCCACGATAAAGGCATCGCTGACGGCTCCGGCGCCATAGCGCCATGCCAGCAGCATATCGCTAAAAAGGCTCAACAACTTTGTAAAAATAACGCCGAGCAAGAAATATCGGGCAATTTTTGAGGTATATTTTTCCATAAACACTCCTAGTCGTGTCACTCTCTTTATCACAACTTAAAATTATAATACGATTTGTAAAATTTTTCAAGAAATATCCGTTTTATGAGACACATGAAATTTCTATGGAATAAAACCCCGTTTTCACTTGATGCATCCGTCAACAACAGCCGCAAAGAAAATCATTGTCTGTCCACCTTTTGATAAAATCTCTGTACGCCACGGTACGGGTAAATGACTTTGCTTTTTTGCGGCTGTTATCTCGCTTTTTATCTGCTTTTTTTCTCTGTTCCCCTGCAAAAGTTTGTTACGGACCCCGTTCGATATTTACCGATTACCCAAACAGGTTGCCGCAGCAAAACTCTTTCAAGAAAAAAATTACCTATGCAAACTCTTTTTATTCATAATGTAAGCTTTTTCTTATGCTTTTTCCACCAGCTCCTGCGGATCCAGCCTTTTAAATTTGTGTTTGCCGATGGTAAACTTCTTTTCATTGATTCGTCTGGTCAGCTTGGATGACGTAACAAACTCCCTGCTCACATTGACCAAATACTGATGGTCTTTTTGTTCGACCAGGTAATAGTAACCGCCATCTTCCACCTTATCCATAAAATCAAACACACCAAAAACAGGAGACAATATCCATTCGAAGGCATGTTCCCATTTATTGAGCTTTTTTTGCCGCCACAACGGAATGATGGAATCAGCGTCCGAAAACTTAGACAGCACCGCCGTATCGTAACGGGATTTGCGCTTCTTTGATTTCTCAAATGCGTTGATATCAACGGGCTCGCGCATCACGTCAAAGGCCAACGTGCCTCCGTCGTCCAACAGATAATCAATGCTCACATCCAGCAGTTGCGCTATTGCCTTTAAATTATCGATATCGGGCATGCCGTTGTCGTTCTCCCATTTTGCCACGGCACTGCGAGACACCGACAATTTTTCTGCGAGCTGTTCCTGTGACAGCCCCGCTCTCTTTCTTGAATCCTGTAGTTTTTCTGCAAAAGTCATCATGGTGACCTCCTTTTTTTGATTCCACCATACGCAATCTATCCTGTCAGTACAATTCTTTTATCGTAACAGCCATGTTACTAATCGTAACATCATCCATTGTCGTTTGGATTTCTATGGAATGCCCCATTTTTCATTTCGCACATCTGTCATGGAGAATCGATTTGATTGCTCACAGACCCCTTAACACTTCGGTGACGGCCAACTGTTTTTCGGCCGGTTTTGTGTTTTTTTTTACGATTGACTTTTCGCAAGTCTTGCCCTTTTACACTGACGAAATCCCGCGTGAAAAAATTGCAATCCGCACAACAACAGCGCTGCACCGAGTCCGGTATAAAAAAATGCGAAAAACCATCGCGGAACAAAACCGCAAAGGCGCAGAAAAATGCCGACCGGCATCATCACAGCAATAAAAAGATACCCTTTCCTGTCAAAAAACATCCACCAGGGCATTTTTTGGCGCGCATCTTCGACAATTCGCTTTTCGTGCTTTTTGACAAGCGGCAGGAAAATCAACAGATAAAAGACGGCAAAGACGATTAAGGCGCCGAGAATTTTCCAATGGGTCGGTCGGGATAAAAGCGCACGCAGGCCGAAGGACAAAACCATGGTGCCGGCAAGTGCCCACAGAGCTCCTGCCAGATAAAACAGATACTGTTTCGACAGTTTCATTGTTTGTATTTCCTTTGAAATGACAAGATGTGCTATTCAATGGCAGTATAATGACAGCGTATTCTTTTGTCAAAGATTTTTTTATCTCCTCGCGGAGAAATATCTTTTGATTTTCCTGTTCATTCTGCACAAAAAAACACCTGGCCTCTTCCCTCTTCACATTCCAAAAAAAACAAGCGGACGAAAAAAGCACCATAGCTTTACAATATCCGGTACGAACGACTAAGAGATTTGTGTGGTGTATTTCAAGTCGGAATTTTTTCTTCTTTCAGCGATTGATGAGGGTTACGGGGATGCCATAAAAGGTTTTGTCGGGCAAGAGGGCTTGGATTTGTTCGCTTTGCGTGTGGGAGGCGTAGTAGATAACGATGCTGCCCTTTCCCGGGCAGGTGGCAGAATCGATAACGAACTCTACGTCGGCAGGGTCGACGGCTTGAATTTGCGCCACCGTATCGCCATGGGCGGCAACAACAGCTTCCACCTCCGTCAACGTCGGCAAGTCGGCGCAGGAAACATAATGGTGATAATTGTTATAGAGAAGACGATCAGCCGTGCGATGCAACAGATGGGTAACAGGTTCAGTAAGCAAAACAAGAACAAAGACAGCCAGCAAAAACAGCAGGATTTTGTTTCTCTTTTTCATGTTATTCATCTTCATATTCTTCATCCTGTGCAAAATTATTTTTCTAGAAAACAAGTACCAAATACATAAATCCAAAACGATGCCTCTGTTAACAGATTTTGTCTTTTTACGGCTTTTTATTTTTTTGTAACTTCTTGATTTCTGCTGGTGATTTTTTCATCAATTTGATATATTTTTCTAATGTCGATTCTTTTAACCTCATTAACGCCTTTATAGTGTCTCTTTTACTTTCAAGATAATAGATGCGATTATTGTTTATTGTTTTAATTCCAAAAGAACCATGTGCAAAAGCGTTTCGAATATAATAAAATATTGCTTCTGTGTCAGANNCAGACATATTGCTATGTTTTTTAAATATTACCAAATCAAAATATTCATCCGAAAGAGTTGTGTTTTTAATTATTTCTTCGATTTTATTTTCAACAGAATCATTTGGTTCAAGCTTGTGATAAGCTTCGTTTGTCACTAAAGACTTTTTAATTTGGCTCAAGAGCGTTGTCAAAAGTGAATGAGTTATTCCACGTTTTCTAAACGAACAATTCTTTTTTTGACTCACAGAACTATACACATAGCCTCCGCCCTCTTTCTTACGAATTGATGAAGGACACGATACCACGTATTGGAAAATTATGTTCTTAAGTGTTGAATCATTTTGCGGAATGTTTTGACATTTCCAGTATCCCATTACAATTTCCTCCCGATAATATGATGATTTATAAAGTAAATATAATTCGCTTTATTCTCCGGTAATTTTACGATTAAAAAGACCGTTACGGCACATCGCAACAACCACTTGTCGGTACATTTCTTCAAGGAAAGGCAAATCATCGGTTTGCGCCAATCGAATCGTCATGTCCCTTGACCCGTGTCGGAGTTTTTTGCGGCATCAAGCATTTGTCGGGCATGAGCAAGGGCGGAAGCGCTCAGGCGCTCACCGCCGATCATTTTTGCGATTTCTTTTTCTTTTCCCTCTCTGTTCAGCTGCAAAATTTGTGTGGAAGTGACCATATCATCGGAAGATTTCACGGCGCTGTAGTGCGCCTGGGCCATGGCGGCAATTTGCGGCAGGTGCGTTACGAGCAGCACCTGATAACTTGCGCTGAGTTCTTTGAGTTTTTCGGCCATTTTTTGCGCAGTGATGCCGCTGATGCCCGTGTCGATTTCATCGAACACCAGCGTTTGAATTTCGCTGTCGGTTACGGCGATTTTCATGGCCAGCATCAGGCGGCTGACCTCACCGCCTGAGGCGATTTTTGTTAAAGCTTTGGGCGCAATGCCCTTATTGGCGGAAAACAAAAACTCCAGCTCTTCCCGCCCGGTTGCACTGATTGCCGCTTCTCCTTTTTTTGCCGTTATCGCCGCTTCAAAACGCGCATCGGGCATGGCCAATTCTTTCAGCACTTCCGTGATTTTTTTCTCAAATTTTGCCTTTTGACCAAGGCGCAGCCGTGTCAGGGCTTTGGCCTTTTCAAAATACGCTTCTTTGGCTATTGTCAGCGCCTCTTGCTGCCTGTGTAAGCCTTCGTCCAGATTTTCTATTTCAGCCAAACGGCGCCGTTTTTCTTCTTTTACCTGTAAAACTTCTTCAATCGTAACGCCGTATTTACGCTTCAGTTGCGTAAGCGCATAAGCGCGGCTCTCCAGGGCATCGATGTCGGCTTCTTCGTCTGCTTCGTCCTCTGCCAGGTGTTTTTTGAGGCTGTGCGCCACTTCTTCCATCTCGGCATTGGCGCGCAAAAGCGCATGGACAGACTCGGCAAAACTCTCGTCCATGCCGCTGAGGGCTTCGAGGGCTTCGGTGGCTGAGGCAAGGCCGGCAAGCGCGCTGCGTTCGTCGGCATAGAGCGATTCATACGCTTCGTGCAGACTTTTTGCAAATTGCGCGCGGTTTTTGATGCGGCTGATTTTGCGCTCGATTTCGGCATCTTCGCCGATTTGCGGAGATAAGCTTTCGATGGCGGCAATATCGGCTGAAAGCATCGCCTTTTTTTGCTCGGCTTCGGCACGGTCGACCAGCAGAGCTTCCAGCTTCTTTTTTTCGGCTAAGTAAACTTCATAAGCCTCTTTTACCGCCTTTGCCTGCCGGATTGTCTCGGGAGAATATTGATCAAAAAACGCAATGTGTCTGCTTTTGTCCAACAAAGATTGGTGTTCGTGTTGCCCGTGGATATCCACAAGCTTTGCTCCCAGTTGACGCAATAGTGACGCGGTTACCAACGTGGCGTTTATGCGGCAAATACTGCGCCCTGCGGCGGTGACTTCTCTTGTGAAGATGAGCTGCTCTTCCACGCTGATACCTGCTTCTTGCGCCAGCATGCGGGACGGATGGTTTTCGTCAATAAAAAAAGCGGCTTGCACCACGGTCTTTTCACAGCCCGTGCGCACCGCCTCTCTGCTGGCCTTGTATCCCAAAGCAAGCGCCAATGCGTCGATGAGTACCGATTTGCCCGCACCGGTCTCGCCGGTCAGTGCATTGAGACCTTCATCGAACTCAATGGCAATATTTTTAATGACTGCAAAGTTTTGAACGCTGAGTTGTGCCAGCACCTTCTCACCGCCTGTCTATTTGATATATTTTTTTAAATTACTCACCAGCTCCATGGCTGTTTGTTCGGTTTTGACCAAAATGAAAATCGTATCGTCTCCTGCCAGGCAGCCGACGATTTCGGACCATTCCGTAAGATCCACCGTCACCGCCGCTGCATGCGCCATGCCGCTTAAGGTTTTTACGACAACGATGTTGCCCGCATAATCGATATGCGTTACGGCTTCGCGAAACACATTCATCATGCGCTCGTTGACGGGAACGGAGTCATCGCGGTATTTGCTGTAACGATAGCGTCCGCTGGCATCCATCATTTTTACCAGCTTCATTTCTTTAATGTCCCGGCTGATCGTGGCCTGGGTAATGTCGAATCCCGCTTCCTTCAGCTTCTCCGCCAGTTCTTCCTGGGTCTCAATGGCATGCTGGTCAAGGATTTCTAAAATTTTTGCATGTCTTTTGATTTTCATATTCTACCCTCTATCTGATTTTTTTATAGACGTTATGATAAAAATTATGTGTTTCAAATACAACAAACCGCGCTTTTGTTTCATGGAGCGAAAACGAAAAAACGCTGTCGGTGGCTTTCGTATAAAAATCGCCGTCACTGCGCACATCGGCGCTGCCTTTTTTGAGAATGACTTTGATTTTTTCGTCCGGGCCGATGACGATGGCCCGATTCGACAACGAGTGCGGATTGATCGGGTTGAGCAAAATGGCTTCGGCTTTCGGACTGATAATCGGGCCTCCCGCCGCTAAAGAATATGCCGTGGAGCCCGTGGGAGTGGAAATGATGATGCCGTCGGCGTAGTACTCTGCCAGGAGTACATTGTCGATATAGACATCCAGGCTGATGACACCGCCTTCTTCACTGGCGCGAAAAAGCACCACATCATTCAAAGCAATGCGTTTATTGCCCATGTGTTCCATGGCCAAAAGCGAACGGGACTCCAATTGATAGGCCCCTTTTAACGCAAGGTCTAAATAGTATTGCCACTCATATCGTTCTGCGGCGGCCAAAAATCCGAGACGGCCCAAATTGATCCCCAACAGCGGTACGGAGCTATAATTCAGCAGTGCCAAAGAATCTAAAATCGTGCCGTCTCCGCCTAAAATAACGACAAAGTCCAGCTCTTCGGCGTTTTGCGCCGTGAGCAGCTCAAAGCCGTGATTAGGGGCGAGAAACGGTACGATTTCTTCCTCGATATAAATTTTGACTTTGTTTTGCAAAAATCCGATGACATTTTTTGTATATTCCAAATCAATATCTCTTCGCGGATTGGCCATAATGCCGACTTTTTTCATTTCTTTGCCTCACTTATTTTCTTCATGCGCCGCATTGACCGTTTGCAAAATTTTCTCTTTGCCCACATCGCTCTTTTGCGATGCAAACGGATAAGCCACATGCAGCAAAAATTCAATATTGCCTTTTGCGCCCGCAATGGGTGAATGGGTAATTTCTTTGACATGCCAGCCGCTTTCTTCCAGTGCGCCAATCACGGCAGTCAGTACGCTGATATGCGTGTTTTTTTCTTTAATGATGCCTTTTTTTTCTATTTGCGCGCGAGTGGCTTCGAATTGCGGCTTGATTAAAAAAATGCCCTCGGCGCCTTGTTTTAAAAACTGCTTCAAGTTTTCCGTAAGCTTTAAAACGGAAATAAAGGACACATCCATGACGAAACCGTCGGCCTTTTCGCCGATCGTATCGTATTTTAAATAGCGGAAATTGGTTTTTTCCACGGAAACGACGCGTTCATCAATACGCAGGACATAATCGAGCTGTCCGTATCCCACGTCGATGGCGTATACTTTTTTTGCGCCTTGTTGCAACAGGCAATCGGTAAAACCGCCCGTGGAGGCGCCGATATCCAAAAATACTTTGTCTGCTGTATCAAAATCGAAGACTTGCAGGGCCTTTTCGAGTTTATAGCCGCCGCGCCCCACATATTTTGTCTGTGCAGAAAAAATTTCCACTTCGCAGGTATCTTCTTCTATTGCCGTGCCCGCTTTGTCTATGCGTNNCCCGCCATAATGGCGGCTTTCGCTTTTTCCCTACTGGGAAAATATCCTTTTTCGTGCAAAAATACATCCAGCCTGATTTTTCCCATGGGTTTCCTTTCATTAAAAATGCATATTTGTTGTCAAATATGCATAATTATACCACACATGTATATTTTTACCATTATTTTTTGAAATTAATGGTCTCTTTCCGCCAAAAAGTCTGCGGTTCGCTTGAGAAAGTCGCCTTTGTCGCCAAACATCTTCAGATTTTTGACTGCCTGTTGATGCAGTTGGACGATTTTTGTTCTTGTTGCCTCGATACCGTGGACGCCGGGGTAGGTTAGTTTGCCGTCGGCGGCATCTTTGCCGATCGATTTGCCCAGCTTCTCCGCCTCGCCCTCGATGTCCAGCAAATCGTCCACAAGCTGAAAGCTGTGGCCGACGGCGGCGGCGTAAGCGCTGACGGCCGCCAACTGCTCTTCATCAGCCCCCGACAACAGCGCTCCGGCTCGCAACGGCGCTGTGAGCAGCGCACCTGTTTTGTGCTTGTGAATATAGTCCAGCGCCTCTTTATCGGCTCCTTTGCCTTCGCTGAGCACATCGAGCACCTGCCCGCCGATCATGCCCTCATGGCCTGCCGCGACGATGATTTCGGTCATGGCGCGCAGGTAGCCTTCCAGATAACGGGCATTTTCATAGGGTATGTTTTGCGCCATGATTTGCATTGCGCAGTTCAGCAGTCCGTCTCCGGCCAAAATGGCCATGGCCTCGCCGAAGACCACATGGTTTGTGGCCTTGCCCCGGCGCAGCACGTCATCGTCCATGGCGGGCAAGTCGTCATGAATCAACGAGTAAGTGTGAATCATTTCCAATGCCGCCGCCAGCGGACGCGCCAGCATCACCGGGCCGTCAAAGAGGCGCACAGCCTCCATGAGCAATACGGGGCGCATGCGCTTGCCTCCGGCAAAGAGCGAATAGCGCATGGCTTCGAGAAGCAATGCGGGACTATCCCCTTTCGGGGCATAGTCGGCTAAGATTTCTTCGATTTCATCGGAACGTTTTTTTAAATCTTCTTTGTAGCTCATTCTTCCTCCTCCGCCAGCGGCACCACTTCATCGGTTTTTAAATCCAGGCATTTCAGCTTGTCTTCCGTATCATCCAGTTCTTTTTCGAGTTCTTTGATAATGCCTGCCGATTCGGTAATGATGCCGATGGACTCTTCGAGCCCCACTTCTCCGCTTTCCAGCAGCGTTACTTTTTCTTCCAGTTCTTTCATTTTTTCTTCAAATGTTTTCTTTTGCGCCATAGGTTTCTCCTTTGATTTCCACGATTTCAGCCTTTAGTCTGAAGTTGTCAAAAATAACGTCGATTGATTCGTGCAAACGTGCCTGCTCTTTGCTCGTGAGCAGTTTGTCTTGTATTTTCACCAATGCATAGCCTTTTGCCAACGTGGCGGCAACGTCATTGGCCTCCAGTCTGATTTGCAGATTCGCCAGTTGCATGCGCTGCATGACCAGCATGGTCTCGGCGGTTTTTGCCAGGGTTTTGCGCAGGGTTTTGACAGCGTTTCTGTGTCCGGTGATGTTGTTTTGCAGCATTTGCGTAAGGGCGGCGGGACGACTTAAGGCTTTTAACCGCTGTCTGTAATCTTCTAAACGCACAGAAATGACCTGCACCATGCGCAAGCGTTGCGCGGAAAGATGCGCCAGGTAGTTTTCGCGGGGAAACGAGACCATTTCGGCTGCTGCCGTGGGCGTGGCGGCGCGCACATCGGCAACGAAATCCGAAATGGTAAAATCGGTTTCGTGTCCGACGGCGGAAATGACGGGAATCTTTGAAGCATAGATGGCCAGCGCCAGTTCTTGTTCGTTAAAGGCCCAGAGCTCTTCGAGACTGCCCCCTCCCCTTGCCACAATAATCACATCGGCCAGATTGAGGCGATTGATGCGACCCATTCGTTCGGCCAGCTCCTTTGCTGCGCCGCTGCCCTGCACGGGCGCGGGACAGAGAATGATTTGCACGGTGGGATTGCGCCGCCTGACAGTATTGATAATATCATGAATCACCGCACCTGTGGGGGACGTAATCACCGCCGCTTTTTTGATAAACGTCGGCAGCGGCTTTTTGTTTTCTTTGTCAAAATATCCCTGACTTTCCAGCTCTTTGAGCAAGCGGCTGTATTTTTCATGCAAAACGCCCATGCCCGAATGAATCAGCACGGTGGCCTGAAGCTGGCAGGTGCTGGTTTTTTCATAAAGCATCACACGGCCGTATGCAATGATGTGCATCCCCGCTTCCGGCAAAAAATCGATGTTGCGCACATCCCGGGCAAACATGATGCAATTGATTTTCGCATTTTCGTCCTTGAGACTGAAATACAAATGTCCGGACGAGTGCAGCGTGCAATTGGACACCTCGCCCTCAATGGCAACGCCGCTGAGCGTGGCATCTGCGCTGATCAGTCCGCTGATTTTTTTTGTAATTTGTGAGACGCTGTAAGTTTCCATATTTTTTCCCGCTATATGATTTCTGCCTGCATTGCATCGTTATCACTTTTCAACAGGCGTACTTTTTTGATTTGACCGCACAGCGGCACATCGGTTCGCACTTTTACAGTGATGTAATTTTCGCTGTAGCCTTCTTCGCAGTCGTCTTTGCGCTGTTCAAAAAGCACCCGTGCTTCTTTGCCAATAAATCGTTGATAAAAAGACTGCTGCAGCTCGCTGCTCAGTCGCAAAAACTCTTCACTGCGCCGCTGCTTGGTTTGCTTGTCCACCTGCCCTGCCATCGTCGCCGCTTTCGTGCCTTTTTTGGCGGAATACGGAAAGACGTGGATTTTCATAAAGCCGATATCGCGGCAAAAACGCAAGGATTCTTTGTGGTCTTCTTCGCTCTCGCCGGGAAAACCGACAATGACATCGGTGGTCAGCGAACAGGTTGGAAAATTCGTGCAAATATCCTCGGCAATTTGCGCGTACTCCCTGGCGCTGTAGCGTCTGCCCATGGCGACAAGGGTATTTTCGCTGCCGCTTTGCAGGGACAAATGAAACGACGGACATACTTTGCTGCAGTTTTGCAGGCGAGATACGAACGACGGCGTAAAGATTTTCGGCTCCAACGATCCCAGGCGAATGCGCGCCACCGATTGTATGTTCTGCAATGATTCGATTACGTCAATGAGTCCGATATTTTGCCATTCTTTGCCGTAAGAGGCGATGTGCGTGCCTGTAAGCACGATTTCGCTGTGTCCCGCTGCGGAAAGCACAGCCGCTTCCGCAAGAATTTCCTCTATGTTTCGGCTGCGCGCTTTGCCTCTTGCATAAGGGATAATGCAGTACGCGCAATAATTGTCACAGCCTTCCTGTATTTTTAAAAACGCTCTGGTTTTTTCGCTGTAAGCGCGAATATGGAGCGGTTCGTATATTTCCGTTTTGTCATGCGGTGTTACGAAGTCCGTTTTTTTTGCTTTGGATGCTTCGATCAGCAACGGCAGTTTCTCTCTGTCGGCAATGCCGATGATGCCGTCCACTTCTTCAAAGCCCAACAAGCGCTGCGGAGCAATTTGGCTGTAGCAGCCTGCCGCAATAATTACCGCATCGGGATTTGTTTTGCGGGCACGGTGAATCATTTGGCGGGACTTGGATTCGCTGACATTGGTTACGGCGCAGGTGTTGATGATATAAACATCGGCTTTGTCATGAAAGGAAACAATTTCATACCCTGCGGACAAAAGCGCCTCTTCCATGGCTTGGGTATCATAGATGTTGGTTTTGCAGCCCAACGTATAAAGCGCCGCCTTCATTCTTGCCCGCCCTCTTCCTGCTTTTCGTAGCTTACGCAAGAAAGCAAAAACATGCCCGCTGTTTCCGTGCGCAAAATGCGTCTGCCCAAGGATACCAAAACAGCGCCCGCCTCCTTGGCATGCTGTGCTTCTTTCGGGTCAAATCCCCCTTCGGGACCCACGATAAAAACCAGATTTGTGCTGTTATTGCCTCGCAAGACGCTTTTGAAAGTCGTTGTTTTTTCTTCTTCATAGGCCATGATGACCTTTGCTGCCGGATCAAGTGAGGCAAGCATCGCATCAAAGTCTTTGAAAATGCGCACAGCGGAGATGGCTCCCGCACCGCACTGGTTTGCCGCTTCCTCCACAATGCGATCAAAACGGCTGAGCCGTTTTTGCTGCTGGGCTTCGTCGTATTTTACGTCTGTGCGGGCGGAAAAAAAGATGTTAATTTCATCCGCGCCCAGCTCCGTGGCCTTTTGCAGCACGAAATCGATTTTCGCGCCTTTGGGCATGGCTTGGCACAGTGTGAGGGTATAGTCTTTCTTCGACGCGTTTTGCGACGCGCTGATTACGCTTGCTTCCAGCCTGTCTTTGGCAACGGAGGTAACGGTGCAGCTATAGTCGGTATAGGCGCCGTCGCAGGCGATGAACGCATCGCCCGGGCGCATGCGCAACACATTTTTCATGTGGTGCGCCCTTGCGCCGAAAACGCGCAGGCTGCCGCCGTCATCGTATAATTCTTCCCGGTCAATAAAAATTCTATGCATGGATTATTCCTTTTTTTCTGCCAACAGGCTTACCCACTGACCCTCTTGCAGGGTTTTGAGAAGAACAAAGCCGTTTTGAGATAAAACAGCGTCCATTTCTTTAAGCTGTGTGTCCAAAATGCCCGATAAAATCATCTTGCCGCCGGGGGTAAGGCGCTGTTTTGCCTGCGGTATCAATTCTTTTAAAATCGACACAATGATATTGGCAACGACAAGATCCACCTTGCCTTCAAAAGACGCAAAAAAATCGCCTTCCAAAAACGTGATATTTGATACTTCGTTCAGCGCACTGTTTTTGATTCCTGCCGCTATGGCGAGGCTGTCGATATCGCCGGCATAGACCTGCCCTGCTCCGAGTTTTGATGCGAGAATCGACAAAATGCCGCTGCCGCTGCCTACGTCAAAGACGCATGCGCCCGGTTTGACTGTTTCATGAAGCAGGCGCATGCACATGCGGGTGGTTTCGTGCAGTCCGGTGCCAAAGGCAGCGCCGGGCTCCAGCAAAATCACGAGTTTTTTCTTTTGTTCTTCCGTAAGCGTATCGACGTCCCAAACGGGGCAAATAACCATATTGTCTATTTCGGCAATCGCGTAATATTTTTTATGCTCCTCGGCCCAATCGATGTCCATAATTTGACGCACATCAACGGTATAAGCGCCGAGGTCAAAGCCGAAGTCCGCAAAGGCTGCGATTTTTTCTTCGATTTGCGCCACGAGGCTTTCTACATTTTCTTGCGCAGTGTAGCCCACCACACGGCAAAGACCGTCCGGGGGCAGGATGTTTTCATTCTCCCAGAGTTCATCCTCCGTGAGTTTTTCGCTGTGCGTATAAATGGCGCAGCTGTCGATGCCCAACTCGGAAAAAATTTGACAAAGGGGCTCTTCGGCCAAGGCGCCGATGGTAACTTCGATTTCAAACATTGTTCGCACTCCGTGTTTTGATTAATTGAAATCATTATATCATTTTTTGACCTTTAGCGCACAACAAAATCCGCATATTGAAAATCCCGTTTTTTGGCAGATTGCAGAAGATTCCTGTTGAACTATAAGCGCAGTACACTGTCCTGTCAGAAAAGCGCAAATAAAATACCGACCTGTAAAAACAGGTCGGTGAATTTTTATGCATGTTTCAGGGACGGCTGTTTTAGCCGCTATTGAGAGCGCTCAATCAAAGACCGATGGATTTTAAATAGGCTTTGATGCACTCTTCAATCAACTCGTCACGCTCCACTCTGCGAATAAGCGCTCGGGCATTTTTGTGCGAGGTGATATAGGTGGGATCTCCGCTCATAATGTAGCCCAGAAGCTGATTGATGGGATTATACCCTTTTTCGAGCAATGCCGCATTGACTTCACGAATGATGTCCTGAATGGCTTTTTCGCGATCGTT
Source organism: Eubacteriaceae bacterium UBA1433 (assembly GCA_002329295.1). GTDB lineage: Bacteria > Bacillota > Clostridia > Eubacteriales > UBA1433 > UBA1433. The sequence goes on from DCTT01000021.1 coordinate 94,881, forward strand.
ATCCAGGCTGAATTGTACGGTGCTGTTTTCCATGTCTTTTCTCCACATATCAAAATACTATTTTGGTATTATATCGCACTTTGGTGTTTTTTACCACGTTTTTTTTCATATTTTACAAAATAAACAAACGATATTTGATCTTATTGCGCTATTTTTTCGGCAATAAAAGCAAATATTTCTTCGGCATTTTCGGCAGATGCAATGCCAGCCTGCGCCATATCCGGCCTGCCTCCTCCACTGCCTCCTGCCAGGGCGGCGGCTTCTTTGATCACTTTGCCGCTGTGAAAGGCTGTGCCGACGGCTTTGCTTGCCGTGAGAATCAGCGCATGTTTGCCGTCTTTTTCGCCGATCAACGCAACGACACATTTTTCGCAACTGTCTTTGAGCTTATCGGAAAGCGTTCGCAGTTCTTCTACGCTGCTATCGGCGAGCACTGCGCTGAAAAATCGGATATCACCGATGTCTTTTGCGCTTTTTGCAATCGTGCTTGCCGCATCTGTAGCCGAGGCGGCTTTGTATTCTTCAAGCCTTCGATTCAAAGACTTGATTTCGGCAAAAGCATCCCGCACTTTGTCTGCCACGGTAGCTTGATCGGCTTTGGACAGCATTTGCACTTCTTCCAGTGTATATAGGGCATCTTCCATATTTTGATAGGCATGTCGACCGGTGGACGCTTCAATGCGCCGAACGCCGGACGCTACGGAACCCTCGGAAAGAATTTTAAAGAGTCCGATTTGCCCGGTGTTGTCGATATGGCAGCCGCCGCAAAGTTCCATGGAATATTCGCCCATGCTTACGACGCGCACACGATCGGCGTATTTTTCGCCGAACAGGGCAATGGCTCCTTTTTCTTTGGCTTCGTCAATGGTCATTTCCTCTTTATGCACTTGCAGCGCATCATAGATTTGTTCGTTGACCTGCTTTTCGATTTGCTTGAGCTCCTCTTTGTCGATTTTTTCAAAATGCGTGAAGTCGAAGCGCAATTTTGCGGGTTCCACCAGGGAGCCCGCCTGGCTTACATGCTCGCCGAGAATATTGCGCAAGGTTTGATGCAGCAAATGCGTAGCGCTGTGGTTGCGCATAATATCCATGCGGCGCCGTCTGTCTACTTTGGCTTCCACTTTGTCGCCTGTCGAAAAGACACCTTTCGTCACGGTGATATAGTGCAGCACTTTATCCCCTGATTTTTGCGTATCCTTTACGCGAACGGTGGCTTTTTTGCTTTGAATGAGACCGCTGTCTCCCACCTGACCGCCGCTTTCGGCGTAGAAAGGCGTTTGGTTTAACACGGCAATACCGCTTTGTCCTGCGTCAAGTTGCTCCGCAGTCCCTGTTTGCGTGAGCAGCATTTGCACCGTGGCGGAAGAAGTCATGACATCATAGCCCAAAAACTTCGTGGGACGCAGGGGCACGAGGAGTTGTGCGGTCTCGTCAATCCAGCCTGCAATATCCTTGGAGCGATGCGCCTCTCTGGCGCGTTGCTTTTGTTCGTCCATGGCTTTGTTATAAGATGCGATTTCTAAACGCATATGGTTTTCCGCTAAAATTTCTTCGGTGAGCTCCAGCGGAAAACCGTAGGTATCATAGAGTCGAAAAGCGATTTCTCCGTCAAATACGGTTTGTTTTTTCTCTTTCATAAAATCGATGATTTCGTGCATCATCCCGAGCCCCTGCTGGATGGTCTCGCTGAATTTTTCTTCTTCGGCTTTGATAATGCGCAGGATATACGCCCGTTTTTCGTCCAATTCCGGATAAGCTTCCATGGACTGGTTGATGACTTTTTCCGCCGCCATACCCAAAAACAAATGGTCGATGCCCAACAGACGTCCATGGCGTGCGGCACGGCGCAACAAGCGGCGCAGTACATATCCCCTGCCTTCGTTTTGCGGCAAAATGCCGTCGGCCACCATAAAGACAACACTGCGGACATGGTCGGTGATTACGCGAATAGACACGTCGGTTTTTTCGTCCTCGCCATAGGTTTTTTCAGAAATTGTACATACATAATCCAGCACGTTTTTGATCGTATCTACGGCAAAAATGCTCTCGGCGCCCTGCATAACCATGGCCATGCGCTCCAGTCCCATGCCCGTGTCAATATTGGGAAAGTCCAGCGGCGTATAATTGCCTTCTTCATCGCGGTTAAACTGCGTAAACACCAAGTTCCATACTTCGATGTAGCGGTCGCACTCGCAGCCGACGGCGCAATTAGGATTGTCGCACCCGTATGCTTCGCCTCGATCCACATAAATTTCACTGCAAGGTCCGCAAGGTCCCGTGCCAATCTCCCAAAAATTGTCTTCTTTGCCCAATCGAACAATCTTTTCTTCGGGCAGACCCACCGTATTATGCCAGATATCATAAGCTTCCTCATCTTCTTCATAGATGCTTACATAGAGCAGTTCATAGGGAATTTCCATCACTTTTCGCATAAATTCCCAGCTCCACTGAATGGCTTCTTTTTTAAAATAATCCCCGAAAGAAAAGTTGCCCAGCATTTCAAAAAACGTGCCATGGCGCGCCGTTTTGCCCGTGTTGTCGATATCGGGCGTGCGGATGCACTTTTGACATGTGACGATGCGCTTTGACGGCGGGGTCTCCTGACCCGTAAAATACGGTTTTAACGGCGCCATGCCCGAGTTGATCAGCAGAAGGCTTTTGTCGATTTGGGGCACCAGAGAAAAGCTGTGCAAGCGCAAATGCTCCTTGGATTCGAAAAAAGATAAAAACTTTTCTCTGACTTCATTGACTCCGATATATTGCATAAACATAACTCCTTTGTTTTTCATTGTTTCCCGTTGAAAAAAAATGTCCCTGCGAAGTTGCAGGGACGACAAATTTTGCCGCGGTACCACCCGTGTTGGTCACTGTGACCCACTCAACTCTTTAACGCAGAACACGCAAAGTCTTATTGATTATCGACTCCATGCTCCAAAGTTGCTTTCTCCATCCCTGCACGCAAATCGTCTCAGCTGCCCGATCTTCTCTGTGCCGCACGAGGGCGATACTCTCTTTGTCATTGCAAATATCATATAACGCATATTATAGTTTTGCAAGGCTTTGTTGTCAATTGTTTTTACAGTTTTTGTTTTTTTCCCGCCCTTTGGCGCAATAAAAAAAGAGGGAATTCCCTCTTTTTCTGCCGATTGTATCTCGGTGTTTTTTAAACTTCTTCATACTCCGTAACCAGCGGCGCGCCCAGGCTTACCGGGCCTACCAGCTGGGCGTATTGCGCCAACCAGCCTGTTTTGACTTTCGGCGGCGGACATACCCATTTTGCTTTTCTCTCTTCTAAGGTCTTTTCGTCTACCAAGAGCATCAACGTGCGATTGTGCAAATTGATTTCGATCATATCGCCCTCTTCAATGAGCGCAATGGGTCCGCCCAGTGCAGCTTCGGGAGAAACATGGCCGATCACACCGCCTCTGCTGCCGCCGGAAAATCGTCCGTCGGTAACGAGCGCCACGTCTTTATCAAAGCCCATGCCCGCAATGCGTGCGGTAAGCGCCAGCATTTCCTGCATGCCCGGCCCGCCCTTGGGTCCTTCGTAACGAACGACGATAACGTCGCCCTTGTTGATTTCACCGTTATCCAAAGCCGCTTTGGCTTCCAGTTCGGAGTGATACACCCGTGCCGGCCCCTTGTGCTCAAACATTTCGGGTGCAACGCCGGCGGACTTGATAACACATCCAAGCGGCGCCAGGTTTCCGTGCAGCACCATCAACCCGCCTTCTTTGGAATAAGGGTTGTCAATGCGGATGACATCGGTATTCAAAATTTTCGCATCCGCTACGTTTTGCGCAAGGCTCTTTTGCGTAACGGTCATCGCGCTGCCGTCAATGTAGCCTGCGTCGATGCCTGCTTTGATAACTGCGGAAACACCGCCTGCCACATCCAAATCCTGCATCAGATGATGACCGGACGGAGAAAGTTTGGACACGTGAGGCACTTTGCGACTGATGACATCAAAGTCTTCCAACGTGACTTTGACTCCTGCCGCACGCGCAATGGCCGGCAGATGCAACGCCGTATTCGTGGAGCATCCCAGCATCATATCGACGGCGATGGCATTTTCAAAGGAGGTTTTCGTAAGAAAATCTCTCGGTTTTAAATCTTGTTCCACCAACTTCATAATTTGCATGCCCGCTTCTTTTGCCATGCGATAGCGTTTCGCATGCACTGCGGGAACGGTGCCGTTGCCTTTTACGCCAATGCCCAAAACTTCGGTCATGCAGCTCATGGAGTTTGCCGTAAACATTCCCTGACAAGCGCCGCATCCGGGACAGGCTTCGTCTTCAAGCTCCGCCAACTCATCCAGGGTCATTTTGCCGGCGGCAACGGCGCCATGGGCTTCGGTGATACTGATTACTTCGATGGCTTTGCCCTGATAGTTGCCTGCCAACATGGGACCGCCCGTAACGATAATCGTGGGAATATTGACCCTGAGCGCACCGATCAACATGCCGGGAATGATTTTGTCGCAAGCAGCGATGAGTACCAGCCCGTCACAGGCATGGGCCTCGGCAATGGATTCTACGCTGTTAGCAATTACCTCTCTGCTGGGCAGCGAATATTTCATGCCGTCAGTGCCCATGGAAATGCCGTCGCAGATTGCGATGGTTTCAAAGTGAATCGGCGTGCCGCCCCCCATCAAAATCCCCTCTTCGGCAGCGCGGCTCAACTTGTCTAAGTTGGAATGGCCGGGAAAAATATTGGTCCAGGAACCCGCCACGCCGATAAAGGGGCGGCTCAGTTCCTCATCGGTAAAGCCTGCGCCTTTCATAAGAGCCCGCGAGTCGGTCTTCGCTCGTGTTTTGACTCTTTCGCTGATAAATTGTTTTTTCATCTTTGCTCCTTTCTTCTCCTGTTTTTTTGCACTTTGTGTGATGTACAAAATGGAGAACTGTTTATTTTTCATTGTTTTATTTTTCATTGTTTTATTTTTGCATTTTTTATTATTCTTATATTATATAGTATTATTCGCAATATAGTCTTTATTTTTTCTTAAAATAAAAAAGACCCCGCACTTTCGCGCAGGGTCCAAGCAACGTTTTTTTTATGCGTCCGCCTTCCAAAGTCCGTGCAAATTGCAATATTCGTATGCGGCAACGGCTTTTTCGCCTTTGATCGGGAACGTAACTTTCGGCTCCTGACCGGGCTTGAGCATTTTGATTTGCCCGCCTTTGTCGGTTACCAGATAGATAAACATAATGTAGTGTTTTTCTTCCATCGGATGCAATGTGCTGCCCACGGTTACTTCTACGTAATCTTCATGTACTTCCACAACGGGTACATGCTTTTCCTGTGCTGCATCTACGGTGTTGACCACCAATTCCTGCATTTCTTCGCCGCAACATACCAGCGGCACACCCGAATCAACTACTTTTGTAGCAATATTTTTACAGCGGTTACAAAGATAAAATTTTAACTCCATACTATTCTCCTTTTTTTAATATATTAGATTTGGATTAGCCGTGCGGGGCGGGCAAGATTGCCCGCGCCCGCAGGTTTTTTTATTTTTCTTTTCTCAGGCACAAATACCAGGAGACGCACTCCACGTTCGGATCCGGCGTTGCTTCGGGATCAAATCCCGGAACAATCACATCGCCGCCCGGCTGCCAGTTTGCCGGCGTAGCCACTTTGTCGCTGTCGGTTTTTTGCAGCGCTTTGAGAACGCGGATGATTTCGTCCATGTTGCGGCCTGTTGTCAGCGGATAGTAGAGAATCAAGCGAATGATTCCCTGCGGATCCACAATAAACACTGCACGCACGGCAGCCGTGTTTGCCTGTGCCGGCTGAATCATGCCGTACTTATTGGATACATCCATTTTAATGTCTTCGATCAAAGGAAACTTGATTTTGACATTTTTCTTGCCCTGATATTCCAATGTTTCGATATCGCGCAGCCAGGCTTTGTGCGCCGGCAGCGAGTCGACAGACAGACCCACCAGTTCCGTATTCATCGCTTTCAGCTCATCAGCAATGGTCGCAAAGCCGATAAATTCCGTCGTGCACACCGGTGTAAAGTCAGCCGGATGCGAGAAAAACACAACCCACTTGCCTTTGTAATCTTCGGGGAAATTGATTTCTCCGTTTGTAGTCATCGCCTTAAAACTCGGCGCAGGTTCACCTAACAAAGGAACGGTAATCTTGCTTCTATCTTCCATATTTCTTACCTCCGTTTATTTTTTCATATCCTCATTCGGCATTAGCAAAATAGGAATGATTCGCATTTATTATAACATTTTTCCAAGTTTTGTCAACCGATTCTTGTGTATGTTTTCTGTCAAATTCTTGTATCTTTTTGCTGTCCTACAAAAAGAACCGCAATGCTATGCGGTTCTTTTGTTTTCTTTTATTTTCATAAAAAGAGAACAGTTATTTTGTTGATAGACGTTTGTATCTTCCTTTTTTTATATCAGGCAATTATGATAAAGCGATTTTATCTCGAACAGGCTGAAGTTCCTGTCTTGTTTTGTTTTTACGCTTATTAAGCCTTCTGTCCCTTTTGTTTTTGCCATATTGTGTCGCAGGCTTATTGATTGATTTCTTCCAAGGATTTGCCCATGGTTTCTTTGCCGAAAATGCCCACGATGACGGAGACAAAGACGAAAACTGCCGCCAGCAAAATAAACACATAGGTATAACCTTTGTCGCCGTAAAAACGATGTACGACAGGGACAACAAAAGGAGCCAAAAAGGCGCCCACACGGCCAAAGGCTGATGCCCAGCCCGAACCCGTGCCTCTGAGCGCCGTGGGATACACCTCCGGCGTATAAGCATAGACGCATCCCCAGGCGCCCAGGCTGAAAAAGTAGAGCAGCGAGCCATAGAGAAGCACCTGCGATGTGGTCGCGGCATGGCCGAAGAACCAGGCTGCCAGAGCTGTGCCGAAAAAGTAAACGGCCAATACTTTTTTGCGGCCGATTTTTTCGACCAAGATCGCTGCGCTGAAATAACCGGGCAGCTGCGCAAGACACATAATCAACGTAAACTCGAAGCTTTTCACCAGGGCAAAGCCCTTTGCCACAAGCAGCGAAGGCGTCCACAGCACAAAGCCGTAATAGCCGAAGTTGATGCCGAACCAAATCACCCAAAGCACCAGGGTACGGCGCAAATAATTTTTTTGCCACAGGTCGGCAAAAGTCGTGCGCTTTTGCGGCGCTGCGGTTTCGGTCTCTGTTTCGTAAACCGCTTCTTGCTCGGGCACGATTCCTGCCTGGCTCTCCATTTTGGCCACCAAAGCCTCTGCCTGTTCATGTTTGCCGGTCATTTCCAAAAAGCGCGGCGATTCGGGAACGGCTTTTCTGAGCACCGCGGCAAAGAGCGCCGGAACGCCGCCGACGATAAAAGCCATGCGCCAACCATAGGCGGGAATGAGCAAATAGGCCACCAGGGATGCCAAAATCCAACCCCATGCCCAAAAGCTCTCTAAAATAATGACATTGCGTCCTCTGATTTTCGTCGGTGAAAACTCACTGACCAGCGCCGCTGCCGCAGGCAATTCTCCGCCCAGGCCGAAACCGGTAATAAAACGCAACACCAACAGCATCGGAAAACTCGCAGCAAAACCTGAAAAAACGCTTGCCAGTCCATAAACAATCAACGTGACCATCACCACGGTGCGTCTGCCCCATTTGTCCGCCGCCATGCCCGAAAGCGCAGCGCCCAACGCCATACCCAGCATACCCACACTGCCCAGCAGCCCCAGGTCGGTTTGCGTCAGCGCCCAGTCTTTGCCGATGGCGGCCATGACCCCCGCCACCATGCCTTGATCCATTGCGTCAAACATCCAGCCGATGCCTACCAGCAATAAAATTTTGCGCAGCATCGGCGTGGACGGAAGTTTGTCGATTCGAGAAGTGATATTTCGCATGATATCTTTTTCCCCTACCTTTAAGAATTTGTTAAATTTATTGTACGCCTTTTGTACGAAAATGAAAAGAGAAAAATAACTTTTGTTGTGATTGTATGCACAAAACGCATTTTAACGACAAAATCATTTCAAACTGCACCTATCTAATCTTCTGCTGAAGAAATGACAAAAGAAAACCGCGACAGAGGCAGGAAATTTTCTGTTGCGGCAAAAAGAAAAAGCTATGTTATTTTGCTTGGCGTGCAAAAAGTGGCGCAAGAAAAAAGCTGCCGAGAAAAATTCCGACTGCAAATATCACAAGCTGACTGCCCACTTTTACTTGATAAATAGAAGAGTAAGCGGTAAAGCGAAATGCGATGACACAGGCTGCGGCATGAAGGAGCAAAAAAATCACCGCATTTTGTTTCAGCAACTTTTGCGGTGCGATTCCTGTTTGCACCAACCGATAGAGCACGCGAAAAAGCACGGCCGCCATAATCAGCATCACCGTATATTCCGTATGATAGATAAAGTAAGCGACAACAGTAACGGGCGGTACGATGAGGTTTTCTTTAGACAAGCCTGTCAAAAACACCGAGCCATAGAGCAGCCCCAACGTCATCAACGACAGAAAAATGTCCCATAAAATGATTTTTGTCCAACCGGGTTTTTGTCTTCCGTTCACGGTTCTTTTCTCCTTCTTGATGAATCAAAAAAACACATAAATGCCGGCGGTTTATTGTGCAATACGAAAAAATTCGCCGCATTTTATGTCGATATGGTTTTCAAGTATAGGATAGCCTATTTTTTTTGATTTTGTCAAAGAAATTTTCCTAAAAAATACATTTTAATGTAAATTTATCTCAAAAGCTTCAACCCTTGACAGATGAAAGGCTTTTCTGCGGCAGAATACGGCCGGTATATCGGCTTCTTGTAAGGCAACGGCAAATGGTGCAGATTTGTTTTTTGCGGTATCTTCTGCAAAATTCCCCTCGTATTCGGCAGTATACTCAATTTTCTTACAGAATCATTCGTTTTTTTTAATGATGTTTTTTCTTACAAAAAAGCGAGATATCTCACATTGTTTTGCTGTCGGATTTTTGTATCGGTGCCGGGCAGCATCAGTCATTCATCGTACTGTAACTTCTGTTTTTGGCTCTTCCTTTCTTTGAATCGATAAAACCGTTCGATCAGTCTGTCTTTTAACATATATCCCGCTATCAAAAGCACCACGGCTATTGCGCCAACGATGAAAAACATTTTATAATTGCTTTGCCCCAGCTGTGCGCCCATATAGCTGGCGCCGAATATGGCGGGCAGTCGTGCGAGAATGTAGATCGGGAAAAATTTGCGAAAAGAAATGGGCGTCAGCCCCACGGCATAAATCAGCACGTCTTTGGGAACGCCGGGCAACAAAAACAGCACAAACAATACGGCTTTGCCCTTTCGGCTTTCCAGCCGCTGTTTTTGCTGCAGCAATCGCTCTTCGTTGACGAAAAGCTTGACGATTTTCACACCGAATTTCCGTGCGATGCCGAAGGCCAAAAGCGAACCCAGCATAATGCCCAAAAATGTCAATACAGAGCCAAAGAACGTACCAAACAAATAGCCGCCTGCAATTTGAATCGGCTCGCCGGGGATGACGGCAATAATGACTTGCAGCACATGAAGCAACACATAGACACCTACGCCATAGGCGCCTTTGCTTTCCACATAGGCTTTGACGGATTCGGGTTTGGTGAGTACGGCAATCATTTGCTTGCCATAGAGGATGACTACCACGATTATGGATGCCAAAAACAAGACCATCGGCAAAGATTTGATGAAAATCGTTTTCAGTTCGACTCCGTTTTTCAGTTGCTTTTTCATAGAGGCCCTTTTCGTTTTCTTTATCAACGGCAAAATACAAAATCTTTGTTTCCCGCTGCCAACTTGCTTTTATTGTACTATAATCAAAAGTCCTTTTCCATAAAAACATTGTGGATGTTTCATTAAAATCGAGAAATTTCTTCGTAAAAGAAACATAAAAAAAATATGACATAAAAAGTTTTTTTATTGAAACACTTCTTTGTTACAGATTATAGTATCTAAATAAAGCAAGAAAATATTAAGAATTTTTTAAGCGGAGCATTGCTATGATTATGAAAACAGAAACGGCACCAAAAGACATCAACCGCGGTAAAATACTGTTTATGGGCATGCTGATTTATATTGTCGGCGGCATTTCTTATTCCTGGGGACTGGTTCAACCGTACATCATTGACTATTATTCTGTTGATACCTCCTTTGCCAGCATCCCTTTTTCCATTAATTTGGGTATTTTTGTTGTCGGCAACTTAATCGGCGGAAAAATGCAACAGATATTGCCCACACAAAAAGCATTGTATATCGGCATTTTTATGAAATGCTTCGGTATTTTTGCCTCCGGGTTCATTCCTGCCGGCGCACCCTGGCTTTTGATTGTAACTTACGGTGTCATTGTCGGCATCGGCGCAGGGGTCGTCTATAACACGCTGCTTACAGCGATGCAAAAATATTTCCCCGACAAAAAAGGCATGGCCACCGGGTTTATCTTGTGCATGATGGGTGTCTCCGGATTTTATCTGTCCCCGATCATCAATTATATCTTGATCAACTACTCGCTGAGAGCGATGTTTGCGGTACTGGGAATCCTGGCCTTTGTCGCAGGAATGATCGGCGCTTACTTTGTAAAAGACCCGCCTGCCGGTTATATGCCGCCAAAGCAAGCTTCTCGTCGCCAGATTACCATTGATAAATCGCTGCAGTATGAACCGCATCAAATGCTCAAAACAAAACAATATTATTACATCACCTTGTCGATGATGTTGGCGGTTCCGGGCTTTATGCTGATCAATCCTCAGTTTGTTTTGCTGAGCGAAGAGCGGCTCATTACCGGCGCACAGGCTTTGACGGCCATTATGCTTGCCTCGGTTTTTCAGGCCGTCGGCCGCTTGTTGGTACCGTTTTTGTCGGACAAATTAGGACGGGTGAAGATTTTGCTTATCATCTTTGCCTGCAGCGCCCTTTCCATTTTGGGACTGACTTTTGTAAAGGGCATGTTATACCCCGTTTTGTTTATTGCGCTCGCTTTCTTTTATGGCGGCATCATGGGAATTTATCCGTCCCTGAGTTCGGATTATTTTGGGCTCAAACACGCAGGCATAAACTATTCTTTCGTTTTAATCGGTTTTGGAACCGCTTCCATTCTCTGTCCTTTTTTGGTCAGAGCCGTCAAAGGAACCGCGATGGGTCCTTCTCTTTCTTTTGCGATTGCCGCCGGCGCCGCAATCATCGGATTGGTGCTGGTCGTCTTGTTGCGCAAGTATCCGCACCATGAAACAAAACCTGCGCATTCTGCCAAGACTGAAAAAGAAATGTAAATCCGAATAAAAAGAAGGGGGATGTTTCCGTAACGGAAACATCCCCCTTCTTTTGCACACTTTATTGCAGTTGCGAGGTTTCTCATATATCATTTAAGTGCTTAATGGTGTTGATTTTGGCCAGAATGGTCTTCTTCGCGCTTTCTTCGATATCGCCTTCCAGCGGAGCTTTCAGCAAAATAATATGCCGTCTCGCAGCCGCCTCCGCCACTTCACGGTCTTTTAAGGCAATGGCGTTATAAATCAATCTGTGAATGCCAATCAAATGTTCATGTAAATATCGGTCGGCAACAATATACATACGGTATTTTTTTATCTTTGTTTCGATCCTTTCATAAGCATCGATCAGGTATTTGTTTTTGCTGCACAAGACGATGTATTTGTGAAAATTGTCTTCCGCTTCCAACAGTGCGCTGTTATCCCTCTGCGAATAAACATGTTCGATATTTTGCGTGTAGACAAGAAGTTGTTTTAATTCTTTTTCCGTGATGCACTGCGATGCAAAACCTGCCGCCATCGGTTCAATCATATAGCGAAAATCGATAATATCAAAATAGTCGCTGACGCTCAACTCAGACACAAAGGTGCCTTTGTTATAGATTTTGACGACATGCCCTTCGCGCTCAAGCTGATCCAGCGCTTTTCGGAGCGGCGTTCTGCTCACATCGAGACATTCGGCAAGTTGTGTTTCGTTGATCTTCGTTCCGGGGAGCAGGTGAAACTCGATTATGTCCTTGAGCAGCACTTCATAAATGGCATCCGACAACGATCTAAAAGGATTTTCCTGAAACAATTTTTCCAAATCTGCTTTACGCAAGGAAATCACTCCTTTCTCAAAAACACAAACACAGCAAAGGTGTCTTTCTCAGAACATTTTATGCGATTTTATCCGGGTGCATAAACCGATTTTCCTCCAAATGTTTTTTATTTGAAACGTATACATATTTTCGTTATCTTAATTATACATTAATCTTTCGCAAACACAAAATACTTTTCTGTATTTTGCCTATTTTTTTTATAGTTTAAAGGAGAGAAAAAATGAACGTTCGAGAACAATATCAAAAGAAATTGACCTCTCCAAAAGAGGCTGTAAAACGCATTGTGGACGGAGACATTATTGACGTACACGGTTCAGCGCAAACTTCCGTCGTGTTGTTAAGCGAGTTATACCTGCGAAAAGACGAATTAAACAATGTTACCGTCAGCAGCTCGCTGTCTTCCTACGATCACGACCTGTTTCGTTTGGATTGCAATGACACCTTTCGGTATCTTTCCACATTCTTAGGCGGCTATGAACGGAAGGCCATCAAAAACGGTCGGCAAATGGACTATTTTTGTTTTCAGTTAAGGCATTCCGAGATACTGAAAAAAATGAGACTCCGTCCTACGGTGTTGTTTGTGATGGCACGACCGATGGATGAAGACGGCTATATGAACTTGAGCCTGTCGCCGGGCAGCATGGATGTGTTTGCGCAAGATGCCAGAGAAGTTATCGTACATATCAACGACCGTCTTCCCCATCTGGAAGGCGCCTCCATCCATATCAGCCAAGTGACTGCGGTGTTTGAGCAAAGCCAAAAATTGACGCCGTTGATTAGTCCGGAGCCTGTCGAAGAGGACCTGCAGGTGGCGGCCCATATTGTGGAGCGCATTCCCGATAAAGCCTGCCTGCAAATCGGCATCGGCGGCATTTCGAATGCGGTGGGATACAGCCTTGTCAACCACAAGCATTTGGGAATCCATACAGAAATGTTTACGGAATCCATGTTTTATCTGATGCAAAAAGGAGCCGTAGACAACAGCGCCAAACAGCTTGACAAAGGCATAACCGTCACCGGTTTTGCTTCGGGAAGTTTGGATATGTACGAATTTTTGCATCACAATCCCAAAGTGGTTACTAAACCGCTTTCTTATACAAACAATCCTTATATCGTAGCGCAACAGGATAATTTTATTTCGGTGAATTCCTGCATCAGTGTTGATCTTACCGGTCAAGTGTGTTCCGAGTCTATCGGAGGCAAACAATTCAGCGGCACAGGCGGGCAGGTGGATTTTGTTCGCGGTGCACAAATGAGCAAAGGAGGGATGTCTTTTATTGCAATGCGGTCAACAAACACAAAAAAAGATGGAACGACCACATCAAAAATTGTGTTTCAGCATCCGGCAGGCGAAATTATTACGACTCTGAGAACCGATGTGCAATATATTGTGACCGAATACGGCGTGGCGGATTTGTTGCACGAAACCGCTGCCAACAGAGCCAAAAAACTGATCGCCATTGCGCATCCGGATTACAGAGATGAATTGACTTATCAGGCAAAGCAAGCGGGATTTTTGATTTAAATTTACATTGACCGCATTATCAAGCAAGGATATCGCAGGAACCGAAAAAAATAATCAGGATATAGTACCTATCACTGTTTTTGAAAGGAGAAAGACATGAAAGTTAAAAATGGAAAATATTTTTCCGCACTGAGTATCGGTATCGCTTCCGTTTGGTTTTCTTCTCACTGCGGTGCAGGATTTGCTTCCGGCACGCAGGAGGTGTCGTATTACGTACGCCACGGATGGACAGCGGTTATTTTGCCGATTTTTTCTATGACAGGTGTGGGACTGCTGATGTATATCGCCTTGGAAATGTCAAGGCTCCATCAGGTTTTCGCCTATAATGAAGTGGTTCACAAAGCCTTTGTTCCGTTTCAGAAAGTCTTGGCCAACGCCTATGACGTCTATCGTTCTATTGCCATGGTTTTGGCGCCCGCCGCTTGTTTGGCAGGAGGCGCAGCGCTGTTTAATCAGATATTCGGACTACCGACTTTTTTGGGTACGCTGGTCATGCTTGTGCTGACGGTGCTGATGTGCATATTCGGAGCAAAGTTTATTCGAACGTTTGGCACAACACTGACGGTTCTGATGATTGTATTGATTTTGTTCATCACGGGCTTCGGCGTCTATCACTTCAGAGAAACCATCATGGATCACATTTCCAATCGAGTGATGTATACTTCCTACAAATCCGCTTTTATGTACGCCTGGACCTATTTAAATTTCCAGTCAGGGATGTGGGCGGTTGGCGTAGCCGCTGCCGTGGGAATACGTTATCGCAACGAAGCCAGAGGTGCGGCGTTTTCCGGAATCGTCTTAAACTCTTTGATGCTCGTTGCCGTATGCGCATTGCTTATGGGCGGAATGCCTACCATAGCAAGTGATCCCCAGGCAAAATTGCTGCCGACGCTGTATATGGTAAACCAATTGAATATTCCGTTCTTTAACATTGCTTATCCATTATTGCTGTTTTCGGCATTGCTTACAACTTCCGTCGGATTCGTGTTTACATCGCAAACGCGTTTCTCACTTCTGTTTTTGAAAAACATGGAAAACAAAAAGCTGAAAAATGCGATTATCTCTACCGGATGGCTCATTATTGTTTGGCTCGTATCGCAAGTCGGCCTGTTGGCCATCATCAACAAAGGCTATGCCGCTTCCGGATGGATCAGTATGTTTTTGATGATTGTTCCGATGTCTACCTTGGGAATTAAGAACAAGATGAAATATCGCAAGATGGAAATGGAAGGTCTGTTACCTGTGGGCATGGACAATAGAATCGGCGCAGAAGATACACCCGCAGAAGGTGTCTAATCGATACAAAACGTTTCCAGGTATATACACTCTTCTCCTATCAGGAACAAAAACACGCAAATTTGCGTGTTTTTGTTTTGTTGATACAAATATGAAATGCGTGACGCTTTTGGTTTTATAATGCACGAAAAATTGAACATAAAGGTTGAATTTGAACATACCTCTTTTTCGTTTTTCCATATTTGAAAGGCGTAAGAATGTATCTAAGGTAAGATATCGTCTTTTGCAGCATCAATTGTAATTGTTATACTTGCCGTTTGTCATTAAGAAAAGCAATAACTGCCTTACGGTTATTGACGGCAAAGCGATGTTGCTTACCCTTTTTCGTCAACAGCATCATGCCGTTGGCAATGAAGCCTAACGTGCGAAAGGTTTCAATCGCCTTGATTTCGTTGTACAGAATGCAAACGTTGTTCTTTTGCGCCTCTGTATTGCGCGGAACAAAGAGCAGAGCGGTTTCATCAAAATAAAGCGTCCCTGACAAGGCGCGATTGTCTGCAAAATAGTTTGCCGCTTTGCTTTTTCCCGCAAAATTTTCTGCCGCTGCTTTCTTCATCCATTGATTTCCTTTCGGGCGAGAGTTGCACTTATCATACCATATATTGCTTCACTCTCGACAAACTATTTTAAAATTCGGCTCCATGATTGTTTAGCTGCTCAAACGGTTTTTGCAACATGAGCGACTTTTACATCGCAAACAGTGCTCGGAAAGAATCGCATGCAACGCTGTCAGGCTGCTGCTGTGGCAGCGCTCCACCTTGGCGTTGCAGCGTTTTGCCTGACCGAGAGCACGCTTCGTCATTTTATGTGAAACGGTGTTGGTAAACACAATCATCAAATCGGCATTGCCGATTTTTTGCGCCATTGTGGATTGCGGCTGTGTAAAAACCTTGGCACGGCAGCCGTACTCTGCGCAGGTGTCTTTATAAAGGCGATGCATGCGGTCGTTGCCGCCGATAATCACTACACTCATCAGATTCTCCTTTCTTTATGGTTAGAGTTCTCTAACCGATGTATTCAGCATACCATTTCGCCTTTTTTTTGTCAAGGGTTTCTTTTTTTTCTTTCGAGAAACCGCCTTATCCATATCTGTTTCAAGGCGAAAACGGATTCTTTTTCTACGGCAATCTGTAAAAACTCCGCATGAAGGGCGATGCGCTTATCCACAATATCCACTGTTTACTCGATGCAAGTCTTCTGTATATGGTTTCGTTACTTTGCCATTTTTTTATCAGGGCTGTAATATTGATTTCGACCAACAGGCGTTTTATAATAAAAATAACTGTGAAAAACGAAAATGAGGAAGTGAAAAACCATGTCTAAAGATTCTTTTCATCAACAAATGGCGGATAAGCTTTGGCAATCGGCCAAAGAGACTGTCTCCGTTGAGGCATTCAGCGATGCTTATCCGGAAATGACCTTGGAAGACAGCCGCAAGATTCAGCAGATCAATATAGACCGCCGAATAGCAGAAGGGCACAAAATCATCGGCAAAAAAGTAGGCGCCACCAACAAAGTGATGCAGGAGATGCTGAATTTGCACGAACCTGTCATGGGATATTTGCTCAGCGATATCATCAAAACGCAGCGGGATTTTATCGTGTGTGAATCGCAGATCAATCCCTTTATTGAGTGCGAAGTGGGTTTTGTTATGGCCGAGGCGTTGAGAGGCCCCAACGTGCAGCCCTATGACGTGCTGCGATGCGTGACCGGCGCAGTGCCCACCATTGAGGTGCCCGACATGCGTCTTCACGGCAATGTAAAAATGCTCGACGCCTTGGCGGACAATGTCTACAACGGCTATCTGGTAGTCGGCGATACGATGGCGGACGTGCGCGGCTTGAATTTTGGCAATATTCCGCTGACGCTGTACAAAAACGGCGAGGCGATTTGCTTTTCCGGCAGTTCCGCAGCCATGGGCAACCCCATTTATGTCGTGGCCTGGCTTGCCAACAAATTATATGAATACGGCGAATACATTGAAAAAGGCGACATTATCATTACCGGATCGCTCAACCCTGCCTTCTACATTGAGCCGGGCGATGTCTTCCTTGCCGACTTCGGCCCCCTCGGTCGTGTGCAGGCGTCCTTTGTGTAGCAGCAGGCAAACGAAAAGCCGATAAAATATCGGCTTTTCTCTTTTTTAAAGGCGCTGCTTTGATTTCAGCTGCCGATATATTTGCAGTCACATAAAACGGTACTAAAGCTTCTTCGGCTGATGAACCACTGTATATAAAAGTTGTTATGACACAAATTCAGAAATAAAAAAAGAGCCGTATAAACGGCTCTCTTTGTTTTGAAATTTTATGGAATGACTACCTTTTAATAAACATAGCATTGCCTTTAAAATAATTGGTATCACTATCAAACGATGCCTTAAGATAACTTTTGTCAGGATTGCACCAAACGTATGAATATTGTGAATTAATGCGAGAAACCTCCACGCCCTCTTCACCCAACAACCCCTTGATGTCATCATAGGTAAAGTTCTTCCCCCTGGCCGCTTCGTTGATTTGATCTTCGTGTTCCCTGGTATACGTTTTCTTAAACAACGGAGAAAGATCTGTTCTGAAAAGGTCTATATCTTTCATAAACACTTCGCCGGACGCTTTTCGATACCATACCTCCAGATAAATGCCGGTTTTTTCATTAAAATAAACCGCCACTTCGTTTCCGCCCCCTTGCGGCTCCATTGTCGGCTTCGCCGGAACTGCTTTTTCTACGTCGCTATAGTTTGTGCCTACTGTAACCAGATCATACCACTCGTGAACATTTCCTCTTGTCAGTGATGTTTTTTGGCTCGCGGCAGGTTTNNGCAGGTTTGGCTGACGAAGTGTCTTTGCCTTGAGTTTTCGCGTCTTTGTCACCGCCGCCACATGCTGTCAAAAATGTCAGGAGCACAGTAATAACGATTACAATCAATATTTTCTTTTTCATTTTTTTCTCCTCCTGTATCTTTGTTTTTGCAACACATCCTGTTATGTAAATTTTAAAATATGCACCTTGTTTTGTCAAATTTAAATTTCAATAATTTACAATAAAAAAAGAGCCGCAAAAGCGGCTCTTTTTCTTATACAATATTTAATTTTATCTCACGCAATCTCCGCATGCACGGCAGATAGTATTCTTGCAACAACAGCGAATAACACCTTCTTGTAAAAAATACAAGCCGCCGTCACAACACCATCCCCTGCAACAGAAAAATTCGCTTATCATGGTATTGGTATATTTAATTATAAAAGATAACAACAGAGCCGTGAGGCTCTGTTGTTAATTCGCTAATTTATATTTTTCTTTTAGATCAACATACATATTGTACTGGAGATACCTTTCGTTTTGAAGCCTTCCCAAAACAATACCAGGCGATACGGCGATTTCTTTTGCAAATTCAATTATACTTTGGCGGCTAAAATTTTTATTGTTTGTCTCAACAAAATACTTAAAGTGTGCTGGCTCTATAAGAGTATTTCTAGCATATTCATCCGCTTCTTTTTCGTAATCACGCTCTTCAATATTATCACCACTAAGGTGCCCTTTGACAATATGACCTATTTCATGAAATAAACTAAACCAAAATACATCGGCATATTTACCTCGTACAGTTAACGCCATTACAATTCTATCCCTATAATAAAACGTAGCTCCATGTAAATATGATGATTGTATATGTGGAAGAAATATTAAAACTATACCACACGTAACCAACAACTCTTTCAACACATGACAAAATACATCTGGTTTTTCTCGTGTCATACACCTAATTTCCGGTATTAACGAGTTCAACCGCTGTATATTTATTGCATCCACATTGCTGACCTTCCTGCTTTCTAGTTTGGCCTGTTGAGCAAAAGCCATAAGTGCATAGTCGCTCTTTTCATTTCCCCCCATTTTTCTATAGGCGATATTAGGGTTTTTTAGTAATAATCCCAAATTAGCAACCTCAAAAAAATTGCGTAGATTTTTTATTTTTTCATTGATATCTTTAGTCGGGGTGATACATTCATATTCATGTTTTGCCATTTCTGCATAGGGGAACTTTTTTGCTATATCCCCATCTGCTTCTAAAGCATTTTCATGTTTTATTCGTTCTAATTTTTCACGATAAATAGCTTCCATGTTATTCCAGAAACTTGCGGGTATTCCCAGAACGGATTCAAGCCGCATCGCAACATCTTTGGTCAATTCCGTTTTTCCATTTATTAAATGACTTACATGCTTTTCTGATAAATCCATTCGTTCCGCAAACTCTTTTTGCGTCATATGACGCATCTCAAGTTGCTCAGCAATTGTCGCTCCAGGCGGAGTCGCTATTGTGTGCAAACTGTTCATCTTCAATTTAACCTCCTCCAATCTGTTCCAAAATCGCCTTAATGGTAATCAATAATTTCTGTAATAATAACTGTCTCAGAGTTTTTTTGCATAAATACTAATCGATACGGTTCTTTTAGATGCATAGCATACTTCCCTTTCATATTCCCTTTCAACTTATGACATTTCCCAATTCGATACTTAAGTAACATTTCAACAGATTCTGCAGATCTCAATTCGTCTATTCGATGGTGAATCATCGCAGCATTCTCTTCTCCATATGTTTTAACAGTTTCTTTACGATCCGTACAGCTGTTCTCTAACCTTCTATTCTTGAATATTACAGTCAACTTAATATCTCTTAATGCATCTTTACCTATAAGGTAAATATATATTATCACTGTACAGAAATTTTGTCAACAAGAAAAGAGCCTTTTTTCTATGGTTCAATACGTGGCAATCAACATGGTTAAATCTACCGAAGCGTTCTTCATTCCTACCGTTCAAAATCAAACGACAATATAATATTATATTAGAAATCAAATCTCCGCATGCACGGCGCCGCGCATATTGGTGTTGTTCGTATAGCAATAACTGACGATTCCCTGCTTTTGTAACTCCCTGCAATATGCAAGAACGGAACCAACACCCACTCCCTGCACATAAAAATCAATGGCTTTTCCCTGCGTGTGTTTTGAGTTTGCAATGGCGCCATAAGTTACACGATTCAAGGCTTGGCAACGGACGCCGCCAACCTTTGTGATGATCAGCGGCCGTCCAAAATGACTGCGAATGTGCTGCGCAACGGCCACAATGGCTTCATTGAGCAAGTAAAGCGACCCGTCGCAACACCATCCGCCGCGACAGGCAAATTCCTCAATCTTAAAATTCGGATATTTGCTGAAGTCAATATTTGCGCCGGTTTGCATTGCAGGTATCGGAACTACCGGCTTGCTTCCGGCTGCCTGCCCTGCCCTTAAGGCGCCCATCGTCTGCGTGCCTGCGACTTTGTCCACCCTTAACCCTCTCGATGCCTGATATGCCGCTACGGCCGCTCCCGTATCGCCGCCGTCTGTTAAGCCGAACCGCCCGTCGATGCCTGAGGCGCCCACGGAAAAGCCTGCACGAGTCAGCAACGTTTGCAGCTCTTTTACTTCTGCAATGCTTGCGCTGATGCAAGCGTCATTAAAATACCTGGAGGGCGGCAATCCTTTTCGCGCCCTGAAAGCATAGACAGCATTGCGGTACGCCGCATCTTTTGCGTTATTGATTGCCCCGTTGTAGTTGCCGTACATGCCGTGCATATTGGCCTTGGCCTGCGCTACCGTAAAAGACATCTTACTCACCCGCTCTTTCTTTGATTTCGTACATCAGCTTGTCTCCTGCCCGTGCGGCAGCCGTGAAAGAATTGTTATACCACCAGCTGATAATGGCGCTTGCTACGGTAAAGCCCACTGTAACAAATTGCGTTACCTGCTCATCGGCTATTTCAATAACGGGTCTACCCAAAATGACAAGCACCTGATTGATAAGCGCCAGCGCCAGCACCGCCGTCCTTGCAATTGTTCCTGCACTGATTTTTATTTTCTCACCCATTTTATCTTATTCTCCTTTTATTTCATCAAAAAATCCTGTACGATATTTGCGATCAATAACCCTACAATCGCCGTTGCAAGATACCATAAAACTTTTGTCAATGCTGATAAGCTTTGATTTAGTTTTGCTCTATCGATTCTACTGTCCGCGATGGCTTTGTCGTGGTCATCGAGCCTGATGCCGTGCTTATCTATCCTTTTATGCACACAGTCAAACTCTTCATCAATTTCTTTAAATTTGTAATTACAAACTTCGTATTTATTGTTTGGTTCAAACTCCACGCACGTTTACTCCTTTCTCATGGTATCTTGTATTTTTCAAGCTCTTTTTGGATTGTCGGCAACAGCGGAAAAGCTGCCTTTATGATGTCAATCATGCCGTTGTGGTTTTGCTTGATAAGAGTTACCACCGTCTGTAAGGCTTCCATTGCCCGCTCATCTTTGAGCGCCTCACTTGCCAATCTCTCCATCTCTTGCGCTCGCTCTTCTACTGTCTGCCATTTGATTTTCGCCATCTTACACCTCCTGCCATGTGGGATATTTGTCCGATTCGTCCGCCTCTGCACCGATAAACCGTAATATTTCGGCTTGCAATACGCCATTTTCACGCTTTGCGCTTAGTATGGGCATAAGTGGTAGGGTTGTTATAAAAAGCGGCTCAAATGGCGGTTCGTTGTTATAAAGCTGCAAAGTGCCATCGCCAAATTCGCTGAAATCAAAGGTA
>DCTT01000021.1:116427-117284 GCA_002329295.1 Eubacteriaceae bacterium UBA1433
CACCTCCCTATCGCTATATATCTTACAATCGGGGTTCTTTCAGTAGATTCGGCGCTTAGTACAATACTCGAAAACTGCGTTGTCGTAACACCGCCTATCTGCATTGCTCCGATGTTACCCATCTCGATACTTGCCGTGACAGTCGGAGCCGCCAAAAACTCAGCGGGAAACACGATTGCGCTTAGCCCTGCATAGTACACGCTGCCCGTTGGTGCAAAAGTTGTAGACGGGTATGTTTTTGCGCCTCGACAAATTAAAGTGCCGTCAGGTAGCTTAGTATATGAGCCGTTCGCGTTGCTGCCGTACTCTGTGTGCAGCGGCGCCCATGCACTCCAAGAGGATAGATAGTGCCGCATAAACATCTTGTCGCCGTTATACTCATAGGCAATCTGTTTGCGGATTACATCTGTATAGTGGATGGTGTTGATATACCACGCCACGTTATTGTCGGGATAGTTTGCGCTCGCGCCGCCTCCGCCGCCCAGCACCCATTCTTCGATGTTGTCGTTGCAGTCGTTTTGCGGCTTGTATACGGCTTTTTTCTGATAGTTGCTCGATGCGATATTCTTGCCTTGCTCCGCAGATAACGCCTTACCTGTCCCCCCTGTCACAAGGTCGTTGACAATCTCAACGCTTGGTGTTGTAAACAGCTTTGAAATATCTCTCCGCATACCGTCAAAGTCGTACTTTCTAAACAGTTCATCAAAGGTCGTTACTCTTGGCGTATCTCGTCTAATCGTCATTTCCATGCACTTCCATCATCGTATTTTGCGATACACGGCTTCCACTCTGTGCCTGTATCATAATAAGGCACACCGAGATTGACGCTCGCCCCATCGTCATAAGCCATAGAACCT
>DCTT01000019.1:0-31441 GCA_002329295.1 Eubacteriaceae bacterium UBA1433
TGAAATTACACTACTCTCAAACCCCTAAAACACTGTCTAATTTCATAACGGAGTTTTCTACCCATATGAAATTACACTACTCTCAAACACCGAGCCGATACACAGCCGTTTTTCTGTGTTTTCTACCCATATGAAATTACACTACTCTCAAACCGCTAAAGGGAGAACAAATATAGACAAGGGTTTTCTACCCATATGAAATTACACTACTCTCAAACCTCAAATTCATGAGGGGAGTCATGCCACTACCGCATGGCAATTTCATAGGATTTATTTTTATTATATCACACGACACAAATCTTCATCAAATAATATCTTATTTCCGAAAATCTCTTGTCCGTCCCTTCTTTCTACATCAAATACATAGTGTTTGTTTAGTTCACAATAGCGAAAAATTTTTGTTATTTCTTCCGGTGTAAACATTTCCCACAATCCCACAAATACCACCAAACGCGAAAAAAACATCTGTGTATATAGTCCTATGTAGTCTACAATTTTATTCATCAAACTTTCACCCTCTTGGTAGATATGTATACCTGCCGCTTTAAATAATTCTTGTAAATTTACTTCCTCTTCCATCACAATATTATAGTCTGTTTGAAACATTAATTCCTCCAGATATTGTGCAATCACACTTTGCATCGTCACAGTTTTCAGCATCATCTCTCCACTTTGTGCTTCTTCATCTAATTGTGCATAAATACGATTCAGAAACTTGCGGTCATTTAAATTCAGGCAAAAATAATCATGAATCACCAATATTTTTTTCTTATCAACTTCTTCTTCGTTCTCAAAAAAACATATATTTCCATCACCGCCAAGAATCATTTGTTCCGCTATTTTTCGATATTGCGTAACATTTTCTACAATCAACGTATTAACTGTATCCCTTTGCAAAACACACGGCTCGGTCAATAAAGAATATGACAGCATCATAACACAATCATCCTTTCGTCTGAATCCATTACATCCGATATTTTTTCTCCAATCACATATTCCATACTGCAAAATTGCTTCTCGGTAATGGTGAGTATTTGCACCCAACCTTCTGCAGGACAATGTGCCTTTACACGATCACAAACTGCACCTGCTGCCGTTTGGTTCAGCGCAAGTTTAGAATAGACGGATTTTTGCATCATTAAAAA
The DNA here is from genome assembly GCA_002329295.1 of Eubacteriaceae bacterium UBA1433. Lineage (GTDB taxonomy): Bacteria > Bacillota > Clostridia > Eubacteriales > UBA1433 > UBA1433. The sequence goes on from DCTT01000019.1 coordinate 1,146, forward strand.
ACCATCTCTGATTAAAAATTTTCGAAACTTTGTATATTCTCTCAAATCCTCGTTGGTCTTCATAGGCAAATCAAAAAATACAATGACTCTCATAAACCTATAACTCATCCTCATAATCCTTTATACGCGAAATATCTTCTGTCTCCAATGCTTCAAACACACTTCGACTATAAACTCCGATTGCATTTTCTAATCGCTGTTTTTTTTCACCAATCATCACTTCTTGATCCAACAAAGATGCCAGTTCTGTTTTTTCTTCCTTTGCCAATGACTCCGCCTTCATTCGGAGTACTTTTTTGTCCACAATCGGACGAAACGATTCCATCAAATCGCAGGAAAGATTATATTGATTAAACTGATTATCATGAAATAATCCCAACTGTGTAATATATCCCGCACTCACCACTTCCCGATTAAAGGCCGATAACACGATGGCATACCCATAGTTAAGAGCAGCGTTGATTGGTGTATTGCTGTCTCTGGTAAAGCTTTTTTGGAACAAGGCGTTGAAATACACTTTTGCTGCATGCCCTTCTCGATTGGTAGTATCTCCATATTCCAACTCATTCAGATATTTTTTTAACAGCGTCGCCTCTTCTTTGCCGAGCAAGCACAATAACTCCATCTGTTTTTTAATCTTTGAATGAACAATTTTTGTCCAAACGCGTTCTTTTATTTCATTTTTCCATAGCACTTGTTGTCGAACCATTAAACTGGTTTTATGCATCCCATAATAAGGTGTCAGTTCACTGCTTGGATTGTTTTTTTCATCACAAAAAATAACTTTCACTTTATTTTTCACCAATTCACTAAGCAAGGCCGCCGTAACAGACACAGCAGTAGTCTGCACAATTAATACGGATATTTCTTTAATATGAATCTTTGTCGTATTTTCTCCTCGCACAACCAAATAATTCATCTTAAAATCTAACTTTGCTCGGTTATTGATGATTACTGTTCTCCAACTCATTTTTTTAGCAAATCAATCCTTTCTTGATATAAGCCTGTTTTGGACTGTGCAATATAAACAATAGATTTTAAATTCGTGATAGTTTTCGTTATGCGCACTTTTCCCATTTGCCCATCTCCACCTAACGAACGCAAATCTACTGTTATGTTTCGTCCCGATAACAACATAATGCCTCTAATAATCTCCGCTTGGCTTTGCAAATCTCTTAATACAAATTCCTCGATAGGCATCAACAACAATTCTCGTGGAAATGTTTTGCGTTCCACAAAAACACTGCTTTCCATTTTTTCTTTTAAAAATTGATATATTTCTGCCATATCTTTCACCAATAGTTCCAGATCTTTTTTCTCATGCCGAATAGTTTCTTCCAACGCTTTTAAAATTTTTTGTAGTTGTCGATTTTGTTTTTCATTTACATACAGTTGTTCAACAGGTTGCAAATGAAGATTCTTTCCAGTGGGGCTTTTTAATAAATACCGAAAACCGTCCACTTCAAATAGGCTGTTTTTCTTCAGTTTTCGCAGCACCACCCGTGGTTCCACCAGTCCCAATTCTTCTGTACAATAGCGCATCAACGCTTCATCATTGCCGTCTATTTCTTTACATAAATACACCGGAACACATTCGATGCTTCGTACTCTTTTTTTCTTCAGTGTGTGCTCTACAACAAAGAAATACGATATTTTAATCGATACATAGGCACCGTATCTTCGAATGTTTTGCATCCGTTCTTCGCCTTTTAGCGGCAGATAAGAAGTGCCTTCTTTGATGTTGTTTGCCCGTGTAATAGTGGCTTGAAATAGTTCGCCCTTCTCTTCATAACTGCCCGCAGTCACAAGTGCAGAATTTTTATAAACTGTCTTTTTCACCGCCTTGATACTCTCTTTTCCATCCCAAATCTTTTTGGTTCCACGTAGAATATCTTTTTCAAAAATCTTATTCAATGTGTAATTTCTATGACTTGCTTTGACAAAGTTCAAGGGACTGTCCGTAAACTTAGTCGTATATCCATCTCCCACCACAATATTCAAATAGGCATCCTGTGCATGATGCAAGTCGTTTAAGTCTCGTACTTTTACCATATCGAAATCGTGCCTGAAATCAGCTACAAGACCTGCTTTTACATAAATAATACGGCTGTTTTCATAACGTTGTTTTAAAATTTCCGCTGCCGCTTTTGTGCTCTGGCGTGTTTCCACCAATTGTCGGTCAATAAAGCCTGCTAATTCCTCATCGCTCAACGGTGTAGTACGAATCAGTCGCTCATATTTTGTTTTTGTGATAAAACCTTTGTCATAAAGCATCTTCCAATGAACATAAACTTTTTTATGATTTCTGATTTCTGTAGGTATGGGATATTGAGCGCCTTTCACACGCTGATTGAATTCTCGTTTTACAAGAACTTTATTGTTGAGCGTGGAATCGTCCTTTTTCATCCACCGCGGAATAATATGATCAATATCATAGAGATTTTTGTCGGTTAGTGCAGCAATATCAATGTCATCTCCCGAATACATGCATTTGCCCATTTGCAAATAATAGAGAAAAAGCCTCTCCCCTCTTAGCTCACCTTCACCTCGATCACCAATTTCTTTTTCCCAATTTCTCATCTCATCTTTGCACTTTTTATATAACTTCAACAGATTGTCTCTGCGAGATTCTTTTCGTTCAGGCACTTCTTCTTTCGAACGTGCCATTTCGATAAAAATCTTTTTTGGCTCTTTACCCATTACTTTTTTAATCTCTTCGGCAATGCCCAACACCTGCCAAATCATCTTCTTCACCGACGGCGACAAATACATATCGTCCATCATATGATAATCAAACCGCTTTGATTCTATGCCTTTGCGATAAGCTTGAACAGCATCCCCAAAGGTGTAACGTCCGCTCAACAGTTGCATTAAATTGTCATTGGTTTCATACAAGAAATGTAAAATATTCCCCACCTCACCAGTTTCTTTGTCAGATCCGATAAGCTCCGTAAGAAACGCCTTTGACAATCTACCCCAGTCAATATATTTTCGTGAAATAATTTGTTTTTTTGCTTCTTCGCCTATCATCGGATAGTGTTTTTCGATTTTTCCTGCCAATAATTTTTTATCACCTGTATGTATCGTAATCCATTCAATTATTTCTTCCGCCATATTTTCTTCAAAGTCGTCTTTTAAAATACCTGTCAAATCCCTCCATGAACTGAGCGAAGCCTTAAAATCACCGTCAATACCGCCAATTATCACGTCTTCATCTGCCCAATTCTGACTGATAAAATAACTTTTGAGCTGCTTTTGTGTTACCCTTTTATATTTTTCAAACAAGTCGTGATAAATCTGCTGCTTTTGTTCCACTGTTAGTTTTTCCCCATTCACCACTACATTGTTCAGCTCATTCAGCACCAAAAATTTCTGATATAAAATCGATGTTTTGGGCAAAACATCCTGGTCTGATAAATAAGTGCATTTATTAACCAGGCGTTTGATAAACTCTTCTTCACATTTTTGCAAATCCACTTTTTCGCTAAAATTCCAAGGTCGAATAGCGCCGTCTTCTTTTCGCACAATCCAGCAATTTGCACTTTCTTCGCCCTTGTGCGCATCGTTTAAAGGTCCCACATAATAAGGAATGCGGAAGACGAAAGTCAGTTTGATTTTTTCGGCTGCGCTTATCCCGTCTTGTTTTACTGCAAAATCGGGATAGTCTCTACATAAATTTTCTAAAATCGCCTCCAGTTCATAGCCATGTACCTGATAAGGAATCACACTGTTGTTACTGTCAATGGGTTTAGGTAATAATGTTCTCTCTTCCAATTCTTTTTTCAAATATGCCACATCACTGTCTTCATCGGGCAAATCTTTGATAATGCTGTAAAAATATTTGTTTATATTTTCACAACTGCATTTTTTTGTTGTCGCGTGACTATGCTTTTTCTTATTCACTTCTGTGCTTCCTATGTAATGGACATAGTTATTTTCTATTGTTGTTGAAGTAAAACTATTTTTGTAAATCTCTTTGCCGAAATACTTGCGAATTACCCTTTTTAGCATCAATAAATCCTTTTTGTGTTTTTCGTATTGCTTTATTTTTGATACTGAAATCGATTTTTGACCTTGTAACGCGTCCTGTAATTTCACATAGTCATAAATAGATTTTAATGTATCCACGATCCCTATACGCTCTTGCAATAAGTATTCAAATTCTTCTTTCTTTTCTTCATAGCCTTCACTGTTAAAGTCAATTACATCTTTGTCTTTTTCAATATCACTTTTCAAATTTTCATCGTCGAACAATGCAGAAAGCTTTCCTTTTCCACTCACTAATATATCTGTTATGACTTTCAGTTTCTTTTTTTGATCGGCAAAAATATCTTCTTCGTCAACCAACGCTTTTAACAACTTCTTTTTCTCGTTTTTATTCGTCTTTTTATCACGCAATCGTATCGGCAATTCACGTAAAAACACTTCTGATAACTCCATGGCAAATTCATCTTCCGCCATAACTTTTGCAAAGGCTTCTATATGAGGCGCTACTTCTGACACATTATCTAAATCCTGCCCTTCAAATAAAAAGTGCCCCCTGTTTTTTAAAATATGACTGATGGCTAAAAAATATAAACGGATATCTTTCTTTTCTGTTGTTTCCATTAATTCCTTGCGCAAATGAAAAATGGTCGGGTACAATGTGTGATATTGTTTATCCGAAAAATCTTTATCATGAAACAACGTATATTTGCCGTCAACTTTTTTTTCATCCGCCCAATATTTACTTTCCGCCAACCGCAAATAAAAATTTCGATCCACTTTTGCAATTTCAAACTCAAAAATATCTCTCAAAATGGCCAACCTTCCGCTTTTGCGCATATTGCGCCGCCTTATCGAACGAAACGCTCTTCTTTTTGCTGCTGTATTTGCTTCATTAAACAGCCGAACTCCCCATAAATCTTTCCCTTTCTTTCGTAAAAGATTGTAATTTTCATCTGTTACCGCCCAACCGACCGAGTTAGTACCCACATCAAATCCCAAATAATAATTTACATCGTCTCGTTTATTCATCTTGACATCCTTTCTTGAACTTGGTATAATTACAGTATCTCAAATTCTCATATGAGATACACTACAAGTTCAAATAAAAATTTATTCTTCTCGCCCTTTATGGGTTCGTATTGACGAAAACTAAGTCCCGTATTTATGCGGGTCTTATTTTTTGTCCACACGCCAATCAGCGGCGTCTTGAAAATCATTGACCATATAACTTCTATACAATTTTTCTCTATTTTTAATCTATAAAAAACTTTGTTTGTTGTCCTGTTCATATAAAGACATCTGTTTTCCTTCAAAAGACAAAATATTAAAACTTGTTCCGATATTTTTCTTTTCTTTCTTTGGCATCACCAACTGCTTTTTACAGACGATGAAAATATGTATATTATAACATGAAAACGATATCTGTATTCTTTTTTTTTCTGCATTGTGTCCTATAAACAGTACAGTTATAAAAAACATTTTCGTATCCTATATTGCTGCTTTTTTTCTTTAAGAATCACTATTTTTTTTGTTAAACTTCTTCTAAAATTGTTTTGTTGTTTTTACTGTAGATTGGTATCGCTCACTATATGAAGATACCGAAAAATGCAAAGCGTTTATAAAAACACCAATAAATCAGATTTTTTATACAACATCAGCCCAATTCCTTCTGCATAGCAAATTAAATTCAACCATCATAGTGACATGCATTTTTCTACAAGCTTCTCTACAAAATTCTCCATTTTATTCATTAATGCCAACCGCAAAAACAGCATCCCTTCAGGGTGCTGTCTTCAAGAGTTTTTTTCTTATCAAAAAGAAAAAACCATCTTATACAAAATAACTTCTTTCTTCCGTATCGACTGTCTTTCAAGTATTCCTTTTCGTTAATGAGAGCTAATATTTTTTTGATTTTTCGGCAAACTCTTTTCTCCATTTAGCATATGCAACAACATTATCTTAAATGTGCTTTCTATAATAGAATACCCCACTTTAATTATCTCTTAGAGAAAAGAACAGTGGCTTCATATTATTTTTGTTCTCTTGACTATTTTCTATATTATTATGTCACATCCTTTTATCAAAAGGCCTTCCCATGGTCTACCTGTCAGATAATACGCTCTCTCCTGGTGTGGTAGGCGCCGCACTGTTCATCATGCACACAACTTCCCTTGCCACTTTTTCCACCATTTCTTTGACGACTTCTTCTATTTTTTCTCTTTGCTTCGCAGGCACTATTTTCTATTTTGAATTTTCCCCGCTTCGTGCCTCCAAGACCTCATCCACTTATTGAAAGAGGGCCTGTTTACACTGGCAACCGAAAATGAATGGGAATCTCTCTGCAACGGTGGCGCACGTACATTATTTCGATGGGGCGATACTTTGGATGAAGCGTTGACGAAGGTTTATAACATACGCACTGTTAGCAATGTTAAGGAAAAATCCATACTAAAACAACCCAATGTGCTCGGGTTATTTATTACCTATAATTCTTATAAAAATGAAATAATCGATCATACGCACTATACAAACAAAAGGCGGTGATGGCGGGTGTTCCCTCTGCGACGAAAACAGAGCAATTCATGTTCTGCCCTGCTATACAACTTTTTATCGCCAGACAATCAATCAGACTTATGGTTTGTCGAAAAATTATTATTCTTATCGGCAAATCGTTCGACTTCCGTGACAAATTATCCTTTTTCAAGGAGTTTGAATCGTCTTAATTTTTAAGAAAACATAGGCGGAGGGATAGGCTTGTCAGGCTTGTCCTGCCGTTTTGCATTTTACCGCTCCATATAGTGCTTGTGTACGGATTGCTTACTACGGGTTTCTTCCCATAAGATGTTGCAAATGTTCACAGGTTGCTCGACTTTTTCTACCCCATCTTTCAACGCAAAATACTGGCGGAAAAGCTGTTACAACTCATAACTGCAGTAGTCTATCCGCTCATTGTGTTCGTTTTATTCCAAAGCCCAATTGCATAAATTGTCTTCATAAACGAGCTTTTTATATTTCGTTATATTTTGTTTGTTTCTTAGCCAAACAAAACCAAATACACGTCCATTTCATTGCTTGTAAGAAAGTCGCCGATGGCCTCTTCAGCCACCCTCAGAGCTTCCTCTTTGGGATAGCCGTAAATGCCGCTGGATATCAGCGGAAAGGCAATGGACTTGCAACCGTGCTCTTTTGCCAACTGAAGCGAATTCATATAACAAGCACGCAGCAATGCTTCTTCGCCATGGTTTCCGCCTTGATAAATCGGCCCTGCTGTATGAATGATATATTTGGCAGGCAAATGAAATCCATCGGTAATTACCGCCTGTCCCGTTTCAATGGGACCCAGTCCGTTACAGGCCGCTTGCAATTTTTCTACACCCGCAGCTCGAAAAATTGCTCCGCAAACCCCGCCACCCACGCGCAATCGCCGATTGGCAGCATTGACAATCGCATCGGTTTCCATTTTTGTAATATCGTTTTGAACTTTAAAAAACGGCATGTTCTCCCTCCTTTATCTCATAGCGCTTATTTGCTTAAACAATATAGCAGTTTGCTTATAAGCCTATTCGTTTATTTATGTTCGGGTACAACGGCAAAAAATACAATTTCTTCTGTACCGTCGTTGATTACCGTATGTTCGCAATCTTGCGGGCAATAGTGACACATCCCTGCCTCCAACCTCATCGTCTCCCCGTTGTAGACAGCTTTTCCGCTGCCTGAAATCACATAGACAATCTCGCTGTTACCCACATGCTTGTGAAGACCAACCGAAGCGCCGGGTTCCAGTCTTCCCATCATAATTTTATTGTCTGCATCCGCATAAGCGCGAAGAGCCAGACTTTTTTCTCCGCCTCGAAAATTTTCGATTACCTTTTCTTCTATGTTTTGAAAATCAATAATCATATCTTTCTCCTTTTCTGCGTATTTTTATTTTACTTTTCGCCTGTCCTTCCGTTTCACACGGAAGGATATTTATATAATTATATTATCACAAAATCGATTTCTTACACAACCATCCGTATCTTAAAAAAATTTCCTTTTTTTACGCAGTAGCATCATGATTATGCAATACACTTTCATTTTCTTCCAAAATTGAAAAAGCAGCCCACTGCCTCGCAATCGGAAGTAATCTGTTGTATAATAAATGCGCTTATGAAACAGACAAGGCAATATTGCAGCTTGCCTTCTGATGATAAATCGTATCAAATACATTTCTGCAAGAGGTTGACATGATCAAAATCAAAGGAAAATATAACACCGCCATCTGTTTTTGCGCGGAACTTGAAGAGATAGCCGCCGCACAAATCAAAGCCGTTTGTGACCAAAAAGTGTTTGCAGACAGCAAAATCCGCATTATGCCCGATGTACACGCAGGTATGGGCTGCACCATCGGCACCACGATGACGATTACCGACAAAGTTGTTCCCGGAATGGTAGGCGTGGATATCGGCTGCGGTATGGAAACCGTACAAATTGAAGAACGCAAAGTCGATTTTGCTCAACTGGACCAGTTGATTCGGCAAAACATCCCCAGTGGCCGCGACATTCGCCGTCATCGCCATGTTTTGGCCGATGAGGTCGACTTTGAAGCGCTGCGCTCTTTTCGCCATCTGAACATCGAACGTGCGCAGCGCAGCATCGGCACCTTAGGCGGAGGCAATCACTTTATTGAAGTGTCTCAGGATGAAAGCGGTACTCTCTATGTTGTCGTACACTCAGGCAGTCGCCATATCGGAAACGAAGTTGCTAAATATTATCAGAATCAGGGACTCCATGTACTGAGCGGCAACGCGCAGTTTCAATTGGATGAAGCAATTGCCCGCCTCAAAAGCGAAGGCCGCGCCGATGAAATCCAAACCACTATTGAAACACTCAAAAACGCCAAAAATCCTTTGCCGGTTCCCAAAGACTTGGCCTATGTGGAAGGCCGGCTGTTTGATGATTACATTCATGACATGAAAATCATTCAACATTTTGCCGTCTTAAACCGCAAGGCCATGATGGATGTGATTCTTGCCGGTATGAACCTGCATGTTGCGGACGAATTTACGACCATACACAACTATATTGACACCGATTCCATGATTCTTCGCAAAGGAGCCGTATCCGCCAAAGCCGGCGAAAAATTATTGATTCCGATCAATATGCGAGACGGCAGTTTGATTTGCATCGGCAAAGGCAATGAAGATTGGAACTGCTCCGCACCTCACGGGGCTGGCAGACTCATGAGCAGGCGAGCTGCTTTCGGCGCCTTTACCATGGACGAATATCGCACGCAAATGGAAGGCATTTACACCACTTGCATCAACCGTAAAACGCTGGACGAAGCGCCTATGGCTTACAAAAACATAGAAGAAATTACAGAACAAATTACTCCCACCGCCGAAATCATCGCACGTATCAAACCGCTTTATAACTTTAAAGCGTCCGAATAAACGCCCGCAGGCGTTTATTTCTTTTTTTGCTATCTATTGGATAAAGAAACTACTCCAAAGATATCTTTTTTTTCATACTTCCCTTTTTATCTTTTATTCTTCCTGTCTGTCATAAAAAACTAAGAAACCAAAAACCTACTCATATCATACAGGCAGAGCGAACATATCCTGCCAATATGATTTCTAAGCAGTAATTCGAAAAAATAAAATAAGATTTTAATACTGATAAATGGAAACAAAAGGAGAATTGCAGCACCTTTTAAAAAAGATGAAATTTTTCAATATTCCAGTCATATCCAGCACTTTAAAATTTATCATATCAAAAACGATGCTGTTATGGTTATCACCGTTATCAACACCGACGGTAGCGCCCGTAGCGCATTGGCGGATATTTTAAAAATCCATGTGGATACGCTGATTTGCGGCAATATCGGTCAAGGCGCTTGCACTGCATTGACCGACACAGGCATTCAATATCATTGCGACATTACAGAAAATACCATAAATTGATCAGCTTCATTTACCTTTACGTTCGCCTTTTCTACAGAAGATACTTATATTTCAGTCTATAATTTAAAAAACCTCTCCAGAAGGCCGTATCAGGAAAAATACAATCAGAACTTTAAGAAGATGGCTGAATAGTTTAACAGCGTAAAAAAAATACGATACCATCAATAAAAAAATAACGACAAAAAATCGACACATTCAAGTAGGGTAATTTGTAAAGGCTTTTATTTGATCCGAATTGTCTGAATATATTTTTCTTTACAGGGTTTTTCCAACGCTATTACAAGTGTTTTCTGAATGAAAAGCATTCAAAAGATTTTATGCTATAATCAAATCATAAATGAATTGCTTTCAATCTTTATTCATGTTACTATATAGGTAATATATTACCTATATAGGAGGTGCTATGAAATCTTTAATCCTTTATCGCTCGCAATATGGCAGTACTGAACAATACGCTCATTGGATTCAGGAAGCATTATCTTCTCAAGCAGATCACTTCGACAATCTAGAAAAATACGACATCCAAGATTATGACCTCATCATTGTCGGGGAAGGCGTTTATGCAGGACAACTCAAGACACCGAAACAGTTGATTCCAATCATAGAAAAATATCCTGATAAAAAATTTATCTTTTTCATGGTCGGAATCGCAGACATGGAAGAGCAGGAAAATCGGGAAAAACTATATAATGATCTTGCTAAGGCTATGGGACCTGTCATCGAGAAAACAAAAGTTTTTTTTCTGCGCGGAGTGCTCGATTACAGCAAGCTAAATTTCAAGCACAAAACCATGATGTGGATGTTGGTAAACTATCTAAAAAGAAAACCTGAGAAAGATTTACCGAAAGATGCGGATCAACTCATCAGCACTTATGGCAAAAAAGTCAGTTTTATTGATAAAAACTCTATAGAACCGCTTATAAAATATGCAAACGAGGAACATTTTGAATGAAAATAGAAGACTATATTGAACAACGAGGAAAAACAACAGCAGGAAAGAAGTCCGTTCTGTTTTTCTCTCTCTTTGTTATAACCAATCGCATTGAAACCATCTACAACGCCGGGATGGAAGATTTAACTTTAAAACAATTAATGCTCCTCATCTTAGTTTCCATATCGGAAGGCAAGACCTTCACGAGCTACGGAAAGATTATGGGTTCTTCCAGGCAAAACATCAAAGCCTTGGCAAAGGCCCTTGAAAAAAAATCCTATGTTTCGATTAGACAGAGTGAAAACGACCGCAGAGCCTGCGGTATCTTCTTGACCGCAAAAACGGCAAAACATTTTCAAGATATGGATACATATTATGCTAAACAGATTTTTTATCTTTTCTCTGAATTTACAACGAAGGAGATTGATTTAATGTTTACCATTTTTCCAAAATTTTTAGCAGGAATCCAAAGAATGGAGAAAGATGATGAAGAAGCTTAAAAAAATAGCACTCTTTTTAATAGTTTTGATTATTATAGGCTTTTTGAGTTTAAAATTTGTTTCCAATAAGATTGTTTCCAATGCCGAAGCGCTTCCTGTCAAAAAAATAAATTTTGAGCAAATAGAAGACGGCCAATATATTGGCAACTATGAAATTTTTCCGGTAAAGGTATCCGTCAGAGTAAGCATACAGAACGGAGAAATTACACAGATCGACTTGTTGGAACACTTTAACGGAAAAGGCATACCTGCCGAAAAAATTGTGGATCACATTATCGAAAAACAGAGCTTACAGGTAGACAGCATTTCCGGCGCAACAGTATCAAGCATTGCTATAAAAAAGGCCGTTGAAGATTCTTTGCTTGGAAAATAAAAAAAAGAAAAATATAAAAAACCAATCAAACAATGAAATAAATAAACCTTGCTACATTCAAGCCGGGCGACTTGTAAAAGTTTTGCTGTCCGAAAACAAGGCAAAGACTTTCCACCGTTGCTCCGGCAAAATCTCCTTCTTTCTATCGAGGTTTAAAGAAATAAAAAGTTCACCTCTGCCTTTAGAAACGGAATTGAGATTTCAGAGAGCCTTGTCCCAGCATTTCATAATGAATAAAAAAGCAATGAACGATTTTCAAAACCGTCGCTAAAATAGTTCATTGTTTTTTTACACTCTTTACATCATTCAAATTGAATACAATATACTCACGGCTTGCTGATAAGTGCGCCCTCTTCGTTTGGATCGCCTTTTCCGCGAACGATAATAAAATTTGCCTTGGGAACATTCACAATCTGCGGTTTGTTTTTTGGCATATAATACTCTTTATATTTTTTCTTAAAATCAAATGCCATACTGTTTTTCTCCTACAAATTTATGGTGTTTCAAGCGATGAAATTTGCAATTGCATAGATGAAATGACCCGCTGTGAATAATAGAATCGGGATGATAGCGATGCGGTTTTTTCTGTCGATGGCATAGAGCAAAAATGCCAGGCACGGCGAGATCGTCAGTCCTAATATCACGATTGCGCCCACTAAGCCCAGATAATATACAAGCCAACTGACATAATACAAAAGACAACAAACTCCCGTGCCTACAATAAACGGAGTTACACGAATCTTTGGACTTTCACTGTTTCGAAGAAAACACAAACTCGCAATCATCAAAACCTGGCATACAGAAGCAATGGAGTCTATTGTACCTGTAATGGAGTCCGCTCGTAAAATATCATGCGGGGCGGGAATGGCTAACCAGATAAAGTTCGGTATCATAATCGTCAAGAATAACAGTAACGCCCACATATCGAAGCTGATTTTGTATTTCTTCAACATCAGTACTCCCTTTTCTTTCCACAAATTCCAATTTATTCGGATTTAATTTTATAAAAGTCTATCCTATATAACCGCTATATTTCTGTTAGCGGATATTGCCCTCCCCAAAAAAATGAATATCTTTGAACAATCGTATTTTTGCAGTCAATAAAATAATTTTACCGCTTTGCACTTCTATTGCTTCGAGCTTTTCACAACTTTTATTATAACAATTCACTCCTGTTTTTTCATTGCTCTTCAAGGATATTCTGTAAGTTTTTGTAACGGACTTTTTTAAGGCATGATTATCAAAGAATTCTTGACAAATATCTACCGCTTTTTTTAATATCGAGATTCTCCCGTTCTTGTTTTTCTTTAAAATCTATACATCACCTCTCTACGCTCTTTACAAAGCATTTGCGTTGTACGCAAAAATATCATAGAATTGTTCGCTTTTTTTCTATAATGATTCCACTATCTTCTCTCAAAAAACTTACAGCGCAACCATATATAAAAAACCGCATATAACTTTTTGTTATTGCGGTTTTCGACATTTTTTGCTGGTCGGAGTGAGAGGATTCGAACCTCCGGCCTCTTGAACCCCATTCNNGCGCTACCAAACTGCGCCACACCCCGACAAAAGCAAAATATATTATATGCATTTATACCCCATCTGTCAACTTGATTTCTCAGTTATTCATCAAGATAGATTCTAAAGTCTTGTCTTTTTCTCTTTACGATTAGGTTCTTTTATCTTGATGCAAGCAAATGTTCGCAACAATTCGATTTATTTTCCAATGTAGTAATGTTATAATAAAAACAAATAAAAATGATTTTCAAAAAAAGAACGGAAGATACTTTATCATGGAAAAAATCAAACAATTGGACGAAATGCTCAAAGAATATATTCGGCCTCTCACCTTTCCCGTAGCCGTAAAACTATTGAAAAAAGATGAGGAGTTTCCGGCTAAAACACGCAGGCCCAAAGAGGTGTTTGGCTCTCCCATCGCTCTTTGCCAGGGCATTGGTATTGTTCGAAAATATGGGTGGACATTAGGATTTGGCGAAGGGGACAACGCCTGTGCGCCCTCTATGGCCTATTTTGGTTTTCTTCCTTATACGGACAAACAGGCGCGCGGCGAGATTGTATATCCTTTGTATGCCAAAACCATAGAAGCCGGCAAACGCACCGAAGAAGCAGTAGGCCGCCTTGATGAAGGTAAATTTGCAAAAATTTTGATTGCACCGCTGCATAAAGCCACTTTTGTCCCGGACGTTGTGTTGGTATACGGGCTACCGGGACAACTCGTTCGTCTCGTGCAGGGAGCCAACTATGTAGAAGGCGGATACATTCCCGCAAAAGCAACCGGCAGAGCCGCCTGTATTTCCGAAATCGTCTCTCCATATAACGCCCAAGCATGTAATCTGACCATTCCCGGTGCCGGCGAAAAAGTCTTTGCCATGACCGGAGATGACGAAATTATCTTCTCGATCCCCTATAGCAAAATTGACGATGTCATTGAAGGTGTTTTGGTCACACATAAGAGCGGTATCGGGCGTTTTCCGTGGCCGATTGCCGGACTTCGTCTTTCACCGACCATGCCTGCCGAATATAAATTCTTGCAAGTGATGGCGGGACTTGAAAAAGAAGAATAAGTCTTCCATTATTCGACTAAGAGCACTTTTACGAAAATAAAAGCGCAAACCGACCAAACGGTTCGCGCTTTTATTTTTATGCAATATAATTTCCCTGCCGCCAGTATCCTTTTTTCATCAGACATTACTTGTTGTGTTGCACAAGATTCTTCCGAACGTTCAGTTAAAAGCATCCTCGTACCTTTTGTCTACTGTAAATATACCAATCAGATAAAGAATGTTTAAAACAATACTCTCAACCCATCTCCCCGATAGATTAGACGCAGAAAAGGAAGTGTCAAGTCTATAACACTCCCCTTTTTGTTGATAATAAAATTTGAAGACTATCATTTTTCCCACTCCAAAATCACATTTTTTGAAATTTGAGAAGAAACATGCTCTTTGGATTGGTCTTGTTATTTTGTTATTTTGTTATTTTACTGCTTGAAGTCCTTTGTCAAAAGCTTGGTAGTTCATGTCCAAAAGATCTGCTTTGCTACCCAACATTTTTTTGATAATGGCCTTGCCGTCTTCTTCGCTCAAAGCGCCGCTCAATCCGATATAGGCACCTAAAATAACAATGTTTGCTACTTTGGGAGACCCCAAATCGTTGGCTATGTCATTCGCCGGTACATAAAAGGCTGCAATATCACTATCCTCTACTTTGCTCGTTACAAGAGAGCTGTTCACAATAATGCTTCCGCCTTTTTTGACCTTTTTCGCAAACTTATCAAAAGAAGGTTGATTCATCGCAATCAGCATATCTAATTTTGATACGGCCGGAGAACCGATTTCTTCGTCACTGATAATCACGGTGCAATTTGCCGTACCTCCCCTTTGCTCAGCGCCATAAGAAGGGTAAAAAGAGGCGTATTTTCCCGCATCACTTGCCGCATATCCCAGCATTTTGCCGATAGACATTACTCCCTGTCCGCCAAATCCTGCAATCAATACCGATTTTTCCATTTTGTCCTCCTATTTCACATCTTTAAACACGCCCAACGGGAATGCTTTCAGAACCGTTTCATCAATATAATTTGCGCACTCCGCAGGAGATTTTTTCCAGTTCGTGGGACACATGGAGATCAGTTCAACAAATGAATATCCTTCTCCTTTTACCTGCAGTTCCACCGCCTTCATAATGCCCTGCTGTGCTTTCAGTATATTTTTTGCATCGTGCAAAGCAAAACGTGCTACGTATTTCGGTGCGTCCAGCGTAGCAATCATTTCCGCCATACGCAAAGGCGCTCCATGCTCCTCAAGGCTCCTTCCGCTTTGTGCAGTGGTAGCTGTCTGTCCCAACATGGTAGTGGGTGCCATTTGACCGCCGGTCATGCCAAAGTTTGCATTGTTGATAAAAATAACCGTAATACTCTCTCCCCTGTTGGCAGCATGGATTGTCTCAGCGGTACCAATCGCCGCCAAGTCTCCATCCCCTTGATAAGAGATGACAAAATTTTCGGGATTGGCTCGCTTGATTGCCGTGGCAATCGCCCCTGCCCTGCCGTGCGCCGCACCAATTACATTAACATTAATCCAGGGCATGGCCAATCCGCCGCAACCGACAGGATAAACCAAAACGGTTTTATCACGTAAGTTAAAATGCTCTAATGCTCTTGCAAAAAGCTTGTGCGCTGTGCCGTGACCGCAACCGGGACAGTATCCTGTGGGCGAGGTTTTTGATGTAAAACTTACTCTCTCATATATTTTTTCCATACTATGCCTCCTACAGATTTTCTTTCACGGCCGCAACAACCATATCGGTTTCCAAAATCACGCCGCCGGATGTTTGAATGGGAATAATTTGGCTTTGTCCCAAAACCGCATTTTGCACATCATAAATATATTGACCGGGAATGCTCATTTCCGCACAAAACATTTTTTTAACTTTTGCATAATCCAGTTTTGCAAAGGCATCTTTAGGGAACGGGAACAATGTTATTGCCCGTATCAGTCCTACTTTAACGCCTTCAGCACGCAACTCTTTTACTGCACTTTTCGCAATTCTCGCGCTGGAGCCGTATGCTGTTACAATATACTCCGCATCGTCCACCATGTATTCTTCCCAGCGTTGTTCGTTTTTCTCCCAAGCTTCATACATTGCTGCCATTTCCTTATTCTTTTTCTGCATCAATTCGCCCATCGGCATATAGGTGCTGAGTATCCTTGCCGATCCGTCATCGTTATATTTGTTGAACCGCCAAGAGTCGTTGCTTGGCAATTCTGCCAAATCTCTCATTTTCGGCAGTTCCACCACTTCCATCATATTGCCGATCATACCATCTGCCAACACATACACAGGTGTGCGATATTTATCAGCAATATCAAAAGCTTCATAGACAAAATCAGCTGCTTCCTGCACATTTTGCGGTGCAATGACAAAACAGCGAAATCCACCGGGTGCCGGCGCATGAACTGCAGAAAAATAGTCCTGCTGTGCCGGTTCTATCGTTCCGATAGCAGGGCCGCCTCTTGACACATTGACCAATACTGCCGGTATTTGTCCGCCTGCCAAAAAAGAAATCCCTTCTGATTTTAAAGCGAACCCCGGTCCCGAAGAGCTTGTCATGGAACGAATGCCTGTGGCTGCTACACCGAAGACCATAAACACACTGGCAATTTCACTTTCACCTTGTATGAAATGCCCTCCCACTTCAGGCAGTCTTGCCGAAAGATATTCCGGCACCTCATTTTGCGGTGTAATCGGATATCCCGCAAAAAAACGACATCCCGCACGTACTGCAGCTTCAGCAATCGCTTCATTGCCTTTAATAAATTCTTTACTCATTCTTTCACCTCCATGTTACTTATAAACCGTAATGGCCATATCGGGGCAAACAATAGCGCATAACTTGCATCCAATACACTGACTTTCGTCTGTTTGCTCGGCAACATTATAGCCTTTACTGTTTACCGTTCGACCAATCTGAATGATTTGTTTCGGACATTCTTTCACGCACAGTCCGCAACTTTTGCAGAATTCTTTGTCAATTTCAATTTTTGCCATAAGAACACCTCCTATTTTGTAGCATTTTCTTGATACTGATCCGCATAGTGATCTTCAATCACTCTTGTAAGCAAGTAAACCATTTTATTATACGGTGTAGCCACGCCAAGTTCTTCTCCATATTTGGCAATGGCACCGTTTAAGGTTTCAATCTCTGTTTGACGTTTCGTGATAAGCATGTCCTGTGCTGTCGACGACCAGTGATGGGCAAGGTCTGAGGTATAGACTGTGCGAAGAGTTTGCATAAATTTATCCCCGTCTAAGCCTTCAATTCCCTTGGCTTTGGCAACAGCACACACTTCGTCCACAATCAATTCCAGCAATGTAAAATAGTTTTCATCTTTCGCAACAATGGAGGGTTTCAGGCGAACCAAAGCTTGAGGCGCATTTCCCGAAATGTTCAACAGCGCTTTGGTCCACACATGCAAATCGGCTTCATCATCATATCTATATATTACACCGCCTTTTGCAAAAGCCTCCGTCAAATACTTTTGCACTTCTTCTTGCTCTGCAGACTTTATTTTGCTGCCGGCAAAAATATGACATTCACCGAACACGTTACCCAACACTTCTCCCGGCTGCAAGATACGACTGCTCACATTGAGACATCCATAAAAAATTTTTTCTTCCGGAATATATTGTGCCAATTTTTCAGGATTTCCCAGGCCGTTTTGAAACGTTCCTACAAAAGTATTCGGCCCGATAAGCTCTTTTGCTCCTTTTATCGCTTCACCTGTAACGGTAGTTTTTGTTAAGACAATCACAATGTCCATCACACCCAGACCTTCAGCAGAATAAGCGGTTTTCATCTTTACAGTCTCTTTATCGCCGTTGGGATAGTTCACAGTCAGTCCCTTCGCGGCAATTTGATCCATATGCTCCTTAAAGGGGTCTACCAATATCACATCCGCGCCCCCTTTTGCTAAAAAAGCTGCTACGATGCTTCCAATGGCTCCGGCTCCAACAAATGCTATTTTTTTCATGATTTTCCCTCTTTCTCAAATAAAGATGTCTTGATGTCGTTTTATACTTCAAATACCCAAGCCTTTGTGCATCCGTCCCTTGTGGCATCGATAATCCTTCCGTCTTTGATACTGTCTCCTACCAGCACAACATTATCAAAGTTGCTTTGGACCATTTCCACAACTTCTTTTCGCGGTTTTACTCCCATAGCTAACAACACGGCTCCCGCCTTAATTGCAACAACTTCTCCCTTTTCGTCTATTACTTCGACACCTTCTTTGGTGACTTTACTGAGCTTATGCTTTGGATACATCTTTGGACTATAAGGCTCCAGTTCTCGCAACACGTCTTGCAGAACCGTAGCAAAAATACCCTCTCCAATAGCATCTTTCATCTCTACGATCGACAATGTACACCCTTTGTCACCCAGGTATACCGCTGTTTCCAATCCTGCCAGTCCTGAACCGATTACTACCACATCTTTGCCGTCCAGCACTTTCTTACCGCTCAGCACTTCCGGTACAGTATATACATTATCATTGAAAATGCCTTCAATCACACCGGGTCTGATAGGATCGCTTCCGCAACACACAAAAACGCCTACAGGGTTCAACGCCTTCAATTCTTCCAAAGTAGCTTCTGTATTGAGTTTTACCTTTACCCCCGCTTTTTTCACTTGAGCGATCATGCCTTCCATAAGCCAGGTTATTTTTTCTTTTAAAGGCGGCTTATTTGCATAATTCAACTGTCCGCCCAGCTGCTCATTTTTTTCAAAGAGTGTTACATCAAATCCGCGTTTTGCCAATACAACTGCTGCCTCCATACCGCCGGGTCCTCCACCAACGACTGCCACAGGTTGATTGTTGCCGTTTTTGTTAAGATGATCAAATTCTGCCTCACGACCCATTTTCGGATTGACACTGCATTTCATAAGTCTGCCGCTTGCCAATTCTTCAAAGCATACCAAACAGCTGATGCAGGTGCGAATTTCATCTTCGTTGCCACTCTTGGCTTTATTTGCCCAAAAAGGATCCGCCAATTGACCACGTGCCAAACCGATAAAATCACATACACCTTCTTGCAGCATGCTTTCTGCAAAGTCCGGTTTCTTTATTGTATTTACGGCAATAACCGGAACCTTCACAGCGGCTTTAATAGACTTTGCAACGTTCTTTTTCCATCCTTGTTGGAAAGAAGCCGGCTCTCGGTTAAAATGACTTGTTTCTTGCACGCCCACAGTCACATTAATCCAGTCTACTCCCAACTCTTCCATATATTTTGCAATTTTTACACCATCTTCGGTGGTATTTCCGCCTTCTATAAATTCATCGCCCGATATTCTTACGCCTACGGGATAATGCTCTCCCACCGCCTGGCGTATCCCTTGATAAACCTCTGTAATAAAACGCATGCGATTTTCAAAGCTTCCGCCGTATTCGTCTTCGCGCTTGTTAAATAACGGCGTCATAAATTCATTGAGCAAATATCCGTGTGCTCCGTGGATTTCAACTCCGTCAACTCCGGCCGCTTTCACTAAAACTGCACCGTTAACAAATTTTTTCACAATCGCTTTTATTTCTTCTACTGTCAGTGCATGAGTCATTTCGCCATATCGAGACATAATGGCGCTGGGTGCCACCGGCGCTTTTCCGTCGTTGAAAATGCTATGAGTTTCTTTGCCCGGATGCACCAATTGCATAAATACTTTTGTGTCATATTTGTGCAAAACACGCGCCAGCTTTTCCATTGGCAACTGATGAATTTTTTGCGTAACCTTTACACTGTGAGACACACCCCCTCTGCCCGTTTCATCATCTATACTCGCTGCGCCGGTTATAATCAACCCTGTTCCACCCTTTGCACGCTCTTCATAATAGCGTATATACTCATCTGTCAACTCTCCGTTCACATTTCCCATGGGTGGAACCATCGATGTCATCACAATTCGGTTTTTGATATCCAAATTCCCTATTTTCCCTCTTTGAAACAATTTTTCAAATTTCATAATTCGCTCCTTTTCTTCTGTTTTTTTATATATGCTCTTACAAAGACACACGCAATAAAAACTTGCGTCTGTCTCTATGTTTATAATTATTTTAACTTAATTTTATTGGTTCGTCAAAAAATAGTCTTCTTATGCTTCGAATTTCAATTCTGTGCAAATATTTCCCCCGTTTTTTGACTTTTTTAAAATTTCGCATAATTTTCCATCCGCTTTTTTACCAATGACACCGTTTTGTACACTCTTTAAAAAAGTCTTTTCCACTTATATTTATATATTTTTGCTTGTTAGTTTTTTTATATTTTCTAAAAAAGTTACTCTATTTTTTTTCGTTTTATCTAGTGAAACTCTATGGTTATTGAAAAACTTTTTGAGTTTTCTTTACCAAATGATATAATATTTGTATAGTCACTGACAGATTCTTCGTTTTGGAAAAAACACACGAATAGGAGGCATTTGATGACAGCAGAAAAATTAAATGAATATTTTGAACAACATCCTTTTGACTCCTTGAGCAAAGCCGTATTTTCTCTTTTATATACGGCCATCATTCAAAACGTTTTGGCCCCAGGTACCAAAATCAATATGTCACAACTGTCAAACGAATTAAACATCAGTCGCTCTCCCATCCAAGATGCCTGCAAAGAATTAGAAGCCATTCGTTTTTTGGAATATATTCCTGAAAAAAAAGGATACTTTGTTTCCACGTTTAAAACGATTGATATGCAACATGTTTATGATGCAAGAAAAATGTTTGAATCCAAAGCCGCCTTTTATTGTGTGCAGTATCATTATTTTGAAAATTTAGAACAGATGATACGACTTGCCGAAGCCTTTAAATCAGCCTTTTTGTCAAAAAATTATGTGATTATATCCGAACTGGACATTGCCTTTCATGAACTGCTTGTAAAATCTTCTCATAATCCTTACCTTGTCAAATCCTATGCGGATATGGTGAAAATATGGCGGCGTTTTTCCGCTTTCAGTCATAACTTCTTCGAGGCCAATCCAGATAATCCTTACATCAATGCTTTGATGTATGAACATATCAGTATTTGCAATGCCATTCAGACCGGCATTGCCCGTCTTGCCGAAACAGCAGTGGAATCCCATTTGGATACTGTTATGAACCTGTCTTTACTCCAACGTACGGAATGGAGTCCTTTTTAATATTTTGAATACAGAGGAGAATTCTATGTCGCCACAATATACATTACCTGCCTCATTGCAGGAAACACAAAACGACTTATGTCCCGGTTGCCTTCAGGGCATCGCAATTCGTCTGATTGCCGAATTGCTTGAAGAAATGGCCATCGATCATGTTCACTTTCTTTCTTTGGGCACTGATTGCCCTGTCGGTGCACAAGGCTGGGGAGAATACACTATTTTTCGCCCTCCTTTCGCAGGCAGTGCAATGAGTACCGGTATCAAACGCATGATGCCGGAACAAACCGTACTGCTTTATCAAGGCGAAGGCAACAATCTTCCTTCTAACATTTCCGATACCATTCATACCGCCAATCGCGGAGACGGTCTTACGGTGATTTCGATCAAAAATCTGAGCGAACCTTCTTCTTCCGCTTCATTTACTATGCCATCAGGCTTTGCAGGAGGTATGCGTCCGCCCACGATGCCTTTTGTTAATACACTGTCTTCGCAAGCCGGTCTCAAAACTGCCGAAGCCATTGCCGCTCTGCCCAACAGCCGATATGTGGCAAGAGTTTCTCTGCATAATCCAAACGAAATTCGCAAAACGAAAGCCGCATTAAAAAAAGCGTTGGAAGTACAAATATATGATAACGGCTATGCTTTTGTAGAAATCCTGATGGTGTGTACGGGTCCGATGGGGATTCATCCCGACGACGTATCAGATTACATAGAACAAAAATTGCTCAAAGACTATCCCTTGGGCGAAATCAAAACACTTTGAGGGATTATTTATGAATGCCCCTGCTGCCTATTTAACCAAAGACTTGATCCATGCCGCATTTGCTGCGGCTCAAAATGCCTATGCGCCCTATTCAAACTTTCACGTCGGGGCAGCGTTGTTAAGCGCCGATGGTCAACTGTTTACGGGATGCAACATTGAAAATGCAGCTTTTTCGCCTTCCAATTGTGCAGAGCGCACCGCTTTTTTTCAAGCAATCTGCCAAGGCGTACGTGATTTTCAAAAAATCGTTATCGTATGCTATTACAATACATCTCAACCGCAATTCTGCACCCCGTGTGGCGTGTGTCTGCAAGTGATGAGCGAATTTTGTAAAGATGATTTTGAAATTATCACAGCAAAAAGCCCGGAAGAATATCGTAGTTACACTCTGAAAGACTTACTCCCTCAAGCATTTTTATTCGAACCAAAAAAAGAGTAAATCCGTTATTTAGACAAAAATTACATTCAGCATAGGAGCCTTATGTGAAAACAAAATTAACCAAAAAAGAAGTGCAGTCCGTAGTGGCGTTATTGGATGACAGCTATGAAGATGTGGCTGCCTTTTTACATTATTCCACCCCTTACGAACTGCTCATCGCCGTGATTCTTTCAGCGCAATGTACCGACACGCGCGTCAACAAAATCACTGCAGCACTTTTTGCCGATGCCAACACCCCGCAACAAATCCTGGCTCTCGGCACAGAAGGCTTGATCCGCTACATTAAAAGTGCAGGGCTCTACAGAAGCAAGTCAAAAAATATTATTGCTGCTACTGAAATGTTGCTGCAACGCTTCGACGGAAAAGTACCGAACAATATGGAAGAGTTACTTACATTACCCGGCGTCGGTCGCAAAACTGCAAACGTCGTTTTGTCCCATGCATTCGGCCAAGACGCCATCGCAGTGGATACCCATGTTTTTCGTGTATCGAATCGCCTTGGTCTTGTATGCGAAAAAGATCCTGTTGCCACAGAATTTGCGCTCATGAAAGTTTTAGATAAAAATATGTGGAGCAAAATGCATTATAAAATCATTTTGCACGGCAGAAAGATTTGCACTGCACGAAGCCCGAAATGTAATGCATGTATGCTAAATACCTATTGTCTATATTGGCAAAAGCAACAAAAAAGCCGAGGATAAATCCCCGGCATATTTTTCGCCTCTTATTTCACTTCGTCTTCCGTCGTTTCTGCGTCAACGGTTTCTGTTTCTTCTTTCTTGGATGCGCCTTTTACATCTTTAAACACTTGCTGTATTCTTTTTTTCTTTGAATAGTCTTTTGCATTTTTATTTATTTTTTCAGCGCCCGGAATTGGCTTTTCTGCCGATTCATCTTCATCATCTACGTCTACATCGTCTGTCACAGAGGCACCTTTTCGTTCAGGCACTTCTCTGAGATCAACTTGTACGATAGAAGATTTGTTAATTCTCATTTTTACATTGTCGGGAAGCATTTCAATGATAACCGTATCGTCTTTTACCGAAAATACTTTTCCGTGGAAGCCGCCGGCCGTGACAATTTTATCACCTTTTTTCATCATTTCACGCTTTGCTTGAAGCTGTTTCATTTGTTTTCTCTGTGGTCGCATTGAAATCATATATACAAGCAAAAACGCGCCCATAATTAAAAACAGTGGCATAATGCCTGCAAGACCGGCATTTGCAGCATTTGCAGTATTGGTAGCTATCATGATTGTTCTCCTTTTTCGCTTAATATCTTTTACTATTTAACACTATTTTGCAACGTTTGTCAAACAAAAATATTTATCTACATATTCCTGTGTTCTTTCTTCCAAAATCGCTTGCTTCAGTCCCTCCATTAAGCGAACGGTATAATAAATATTATGATAAGAAATGAGCATGGATGCCAACATTTCATTTGCTTTGACCAAGTGTCGCAAATACGCTCGCGTATAATGTTTGCACACATAACAATCACATTCTTGATCAATCGGCAAAAAATCTTCGCTGTATTTTGCATTTCTTAAATGAATTCTCTTTCCTTTTGAAAAAGCCGCCCCATTGCGCGCCATGCGTGTTTGCATTACGCAGTCAAACATATCGATACCCCGGAGAGTCCCTTCTAAAAGGCAATCCAAGCTTCCCACTCCCATCAGGTAGCGTGGTTTGTTTTGCGGCAAATATGGCTCTGTGGCCTCAATCATTTCATAAAGCAGCTCTTTCGGTTCTCCTACGCTCAACCCACCCAAGGCATAACCCGGAAAATTCATTTCAGTCAGGCGTTTTGCGCAATCAATGCGCAAATCTGCATACATCCCTCCCTGCACAATACCAAAGAGCGCCTGTTTGTCCCATTGTTGATGTGCCTCTTTGCATTGTTGCGCCCAACGCAATGTTCTGTCCGTACTTTTTTTTGCATACTCATGGGTTGCGGGATAAGGAATGCATTCGTCCAAAACCATTATGATGTCTGCTCCCAACGCATTTTGAATCTCTATTGCTTTTCCCGGCGTAAAAATATGTTTGCTACCATCGATGTGACTTGCAAAAACAACCCCTTCTTCCGAAATTTTTCTTTTTTCGGAAAGACTGAAAACCTGATAACCTCCACTGTCGGTAAGGATGGGTCTATTCCAGTTCATAAATTTGTGTAACCCGCCGGCCTTTTCGACAATCTCCATTCCGGGTCGCAAATACAAATGATAGGTGTTGGATAAAATAATTTGCACACCCATTTCTTTCAGGCTTTCGGGAAAAACGCCTTTTACCGTAGCCTGAGTGCCCACAGGCATAAAAACAGGTGTTACGATCTCTCCATGCGGCGTCGACAACACCCCTACTCTCGCCCTGGTTTTGTTGCATTCTTTGATCAGCCTGTATTCAAACATCCTTTAGTCCTTTTCTTGATATCCCAAATCTGTTAAATCGTATTGCTTTTCCCGCCAGTTTTCGCGCACTTTCACCCATAATTGCAGGTTAACTTTGATATCCAAAAACTTTTCAATATCTTCCCGTGCTTTTATGCCGATCTTTTTCAACATTTCTCCTTTTTTGCCGATCACGATCCCTTTATGGCTTTTGCGCTCACAAAAAATCGTGGCTTCTATATCCATTAAATCCCTGCCTGTCCGCTCTTTCATGCTGAAGACTTCTACGGCAATCCCATGGGGAATTTCTTCCTGTAAAAAAAATAAAGCTTTTTCGCGAATCATTTCTTCAACAAAAAATTTTTCCGGCATGTCCGTAATCATTTCTTCCGGAAAATACATCGGGCCCTTTTGCAAATATTGTTTGATCAATGGAATAATTTTTTCCACATTTTTTCCGGTCAATGCCGATAACGGCACAATTTCGTCGATGTAGTCATATTCTTTTAGCAGGTTTATTTTATACAAAACATCTTCTTGGGTCATTTTATCAGCCTTGTTGATAATTGCAATCGTCGGCTTATTACTTTGGGCAAGCTTTTCCAGCAACATTTTGTCCCGTCCGCCAATTTGCAAATCATTTTCCAATACAAGCAAAATCACATCCGTATTTGCCAAACTTTGCGCCACTTTATCAATCATCAATTCGCCCAGCCTGTTTTTCGGTCTGTGAATGCCGGGCGTATCCATAAAAACAATTTGCGCCTCATCATCCGTAAAAATACATCGAATGTTGTTGCGGGTCGTTTGAGGTTTATCCGATATAATCAATAATTTTTCGCCCAATAACGCATTGAGCAAAGTGCTTTTTCCCACATTTGTCCGCCCTACAACAGAAACAAAACCGGAAACAAAATTTTTGTTTTTCATCAGCGATTCAAATTCTTTCCAATCCGATAGACTTCATGACTTTTTCTTCTTCTTTGCGCATTTGTGTTTTTTCTGCCTCCTGCATATGGTCATAACCTTTCAAATGCAACAATGCGTGTACAAACAGATACATCATTTCTCTTTGCAGACTGTGGCCATAATCTTTTGCCTGCCGCTGTGCCTGCTTTGCGCAAAGCATCACGTCTCCCAAATAGATATATCCGTCCTGTTCGGCCATGTCTTCATCATTTAAAAAAAAACTCAATACATCGGTTACTTTGTCTATTTTGCGATAATCGCGATTCAACCGCTGTATTTCTTCTTCTTCAACAATATTCAACCCGATCTCGTAACATTCCTCGCTGTCGGCAAAAACCGTTTCGGCACATTGTTGAAAAAGTTTTTCATATTCTTTTGACACATCAAGTTTTGTTTGATTATGAATGTTAATTTGTATCTTCATCATCTGTATTTACGTTGTTTTCGTCCCTCAACTGTTCATCGATGGCATCGGCATGAAGCAAATATTTTTCCTCATTTTCTTTTTGAATGACTTCCGTCAATTTTTCGATTTCCTCATTTTCCTGATGAGGATATTGAATGCGCTCATGATACATGGCATTTAAATTGCGAATAAACACTTTTTTTATTTTATTTAATTCCGCAAAAGTTAATTCACATTCGCTGAGTTGAAGATCATTTTCTTTTGATTTAAAGATTTTTTGCACCATTTCGCTGATTTGCGTTTCGTTAGGCTTCGTTAAACTTTTTACTGCGGCTTCACTGCCATCGGCCAGCATCACAATAGCCGCTTCTTTCAAAATAGGCTTGGGTCCATTATAGCGATATTGCTCACAATCTGCCTCACCGGATTCATTTTTTTCTTTACAATNNACAATAAAAATATTCCATCACCGATGTTCCATGGTGAGAAGCAATCACATCTTGCACATGTTTCGGAAGTTTGTATTTTTTCGACAATGCAATACCGTCCGCCACATGCTTGCGTAAAACTTCCACACTCTGCAACGTTTCCAGCCGATCATGCGGATTGTTTTTCGGCTCCTGATTTTCTGAAAAATAAACGGGGTTTTCCAATTTCCCAATATCATGAAAGAGACCGCCGGCCTTTGCCAACAAAATATCGCCGTCAATTTCTTCTGCCGCCGCTTCCGCCAGGCTGCTTACATTGACGCTGTGTTGATAAGTTCCCGGCGCTTCTTGCATCAAACGCTTTACCAATGGATGGTTTAATGAAGTAATCTCTTGCATACGCACCGATGTGGGTACATTAAAAAGCCATTCCCAAATATAGACAATTCCCACTGCCAAAAAACCCGATATCGTCGTTGCCAATATCACATAGCCGGCATGAATGGCCGTGGCAACACTGAGTTGAAACAAAATGATATCTGTCAAAACAACAATCAGCGCATTGATAAAGCCAATGGCGACACTGTATCGGTACACCGCTGACTGCGTAACAACGCGACGCATACAGACAGCTGCCAAGATGGCCGATGAAAGCATAATAACCACAAAAGACGCATCCGCTTTAATGGCAAATGCCGTCAAAATTATCGCAAACAAATTGATAATCATGGCCTTTTTCGGTTTAAGTATCAGAGACAGTGTAATGACAAGCATTGTCAACGGAATTAAGTAAATGCTGATTGCCGACAAAAGCACCGCAAAAGCAAGGTATAAAATAATTTGCGAAATAACAATAATCATCTTTTTGATATCAAAAAGAACACTTTTCTCAAACTGATACAGATATAACAACAAAACGCCGCCCAACATCACCAAAAAAGCAAAAATGCCGACATATAAAACCGCTTCTTGTTTTTTGTTACCTTTTAACAACCCATTTTCACTTAAAAACTGATATTTTTGTTCCGTGATGATTTCTCCTTGGCTGACAATCTTGGTACCTTCTGCATAAATCACCGGCTGCACATCTTCGCGAGCTCTTGTTTTGGCTTCCGCCGTTTTGACGGGGTTTTCTTCTACGTTAGGCACGATTACTTTTCCTAAAATATTGCGTGCTTCCATTTTGCCCGTCTGACTTCTGACTGTGTTGTCGATATAGCGAAAAACATAATTTTTTCTGTCTTCTAGATTTTCAAGACTGATTTCTTCTTTGTATATTTCAGTCAAAATTGCCTGCATGTGTTTTGACATATCATTCCGCTCTATCTGACTCATGGCCAAAATTCGCTCAATGCTGTATAACTCCAACTGAATTTGCGTATTGTCCATTATCTTTTTTTGTAAAATACTCACTGTGTCTGTCTCGGATGCACCATTGAGAATATCCATAATAACACCGACTGTCTCCGGTACACGCACGCCAATACCCGGAATGGGATCATACACCGTTCCGACTTTGTCCTCTGCTTGCTTTCGCAATCTTTCTGTCTCTTGTGCATCTACAATCGTGCGTTGTGCAATAACATGGGTTCCTGCGGGTTGATCCACCGCAAGCTCATACCTTTTGGGTGCAACAGCAACATACACAAGCCAAAAAGCAATAACAAACAGCATTGCTCCGGCAAAAATCGTGAGCCATTTGTTAGATTTTTTCATATCCATACTCCAAACTACTTTTCATCGCTTTCATATTTTTCGTATGCGTCAATGATTTTTTGAACAAGGCTGTGACGTATCACATCTGCTTGCCCTAAATAAATAAATTCAAGTTTCGGAATATTTTTCAATATGTGTTGAACTTTCACAAGCCCACTCGTTTTGTTGGCCGGCAAGTCCACTTGGGTAATGTCTCCCGTCACAACAGCTTTTGATCCGAAACCTAATCGAGTCAAAAACATTTTCATTTGTTCCGGCGTGGTGTTTTGCGCCTCGTCTAAAATAATAAAGGAATCATCCAGTGTGCGTCCGCGCATATATGCCAACGGCGCTACTTCGATCATACCTCTTTCTAAATATTTTTGATACACTTCTACACCCATAATATCGTAAAGCGCATCATAAATCGGCCGCAAATACGGGTCGACTTTTTCACGCAAATCTCCGGGCAAAAAACCCAAACTTTCCCCTGCTTCCACTGCCGGACGCGTCAAAACGATGCGTGTAACATCACCTTTTTTAAATGCGTCTACCGCCATGGCCATGGCAAGATAGGTCTTACCTGTTCCTGCCGGTCCAATGGCAAAAGTAATGTCATTGCGTCTGATAGCTGCAACGTATTCTTTTTGTCCTACTGTTTTGCAGCGAATGGCTTTGCCACGAACGGAGTAACAAACGGTATCCGCATTTTCAATATATCCTTCATCCAATTTTTTCCCCGTCATGCTTAAAATATAATTCAATGTCTGCTCGTCGATACTGTCTCTGTTTTTTGCAGCTTTTAAAAGATTGCTCACACCTTCTTTGGCACGCTGCGTATTTTGCTCTGTACCCATGATTTTCAGCATGTCGTCACGAAGAATGATGTCTACATCAAAAAAATGTTCGATGACACTTAGGTTTTTATCCATAATGCCAATAATTTTATTTAAATTTTGCATCTGTAAATCCAGATCGATTTGCTTGATTGTTTTTTTATCCAATCGCTTCCTCTTCACCTGCTTCGGTAGATTATTTAAACGCCTGCTATTACTGTGTTTTATAAAATTACTTTTTTATTTTACCACATTCTGCACTATTTTTCTTTTTTTCTTTCTTGAAATATCTTAAACCGTCAAACGAATCTTCTTTTTTAACAAACTTTTACTTGTTAAAGTGAAAAAACGATCCCTGCTGACAGGACCGTTTCTATCTTTTTTTAACTTTTTTTGCCTATACCGTCAGATGTTTTTTTACCAACTGACTAATCAAGCTTCCGTCTGCCTTCCCTTTCAGTTTCGGCATCAACACTGCCATGACCTTGCCCATATCTTTGATTCCAGCGGGATTCATCTGCTCAATCACAGCAACGACTTCTGCTTCTACTTCTTCTTCACTGAGCTGCTCAGGCAAGTATTTCATCAACACTTCTATTTCTTTTTCGATCTGCTCTATCAAATCTTCTCGGCCCGCTTTTTCAAATTCTTTTAAAGCTTCTCGCCTTTTTTTACACTCAGATACAATAATATCCACTATGCCCGCATCGTCTAACACAACCTTATGATTTTTTTCATGCGATAATATCGCCGCACGAACCATTGTAACGGTTTGTTTTTTGATGACCTCTTTGTTCTTCATTGCCTCTTTAAAGTCGTTGAGCAGGATTTGTTTCAATTCCATAACTGTCTAATACCTGTTTTTCTTTTTCTTGGCAGCTTCCGCTTTTCTCTTTTTTCTCTCGCTGGGTTTTTCATAATGTTCTCTTTTT
>DCTT01000019.1:31502-31724 GCA_002329295.1 Eubacteriaceae bacterium UBA1433
CCCCTCATAGTGAATTTTACAGTTATTTATTATATCAAGTCAACCATCGTTGTCAATGTTTTTTCAACCCGGAGGCCATAACATCTGCCTGCCGCCTAAAAAATGGAAATGCAAATGCTCCACGCTCTGCCCGCCTAATTCTCCGCAATTGTTTACAATACGAAAGCCCTCATCGCTAATCCCCTCGCGAATAGCCATTTTCACTGCTACGGTAAAAATATG
>DCTT01000010.1 GCA_002329295.1 Eubacteriaceae bacterium UBA1433
ATCCTAACAATGCGGAGATTGCCTTAGTATATGAAGTCGGGCGGGCAATTCTTTTTAATAAAGTAGAAAATCTCAAGAAAACATAGCAATACTCCGCTTTTCAAACTTGTGTCATCACGATTATAACATCCTCCCGAAAGAACAATCAAAAACAAACGCGGCTTATACTGTTTTGCACCGATAAAACCCGTTGAAATCGTGGCGATCCGAGTGCAACACTTGTCTGATATCAGGAGTATGAACCCTATCCGATGCAACAGGCCGGTTTTTATTGGTTCGGCTCTCGATAGACGCTCTGATTTTATCGTTTCTCTGCTTTTCTCTGAATGGATATCCCTATCCCTATCCAATAGCAACCGTTTGCACCTCTGCAAAAAAGAAGCGCCCCGTCCTGTATTCCCTGATAAAAATTGCCTCCTGTGATCCTTTTTATTTTACCACAGGAGGCTTGATAGGATATGCAAACTTTTCCGCACAGGCTCTTTATGTTTTATTTCTTTCGCTCAAGAATCATTTTCGTAATGCCCGAAACCGCGGCAAACAATACCCCCGCCACCGGCCATACGATCCACGATACGTCCCAACGCATCGTCGAAAAACTCCAGGCGAGATAAACGGCCGTTGTCAGCGACCAGTATATGGCGGCAACCACGTTGCGTTTTTGATTCAAACGTTTTTCCGACTTGCTGAACTCGCCCTCCTGCAGCAACGCATGGTAACTGTCCTTTACGATGCTTACGCGTATGATCATGTTCACGCCGACAGCAACCAGCAACAGCAGCGGCGCAACAAACAAGCCGATAACATACTCCGGCGCTTCCGCCATTGCGGCAATCACAACAGGAACCACAGCGAGAATACACAAAACCACGCCGAGGGCCAATCCTCTGATAAACACAGGCTCATAAGAGCGGCTCCTCTCTTTGACCATGCCTGTCACGCCGTATTCCGTCACAAAACTCTCTTTTTCGAGGTGCTCCATGCGGCTTGATTGAATGCCGTAGGTGATAAACGTAAACACGGCATAGGCAACCATCCCCAGCAAAACCACGACGCCCGCACCGCCTGCCAGCGCTTCCGTAAGATGAAGCTTGTCGCCTTCGGCCAAGGCGCCCAAAACGATAAGAACAATCGGGCTCATGATGCACAGCGCCACAGCGTTTGCGATCTTCTGCGCCCCCCTGCTTTTCATATCCAGAAAATCATTGGCTTCTTCCATCGACACTTTGCGAACAGGCTCCCCTTGCTCGATGCTTTCCGCTGCATAGGCGGTGGCACTCTCTTCCGGCAGCATATCCTCCCGCAGCAAATAGTCCGTGCTCACGCCAAACAGCTCCGCCAGGCGAATCACATTCTGCAAATCAGGCACAGAGCCCGCGCTCTCCCATTTGGAAACCGCCTGTCTCGATACGCCCAGCTTGTCCGCAAGCTCTTCCTGCGACCAGCCGTTCTTTTTTCTTTCTTCGATAATTTTATCCGCTAAAATCATTTTCTTTTCCTCCTGTATCCTATGATGATGCTGTGGTTTTTCTTTGCCTAACCGCAGTATAGGCTTTCCGTCGGTTGCAAACCACCGTTTTTGCTTGTCAATTTGTCAATTTGCCGTTGCCCGACTGAGCGAAAACGTTTCACATTCACAGCGTTTCCAGCTTCCGCTCTTTGTTTACATACAGCGATGTTAAGTAAAACGCTGCGCCAAAGGCTAAAATGATGATCAGTTCAAAATGAATATCGAAATTGTTTTCGGCTATTTTCAAAATCCCCTGATTGTAGTAAAACAGCGGGCTGAATTTCGCAATCTTTTGCATAAAGCTCGGCATATATTCCACGGGAAGCGATGAGCCCGATACAAACATCAAAATCAACGGCAGCGTGTTGCTGACCATGAGATTGAGCGCCTTTGTTTTCGAGATTTGGTTCATCAAATTCGACAACAGCGCCACGACCATCGTCCATAAAAAGATGATGAGCAAATAATACGCCAAACCCTCTGATGTAAACATATCGCGAAAGAACACCACTAACACAAATCCCGTAACCAAGGCAAAGACGAGCAGTGCAATGATGATTTGCGCCAGACTGATTTCTCCTTTGAAACGCATGCTGCTTTTCGCGGAAATGCGGTTTCGGATTTGAATGTTTTTCTTGCTGAAACTGATGTTCAAATCCCCCAGCAGCTTTAACAGGATCATCATGACAATAAAGCCGTATACGTTCGCAAACCCGTGAAATTTCTTTTCGATAACGGGCTGACTGACCGAGAAGACCACCTCCGCCCTCTCATCGAGCGCAGCGGAAAGCTTTTGTAAATCCAGCCGATTTGCATCTGCCATCGCTTTATAATAAAGCGGGTATTTGTTGACGACTCTTTGCAAAAATATGCTCTGACTGTTCGTGATATCCGTCGATACTTTTAACGCGGCATCCTCTGTCTCCAACAAAGTTTTTTCTGCACCGGCAGGAATTTCGACAACGCCGTCAATAAAGCGAGTGTAAAAATCCAGCTCCGCCGCTTCCTGCGAGTCATAATAGTAAAGATTGTTTTCTCTGTCCAGATAGTCAATCAACGCATCGGCAAACTGACTTTCTTCGTTTTTCACAATGCCTATATTCAAAGCCGTCTTGGAATACGTATCCTGATAAGAGCCGGACGTCAACATCGTAATGACAATGAGAATCGCAATATAGACCATGATCATGATTTTGTTTTTTTTCGCTATTTTAATAAAATAATAAAGTGTATTCATGCTTTTTTTCTCCTTACACAAAGAATGGAAACAACGATAAGAACACCGCTGTAGGCCGCCAACAGAAGAACGGTGCTGCTCAGCGTCGAATAATTTCCCAGCATGTTCACCTTGATCAGCTCGTCCCCGATCCTCGAAACGGGGTTGAATTGAATCAGAGACGGAAAGGATCGCTGAAGGAGAATGCGAATATCGTTGCTGAACATGCCGCTGATGCCGGCCATAATCAGCAGCGAGCCGATCAGCGCCGTTGTCTGCAGGGATTCTTTTTTTATCACCGTTCCCAAAAAGAGCCCCCACGAAATGCCGAAGACCAAAGCCGACACAATGAGCGGGATGTTGTTTACATCCGGCGAAAAGAAATGTTGTTTTAAGATAAACTCCACATACACCACCGTCAATGCGACCAAAAACAACGACCACAAAAAGCTCGTAGCCACACCGATCATCACCTGCCAGGCTTTCGATGTCGGCGACGTGGCGTTTCTCAATGCAATGCTTTGCCCTCTGACAATGAGCCGGTTGCCGATCGTGCCCGAAAGATATGCGCCGTACAGGCTGATCATCGCAAAGAGCGCATAAAACACCACATCGATCGGGCTGTATTCTTCGTCAATACTTTCTGTATAGCTTCTGTCAAAGTCATAGGCCGTATAGGGCAGATTCAATTTTGCAATCTGTTTCGATGTCGTCAACACCTCGTCCATAATCATTTGGCTGATGCCGTTTCTGCTGATTACAAGACGCAACTCTTCATCGACATACCCGTCGATTTTTTCGTTTTTCAGCGCTTTAAGCGCCTGCTCCTCTGTCATCGCCTTTCCTTGAAACAAACTGTTTTCGATGCTTGTTTTGTCAAGCGTCGCCATATTCGGCAACTCTTTCGGCGCTTCTACAAAGTAGAGCGGCAAAAAGGCTTCTTCGTGATAGGCCACGGAGGCCTTTTCGATTTCAACTTCGTGAAATCTGAAATCCGCAAAGAAAATGATAAAAATACTCATCAGCAAAAGCGGAAAGGCAATCATCCAAAACATGTTGGTATAGCTTCCCAAAAACACCTTTAATTCATATCTGATATACGTAAGTATTCGCCTCATCAGTCTCTCAACTCCTTGCCGGTTAGTTCCAAAAAGACATCGTTTAAGCTCGGTACCTCTGTATAAAGCTTTAAATACGTCAAGCCCTTCTCTTTTAAAAACTGAACGATATTGGCAACATTGCTCTTGGGGTTGTCAAATTTTACGGTATATTCCGAATCTTTGATGGTTACGTCAATGACATGAGACAGATTTCTCAAATCTTTTAAAATATCCGCATTTTCTTCCAGCAGCGTTATTTTGATAATCTCCGTCGTAATCGTCGAATCCCTCAATTCTTCATAGGTGCCCGTGATAATGTTGCGCCCCTGGTCGATGATGGCAATGCGGTCGCACAAATTTTCGACTTCTTCAAGATAATGCGACGTATAAATAATGGAAGCTCCTTGTCGGTTGAGCTCTTTAATGCCTTCCAAAATAAAGCTTCTGCTTTGCGCATCGACGGCAACGGTGGGCTCGTCCAAAAAGATAAGCGTCGGTTCATGGGCAATGCCGCAGGCAATGTTGAGCCGCCGCGCGAGCCCTCCCGACAGTTTTGACGGAACAAATTTTTTGTATTTTTCCAGTCCCACAAAGGCAATGGCCTTTTCTGTAAGCTCTTTTCTTTTTTTTCTGTCACGAACATAGAGCCCGCAAAAATAGTCGATGTTTTCATAAACGGTCAATTCTTCAAATAACGCCAGATCCTGGGGCACATATCCGATTTTTCGTTTGATGTCGTATGAATTGGGCTTCAGTTCCTGGTTAAAAACACTGATTTTCCCTTTTTCAAAGGCGTAAATTCCCAGAATGCTGAGCAGCAGCGTGGATTTTCCCGAACCGTTGGGCCCGATTAAGCCTAAAATTTCTCCTTCTTTCAGTTCCAGATTAAACGAGTCCAATGCCCGTATTTCTTTAAATTCCTTGATCAGGTTTTCTACTTGAATTACCATGTTCTCACCTCCCGGAAATTATGATACAATGAAAACACAAATTAATTTAGTGAATCTGTTCACAATGTGAGATGACAAATGTCACAGGTGTGTTATGAGTAAAATAATCCTTCACGTTCTCGCTGCGTTCATGGTCAGTTTATATGAATTTCAAGGCGGAGCCGTCGCAACGGAACTGCTTGTTTTTCTGGTTCTGCTGGGCTTTAGCTATGCGATGCTGATTCAGATCGTTCCCAACCGAAAGGCAAAGCTGGCTTTGTTTGTTGCGGCCATCCTTCTGCTGATCATGTTTCCGCAGTATATCTTTTTGGCGCTGCTGCTGGCGCCGAGCGCCTTTTCCAATTTCAACAAACTCTCGTTTTTGATTTTGGTGCCGTTTTTCGGCAATTTCCACGTTTTTTATCTGACGCTGGTGGGTTTTACGCTGCTGTGGGATATTGTTTTGACGCGCAAAGATGTCGAAGTGGTAAATTTAAAGAAAGAAAAATACGACCTTCTCGACGATGTCAACCGCCTGTCCAAATCCATCGACCGCTTGAGAGTCGAAAAAGAGCGGGACGAAACATTGACTTTGCTCGATGAGCGTAATCGCATTTCGCGCGAGATTCATGATACGGCGGGCCATACGCTGTCCGCTGCGGTTTTGAATGTAAAAGCGCTGTCCATGACCACAAAAGAGGCGGAAACCAAAGAAAACCTCCTGGCGCTGAAAGAAACGCTGGAGGGCGGGCTGCAGGATATCCGCAGGGTGATGTATGATTTAAGGGACAGTTCCTTTGATTTGGAAAACAAAATCATAGAGCTGTTGGAACCCGTTGCCGATTCCAACCTGACGTATATCGTCGATTCCAATTTAAGCTACGGCGTAAAATACGATATTTTTGCAATCGTCAGAGAAGCGCTGACAAACTATATCAAGCATTCCGATGGCGAACATTTCAAGGTCTATCTGGTCGAGAGCGAGCGGTTCCTCGTTTTAAAAATGGAAGACGACGGCTCCATGCTCGGCAAAGAAATCCACGAAGGACTTGGTCTGTACTCCATCAAAAAGAAATGCGAAGAACGAAATTGGAAACTGAATATCACAACAAACCATGGTTTTGCTATCCATGTACTGATGGAGAAAGAAAAATGAACATATTATTGGTGGATGACGATGCCCTTGTCTTAAAATCATTGCAGATGATTTTAAAAGCCGAAGGAATCGACGAAGTCTATGCTTCAAAAAACGGCGCGGAGGCTTTTGATATTTATCAAAAGCACAAAATCGACCTGGTGTTGCAGGATATCAGACTCAAGGACGAAAACGGAATCGATATCGCCGCCAAACTGCTGGAGTTGGACAGCGATGCGAAAATCATTCTGCTGACGACTTTTAAAGACGAGGAATATATCAATAAAGCGATTAAAATCGGCGTCAAAGGCTATATTTTAAAGGACAATGTCGATTCGTTGTTTCAGTCGATTCAAACGGTGATGGCGGGCAATATGGTGCTGGATTCCGAAGTGATTAAAGATATCAAATTGTCGAATCAGGTCAAAAAATCCATTGAGGATTTTGATGTCACCGAACGTGAATTGGACATCATCAAATTGCTTGCCGAAGGCATGAACAATAAGGAGATTTCTCAGACGCTCTTTCTCAGCGAAGGCACGGTTCGCAATTATATCTCCAACCTGCTCGATAAATTGGACCTGAGAGATCGCTCTCAAATCGTCGTTTTTTATTATAAAAACTTGCATAACGAATAACCTTCCTGAATGCAAAAAATATCGAACTGTTTTTCGATTCGTTCCTCGCATCTTTTCGTTATGAATGAACACTGCAAATAAGAATTATATTATTCATGGAACGGAGCGTTCAATTTCTGGAAACACTTGTTTTTGTTGTTCAGAACCGTTGGAATAAAACAATATTTTGTTGTTTTCATCGGCGCCAGCGGCTACACATAACACATGTGTTTTTAAAGGATTTGTTTTACATATCATTGCCCCATTGAGTTCTAAAAGGTCGTGTGCAATGTCCGGTCTAAAGCAAACATTGTATTTGGTTTTATCACGAACCGATGAATACGCCCAGGCATCTTGTGCCACTCTTGGCGGCAAATCAAAATAATCTTTTGCGATCATCTCTGATACTTTATAGAGATATTCTGTTCCTTAAACATAGAATTATCCTTTATGGAAATCATTTTTTATCTCCAAACATAGTTCACTCTTTTATTTTCATTAAAATAAACCTGATACATTTCAGGTTTTGCTTCGCTCATTTCAAATAGTTTTTTACAAAATTTCTACCTGACATTTAACCTGACATTTTAGAATGTCAGGTTATAAAGCTTTAAACAGCAACTCTATCTCTCCCTTATTTATCTACCCCGTCCTCACACTTCTTTCAAAGCCTGTTTGATTTTCCGCAATCTCTTTCATCCCTTGTTTTCTCATTTATCTGACCCGCCCTGCCCCCTCCTTATATCTCCCTCAATTCCGATTTGACCACGCACAACCGCTTCCTTTTTTCTTACTTACCTTTATGACCCACTCCCGCCCACACCTTGTCTTTTCCACTAAAACTTAATTGACCGCCCGCAATATCTCCTCTCTTTCTTTTTTTATCTCTTTGACTCACTCCCGCACCCATTTCTCCCACCAAATCACAGTTGACCGCCCGCAATATCTCCTCTCTCTCTTTTTTTATCTCTTTGACTCACTCCCGCACCCATTTCTCCCACCAAATCACAGTTGACTGCCCGCAATCCCTTCTCTCTTTTCGCTTTCTCTCTAATTGACCCACCCCATTCCCCTTATTATGCGTTTCCCTCAAAGCCTGTTTGATTTCTCGCAATATCTCCTCTCTTTTCGCTTTCTGTCTATCTGACCCGCCCCACTCTATCACCCATTTCTCCCACCAAATCACCGTTGACCGCCCGCAATATCTCCTCTTTCTTCGTTTTCTTTCTACTTGACCCGCCCCACTTCCCCATGTTTTCCTCTAATCTTATTCAACCACCCGCAATATCTTTTCTCTCTCTCTTTCTTTTTTTATCTCTTTGACTCAC
>DCTT01000025.1:0-23270 GCA_002329295.1 Eubacteriaceae bacterium UBA1433
ACAATGACGATCGAATTGATTACGCCGATTGCTTTGGAAAAAGAACTTCGATTTGCGATCAGAGAAGGCGGAAGAACAGTGGGTTCGGGAGTTGTAGCGGAAGTACTTGAATAAGAGGACAGAGAAAGAGAAGGTGGAGACACCTTCTTTTTTTATGGAGAGGAGAACGGTGGGGGAAAAAAGTTGTAAAAATTGCGATGAAAGCGATATGATAAATAAAAGAACATGAGGTAAGGAAAAAACATGAATATTGCAATTATAGGTACCGGTGCCATGGGTTTTATTATGGGTGGTTGTTAAAAAAAAAGCGGATTTTATCAGTGGAGCAGTTGTGCGGGAAGGGAAAAAAGGGGCATATGGATGACTTATAACGAAACTTTTTATCATTTGGTAAAAATTATAGAACAAACATATGATAAACAAGTGTTTTGAAGCTGTTTTCAAGGTGCATAAATTGAGTGAGGTCTCGGTATATAAAAAAACATGATAATAAATCGAAACAAAGACACCTCTATGAGAGAGGGTCTTTGAATATGGGGTTCAAAAAAGCAGAAGTGTTTTGCGGCTCTTTATCATATTTGCTTTCGATTTGTTTTTCAATCAGTTCTATTTTGGCAACAAATTCGGAGGCCGGAATGCGTAATAGCCCTCCGCTGATCACCATTTTCTGCAAGGTCCAATCAGAAGAAACCACGCCGATATTTTCCAAATCTTTCATCTGAAAAATCAAAGATTCAATATAAGCATCAGCGGTTTGTCTGGTTTTGGTGTAGACGATTTGCATGTTTTCGTATCCATCGACGGTTTCTTTGACGGCATCTGTTTTATAGGCATCATAAACAACGATGAGGTAAGTGCCTTGGTAAGAAGCATAATTTTGCAGCGTATCATTGAGGAAATCTCGTGCCGCCGCCATATCTTCTTTTGCCAAAGCGGCAGTTTTTTGCCAAGAATTGATAACGTTATAGGCATCAATGATAATGGTATCCATGTTTCTCACCTGCGACTTTGACTGATTTTATAAAACAAAATACCCGCTGCCACGGAAACGTTCAAAGAAGCTACATGACCTTTTAAAGGTATACCGGTAATAAAATCACATTTTTCTTTGACGAGGCGACTAATGCCACTGCCTTCTGCGCCGAGTACCAGCGCAAGAGGCAAGTCAAAATCGCTCTCTTCTAAGGAAGAACCTTCCATGTCGGCGCCAATAATCCAAATTCCCTTTTGTTTCAGGCGAGAAATCTCGTTGGTTAGATTGGTGACCCGGGCAATTTTTACACGACTCGCTGCGCCGGAAGAAGAACGATAAACCGTTTCGTTGACTTCGGCGGAGCGATTTTTGGGAAGAATAAGACCATGCGCGCCGAAACACTCGGCGCTGCGAATGATGGCACCCAAATTATGAGGATCCGTAATTTGGTCTGCAATAATGAGAAAAGGTTTTTCGTTATTGGTTTTGGCTTTATCCAACATGTCGTCTATATCGCTGTAATCGAAGGCGGACAGCACGGCGATAACACCTTGGTGTTTTTTTGTTTTCGATGTGTAATCCATCTTGGTGCGGCTTACCATTTTGGTGCGAATGCGATGTTCTTTTGCCAAGGCAACGATATTGCCCAAATGCAAGCCATCAGCCAACATGATATAGTTGATTTTTGCGCCAGCTTTAATGGCTTCTTCTACAGCGCGTTTTCCTTCGATATATAAAAATTCCATAAAATCGGTCAATTCCTTACATAGGTTATTTTTGTGAAATGACGCCGTATTGAGCGCGTTTTTCATTGGTTTTTCCGCAGCTCATTGCTCCTTCCGGGCAAGGTGCATATAAACAGGGCGGTCCTGCCAGTTGAAAGAGTGTGGGAGCGATGGCTTTGAGTTGTGCAACCATTTTTTCGCTCATTTCTCTGATTTCCCATTGTGCCCGTTCACAGCTGCGTTGGCGACAAAAATGGATGAGTTCTCTTGCGTTCATGGTAAAAATGATTTTTGTTTCACAGGCATTGGGAAGCACGTAACGTGCATCTTCAATGGCCTTTTTTTCGGCTGCGCTGGCGGCTGCTTTGGGATTTTTGCCTGCGGCGAGGTATTCTTTCAGATAAGTTTCTTTGAGGCTATCAGCGATGTTGTCATAAGATGCTTGCGCATGGAGCATGCTTTGTTCAAAGACCGCAAGGGCTGCTGCGTTGGCAGCGATGGCGGGAGGAACAATATATTCAAATTGTCCTTCACGCACATAGCGCTGAGATTTTTGCGAATAGCTGGCAATGCGATGGCGAACAAGCTGATGGGTCAAAGATCGACTTACGCCTTCAGCCGCAAAGGTGAAGGTGGCGTGTTCAATGGGCGACATATGACCCATAGAGATCAGCATGTTTAAAAACTTATCGGTGGCCTCGGGATTGAGTCCGTTGAGAATATCTTTGGTTCCGGCATTGGAATAGCATAGTTTAGCTGCTGCAGCAATAATTTTTTCGGGTTCAGGACTATGAGAAAGCAGAGAAATTTTTAAACAGGTTTTCATAAAAGAGTTCAAATGTCCTTTCCGGAAATATTTTGAGAATAAATTTATTCCATTGTACCATATTTCTATTTTAATAGGCGGAAAATAATCTTTTGTGCCAAATAGAAAAAAAGAGTTTTATACATGCAAGAAGAAACAAATCCTGTGTATTTTCGTATAACAAAACGTTCTTTTTCGTAATGCAAATTTGAGATTTTGTTAAGTTGTTGCATTGCATTACCAAATTTTTGCCTTGCGAAGACAGCTATAGTGACAAAATTGCCGTGAAAATGCTTGTCTGCAAGAAGAAAAAACGTAAAAAAAGCAGACCGTTCTCGATCTGCTTTTTTTATTATTATCATTAAAGTCGTGCATCTTCGAATTTTTTATATACGTGCTTCATGGCTTCTTTGGATTGCTCTTTATCAATGATGCAGGAAATCATCACTTCAGACGTACTGATCATTTGAATGTTGACGCCGATTTCGCTGAGGGCTTCAAAAAAGATTGCCGCCATTTCGGTGCTGGCAACCAGCCCGCTGCCGACCACGGAAAGTTTTGCTACGGATTTATCATAAATAACCTTTTGCGCATTGACTTCAAAGGCAAATTTTTGTGCTGTCTGCACGGCTTGTTCCATTTGTTCCTGACGCACTGTAAAGGAAATGTCATTGATATTTTGTCTGTTGACATTTTGAACAATCATATCAATTTTAACATCTTCGGCCGTAAGCAGGCTAAATAGTTTGAAGGCGATTCCGGGTTTGTCAGGCAATTCTAAAATAGATATTTTGGCAATATCATCGTCTAAAAAGATGCTTTGTATGGATGAACGTTTCATATTCATAATCTTACTCCTATTCAATTACTCTTGCGAAAAAAATATTTTCACAGATTTTATTTATTTCTTTTTCTATTTTCAGTGCAGTAGAAGAAGGGATGTCTTCCGTAAAGAAGAACAGGTTTCCTCTTTGGTAAATAACGTCTTTTTTTTCAACATATTTATCGACACAGTCAAAAGCTGCAGAAAATTGTTGGCTGTTATCGATTTGGAATCGAAAATAATATTTTCCGTGAAATCCGTCTATGCCGCCGTTGCTGATGGGATTGGAAAAATCAGCTTCAATGGGTGCTT
The DNA here is from genome assembly GCA_002329295.1 of Eubacteriaceae bacterium UBA1433. Taxonomy (GTDB): domain Bacteria; phylum Bacillota; class Clostridia; order Eubacteriales; family UBA1433; genus UBA1433. Next base: position 3,639 of record DCTT01000025.1, read on the forward strand.
TTTGCTCTAAAATATAAATGATATCACCGACAACCGCATTGGCAGTGGGGTTTTGTCCGGCCCCTTTGCCGGAGATTTTGATTTCTCCGATGATGTTGCCGTTTAAAATAATCACATTATATTCGTTGTTTACAACCGCCAGTTCGGTGGATTCTTTGATCAGAGCAGGGGCGACCAGCGTATAGTATTTGTCGCCTTTCAAGAAGGACTGCGCCACATATTTCAGCACATATCCGTTTTGGCGGGTCATTTCAATATCCACGGCATCAATAGATACAATGCCTCGTTTGTAGATGTCATCGTCTTGAATAATTTGGTTATAAGCCAAAGACGAAAGAATAGAAAGCTTGCGGCTTACGTCAAAACCCATTACATCGGCAGTGGGATCGGCTTCGGCAAAACCCATTTCTTGCGCAGTTTTTAACGCCTCGGCAAAGGAAGTGCGGTGCTGACTCATCTGTGAAAGAATAAAATTGGTCGTACCGTTTAATATGCCGGTGACACGGTTGATGCGATTAATCTTAAGCAGCTGCTGCATGGTGTCGATAATGGGAATCCCGCCGCCTACGCTGGCTTCAAACATCAGCGAAACGTTGTTTTCTTTGGCGGTTTGCAACAAAAGCGCCATATGATCCGAAATGATTTGTTTGTTGGCGGTTACCACATGTTTTTTGTTGTTGAGCGCTCTTAAGACATATTTCAATTCCGGTTCGCTACCACCCATGACGGCAACGACAATATCAATGGAATTATCCAATAAGATATCATCGGGATCAGTAGTCAAAAGCGAATAATCCAACTCGCTGCCACGATCTTTTTTTGTATCCGTTACCAGAATTTTTACAATTTGGGGAGCGTTGTCTTCTGTCTGGAAATAATATCCTTTTTCGTTGTTGATAATATTGTAGACTCCTCTGCCAACCGTCCCCAGACCAAGCAATCCGATTTTTATAACAAACACCCTTTCTGAAAAATGTTCTCAAAATAAAAACATTTGTATTTACAATGAGGACATAATAACATATAATACTACCGTACGCAAGTTTTATTTTTCGGAAAGGAACTTATTTTATGAAGTATAGCAGCACAAGAGGAAAAGAAGTCCTTCTAAGCCCTTCAGAGGCTTTGATTCAGGGGATTGCAAAAGACGGAGGATTGCTTGTTCCGACAGAAAAGGATGTGAAATTCGAAGCGACGCAATTTTTGAATAAAGAATATCGTCAAATAGCGGCGGAAGTGTTAACGCCTTATTTTTCCGGAGACGGAATCGATATTTCTGCCTGTGTCAACAATGCCTATGGACAAGATCATTTTTATGGCCCGTCGCCGGTTTGCATGACCTATACAGACAGCAAAATGTTTTTGGAACTCTATCACGGGAAGACGGCGGCCTTTAAAGATATGGCTCTTTCCTTATTGCCGTATTTGATGGCTGAGGCGTTGAGAGTGCGAAATATTCAGCAAAGAATTATGATTTTGACTGCTACCAGCGGAGATACGGGCAAAAGTGCACTGGAGGCTTTTGCCGACCAGGAAAATATTGATATTATCGTTTTTTATCCCGAAGAAGGTGTCAGCGCCGTGCAAAAACGCCATATGCAATCGCAAGAGGGCAACAACGTCTATGTTTTCGGCATTCGCGGCAATTTTGACGATGCGCAAAATGCCGTAAAAAAAGCCTTTGATAGCGAAGAAATCAGACAAAATGCGCAAGAATGCGGTGTCATGCTTTCTTCCGCAAACTCTATTAACGTCGGGCGTTTGTTTCCGCAGACGGTCTATTATTGGTGGGCCTATAGTCGGTTGATCGAGGACAATAAAATCCAACCGGGAGAAAAAATTAATTTTTGCGTGCCTACAGGCAATTTCGGCAATATTTTGGCAGGATATTATGCTTCGTTGGCGGGGTTGCCGGTACATCGATTTATTTGTGCATCCAATGAAAACAATGTGCTTACAGATTTTATCGAAAGTGGCATCTATGACAAAAACAGACCTTTCAAAAAGACGATTTCACCGTCCATGGATATTTTAATTTCTTCCAATTTGGAGAGATTGCTCTATCATCTCGGCAAAAATGACGGCGAATATGTTTCGCAGTTGATGCAACAACTTCGTGAAAAGGGCAGATACGAGATCAGCGCCTCTATGTATAGCGAATTGCGCAGCAAATTTTATGGCGGTTTTGCAACAGAAGACCAAATTAAAGAAATGATTCGCAAAACATTTGAAGAGGAACAATATTTGATTGATACACATACGGCTGCGGCGGCCCATGTCTACGAAGCCTACCGGCAACAGACGAAAGATACAACGCCCACGGTCATTTTATCAACGGCCAGCGCCTATAAATTTGCCGACAATGTACTGCATGCCGTGACAAAAGAAACAAAAGACAGTTTTGAAGCGATAGAAGCGTTGGAAAAGGTAACCAATGTGCCCATGCATCCTGCACTAAAATCTATTGCCAAGGCAGAGTTGCTGCATACGCAAGTTTGTGATACTGAAAAAATCATTCCGTTAATCAAAAAACTACTGAAGGAGAGTCGATAAGATGTTTCAAATAAAGGTGCCGGCCAGCACGGCAAACTTGGGGTGCGGTTTTGATAGTTTGGGTATCGGGTTTCAGCTATATAACACGTTTATTTTTCGTTCTGCGTCATCTTACAAGATCGGCAACAGTTTTGCGCCAAGGCACCGTAATGATCGCAATATGGTTTTGAGATCATTGAAAACATCATTGAAAAAAATAAACAAAACCATTGAAGGCGTTCAAATCGATATAGAAGAAAATATTCCCGTTTCCAGAGGGCTTGGCAGCAGCGCCACATGTATCATTGCCGGGGTGTTGGCAGCCTATGTGCTGAGCGATACACCGGTGGACACACAACAAGTTTTCAATCTTTGCTCCGACCTTGAAGGGCATGCCGATAATGTTTCGGCAGCGATGTTTGGCGGTCTCACGGTTTCCTATCGAACCAAAGACGGTTGGAGATACCTCAAACAAATGCCTGACGAAAAATACAGTTTTTGTGTTTTCGTGCCGAATTTTCCTCTTGCTACGTCCAAAGCGCGCAAGGTGCTGCCTCCGCATCTTTCTTATCAAGACGGAATTCATAACATCGCACGTGCAACATTGATGGTAGCTGCACTTACTCAGGGCAGGTCAAGCATGCTTGTTGATGCCGCAGATGACAGGCTGCACCAGCCTTATCTCTTCCCGCTTATCGCCGAGTATAGAAAAATTGAAAGTTTTGCGAAAAGTGCCGGTGCTCACGCCGTATTTATCAGTGGTGCGGGACCGAGTATTATGGGGATTATCGATCGAAACGACATGACAAAAATGTTCGAAGCATTTCAAAAAGTCAAAGGAGAATTTCAATATGATTGGCAGGCCATTTCCTTAGAAGTAGAAAATGAAGGGGTGCGCCTGATAAAGGAGTAAAAGATGAAAGAAGATTATTTTATCGTTCATCGTGAACTGCTTCCAGAGTATATCGACAAAGTGATTTATGCCGGCAGACTGCTTAATGAAGGAAGTGTCAAAACAATCAGCGAGGCGGTGAAAAAAGCGGGTATTAGTCGCAGTACCTATTATAAATATAAAGATAAAATTTTTGCATCTACAATGGATCATGCGCAAAAGTGTATTTTCAATTTTTCGCTGTCTCACGAAAAAGGCAAACTCTCCAGTGTATTGGGTGTTATTGCACAATATAGCGGCAATATTTTGACCATTCATCAAAATATCCCAATTCACAATGTCGCTCATCTGACGATTTCGTTGGATATCAGCAAAATGACGATGAGTGTTACGACGTTGTTAAAAGCTGTTTCCGGCCTAGAGGGTGTGACCAATGTGCGGCTGATTGCGATGGATTAAAAAAGCAGGCAACAGCCTGTTTTTTTTATGATAAATAAGTATGGTTTTTGTTTTAAGAAAATAAGCGGGAGAATGGCTGTACATATTTTTTCTGTGCGGGATACAATGATTTTATCGGGTCTATGCTTTGCTTTCGCTGATATTGAACGAAAGCATAGTCGTTTCAAACAACTACTGAAATTTTATGAAAAGAATATTATCGATCTGGAAGGAAAAAGTTGCACAGAAAGCGGACAATGACTTTTGTCATACAGTCGGGTGTGTTTTTTTAATCTTTACTGTCTGATTGATAAAGAAGAAAGTCAATATCGATTGGGACAGATGTGTTTTGCGGCGTGCCTATACAATAAAAAAATCGACCTCACAATTATTGCGAGGTCGATGGTTAGAAAAGGGTTTAGAATTTTTTCAAAACAATGTCTTCCATTTTGCGTTTGGGTACATAGTGAACCATGTTTTCATCGCGGTAATAATTTATATTTCCGCTTTCGGGTATATCTACCAGCACCACTTCTTCTACAGGTTTGCCCAGAGCCAACACAGAGGTAAGAACCAAGGTCTCCGGCAATTCCAATATTTTGGAAAGTTCCGCATATTTGATAGTGCCGAATTGACAGGCGCCCAGTCCTTTTTCAACAGCGCCTAATAATATGGCTTCCGTGACCAGTCCCAAATCCCACAATGTGTTTTTGGAAATGCTGTCATCACGCAAAGTGATAATGTAAGCGGTGGGTTTTTCGCCTTCTGCAGGACCCGGCCACTCGGGAAGTGCGCCTGCCCAGCCAATATGGTCGTTTACTGTCTGACACATTTGCTCGTCGGTTATCAAAATAAATTTAATGGCTTGTAGATTGCCGCCGCTGCTGGTAACACGTGCCAAGTCAACGAGTTCTTCCAAAACAGACATCGGAATTTTATGAGACTGGTCAAAGCGGCGATAGGTTCTGTTTTTATAAACAAGGTCTTTTATACTCATAATCTTTTTCTCGCTTTCTAATATTTTTTGACGATGAGGTCTTCAATCGTGCGTTTGGGTACATAGTGAACCATATTTTCATCGCGATAATATGTTGTTTTCCCGCTTTCCGGTATATCTACCAGCACCACATCTTCTACGGGTTTACCCAGAGCCAACACCATCATTAAAGTGAGCGTTTCTTCGGTGATACCCAGGGCTTCTTTTAATGCGGGGCGGTTGACATTACCGAATTGACAGCTGCCAAAGCCTTGCTCAACAGCAGCCATGGTAATGTTTTCTAAAGCAAGTCCAAGATCCCAGAGGGTGTTTTTGGAAATGGACGTGTCTTGAAACACAACAATGTATGCCGTGGGTCTTTCGCCCTCTGCCGGTCCCGGCCAATCGGGCAAGTCTCTTGCCCATTTGATGTTGTCAAATACGGTTTGACAAGCTTTCGGGTCGGTGACCAATACATATTTGAGGGCTTGTGCATTGCGAGCCGAAGAGGAGACACGCGCCAAGTCCGCCCATTCTTCCAGCGTGCTCATATCAATTTTTACGTTTTCGTCAAAGCGTCGAAAAGTTCTGTTTTTGTAAGCCAATTCTTTTATATTACTCATAGTTTTACCTCCACAAAAATTGGTTTTATTCTTTGTTTCAAAAATCAATATCCGCGTTCATAAGAAAGCACATTGAGCATATTCTCATAGTCTTTATTTAAATACGCCGCAATGTTTTGTTTGACAATCGGATAGGCTTTGTCCAAATAGGTAAGATTGGGTCCGCAAACATGGGGCGTAATAATAATATTGTCCAGATCCCAAAACTTGCTGGCAGGATCTAAGGGTTCTTTTTCGAACACATCCGTAATATAGCGCTTAAATTGTTTGTTGATTAACGCATGGTATAAATCTTCTTCATTGACGGTATCCCCTCTGCCGATGTTGATCATGCAGGCATCGGGTTTGAGCATGTCAAAATATTTTTTTGCGATGATTTTATGGGTTGCAGGCGTATGGGGAAGCAAGTTGACCACATAGTCGCAAGTGGAGCAGACGACTTCCAAACCCTCTTCCATGCCATACATTTCGGAAACAAAGTCTGTTTTTTCANNTTTTTTCGGGTGTTCTGCGTACACCGATGACTTCCATGCCCATCAGGGAAGCTTTTTTTGCCAATTCTTTTCCGATGGAGCCTACTCCCAGGATGCCGAGTTTTTTGCCGTATATTTGATCCTGTACAAAATCTTCCGTGGAGCCCCACTGATGATTTTTTTGTGCGACAAATAACTGATCCATATTGCGAGCCATCATAATCATCATCATAATGGCGTATTCGGTCATATGAAGAGCATGAATGCCGCGGCCTGTAGTCAAAAGAATATTTTCTTTTTCCAAACGTTTCAGCGGAAGTTTGTCAACGCCGGCCAAGAAACCGCATACGTATTTTAGATTGGGTGCCTTATCTAAGATGTCATCGGTCACAAAATAGGCTGCCAAAATTTCGGCATCGGGCAATTCGGCAAACAATTCCTGCATTGTTTGAGGATAGACGAGATTGCATTGAGGGAAATCGTTTACCAGCTGATCCAACGCCGCTGAACGCGGTTCATCGATCCCGGGTTTGATTGGAAATATTACGATTTTAGTCATAGATACACCTCCTAACTTTTTCATTATACCATAAAACAGAAAAAAACGAAGGATTTGTAAAGGAAACCCTTGAAAAAGGGGCTTTGAAGCAAAAAGGAACCCAAGGAAGAAAATCTTATAAATTTCTTGGCAAGTGCTTGAAAACAACATCAAAATGATATACAATTAATTTCATTATATGTGGGGATATGGCGCAGTTGGGAGCGCGTCTGAATGGCATTCNNTTCGAATCCCCTTATCTCCACCAGAAGATATTCAAAGCCCGAGTTTACGGGCTTTTTTCATGTCTGATATACTATTTTAATAGGAATGATTATCGTTTCTTTCTATTTTTTGACCTATCAACTCAAATGTTTTTACTTGTTTTGTACTACATAGCTATTTTTACTATCAGGTATAATAATTTCTTGCACTTTGGACTATACTATGTATATCTGTGTTTCGAATTATAACCTATTATGTATTGTATAGTTGGTTTTGTGGTATTTCGCTATTTGTTCTTTTATATGGAGCCAACGAACCACTATAGCAATTTCCGACGTTTGCTTAAAATCGCAACAGCCATTCAAGTGCGCCTGTTTGGCTACCTATACTAAAACTGTACCCTCATTTTTGTCGCCTGCACCCTTTCCGTACTGCCTGGAAAGGGGTTTTGCGTTTATAATTAAACTCAATAGAAATGATGATAGCCAGGGGGGCGTATATGTCCGGCAAAAGAGTTTTGTTTTTCGGGTTGATGCTACTGGCGCTGATTTTGTGTGGCGCTTGCGGCGGTGCTATTGTGGAACCCACCTGGGTGGTGGGGATTGAAGGTGCAGACAAGCCGGTGTTTACCAGCCTTGAGTATGGTGCACTGGCGGAAGTAACCGTATCCGTATCGGTGACGCAGACGGATGGCAGTGTAGAAGCAGAAACATGGCGGGGCGTGTACTTGCGGGACGTTTTGAAATATTTGGATGTAAAGGATTATTCCACGATAACGCTGCTTTCCCGTGACGATAGTACAATCACCCTTTCTCCCGCTGATATTGACGGCGGCGCAATGCTGATCATCAAAGCTGAAGGGAAGGATATCGAGGAAAACGGTCTGCCCGTCCTCTGGGTGGCGGCGGGAGAGGCACCCCATGATATCCTGCTATGGAATATTAAGAGGCTGATGGTGGAACCCTGACCGCTGACGCAGCAATCAACTCAAACGATAAGGAGAACATATGATGAGAAGAACAAAGTATTGGTTCGTTTATCTGTTTCTGGCGGCGCTGATTCTTTGCTTTACCGCTTGCCAGGGCATGGGGCAGTCGACAAGAGACGGTCTGAAGCTGGATATTGCCTATACACCGCCTGTTGAATTGAAACTGCAGCCTTATAACGGCGGCTTTTTCAGCATTGACCTGCCTAAGGGCTGGGTTATACAGACCGTAGGTCAATTTGAGAGTTTCGGCTTTCGCGCCTGGGATCCGGAACAGCCGGCACGGCAACTGTTTTTCTATGGCAGTATGCGTTATTTTATGAAAAGCCAAGCTGGACGGGAAGTGTGGCAGTATTATACTACCTATGGTGGTTATAGCAATGCGCAAGTCTACGCTGATGCGCCCATCCTTTCTCCCGCCACCACAGAGCAATTTTTCTACACCTTCGGCGAATTTGCCGCTTATGCTCAGGCCTATGGCATCGTGCATGATTTTCCCGTCTTTGACGAGTTGAATATTATCGAAATTATGCCCCGTAATTCCGCCATCTCCTCCATCTGTCTGGACGACTCCATCGTACGGGCGCAATATAAAACCGGCTCCGTTCCCTGCCAAGGTCTGTTCGCCGCAGGAATCTCCGATACGATGAGTTATTACGCCAATGGCGTTGACGCCGGCTATTACACTGCCTATGCAGTCAGCGGACTTGGCGCGCCGATGGATGAATTTCCGCAACTGCAAGAGACGCTGTCTCAGTCACTGGCCAGTTTCCGCTATAGCGAGGAGTATATCAGACAAGGCGTACAAAATATTGAGGCAGGAACGGAGGCTGCACTGGCAGCGGGGCGAACGCTGTCCCAGGCATCGGATTCTTACAATCAAGCTTTTCACAGCCGTAACCGCGTCAAGGATACTAACATGCAGAAATGGAGTGACGGACAATTGGGCTATGACCGGGTCTATGATACGGAGACCGGAGAAGTCTACCGGGCAGAGCTGGGCTTTTACGAGGACTATGATATACACCGTGAGGAATACGCAAATCCCAATCTGGAACGGGTGCCCGATAATGGATACGACCTATACGATCAAAGCATCTCAGGATATATCAGTAAACCAAGGTGATGGATAGGCTCGTAAGAAGAAGGTGTTTTTCTTAAAACAAGAGCTTAATCTTCAATGCGCTATATGATATTTTGGATGCGTTGGTTCTGCGTCTGAACAGCGCCAACAGTGCCCGGAGCCGGCAGGCAGTTTCCCAATTGCAACAGGAAGGGAAGATTCGCATTGCTCCGGGCTTTTTTCGTGAACAGGAACGGCAAAGCGTGATCGGTTTGGTAGGTTTTTTTATTTTACAACAAGCAATTAAGACTGCATCTCTTGATTATTATATCAGCATAGACTGCATTTTTTTGTTGTTTGATAATTCCCCAAAACAGTGATCATAAAGAACTATGCAAACTTGCAAACTAAAAATACGCTCTGTTTTGTCTCTTTCACTTAATGTAGACTTTGCACTATTATCATTCGGCCTTCAAAACTTGGTTGGCGATATCGCAGTTTACTTTAACTGAGGAATAAAAATTGAATGATAGATACAATGGGATGCACAAAGACAGAATCACGTTTTCGTTTTTTAATGGTTGATATCGCAAAGAAAAAGGAGGCAGCTTATGATAAGAGATGTGTATTATAGGGGGAATTTTTATTCATACAGTAAAAACAAAGATCTAAAGGTATTGACTTTTGTTTGAAGAGTATTTTGTAATATTACAAAAATATTGCCGGGGAAATGATGGTTACTGTGAAAGAGAGTGGGTGCGTAGTTCAATAAAAGAGTGTTTTTCGATGTGGTTTTGTTTTTTTAGCGTAAAATGTGAAAGAAAATGTATTGTTTTGTGCGGTGATATGGTAGAATAGAAAAGCATCTGTGTTTGACGTAACATTACTCAAGAAGAAGAGAAAAGGGTACTGTAACAAAATTGAAAGCAAAAATTAAACAATATCAAAAAGAACGACTTGCAGAAAAAAGAAGGATGCTGCAGAAACATCAAAGCATCCTGGTCAACACGGAATATGCAGATGCAGTGACAACGGAAGAAACGATTGCTATAGAATTGGAAGAGGCAGCAGCACAAAGTGTTGAAGAAGAAATAAAAGATGTACTGATCGCTGATGCATCGGAGACAGGGCAGGAAGCAGAGGAAGAAACAGGCGCTGTATTGATAGACGACAAAGAGGATATTCAGAGCGTTGTTCTTGAAGAAGCGGCGGATGAGGATGCGGAAGAAGAAATATTGTTGTTGCAGGCAGCGGAAGAGTTTGCAGAGGAAATAAGTGATGAGATCCTGATTTCAGTGCAAGAAGAACAAAGCCTCGTGATTGCCGATAGCATGCAAGAAGAAAGTCTTGAGACGGCCGCCGAAGATCAAGAAGCGGAAAGTCTTGTTGCTGCTGATGAAACACAAGAAGAACAAGATATTGTGATTGCCGATGAAGCGCAAACAGAAAGTCCTGTAGTTGTTGATGAATCGCAAGAAGCAGAAAGTTCCGCGGCTGCCGATGATATGCAAGAAGAGAGTCTTGAGACGGCCGCTGAAGAGCAAGAAGCAGAAAGTCTTGTTGCTGCTGACGAAACACAAGAAGAACAAGATATTGTGATTGCCGATGAAGTGCAAACAGAAAGTCCTGTAATTGTGGATGAAGTGCAAGAAGCAGAAAGTTCCGCGGCTGCCGATGATATGCAAGCAGAAAGTCTTGAGACGGCCGCTGAAGAGCAAGAAGCGGAAAGTCTTGTTGTTGCTGACGAAGCGCAAAAAGAACAGGAAGTACAAGCAGCACAAGAAACACAGGAAGCACCAGACGAACAAGACCTTGTTGCTGTTGATGAAACACAAGAGGCAGAAAGTCCTGCAATTGCGGATGAAGTGCAAGAAGCGCAGATAGAAGAGGAGCCGGACTTGCCGTTGGAAACAGATGCCAAAGAAGATGTGGATGTATCTGTTGAAGAAGCCAGCGAGGCAGAGAGGTTGGACGCTGCACAAAAGCGAAAAAAGAGACTGAAATATACACTGGTCAGTTTATTTGGCTTGCTGGTATTGTATGGTGCTTTGGCGTTGTTTTTTCAAACACATTTTTATTTCGGCACCAAAATTAACGGGGTAAATGTTTCGGGAAAAAGTGCACAGGGAGCCATGGAAGCCATTGGCGCCAAGGCAGAAAAATATAACCTGGAGTTAAGAGAACGTGGTGGCAACACCGAAAGCATTCAAGGCAAAGAGATTGATTTGCGCTATGAAGCAATAGAGCCTTTGGAAAAATTGATAGCGCAACAGACATATTACAACTGGGTGGTAGAGAGCATAAACGGCGAGCGAAATAAGACCGTTCCGATGATTTTTGACGATGAAAAACTGCAAGAGCGCATTGATCGATTGACATGTTTTTTGCCTGAAAATATTGTGAAACCTACCAATCCAAGCTTCCAATATCAAGACGGCGCCTTTGTGATTATTGCGGGAGACAGAGGAAAAGAAGTCAATAAAGAAGCGTTGCATGACGCTGTTTTTGAAGCAGTGCGTGTTATGGAACCGCAATTGGATATGGATGAAAAGGGATGTTATGTGAAGCCGGCGTATAATTTGGCATCGCCGGAGACAGAAGGGGTCAGAAATGCGTTGAATCGATGTCTCCTTTCGCAAATTACATATTACATCGGGGAACAGAGCTTTGTTTTGGATTCCAGTCGCACCAGCCAATGGTTGTCGGTGGACGAAAATTATCAAATTGTTGTTGACCGAGCCAGTGTGGATGAATATGTTTTGGAAATGATGAATCATTACAGAGCACTAAAACGAACGACATCTTTTACGACTACCGGCGGCAGCAGAATTGTAGTGAACGGTGGAGACTACAGAGGGGTTATCAACAGAGAAGCGGAAGCCGATTTTCTTATTGCCGCTATTTTAAAGGGAGAAGCAACGGAACGCGACTTAAACAATATCGGAAACACCTATGTGGAGATTTCTTTGTCCGGTCAGCGACTTTGGTTTTACAAAGACGGTCAATTGGTTGTGGAGAGCGCAATTGTCAGCGGCAATGTGAGAAGAGGATTTGCCACGCCCAAGGGGGTCTACAGCCTAAAATATAAACAGCGAAATGTAGTACTGAAAGGGGCGGACTACGAATCGCCGGTGAGCTTTTGGATGCCTTTTAACGGTGTTGTGGGTATGCATGATGCTACCTGGAGAAGTCGATTTGGCGGAACAATCTATATTAATGACGGATCGCATAGCTGTATTAATTTGCCCTATGGCGTAGCACGTACCATTTATTATAATATCGTACCCGGTACACCGGTTGTTTGTTATTAATGGGAAAGGATTGCATTTGGCAGAAATTTAGCGGAGTCGGACATATAAACAGAGGATTCGTGATGAAAGAAAAGATGATAGACAAATTTTGGCATATTTTTCGTGCAGTGGAACGAAATCGACCATGCAGCATGGTGAGCAAAGCGGAGAAAGAAGCCGAAGGAGTCCGAGAAAAAAGTGAAAAAACAGAAAAAAATAAATAAATCGAAAGTGTAAAAATAGCGAAACAAAAAACTTGCAAACGATGTGATTTTGCTTTTATGTAGCGAGCGTGTTAGAATGAGTTTGTTGCAAAGAGAGATTTTCAAAGACGGTTATGCCGTCGATTTGTACACAGACATATTGCATTACAAACATAGTGAGGTAAACAATGATAGTATCAATAACAGGAATGGTTGCAGGAAATCCGGATCATGTAAATCAATTTAAAAGAGCAGAAGACAAACTATATTCGGAGGGTCATATTGTTTTAAACCCGATGAACATCAATCAACAGTTGCCTTATGAAAAAATTATCAGTATTGCCCATCAAATGGTTTATGAATCCGATGCGCTATATTGCATGAAAGGCTGGCAAAACAGCGAAGGGTCAAAACTGATACATAAATATGCCGTGATGTTGAAAAAAACCATTTGGTTTGAAGATGAAAGTGAACAAAGCGAGTAAAATTTTTCGATAGAAGGGCTTAAGTCCCTCTATTTTTTTGGACAAAAAAAGAAGCGAGGAATCTTACAAAGAGTGAAAGGGCTTTTGGTGCATCAGGCTAATGAAAATGCATAGATGGCAATATTGAATGGCATGTTGTTGTTAGGATTGAATGACAGTCAAGTGCGAGAATGTGGAGAAGGAACCATTTTAAACATTCCTTTCAAGGTGTTCATGATATAAAGAAACGAAACAATCATTAAGATTTGTAAAAAAGTCAAAACGTTTGGCAAAAAAACAAACGTTTTGATTTTTTTTAGAATAAAATTAGTACAAATATGTTAGAATACTAAATAACTAAAATACTAAATAAATCATCACGGAGGTTTTTTTATGCAACATTTTCCTCATTTATTTTCAGAATTAAAAATCGGTAAAAGAACGTTAAGAAACCGTATTATTACTTCGCCTACCGGAGAGACGATGCCCAGCTTTGACGGCTCCATCAGCACGCAGGTGGTTGATTATTACACAGAAAAAGCAAAGGGCGGCGCAGGTGCCGTTACCTGGGGCATTTTGGCTGTGGAGTTTCCGCGCGGCAAAACGGGCGATGTAAAAAACAGAGCAGATACGCCTAAGGTCATCAAAGATATGAATCGCATGGCGGAAAGTATTCAACGCTATGGGGCATTGTTTATTCCGCAATTGTTCCACGCCGGCGCCATGACTACTGCTGAGGCGGCGGAAGGTAATTTACCGGCCTGTGTCAGTGATAAAGAAGTGGAACACCTGTATATCAGCAGATATCGAAAAGCCGGCCCCATGCATGAGTTGACGACAGAAGAAATCAAAGAAATGGTGCAAAAATTTGTAAAAGCGGCAAAAATTTGTCAGCGAGCCGGTGCAGACGGCGTCAATATTCACTGTGCACACGGCTATTTAGTCAATCAATTTCTTTCGCCCGATACCAATGCACGCACTGACGAATATGGAGGCAGTTTTGAAAACCGCATTCGTTTCGGTATCGAAGTCATTGAAGGCATTCGCAAGGCCGTTGGGCCGGACTTTATCCTCGGCGCAAGAATTCCGGGCAGAGAATGGGTGACAAACGCAATGACCGAAGAAGAATGCGTGGAGTTTGCACGACGAATGGAAAAAGCAGGCTGCGATTATTTGGATGTAAGCGCAGGACTCAATATGTCCCAGGCTAAAGTTATCGAAACCGAAGTCTATCCGCAGGGCTCTAAGTTGGATTATGCACTGCCCATTAAAGCGGCGGTATCCATTCCCGTAGGCACCAATGGCATGTTGAGAGATCCGCAATTTTGCGATGATTTGATCAGAGAAGGAAAAGTGGACTTTGTTTTGATGGCCAGAGCGTTGATTTGCGACCCCTATTGGCCGCAAAAGGCAAGCGAGGGCAGAGTCGATGAAATCAGACCTTGCATATCCTGCAATGACGGATGCATGGGAAGAGTGCGATTGGGTTATCATTTGAGCTGTGCGTTAAACCCGGTGGCAGGTCGTGAAACGCATTTGAGCAAAGTATTAAAAGTACAAGACCCGAAGAAAGTTGCTGTCATTGGCGGCGGGCTTGCCGGTATGCAGGCAGCGATTGTGGCAGCACAAGCGGGGCATTGCGTTACGCTGTTGGAACAAGGCAATCAACTGGGCGGGCAGCTGAATTTGGCGCATGTTCCGCCGCATAAAGAAAAAATCAAAGAAGCAAGAGATTGGTTTATTGCTGAATTGGCGCGACAAAAGGTGGAAGTCAAAACGGGTGAGAAGGTCAGTTTGCAAACCATTGAGGCACTAAAACCGGATAGCGTAATTGTTGCCACGGGTGCGGTGCCCATTGATAAGTTGCCGATAGAAGGACTCGAAAATACTGTGCAGGCTTGGGACGTTTTGAGAGGAGATGTCACAATCGGGGAAAACCAAAAAGTGGCAATTATCGGCGGCGGAATCGTTGCCTGTGAAGTGGGGCAAATGATGCTGGGAAAAAACAACCAAGTCAGTGTCATTGAAATGTTGCCGCAAATAGGCGGTGCGTTGGAAGACATTCATTTGACGGATTTACTCATAGAGTTTCAAGAAAAAAACGTCGCAGTATATGTCAATGCCACAGCAAAAAAAGTAGAAAAAGATAAAGTCGTCTTTGAAAAAGACGGAAAAGAAGAAGCGGTATCGGCAGATGTGATCATTTTGTCTGTCGGGCAAAAATCCGCAGGGACAGAGCTGGTAAAAGAACTTCGAGCAGCCGGCTACAAAACCATTGTTGCCGGAGATGCAAAAAAACCTGCCAAGTTTGTCAATGCCACTTTGGACGGCTTCTATGCGGGTCTGGATGTCTAAAAGAAATCCATAGATAAAAGATAAGGAGATATTTGACGATCCAATAGGTTTTATCAGCCTGGCAGTAGAACATCCATCTGCCAGGCTGAAATTATTTTTGGTGATCGAAAATAGCAGGACGTTTTTCAATAAAGGCATTCATGCCTTCGCGTTGATCTTCATGGGCAAAGCAAAGCGAAAATAAATCATTTTCAATGGAAAGACCGGTTTCGATGTCGCATTCATAGCCGCGGTTAATGGCTGTCTTTGCAAATTGCACGGCTTTTTGCGAGCGAGCGAGGATTTTTTCAGCCAGCGCAAAGGCGCAGTCCAACAGCGAGTCGGCAGGGACGACTTGATTGACCAAACCGATAGTTGCGGCTTCTTTGGCAACAATCATATCCCCGGTATAAATTAGCTCTTTGGCTTTGGCTATTCCGACAATTCTTGAAAGGCGCTGCGTTCCGCCAAAACCGGGAATAACGCCGAGGTTTACCTCGGGTTGTCCGAACTTTGACTTTTCAGAAGCAATACGAATATCACAGCATAAAGCAAGTTCACAGCCGCCGCCCAGTGCAAAGCCGTTTATCGCAGCGATAACGGGTTTTTCCATTAATTCGATTTTTCGAAAGAGATCTTGTCCTTTTTTCGAAAAAGCACGTGCTTCATCAGGATTCATTGTTCGCATGACTGAAATGTCGGCGCCGGCGACAAAAGATTTGCCTTGTCCGGTAATAATCAATATCTGCATGCTGTCGTCCGTTGAGATAATACCAACAGCGTGGTTTAGTTCGCTTAACACGGTATCATCCAGTGCATTTAATGCTTCCGGCTTATTGATAGTCAAAAATGCAATATGTTTTTTTTGCTCTAAACGAATCGTCTGATAATTCATATCCCGACCTCCTTCAACAGCAGTTTTTGATGAGTATACTATATCATAAACAGTAACGTTTTGTTGCAAAGACTTATTGAAAATAAATTTGCGGCAAAAGAAATCATCAAAGGCTTTTAGAAAGGGTTAAAAAGCGATAAAATATTGGAAATAAGGGCAATAGTATGTTAATATAAAGTAAATTTGAACAAAGTGAGGGGAGAAAATGATGAAAGCTGTATTTGTGGATAACTATGGATTAATGGACTCGACAAAAGAAAAAGAAGCTTTTGCAAAAGAAGGGATTACATTTGTTGACGTCAATGTACAAAATGATGAGGAGCTGCTTGCACATTGCAAAGATGCGGATGCCGTTCTTGTAATGTTATACAAATTTCCGCGTCAGATTGTTGAACAACTTGAAAAATGTAAAGTCATTGTGCGCTATGGCATAGGCTATGACAACGTAGATGTGGAAGCCTGCAGTGAAAAGGGCATTGCGGTATGCAACATACCGGATTATTGTTTTGAAGAAGTGGCGGGACATGCAGCAGCTTTGGCTTTGGACTGCCTGCGTCAAGTAACCCTGCGAGATCGCCATATCCGCAAGGGAGAATGGCTCTTTGGCGGGGCGGGCAAATATCAAGTACGCAGATTTTCCACGCTCACCTATGGTCTTTGCGGTTTTGGCCATATTGCTCGTCAGACGGCGCAATACATGAAAGGTTTCGGCTTTGACATGATTGCCTATGACCCTTATCTTGCTGATGAAGTATTTGAACAAAACGGCGTACGAAAAGTCAGTATGGAAGAGCTTTGCAAAACAGCGGATATTATTTCGGTGCATGTGCCGCTCAGTGCCGAAACGCGCTATCTCATCAACAAAGACAAGTTCGCTATGATGAAAAAAGGCGTGGTTATTGTCAACACGTCTCGTGGTCCTTTAATTAATCAATCAGATTTGCTGGACGCCATGGATGCGGGGATCGTAAAAGCTGCCGGGCTGGATGTTTTGGAAACGGAGCCGTTAACAGATTTAAATGACCGCATTTTCCAATATGAAAATGTTGTTTTGACACCGCACTTTGCGTTTCACAGTGAAGAATCTTTTGAAGAATTGCGCGATAAGGTCATTGCCAGTGCCGTAACGGTGCTCAGAGGAGAGATACCGAAAAACGCCGTCAACAAAAAAGCTTTGACAGGCAAATAAAAAGTAGAAAAATAGTGTTTTGCAAGGGATAAAAACGATTTTATCCCTTGCGCTTTTCTTCTTGCCGTGTAGGTACAAAAAAATAAGCAATGCAATAAGAGCAAATGTATTTGTCCGTAAAGGAATGTATACAGACTACAATCGAAAGGTGTTGCAACACGGATAAGCGCAAAAGCGCCAGTGGAAACAAAATATTAATTTTGTGCCGAAAAAAGAAAAAGAGATATGACATTTTAAGAACTTTCATAAGGAACAGAGATATGCCGAAGAAAAACAAAAATGGCGAAAAATAATATAAGCTGTTGAAAGGAAAAAAATGAGCAAGAAAAAAGTACATTATGCTTGGTGGGTCTGGCTCTCTTGCATTGCGATTGCCTTCTTTTCTTCGGGCGCATTGAGCACCCAGGGGATTTTTTTGCGTCCGGTAACAGAAGAATTGGGCATTTCGGCGACAAAGTTTTCCATAATTTTTACGGTTATGAGTCTGTCAATGTTTTTATTTCTCCCGATAATCGGAAGATTGCTTAAACGATATGATCATCGATTGATATTATCCACGGCAGTAATCATACAAAGCTTGGCGCAAGCAATGATGGGCATCTATCAATCCATTATCGGATTTTATGTCTCCGCATTTTTCATAGGTATGGTAACAGCCGTTACGTTGATTATGATTATTCCGTTGACGGTTCAGCAGTGGTTTTATAAAAATATTGCTACGTTAACGGGTGTTGCGCTTGCTTTTTCCGGTGTAGGTGCAGCAGTGATGCAACCCATTGGCACAGCCTTGATTGCAGCTTATGGGTGGCGAGTTACCTATTTTATTCTGGCCGTGGCGATTGTGGCGGGAACGCTCCCTTTTACCTTGTTTGTTATTCGAACAAATCCGGCCGAAAAAGGCCTGGAGCGGTATGGACAGCCGGCAAACTCAGAGATGAAAACAAATACAAATGTCGTTGAGCAAAAAGAGGGCATCAGTGCCGGCGAGGCTTATAGAAGTCCGCGATTCTATCTTATTGCAGCATTTGCAGCTTGTGGCGGTTATTGTATATCTATTCAGGTACATATTCCCAATATGGCGGCGAGTTTGGGTGTGGATCTTTTAAAAACAGGTGTAGTTGCTTCGGCGGCAAGCATTACCATGATGATTGCCAAGATGACAAACGGATGGGTAAACGACCGATTCGGGATAAAAATCTCCGTGGGATTTTTTTCGTTGTTTGGGTTGGCAGCGGTTCTATTGACAGGCTATGTGCTAAAAGAAAGTCCGAACAATGCATTTTTATTTAGCGCAATCATTGCCGGTTGTTTGGGCATTTATTTTTCCGTCCCGACGATTTCTCCGCCGGTTATTTCACAAGCGATATTCGGCGGGAAAGATTATAGCCTGATTTATGCAAAAATATCGATGTTTTATATTTTGGCATCTGCTTTGGGCGGCACGATCAACGGCATACTGTTTGACAAAAACCAAAATTATTCTTTGAATTTTATAGTCTTTGGTGTTGCGTTGTTGTTGGCAGTGCTCCTTGCCGTTGCAGTCTCAGGCAAAACCAAGAGCAAACATTGAGTGGGAATAAATAACAAGGGTCCCAAAAGTCAATGATTAAGCGGGTTTCTAGGGTACCGAATCGCCTTTTGATAACAGTTTGATAACAGGAGCATGATAGAGCTTACTATACTAGCGCAAGTGGTTTAAGTGTTGTAACCTCATCAAATAGCTCCATCCATAAAACGGCTTTGCTGATCAAATGTCAGCAAGGCCGTTTTTTGAGGAGGTGATGAATGCTTATTGTTTTGTTATGGCGTCGCTGATTTCCTGAGAGGGAACCTTTACCCACCGCTGTGTTGTATCAAATTCGGGATACCTGTAGCGCCACTGGTCATATTCTTCTTTAGTAATTTCTCCAGAAATTAGTTTTTCGGCTTGTGCTTGCCAAGAGCTGAGCATCCGCAGCATGTCATCATGAATTCTGGAATTTGACTTGTCAATGAAAAGGCAAAGCTCACCATCGATCTTGCCCACTCGCAAGCCACGGAGATCTTCCAATGCGAAAAGGGTATGCATCAAACCAATATTGCTGTCAATGTCCGGAATATCCAATGCTTTTGGTGACACGCCAAGAGTGTCTGCAAGGGCGTTGGTCAAATCAGCCTTTGGTGTACGCATCCCTGATTCGTACTGTGCCACTCGGACATCAGCAGACTTCTCAGGAAATCCAACAGACATACCAAGATACTTTTGTGTCATGTTGCGCAGAGTGCGGAAAAAATGGATTCTTTCACCGATTGCCATAATAGCCAACTCCTGTCTCGCGTGTAATAAGCATAGAATAGCATATATGCTTAGGAGAATCAAGAAGTGGATAAACAAAAATGTTTAAATTATTTTTGAAAACCACTTGACATAAGCAAAAATGCTTAGTATCATAGCGGTGTTAAGCAAAAATGCTTAACTGAACCTTGACAACAGAATACGCAGCCGGTCAGATACCGTGAATGTCCACATTGC
>DCTT01000025.1:23303-54771 GCA_002329295.1 Eubacteriaceae bacterium UBA1433
GCGAAAAAAACAAGCCATTACAAGGCTCCGGGTGTGGCTTGGTAAATCGATAATCGACAAGGGAGTAGTCTATACAAAAATAAAGGGGGAAAGATAGATGGAGAAAATGTTAATCAGGGTAGATGAGGTGGCTCAGTTGCTCGATGTATNNAACGAAGAGCTTAAGGCGAAGGGGTGCATTGTCATCCCTGGCAGGACTGACCGTAAGTACTTTTTTGAGAAGTTCTACGGTGCACATGCAGAAGATGTTGTTACAAAGGAGGATTAGTAGAATGGCGGCATTTAAAACAGAGAGTAATAAAACGTGGTATGTCATGGTTCGATATACTGATTGGAAGGGGGAGCGCAAACAAAAATGCAAAAGAGGGTTTCCAACACGGGCAAAGGCTTTGGAGTGGGAGCGCGAGTTTCTTTTACAGGTACGGTCTGATATGGAAATGACCTTTGATAGTTTTGTAAAGCTCTACTCTAAGGATATCAAGCCACGACTGAAAGAGAACACCTGGATTACCAAAGAGAGCATCATTCAGCACAAGATACTTCCCTACTTTGCAAAAAAGAAGTTATTAGAGATTACAGCAAAGGATGTGATGGACTGGCAGAACGAGATTCTAGAATCAAAAGACAAACGCGGGAAGCCTCACACGCCCACATACCTTAAGACAATCCACAACCAGCTCAGTGCCATTTTCAATCATGCGGTTAGGTACTATGATCTGCGTTTAAATCCTGCAGCAAAAGCTGGAAATATGGGAACAGAGGAAAGCAAAGAAATGCTGTTCTGGACAAAGAATGAGTATCTGCAGTTTGCTGATGCGATGATGGACAAACCTATTTCATACTATGCTTTTGAAATGCTTTACTGGTGCGGAATCAGGCTTGGGGAGTTGCTTGCATTGACACCGAAGGATTTTGATTTCGAAAAAGGAACCGTTTCCATCAACAAATCATATCAACGGATCAAGGGCAAAGATGTTATCACATCTCCTAAGACGGCAAAAAGCAATAGAATAATAATAATGCCTGATTTTCTTTGTCAAGAAATGCAAGAGTATCTAAACATGTTTTACAGCGCAAAGGAAACAGACCGCATTTTTCCTGTCAGCAAACATTATCTCCATCATGAAATGAATAGAGGCTCAAAGGTAACAGGAGTTAAAAGGATACGAATACATGATATTCGCCATAGTCATGTTTCACTGCTTGTTGATATGGGTTTTTCGGCCCTGGCCATAGCAGATCGTGTTGGGCATGAAAGCATTGATATCACCTATCGGTATGCACATCTGTTTCCCTCAAAACAGGCGGAGATGGCAACGCAACTGAACATACAACGTGAAGGAGAGAATTGACAATGGCACTGAAAGTATATGATGGTCAAGGACGCTGGCGAAACAAGACTGTTGCATTTCGCATATCACCTGAGGAGGACGAACAACTCGAACTAGCCGTCCGTCTCTCTGGATTGACAAAGCAAGATTACATTATTCGACGCCTGCAAGATAGGGATGTAGTGGTGCAAGGAAATCCAAGGGTCTATAAAGCTCTTCGTAATGAGCTTTCAGCGATACTGTCAGAATTGAAGCGCATTGCTTCTGGTGAAAGTGTTTCACTTGATTTATTGAACACTATCGAACTCATCACCATTACTATGGATGGCTTAAAAGAGGAGGATGAATGAATTTGGGAGAAGAAAAAATGACCGCCCCTTCTATGTCTGTTGCAGCAGACAATGGGCGATCAGCGACAAAAGTCAGCGTACTCAGTTTAATTCAAAAACACGCAAAACGCAACGAAGAAATTGCGCCTGATATGTTGCAAGAATATACTCGGCAAATAACTGATCCAAACTACCTTCATACGGTATCATTAACAGAATTGTATGATACTATCTACCGACCCAAAACACAGATTATTGAAGGCTTTTTGTGTTCCGGCGTGTATTTGTTTGCCGGAGCGCCAAAGGTGGGGAAATCATTCTTTGTGGCCCAACTTGGATACCATGTTAGCGCGGGGTTGCCTCTCTGGAAGTATCCTATCAATCAAGGTGCAGTACTCTATCTTGCCTTGGAGGATGATTACGCACGGTTACAGAAACGCTTATCGCGCATGTTTGGGATGGATGGTGAAAACAATTTTTACTTTGCAACGCAAGCTAAGAATTTTCGGGAAGGGTTGGATGGTCAATTAACTGCGTTTGTGCGGGAACATCCCGACACTAAACTAATCATCATTGATACCCTGCAACGTATTCGCGAGATAGGCGGGGAGAGGTATAACTATTCAAGTGATTATGAAATTGTGGCCTTGCTAAAGAAGTTTGCTGATCAGCAAAATATCTGCATTGTGGTTGTTCACCACACACGGAAA
Organism: Eubacteriaceae bacterium UBA1433; assembly: GCA_002329295.1. Classification (GTDB taxonomy): domain Bacteria; phylum Bacillota; class Clostridia; order Eubacteriales; family UBA1433; genus UBA1433. The sequence continues at coordinate 25,674 of DCTT01000025.1, forward strand.
CAAGGATCGGAAGATAGTTTCGACACAATTTCCGGAACGAACGGACTACTTGGCGCAGCTGATGGTGCGTTTATCATGCAAAAGGAAAGACGGACAGACAACAAAGCGATATTGGATGTAGTCGGACGAGACCAACAAGACCAGCGCCTTCATCTTTTATTTGACCGGCAGCGCTGTTTATGGCTGCTTACAGAGACTGAAACGGAGCTATGGAAGGAACCGCCCAATCCATTACTAGAGGCTATCGCAAGCCTGCTTTCACCGGAAAATCCAGAATGGACAGGCAGCGCAACGGATTTGATTGATAGATTGGATGGGATGGATATCCAGCCCAATGTGCTCACAAGGAAACTGAATGTAAGTGCAGACAGACTTTGGAATGAGTATGGTGTCCGAATGGACAACATTCGGACTCATGCTGGTCGGTTGGTAAAACTTTCCCTAGATAAAGCCTAGGGAGAGCAGGTACGGTGTCGATTGTGACGGTCGTGTCGGTATTATTTGCCTGCATGTGGGTCTAAAAATACCGTCACAATCGTCACGCTTTCAGTAGGATGAAGCAGTAAAGCAGTTGCTTTCATCCTACTGAAAGAGGGGGGGATTTGGGGAAGCTGTGCGGCTGCCCTTTTTAAAGGGCGATGAGCACTGGGGAGCTGACCGCAGTCAGCTGGGCAAAGCCTATGCCACCCCGTAGGGCGCAAAGGCGCTTTTGATGCGAGCAGGCCGAAGGGCCGCTGTGTCAAAAGTGCTTTTGCGTTACTTTTGAAAAAAGTAACAAAACCTTGGCTATCGCTGGGTACCCATGAAAGGAAAATCTAGAATGAGACGGACAATTAGCGTTATGCTTGGAAAAGGTTCTGTGAACCATAATAGTCGTAAGTTTAAGGCGGCAAATGTTGATGCAGAACGCAGCTCTCAGAACATCACCTATTGCAACAGGCCAATAAGAGATGTGTATCAAGAATTGTTTGATGAAGCTCTTCAGCGTTACAATCAAAAACAGAAACGTACAGATCGAAGGATTGATGATTACTATGAAAAAATACGCACAGGGAAACAAGAAAAGCTCTTTCATGAGGTCATTTTACAGATTGGTAACAAGGAGAACATGGCCGCAGTATCTGAGAATGGGAAAATTGCTGCAAAGGTATTGAATGAATATATGAAAGGTTTCACACAACGCAATCCGAACCTCTATGTGTTTTCGGCACACCTTCATATGGACGAGGCAACGCCACATTTACATATTGATTTTGTGCCATTTATTACAGGCAGTAAAAGGGGATTGGATACTCGTGTTTCACTCAAACAGGCTCTCGCCGCCCAGGGATTTATAGGTGGTACTCGAGGTGAAACAGAATGGAACCAATGGGTGTATTCTGAAAAGGAAAAGCTTTCCCAGGTGATGGAACGCCATGGTATTGAATGGGAAAAACTTGAGACTCGTGATGAGCATTTGAGTGTCATTAGCTATAAAAAGAAACAGCGAGCACAGGAGGTTGCTATGCTTGAGGAAACAATATTGGAAAGGCAGGATGATCTACAAAGCATTTCTGATAAGACAATTGCACATCAAGTAGAGCATGATCTACTGGTAGAAAAGCTCATAAAGGTGCAAAAAAAATTGAAACAAGTAAAATCAAAAGAGAAATTTGTGGCTGAAAATGTCCGACGATACGACCATGATCCCGAGTTTCAACTCCTGGCCCCTAAACCCATGATGTCAGCTAAAGCGTACTATGAACGGGTAGCAGCGCCTTTAGTTGCGCTGCTGAAAAATGTGATTAGAAGCATCCTGATGCAATTTTATGAAAAGACTAGGGAGTTGAAAACAGCCCTTGATCAAATGTCAAAGCAGGCTCAGTTACAATCCAAACAACTGAGCAGTTATGAAGCTGAGTTAATTCCTTTACGTGAAATTGAGAAAAATTATCAACGATTGCGGCGTGCATTGGGAGAGAATGAAGTTAACAGAGTAATAGAGAAAGTAAAATTGCTGGAGAAAGATCAGCATCAGCAAATGAAATGTGAGGAGCACATTATATGACAGTTATATCATCAATCTAATGAACCTATCGAATGTTACTACGAATAACCAAAGACATACGAAACCAAAGAGTAACGAATAGGATAAAATAATCATTTCAAGAGTAGCGATATGATAGATCAGACAGATATAATGTTAGAAAAGTATTACCCGGTTGTTATTTTGTCAACGTGACAAAAATATTCTTGACAAACACAAAAAGCTCAGGTATTATGCTTGTGGAGCTTAAAAGCTCTTTGATTTGAGAATGGTTTGTCATTTTTAAGACGTGACAAAAAAGGAGGATGAATGCAACTTAGTGACATAGCTACCGTACGTAGTGGGCTTGTTCTATCCCGTAAACAAGCGCGCAATACGTTTGGAGTACGGTATCCTTTACTAAACCTCCGTTCAATTAATCCCAAAGGGGTTATTGATATGGACAAAATTGATGTATTTGATGCAGTGGAAAGCCTTTCCGAAGATTATTTGTCTCAAGTTTCTGACATAATCGTCCGCTTGAGCGATCCTTATACCGCCGTATTAATAGACGAGAAGACTACGGGTATGGTTATATCCTCAAATTTCGTAATCATCAGATGTGACAATATGGCGATTCTCCCAGAGTACCTACACTGGCTAATTAATTCACCCAAAATGAAGAAGTCTATATATGTGAACAGCACTAGCAACATGCTTGGATCAATCAATGCAAAATACTTCTCTGAGTATAAGTTGGATTCTTTGGCGGTTGCAGATCAGCGGAGGATAGCCGCAATGAACAGTTTAGCGTTGAAAGAATCTAACTTGCTTTTTCAACTTTCTCTTGAAAAAGAGAGATACTATAAATTGCTGATTCAGAATACATACGAAGAGATGAAAAGAGGTAACTACGCATGACGACTCGCAATGATATTGAGCGCGTTCTTTGGAAAGCTTGCGACAGCTTCCGTGGTAAAATTGATAGCTCCCGCTACAAGGATTATATTTTGTCTATGCTGTTTGTGAAGTACCTGAGTGATGTTACTAAAGAAAAACGTGCTCAATATATAAAACAGTATGAAGGGGACGAACGCCGCGTCGAAAGAGCGATGAGCCGCGAGCGTTTCTCAATTGATAACGAGTCTACCTTCGATTATCTGTACGAACATCGAAACGACAACGAGATCGGTCAGAAGATAAATGTATCCCTGTCCCGAATTGAGGAACACAATAGTGGTAAACTCCGCAATGTCTTTCGTGCGATCGACTTTAATTCTCAAGTTGACTTCGGCGAGGTAAAAGAAAAAAATGCTATACTTCGCAATCTATTAGAAGATTTTTATAGTCTGGATCTTCGTCCCAGCCAACTCGGCTCGGAAGATATAATTGGTGATGCTTATGAGTATATGATTGCTAATTTTGCTTCCGATGCAGGCAAAAAAGGTGGCGAGTTCTTTACTCCCAGCCAAGTTTCCGAGCTAGTTGCGGCTCTTGTAAAACCACAAGAAAACGATCGCATTTACGACCCTACATGTGGCAGCGGTGGTCTGTTGTTAAAAGCATACAAAAAAGTTCCGAGTGGGAAAGTTGCCATCTATGGGCAGGAGTTGAATGCTCAGACCTGGGCGCTCTGCACTATGAACATGTTCTTACACGGCGTGGATGATGCACGTATTTGGCAGGGAGATACACTTTCTAATCCGCAAAATATAGAAGAAGACAAGCTTATGAAGTTTCAGGTTGTAGTCTCAAATCCTCCGTTCAGTCTGGATAAATGGGACAGCGGTTTTCTATCCAACGCTGTTCCTGATGCCAAGGGGAAGAAGAAAGAGAAGATGACGGCTTCTCTGGACCCTTGGAAACGCTTTGGCTGGGGTGTTCCTCCTTCCTCTAAGGGCGATTACGCTTTTGTGTTGCATATGCTACATAGCCTGGATGCGGAAAATGGGCGTATGGCAGTGGTGTTGCCTCATGGCGTTCTTTTCCGCGGTGCCAGCGAAGGTAAAATCCGAAAACAACTGATTGAAATGAATCTGTTGGATGCCGTGATTGGGTTACCGGCTAACCTGTTCTACGGTACAAGCATTCCTGCATGTATCCTTGTATTCAAAAAGAACCGTACTAAAGACGATGTCCTATTCATCGACGCCTCCGGCGAAGAAAACTACGATAAGGGTAAGAATCAAAACCTCCTGCGTGACAGCGACATTTCCCGAATTGTTGACACATACGAGACAAGAGCAAAAAAAGTGGATAAGTACAGTTACCTTGCTTCCCGCGATGAAATTCGGGAAAACGACTACAACCTAAATATCCCTCGATATGTAGATACTTATGAGGAAGAAGAATTGGTGGATATTGATGAGGTAAAGCAAAACATTGCCAACATTGAAGCCGAACTTGTTGTTGTGCAGGCGCAAATGGCCAAGTATCTGGAGGAATTGGGCTTATGAGCAATGAGCCAACCAACGCTGGTAAAATTCTGATTTATCAAAATGAAAAAGGCGATACTAAAATTGATGTGTACTTTGACGGCGATACGATTTGGACAACACAGCGCACAATGTCCGAGTTGTATCAGGTAGATGTTCGAACAATCAATGAGCATATTGCTAATATCTACGCTGACAGAGAGCTGGAAGAAAATCGAACTATCCGGAATTTCCGGATAGTTCAAACAGAGGGTTCCCGTCAGGTGAACAGAGCAATCAAGCACTATAATCTCGATATGATTCTCGCTGTCGGCTACCGTGTGCGTAGCAATGTAGGTATCCATTTTCGCAGATGGGCAAGTGGCATTTTGACGGAGTACTTAAAAAAAGGCTTCGTTTTGAACGATGAGCGCTTACGCAACCCCAGGGAATTTGGTGCTGACTACTTCGACGAGTTGTTGGAACGGATTCGCGATATCCGCGCTAGCGAAAAACGGCTCTATCAAAAAGTAAAAGATATCTTCGCCCTTTCTGTGGATTATGACAGCCGAAGTAATGCGGCTCAGTTGTTCTTTAAGTCCGTACAAAACAAGCTGGAATATGCGGCGACCGGTTTTACCGCCCCGGAGATCATCGCTGCTAGGGCAGATGCTGCCAAGGATAATATGGGGCTTACCTCCTTTAAGGGGGCAAAGGTTCGTAAAGCGGATGTAACCGTGGCAAAGAACTATATGACCCAGGAAGAAATCAGCACGCTGAACTTAATCGTCAATATGTATTTGGATTATGCGGAACTGCAGGCAAAACAGCATCATCCCATGCACATGGCCGATTGGGAAGAGAAACTGACTAAGTTTCTGCGATTTAATGGAAGAGAAGTGTTGGAGAATTTCGGTACCGTCAAACGAGAAGTTGCTGAAGCACTGGCAGTTTCCCAATATGAGAAGTTTAACGCACATCGTAGGATGATTGAATCTGCGGACGTGGATGATTTGGCAGAAGATGTTAAGCGACTAAAGAGCTGAAGGATTAACAGTTATGATATGCGCTGATCTCCAGTGGTTTATATTATGAACTAACGAACGTTCTGAAGAGCTGGAACTGTAAGCGGGAAGGTACATTATGTCAAGAGAAGGAAACAAAAAAATTCACAACATTTACCTGTTAGATAAGTCGAGGATCCAACAGGGTTTGTCTGTAGGAGCAGACACTTCTCCGTATGAAATTGCTGCTCAAATAATGGCGGAGGGTCAAAATTATAAAATTCAAAGGCTGAAGGAAGGTCTTAATACTACCAATTTCTCCATTGCCTTGTATTTTCGGAAGGAAGATTACCATCAAAACAAATTTGCTTCGTTTTGTGCCACATTTGTTGCTCAAGGTGAGGATGCCGTTACGTTTTTTCCCCGTAGTTCTTCATCTGTTTTGTTTGTATGGAATTCTGAGAAGATATATGCTATTACGACAGGGCAAGGCTTCAGAATGGTTGAGAAATATTTGGTACCTAATTTTGGTCTTATTATTGCCAGTGCCTTTGAGGAGCGTTTCAAGATTACTTCTCTTGACAGCAATGCAATGTCCAGCATTGTCCACAGTACAAAAACCATCTATTCTAATGAAGTAGATTTTATTGATATTGAGTCTTTAGATACGATCTTCAAAGAAATAACTGGGCGCTTGAAAGATGCTGACAAAGTCCAGTCACTCTTAAATTTGAATCCCAGCTCGAAAAAGAAGAGTATGAAGATTACAGCAAAGAATTATGTACAGTTTAGCAGCTCACTGAATTTCAAAGGGCTGCTTCATCTGCTAGGAATCGTTGACGAATATGATATCAACAATTTGCGCGATCGTTTTAATCTGATTACACCTATGACTTTAAAGAAAAATTGTGACACTATTACTGCTAATAACGCTATGGTGATACATTTAATGTATGAAGCGATAACAGTTGGCCGTCCATTCCCATTTGACTTGTTTCATAAAGAAACCAATGTGTATATTTCTGCGGACTCATATACCATTTACGACCCAACTGATACAGATGAATATACCACTCGAGATGACCATGATGCAATGCAACTGGTATTAGATGCTTTTAAGAATTATTTGAATGGTAAGGAATGTACTGAGGATAATTTTTACACGTTCGCTACCTCCGTCAACTTATGTGCACGAAAAGGTGATGATATCGTAACTGATGGAACGCTGCTACAGCATATTTCCGGAGAAATATGTGTGAATAACACAAATTACTATGTGTTCTATGGTGAATATTATCGTCTAAATGTGGCATATAACGACCGTCTCAAAGCATCTTTACGAGGAAAACTCAGACCGGAGTTTTATACTTCAGAGATTCGGACTAAATGGTTAAAGAAACGGGATGAAGATTGGTTCAACCTCACTGTTTCGATCAACGAGGGTTATATACACCTTCACAGAATCAAACCAGAGTATATTGAATTCTGCGACCTATTAAAATGCGATGATGATACGGTAACCATTGTGCATGTAAAAGATGGATTCGATGGGGAAATGCGGATTCTTGATAGACAAGTAGAGTTGTCAATAACAAAAATTTTAGACTTAAAGCATAATAATAATGGAGTCTATATGCAGAATTTATATCAAAAAGCTGCCGAAAATGATGTTGGGAAAAATATTACAACTGTATTTAAGACCGAACAAGATTTTTTGGACTGCATGAAAAATAAGCATATTAGATACATCATAGCTATCAGGCCAACAAACCATGATTTGTTAAAAAACAAATCAAACATTGCAATGCACTGCCTAAACGCGCTGATTCTTCGGTGCTTCAATCAAGGAATAGCATTGAATATTCAGGTCTTGTAAAAGTAGTACTAAAATGGAGGCATAAATGACATCGGAAATCAAACAGCGAATTGAACAAGTTCGAAAAGGCAATGTGCCTAAGGGATATGTTCGGAGAAAACTAATTGGAATAGCACCTCAGAGTTGGCGTGTCGGGAAAATGTCTGATGTACTGCACAACGAACAGCGCCCCATCTCAAAACCAACCGAACCATATTGGCGTCTAGGGATCAAGAGCTGGGCGAAAGGAACTTTTCATGTTTATATCGATGATCCCTCTAGTATTAACATGGAAGAACTATATGAAGTTAAAGAAAATGATGTTGTCATAAATATTACGTTTGCATGGGAACATGCAATTGCAATTGCAGGAAAAAAAGATGATGGATTACTTGTGTCACATAGATTCCCCACCTATGTTTTTGACAACGGCAATGTCCCTGCATATTTTGAGGCTGTCTTCAGCCAGCATTATTTTAAGGAAATGCTCGAAAATATTTCGCCGGGCGGCGCGGGACGCAATCGTGTCCTTAATCGAAAAGACTTTTTGAGATTGCCTTGTTACATTCCGCCCATTTCTGAGCAGCAAAAAATTGCTGAAATACTTAAGACACAAGACAAAGTGATCGAACTATACAACGAAAAAATTGGACAGTTGCATCTGTTAAAAAAGAACTGCTTAAGAAAAATGTTCCCCCAAAATGGAGCGTCAACGCCGGAAATCCGCTTTTCTGGTTTTACCGACACTTGGGAACAGCGTAAGTTTGAAGATATAGTTAGTCGTACTTCGACAATAAGTTGTGAAAATGATTTGCCACGAGTTGAATACGAAGATATTGTTTCAGGTGCTGGATGTTTAAATAAAGATATTTATGCTAAAAAAAGCGAAAAATCGGGCATTATGTTTCGTAAGGGAGATGTCCTTTATGGAAAGCTTCGCCCTTATCTTCAAAATTGGCTGTTACCTTCATTTAACGGGCTTGCAGTAGGAGATTTCTGGGTTTTGCAGCCACAAAAAGTAGATAGCAGATTTTTGTATAGGTTGATACAAAGTCGAGAATTTGAAAAAATTGCCAATCAATCAACGGGAACAAAAATGCCAAGAGCAGACTGGAAACTTGTTTCAAAAGCAGAGTTTGCTATACCGCCTTCTTATGATGAACAAGCTGCAATTGGCACCTACTTCAATCAGCTAGACCACCTTATCACCCTTTATCAGCGAATGCGGGATGAAGAAAGAACAAAGAAAAAAGCCCTGATGCAGCTTTTGCTGACAGGTATTGCGAGGGTAACTACATGAAAAACTTTATAGTCAATCATTTTGATTCAATTATTACTGTTTTTATTACTGTACTTGGGTTTGTTATCACATATTTTATGACACAGAAGAATCTCAAGGATGAGATTCGTAAGAATAAGCTTGCTCTTGCAGCACAAGAAACACAGAGTTTGCCTTATGATATTTGTCAGTTAATGGACGTCATGCTAAAGGATGACACAAATAATCCGGATACGATTATAAAAGTGTATGGTGCTATTTTATCGAAAGTTCTTGCATATGGCAGTAAGGATGCTGTGAAGATTGCTATTAAGATGCAACAACTGTCCTATACATTATCCAATGAACCTGAAGCAACAGATCGGTTCGTTATCCTTGCAGCATATGCGCTACTAATCACACAACTCAAGTACGATCTTACGTCCGAAATAATTTCGCCGGAAAGCTGGTTTCAGTTAAGAATGAAGGATTACAATAAGTTACAGTCTGTAATGAAAAGCTACATTAACAAGATTGTTATTGAGCTTGGCTTGTCTAGTTCATTTAGCGTATAGGAGATACTAGTATCGTGATTCACCAAGGTTCAATGAGTGCAGTCGGAATAACGATATAGCGTCCACAGATGGGGAATATGTGGGGATAATAAATGAGTATGATTTACGATAAACGCAGAGACGCAATTGTGCATCCTCATAATTGGCATCTATTTGATTTGAGCGGGAACGTGGTTGTATATGTTTATAACAATGCAGTTGATTTTTTACAGTGAAAGGATATGTGAGGCGGGATGCTGCTACCCACCGTTTATCATTTTATGACATTGCAAGGAGGTATACCGTGGACAAGTCTGCCTATTTAGAGAGATATGTCAGCCAGCAACCAGCACTGAATTTACTGCGAGCAATGGGCTACACTTACATATCACCGGAGGACTGTGCTATGCAACGAGGTAGCAGCTACTATGTATTGCTCAGAGATATTCTGCGCGGGCAACTTCGTAAGCTCAATCGTTATACCTATGCAGGAGTAGAAAACGAATTCTCCTCTGCCAATATTGAGCGTGCCATGGAGGATTTAGACGAGCCCCTGACTGATGGTCTTGTGCGTACCAGCGAGAAGATTTATGATGCGCTGTTGCTGGGCAAAAGCTATCCGGAAATTGTGGGCGAAGGCAAGATGCTGAGCTTTAATTTGAAATATATTGACTGGGATCACCCGGAAAACAATGTGTTTCATGTGACTGAAGAATTTATTGTAGACAGCCTGGATAAACAACATAACGCCCGGCCAGATATTGTGCTTTTTATCAATGGGATTCCTTTTGCGATAATTGAGTGTAAGGTGCCTCAGATTTCTGTGGAATTGGCCATTGAACAAATGATCCGAAACCAGCAAAATGAGTATATTCCTCAGCTTTTCAAATATGCGCAGATTGTTTTAGCTACCAATAAGAATTCCGTAAAATACGCAACTGCGGGGACGCCAAAGAAGTTTTGGAGCGTATGGAAGGAACTGGATGGCGAGTGGCTGCAAAACATACAGGATACACTGATTACTGATCGGATGGCTACCGAGCAAGATAGGCACATTATTTCTTTATTAAGTCAGGAACGTGTTTTTGAGTTGATTCGGTATTTTGTTCTGTTTGATGCCAATGTCAAAAAAATCAGCCGTTATCAGCAGTATTTTGCCGTGAAAGAGATCATTAAAACGATTGCTCAAAAGGACAAAAGAGGCAACCGTCAAAGCGGCGTGATCTGGCATACACAGGGAAGCGGTAAAAGTTTGACTATGGTGATGCTGGCTAAATATATTCTATTGGAACTGTCAGATTGCCATCCTCGGGTTGTGATTGTGACTGATCGTAAGGAACTAGACAGACAAATCGCTACAACTTTCTCACATACCCGGCTGAACCCTGCGAGAGCAACCAGCGGACGCCATCTTGTGGAATTGGTAAATGGCTCCAAGGCGGACATTATCACCAGCATTATTAACAAATTTAACGCTGCAGAGCAGCAAGAGACCAAGAACACCTCTCAGGATGTATTTGTGTTGGTGGATGAAAGTCATCGTTCTAACTATGGCCTGATGGCGACCAAGATGCGAAGTGTATTTCCAAACGCCTGCTATATTGGTTTTACTGGAACTCCTCTAATGAAGCGCGAAAAAAACACCATGGCCAAATTCGGCAGGCTGATACATAAATATACAATTCAAGACGGTGTAGAAGACGGTGCTATTGTTCCGCTGATTTACGAGGGGCGCTTTGTTGAACAGAAGGTGGATGAGGAGAATATTGACCTGTGGTTTAAGCAGACAACCAAGCGACTGACTGACGCACAAAAAGAAGATCTTCGTAAGAAATGGAGTAGCATTCGCCGTCTGACATCGACCGATGCCCGTATAAAGCGCATCGCTTTGGACATTAGCGAACATTTTACCACCGGGTTTAAGGATACTGGTTTTAAAGCAATGCTTGCAACAAACTATAAGCGGGATGCGATCCGCTACCTAAATTGCTTTGAACAGTTTGGGGATTTGACTTGCGCGGTTGTGATTTCTCCCCCCGATATGCGGGAGAGTGTTGATGATGCGGATGAAGGGACCGATGACCTGGTTATTTCATTCTGGAATAGGATGATAAGAAGGTATGGTGATGCTGACAGTTATGAAGAGACTTTAAAAAACAAGTTTGTTGACGGTGAAATCGATATACTGATTGTGTGTAGCAAACTTCTGACCGGCTTTGACGCTCCGATCTGTCAGGTGCTTTATATCGACAAAGAATTGAAAGAGCACGGATTGCTACAGGCTATCGCGCGAACAAACCGTCTGTTTGAGGGCAAAGATTATGGATTAATTGTGGATTATCGCGGTTTGATTGAGCAATTGGATACCGCTGTGGACATGTACAGCGGGGCTGGTTTGGAGAATTTTGACGGCGGAGATCTGCAAGGTGTTGTTGTGGATGTGATGACCGCAGTGGGTGCACTCAGAAGCGCATATACTCAGCTTGTGGAACTGTTTGACCCGGTTTCCAATATACGTGATTCTGAGGCGGTAGAAGTTTTTCTCGCTGATAGCAAGCTACGGGAGAACTTTTATAATTTGCTTTGTGCCTTTGGACGCACATTAAATATTGTACTAAACGCTGAAAAAACTTACCATGCTATTCCAAAAGAAGAAAGGCAAAAGTATCAGGATACTTTTATCTACTTTTCAAAGGTTCGCCGCAGTGTGAAGATAAGATACTGTGATGCGATTGATAACAGCGAATATGAACCACTGATGCAAAACCTGCTTGATACACATTTATCTGTGGCGGGCTTGAAACAAATCACCAATCCGATAGATATTCTAAATAAGGACGATTTCGAAAAAGAGCTTGGGGAATTNNGAATTAGGGTCGCTGAAAGCAAAAGCAGATGCTATTACAAGTCGGCTGACGAAAAGTATCAGCGAAAAACATGATGAAAATCCTGCGTATTATGATAGTTTTTCAAAACGAATCAAGGATGCGCTGGAACTCTACAAAGAAAAAGTAATCTCTGATGCTGAATATCTAGAAAAAATTCGAACGATTATGGAAGATTATCGTGCAGGAAGAAGCACGGTAAGCTATCCGGCGAAAATCAAGAGCAATGTACACGCACAGGCTTTCTACGGTGTGTTAAATGCCATTTTTGACGAAGTGGAAAACGATATAATTACCCCGGACTTTGTAGCAGAGGCGGCCGAAGAAATCACGAGAATTATAGCTTTGCACAGTCAAGTAGATTGGACAAATAATACCACTATCCATGACCGGATTTCTCAAGACATTGACGACCTTTTCTTTCATTATGAAAAAGAAAAGGGACTAAAACTTTCCTTTGATTTCATTGACAAGATTATTGACAATGTGAAAACGGTTGCTTTACGGAGGTTCTAAGACTGTGGATGGTAATGTGACAAGGACGGTTGTTTCGGAAGGGCGAGAAATCACCTATTGTCTGGAACGAAAGGCTGTAAAGAATCTTAATCTAAGAATCCGAAAAGACGGCCATGTTTTTGTGTCTGCGAATACAAGCATCCCAGCTAAAGAAATTGACGTTTTCGTTCTCAGCAAAGCATCATACATTCTTGGGGCAATTGACAAATTCAATGAATTGTCCCGGTATAGCCCACATCCTAAGTGCTATGTAAGTGGAGAAACCTTTTATATTTTGGGAAGAGGAGTACGACTGCAAGTATCGCAAGCAAAAAGAGAAAGCGTTGTTTCGGATGGCATTTATATTTATCTTGCGGTAAAAGATATGGAAGATACGGAAAAGAAACGACACATGATTGAGCGATTTCTTGATGAACAATGCAAGGCTGTGTTTGGTGAAATCATGCATGATTTGTATCCGATGTTCAGAAAGTACGGCATAGAAATGCCTGTTTTGCGAATACGGGATATGGAAACGCGATGGGGATCTTGTTCAGCTAAGAAAGGGATTATTACGCTTAACAAACGCCTTCTCGAAGCTCCAAGAAATTGTATTGAATATGTTGTGATGCACGAACTTTGCCATTTAATGCACGATAATCATTCAAAGCATTTCTATAGTTTCCTTACTATGCTAATGCCTGATTGGAAAGAAAGAAAAGCTTTATTAGAAAAGAACGCAGTGTACTGGCTGTAACTTTCATGAAAGGGGATGATAATGAGGATGCTTTGATAGATAGCTTTTGTAGAGTTCATATTGGCTTGTTTGTCAGCGAGTTTGTTTGGTGCTATCAACAACTGGTTTTGATTTATAGTAAACCGCATGTTATACTTTTAAAACAGCCTACAGAGCACGAGCTGAAAGGCTGAGACCGCACCTTTTTCTTATAGCTTTTACATTGAGCGTAAAGAAAATTAGCCATTGTGATAACCGAACCTTGATAGCATTTTGATAACAAATGATCAGTGAACAATGTGGAGGATGGATAACTGGTATCAAATTGAGTTAAAAGGCGCCATAAAACAAAAACAAAAATGTTTAAGTATCGTTTATTGTTTGCGAGTGGGAATAAGAATCGAGGGCTTAATAATTTATTATTGTCATATCGAGTTATATGTTTTTTATAGATTGAATCCACAAGGTTTTGAGAAAGCAAAAAGTCATCTTAAAGCTTAGTTTTTTATGATTTTGGCAAAAAGGCAAGTTTTTAATGTAGGAGACCAATAATGAATAATGATTTTATACCAAAGATAATTAATCAAAAAAGAAAAGTTAATACAATAATTAAAGATATTCTAGATTATAAAAATATTTTTGAAGAGATTTTTAATAAACCTTTTGATAAAGAGGAAACTCTATATTTTAGAGGTGAAAGCAAAGAATTTGACATGAGAACTCCTTCACTTTATCTAAATGAAGATTTAACAATGAAGGGTAGTGAACGTTATTATAGAACCTTAATGAATGAGTTAGGCACAAATGACTATGAGTATAATACTTCTTTAGCTAGAATGATGTCAGAACTACAGCATTATGGAGCGAAAACCAGAATGCTAGATATTACTAAAAATCCGTTGATTGCTTTATATTTTGCTGTGGAAAAAGATGATGAATTCCCTGGTTATGTCTATTTATTCCATAGTAAAAATGATGAGAAATTTGATACAGGGCATACAGTTGCTATAAAAACAGCAATGAGTTTAATGCCTCAAAGTGTTATAAATAATTTTTTTGATGCTTGTAAAGAAATAAAAGAAGCTGGTAATGATATACAAACATTAAGTTTAGAAGATATTAGGAATAGTAAAGATCTAAAAAAATTCCTAAATCCTATTCAGAAGTTTATGGAATTAATTAACCAAAGAGCGAGAACAAGAGAGAGATTAAAATTTCCTATAAGGATTTATGAAGATTTAAAGGTAGCACATATAGTAAGTCCTTCAAAGGTTACTGATAGAATTAGGCAGCAACAGGGTGCGTTTATTTTTCCATGTTTTGTAAATACAGAAAATAGGACTTTTATTAAAGTACAAGAAGAAATTCATAATTCAATTAATGAGTTGTCCGCATCAATATATATTAAGAAAAAAGATAAGGATGATCAAACAAATAAGGAAGTAACAAAATTTTTTGAAATTTCTATCATAAAAATCAATGGTGGAGATAAGAAAAATATTCGAAATGAGTTAAAGATGTTAGGCTTTTCACCAGGATTCATTTTCCCTGATATAGAACATCAATCAAAAGCTATTTTAGATTAATGATGCCGGAACTGGGACTGGAGCGGGTAAAATAATCTGAAAACGAGTCGAAAAAAGCAAATAGAACGGATATGAACTGTCAAAAAAGCTGAAATATCAAGCTTTTTCACCCTTTGAACTTTTACCAGTGAAGAATGAGAATAAGAAACTCAAGAAAAATAAGCACATTTGATAAGCGGTAATGAAGTCAGAGCTCATGTGTTAATGCCCGAATGATAAATTTAAAAAGTTAGCTGGGATGAAAGCTGAAAAAGAAAAATTTGAACTAATAGGATTAATTTTAAAGGGATAGATTTTATGTTACCCCTTTTTGCGGGTGTTTCATCATTTAGAATATTAATTTCATATTGCATTTTTTAAAAATTTGTTATATAATTTAAAAATAAACAGGGGAGCTTGCATAAGCAGGCTGAGAGGAAGCAAACAAANNAAACTTCGACCCTTATACCTGATGCGGGTAATGCCGCCGTAGGAAGTCATATTCACAGATTTTTTACAGGTGGTATCCGAAAAAGGTATCGCCTGTTTTTATTTACAACTGAAAATGCAGGGGAGCTTGCGTATGCAGGCTGAGAGGAAGCAAACAAANNTTCGACCCTTATACCTGATGTGGATAATGCCGCCGTAGGAAGTTTTTTAACTCTGTCGCAGGAGGATATCACAAAAGGTATTCTCCTGTTTTTTCTTTATTGTTTACTCTTGAGAAAGGAGGAATCGAAATCCACTTCCGCGGCGGGCTGAGGGGGAGCGCCCTGAGCTTTGTATATCAGCGATGGGAAGCCGTGTTCCGGCGTGAGAGGATGCCAACAAGCATCGACCGAACTTCTATACAGTTGTCTTAGCGATGACGGTGTTTGTTTTGGAAGCGTCGCTGAATATAGACGTTTCCAACTTGAAAAATGAGAGGAGTAAGTGACAATGAAAAAAACGAACACGAGAAAGTTAGCGATTGCCGGTGTGTTTTGTGCAGTCGCAGTTGTAGGCAGCCTGTTTTCTTTTCCTGTATTTGGAAGCAAATGTGCTCCGGTACAGCATATGGTCAATGTTCTGTGTGCCGTACTGTTGGGTCCCATTTATGGTTTGGCAACGGCGTTTATAGCTGCCCTGATCCGGAATCTGCTTGGTTTAGGAACCTTAATGGCTTTCCCCGGAGGGATGTTTGGTGCGTTGGTGTGCGGATTGGTTTACAGTAAAACAAAAAATATTTTTGCAACATTAATCGGAGAAATATGCGGTACAGCCATTCTCGGCGGACTGTGCGCCTATCCTGTTGCAATCTTGTTTATGGGACAGAGCGCAGCCGATATTGCTTTCTATTTTTATGTTATTCCGTTCCTGATTTCCACAACATTTGGTGCCCTGATTGCCGGAATTTTGGTCTACAGCTTAAAAAAATCCAATATTTTGGGAACTATGCAGGCATCTCTCAAAGCAAGGAGGAAGAATGATGATTGAAAAAATGCTCGAAAATGTCAGAACAAAATGCCCGTTGATTCATAATATAACGAATTATGTAACAGTCAACGACTGTGCCAATGTCTTAATCGCTTGTGGTGCATCTCCTATTATGGCTGATGATAAAGATGAAGTGGAGGATATCACAACAATCTGTGCCGGTTTGAACATCAATATCGGAACGTTGAACAGGCGTTCCATCGCCTCTATGCTGATAGCAGGGAAGAGAGCCAACAAACTGAACCACCCCGTTGTATTAGACCCGGTCGGAGTCGGTGCATCCAAATTGAGAACGGACACAGCAATGCAGCTTCTCGAAGAGATAAAATTTGCGGTTATTCGTGGCAATATCTCTGAAATCAAAACCCTTGTATTCGGCAGCGGCACAACAAAAGGTGTGGATGCTGATATGGCAGATAAGATTACGGAAGAAAATCTTGATGAAATCATTGCTTTTGCCGGGGTATTTGCAAAAAAAACGGGTGCTGTCATTGCTGTTACAGGCGCGATTGATATTGTAAGTGACGGTCACACCACTTACTGCATCCGTAACGGACATCCGATGATGTCCTCCATCAGTGGAACCGGATGCCAGCTGTCTGCGATGATTGCTGCTTTTATTGCTGCGAATCCACATTATGCTTTGGAGGCAACGGTTGCCGCAGTTTCTGCAATGGGTCTTGCAGGTGAGATAGCCTACGAAAGGTTGTCGGAAACGGATGGCAATGCTACGTATAGAAATTACATCATTGATGCGATTTATAACATGACCCCTGATCAACTGAGGAAAGGGGCAAGATATAAAATGCGCTAAGAAAACAATGTTATTTTATGCCATTGCCGATAGAAGGTGATAGGCAATCAAGGTTTATGTGAGTGGATGGAATCTGCCCTGAAGGGAGGTGCGAGCTACATATAATTTCGTGAAAAGGAATTGAATGACGATGATTTTAGGACAAAAGTTTTAAAAATATCAACACTGTGTAAGCGGCATCGTGAGGCGCCACCTTATGATGTCGCATAAAAAAACGATATTAAATAATGAAAGGAGACTTAAACTATGAACTTAAAAACCGCATTGACCATTGCAGGAAGTGACTGCAGTGGAGGCGCCGGCATTCAGGCTGACTTAAAAACGATGACGATGAATGGCGTTTATGCCATGAGCGTTATCACAGCACTTACAGCGCAAAACACTACCGGTGTCAGAGCAATCCAGGAATCAACCCCTGAATTTTTGAAACAACAGATAGACGCAGTATTCGAGGATATTTTCCCCGATGCCATCAAAATCGGCATGGTATCTTCCAGTGAGCTGATTCGTATCATTGCTGACAGATTGGGCTACTACAATGCTAAAAATATAGTTGTTGACCCTGTTATGGTGGCAACTTCAGGCTCATCCCTTATGAAGACCGATGCTGTACAAACGTTGACAGAGACACTGTTGCCAATCGCAACCCTTGTAACGCCAAACATTTCTGAAGCACAGGTTTTATCCGAACTTATGATCGAAAATAGGGAAGATATGATTACAGCAGCTAAGCAAATCGGTGATAAATATCATTGTGCTGTACTTATCAAAGGCGGCCATCATGTGAATGATGCGAACGATCTTTTGTATATGGATGGGGAATGTATCTGGTTTGAAGGTAAGCGCATTGACAATCCAAACACCCATGGGACGGGATGCACCCTCTCCAGTGCCATTGCTTCGAATCTTGCAAAAGGTTTTTCTCTTACCAAGTCTGTCAAAAGGGCAAAAGACTATATTTCCGGCGCATTGGCGGCAATGCTTGATTTGGGCAAAGGTTCAGGACCCATACAGCACTATTTTGATTTACAAAGTGAATTTGCAAAGAAGACTACAATGAAAACCACCGATAAATTGTTAGAAGCTACAAAGGAAATTTGGCAAAAATACAACGAGCATCCCTTTGTATTGGGTATTCAAAACGGCACTTTGGAAAAAGAAAAGTTCCGTTACTATATTATTCAGGACTATCTTTATTTGCAGGAATTTGCTAAAACTTTTGCAATTGGCGTTGCAAAAGCGAAAAATCTTGAAATGGCGAATTTATTTGCAAAGTATATACCCGTTATGAATGGTGAATTAGACATTCATAGTGGATTTCTGGCACAGTTTGATGTGACACAGGAAGAAATTGATTCTGTTCCTCGTTCTCTCGATAATTTGTCCTATACCTCCTATATGCTTCGTGTAGCCTATGAGGAAGGTGAAGCAGAAATCCTGGCCTCGATATTGTCTTGCACTTACAGCTATGAAATTATTGCAAAGAACATCGTAAAAAACAACCCGGATTCTGTGAATGACACTTTTTATGGCGATTGGATCAAGGGCTATAGTTCTGAAGAGTATGCAGAAGGAAATATCGCTCTTCTTGATGCGTTAAATAGTTTAACGATAAGCTATACCGAAAGACAGATGCAGCATCTCATCGATATTTTCGTTGCCTGTTCCCGCTATGAATTAGCGTTCTGGGAAATGTCATGGAATAAGAGTTTGTAATTACAGTAAATGCTATGAAACACTGTAATTTTTTGGTGATGTAGACATTAAAAAACTATACCAAGTGTTGCCATTTTTTAAAAGATGATTATTTTTTTGCAGCAGCAATTTTAAATACACGAATTAAAAAAATCTATTTTTGTTATAAGAGATTTTGCCTTTATGAGAATTTCCTTTTTAAAGTGTTTCTAACAATAAGGGTATGTGCCTTAACGGGGTTGCATATCCTTTTGTTTTGTGCGCATTTATTAGCAGAAACAACATGACTTATCAAGGTGAAAACAAACAGCTGCACCCGATATCACCAAGCCATATTCTTTCCGTTTTTCGACAGGCAAAAGGGCAACGCTCTCAAAACGGCATTGCCCTTAGCATTATGGAGACGGTAAAGAAATTACCTTTCTGCCTCTAAGTTCATCGCTTACAAAAGATAGACTGTACGATTTGCGACCGTTAATCATACATCATTGATCATTGATATTATTTACCTTTTTTCGGTTGAAGTATGCTGTCTTTCTTTCATTCATTTTATTAAACACGCCGAACAAATATAGTATATTCAGCATTAAAGTTGCTGTCGTAAGACCAAGCGCAAAACTTATCATATTTCGATATGAACTTTCGGTGATGAAGCCGTTAAAGCCATTCGTTCCAAACAGCAAGGAACAGAATACCAGCAAAATTACAGATCCGACCATCATCCCGGCCATCCTGTTTCTCAATTTTTTCTTTTCTTCGTCTGCATACTCAGCAACTTTTTTTAAGGTGTCTTTTGTGTTACAGTTCATCATCTCGCTTTTCCTTTCTCCATCAATAATCTCACGGATATCTACATTGTAAAAATCTGCAAGTTCTACAAGTATACTTAAATCAGGCATGTTTTTTCCTGTTTCCCAACGTGAAACGGTTCTGCCGGAAACAAAAAACTGTTCAGCCAATTGCTCTTGCGTTAGCCCTTCCTTTTTTCGGAGTTGTTTCAAAAATTCTCCTGTTTTTACCTGATTCATTTTTACCTCCTTTCTTTCGAGAAAATCATACTGTTTATGTCCCCAAGAAACCACGACACAAAGCGAGAAATGTCGTTTATTAACGTGGACAAGCAATGTCTATTCTGTTGAAAATGTTCGTTTTATGCGAAAAACAGTATTCTATTTTTCATGTGGAATGAAAAATTATAGTTTCAACGTCTTTCTCATTTGCCGCAGGATACATATTTCGCAGCAGTCTCTTTCTCCAAGCGTCATATCGAAAAACTTACTCGGACAATGATTTGTCTATCGATTTGCCTGAACCGATTGACAGAAGAACACGTCTTGTCTACAACATAATATAGGCGTATCTCTTGTCTATAATATAGGAAAAACATGTGTCTTTTGTCAATGAGTTTGGGATAATAAGCAGAACAGCAGCACCTTCGGTGTTGCCATACAAAGATTTTTTATTATTGAGTTACCAACCCTTAAATTTTAAAGAAAAAAATATGGAATGGAGAAAGAAAAGCGCTGCGTTTGCATCGACCAGGACAGGCAGAAAAGGAAAGCGCGCCATGTTTTGCTCGAAAATATCATTATGCAAAGGACTCATTACGCAACAGAAAAAAGAATAGCGTGACTTTGCAACACGCTGTTCTTGCTGAATTTTATAAGCCTGTTTTATTATGCACTGCCTCCAAGGATAGTTTTTTATTGAAACAAATCCTCGATGGTGGCCTCTTCGTTTAGTCGGCCATATTTTTGGTGTAATTTTAATACCTCGCCTGCCACAACGGCGCTTAAATCTACGCCTTGCTGCATGCGTTTGATTGTCTGATTGTGTTCGATTTCTCCGGGAAGGTAAATTTCCTGTACGCCGTTTCTTTTTTCGGACCGTTTGATCATATGATAATATTCGTCCAAATCCTTTTTTAATTCAGCAAGAGGGCGAATGATTTCAGGGTCGATTGCTGCGGCAAAAAAGCCCATCCCGCCACCGCCTGTGGCCAGATGGGGGCCTGTTTTGGCGCCGGACAAAATAGAAGAGAGCAATTCGATCATCACAATAATACAATATCCTTTTGCGCCGGCCATGGGCAGCAGGGAGCCGGGAACTTCTCCGGTTTCGGTGTTTTGAAAATCGGCGGGATTGGTGGTGTCGTTTCCTTCTTTGTCCAATATCCAGCCTATCGGTACTGGTTCACCTCGCCGAACCGCCATTTCCACTTTGCCGGCGGGTACGGTGGTAGAGGCCATGTCCATTAAAATCGGCGGTGTGGTGAGACCGGCGGGAAAAGCCAAGCTGTTGGGGCTGTTGCCGAGCATTTTTTCCTTACCGCCTGTGGGAGCCACCATCATGCGCGAAGGCGCACAAGCAAAACCGATCAAATCTTGTTTAGCGGCCTTGAGGGCGTAGTGCCCTGCAACGCCGATATGGTGTCCGTTGATGGCGGTGCAAATGCCGACTCCGCTTTGTTTTGCCAGTGCAATGGCCTTATCCATGACCAAATCCGCCGTGGCGATGCCAATGCCGTTGTCGCAGTCAAAAAAGGCGGAGACAGGTGTTTCTTTGATGATGCGAATGGCAGGATTGGGATTGATTTCTCCTCTGTCAATGCACTTGTCATAAAATTTCAGTCTGGCTACGCCGTGAGAGTCTACACCCCGTGCGTCGGCAGCGTTGAGCGTTGCAGCTCCGCGTTGTGCCAGGGAGGGTTCTACACCCATCATCATCAGCGTTTCATGAGCCAGTGTATAGAGTTGTTTGAGTGTTACATGAATGGTGTTCATCTTATTATTTTTCTCTCCTGTCGGTTATTTTTATTTCAGTGTTCAATTTTTAAAGAAAAAGAGCCTGCAAAAAAGCAAATACACAAACTGTTTCAAGGTGCGTTTATCTTTTCATCAGATATCGTTTTTTATATTTGACGGCAGCAAACTTGCCGATTTTTCGCGAGATATGATAATTGACGGCGCCGCCGACAATGCCCACAATGGGAATGGTTTGAATAAATTTTGCTGTTAAAATGGCATCAGACAAAATGCCGGCTGTTTCTTGCATGGTTTGTTGCAAATGTATATCGATTTTCCGCCGTTGATCAATGTCTTGACCCAGCGTGTCGAGTTGATCATTGAGAGATTTTTTTGCCTCTCCTTGCGCCATAGCGGCAGAGAGCAAAAGCAAAATATAGCTTTGTTCGGTCTCGTCAGTATAATCATAACCATAACTGAGGGCTGTTTCATAAACGGTGCGCATCAAAAATGCGGTGAGCAAAAAAATATCAGGAATGCCAATGCCCAAAGCGCCCAACAATGTGCCTTCAACCGTAGTGAGCGAGGTGTTTAAAAAACGAGAAAACTTAGAACGGCGATCCAGGCTGCGCATATGTTTGCGTGTGACTTGTTGCTCCATGGCATAATGATGAATGTCATGCTCCATCTGTATCTTTTCTTTGTTATAAGTTTTTTCAATCACATGAACGCCTTTTTCAAACACCAATTGAAAGGACTTATAAAAAGCGGTATTTAACGTAGTCTTCAACTTCGGAGGTATCTTTGATTCGAGTTTTTCTAAAGCCGGTGCAAGGGTCGATTGCATGTAAGGATTGGGTTGTTGATTGAGTATTTTGTCTTCCTGTTTTTGCAGACGCTGATACTGTTTGCGCAAAGTTCTGCTCACAAAGCCACATCCTTTCTGTCAATTTGAAGGAAAAGCATGATTTATTATATACTATATTTCGCAGAAATCCGACAGTTATTTTCATGAAAGCACATGAAAACATAGTTTTCAAACGTGTGCAATTGTATTATAATAAATACATCAGACAAACAAAGGGAGAACAGATACATGCAAAAGGCAATCGGCGTGATGGATTCGGGAGTAGGAGGTCTCACAGCAGTAAAGCAGATACAACAGATGCTGCCGAACGAAAACATTATCTATTTCGGTGATTCGCTGAGGATGCCCTATGGCAATCGAACCTATCAGGAAGTTGTGGAATATGCCAATGCCATTATTGAGTTTTTAGAAAAAAAAGAAGTAAAAGCCATTGTCATTGCCTGCAATACAGTATCATCGCAAATAACAAAGCTGCAGGCAAAAGTGCCGCTGTTCGGCATTGTGGAATATGGATGTCAAGAGGCGGCAGAGGTGGCCAAGGGCGAAAAGACCATTGGGCTCATCGCAACGGTGGCAACGGTAAAAAGCGGCATTTATGAAAAGACGATGAAAAAAATTGCACCGGACAAAAAAATCATTGCCAATGACAGCAGTCGGCTGCCCAAAGTTATTAACAGTCAGATGGAGAACGCCATTTTATTGTATATGCTAATCAAAGAAAGCATTGATCCGATTTACAAAGAAGATGTGCAAACGCTGATTCTCGGATGCAGCCACTTCCCGATTATTGAAAAAGAAATCAAGACATTGTATCCTTCTTTGCGGCTGATAGATCCGGCGGTACGACAAATAAAAGAATTAAAAAAATATTTGGAACAAAACCACATGCAAAACGATAAACAGGGCGCAAAGTATACGCACCTTTATACAACGGCAGATATGTTTGAATACGTGGCCAGCATCAAAAGGCTGGAGTTAAAACTCAACAAATTAGAAGAAGTAAAATTATTTTTAAACGATTAAAGAACAGTGAGGAAAGCGATGAAAAAAATCATTGATACACCCAATGCACCCAAAGCGGTAGGACCCTATTCGCAGGCAGTAGATACGGGCAACATGCTTTTTGTTTCAGGTCAGTTGGGTCTGGACCCTGCTACGGGTGCGCTTGTTTCCGAGGAAGTTACGGAACAGGCAAAGCAAGTACTAAGCAATGTGCAAGCCATTGTGGAAGCTGCAGGTTATAAAATGGAAAATATCGTAAAGGCAACGGTGTTCTTAGCGGATATAGACGATTTTATACCAGTGAACCGCATCTATAAAACATACTTTACAAACGAATATCCGGCCAGGGCGGCTTATCAAGTGGGAGGCTTGCCGCTGGGAGGCAAAGTGGAGATGGAAGTCATTGCTGTAAAATAGAACTCTACCGAGTTCTTTTTTTTGTTTTGGTAAATAACTTTGCACAAATATAAGAAGTAAGCGGAATAGTAGACAAGATGCCGAAACTGCCTATCAGCATTTGCAGCATTTCCACAATCACCATTTCACGATTGAGCAGATGAATCAACGATTGATTATAGGCCAAGAGCAGCAGCACAACCGACAAAGAGCTGCCGATATAGGCCAAAATCAAAGTGTTCGCCATTGTGCCCAAAATATCACGACCAATGGTCATGCCTGAGTGCAGCAAAGTTTTCGCATCAGCCTGTGTGACCTTACTCTTGATTTCGTGCAAAGAAGCGGAAATATCCATGGCAATGTCCATAATGGCGCCAATGGCGCCGATGGTAACGGAAGCAAAAACAATGGCTTTTAAATCAATGGGATTTTTGGTTTTCAAATACAGCAAATAAATGGAATCTTCGCTTACGATGCCCGTTAATTTAATGACGGCATCCATCAACAGCATCAGCAAACCTGCGATGAAAATACCGCCCAGACATCCTAGGATGGTTGCAAAGCTTTTGGCGTTGATTCCGTTGGTGATAAACAGCGTCATCACGACGATGAACAAAGAGATAAGCAAAGACCAATAATAAATGTTTTTGCCCGATAAAATAGCAGGGAGCAAAACAGCAAATATAGCAACAAATGTGAAGGCGAGCGACAAAAGAATGTTTAAGCCTTTCATGCGCCCAAAAAGCAGCAATGCAACAGCAAAGGCTATGGCGAGGCATAAAACGGCATTGCTTCGAATGTGTTCAATATAATGCCAGCCAAATTCGCCGGGAGTGGAGCCGGGTTGATGCAGCAGCAATATTTTATCTCCGGTCTCTACCAATCGAATAGAAGAGACCACAACATTGAGCGGTTGCATGGCGGAAACAATCTGATTCTTTTGCGGACCGTTTAAAAGTTTTGCCTGAAAAGCAAGTGAATCTGCTGTATATGCAGCGCTGCCGTCGAAGGGTTGAACCGAAACGACGGTAGCTTTAAAAAGAGAATCAGCCTCTTCGGAACGAAGAAAAGGATACTCATTTGTCGCAATTTTGTTTGCCGCAAATAAAAAGAAAACGGAAAAAATAACAACGAGAAGATAGGTTGATTTTTGTTTGTTCATTCAATGGGCTCCTTTTGTTTTTTTGCAGAAACAATGCGGATATGTCCCTGCAAGTCTTGATTCGTTTCGATAGCCAGCCAGCCATATTTTTGAAGAAGTTCTATGACAGACAAGGATTGATTGCTGCCAACCTCCAAGGCCAGCAGGCCGCCGTCACGCAGATAAGCTTGCGCTTCTACAGCAATGCGCCGATAAAAATGCAGACCGTCTTGCCCACCGTATAGCGCATGGGGAGGCTCATAGCATAAAATATCCGTAGACAATCGGCGCATGTCCTTGGTCGAAATATAAGGGGGATTTGAGCAAATGACATCGAAAGGCTCAATAGAGGAGAGAGCCGAAAATAAATCCGAAACCAAAAGCGTTACACGGTCTTCAACGCCATGAAGTTGAAGGTTTTTTTTCGCCAACATCAAAGCCCTCTCACTGATATCAACGCCGATAATTTGTACATTGGGGTTGTTTTTTGCAAGGATGGTCTCAATGCAACCGCTTCCCGTGCCAAGATTCAGCACCGAGGCAGACGGAAGGGCTGCGATGTGTTTTAGCACATAGTTCACCAATACTTCGGTATCATCTCGCGGAATCAATACGGACTCATCTACAAAAAAGTTCAGCCCCATAAATTCTTTGTAACCGAGAAGATAGGCCATGGGCCGCCCCTTTGTTCTTTGACCAATATAATCAAAATATTGTTGGCGCTGCGCATCGTTTAAAACTTCTTCGCCATAGGCAATCAGATACTCTTTAGGCTTTTGCAAAACAAGGCTCAAAAGGAGCTGCGCTTCCAAATGAGGCAGTGCAATATCCGCTGAGCTTTGTTGTAGCTGTTGTAAACCCAGATGCAGTGCGCTACGAATGTCCATGGATGTTTTCCTTTTGAGGATAATAAGAATACAAGTACGTTTTTATGCCGCCGTTGTAGAGTTTTCTGTTCTTTACGCACTTTTGGCCGAAAGCATTTTCAAAATGGTCATACCCTGACAAAATAAACGCAGACCATTCGTTTAAGTTCCGATAAATTCGTCCCAGATTTTCATAAATCGTTTGCACTTGTGAACCGCCTGTGCGCATGCCGTAAGGAGCGTTGCTGATGATGACACCGCATTTTTTCTTGGAAGAAAAATCTTTTAAATCCAATTTTTGAAAGGCAATGTCATTTTCCACCCCTGCCAGGTGTGCATTTTCTTTGGCTTGTTTGATAGAAAAATAATCAATATCGCTGCCCAAAATGCGAAGAGGTACCTCCTTAACGGCTTTATGCGCAGCCTCGCGACATTGCACATAGCTTTCTGTATATTGCGGTGACCAATATTCGCTGGCAAAGTTGCGGCGGATGCCCGGAGCAATATTTTTCATAATCATAGCCGCTTCAATGAGGATAGTCCCGGAACCGCACATAACATCCGCCAATGTTTTTTCGGCGCGATAATTGGATAGCAACACCATTGCAGCCGCCAAGGTTTCTTTGAGAGGCGCTTCATTGCCCGCCTGTCGATAGCCGCGCCTGTTGAGGCCGGCGCCGGAAGTGTTGAGAAATACTTCTGCATGGTCATTGGCAATATGAACAGCGATGGGGTAAGCAGCACCGGTTTCCGGCAACAAGCGAACCCTGTGCATTTTTTGAAGTCGTTGCGCGACAGCTTTTTTGACAATGGCTTGGCAATCCGATTTGCTGTATAGCTTAGAGCGAACGCTGTTGATTTTGTAAATATCAAACCTGCCGTCGGCAGGCACGTATTCTTCAAAGGGAATTTGCAAGATGCCCTCATAAAGGGAATCAAAAGAATCGGCATCAAATTCCCCTATTTTCAAAAATACACGATCAGCCGTGCGCAAATATAAATTTGAAAGCGCGACAGCATGAATGTCATCGCCGCTGTAATAAACTTTTCCGTTTTCTACTTTTTTCACAGGAAACCCGAGGCGAATGATTTCGCGTTTCAGAATGCTTTCCAGTCCGAAGCTGCAGACAGCGCACAAGGAGATCGTGTTCATTGAGGCACCTATTTCGTTAAATATTTAATCGCTTCTTGTAACTGCGTATCCTGATCAAAAACAACCTTGCCGTAGATATAGCTGACACCTTCGGGAAGAGGTACCACCAGATGGGGTTTTACGCCAAAATCATGAATGTTTTGTCCTGAGGGTGAAAAATATTTTTCTACCGTGATTTTATAGCCGCTGCCGTCCATCATGCCATGAAAGGTTTGAATAATACCCTTTCCGTAGGTGTTTGTACCAATCAATGTTGCAGCTTGATTGTCTTTTAACGACACAGCCAAAATTTCGGAAGCGGAGGCGGTATACTCGTTAACCAATACCACGATGGGCATTTGCAACGATTCGTCAGCCGAAGAGTGAAACTCTTGTTTTTTGCCCTGGTTGTTTTTGGTGTAGATAATCATCGTATCGCCTAAAATACGGTCTGCTATTTTCAGCGTTTCGTTTACATCGCCGCCCGGATTGTTGCGCAAGTCAATAATAAGAGATTCAATGCCCATGGAGAGTTGGTCTGCGAGCAGCGATGTAAATTGATCGGCTGCATTGGCCGAGAATTCCGAGATATAAATATAGCCTATGTTACCCGGCAATACAGTTCCCTCTACGGCTTCAACACTCAATTGTGCCCGAGTCAATGTGAAATTGATTTTATCTTCTGCGCGCAAGACGGTAATTTCTACAACCGTTCCGGGCTCGCCGCGCATTTTAGAGGCGCCTTCGTCCACGGTCCAAGTGGTGGCATCTTCTCCGGCAATGATAATGACTTTATCACCGGTGCGAATGCCGGCTTTATCGGCGGGAGAATCACGAAATACAGTGACAACGGTGATAAGATCGTCCTCGCCGGGAGCAATGCGCACACCAATGCCTGAATAATTGCCCGTTAGGTCTTCTTTGTAAGAATGAAATGAGGCGGGATCCAAATACATGGTATAGGGGTCGTCAGTGGCTTCAAAGAGTCCGGCGTAGACTTTTTCCCACAATGCGTCTTTATCTAAAGGAGTGATATATTGGTCGTTTAATTTATCATACAAATATAGAAGCTTGTTCACTTTTTTTGCCGTATAAGCATTATCGACAGCAATGACACTTCGGTTGCCAAAGCTGATGCCAAAAGAAGTGATGAATAGAAAGGTGATGAAATTGGTAATAAGAACGATAAAAACAACGAGCAAAGCCGAAGATTTCTTTTTAGGTTTTTGATTGTTCATGTACTGCTCAGGCTCCTTTGTTTCGAAATGGATATCCAATGCCTTCTTTCTATTATATTTCGAATGAAAAAATATACAAGTTTTTTTCGGCGAATAAAAGAGACAGGAAACAAAAGCGCCATTGACAAGAAAGAAAAAACAGATATAATAAAAGGGAATTTCATAACAACAATGAAAAAGATGCAGTAGATAGTTTGTCTTCTGAAAGAGATATGCCGGAAGGTGCGAGGCATAAAAGACACTCGGATCGAATTACGTTTTTGGAGAAGGCGTTTTTTGAGCGGATCGGCAAAACCGATCAAATTGGGTGGTACCGCGAGCATTTCGTCCCTTTGATTTCAGAAGGGGCTTTTTTATTGAAATAACAAGTGAAAGGACAAAGGATATGCAAAAAAATGTATTTGATGTATTGCAGGAAAGGGGCTTTATCGGGCAGTTGACCCATGAAGCGGAAATCAGAAAATTACTGGCCGAAGAAAAAGTAACCTTTTATATCGGCTTCGATCCTACGGCAGACAGCTTGCATGTGGGACACTTTATTCAAATTATGGTGATGGCTATCATGCAGCAATATGGGCACAGACCCATTGCGCTTATCGGCGGAGGCACCACGATGGTCGGGGATCCTTCCGGGCGAACCGATATGCGAAAAATGCTCTCTTTGGAAGAAATTAATTCAAACGGGGAAAAATTTAAAAAGGTATTTGAAAAATTTTTAGATTTTTCAGAAGGAAAAGCCATCATGGTCAACAATGCCGATTGGTTGCTTTCGCTGAACTATGTTGATTTTTTGCGAGATATAGGAACCTGTTTTTCGGTAAACCGCATGTTGACGGCGGATTGTTACAAAAACAGAATGGAAAACGGACTTTCCTTTTTAAAAAGTCGTAAGATTGCATAATCATATAATTGAATTCTAAAAAGGAAAGTCCGTTTTCCATTCTGTTTTTGTAAC
>DCTT01000011.1:0-429 GCA_002329295.1 Eubacteriaceae bacterium UBA1433
CTGGCCGACCTTCTGCTTGTCGATACCACTTACGACAATGGTATTCGGCTGCGGAACTTCCAGCTTGATGTCGTCATTTTCGGTGACGATAACCTGGTGAGAATAGCCCAGGTTCATAACGACGTCCTTGCCCTTCTTTGCGGCACGATAGCCGACACCCTCGATGATGAGGGTCTTGGAGTAACCGTTGGTTACGCCTTCGATCATATTTGCGATCAGTGTTCTGGTCAGACCGTGCAGAGAGCGATGCTCTTTGTCGTCAGTCGGACGAGTTACGATCACTTCGCCGTTTTCAACTGCGATGCCCAGTTCCTTCGAGAACTGTCTGGACAGTGTGCCCTTTGCGCCCTTTACGGTTACCAGGTTGTCTTCGCACTTTACTTCAACGCCAGAAGGAACACTAACCGGTTTTTTTCCTATTCTTGACAT
>DCTT01000011.1:442-36059 GCA_002329295.1 Eubacteriaceae bacterium UBA1433
CTCACGAGCCTTCTTGTCTGTCATAATGCCCTTAGAGGTAGAAACGATTGCAATACCCAATCCCTTGCGTACCTTCGGCATATCTTCACAGCTGGAATAAATACGCAGACCCGGCTTGGAAACCCGGCGCAGACCGGTGATGACCGGAGAGCGGTTGTCTGTATACTTCAGTGTGATGCGGATCACGCCCTGCTTGCCGTCCTCAATTACCTGAAAGCCCTTGATGTAGCCTTCGTCCAACAGGATCTGGGTAATTGCCTTCTTTACATTGGAAGCGGGAACGTCAACTGTGGCGTGCCGTGCGGAACTCGCATTACGAATTCTTGTCAGAATGTCTGCTATTGTATCTGTAATCTGCATGCCAATGACCTCCTTTTCGTAGAACTCCTTTTTACCAGCTTGCCTTCTTTACGCCCGGAATCTTGCCCTCATGAGCCAATTCACGGAAGCAAACACGGCAGATGCCGTACTTTCTCAGATAAGAATGGGGTCTTCCGCAAATCTTACAACGGGTGTAAGCACGTGTGGAAAACTTGGGAGTTCTCTGCTGCTTTAATTTCATTGCCTTTTTTGCCATCACGCACACACTCCTTCTTATTTACTAAACGGCATACCCAGCAATTTTAACAACTCAAAAGACTCTTTGTCCGTTTTCGCCGTTGTTACAAATACTATGTCCATGCCTCTTAACTTTTCGATTTTATCATAATTGATTTCAGGAAAAATCAATTGTTCTTTCACGCCAAGCGTATAGTTGCCGCGTCCGTCAAAAGCGTTGTTGTTCACACCTCTGAAGTCACGAACTCTGGGCAGTGCGATATTAAACAACTTGTCGACAAACTCATACATTTTATCGCTTCGCAATGTAACCTTTGCCGCAATATTCATTCCTTCTCTCAATTTAAAATTTGACACGGAACGTTTTGCCTTAATGACGATCGGATTTTGCCCTGTAATTTGCGCCAGCTCCGCCACTGCCGATTCCATCAATTTCGGGTTATCTTTGCAGTCTCCCAGCCTCATATTCACAACAACTTTTTCAAGTTTCGGAACTTGCATAATGTTTTTATATGAAAATTCCGTCATAAGGACTGGCATTATTTCCTCTTTATATCTATCTCTTAATCTGGCCATATTGTCTCCTTTCGCCGACTATTTATCAAAGGTCTCGCCGCATTTGCTGCATATTCTGACTTTGCTGCCGTCTGTCAATTCTTTTTTGCCGGTGCGCACACCCTTTTTGCATTTCGGGCAATATAGCAACACGTTCGATACGTGGATACTGCCTTCCTGTTTGAATATTCCGCTCTGCTGATTTTCTCTTCTCGGCCTTATGTGCTTTGTGAGAATGTTTATTCCCTCTACCAGCACTTTATTGTTTTTGGGTTCGGTTTGAATCACTTTGCCTGTTTTGCCTTTGTCTTTTCCCGCTATGACCATAACCGTATCATCTTTTTTAACGTGAAGTTTTTTTTGCATATTTTCCTCCCTACAGCACTTCAGGGGCAAGAGATATGATCTTCATAAATTTCTTGTCTCTGAGTTCTCTGGCGACCGGTCCGAAAATACGTGTTCCTCTCGGTTGAAGGTCTTCTTTGATAATCACCGCTGCATTTTGGTCAAATTTAATATGACTCCCATCGCGACGTCTCACCCCGCGTGTAGAGCGCACAACGACCGCTCGAACCACTTCGCCTTTTTTCACAACACCGCCCGGAGAGGCACTTTTCACTGTCGCCACAATAATATCTCCGATGTTGGCATATCTTCTTCTTGAACCGCCTAATACTCTGATACACAAAATCTCTTTTGCTCCTGTGTTGTCGGCGACTTTTAATCTGCTCTCTTGTTGTAACATCTTCTATCCTCCTTGTGCATCAGCTTATTTTGCTTTTTCGACGACTTCCAATAAGCGCCATCTCTTATCTTTGCTTAATGGTCTTGTTTCCATGATACGCACGGTATCGCCGATGTTGCATTGATTGGTTTCATCATGTGCTTTAAATTTTTCTGTGCTTTTTACGCGTTTTTTATAAACAGGATGCTTTGCAACTCTTTGCACAGCGACAACAATGGTCTTATCCATCTTGTCTGAAACAACTTTTCCGACACGTACTTTTCTGTTTCCTCTTTCCATCTTTGTCCCCTCCTGTTTTAAGCGTCCACAGCTTTCAATTCTCGCTGATGAAGAATTGTTTTTACTCTGGCATAGTCTTTTTTTATTTCTTTAATACGCATGGGATTTTCCAACTGTCCCGTTGCCTGCTGGAACCTGAGATTAAATAATTCCGCTTTAATGCTCGTCAACTGTTCCTGCAATTCTTTATCCGTCATCTCGTGAAGTTCTCTTGCTTTCATGATTCTTCACCACCTACTTCCATTTCTTCTCTGGTAATGAATTTTGTCTTAATCGGCAGCTTGTTTCTTGCCAGACGCATTGCCTCTCTGGCGATTTCNNCGGTTTTACAACGGCTACCCAGTACTCCGGCGAACCTTTGCCTGACCCCATCCTTGTTTCGGCAGGTTTCTTCGTGACGGATTTATCCGGAAAAATCTTAATCCAAACTTTCCCGCCTCTTTTCATGTATCTGGTCATCGCAATACGCGCCGATTCAATTTGGTTCGATGTAATCCACCCTGCTTCCAAAGCCACAATAGCATATTCGCCATAAGATATCTTGTTGCCACGGGTTGCCTCGCCTGCCATTTTCCCTCGATGCACCCTTCTATATTTTACCCTTTTCGGCATTAACATTTCAGTTTCCTCCTAATGATTCTGCTTGCTTCTCCAACACCCTTTTATTCTTTGTCTTTCTTTTCGCCCAACACTTCTCCCCGGTTGATCCACACTTTTACGCCTATTTTTCCATAAGTGGTATCCGCTTCGGCGAATCCGAAATCAATATCGGCACGAAGCGTCTGCAACGGCACATTACCCTCGCTGTAATGCTCGCTGCGCGCAATATCCGCTCCGTTCAGTCTTCCGGCTACATTGGTTTTGATTCCTTCGGCTCCACCCTTCAAAGCTCTGCTGATCGCTTGTTTCATCGCTCTGCGATAAGAGATTCTTTTCTCAATCTGTTGTGCAATGCCTTCCGCCACCAGCTGTGCGTCGCAATCGATGTTTTTTACTTCCATGATATTCATGATGATTTCTTTTCCGGTCATCGCCTGAAGTTCTTTCTTTAATTGCTCGATGCTTTCGCCGCTTTTCCCGATAATCATCCCGGGTTTCGCTGTGTAGATAAAAATGCGAATTCTTCCCGCAAAGCGCTCAATTTCAACACGTGAAATGCCGGCTTTGTACTGCTTTTCTTTAATATATTTTCTTACTTTGTTGTCTTCGATCAATAAGTCTGCAAAATCTCTGTCTTTCGCATACCATCTTGCATTCCAGTCTTTAATAACGCCTACTCTTAAACCACGGGGATTTACCTTTTGACCCATTCAACAAAACCTCCCTATTCTCTTTCTTTCAATACAACCGTAATGTGTGTGGTTCGATGGATGATGGGGTTCGCTCTTCCCATCGACCCGGCCTTATATCGTCTCATCATCTTGCCTTGATTGGCGGAAGCATGAAACACATACAAGCTGTCCAAGTTCATATTATGATTGTTTTCAGCATTCGCAGCCGCTGAGTTTACAACTTTTTTCACATAGTGAGAAGCGCGATTGTTGGATGTGAACTCTAAAATGTCTTTGGCTTCTTTTAAATTTTTTCCCTTGATTAAATCAATAACTCTCTTTACTTTGATAGGCGAAATACGCAAATGTTTTGCCGTAGCTTTTGCTTCCATTGTTTCTTCAGCTCCTCTCATCCTATCTCAATTTTGTTTTTCTGTCGCCCGCATGGCCTCTAAATGTGCGGGTGGGCGAAAATTCACCCAGTTTATGTCCGACCATGTCCTCTGTAATGTAGACAGGCACATGTCTTCTTCCGTCATGCACCGCAAGGGTATGACCTACCATTTGCGGAAAAATCGTGGAGCTGCGAGACCAGGTCTTCAGTACTTGTTTTTTTCCGGTCTCATTCATTTCTTCAACTCTTTTCAGGAGTTTGGCGTCAACATAGGGACCTTTTTTCATACTTCTGCTCATTGTTTTTCTCCTTACTCCCTTTCTTACTTCTCATTTCTTCTTCTTACAATATATTGATCGGAAGGTTTGTTTTTCTTCCTCGTCTTATACCCTAATGTCGGCTTGCCCCAGGGAGTTACCGGTGCCGGTCTGCCAATAGGCGCCTTCCCTTCACCGCCGCCATGAGGATGGTCACAAGGGTTCATAACTACCCCGCGCACCGACGGACGAAAGCCCATATGCCTTATTCGACCCGCTTTGCCGATCGTGATGTTTTCATGTTCTACATTCCCTACCTGACCTATCGTTGCACGACATTCTTTGCGCACCTCACGCACTTCACCGCTGGGCATACGCAATGTGGCGTATTTTCCTTCTTTTGCCATGAGCTGCACAAATACACCGGCCGAACGTGCCATTTGCGCACCTTTGCCGGACTTGAGCTCAATATTGTGTATAACCGTTCCCACAGGAATGTTTTCCAACGGCAAACAGTTGCCCACCTTAATATCCGCACCTGGACCGCTTTCTATTTTGTCTCCGACCTTCAGCCCGTTCGGCGCCAAAATATATCTTTTTTCACCGTCCGCATAGAACAACAATGCAATGTTAGCACTTCGGTTCGGATCATATTCAATGGCATTTACCGTTGCCGGAACACCGTCTTTATTTCTTTTAAAATCAATGATTCTATATTTTCTTTTTTCTCCGCCGCCTCTATGACGCACGGTGATTCTGCCATAAACGTTACGGCCGCCGCTTTTTGAAAGTTTGGCCACCAGGCTTTTTTCAGGCTCTGTCTTTGTAATGTCTTCGAACGAAGATACACTCATTCCTCTTCTGCCCGGAGACGTCGGCTTATAATGCTTTATACTCATTATTCATTACCTCCCTTATCTCAGCTTACACATTTTCAAACAGCTTTATTTCTTTGCTGCCGGGGGTCAGCTTAATGATCGCTTTTTTCCAGCTTGCTCGTCTGCCTTGTGTGCGCCCCATTCGTTTTAATTTGCCTTGCATGTTCATGATGCTTACTTTTTCGACTTCTACATCAAAAATCTCTTCAATCGCATCTTTAATCTGATATTTGTTGGCATTTTTGTCAACTTTGAACGTATATTTTTTTTCTTCGGCTTGCATCATGCTGCGTTCGGTAATCAACGGTTTTAAAATAATGTCATGGGGATTGTTCATCAGCTATACACCTCCTCGATTTTTTTCAAAGAGTCCACTGTCAATATTAGATGGTCATATTTCAGCATATCATACGTGTTAATCGTGTTGACCTGCGCCGTTTGCACAGCCGGAATGTTTCTCGCACTGCGAATCACATTTTCATCCATACCGTCAAGAACAATCAGTGCTTTTTCGGCATTCAGCGCTTTGAGCACCGCCGCCATTTCTCTTGTCTTCGCTTCGGCTAATTCCAATTTATCCAATACAATCAACTCATTCATGTTATATTTGGCGGAAAAAACGCTCTTCATCGCTAACCTTCTCATTTTTTTGTTGACATGTTGAGAATAGTCTCTCGGTTTCGGAGCAAAGATTACACCGCCGCCCGTAAACAGCGGACTGCGAATCGTGCCGGCGCGCGCTCGGCCTGTTCCTTTTTGACGCCAGGGTTTTCTGCCGCCCCCACGCACTTCCGATCTCGTTTTTGCACTTTGCGTTCCTTGTCGTTTGTTGGCAAGCTGTGCCACAACCACTTGATGCACCAACGCTTCGTTGGGCTCAATCCCAAATATCTCATCACTTAGTGTAACTTCATCGACTTTTTCACCTTTTATGTTCAAAACATCAATTTTTGGCATTTTGTTTCTCCTTCCTTCGCTTTGGACTTCGTCATGTTACTTTACAGTTTCTCTTACTGTGACTACGCTGCCCTTAAAGCCGGGAACTGCGCCTTTTACCAGCAGTACATTTTTCTCCGCATCCACCTTGATTACTTCAAGGTTTTGAACCGTGCAGCGTTCTGCACCCATTTGTCCGGGCAACTTTTTGCCTTTCCACACTCTGTGCGGGGTCGCTGCTGCGCTCATAGCACCGGCTTTTCGATGATATTTCGAACCATGCTTCATAGGCCCCCTGCCAAAGCCGTGTCTTTTGATTGCCCCTTGAAATCCCTTCCCCTTACTGGTTCCTGTAACATCCACATGATCGCCCACTTCAAAAATGTCTGCTTTTATTTCGTCTGCCAACTGATATTCTTCGGCATTTTCAAATTTCATTTCTCTGAGTACTTTTTTTACTTCAACGCCCGCCTTGGCAAAATGCCCTTGCTGGCACTTATTCGCTCTGCTTGCTTTTTTATCTTGATATCCCAACTGAACGGCGCTGTATCCGTCGTTTTCCGTCGTTTTAATTTGCACAACCGAACAAGGTCCGGCTTGAATTACTGTTACGGGTACCATTGCACCATCTTCCGTAAATACTTGCGTCATTCCTACTTTTGTCCCGATAATTGCTTTTTTCATGTTCTTTCCTACCTCCTGATTAGCGGATTATTTTCACAAATAATCATAATTACAGTTTAACCTCGATATCCACGCCCGCCGGCAAGTCCAGTTTCATCAACGCATCTACCGTTTTTTGCGAGGGATTGAGTATATCGATTAATCTTTTATGTGTACGAATTTCAAATTGCTCACGAGAATCTTTATACTTGTGTACCGCTCTTAAGATGGTGATGATTTCCTTTTCGGTCGGAAGCGGAATAGGACCCGACACCTCTGCGTTTGTTCGTTTTGCCGTCTCTACGATTTTCTTTGCCGATTGGTCAATCAGCATGTGGTCATAGGCTTTGAGCCTGATTCTGATTTTTTGTGTTGCCATACTTTTTTTCCTCCTCAAACTGTTCTGCAAGTTTTCGGAGCGATTGTTCTACACGCTACCGGGTGTTCACCCTCTTTTTTTTGACTCGTCTCGTGTAGCTCCTTCATTCGCCCGATTGCTTTAGCGGACATACTCCGCGGAAATTACCCGCTTTTGCGGCAACCTTCCGCATCTTCGCATAATTAGTGCAGCTTAAATAACATATAATACTTTTATTCAAATTGCAAGTCTTTTTTTTATTTTTTATCAAAAAACAAACAGAAAATACGTTTTTTTCTCTCCTTTTACTTGATTATCAAAAAATTCTCTTCTGTTGGATTCAGAAAAATTGAATCCTTACTTGATGGCGGCAAGGATTCTTCACAACTAACTGTTTTCTTTCGTTTCGTTGTAATTTCATACATCACCGACACCGTAAACAAAGTTACCACCGTACCATCAAGCAACCCGCTAGTGATTACAACCGCCATATGCTGTACCACCTCTGAAGAATAAGAAGTCAAAGATAAAAGCTGCTTATAAACTATTTTCAAACCGATAAAAACTTCTACAATCAAACTTTTTATTACTTAATTATTACTTAACATTTGTTTAACATCAGAAGTGAAATAATTTCGGGCACGACAAATCGGAATTTGTCTCAACTTTTTAAACTTTTCTAATACATACATTTCGCGTCTCTTACCTTTTTATTCCTAAAATAAACTTTATAGTCTATCGCCTTTTCCCTCATAGCTGACATCTTTTTCTATCTCACATTACCCGTGTTTTCGCTGTTGTTTTAATTTTTCTTGCCGTCGTAGTACCTCTAACTGAAAGAAATGCTACAGCAATAATGATTGCGGAGCGCTTTATGTGGGTTTGCAAACCAAAAAGAAACTGGATAATTATATATGAATCTGATATAATCGTGAAAGAAAATATACAGGCCGAAACACAGGCGGAACTTCGGTGTTCGTACCGGAAAAACGACATGAGAATTGGTCGGATTGGGCGGGAAATCAAAGAATGAAAAAACTGGAAATCAATGTTTTTAGCGAATTGAATATATTGCTGGATGGCGTGGATATTGTCGAACCCATCCGCGCGTCTAAGAGAAAAATGGCGTTGCTGGAATACCTGATTCTCAACAACCAAAGGCCTGTAACCGTTGCGCGGCTGGTGGAAGTGATATGGGGAGAAGAAGAAATCAATGTGGAAAATGCACTTAAAACATTGGTCAGCCGCTTGCGTAAAGATTTGGAGGAAAGCGAACTTGACGGGGCGATTGTGACGGTACCGGGCGGTTATATGTGGAACCCCGATCTGCCTGCGCGGATAGATGCGTTTCGCATGGAGGAAATCTCTGATAACGTATCGGGCGCAGAATCTCTTAATTCCAGTGTGGTGAATCAGTTTGAGGAGCTTCTCACGCTATATACGGGTGATTTGCTGCCGAGTTCAATCCTCGACAACTGGATTGCGCCAAAAAGCTTCTATTATCATGATCTTTACCTTAAAACAGTCCATCAATACATCGAGTTGCTGAACAAGGAAAAAGAATATGGGGATATAATCCGCGTATGCAAAATTGCACTGGATATTGATCCGTTCGACTCCATGCTGAATTTGGAACTGATGTCCGCGCTGCTCAAAACCGGCAAAAGCAAAGAGGCGTTGGAACAATATCAGAACACGACAAACCTGCAATACACGCATTTGGGACTCAAACCCTCGGACGAGATTTTAAATTTTTATAAAGAATTGATTAAAGGCGAAAAAAGCTCGGAAGCGGAAATTGAAGAAATTTGTAAAGAATTGCGGACGGGAAAACCGAATCCGGGCGCGTTTGTATGTGAATACGCTATCTTCAAAGACGTCTATCATTTGCAGATGCGAAATCTGAAGCGATTGGGAACTGCGATGTTTTTGGCATTGGTGGACGTGCACCGGATGGACAACAAACAAATGGAGGCACTTGAAATAAAGCAAGTGATGTCCCGGACACTGGATGTGATGCGGGAGTGCCTGCGTCAAGGAGATACGATTTCCCGATACAGTCCCTTACAATATGTGGTATTGTTGCCTTCCGTGACAAGCGTAAAAACGGGGCGCATGGTAATAGAACGGGTAAAAAGGATGTTTTACAGCAACAGCAAAAACGCCAAATATATTTTCAACTGCAAGGTTATGCCGCTGGAGATGGATTGTTGACCCCGTTTGGAAATAGAAATAAGATAAGTGTTCCGGTACTGACCGCTGCCGGAGGCTTACAGGAGGACGTTTTTTGAAGAGAGGGTTGAACATTGTTCGGCTGACATTCGTGGCAATACTTTGTTTCGCCATTGCCTGGACAGGCGGATGTGCGAAAGGACAACCGACAGGAGCAGCACGGGAGGGAGAAACTTCCCGGGATAACCAACCTGTGGTACTGGTACCTCGTGCAGACGGAACGCAGATTTTTAAGGGTACTGCCTCTCTGATAGATGCCTCGCATCGTGAGGACGGATATGTCATGGTAAAATATACGGGTGACGGGCGAATCAAGATGCAGCTTTCATGCAATAATCAGGAGCCCTATACATACGACCTGCCGGCAAGCGGCGAATTTCAGGTATTTCCGCTCAGTTCCGGAAACGGACATTATACACTTAAAATTTACCGCAATATTTCGGGCGACCAATATGCGTTTGTGGACGGTGCATCGTTCGATGTGAATCTAAAAAATGAATTTACTCCCTTTTTGCATCCAAATCAATATGTTGACTATACGGAAAAAACCGCAGCGGTAGCGTTTAGCGGAGAACTGGCCAAGGGTGCATCGGACGATTTGGACGTAGTAAGGCGTATTTATGATTATGTGGTCAAAAATGTCGTTTACGATACGGATAAGGCGGAAAATGTGTCTTCGTCTTATCTGCCCGATTTGGACGATACGCTGAATACGAAGAAGGGCATCTGTTTTGATTATGCGGCGCTGATGACGGCTATGTTGCGTGTTCAGCGCATTCCTACGCAGTTGGTTATCGGCTATGCCGGCAAGGACTATCATGCGTGGATCAGCGTTTACACTGAAGAGACCGGATGGATTAACGGCATCATTCAGTTTGACGGAAGAAACTGGGTGTTGATGGATCCTACCTTTGCCGCAGGACAGGGTCTTGCACAATATATCGGAGACGGCAGCAATTATAACGCAATGTTTTATTACTGAAATCCCTTCAGGAGGCAATATGAATGAAACAACCCGGCAGACAAAAAGAACTTTCCGCGGCGGAGTTGGAGGAGTTTTTCCAACAGCTTGCGCTGTTTTTTAAAAGCGGAATTCCGGCATGGGAAGGGCTTGCGCTGTTAGGGGAAGAAACGGACGAAGCAAACAGCGAATTGCTTCGTGAACTGTCTGCAAAAGTCTCAGACGGAAGCAATCTGTCTGCGGCTTTCCTGCAGAGCGGGAGATTTCCAAGCTATGCCATAGACATGGTGCGGATGGGAGAGCGCACGGGACGCATGCAGGAAATCACAGAGGCGCTACGCGCATATTACGCGGGTCGTGACACATTGGCAAGAGAACTGCGAACATCGGTAGTGTACCCGCTTAGCATGACGGGGATGGTGCTCGCAGTGATTGTTGTACTGATTGTGGTAGTGATGCCGGTATTTGAACAGGTGTTTCAACAGCTGGGATTGGCAATGAACCCTTTTTCTCTGTCTCTCCTGAAATTCGGACAGGCTTTCCGTCAATCTGCGCTGGTCATTCTGATTGTGACCGTTGCATTGGTTGCTGTATTTTTATTTTTGCGTTTTACAAAAAAAGGTAGATTTGCGCTTTTGCACGCTTATGATCATTCACCAATCACAAAAAAAATGGCTGCAATCACCGCCGCCGAACGGTTCGCATTTTCGATGTCGCTGATGCTGGAAAGCGGTATTTATATTTTAGATGCGCTTCATTTCGCAGAGGAACTTGAAGAAAGTGAACTGGCAAAGGCGCGGATTGACAAACTCGAACGTCTGCTTGAAGAGGGGAAGCCTTTACAGGAGGCGATTTTCGCCTGTGGCATTTTTGAAAAATCATATTACGGGATGATTGCGGCAGGTTTGCGCGCGGGTACATCCGGAGCGATGTTTATGGAAGTCGCTCTTCGTTGTCGGCGTGATGCTGAAGTGCGTCGCCAACGCTTGTTGTCTGTTTTTGAGCCTGCAATGGTGGCATTGCTGTGTGTGCTGGTAGGACTGGTAATTCTGTCTGTCATGCTGCCGCTCGCCGGAATTCTATTCGGTATATGAGAAAGGAAAGTGTTTTCTTGCTAAAAACAAGGATAGCGAAAAAAATCAAACAATTGCTGAGCAACGGAGTTTTTTGGGCGGTTGCGATTTTTTTCGCCGTTGCGTTGAGTGTTGGATTCGGAGTAGTCGCCGCCGGAAAAACGTCCGTTTCAAGTCAGATCACATTGCTGAAAGATACGGTACGGCGAGAGGCCGTACAGTGCTATGCGTTGGAAGGGAGCTACCCGCAAGATCTTGATTACCTAAAGGAGCGTTACGGTCTACGTTATGATACGGAACGCTATATTGTGCATTATAAATCCCTGGGCAGCAATCTGTTGCCGGAAATTTCAGTTTTTTATATTGAAGATTAGGGGGACGGTAAGTGAATATACGTAAAGTGAGAGATACAACAGAGATTATGTTTGTAATCACCTTGTTCTTCTTATACACTATTTGTACCATGCTCCTGTCAATGATGGTCGCAGATACCTATCGCAAGGGAGCGGATCGTTCGGAGCGCAATTATAATATGCGAACTTCAGTGCTGTACCTTACGGAAAAGGTACGACAAACAGATGCGGCGGAGGGAATAAGCGTTCGGCAAGCCAGCCAGGGAGATGCGCTCGTACTGGGAATGTCGGCAGAGGGCGAGCGGTATGAAACATGGATTTATGTGGAGGATGGATATCTGTGCGAGGTGCTGCTGTCAAAGGGCACAGATATCGCGCCGGGGATTGGGCAGAAAATTATGCCTCTTTCCTCGCTTAATCTCCAGTTGGGACAGGAGGGTCTGCTTCAAATCTGCGTAACGGATCAAACAGGCGAAACATATACCGGCAAGGTTCTTTTGGAGAGGGCCGGGAGGAGAAATGCGGTATGAATCAATCCTCTAAAAGTCGTTACTTTCTTGTGGAATTGCTGGTGAACTGCCTGTTATTTGCCGTATCGGCGGCAGTTTGTGTTGCCATTTTAGTGCACGCAAACATGGCAGGTAAAAAAAGTGCAACGCTTTCCACGGCCGTTTCTGAGGCGCAAAATGTGGCGGAAAGCGTGAAAGCTTCCGGAGGAGATCTGCGGGTGCTTGGCAGCCTGCTGGACACGGAAGAAGAAGGTGGCGTATATATTCTCCTGTATGACGCAAATTGGCAACGTCTTTTCGATGACTCGGATGCGGTCTATGAACTGCGAGTGGTTGTGAATATTGACAATGAAAACATGCTTCAATCAGATATCTCGGTAACAGACGAAAAAGATGTGATTTATACGTTGCGCATCCTGCGCTATCTCGATGCAGAGAGAGGAGAGAGAATATGAGGAGGAGAAGGCCGGTTGTCAGCATAGGTATTGTTTCGCTGATTACCATGTTTTCGATATTGATTCTCGCCGTTTTTTCTGTTCTGTCGCTTTCCGGCAGCCGGTCAGA
Source organism: Eubacteriaceae bacterium UBA1433 (assembly GCA_002329295.1). Classification (GTDB taxonomy): domain Bacteria; phylum Bacillota; class Clostridia; order Eubacteriales; family UBA1433; genus UBA1433. The sequence continues at coordinate 13,029 of DCTT01000011.1, forward strand.
CAGCGTGCTTTCCGATACAGCCGCGCGTGCCGTGTCTGACTATTATGCCGCGGAGGCACAGGCGGAACAGAGGTTGCAGGAACTGTCCGCCACAGTAGCAGGCGATGCAAAAATCCCTCTATCGGAGCGTTTGGAGGCAGCGGGGTTTGAGATTGCTGCCGATGCTTCCTATCCGGGGATGGTAGTGCTTTATTATACCCCTGTCGATAATCGCCGAATATTACGCACAACAGTCGGTATCGATGAGCAGGGTAAGGTGGAACGGCTGTACCGCCAAACCATATCTATAGGACAACAATAAAGAAATACAAAAGGGAGCAAAATAATGGAAATACAGGTGCTGTTGAAGGACATGGTGGAAAGGGGCGCAAAAGATATATTTATTATATCCGGCCGCCCGGTCAGCTACAAGCAAAGTCATCTTATTGAAAACTGGGGAGAAGAAAAGCTGACCCCTGCAAAAACTCAAGAGATGCTCCTTGCGGTTTACGCCTTGGCAAAGCGCGATCCGAAAGAATTTTTAAAGCGGGGAGATGACGACTTTTCGTTCGGCTTAAAGGGAGTATCGCGTTTTCGCGTAAACGCATACAAACAACGCGGGTCGTATGCGGCAGTAATCCGGGTAGTGGCATTTTCTTTGCCTGATCCTGTGGAAATGCGCTTGCCGCGCGAAGTTTTAGAGCTGGCAAAACTGAGAAGGGGAATGGTTCTTGTTACGGGCCCTTCTGCCAGCGGAAAAACGACAACTCTTACCTGTCTGTTGGAAATAATTAATGAAGAACGCAGCGCGCATATTATCACTCTGGAAAATCCGATTGAATACTTACATAGCCACAAAAAAAGCCTTATAAGTCAACGTGAACTGATGATTGATACAGAAAACTACCCATCTGCCCTGCGCGCAGCGCTGCGGCAAAGTCCGGATGTTATCCTGATTGGAGAACTGCGGGATATGGAAGCTATCAGTATCGCCCTGACTGCGGCAGAGACAGGTCATTTGGTTTTTGCAGCGCTGCATACCTTGGGAGCGTCAAATGCAATTGACCGGTTGGTCGATGCATATCCTGCTGTGCAGCAGGAACAGGTGCGCAGACAGATATCCATGGTACTTCAGACCGTGGTCAGTCAGCAGTTGCTGCCCGCAGATGACGGTTCGTTGGTGCCGGCGTTCGAGATTATGCAGTGCAACAGTGCAATCCGAACATTGATTCGAGATGGCAGAACCCACCAAATTCCCTCCGTGATTCAGACTTCATCTGCAGAGGGGATGATGAGCATGGATGCCAGCCTTGCAAAATTGTATAAAGAAGGAACTATCAGCAAACAAACTGCCCTTACCTACAGCATGTCTCAGGAATACCTTTTGAGACAGATTGAAAATAAATAAAAAGACCGATAGAAAATAAAAAAGAACCCGTTTAAACGGGTTCTTTTTTATTTCAGCTGTCGTGTTTACGCCTTCTCCAGATTCCAATATTCTTTGTTATCTTCATCTTCTTCATAGGATTTTTTGCAGAACAGTGCCAGTATTACCTGCACAGCCGCAATAACTGCCATCCAGATGGTCCAACGGTCTACGAATACCATAGGATTACGCATATCTTCCGTCAGGATAAACACGATTACTGCAACGATTAACGGGATAAAGCTTAACAATCTCAGAAAACCTTTACGTTTGAGTTTGCTTTCGTCCTCGTATTGGTTTCTGTATCGGTCTCTATTCGTCCTTCTGTCTTCTTCTTCACGTTTTCTGCCCGTGAAGTAACCAATCAGCAGAGCGATCATGATGATTCCCGTTAGAATGGTCAACAGCAGGTTTAAGAGTGCCCATGCAGCTGTTGTTCCGCCTGAGAGCGGTGTTTCTCTTTCCGAAATGGTGATTGACTCTACTACTCCATCTTCCGGAATAATTTCTTCAGGTCCGCTCGGTCCGGGTGTTGGATCAGGCGTGGTCGGAGGAGTTGGATTGGGACCACCACCGGCTCTAACTGTCAGCTTACCGAGGTTTTCAATTACCTTGTAGTTCGCAGCTGTCGCGTTGTCCCAGGTAATACTGTAGGTGTTATTGCTGCTACCTACCCTGGTCTGTGAACCTGTAGCCACAAGCGTTACGCTCTGACCGTCTACAAGACCTGCTATGCCTACTGTCGCATTTGTCAATGCTGTTCCGTCGTATACTTTGCTTGCACTGCCTGTTGTAATTGTTACCGCTTTCGGATTTACCGTCAGCGTGCCGTTCGCTGTCGTTATATTCGTGAAGTTTGCTGTTTTGTCATTGCCGTTGGCATCCTTAATCACATAACCGTTATCTACTACGTTTGCACTGTTGCCAACATCCGTCTGGCTGCCGCTGGCTGTCGCTGTAACTGTAAAGCCTGCCGGAAGTCCCGTGGCCGTTACGCCTGTCGCCTTTGTCAAAGCCGTTCCGTCGTATGTCTTGCTGTCCGACGGTGCAGTCAACGTGATTTTCGTAGCGTTTGTTGTAACCGTCAGTGTTCCAAGGTTTTCTTTAGTTACCGTGTAGTTCGCTTCTTTCGCATTGTCCCAAGTAATACTATACGTGTTATCACTGCTGCCTACTTCGGTCTGACTGCCTGTCGTTGCAAGGGTTACGCTTTCACCGTCTACAAGACCTTCTATGCTAGCTTCGTCCTTCGTCAAAGCAGAACCATCATATTCCTTCGAAGCGCTGCCTGTTTTGATCGTCACCGCCTTCGGATCTACCGTCAGCGTGCCGTTCGCTGTCGTTACATTCGTAAAGTTTGCTGTTTTGTCATTGCCGTTGGCATCCTTAATCACATAACCGTTATCTACTACGTTTGCGCTGCTTCCAGCATCCGTCCGGCTGCCTGTTGCAGTTGCTTCAACTGTGAAGCCTGCCGGAAGTCCAGTAGCCGTTACACCGGTGGTTTTCGTAAGTGCCGTTCCGTCGTATGTCTTGCTGTCCGACGGTGCAGTCAAAGTCACTGCCGCATCGTTTGTTGTAACCTTCAGTGTTCCGAGATTATCGGTTACCTCGTAGTTCGTAGCTTTTGCGTTGTCCCAGGTAATACTGTACGTGTTGCTGCTGCTGCCTACTTCGGTCTGACTGCCTGTCGTTGCAAGGATTACGCTTTCACCGTCTACAAGACCTTCTATATTTACAGTACTTTCTGTCAAAGGTGTTCCGTCGTATGCTTTGCTGTCACTGCCTGTTTTGATCGTCACTGCCTTCGCATTTACCGTCAACGTGCCGTTCGCTGTCGTTACATTCGTGAAGTTTGCCGTCTTGTCATTGCCGTTGGCATCCTTAATCACATAACCGTTATCTACTACGTTTGCGCTGCTTCCAGCATCCGTCCGGCTGCCTGTTGCAGTTGCTTCAACTGTGAAGCCTGCCGGAAGTCCCGTAGCCGTTACGCCTGTCGCCTTTGTCAAAGCCGTTCCGTCGTATGTCTTGCTGTCCGACGGTGCGGTCAAGGTCACTGCCGCATTGTTTGTTGTAACCGTCAGTGTTCCAAGGTTTTTGGTTACTGTGTAGTTCGTAGCTGTTGCATTGTCCCAGGTAATACTATACGTGTTATCACTGCTGCCTACTTCGGTCTGACTGCCTGTCGTTGCAAGGGTTACGCTTTCACCGTCTACAAGACCTTCTATATTTACAGTACTTTCTGTCAAAGGTGTTCCGTCATATGCTTTGCTGTCACCGCCTGTTGTGATTGTTACCGCTTTCGGATTTACCGTCAGCGTGCCGTTCGCTGTCGTTACATTCGTGAAGTTTGCCGTCTTGTCATTGCCGTTGGCATCCTTAATCACATAACCGTTATCTACTACGTTTGCGCTGCTTCCAGCATTCGTCTGGCTGCCGCTGGCTGTCGCTGTAACTGTAAAGCCTGCCGGAAGTCCCGTAGCCGTTACTCCGGTGGTTTTCGTCAGTGCCGTTCCGTCATATGTCTTGCTGGCCGACGGTGCAGTCAATGTAACCGTTGCAGCGTTTGTTGTCACTGTTAGTTTACCGAGGTTATTCGTTACTGTATAGTTCGTAGCTGTTGCATTGTCCCAGGTAATACTGTACGTGTTATCACTGCTGCCTACTTCGGTCTGACTGCCTGTCGTTGCAAGGGTTACGCTTTCACCGTCTATAAGACCTTCTATACCTACTGTCGCATTTGTCAATGCTGTGCCGTCGTATGCTTTGCTGTCACCGCCTGTTGTGATCGTCACTGCCTTCGCATTTACCGTCAGCGTGCCGTTCGCTGTCGTTATATTCGTGAAGTTTGCTGTCTTGTCATTGCCGTTGGCATCCTTTATTACATAACCGTCATCCACGACGTTGTCGCTGCTTCCAGCATCCGTCTGGCTGCCGCTTGCAGTTGCTTCAACTGTGAAGCCTGCCGGAAGTCCCGTGGCCGTTACTCCGGTCGCCTTTGTCAAAGCCGTTCCGTCGTATGTCTTGCTGTCAGATGGTGCAGTCAAGGTCACTGCCGCGTCGTTTGTTGTAACCGTCAACGTTCCAAGATTTTCCGTTATCGTATAGTCCGTAACTATTGCACTGCCCCAGGTAATACTATACGTGTTATCACTGCTACCTACTTCGGTCTGACTGCCTGTCGTTACAAGGGTTACGCTCTCAGTTCCTACAAGACCTTCTATTTCTGCCGTTCCTTCCGTCAATGCTGTGCCGTCGTATGCTTTGCTTGCACTGCCCGTTTTGACCGTTACCTCTTTCGGATTTACCGTCAGCGTGCCGAGGCTTTCTTTTACCGTGTAGTTATCTTTTTTCGCACTGCCCCAGGTAATCTTGTATGTATTGATAGAGGTAGCTGCATGGGTCTGACTGCCTGTCGCTTCTACTGTCGCCGTCTCACCGTCTACAAACCCTGCTATGCTTGCCGTACCCTCCGTCAATGCTGTACCATCATATGTTTTGCTGTCACTGCCCGTTGTAACAGTCACCTCTTTCGGATTTACCGTCAGCGTTCCGGGAACTTTCGCTATACTCGTGAAGTTTGCCGTCTTGTCATTGCCTTGGGCATCCTTAATCACATATCCCTCATTAACTACGTTTGCACTTTCGCCCGCATCCGTCTGGCTGCCGCTTGCAGTTGCTACGACTGTGAATCCTGTTGGCAAGCCTTCCCAAGTCACGCCGTCTTCCTTCGTCAGTGCCGTTCCGTCATATGTCTTGCTATCGGACGGTGCAGTCAACGTAACCGTTGCAGTGTTTGTTGTCACTGTCAGTTTACCGAGGTTATTCGTTACTGTATAGTTCCCTTCTTTTGCACTGCCCCAGGTAATATCATACGTGTTATCACTGCTGCCTACCTCGGTCTGACTGCCGGTTGCCGTAAGCGTAACAGTCTCACCGTCTACAAGACCTTCTATTCCTACTGTCGCATTTGTCAATGCTGTGCCGTCGTATGCTTTGCTGTCACCGCCTGTTGTGATCGTCACTGCCTTCGCATTTACCGTCAGCGTGCCGTCAGCTTTCTTTATATTCGTAAAGTTTGCCGTCTTGTCATTGCCGTTTTTGTCCTTAATGATGTATCCGTCATCCACTACGTTTGCGCTGCTTCCAGCATCCGTCTGGCTGCCTGTTGCAGTTGCTGTAACTGTAAAGCCTTCCGGAAGCCCCGTAGCCGTTACTATGATTTTCTTCGTCAGCGCTGTTCCGTCATATGTTTTGCTGTCCGAAGGTGCAGTCAAGATAACTTCTGCATCGTTCTTTGTAACCGTCAACGTTCCAAGATTTTTATTTATCGTATAGTTCGTAACTATTGCGTTGTCCCAGGTAATATTATACGTGTTTTCGTTGCTACCTACTTCGGTCTGACTGCCTGTTGCCACAAGCGTTACGCTTTCAGTTCCTACAAGACCATCTATGCTTGCCGTTGCATTCGTCAGCGCCGTGCCGTCGTATGCTTTGCTTGCACCGCCTGTTGTGATCGTCACTGCCTTCGGATCTATCGTCAGCTTGCCGGGGGTCATGGTTATTATATAATGATTTGTCACATCAACTCCGTTGCTGTCTTTAACCACGACTTCGCCGCTAAACTCTCCATAGTAGTCTCCAACATCTTTTCCGGTAGCTGCTGCATAACTTATCCCTTGGTAGCTGTGACCTTCAGCAAGACCGGTAACTTTGAAGTTGGGCAGACTCTGCTCACTTCCGTTATATATTTTGTTGTCGCTGTCACCTTTAAAGGTTAGAGGCGTTCGCTCCTTCCACTGAGCGTGTAAAGTCAAGCCTCCGGCAGGAACCAATGCCAGTTCAAAAGGCTTATATGACGTACCTGATCCGTCTGCTTCTGTATTCCAACCGTCGAAAAAATAACCTGTTTTACTCAAATCAAAAGGAAACTTTACCCTTGCGTCGGCGCCAACCAAGTAATTTGCATCATCAGTCGGTACGGCTCCCGTACCGCCATTTGCATCATAGGTAACTTTCGCGGTTTGATTTTCATATACGGGATACAGTCTAAAATTCCCGGATATGGGTGTACCAAAATCAAACGGGACAAAACTGCCTATCTCATCCCAATACCAGCCGATAAATGTCCCTTGCTGCGGATGACCCGCAGGTGCAGAGATAGTGCTTAAAGGTGTTATGTTTTCTTCCGTATGGAAGATTCCTCCCGCAGGATTTGACGTGTTGTAGAATGTTACCGTGTATTTTTCAGGTGTCCATTTCGCATAAAGAGATAAATTCTGCGCCGGCATTGTTTTGCCTGCCAAGGTATACGGAGTTCCTGCGCAAGCGGAATTATCATACCATCCTGCAAAATAGTATGTTATGCCGTTCTGAACAAAGGTCGAACTCGCATTAAGACCGGTCGTGTCTTTGTCCGAAATATCCCCTTCATACGGAATATTAGGAACTACCAGTGCAGATTCGTCATTGTTTTTATTGAATGTCAGAGTATAGTTGTTTCTTGTATAATAAATTTTTGAAACTCGGTTCGGACGAAGTGTATCCCATTTACTCATAGGCGTTACGGTAAAGCCAGGGATATTGATTCCATCTTCAATAGAAAAACTAAGATTTCCGTATCCGCTGTAAAATGAATAAGGTGCTTTTATCTGTGTGTTTGTGTCCAATTCATAATAGCCTATGGTGTATTGATAAGCAGAACCCGAATATCTGCCGTGCACAGTCAGGTTTTCATTCGGCATAGTCGGTGCTTCCGAGTAAGCAGTATTTGAAGTCCTCGATATATACCAGGTATAATAGGGATATGCCGCTACGGCAGCATTATACTGCGCTGCCGTGGACTGCCCATACTTTAACTGTGTAGTGGAATATGTCTCCCAGCTTCCGTCTCTGTACTCAATCACAAATGTATGTATGTTTCTGTTGTAATGCACATTCACAACCGTATCGCCGTTTGCAGAAATGGTTGTATCATCGGCATGGTCGAAGTGAAAACCGGTATATGACTTGGCATCATAGGTTGCAGTCTCTCCGGTCTTTCCTGTTTTCGTTACTATTTCTTCAAAAGTATAATTATTATCATTAGCATTTTCCTGCCAATAAACGACCTTGTATGATGTAGCGGTACTTGCTTCCCAAACTGCATGCAAAGTTATATTTTCTGTAACTTGATAAGATGGGGAAATTGCAGCTCCGCCATCGGTTAACGACCAGTGTTTGAAGACATAGCCTGCTCTCGTAGGCGAGGGAAGGGTTCCGATCGCATTTCCGCCTTCCACATATTTCGGGAGAACTGCGGATCCGCCATGTGAATGAAAAGTTACAGTCCATGCATCCTTCGTAACCACATACAGATTGGTATCCTCATTTATCGGGGAACTGAAGTCAAATGCAGCCCCGTTTACTTCAAGAGACCAATGGCTGAATACTTTGCCCGATTCCGTAATATTCACCTGAACTCCATCAGCATTAACGGTGGTTCCCTCTGGTACCAATTTTGTTTGAAGAGTCTGACCGTTATAAATGAAACTGACAGCGTATTCTACTGCCGGATCGCCCGCCAACACGGGTATATTGAATATCGATGTCAAGAAAATCATCAACACGATGATTGCGGTCAGTCTTGTTCGATGCGTCATATATGTTGTCCTCATAACTACTATCTCCTCTCTGAACGATTTTTTTGTACTCGCTTATTTATTCTCAAAGTGACAAAAGTCGTCGCTTTTAATGTCATATTACGATTTCTGTACCTATATAATAAATAACCGTGGTTACATAGAGGTTACAAATCACATTTTTAAACAAAAAATTTAAAAAAAAGGAAAAAAATCCTGCAAAATCATGAAAAAATGACAAGTGAATGCATTTTCTGCAACGAATAGATGACTAACCGTATGATCGATAGAATGTGATATATTATAAGCTCTTATGATGCTCAAACAAATGAAATAAAACTCTCTTGTTTTTGTGTCTGCCGCTTTCTCCATGATATTCAATAATGAAAAAATACTGTACCGTATTTTTCCTGACAAAACTTGAATTTTTGATTTTCGTTAAGATTTTTCTATGTTTTTCTCCGAAATTTCCCCTGCCACGACAAAGTCAGTATAAAACTTTGATAATTGCACCAAATGTGTTATACTATATATGTATATAATATGAAAAAAGGAGAGAAAGTATGAAATTAAAAGGCAGTCAAACAGCGAAAAATTTAATGCAATCTTTTNNTTGCCGGTGAATCCCAGGCAAGAACGCGTTATACTTATTATGCATCCCAGGCAAAAAAAGAAGGCTATGTGCAAATATCCGATATTTTTACGGAAACCGCTGAAAACGAAAAGGAGCATGCAAAACGCTTTTATAAGTTTCTCGTAGAAGAAATGGAAGACGAAGTGGTAGAAATCACCGCCGACTTCCCGGTAAATTTGCAGGACACCAAGGCCAACTTAAAAGCAGCGGCAGCAGGCGAACACGAAGAAACCACCATTCTCTATCCTCAGTTTGCCAAAGTGGCCGAAGAAGAAGGCTTCCCCGCTATTGCTGCAGTATTCAGATTTATTGCCGATGCGGAAGCAAGCCACGAAAAAAGATTTTTGAAATTGTTGAAAAACATCGAAACCGGCAAAGTCTTTGAAAAAGACACAGAAGTAGAATGGAAATGCGGCAACTGCGGATACATTACAACAGGCAAAGTTGCTCCGGCACTATGTCCCGCTTGCGCACACGAACAAAAATATTTTGAAGTATTTAAAGAAACTTATTAATCTTTCCCTGCGATTGTATCAATTTGATTTCTTTAAAAAAGGACAGGATATTCATCCTGTCTTTTTTTTGCTGTATTTTTTCATCTGTTTGCATCCTTTGAAATCATGTTTGTTTACTCGTACAAACAGCTATTTTTGTCCATCTTTTTTATCGCCAAACGCATTAACGTGCAAACATTTCACAAAGTTCGTCTACCGTATACACCTTTGCATCATAGGTGTTTTTCAAATATTCAATCCCCGAAAGATAATCCTCTTCGGTAAAGCTGTCCGTAGCATCGCTGGCCACTACCACATGATAACCCAACTGATACGCATCCGCTGCCGTATGACGCACACACATATGCGTATGCAACCCGGTCATAATCACCGTATCAATTTTCAATTCTCTCAACAACAAATCTAAATCCGTGTAAAAAAATCCGCTGTATCTTCTTTTCGGCACCACAAAGTCTTTGTCTGAAAGCGCCAATTGCGGAATGACCTTTGCACCCTCTGTCCCCACAATGGCATGTTCTCCCCAAAATTTGCATTCCATATCAATGCCTTTTAAATGCGCATCATTGCAAAAGATAACCGCTACGCCATGTTTCCTGGCCTCTTCGAGCAATTTGGCGGTTTTGTCCACAATCGCCAATCCGCGATCGCATTTCAACGCACCTGTAACAAAGTCGTTTAACATGTCTACAACAAGAATCGCTGTTTTTTTATTCTCCATCTTTTCCTCCTTCTATTCTGCTTTTGTTATATAAATCATACTCTAAAAAAAAGATGATTGCAAGTAAGAAGCCTGCCGCCAAACAATCACTTGTTATTTTATCGCTATTTTTGCCTTGACAAAACGATGTCGCTACATCGCTATTCTTTCAAAAACATCTATGCCTCTTAAGACGGTGTTTTTTCTTTATTTTTTTCGATATAAAATTTTCGAATATCATCCGTCAGCAATCCGTCTGATGCCAAAATATTTTCAAGAGCCGAAAGTTCTGCCGAAATGTTCATAGAGGTGCTTTGATAGGTATTTTCACAAATTTGATAAAAGCCTTGCTTGATAGAAGTAATCCCGCTATGAATATCTTCTTTCAGCTTTTGTTCTCTTTCCAGTCCCAAGTTGCTCTTCTCCAAATTCAAGTAAGTATTAAGAAGCGAAGTAAGCGTCGGCAAATAATAGGTTTCAATTTTTTTAATCCGCTGCGGATCAATTCTTCTCATTTCTTTGTTTTGATAAATTTCTCGGATAATCTTTTCAATGTCTTGCACATCTTTTTTCAGCGCCGCATCGTTGATTTTATCTGCCAAAGCACTGAAAGGAAATTCTTTTTTCGGGATTTTTTCTTTCTTTTGCGACTTCTTTTCTTTTGCTTTTGGTTCTTCGCCTACCACGCTTTGCTTGCTGCGAGACAAAAAAACCAGCAACGTCACTGAAACAGCAACATAAAGTATTGCTGTGGCAATTTTCCCCGCCAACCCAGCACTCAAAAACAATAACGCCGCCGAATAGGTAAGAACAAGAAGATACCATCCCGGAAAAGTCTGCCTTTTCCCGCTTAAACGGCGTTCTAAAAATAGCAGCGTAAAGCCGAGACCGAAAAACAACAGACTCATAACGGCCATAGAACCCATCGCTTCAAAAAAAGTTAAATTCATGTCGTTTCTTCTAATGTGCCCAAAAGCGCCCATAAGATTATAGACAATCCCCAAAATAAATGAAAAACCTGCCAGCATCTTTAAAACAATCGGTTCCATTCTTCGAAACATCTTTTGTGTTTCTCCTTTTATGTTGATATATATATTGTACATCGCTGCACAACTTTCGGCAACCGTTTTCGTCTGTTTCCTGCACGACCCTGTTGGTTTTCAAAAATGTGCCCTGTATTCCTCTGCTTCTTTTGCATTGTATTAGCGTCTTAAAAAACAAACCTGTTACAGCAACTACGGACATTATAGCACAAAAAAAAGTCCGCCTTTGCGGACTTTTGTTTCAACTGGCGGAGAAGGTGGGATTCGAACCCACGAGCCCTTTCGGACTACACGATTTCCAGTCGTGCTCGTTATGACCACTTCGATACTTCTCCGAATAATGCGCTTTTATGCGCATTCTTTATTATACTGACCGTTTTGATTCTTGTCAATTGCAACTTACAAGCAATAAAAAAAGCTTATATCCATGGATATAAGCTCGATGTCATCATTTTTCCTCACCGAATTTATAGAGCGATCTATTTTCCAAGGCATAAATTCTTTGGGTAAATTCGCCGTTTTGCACCAAAGACAACGCTTCTTCCATCTGAAACATGCGCGCGTCCATAACATCTAAATAATACAACACTTCCGCCTCGGCAATCATCGGCATCTTGGGACTGCCGTATTCGGCAAAATAATGATGCGACAGCAAACAATGCTTTAACGCCATAGTCGCTTCGCTTTTTTCCAACTGCAATTGCTGCGCTTTTTTATCTATCATACAAATTCCTTGAATAATGTGTCCCAACAGCTTGCCCTCTTGCGAATACTCCACAGGAATACCATACTCATTTAATGCAATTTCTTCCAGTTTGCCGATATCATGCAAAATCACTGCTGCATAAAGCAAATCTTTGTTTAAGTACGGATAGATGTCCACTACTGCCTTGGCATGTCTGAGAATGGTGTGGGTATGATATAAGAGCCCGCTTCGGTAGGCATGATGCATTTGTTTTGCGCCGGGAAAAATCAATAACCGCTCTTTATAATCGGCAAGAATACCGCAAACAATCTCGCGCAATGCTTCGATTTCTATTTTGGCAGCTGCGGTATAAATTTGTTCATACATTTCGGCAGCATCCATCGGCGCCGAGGCATAAAGCGCTTCGATTACTTCTTTATCGGGAGATTCTATCAACTTCATGCTTTCGACAATGATTTGCATTTTTCCGTTGTATTCATCTACCTTTCCGCCGATTTTTGCCACTTTGCCCGGTTGAAACAGATCCGTATCCACTTGGTCGCCGTTCCAGATTTTGCCATTGATTACGGCAGAACGATCTTTCACTACCAAATCCACATAGGTCTTATTGTTGCTGGCGGTTTTTTTCACGATTTTATCAATCAACACAACGGCGGTAAAGTTTTGTCCGACTTTCAAATCAATTAACATGTCTTCTCCTGTGCAAACTATTCTTGCGGCTCTTGCGGCTGTCTTAATATTAAAATTTTTTCGTCAGCTCTAATCAGCCCCAAATATTTTTTTGCAAGCTCTTCAATATATTGATCCGACTGTGCATTTTCCACAGTATGCTGTAAATTTTCGTAGTAAACCTTTTTTTCAGCCAATTCCTCCGCAAGACGGTCACGCCGGGCAACCAACTTGTGATAGCTGATTTCCAAAGAAATAAATTGATAGACAATATAAAGAATCCCGATAATCAGCACAATCATCAGCGGTCTATTATAGGTGCGGCTTCTCTTTTTCTTATCCATTGTTCTATCCTGCGACTTGTTATTATTCTCTGCTGTTTTTATTATATATGAAACCGCCAAAAAATGGAATCACCAAATGCCTTTGAAGCTTTTGGCAGCCTTTGAATTAAATTACTCACCTTTTGTGGTAATTTTTGAAGATTCACTTGGTTTTTTTTAAAAACGTTTTATTATTAAAGTAGCAGCAATATACAAAGGTAACAAAATATCTTGTCAACGATGGGCAAGATCAAATCGTTGAAATTGAAAAACTCTTGACCCGCACTATTTTCAACGATGGCTCCAAAGAAGAAAAATATCTTCGCGAAGCCATCATTACCCCTATGGCAACGCTTGAGAAAACCGGAACTGCTTCTAATTATAGTGTTCGTTTGAGAGCAGGTGCAAATTACGATGTAGTTCATGTAGGTTTCGTAGACTACTTTAAAGTTACAAAATTTTGGGCAGCCGGAACACTCTTAGACGGTCAGTGCAGAATGACTCGTTTGACAAGCTGGCGTCATGCTCGCGGCCCCGGTTCCGACTCGTACCCTGTTTACGACGACAGCTATCTGACTCCCTGTCAATAACCAAACATATAGCAAGTATACGGGTTTTACTCGCTATGTTGACCCCGACGGTTTGAATGAAGTATTTGTGCAAAGTACATTGACGTATACACGCGGTTCTGGCACCTCTAACTACACATTGCGGATGGATATTAACTAAACGCCAACGGCTGCAGATAAGGTTTATTGCCACACCATAGCAATAAACCCTATATTGCTCGTATGCAAATACTTCGTTCTTGGAGGTACGAATGAATAAAAATGTTGTTTTGACAAAAATTTTGCTTGCTATTCTTGCGGTGGGATTTTTGTGTGCTGTTGAATTTTTTATTTTGTCCAATCGAGTTGAAACAAGCAATATCAGCCTTGGATATACATCTAAAATTTTATTGATAGAATTTACAGCGCTGTTGTTGGGTCTGCTTTTTTCTTATGACCATCTACGGACTTGGCGCGCAAAAGGCGCATTCAAAGTCTGTTGGAGCTATTTGCTTCTCGCCGCTGTTCTGATCTTCCTTCGCATTCCCAATCCTTTCCTCATCGCCACTCCACTGGGGTTACTTGCACGCTACAGTTTGGCAAGTATCTCTATCATGGCTTTAGTATGGTATTTTATCTTTCATGCGCTCTATAAAGAAACCGTCCGGCATAATAAGTTTTAACAGCTCCTGCCGTAAATAAAAGAACGCTCCCACGTTCTTTTTTCGTTTATTCAGTTTGCACTGCGGTTGCGCGCAATTTTTGAATATTTTGCGCCTTATCACCTTTAAAGATATACGAGCCTGCCACCAACACATCGGCTCCGGCTTTGATTGCCGCCTTTGCGGTTTGATCGGTTATTCCCCCGTCCACCTGCAAATGAATGTTGCGACCACCAATCATTTCTCGAACCCTTTGAATGCGCTCAACGGAACCATCCATAAAGCTTTGTCCGCCAAAGCCGGGCTCTACACTCATAATCATAATCATATCGATCTTATCGATATATTGCTCCAACACCGCCGTATCGGTCTTGGGCTTAATGGTAATGCCTGCTTTGATATTCAACGAGCGAATCATTTCTAAACACTTGTGGATATCGTCATTGGACTCGTGATGCACCGCAATCATATAAGGGTTGCTTTGAGCAAACTTCTCGATGTATTCACTGGGTTTTTCAAGCATCAAATGCACATCCAACGGCAGGGCGGTATACTTTGCGATATTTTTTACCTGATCCGGTCCAAAAGTGATATTGGGCACAAAATGCCCGTCCATAATATCCAGATGCAACCAGTCGGCGCCTGCCAAAGATAATTCTTCCAATTCCTGTTTTAAAATACCGAAATCTGCGCTGAGAAGTGAAGGGGATATAATCATAGGCTTTACTCCAAAATATGTACTTCCAAATTTTTCCTGCCAAAGTTTAAGGCCGCTCTGTGGCTATCAAAATAAACATCCAATCGATTGTTTGTAATGGCGCCCCCTCTGTCCTGCACAACAAATATACCGCCATTGGGTGCATCTTTAAAATAAGGAATGTAGATTCTCGTTCCAAAAGGAATGCTTCTCGGCGCGGCAATCGTCACATATTGCGTTGCCTTGGCGCCCGTTGCCGTATATCCGTTGCTGTAAATGCCGCAACAAATAGGACACGCACAATATGCCGATACATTCGCTATATAGCTGCGGCTTACCGCCCCGCCCCCTGAAGCATAGGTAACATTGGGTGGCTTAATCACCGGGCGCTCCTTGGTACCTACTTCCACCACTTCCGTTACCGGTGTGCTGATTATCTCCGTTATCAATTGTTCCGTCTTCACCGCTTGACCATTGATGTACGTTGTTGTCACCGTTGCCACGGCGCTTCCGTCTTTGCCCTCTGTAAGTATCTTTTTATAATCTTTATATTCTTGGTTGTTTTCTTTGGTCTGGCTTTCATGCGCCAGTACAATCACTTGTGTTTCTTCAGTCTTTTCTTCCGTGGCTACCGAAAACTGCGTGCCGTCGTTGTTTACGCTGAGGCTGTCGCTATCTCCCAAATATACCCCCGCTTGCCGAAGCGCTCCATATCCTGCCAGAGAAGTAGAGAGAAGATAGACTTCGCCCTGATAAGTAATGGCAATTTCCCTTGCCCGAAAAATATCCACTCTGCTCACGTTTTTAATTTTGCTGTCCAGCGCAGGATAGACACCGTCATTATAAGACAGTTCCGTTCCCGCCTGCATCAGCACATCCGCTACGGTAGCCTGAGAAGGCACTTTACAAGTAGCGACATTCTTCCCGTCTACATAGATATCCACATCATGTCTGTTCAAGAATGCAAAAAAAACGAACAGACACAAACAACAAACGGCTGCCAGAGATGCGACTATCTTTACGGTGCGAGGCTTATTGGTCTCATCATCAAAACGATAGCCTTCCTGCCAATTATTGAAAAAAATGTATAAACGATACTTCATCGACCACAACCCTTCTTTCACCCGATGCAAACAAGTATCATATACATTTTTCAACTTTCTCTTTATTAGAAAAATATACTTTTCCATATAAAAATATTTTATCGAGTTTCTATGTTTTTGTCAAACCGAACACCTTGCGGGCATTGTCTGATGTTATCCGTGCCACCTCTGCCAGCGTGCTGCCTTTTAGCTCGGCAATTTTTTGCGCCACATAGCGCACATTTTTCGGCTCATTGCGTTTGCCGCGCAACGGTACCGGTGTCAGATAAGGACAATCCGTTTCAATCAGTAGTTTTTCTAAGGGCAGCGAGCGAACCACCTGTCGAAAGCGCTCGGCATTCTCGTAAGTAACCGGCCCTGAAATTGATAAATACAGACCCATTTCCAAAAAAATCTTTCCGCTTTCCGCACTGGCGGAAAAACTGTGGATAACGCCTGAATGCGTCAAAGGAAGAAACCTCTGCAAAATATCGATGGTATCTTTCGTCGCCTCTCTCATATGCACTACAATAGGTTTGCCGACCCTTTGCGCTATCTCCAGCTGCGCAGCAAACACTTCTCTTTGCACCTGAGGCATAGAATGGTTATAGTGATAATCCAATCCTATTTCTCCCATCGCCACACATTTGGGGTGTTTTAACAAAGCTTCAATTTTGTTCAACACTTCTTCATTGGCCGTTTTCGCATCATGCGGGTGAATCCCCGCCGTAAAATAAATGCTTTCATTTTCTTCGGCAAGGCGTTTTGAAAAAAGTGAGCTTTCTAAATCGGCTCCCGCATTGATTACCAGCTCAATTTCATTTTCATTCAGCTTTTCGATTACTTGCTGCCTGTCCTGATCAAAGCGCTGATCATCTAAATGTGCATGTGCATCAATAAACATGTCTACTCCTCTAAATGTTTTTTGATATGGCAGCGAAGATGATCTTTATCCATCTCCTTCGCATCAATATCCGCCACTGCCACCACGGGTTTTTTCCCTAAAACAATGATGCGCTGTGCCAAGCGAATCGCCTCTTCAATATCATGCGTTGACATGATAACACAATACTTGTTTTTTTGCCAATGGGCTTCAAAATCATCAATGATTCCTTCTTTCAACGCAATATCGAGCCCTTTGAAAGGTTCATCCATCAGCATCAAATCCGGCTTATAAACAAACGCCCTTGCCAAAGACACCCGTTGGCGCATACCGCCGCTGAGTTCTTTCGGATAATAATTTTCATACCCCGTCAACTTTACGCTGCGAATCGCTTCCTCCACACGCATGCGAATATCTTTTTCTTCGGCAATCACAAAGGCAATATTATCGTAAACATTTTTCCATTCTAACAGCCTGTCTTCCTGAAACACATAAGCAATGCGTTTATGAGCAAGCCCCTCAATGGTTCCGCTGTCATAGGTCTCAATATTCGCTATCATGTTAAACAGCGTACTTTTTCCTACACCGGAAGGACCCAGCACACAAGTAATTTCGTGTTCATAAAACGACAAGTTGAATCCGTCAAAAATCACCTCTTCTTCATAGGCTTTTTTCAGGTTTTGAATGTTCAGAAACATAGGTTTTTTTTCCTTTGGAAAGTTGATTCAATACATTTTTGATCGCATATTCGATAATAAAGCTCAGCACAATCACCACCAGCGTCAGCGCAAATAAATTTTCGGTCTCCAGATATATTTTTGTCTCATACATGCCGCCGCCAATAGAGATTTCCGGTCGCGCAATGACTTCGGCGGCCACGGTAGATTTCCAGCCGATGCCAATGCTTGCTGCGATGGACGAAAAAATATATCCGCGCACCGAAGGCAAATAGACCTCACGGATAATGCGAAACTTCGATATCTGATACACGCTGCACATTTGCAGCAATTTTTTATCGGTATCTCGGACACCCTGCATGACATTGGTCCAGATAATCGGTACACACATCAAAAAACAGACAAAAATCGGGATGTTGTCCGTCTTCATCCACACTAAGGCCAGGATAATAAACGATACCACCGGCGTAGCTTTGATTACGGACATAATCGGGTGAAAAAATCGATAGACTGCATCATAAAGCCCGCTGAAAATGCCCACGGCAATGCCAACGACAATCGAGGCGCCTACCCCTCCAAACACGCGCAACAACGACAGCGCAACACGATGATAAAAATCCCCCTGTTGCGCCATACCCGCCAGCGCCTGCAACGTTTGCCCAATCGTGGGCAAGATTACCGGCTTGGCTACGATTTTGGCTGCCGCTTCCCAAAGCAGCAGCCAAAACAATATAAAGACAATACTTTGCAGTCTTTTATTTTTTATAGTAGAAATCATCATCCGGTAGGGCTCCTCCAACAGAGGCCGGGTTATAAGTATATAAAATCTTCAAATAAGCGTTGATTGCTTCTTTGTTGGCCGTAGCGTCTTTATATACGATAGCGCTGTTGGGAATCGCTTTTTCCGTAACGGCGGCATTGGCTAAGATGCCTCTGGATTCAATGATTTTCGCCGCTGCTGCTGTGTCTTTGTTTACAAATGCCACACTTTTTTCATATTCCGTGAGAAATTTATTCACTGCCGCTTTATTTTCTTCCGCGAATTTTTTATTGACGACAATACACCCCATCGCCATCATTTGATTGTTGTTTAATTTATTCCATTCGTCATTTAAATTCAACACGCTTTGAATGTTGATGTCTTTCATCGTGACTACACTGACAAACGGCTCCGGCAACACCGCCACACCTACTGCACCGCCGGCTACCATCGTGGCCAGTTCCAAAGGCTCCGCTATATAGTTGATTTTCACTTTGTCTTTGATGCCGGCTTTGTCCAACATATAATTCAGCGCATATTCCGGCGTTGCTCCTTGACCCACAGTCGTAATTGTCTTGCCGGCCAGATCTGCAAATTCTTTGATCTCCACGCCGTTGGTTACAACAAATAAATTGCCCAACGCATTCACTGCAGCGATTTGCACCTCTCCTTTGGTTTTGTTGTACAAAACCGCCGCCAAATTCGTCGGTACCGCCGCAATTTGCACTTCCCCGCTGATAAGCTTTGCTGTCAATTCATCGGGTGCCGCTGCAATCAGAACCTCTGTTTTGATGTTTTTATCCAGCACATACCCCTCTTCCAACATTTTGGCCATCCCCATGCCCGTAGGTCCTTTTAACATACCGATTTTCATGGTTACCGGCTTAATTTCTGCGCTTTGCCCGCAGGCAACCAAACTCAACACCAATGCCAATGTCAATAAAATTACAAGCATTTTTTTCATTTTCTTTGCTCCTTGAAATAAATTGTACACACATATTGCAAAAGCTTTTCTGAAAATAAAATCCCTTTTTGAGCAACTCAAAAAGGGATTTGACGAATTTCTTCCTCATCGCACTTCCTTCTGAATCAGCTGCGCTTTTCCATTAGGCATGTATTTGTCATTATTTTAACAACATTTTGCTTTTTGTCAATATTTATTTTACCATTTCTCCGGCTTGAACTTCTTTTTCCGGCACAATCATGGCAAAGGTCTCATAATCGCCTACGGCTGTGATCATCGCTTCACTCACCATGCCTCTGAATTTTGCAGGTTTGAGATTGACCACAACCACAATTTGCTTTCCTACCAGTTCGCCCGGGTTTTTAAACTCGGCAATGCCAGTGACAATCTGCTTTTGGCAATAGCCCAAATCTGCTTGCAGCACCAACAATTTATCCGCATTGGGATGTTTTTCCGCTTTGATAATCGTTGCAACACGCATATCCACTTTGGCAAACTCTTCAATGGTGATCGTTTCTTTAAAAGGCGGATATGGTTCTGTGACCTCTTCTGCTTTTATTTCGTTGTTTGTTTCCGTATTTTTTTCCATTTTCTTTTTTTCTTTCTCCATTCGTTTTTCAATGCGTTTTTCCTCTTCTTCCGTCATCACACGAGGAAACAGGGCGCCGCTGGGGCAAATCTTATTCTCTGCCGGATACTTGCCGAAAGTTAGGATACTTTGCCAAGTCATGGCCTCTTCTGAAAATTGCAGGGCTTCCTGCATTTTTGCAGCGGTCTGAGGCATGGCAGCGCTGATAAGCACGGCAATAATACGCAAACTTTCCAGCAAATTATACAATACCGTAGCCAATCTTGCCTGATTGTTTTCATCTTTGGCCAACACCCAAGGTTCTGTTTCGTCAATATATTTATTGACGCGAGAAACAAATTTCCAAACATGCGCCAAAGCATTTGATATTTCATATGCATGCATATATTCTGCTACCACAAAGGGTACATCGGTAGCCATCTGAATTAAATCTGTGTCAATAGTATCAAAATATCTTGCCTTTGGCAGATATCCGCCAAAATACTTGTCCACCATGGAAGTAGTACGACTCAGCAAGTTGCCCAAATCATTGGCAAGATCCGCATTGTTTCGAGTAATGAGATTGTCTTCACTGTAGACACCATCTCCGCCAAAAGGCATTTCGCGAAGTACATAATAGCGCAACGTATCGGTTCCGTATTTTTCCACCAGCTCAATGGGATCAATGACATTGCCTTTCGACTTGGACATTTTGCCGCCTTTGAGCAAAATCCATCCGTGGCCATATATCTGCTTGGGCAAGTCCAGTCCCAAAGCCATTAAGATAATCGGCCAATAAATCGTATGGAACCGCAAAATGTCTTTCCCGATTAAATGCACGTCCGCCGGCCAAAATCTGTCCATCAGCTGCGGTTCGTCGTTTAAATATCCCAGTGCCGAAATATAATTGCTCAACGCATCCACCCATACATAAACCACGTGTTTTTCATCAAAGTCCACGGGAATCCCCCACTGAAAACTCGTTCGGGAAACGCATAAATCTTCCAGTCCCGGCAAAAGAAAATTATTCAGCATTTCGTTTTTTGCCGATTCAGGCGAAATAAAATTCGGGTTGGCATGGATATGGTCAATAAGCCTTTGGGCATAATTGCTCATCTTAAAAAAATATGCTTCTTCCTTTGCCATATGCACCTCGCGTCCGCAATCGGGACACTTGCCGTCGTCTAACTGCGTATTGGTCCAATAGGCTTCACAGGGCGTGCAATACCACCCTTCATAGTAAGATTTATAAATATCGCCCTGTTCATACAGCTTGCGAAAGATACTTTGAATACTTTTCACATGATATGCATCTGTAGTGCGAATAAATTTATCATAATCAATGTTCATCACTTCCCACAAATGCACAATACTTTCGACAATTTTATCCACATATTCTTTCGGTTCTTTGCCTGCCGCAATCGCGGCTTGCTCAATCTTTTGCCCATGTTCATCGGTGCCGGTCAAGAAAAACACATCATAGCCCAGAAGTTTTTTAAATCTCGCTATGGTATCCGCCGCAACGGTGGAGTAAGTGTGTCCGATATGCAATTTATCGCTGGGATAATAAATCGGCGTTGAAATATAAAAAGATTTTTTTTCTGTTGTCATCTATTTTTTCCTTTCTAATAAAGTCCATAATAAAAAAACCCTGTCCTCCATGGGACGGAGTTTTCCGCGGTACCACCCAAATTAGCACATTTGTGCTCACTCTTTTTTTAACGTCTCACCGACGGCATATAGCGCAGCTCAAAGTTCATCTTCGGCAAAAGCGCGCTGTCCTTTTCCAGCATAGGGACTCTCTGCAAACGCCACAGTTGCTTACTCTTCTTTTTCATTGCTTTTATATTTATAATCGTAAATAATATTATACTGAAAAAATCGACTTTTGCCAACTCTTTTTCAAGTCAATTTACAGTTTCACCTGCATTTCTGCCATTTCCGCCAGTTTATACACATGCTCTAAACCCTGCATCAATCTGTCATCAATCACGCTGAAATTTTTTGCCATAGCGGCAGGAAGCATATCTACGAAAAACAAATTTGCCCCCGCCTTCAGCGCATTGAAATTGCCTTCAACATCCGACAGTCCCTTTTTCATATCTTCTCCCGGCTGTGCTGCGGTAATGTTAATCGCAGGCATCATCAATCGCAAGATGGAAATTTCTTTTAAATTCGTGGTCAAATCTCCTCGCGCACCCTCCTTTGCAAGAGGCGTTCCCGCCGCAGGAAAATAGGGAATGACCGGCGCCCAACTGATATTGAGCTTTTTCATCAATAAAATATCTTCGGCAATATCATTTAGGCTCTGTCCGGGATATCCTACAATGTTGCCCGATGCCAGATGCATACCGCTCTGTTTGACTTCTTCTATTGCTTGCATGCGTTTTTTGAAATTCGTCGACGGGTTCAATCGATTAAATCCCGCTTCGTTGGACATTTCAAATTTCATGACATACTCGTCAACGCCCGCCGCTTTTAATTCCTCATATTGCTGTCGATGATATTCTCCCGCTGCCAAGGAGATAAAAAAACCCATCTCATTCAATGCGCTTACAAAAGCAAGAATCTCTTCAAACCTATACAACGGATCTTCACCCGATATCAAAAAAATGCGTCTCAACCCCAACTCCCAAGCATTTTTACCCAGTGCGATGATTTCTTTTGCTTCAATGCGGTAGCGCTCGATTTGGGTGTTGCCTGCCCGCATTCCGCAATACAGACATTGATTTTTGCAAACATTGCTGTACCCCAGCATCGCCGCAACCCGTACGGCGTTGTTATTGTTTTCTGCATATACCTGCCTTGCTTTCGGCATAATTCCCTGCCGATATACCTCTTTAGGCATTTGCAAAATATCCAAAATCTGTTCTTTGGTTGTAATATTCATTTTTTCACTTCTTTCTGCAACAGCAAATATGCGTTTAGTGTAATGCCGTTTTATGCAAAAGTCAATTCCGGCACAACAAAAAAGAGCGCGAAAACGATGCGCTCTTTGAAAGAAATTTTACCGTTCCTGTTCGTCCTGTTCATCTTGTTCAATTTTGCTTGTAAGCTCATTGCCGTCATAATCGATTATGATCGTGCTGCCCGCCGGCATGCTTTGTTCAATAATAATACGGCCTATCATCGTCTCCACCTTGTTTTGTAAAAATCTGCGCAACGGCCGCGCTCCGTATACGGGATTATAAGCATTGTCAATGACATATTCTTTTGCCGCATTGGTCAAGTGTAAGTTTAATTGTTGCTCTTTGAGTCTTTCATCTATTTTGTCCACCATCAAGTCTACAATTTGTACGATTTCATATTTCGTAAGCGGTTTATAGAAAACAATCTCATCCAACCTGTTCAAAAACTCCGGCCGAAAACTTTGTTTCAGCAATTGTTCCACTTGTTTTCTCGCCTCTTCAGTGATGTTGCCGCCCATATCAATGCCTTCCAATAGATACATCGAGCCGATATTGGACGTTAAAATGATAATGGTGTTTTTAAAATCCACTGTTCGTCCCTGTGAATCCGTAATGCGACCGTCATCCAATACTTGCAATAAAATATTAAACACATCGGGATGCGCT
>DCTT01000013.1 GCA_002329295.1 Eubacteriaceae bacterium UBA1433
TATCGTAGCCTGTATCATACTTCCCATAACTACGATTGGCGGAGCGATTCCGGTGGTAGTAGCGTTGCTTGGTATAATATTATGCGTGAGGGTATCGTCATCAACTACAATGAAAATCCAAATTAAGTTGTTTTCATGCTTTGGCATAACAGCCGCAGCGTGGGGACTTGCATACATATTTATTTGGGCTACGTCAGAATTATTATAAAAATCAAACTGTTTTCAAAGTTATCCACCGAAAAAGAAAAGTACAATTCCACAAAAAATATGGTATAATCGACACTCGTCTTAACAAGCAATGAATTTGTGGATATAGACCCACAAATTCGCTTGTCAGGGAAAATTCCCTGAAACCCTTTGCTGATAAATATGCTGTCGCAAAGAGGTTGCACTTTTGCCGCAAGGCGATTGAAACAGCGGCAAGGGGCATTTGGGGATTTCCCCGAACAAGCGAATTTTACTCCGACAGGAGTATAAATTCATTGCTTGCTGAGACAACACATTTTAAAACAAGACTTCTTTTGCAAATGTAATGCCGCACTTTGAAAAACCTATCTGTGGATTCCATAGAAAAATATTTTATTCTAAAGTATAATCCACCCTGCCAAACTGCCCTCTTTTTGCGGAGCCTTAATATTGTTTGAGCAAAACACCCCCTCAAAAGCCCCGATTCAGTGCATTAGATGAAGGGCTTTTGAAAAGGAGGGCGGCAGAGTGGAAAGAGATACCATCATTTACAATCATCCGGCGGATGACAGAGTATATATCGTTCAAAACTATTTTGCTGGAACAAAACACCTTTCCGAAGTCCTCGAAAGTATGATTTAGCTGTCGCTTAATCAAAAGACCGCAAATCAAGACGATTCCCCTAAAAAGGGGAAAACAAATGCTTGATTGCAGCCAAATACTGGACGAATGGGCAACATGATGATATACTGTACGCAACCGACCGATTCCGAATCATTGTTGCCAAAGCCATTTTAAAATGGCATGGAAAGGAGTAAAAATGCAACAATACGGAATCAACAATCATACCTACAGCGCGGCAATTTACTGCCGTTTCAGCAAGGACGATGGTAGAGCCGAGGACAGCAGCAGTATCCACACCCAAAAGATGATGCTGGAAAAATACTGCATGGAACAGGGTTATTCGATTTACGAAGTATATATCGATGATGGATATTCCGGTCTTAACTATGACCGCCCGGACTTTCAGAGGTTACTCAACGACATTGACAGCGGCAAGGTCAATCTGGTGGTCACCAAAGATTTATCCCGATTAGGCAAAGACTACATCCAAACCGGTTATTATACCGATATTTACTTTCAACGCAAAAAGGTACGGTACATCGCCGTCAACGACAATGTGGACACCCAAAAGGCAGACAATGACATTGCGCCATTCAAAAACATCCTCAACGATATGTATTCTCGTGACCTCTCCCGCAAGGTGAAGTCCGCCAAGCGGCAGCGAGCCTACAGCGGCTATTATATTAGCGCACAGCCGCCATACGGCTACAAGGTAGATCCTTCTGACAGGAATCATCTTATCATTGATGAACAACCGGCGGCGGTAGTCAAAGAAATGTTCCGGTTAGCGATTGCCGGAAACACACTGTCGCAAATCAGCAGAATCTTGACCGAGCGTAAAATCATCACCCCATCAGCCTACAAAGCACAAAACGGAGATACCCGCTTTTCACGGTATCACGAGAACGGACAATCCCCTTTCGGCTGGTGCTATCAAACGGTTAGAGCCATTCTCAAAGATCAGGTTTATACCGGGGATATGGTGAATCACAAGTTTGAAATCGTCAACTACAAGACCAAAGAACGGGCTGCTGTACCGGAGGAAGAACGGATAATAGTTGCCAATCGGCATGAACCGCTGGTCAGCCGTGAAGATTTTGAACGGGTGCAGCAGATACTTGCCTACCGTCACAAGCCGAGAAAGCACGATTTTGACAATGTGTTCAAGGATCTGACCTTTTGTGCCGAGTGCGGTTACCGCATGACCTTGATGATGAAACCGCTGAAAGCCGGGCTAAAAGCACAGCTTGATAACGTCAGCCGAGATGAACTGAAAAAACGCATCACCGATATGGGCGACTTCCTGCGGAAACAGCCCACCACCATTACGGAATACGACGAGCCGCTTGTCCGGCGGTTGATTGAGAAGGTTACAGTTTACGAGGAAAAATTCACCGTAGAATTCAAGTCCGGTGTTACGGTAGATGTTAATGAATAAGCAAAAAATCGAGCAAGGCACCTACATCAAATTTTGTAGAGTGCCTTGATTTTTTATTTACAGTTCTTATTATACCAATCTTCCATGTTTGTATTTATGATATTTCCACCATAGTAAGTCGAATAATCTATTATTATACTACTGAGCAGGCCTTGATTATGTTCATTTAAGTTTGATTTCAAAACACTTGATATAATTATCGGGCTTCGCCCTTCTCTCCCTGCTTTACTAGCTATATTACATGCAGAATTCACAACATCACCCATCCAAATAACATCATTCAAACCGCTTCCAGAATATCCCGCTTGCACCATTAAAGCTCGCCCATAATCAATTCCTAATCCGACGGAAATTTCTGGGTAACCTTTCTTCCGCAACTTATAATTTAGTATTTTGATCATGCTATTTAATTGCGCTGCAACTGAAAAAACATTATCAATATCAGATTTATAAGGAGTATCAAAAACGCCCCATACACAATCACCATTTATATTTACCTGTCCTGGTCAAGCGAAATTGTA
>DCTT01000005.1 GCA_002329295.1 Eubacteriaceae bacterium UBA1433
GCACTTTGAACTTGAAACCGCGCTAATGATAAGTGTCGCGCCGCGTGGATATCTGAGGAGAATCTAGATGAATTTCCCCGTAATTAGCATCGCTATACCAACTAAAAATAGGATGAATATCCTACTGGAATGCATAGACTTCTGCCTATCCCAAACATATAGTAATTTTGAAATTGTAATTTCTGAAAACAGTGACACTAATAGCAGCTACAAGGAAATATTATCGAGAGTCACTGATGGCCGAATTAAAGTGGTTCGTGCTGGCGGCCTTTCCATGTGCGAAAATTGGGAAAATGCGATTACAAATTGCTGTGGCGAACTCGTCTTCCCAATTGGAGATAAAATTTTTCTGCATCGTAATGCATTAAAAAATATAATCCAAGGTCATTTTTTTGATGATACTGTAGACATCTTATCGTTTCGGCATACAGCCAAACGTGATGATGGCAAGCTTACCTCAAGTAAAGATTGGCAGAAATATCCTACTGAAATTTTGACAAATGCTGTACGAACTGGTGATTTGTCCATGTACCAACGCTATGGAGTACGAGGATATTCTCTTATTTTTAAAAAAGACTTTCTTGATTATTTAAAAAAAAGGAATGGTACTCTTTGCATACCCGTTTCTCCTGATTTTACTTTGGCGTTTTTGTCGACCCTTCACACAAACAACTTTTTATATTGTGATGAGTGTTTTTTTGATTATAGCTCAAAGGCTGCCTCTAACGGCTTTTCCTCCTCTTACGGGGGAAAGCTCTCTCAAAAATTTTTTTCTGAAATGGACATAACTTTGGAAGATTGTACTGCGTATGTGCCGTTAAAAATTTATACTGTTTGGAACAGTGTGCTGAACGACTTCTTTCGCGTTTGCAAGCGTTACAATCTAGAATATGACATAAATGAAATTGACATTGTTTTGTATTGGAAATGCTTATTTTCTGAATTGGTTAACAACACTAGTTTACTACATATAGATAGAGCGCCAGACTTCGTATATATGTATGATTTTTTGCAAGCAGAAGGATTGACAATGAATCCAGAAATTTTGAAATGCCTTCACGAAAATCGCACCTTAAAATACTCTGACATTGAAAAGATTCTTTCGGGTAAAGAGATCCTCTCTTTGGTCCAAAAAAAATTATTGAATAAAATTAAAAAAATTTTCTCTTCTACATGTGGCTAGCTCCATCACAACCCTGTTTGGCCCCAAAAGGCAATGGTATAAAGATGACACCTATTCCGGGGTTGAATTTGTTGAGGACATTAGTTCAGGCTTGCTACCAAACAACTGTTTTATATATCAGAAAGTGGTGGCGTAATTATAAGTTCCAACGAGAATTCAAAAATAAATTTGAATTGCTTGGTGATAAACGCTTTAAAGTCGCCTGGAAAGACCGCTGGCCCTGCCTTGATGATGCCACTAGCACCACGGGGTTTGATGCTCACTATGTCTACCATACTGCTTGGGCGGCAAGAATTTTAGCAAAGCAATGTCCATATCATCATATAGACATTGGTTCTTGCTTACGTTTTGCCACCTTAATTTCCGCCTTTATCCCTGTGGAGTTCTACGACTATCGGCCCGCAAAAATTGCTCTTTCTGACCTTGACTGCAAGGAGGCAAATGTTCTGGCTCTACCTTTTGCGGACCAGTCTGTCGTTTCCCTTTCCTGCATGCATGTGGTGGAACATATTGGCCTTGAGCGATATGGCGACCCCTTTGATCCTCAGGGAGATGTAAAAGCCATGCGTGAACTGACGCGAGTACTTGCTCCCGGAGGGGATTTATTTTTTGTTGTGCCGGTTGGGCATGAAGCGCGAATTCAATATAATGCGCATCGAATTTATACTTACAGGCAGATATGTGACTATTTTTCCGAGTTGCGGCTGGAATCATTTGCATTTGTAACGGATTCCGGAGAGTTTATTTCCGATGCCTGCGAACTAAGCTGCGTAGGACAAAAATATGGTTGTGGTTGTTTTCATTTTATGAGACCCGCCAACGATAAGGCTGTTTCATAGCGAGAGCGACAATCAACCAATACTTCCGCGATAGACAAAATAACAACAAGGTTCTTGCTGTAATGATTGCCCGCATTTTCAATCGATTTTTCCCTGTGGATGAGGGAGATCACAATGCTCTTCCCAGAGAGACCTGGCTCGCTAGTCGCCTTGCAGCCATTCCGTCAGGCAGCCGAATACTTGATGCAGGCGCGGGAGAACTGGACAAAAAAAAATATTGTTCGCATCTCACCTATGTATCGCAAGACTTTGGTCAATATTCCGGCGCAGGAGACGGAAAAGGGCTACAAACAGGGCAATGGGATCAATCAAGGTTAGACATTATTTGTGACATCAGTGACATACCAGAACCTGATGCAAGCTTTGATGCTGTCCTGTGTGTGGAAGTATTTGAACACCTGCCCAATCCTTTCCTGGCTCTTCAAGAATTCTGTCGTCTCTGCAAGCCAGGCGGCCAACTTATTCTAACGGCTCCTTTTTGTGCCTTCACACATTTTGCACCCTATTTTTATCACACAGGCTTTTCGCCATATTGGTACCAAACCCATCTACCCGCATTTGGTTTTAATATTGAGGAAGTTACTCCCAACGGAAATTTTCCTGCCTATCTACTGCAGGAAGTGACGCGCATTCCCAACATGGCTGGGCGCTACGCCAATATCAGGCCAACAATATGTGAGCGCGTAGGCTTGCACTTGGTAAAATCCTTATTATCGAGGATGCACGTTGCCGATACATCTTCACAGGAATTTACCTGTTTTGGATATCATATCGTTGCGCGTAAGAGAGGTTGACGGGTGGTTATCTCTCATATTCAAGGCGGCCTTGGAAATCAGATGTTTCAGTATGCCGCTGGGTTGGCGTTGGCATTACGCCTTGGCGTGGAACTTAAGCTGGATATTTCCTGGTTTGAAAATATTGATGCGGGTTGTACGCTGCGGCAATACTTGCTGAAAGACGCGTTTTCTCTTGCACCTGGCATTGCTGCTTCGGAGGAATGCGCCCCACTCACATGGCGTCGAGAATCTTTTTTTTCTCGCTTGTTGCGCCGTATCCGTCGACACCCTCGCCCGCATGCTGCTACATACGTTTGCGAGCCACAAACATCTTATTGGCAAGGCTTCAACGCTTTAACGTCGCCAACATTTCTTTCAGGTTACTGGCAAAACGAGAGATATTTCAGCCAGATTGAAGCCGTGATCCGCCGTGACTTTACATTTTCCGACCTCAAAATCAGGGCTGCTGCTTTGGCAAAGCGAATTTGCGCCTCCTCTAATTCCGTAGCTGTGCATGTACGCAGAGGAGATTATGTATCCAATCCTGTCACAAATAAAATTCACGGCATTTGCTCCCAAGAGTATTATAATGCGGCGTTGAAGTACCTTATCTCTAAAATTGACAGCATTGAACTTTTTCTGTTCAGCGATGATCCGGATTGGGTTAAAGAACATTTTGACTGCAGCAGCTTACCCTCAACGGTCGTTGATTTTTCTGAACATGTGGATGAGCCCTGGCATGACATGCATCTTATGAGTTTGTGCCGTCACCACATTATAGCCAACTCCAGCTTTTCCTGGTGGGGGGCATGGTTGGCGAGAAAAGGGGGGATAACCTGCGCCCCGAGGAAATGGTATATAGAAAAACCGGACAATAACCCTGCACCAGAAGCGTGGATAAAATTTTGACGCCTCCTCATGTAACTGTTCTTCTTTCTGTTTATAATGGCGAGCGGTTTTTAGCAGAGGCCATAGACAGTATTCTTTGTCAGTCATATAAAAATTATGAATTCATTATAATTGACGATGCTTCTACAGACTCTACAGCAGAAATATTAAAAAGGTACGAACGGGAAGACTCTCGTATCAAGATTGTTACAAACGCTGTCAACTTGCGCCTTGCAGCCTCTTTGAATAAAGGAATTTCTTTGGCATCAGGAGAGTTGATAGCAAGGATGGATGCAGACGATGTCAGCCTGCCTGGCCGCCTGGAAAAACAGGTTGCCTTCATGCAGGCCAACCCAAATGTTTCGGTCTGTGGCACCGCGCTGAGTGTCTACGATTCACCAAGCACTGTTTGGCTGCCGCCGCTGGATAACGATTCAATCAGAGCCATGCTTTTTTTTGAATCTTGCTTGTATCATCCCACGGTTGTCATGCGTAAAAGACTTTTTAATAACTTTTCCTACTCATCCAGCATGCTACCCGCAGAAGACTATGACCTATGGAGTCGCATGGCGCAAAAAACAGAAATACTATTCGCAAACTTGCCCGTCCCTCTACTTCGCTATAGAATTAATGAAGGGAAAGGGCGGAGTGGATACAAACAACGCCAGCGCGATGCTGCCGACAGGGTCAGGCTAAATTTGCTCCATAGCATCGGATTAAAGCCAACGAACCAAGAATTTGCTGCTCACAGGGCTTTGGCCTTGCGTGAGCAAGGGCTGACGAACATTCGCTTATGGCAGTGTTTTATCTGGCTAAAAACATTTTATACCGCTGCTGCCAATAGCGTTCCGTGCGGTAAAAAAGCTCTTAATAAAGAGATCATACGCAGAATCCTGCAAATTTCGGTTGCCAATAGAAAAAAACTGGTCGTACTCCCCATACTTCTCGTTGGGCGCGTGGCTCGGATTGGCAAACGTATGATTAAATTTTTTACGAGAGGACGTGATATGCATAAATGCTGAGTCAAGAGCCCCTCTACCATAATTGGGGTTGCACTACAAAAAATGAGCACATATTTTGGGGTAGGACGCTTACAATTGTCCTCAGCGGTTGGATTTTTTAGCTTAGCGGTATACTACTATGAACCAGATAAAAATTGCCGTTGTATCCGCATCATTTCCTCCCGTCACGTATGGAGGTGTTGGAACTGCACATCATGCACTTGCCCAACTGCTACAAAAACATAATTTTTCAGTTAAGATGTTTTCTTACAAAGATATCCAAGGCAATGAGCGAGAAAAAGATCAGGTATGCCGGTTTAAACTGCCGCGTTTTATTTCAACATTCTTAAATATTTTGATAAAAATTTTTTGGCGTTTTTTTGACAAAACTGCTCCATGCATTCACCTCAAGGAGGCCCTTGCGAGTATTGCAGGGGGGCTTGCCACCAAAATACGCATACGCCAGTTTAAACCGGATATTTTAATTGTTCCTG
This sequence comes from Eubacteriaceae bacterium UBA1433, assembly GCA_002329295.1. Lineage (GTDB taxonomy): Bacteria > Bacillota > Clostridia > Eubacteriales > UBA1433 > UBA1433. Next base: position 5,182 of record DCTT01000005.1, read on the forward strand.
ATCGTGGGGCTGTAGGTCTTTGGATTGGGAAACCTAAAAATTGTCGGGTTATTGCCGTCATGCACCATAACCCGGATCGCTTTCGCTCTCCGCTTCTTTTTGGATTTACGCCATCATCAATAGATATAGACATGGCTATTAAGTTGGAGCGCTTGGCCTTAAAAAACTTTGATGAAATTGTGTGCCCTTCACGCTATATGGCTGAATGCTTCAAGAGCACCTTCGGCGTGAGAGAAGTAAGTATTATCCCCAATGTGATCAGCATTGCTGACGTCAATGTCTCGCAGAAAAAAGCAAGCAAAGCACCTATAAAAAATAGTCCTCCAACCATTTATATACCGTCTGCAGCTGTAAGCAATAAAGGTGAACGGTATCTTTTTGAAGTAGTGCGCCGAATTTCTAAGAAAATTCCTGAAACTTTGTTCT
>DCTT01000016.1 GCA_002329295.1 Eubacteriaceae bacterium UBA1433
ATTCACAAAACTTTCTCCGAGCGCATCCGCTTTTCTTTTTTCGCTGCTTACAGAGACAGGCGGCCGACTCTGTAGGCAACTATTCCCTGATTTTTCAAAAGACTCCGGGAAAGAAAGTCAGTTGAATTTCCTGCCTTATTTGATGCCTTGCAACCCACGCAGGTATGGAGAGGCAAGACACGCCGCAATTAAGCGGCGAAAGCTAATTTTTTGTTATCTGCAGTTATATTTACTGGCCATCATATGTACGGTATCTGGCATCCCGGCTCGCTTATTTTGTTTCAACACCCCTGTCGAAACCATTGCGCCCCCTAATACTCTTTTATAGCGCGTCTCATTTTCATTTCGTCGCTTTTTTTTGCTTCGCTTGCCCGTTTATCGTGTAATTTTTTACCTTTCGCAAGCCCAAAATTTAGTTTAACATAACTTCGGTCAAAGTGCAAGTCCAGGGGAATAAGAGTGTAGCCTTCTTGCTTGACTGCAGCATGAAGCTTTCTGATCTCTTTTTTATTGAGCAGCAACTTACGCACACGCAAAGGGTCTTTGTTGAAAATATTTCCTTTTTCGTAAGGACTGATATGCATACCCGTAATAAAGGCCTCCCCTCCTTTGATAAACACATAGCTGTCTTTTAGGTTTACCTTCCCTGCCCGAATGCTCTTTACTTCTGTTCCGGCCAACACAAGACCGGCTTCATAGATTTCGTCTATAAAGTATTCATGATAAGCGATCTTGTTTTTGGCAATAATCTTACTCATAACTTTCCTCACGAAGCAAACATGCACGTTCATTATATCTTTTCGGCACGGAATGTCAATTTGATTCCATAAAAAAAGAGCACCGAAGTGCTCTCTTTTCTTTACCAAAAGAATGGTTTAATAGTGGCAGGTGTTGAAGAAAAAGTATCCCAACGGAACATAGTACATGCCTTTTACTTTTTCGTTAATCATGTAATAGTTCGTGTAGAAATAAACCGGTGCCGAGAAGCAGTCTTCACCTACCAGGATCTGTTCTGCATCATGCATCAGCTTCATTCTGTCTTTTTGTACAGACGTTGCCTTTGCTTGTGCAATCAGGTCATCATATCTCTTGTTGGAATATTGTGCGTCATTGTTGCCGCTTCCGGTAACCCACATATCCAAGAATGACATCGGGTCATTGTAGTCTGAAAGCCAGCCGTTACGCGCGATTTGATAGTCGCCCTGTTTTCTGGTCTGCAAAAATACTGCCCAGTCTTGGTTAGCCAACGTAACTGTCACACCCAATTCTTTTTGCCACATATTTTGAAGCGCTTCTGCAATGGCTTTGTGCCTGCTGCTTGTGTTATACAAATACTCTACAATCGGAAAACCTTGTCCGCCCGGATATCCTGCATCAGCAAGCAATTGTCTGGCTTTGTCGCAGTTTGCCTGATATTTGTCTTTTGCAACATCATAAAAATCGCCGCCAACTGTTCTAAAGTCATCTCCCGATGATCCTGCTGCATCCCATACACCTGTAGCAACAAAACCGCTTGCAGGAATTTCACCTGTTTGCGTAATTTGTTCAACAATGTAATTTCTGTCAATCGTCAACGAAAACGCCTGACGAACGCGCACATCGTTAAAGGGTGCTTTTGAGTTGTTAAACGTTACATAATACGTTCCGATATTATCTACGATGTGTAGTTTTTTCTGCTCCAGCAGGGTTGCTATTTCATCAGCAGGAACAGTACTTATGAACTGTAATTCTCCGCTGTTGAAAGCAGCATAAATTGCATTGTCATCATCCATGAGCGTAAATTGAATAGCTGCAGGAACTGCAAAGTTCGGGTCATAGTAGTTTTCATTTTTCACAACTTTAATGTAAGAGTTATGAACCCATTCGCTCATTTTGTAGGGGCCGTTTCCGATATAAGTTGCCACATCAAATGTCCATTGATCGCCCTTTGCATCAATGATGTCTTTTCTTACAGGGAAAGTCGCCGGAAATGCGCAAATTTCTGTAAAGAATGGTGTTGCTGCAATCAACGTAACTTCGAGTGTTTTGTCGTCAAGCGCCTTAATACCCAGCTCAGTCGGCGCTTTTTCTCCGTCTATAATCTCCATTGCATTAACAACCGAACCCAACATGTAGCTGTAGTCAGCCGCCGTTGCCGGGTCTACCAATCTTTGCCATGCATAAACAAAATCGCCTGCAACCACGGGTTGTCCGTCAGACCATTTAATGTCATCTCTGAGTGTGAAAGTATAGACCAATCCGTCATCGCTGACTTTGTAGCTGGCAGCTTGTCCTTCCGTGATAACGCCGTTACCTTTGCCGTCGTCTTTCCATTTCATCAGGCCTTCAAACATATGGTTGGCCATAATGGCTCCGTCCACTGAAGAATTCAGCGCCGGGTCAATGGTTTGCGGTTCGCTGGAGATACATACATTCAGCAAGTCCATTCCCTTTGCACCACCGCCACCACAGGCAGCAAATGTGAGTACCAAAGAAAGTATCACCAGCAACGCTAAAACTTTTTTAACTGTTTTCATTCTTTCCTCCTTGCATAATTTTGGCATTTTCATGCCATTTGTAAATCTAACAGTATTTTATCAATAACGCTGTTGCAGTAAACCGCAAAGCGCTACCAATCCGAAATATTATATGAGATGGCACGCCACAAAGTGTTCCGGCGCCACTTCTCTGAATGCAGGCTCCTCTTCTTTGCAGCGAGGCATGACATGGGGACAGCGCGTATGAAAACGACAACCGCTGGGCGGGTTCATCGGGCTGGGAATTTCGCCTTCAAGGATAATTCTCTTGCGCGCACGACTTACCTCAGGGTCCGGCACAGGTACTGCCGATAAAAGTGTGTTTGTGTAGGGATGCAACGGATTTTTATACAACTCCACGCTGGTAGCCATTTCAACGATAACACCTAAATACATCACGCCGATGCGATTGGAGATATGACGAACCACCGACAAATCGTGTGCAATAAACAAATAAGTCAAACCGATTTCATCTTGCATATCTTCCAACATATTTACGATTTGTGACTGGATAGAGACATCCAGAGCCGAGATAGGTTCATCACAAACAATAAACTCCGGTTCTACCGCCAAAGCCCGTGCAATACCGATACGCTGTTGTTGACCGCCCGAAAATTCATGCGGATACCGATTCGCATGTTCGGTATTGAGCCCCACTTGTGCCAAGAGCTCTTTGATTTTTTCTTGCCTGTCCTTGCTGTTTGCAGACAATTTATGAATATCAATCGCTTCACCTACAATTTCCCCTACCGTCATTCTCGGGTCTAAGGAAGCGGAAGGATCCTGAAAAATGATCTGCAT
>DCTT01000024.1:0-1593 GCA_002329295.1 Eubacteriaceae bacterium UBA1433
GCTGAACTGGGGAGCGCGACGGGCTGCTTTGAGGCCGCCATATATTTTATGGTTCCTATTATGATCGGAAGTCTGTTGCAGTTCTTCTTTTACGGATACTCTCTTGTGTGGCTTGGCGTATCTGTCGGAATGATTTCTCTGTTCGTCAGTTTCCAAAACGAATCCTCTTATGTGGATGCGCTGTCGGGATTATATAACAGGCAATACCTGGAAAACTTATTGCTGATGTACAATAAAAAAGAGGATTCTGCCGGCATACCCGCCGCCATTATGTTGGACATTGATGACTTCAAGAGCATCAATGATCGATTCGGACATTTTGTAGGAGATGATGCGATTGCCACAACCGGAAAGATATTATATAACTCCGTGGGCAATAAAGGGATATCATGCAGGTATGGCGGAGATGAATTTATCATATTAATGCATATACACTCTCAAAAAGATATTATAAATATGATCGACGCCATTCGTGCACAAGTAACATCGTTCAACGAATCAGCAAAGAAACCGTATCAGCTGCAGTTTTCTTTTGGTTACAGTACCTACGATAGTCAGCATGAAACAATAGATGATTTTTTGAAAAAGATCGATGATTCCATGTATGAAGACAAAAAGAGAAAAGTTGAAGAAAAAAAATTCCCTGAAAGAAGACAGAATTGATAAAAAAACGATAATCAAAAAAAATAAAAGAATGTTCTTTTCGCATCGAATAGAAATTATATCCTGCGTTATGCAACGGGATTCCTCCCTTGTATTCCTATCCGATAAACAACACATGCGGAAACAATCTGTTTATTGTCCAAAAATGAATGCTCACTGACATATTGAGACTTATCCGAATATGGATAAACTGCATTTTACATCAATCGAAAACAACGCTGCCGATACAGAAAGAAAAAAATATCTGTTCAATGACTTTGCCTGAACTGTGATGACGAACGATGAAGCAGAGATCATCAAGACCCTTGATTGCGGTTCCGACACAGTCGAAGGCTGCGGCAATGATTCAAATGGAAAATCCTCTGGAAAAAGGTGACGGTTATGAAACAAAGAACAAGGCAGCTCGTATCTGTACTTTTATCCTTATGTCTGATTTTGTCTTTTGCGGCCTGTGCAAGCGGCAATGCAGTATCCTATTCCGATGCAAACAATTGGGCTTACTTTGAAAATGAAGCGTCCGAAAAAACCGCAGATGTGTTTTTCGTCTGCCCTACTGTTTTCGGCGGGGATGAAAACTCCTTTAATATGGCTATGAATGACGAAGAAACACGCAAAAACTTTCTCGGGGCGACGAATATGGAAAAAGGCATTTACGATGACGATGCGCGCTTCTTTGCGCCCTATTACCGTCAAGCCGGGCTGAATGTGTACAAACTGCCCGCCGCAGACAGAGAGCCGTACCTTGCTCTTGCCTATTCCGATATAAGCGATGCTTTTTCCTATTATTTAAAATATTGCAACCATGGCCGCCCGTTTATTCTTGCCGGCTTCTCTCAGGGGGCGGAAATGTGTATCCGCCTTGTGAAGGACTATTCCGGGGATGCGGATTTTGCGAAAAATTTTGTTGCCTGCTATGCCATCGGCTGGCGC
>DCTT01000024.1:1629-13172 GCA_002329295.1 Eubacteriaceae bacterium UBA1433
TGAGGCTGTATACATCGATGATTCTCTGACCGTTCCGAAAGGCACAAAGACACTTGCCATCAACCCGCTCAATTGGAAGACAGACGAAACCCCGGCAGACAAATCGCTCAATCTCGGCGCCTGCTTTACCGATTATGACGGAAATATCGTCCGTGAAATCCCCGCACTTACCGGCGCCTATATTGACAATGAGCGCGGCGCTCTGAAAGTAACGGATGTAACGGCAGAGCAGTACCCGCCCGTTCTGGACATTTTCCGGCAAGGCGTTTATCATTTGTATGACTATCAGTTCTTTTACAGAAATCTCGAAAAAAATGTCCGGACCCGTATTGATGCCATGGAAAAAGAACAGCCCGACCAAACAAGTATGCAGACAACCCTCCCCGACTGCAGCCGCTTTATCGCAGCGGTCGATGTGTCTGCAAGCCCCGCCTTTACCGCAGGGGCAGCCTCTTTCAACGGCAAAACGGCGCCGCTCGAAGCGGGAGATGAATCTGTTTTCATGCAAAAGAGCGCATAAACCAACAAATAAGCGCCTTTCATCATAAGGCGGAAGGTTTTTTCCAAAGGAAAAGCAACCGTCATAACTTCGCATCATTGTCCCGCTTTTCAACCTTGCAATATTTGCAATATTGACGATAAAACAAAAAAATGATATAGTATACCTATCTCAGCAGGAAGCTGAATCAGGACGTTGAAATGTCTGAAAATGCAGATGAAAATATAACAATAATACAGGTGGATTATGTATGCCAGGAAGGTATGCGACTTCTCAGCAGAGAAACGGTATGCCTTCTTTTTTTGCATACGCCGCCTGAAATATTTAGGAGGTATCCTATTATGGCATGTTTTCTTGTTCCGGCTGCTGAAGCAGTCATCACTACCGTTGCCGCAAAGGTAATCAAATCCAAGGAAAAGGAAAACGCTGCAAAGCTTTCCGTTTCCGACAATTCCGTTGAAGAAACAAAAAAAATCCCGTTTTCCACCAAACTCGGCTGGCTCAATAAGCTGCTTTGGGGCGGCTCCGCCTTGCTTGCTTATGAGCATCTGTGGCACGGCGAAGTGGTTCCATTCTTCCCGTTTTTAACCGCGGTTCAAAGCGGCGAGACTGCCGAAATGTTCGCAGAAATGGGCAGTGCGGGCGTCGTGATGGCCGTTCTCATTACCGCCGTGTGGGGCGGGATGCTTGCCGTCTCCTCTTTGATTGAAAAGAGGGCGCGTACTCCCGAACCCGAAAAGGAGGGCGCATAAGCATGACGCTGTTAACAACAGTATTTGCGGCAATCGTCTGCACAATCATCTGGTACAGAGGCGCTCCGAAAAACGACATGAAAGTCAGTTATCTCTGCTGGATGTATTGGGGCGCTTCTCTGATGTGGCTTGTCGATGCGATCTTTGAGTATGCCGAACTTGGAGCAGAATATTTCACGCCGGCTCCGATGGATATGCTCAATGATTTCTATCTCGGATTATCCGTTGTAGCTTTGGGGCTCATCATCTGGCTCGTGATTTTGCTTGTAAAAGACCCGAAAGGTGTTGTCAAAGCAACGCTGTTTAAGAAAAAATAAAAGACAGCCGATGGGCGGCTCTGTACCTTTTGCAGAGCCGCCTTTTGTCTTATTTGAGGAAATCTATGAAGTTAGCTGATTTTTTTATCGAGCATCCGAAAGTTGCCGTCGCTTTTTCCGGCGGTGTCGATTCGACCTACCTTTTGTATGCCGCCGGGCGGTATGCAAAGGACGTGCAGGCCTACTACGTTCAGTCGGCTTTTCAACCGCAGTTTGAACGAGACGATGCGCTGCGTGTTTCCAAAGAACTGGGCATATCCATGAAAACAATCTGTCTGGATGTTTTTGCAGACGAAAATATAGTATCGAACCCCCATGACCGCTGCTATTATTGTAAAAAACAACTCTTTGCCGCCATTATAAAACAGGCGAAAACGGACGGGTTTCCCGTTTTGCTTGACGGAACCAACGCCTCGGATGATGCCGACAATCGTCCCGGCATGAAGGCGCTTGATGAAATGTCCGTGCTTTCACCGCTGCGGTTGTGCAATCTGACGAAAGCGGAAATTCGTCGGCTTTCACAGGAAGCGGGGCTGTTTACATGGAACAAGCCCGCCTATGCCTGCCTTGCCACACGCATTCCCGCCGGAGAGCCGATCACCGAAGAAAAGTTAAACGCAACGGAAGCTGCGGAAACCTACCTGTTCTCCCTTGGGTTCAGCGATTTTCGCGTGCAGCGCATCGGAGATGCCGCAAAAATACATCTTCCCGCCGCCCAAGCGGAAAAAGTCCTTGAAAACCGAAAAAACATCCTTGCAGAATTCAAACAATATTATTCGGCTGTTTTGCTGGATTTGGAGACAAAAGAATGAAAACAAAAATCAAAGCCCTTTTAGAAGCTGTGCAGGCCGGTAAAATCACGGTGGAAGACGCCCTTTTGGCGCTGAAAAAAGAACCCTTCGAAGATATCGGCTATGCGAAAATCGATTTGCATCGCAGCATTCGTCAGGGGATGCCGGAAGTCATATACGGCGCCGGAAAAACGGCGGAACAAATGATCGGGATCGCCGGAAAAATGAAACTCAACGGCCAAAACACCATCCTGATTACACGACTGATGCCGACGGAAGCCGAAAAAATCAAAACCGTATATCCGATAAACTATCATGCCCAGGCCAAAGTCGGCATCATCGGCCCTGTTCCCGATGCGGACGGGCTCGGAAAAGTCGTCGTAGCCACCGGAGGCACGATCGATATCCCGGTAGCGGAAGAAGCCGCCCTGACCGCCGAAGTACACGGCAATGAAGTCGTCCGTCTCTATGACGTGGGCGTGGCCGGGCTGCACCGCCTGCTTGCCCATTTGGATGAAATTATGAGCGCAAGCGTCATTGTCGCCATCGCCGGAATGGAGGGCGCGCTTGCCAGCGTAATCGCAGGGCTTGCGGACTGTCCCGTCATTGCCGTGCCTACCAGCGGCGGATACGGCGCATCCTTTCACGGTCTGTCCGCTCTTTTATCGATGCTGAACTCCTGCGCCGGCGGGGTATCGGTCGTAAATATCGACAACGGGTTCGGAGCCGGCTATCTGGCAAGTATGATCAACCATATGGGGGCGAAATAAAATGAAAACTTTGTATTTAGACTGCGGCATGGGCGCAGCAGGCGACATGCTGACAGCGGCTTTGCTTGAACTTCTTCCGAATAAAGAGGATTTTCTTCACGAACTGAACCGTCTCGGCATTCCCGGCGTTACGGTTTACAGCGAAGCCTCTTCAAAATGCGGGATCCAAGGAACGCATATCACGGTCAAAATCAACGGAGACGAAGAAACAGCGGATATGCACTCTCATGCCCACGGGCACGAGCACAGTCATGCTCACGGACATACGCACGACCATGAACATTCGCACAATCATTCGCACGACCACGGACACTTTCACGAACACGGCAAACATTCCGACGATGAAGAACATACGCATCATCACAGCGGCATGGACGAAATCGAACATATTATTGAAAACCTGCCGCTGTCCGAAAAGGTAAAAACGGATATTCTTGCCGTCTATTCGCTGATTGCCGAGGCGGAAAGCCATGTTCACGGTGTCCCTGTTACACAGATTCACTTTCACGAAGTCGGCACGATGGATGCCGTTGCGGATATCACGGCGGTTTGCATGCTGATGGATCGTTTGTCTCCCGAACAGGTTGTCGTTTCTCCGATTCATGTAGGCAGCGGTCATGTAAAATGCGCGCACGGCATTCTCCCCGTCCCCGCTCCTGCAACGGCCTATATCCTGCAGGATGTGCCGATTTACGGCGGCGGGATCAAGAGCGAATTGTGTACCCCTACCGGCGCAGCTTTGCTGAAGCACTTTGCCACGAAATTCGGTGATATGCCGGTGATGAAAACAACCGCCATCGGCTACGGCATGGGCAGGAAGGATTTTTCCGCCGCCAACTGTGTGCGGGCTTTTCTCGGCGAAACACAGGATGCCGATGATATGATTGTCGAGCTTTTTTGCAATCTCGACGACATGACGGCCGAAGCCGTCGCCTTTGCCGAAGAACAGCTGTTTGCGGCTGGGGCTTTGGAAGTCTATACCGTTCCCGCGCAGATGAAAAAATCACGTCCCGGGACTTTGCTTTCCGTCATGTGCCATGAAAAAAACAAAGAGCAGATCATCCGGCTGATTTTCCGACACACCACGACCATCGGCGTGCGTGAAAACATCAGCCGCCGCCATATTCTTTCCCGTTCGATTGAAACACTGGCGACCGAATACGGCAACGTGCGCAAAAAAGTCTCCGTGGGCTATGGCGTAACAAGAGAAAAATATGAATTTGAAGACCTTGCCCGCATTGCGCGAGAGCAGAATATGAGCCTTGCCGAGGTGTCGGAGCGCATCGCCGAACAGGAAAAATAATCATGCACAAAACGAAGTACGCTTCGATCGACAGTCAGCTTGGCACCGCTCCCTGCCTGTGCGAAGATACCGAAGAAATGTTCTGGCTGCAAGAATCGGACGATTACGCAAGTCGGGTGAAACTCGGAAATCTTCTTTCCGAACAATACCGTTTTCGCGAGGCCATCGATGCTTATCATACGGCGGAGATGATCCGCGCAGACGACCCGATGCTCTATATTCGTTTAGGCGGGGCTTATCTGACATTGCAGCGTTTTGACGAAGCCAAAAAAGCCTACGAAAAAAGCCGTTCTCTCAGCGGCAGCGAACAATCCGTCGCCTATCCGATGGGCGTATGGCATTATCTGCAAAGAGATTATCAATCAGCGGCAGACCGCTTCGCAAAAGTTCTGCCCTGCGAAGACGAAATGCGAATCGCCGTCCTGTATTGGCACGCCCTGTGCTGTATGCGCAAAAACCTGCCCGACAGGCTCATTAGCACATACCGCGACGATATGCAAGTCGGACACCATACAGCGTATCAATCGGCCGTGGAGGTCATCCTCGGAAAAAGCACTGCGGATACAGCGCTTCGGCAAGCGGAGCAGGAGAAAAATGACTTGAACGCCGTTGTTGCAATGTACGGCATCGCCGTATATCTTGAATATTGCAACAAAACAGAAGAAGCAAAAAACGTAACGGCCTCGCTGCTCAGACGAACATCGGTCTGGCCGTGCATTTCCTATCTTGCAGCATGGAATGACATGAAAATAACAACATAGCATTCAAGCGTAAAAACCGTTGCAACCTTCCCTTCCGCTTCAGACAAAAATTGCAGCGGTTTTGTGCAAATACCGATAAAAAAATCCGAAAACAATACACATCTTCCTCAAAATAGATTACTATATCCTTACAGAAAACAAACTCGTTTCCATGTAAAATAGAATATGAAATTGTGGAGGTAAACGGATTGCGTACATACACATGGCATGAATATTACGAAAATTTTTACAATTGGGCACAAAGTACACGCATACGCAATCTGTCTGCGTTAACTTCCCTCGGCCTTGCCGATGAAGTCGGAGAAATCATCATCGAACTGCAGGAAAATATCACTGCCGCCAATCGCCTTTTAAAAAAAGCGGTGGAGGCAAAACTCGCCTTTTGCGCCGATGATCTGATGAAATTTTTATACGCCAATGATAAGGCATTGGCTGCGGCAGCAGTCTATTATTCCGCAAGCATACTCACGGTCGAAGATATCGAAACTCTCTACGGCGAGGTGGATGATGAAGTCATTATCAAAATCTGCGCCAAGCAGCATCTTGCTTTGCCTGAAGAAATGCGTGATGAGAACGAAGAATGGGAATCGGACGAAAATGACGAACCTTTGGCAGAAAATATGGACGTGCCGATCAACAACCAAAAAATTTCGGGTTTTTCGGCTTTCTGTTTGCTATATTGGGGATTGCAAAAGGCGTTGACAGACTGTTTGGCCGTCCGCAAAAACATAACGGCAAATGCAATGGCGACTGCGCCCACTGCCCGCCGCACTACGGTTATCGCCACGGCAGATAGCATTACAGCCACGACCACGCCCACGGCTGTGAATTCGGCGGCAATAAAGGCAACGGCAGCATGAAACGCAATTTCGGATTCGTTGTTGAATATGTTTTACATCTTACCAAAGAAAAAAACTCCGATGCGTAATTTTTGATGCAAAGTCAAATAATTTAGTAAAAATACAGGAGGTGTGATATAAATTTGAATAATATTGAAAGCATAAAACAAAAAATACTTCAATTGGATCCGGGCTCTTTTCAGAATCTCTGTGACGCATATTTGTCGAAAAAAGGATATCCAAACATAGTGTCGCTCGGCGGACAAGCAGGAACACGAAAAACAACTTCAGGAACCCCGGACACGTATTTTGTTCTGCCCAATGGTAAGTATGTTTTTGTAGAATATACAACACAACAAAATAGTTTGGTTAAGAAAATTAAGGATGATATAAATAAATGTTTGAATGTATCAAAGACTAAAATTTCTCATGACAAAATAGAAGAAATAATATATTGCCATACATCATCTAGTATAAAACCTGCGGAAGATAAAGGGCTGAAAGATATTTGCAAAAAAGCGGGAATAAATTTAGTTCTAATTGGAATTGATAAACTCGCAGAAGACATATATCTCCTGCACCCTATTTTATGTCGAGATTTTTTAGAAATATCTATTGATTCTAATCAAATTATGGATATAGATGATTTTGTGAAAGAATATAATTCAAATAGGCTTGCAGCACCCATTGATACAGAATTTTTGTTTAGAGAGGACGAAATAGCAAAGATAGATGCAGCTTTTATAGAACATAATATTGTGATATTGAGCGGTGCGGCAGGTTCCGGCAAAACACGTTTAGCATTACATTACGCTGATAAATATAAAAAAGAAAACAAATCAAAATTATACTGCATCCGCAATAAGTCCTTATCAATATATGAGGATCTTAAACTATTTTTAAGCAAGCCAGGAGATTACATACTTGTAATTGATGATGCCAATCAATTTCGTGAACCACAACATATCCTTCGTTATACAACAATGCTTCCAAAGGGATATAATGTAAAGATTATAATTACAGTACGTGATTATGCACTTGAAAAAGTAATTAATGATGTCAGAGAAATTGATTCATATGGTATCATCAAGATAAATCCACTAACGAATAATCAAATAAAAGAATTACTTGAAAAAGTTTTTAATATTCTACACCCTGAATATCAAGACCAGATATTAAATATCTCTCAAGGAAATGCAAGAATTGCTATGCTTGCCGGCAGAATTGCTTTAAATTCAAACAATTTAAAATCTATCGCCGATGCATCTCAATTGTATGATGAGTATTATGGAAAGTTTTTAAATAATGAAATATTATTAGATAGCGATTCTTTGATAACAGCAGGAATAATTGCCTTTTGGGGAGCTATTTATTTAGATCATATTGACATTATCTTTTCAATTTTAAAAGATACAGGAATTAGTAAAGACAATTTTATTAGAAATATAAAAGAACTTAGTGATAAAGAAGTAGTGGATATATACAATGATAAAGCTATTCGCTTTTCAGAAGAATGCTTTGCTAATTATATTCTCAAGTTTGTTTTTTTTGACAAAAAATTACTCAGTTTATCAAATACGATTGATATATGCTTTCAATATGACAAAGAAAGAACTATTTATGTTATGAATACATTACTTAGTGTCTTTGGAAATAAAAATCTTGTCGATTTTGTTTCCGATGAAATATTGAAATTGTGGAATAAACTTAAAGCAGAAGAATCTGCCTATTTTTACACATTTGTTAAGGCCTTTTTCCGTGTTAATCCTACAGAAACACTAATCATTCTAAAAAATAAAATTGAACAGGTGGAACCTGTAAATATTAAAATTTCAGATGACGACATAAAAAAAGGTAAAAATCATCAAATTATACAAGATGAGATAATAGAAATTCTTGGCGGATTTAGCGATATGCAAGATTTAATTTCTGCACTAGACTTATTTTTTAAATATTATTCAAAACGTCCAGATTTATTTATGGATTTTTATTATGCCAGTAACGTTTATTTTGGTATAAAAAAAGATAGTGACCAGATAGGTTATGTTACTCAAATCTCGTATTTAGAAAAAATAAAAGAATATTCAGATGATTGGCAAGATGAAAATATCATTGAGTTATTTTTAGAAGTAGCAGAACAGCTATTAAAGCTCAACTTTACTCCCGGAGAACCTGGTCCAAAGAAAACATTTATTATCTATAATATTTCACTTGTCTTATCTGAGGAAGTAAAGCAATACAGGAAAGTAGTATGGGAATATTTAATAGAAATCGGAAAAAAAGCTAAGTATAAAGAGAAAATTAGAAAAATAATTAGTAAGTATGGAGATTATAGAGATAAAAGCAGTCTATCTGTCATGGATTTTGACTTAATGTATATAAAAGAAATTTTGCAAAACACATTCCCATCCGTAAATTTGAAAAATTCTATTTTGGCGCATAAAATTGTAAGCGTGTATAAAAAGAAAAAAATAGATAGCGATAAATTATTTCGCAAATACTTAGATAGCAAATCTTTTAAATTATACACACTCCTTATCGGTCATGACTTCTATAAATATAATAAGGAACAATTTGACACACTTAAAAAGCAGAATATTGAAGACCATCTACAAAATGCAAATGATGAGACGTTAAAATTTTTGATTGATATATGTACTGAATCCATGAATATTGTAGAACACGAGTACGAGCACCTTAAAGAAGGGTTAGGTATTGCTCTAAATGCTATATCTAAAAATAAAGATTTATATCTAAAAACGGTTGCTTATTATTTAGATCAAGACACACCTCTAAATATCAACCCGTGTATTGTAGTTAATAATCTTTTGCTATTAATAAATGAAGATGAAGTATTAAAATTAATCAATGAATACAATTTCAATCAAAAAAACTTTTGGATATATGCATATTATCATGAATTGCCAGCAGAAGTTGTCTCTGAAAATCACTTAAGTGGATTATATAAATTTTTATCAAATGATTCAGATAAAGAAATTAGTAGTTCACCGCTACGAAATGTTGATTTTTTAGAAAAATTTAGTTTTTTAGATCAGGATGTTTTTATAAAAGGTTGCGAAATCATTTTAGCAAAAAGAAAGTATTCTCCTTATATTATGAATTTATATTTCAGTTCATTATTTGATACTTGTAAAGATAAACCTCAGAATATAGTAAGGAAATTCTCCACCAGAATAGATTTATTAATAGAGATTTATATTGAAATGCTTTCTTACAATCAATGTTTTGATTATGATGGCAAGATTCTGAAAGAAATATATATTACTGATTCTTCTATTTTAGAAAAATATATCGACATTTTGACTAATGACACTTATATAGACATGCATACGTACGAAAAGCAGATGGGGTGTTTTTTTGAATTAGATAATTATATTGATGTATATAATGAAATAATCGAATTATATATGAAAAAAAGTAAATCCTTCTTTGGAAACGTACAGGCACTTATGAAAAAGATATTATTGCCAAATCAGGACGATAAAGAAATTAAGGATAAACAAGATCAATGGATTAGACAGTATATTCAAACTCGTTCAAATAACGACGAGGAAATGAAATATCTGTTTTTAGCAATAGCAAATCTGGATGGAAACAGAAAAAAAGATTACATTGAACTGTTTTTAATGCATAATTCCAAGTTTAAATCTTTTGAGAAAATTCCATTGACTCCCATACCCAATTTTTGTGTTGAAAGTTTAATTCCTATATATGACGAGTGGATTCAGTTTTTGGAACAATTGCTTCCTTTCTTTGTAGGTATAACATGGGTTGAACATAAAAAGTATGTTGAAAATAAAATCTACGACCTAAGAGAACGCATTGAAATAGAACAAATAAAAGAAATCATCGAAAATAGATGTTGAATATCGAATATTTCAGTAAAGAGAATGCTCCGCTACCCGTCGTTGAAAAGGTAAAACAAATCATCCGCAAATAACGGTTCTTTCTTTTCAGTCCACCTTTTTTGCTGTCAAAACACCTATACAACTCCACCTACACTCTGTCCGAAATTTGGCTGTTCGTAAGCCCGAAAAAAATAATATTCAGCATCAGGCGAATCATTTCTTCTTTGGAAAAAAGACGGCTGCCCTGGTCATACCAGTAACATAGCGTCGCATAAAATATGCTGCATAAAATTTCCGCCTTATAATCGACAATGCTTTCCGATTCCTGCAAGTCTAACGAAGCATATTTTAATATCATTTTCTTCAGGGTCGTCTTCAGTTTGGTTTGAAAAGACAAGCTCCCCCTCGGCCCCAAAAGAAAACTGAGTTTTTGATCCAACGATTTATCGACCTGCATAAAAATTTCTATGATTTGCTGACTGTTTTTTGAAAAGGTCGCCTCTTTCAATTTTTCGAAATTTTCTTCCGAAGGCAATAATTCGTCTTCAATTTGACTCTGCAAATCCTCCATATCCAAAAAATGCGCATAAAAAGTTCCGCGGTTATACCCCGCCCGGTCAGTAATCATTTTTACCGTAATCCTGCCCTGAACATCGGAAGTATACAACTCCCAATACGCCTCCATGATATTTTGTTTTGTCTCTGCGGTAACTTCCGGTTGTTTTTTTGCCATCGCTTTTCTCCTTTTCAAATCAACAACCCGACAAAAACTGTCTCTTTGTTTGTTGATAGAATATCGGGGTGTCTGTATAATTTATATTATAGCACAACATGTTGTTGGGTCATAGCTTTTCGAAAACAACTGTTGCTTATTCCATAAAAATTTCATAAAAAAGGAGAAAATTTGATGAAAAATACCGATTCTCATAACAAGNNAGAATAAAATCCCGCGAACTCTGTTATACTACTACGGAATCGCCATCCTGCTTATTTTCGTTTTTAACTGGCTCATCATGCCGATGTTTCTGTCAAGGCAGGTGCAGACGACGACGTATTTCGATTTTATAAACTCCGTCGAAGCGGGCGAAGTAAAACAGGTTCAATTTTCGGACACCGAAATCACTTTTACCAAAGAAAAAAACGGCACGATTCTCTATTACAAAACGGGGATTGTCGACAATCCTAACCTGCCTCAACTTTTGCAGGAAAAAGGCATCAATTATGCTGCCGAGATTCCCGAAACGCCAAACCTGTTCGTTTCGCTTTTATTGAGTTACGGGCTGCCGATCCTGATTTTTGTCTTCATCGGAAAACAAATCAGTAAAAACATGGCAAACAAGATGGGCGTCTCCGGATTAAACATCCACGGGCAAGGCGTTGCGAAAGTTTACACGCCGGACAAAGACACAAAGACTTTCGAAGATGTGGCGGGTCAGGAAGAAGCGAAAGAATCCCTGCAGGAAATTATCGACTATCTCAATAATCCGAAAAAATACGAAGCCATCGGCGCACAGTGTCCCAAAGGCGTGCTTTTGGTGGGACCTCCTGGAACCGGAAAAACACTGATGGCAAAAGCCGTCGCCGGCGAAGCGGATGTACCCTTCTTTTCGATTTCAGGCTCTGAATTTGTGGAGATGTTTGT
>DCTT01000001.1 GCA_002329295.1 Eubacteriaceae bacterium UBA1433
AGTCCGGCCGCAAGCTCCACAAAAACCCCGTTATTTCTCCGGAAATGACGGGGTTTTTGTTACTTTTTCGGGTGCTTTATTTTTTCAAACCGGCGAGCCTCTGTTTATTTGGTGTTTACGCTGGTGTTTATAACTGCCGGTAACTGCGCATAACCTGTGCCTTAGAGCTGATATTTGTTGTGCAACGGATTATGATGAAATATTCTTTTTTCTGTTTTTGCCTGTTTTCGGTTGAAGGATATTCTTCAGATATTGCGAAGCCGCCTCATCGGCTGATTTGATTGCGTGGGCATAAATTTTGCTTGTTGTATTGGAATTTGCATGTCCGGCACGGGCTTCAACGGTGGTAATCGGGATGCCTCCGGCGATCTGCAGCGTGATATTGGTGTGGCGCATACTATGCAGGTGAATATCAGGCAGATCGGAATTACAAATGAATTTATGGAACCAGTTTGTTACCGTACTGGGATGAATCGGAACGCCGTTCCACTGGACAAGAATTCGTCCTGAATCCTGCCGCTGGTCTCCCAGCTTCAAACGCTGTTCTTTCTGCTGAAGCCTGTATTTTTTGAGCAGCTGGATGACATAATCCGGCACTTTGACCGGTCGTATCGAAGAATTATTTTTTGTTTCATCGGTAAAAATCCCCTTTTCCGGGAGGTATAAAGAGGAACGATTTACATTGATGATCGAATGTTTGAAATCTATATCCTTCCATTCCAGACCGCAGATTTCAGCTCGTCTCATACCTGTATACAAAGCCAGAACAACAATAACCTGATGCTGCAACGTATCAGACTGTACAAGATCCAACAGATGACCCGCCTGTTTTTCGTCCAGGTAAAGCACTTCCTTATGGCCCACTTTTGGCGGTTGAATACGTTCACATGGATTATACGGGATCATCTGCCATTTCACTGCAGTTGCTAATATAGATGAAAGAACGGCATGATGCTTACGGATGGTAGATGGATCAAGCTTTTGCTTTTCATCTGAAACAGCAAATACCTCTGTAAGTGGCTTATTGAGCACAGTGCAGATCTTTTCTGCCGATTGGAGACAAACAGGCCGGTCGTTACAGNNAGTGTTCTAACCGAAATATGCGCAGACTTTGCAAACGATTCCATCGTGCAACCCTTTGATCGGAGCATTTGCTTTAAGTCAAAACATTTATTTTTTGAAAGAGATACCGCACGCTGCGCCACGCCTTCTTCAGCGAGACTATGATATAGGGAAATGATTTGTTTCGGGCGGAGTTTGTCCAAACGAACATTTCCAATTATCCGATTCAGTCGATTAATAATTTGGCGATAGCTGTTAACCGTGGTAGGGCGAAGTTGCAGTTCCGCATAATCATGAAGCCACTGTTCCGAAAAGTCAGAAAAACGGATATTTCCGTCTAATACCTGACCTAACTGCACTTGTTCTTCAAACAACACCGCCTGCCGGTTAACTTCTTTTTGGATCTGTTTCTTGGTCATACCATCAGGCGGGGTCCATGTCATCGTGTGACGGATCTGCTTGCCGGACAGGTCGTAGCCGCTGGAAACTGTGATTTTGTAGCTTGTTCCGCGCTTTTGGATGGTTGCCATAGCTTGTAACATCACCTCGTTTTCCATGTGTCTAATTCCGACAAAACTTCAGACTCAGATATTTTTCCGGCTCGATAGGCCTGTTCGAGCCGCTTTTTTTCTTGCACAAATTGGTTAAATTTCTGTACATATTCAGTTTGTTTCGGATGCCGTTCCTTCTGGTTCCTCAATCGGTTATATATCCTTTTCATTTCATTTTTTATCTTATTTTTTTTAATCTTATTTTGTGCACATACACTGGGACCGATATCTCGGCAGGTTTTTTTCCCTTTATAAATACGGGAGCAGTAACCAATATTGTTGTTCTCAATCGGAACAAAATACCGTCCGCAGAGTTTGCACTCTTTGATTGCATATTGATTATCAATAATCATTTCGAGCATATCCGCCAAAAAAGTACTGAGATGGGATGTGACGATTGTTTTGCAATGCAAAGAAGAAAAATTATTGGTAAACTGCTGAAAAGCAACCTCAAATTGCTCAATATCTCCTGACTCATATGCTTGATACAATAGTTGCCTTTCCGTATTTGCGTCACCAGTCATTTTGGGAATATAAGAGCGAGGATCCATGATTTGATAGCGGCGACGGAAGGCTGCAAAATGGCCGGGTGCGCCATAAACCGCCGGTTGCTTCATATATGCCAGGCAATAATTTTGAATGAGGATATAATCAAGCCACTTATCCGTATATCTACGGATAAGATTGGATCTCTCCTCATCATATGGCAGCACCTGATAGTCTACTGCCTCCTGTTCAACTAAAAAAGCTTCGATTTCTTCATCCACCAAGAGCAGACTGGCAAAGGGATCGAATTTGTCTTTCAATCTATTTGGATGAGAAGTGCGGTCATTTCCATACAGCTTTGACATTTTGAGGAGCAAATCAACAAACTCACGGATGAATTTGTCGAAGTCAATAGATAAAAAATCGCAAAACAATATAAATGGAGCTTGCTTAGCAAAAGGGATTTTTAAGCGAAAAGCGCTCCAGCCCTCACCTTCTCCGGGCATACCAAAGTCCTTATCGTCCGGAAAAGGCGCATTTAGACCACATAGCGGGATAGAGTAATCATCGATCAGTGAATGTATCAATGCTGTTTCAGGAAACTGACTCGGCGGAAGAAAATCATATTGTGTTATATCTGCACAATGGTCATTATTTGTGTATTCATCAGTCAGAAGAGTAAAGCATTCGCCTTGCGTCTCGGATTTCTTTTCTGTATCAACATACGCTACATATCGATACGATGGAGCATTAATTAAGCTATCATCAATTTCCATGTAATCATCTCCTATGTACCTATAATAAATCATTATTCAAGTGTTGTCAATAAATTTATTTTGAAATAAAAAAGATACAAATAACTTGAATCGAAATATATAAAAACATTGATGAAATAATGTTATTTCGCGAATTTATTTTTGAATTAAATGCTGATACAATGGTTACATAAAATGATTCGAATGAGAGATGGTGTGATATGAAATTACGATATGGNNTTGCTGAGGATGCAGTTGCAGAAATTAGAAAAATTGATCCTGAAAGCGCACTTAGCGCAAGAACGATTCGGCTGCTGGCCAAACAAGGAGTAATTCCCTCCGTCGCTGCAGGCAACGGCCGCCGGAGATTAATCGATGTAGATGTGTTAGTCGATTATCTATCCGATCCAACTAAATATTGCAATGAAAGGCAAAAATAATGGCACAAAAAAATAAAAAGGTTCCATTTCCCCCTTGGTTCTCAAAGAATTCAAACAGAATCGAAAAAAGATATATACGTCTTGGCACAACCATGATCCATTCCGACGCATGGCGTGATTTGTCGGGACCCGCATGCAAATTGATGGCAGCTATGATGCTCGAAGCAGGAGGAAAACAGCGCTTTCAGTTTCCATGCAACATTGCGGTCAAGTATGGTTTCAGTAAAAGCGGTTTTTGGCGTTACCGCGATCAATTAATCGCTAATGGTTTCATTTAGGTGGTTGCAAATAATAAACTTCAGCGGCGAAATAACGTGTACGGATTCTGCTGCGACTGGAAAGATTTTCGGATCAAGAAGTAAAAGCAACGAGGTCAGATTTTGGCCTCGTTGCTTTTTGGCTTATATAGTTGCCGACTTTTCCGCCGCTTCTGCCTCTGATATGCTAGAAACTGAATAGGTGATTTTCACCACATACTGCTCATTATTGATATGAGTCTCTAAGGTATAGTCCACACTGGCTGTCAACCCATCAAAGCTATAACCTTCCTTGCCGACA
>DCTT01000014.1:0-2781 GCA_002329295.1 Eubacteriaceae bacterium UBA1433
CAACCTATAGGCTTGGCACTCCTTGCGTTTAAACCTTGTATTTTGACCATTATAATCAGCGCTGCCGCAGGAGCGTTGGGATACGGTACGATGAACTCATGTCTTAATGCTATATTGAACAGAAGCATAAGCAACGAAAGAAGACCTTTTGCGACAACCACCTACTGGGCATGCTGTGATCTTGGGGTAGGCTTGGGCCCGGTGCTTTTGGGAGCAATTGTCACAGCTTTAGGATATCATGCAATGTATTTTACAGCGGCGGCACTTTCTCTTTTTGCTCTGCCGACATATTATCTCGCAAGGAGAATGAATGCGGTATGTGGTGTAAAAGGCATTACACGGCAACCAATTCGTACATAGAAGCCGCTTTGAGGATAAAGAATATGAATAAAACGGATGCTTGCAGTTTGTTTGCACAGTATTACAAAAAATAAATCGGATAATTGATGTTGCAATTTGCAGTATGCTAATGTTATTATAATTATACGATATATATTTATATCGTCGGATGAGCACCTGCCGTATGCGAGGCTAACTTGCATGCGGCTTTATACTTCTTCGGGAGGTTTATAATATGTGGAATATGTTATGGCCGATTCTGGTTGTCGTTGCTGCGAATACAGCTTATAACATCAGCGCAAAATCAACACCGGTAAACATCAATTTATTTGCTTCACTTTCAATTACCTATTTGGTAGCTATGATTTTCTCAGTAATGATGTATTTTCTTACGGATGAAAAGAAAAATCTTTTATTGGAGCTGTCAAAAGCAAACTGGACGACCTATGCCCTCGGAATTGCAATCGTTGGCTTGGAGTTTGGTTTTCTGTGTGTTTATCGTGCAGGATGGAAAATAAGCATAGCGAATTTATTTGCCAGCATAACCTTAGCTTGTGTTTTGCTGATTGTTGGATTTTTATTATATAATGAATCGCTTAGCTTACATCAAATACTGGGAATGGGAGTGTGTGCGGCCGGCTTGGTTATGATTGTAATTTAATTCGGTTATGCAAGACACCGATGCTTTTTACGCTAAAGAGGAAACTGTATGGGAGAAAGGATTATCAGTGCCGGATGCCGGCAGAATAATCCTACATAATCCGGATATTACTGCAGGCCGGATGCTACTGACACGGAGAAATTTGAGAATGCGGTTAATAAAATAAAGTGAGCGAAGTGGAGGGAATCTGTATGAAAAAAGTGAAAATCACAGCTATGAAACAAACAATTTATCAAGACTTGATAGATAAATATGAAAATCCGATACAGCATGCCTGCGACATGAAGGTTGGGCAAGTTTTTATTGCTAATGGCTGGGAAAGGCCTAAAGGAATGTGCGACAGTGCGTGGGAAAGTATGTCTGCCTTTGTGATGACGCTTGCTCACGGAGGTGAAGATTTTTACGATGGTTGGATGAAGAATAAGAAGTCGGCAATGATTTCGTGTAATGACGGTTTTCGTCCGATGAGCTTTTTGCTGGAGACTCCGGATGAGGATGCCGAGTAGACGATGAATTTGATTTTGATATGTAATTTAAATTATCATATCAAATCTTATTTTGTAATGAGTCCGAGAAATACGTTGACTTTTTGCGGAATATATTATATGCTATTGGAGCAGAACAAAGAAGAGAGTCTTTACAGAGCACGTCTTTGCGCGGGCTCGAGTGTGATGATTACCGGCCTTGAAGGCCGGTTTTTTATTTTGCATGTATGATNNTACATTATAGAATTTTGCTGCGTACACATTGGAATTTCAATAAGAATTATGAACTCACCAAACCGGCGTTGCCGCGTTAATTTCGCTCCGGTGTACCGAAAAGACAAGGCGAGAGCAAATATTCTCGTTTTAATATTTAGAATAGAGGAACTTAATGAAAAAAGTATTATTTTCACAAATGAGTCTTACGCAAAAGGTTGAACGAGCAATCTCCCTAATGGGATTTGAATATGCTACCCCTGTTCAAGCTGAAGCCATTCCGGTCATACGCACCGGCGCAGATGTTATTGCTAAATCGCAGACCGGAACAGGAAAAACTGTTGCCTTTGCTATCCCCGCAATTGAAAAAATTGACAGGAATGAAAAAAAGCCCACAATACAAGTGCTGATTCTCTGTCCCACAAGAGAATTAGCGCTGCAAGCAAACGAGGAGATACAGAAGCTTGCACGTTTTGAAGAAGGCATTCGCTCTGTACCCATTTATGGCGGTGCAGCAATAGACAAGCAGTGTATCAATTTACGCAAGGCAAACATTGTCGTAGGAACTCCGGGGCGAGTAATGGATCATATGCGGCGCAAGACTATAAAGCTTGATAATCTGAAAATGATTATCCTGGATGAAGCGGATGAGATGTTGAATATGGGGTTTAGGGAAGATATTGAGACAATATTAACCGATACTCCCGAGGAGCGACAGACAGTTTTATTTTCAGCTACAATGCCGCCTGCGATTATGAAGATTACAGATGAATTTCAGAAGTTGCCAACTGTTATCGAAATAGACAAGAGCCAAGTCACTCTTGAAAATATAGATCAGAAGTATATAGAAGTTCCTCGCGGAAGTAAAAAAGAATCTCTGGCCTTGCTTTTACAATGCTATCAACCGAATCGCGCAATTATTTTTTGTGGCACAAAACGGATGGCAGATGAATTGACAGATTTCCTGAACGAACAGAATATTTCTGCTCAAAGTATTCACAGCGACATAAAGCAGAGCAGACGTACTTCTATTATGCAAGATTTCAAGTCAGGGAAGACTACAATTCTCATTGCAACAGATAT
>DCTT01000014.1:2819-10834 GCA_002329295.1 Eubacteriaceae bacterium UBA1433
GGCAGAACCGGAAGAGCAGGAAAGACCGGTCGCAGTA
Organism: Eubacteriaceae bacterium UBA1433; assembly: GCA_002329295.1. Lineage (GTDB taxonomy): Bacteria > Bacillota > Clostridia > Eubacteriales > UBA1433 > UBA1433. The sequence continues at coordinate 2,857 of DCTT01000014.1, forward strand.
TAACTCTTTGCAGCAACAAGAGAGATATCCATGCCATGAAACGTATTGCAATTGAGGTAAAATCTGAAATAAAAGAAGCCGTATTGCCTACATCACGGACGGTTAAAGATATAAACGTTGCAAAAGCTGCTTCAGAATTGGAGGCTCGGATTCAGAACGGAACACATTCTGTTTTTGCTGAGATAATTGATGAATTGATAGAAAAGAGTTATTCTGTTAGGGATATAGCTGATGCAGCATTATCACTTCAATATAAAAAACTTTGCGAACCTGTTACGGTTAATGTGAAAGAGAAGAAGCGTGAAAAAGGCAAAGCGGAATCTCGTCGCAATGTGACGGAAAAGAAAAGTATATCTGCTCAGGCGGCACAGCAAGATTACGAAACAATTGTCTTAAATATAGGATCCCGAAGCCGTGTCGGCATAAACCATCTGATCGGATCTATTATAGATAACACGGGCATTTCAAGACAAGAGATAAATAAGGTAGAGATTTCAAAAGAACAAAGCCTTATCAAAATTTCTCAAGAACGCGTTGAACAGGTTTTGCAAGGTATGGAAAATCGTAAAATTTGCGGCAAGCATATACATGCATTTCTTTTGTCTGCAGCACAATGTAAGAAGAATAATAAGGGAAACGCCGGAAAGTTATCTAAAAAAGGCGGAAGATACAAGGACAATCGTTTCAGTGCGTCTGCAAAGGCGAAGATGGCACGTGCAAGATAAAACTTTAATAAATATTACTTAGGTATTTTCGCTCTCATTGATTTGCCGGAAGCCCATCAGAAATGCGGGAATACGATTCCACGGCTTCATGAGTGTATGGTTGTAAAGCGTTATTGACTGGCGGTAGATATCCAGGCTGCGGGAAAGAATCGATTTCACGTCCCCCTCCTCAGAGCTGTCCATTGTCTGTAAGTGCTTCTTGCGGCAGGCAGCCAACTGAGCGGCCGCGCTTTTTACAGTATCTCTTTTATTCCTCAGCTCACGGTGCACTATCCAAAACCACAGTACCGAGAACAATGCGATACTTATACCGACAGTTACACAGGTAATAACAGTAATCAAGTTCCGCACCTCCTTTTTATAGTGATGCCTGAAATTAAAATTTTTTCATGCATTATATTATAGAGGATATTTCCGGAAAAAGTTTGAGTCTGCCTGAAATGTATGAGATTTTGTCCCGGAATGTAAAACCGGCATAGAATAAGTCGGTTTTTTATGTTAAACTTACTTTGAGTTTTAATTCAATGGGAGTGAACAAGAATTGAGAATTGCAATCTGTGATGATGATCCGCGCGAACTGGAGCGAATTTCATCTTTTATAGACGAATACAGAAGAGAAAGCGGAGCGTCGCTTTCATACACAAATTTTAAAAGTGCCGCAGAGCTGATAGAGAATGTGAGCAGCGGAGATTACAGCCTTTTATTTTTGGATATCATGATGCCCGAAATTAACGGAATGCAGGCAGCTCATGAAATCAGAGAGTTTGATGCGGGAGTTAAAATTGTGTTTCTTACTTCTTCACCGGAATTTGCGGTCGAGAGTTACGCAGTCAAGGCCTATAATTATATCCTAAAGCCTGTATCAAAGGAGAAGCTTTTCTCTTTGCTGGATGCAGTTATCGCCGACGAACAAAAGCCTATGGAGGGGTTGAAAGTCAAAACCGCTTCCGGCATGGCACGTATCTTGTTTTCAAAGATGGCTTTTGTGGAAATCATGAACAAAAGACTGTATTTCCATATGACAGACGGCAGCGTGCAAGAGTTGACTTCTTCTCTGGCGGCGTTTGAGGAGGAGCTGCTCGCTCGCACTGAGTTTGTTAAAGTGCATCGCTCTTATATTGTAAATCTTTGGCAGGTAAATGAGCTCAGGTCAAATGAGCTTGTAACCATTGGAGGAAAAGTTGTACCGATTTCACGCCTGCTTTACAGTAAGGTACGAGAGGCATACATGAAACATTTGTTTATGGAAAAAGGAGTAGAGTGATGTTTGGATTCTCAAACCTTTTGGTATGTGCGACTATCCTGTTTGGCATCATTGCTCAGATGCTTCTTTTGGATATACATATTAAAAGCCTCGAAGGAGGCCGCCGCATATTTTTCGGCGTTGGCAATCTGCTTGTTCTGGCTGTGAATATAGCACTTTCCATGGTTTTACCTATAGATGTGTATATGAAGATCTATGTGTTGGTCGTTCATATCCCTATCTTTTTTATATTTTGGATTACAACCGGAATATCTGCCATAAAAGTTATTTTTGCGCTGTTCACCGCGGTTTTTTTGATTTATCCGGCAAATTTGATGTCTACTGTTATTTTAAAAACTGTTAAGTGGCTGTATCCGGCGGGGTTTTATATTGCATACATTGCAACATGTGCGCTTATCCTGCTGATAATTTATCGTTTCTTTAAAAGCAATTTTAATTATATAATTAAAAATTACAGCGGATTGAATTTTATAAAGCTTTCTCTTCTTCCATTGACGTATTATATAGCGAACTATTGGCTTGGACTGTACAACTATGACATTGACAAGTTTGTCGGAATTTTTACGTTACGAACGCTTTTTTTGTAATTACTCTCATTGCTTATTTTTTAATCTTGGACATCGCAAAATTTGCTCGCGAGAAGGAAGCCTTACAAGGATCGAAGATGGCTCTGTCCGTGTTGCTTGAGAGCGCGGAACAGCAATTATCCGCACTGCAAAACACACAGAAGCAGGCTGCCGTATACCGCCATGACATGAGGCATCATCTTGCTCTGATCGGTGGATATCTTGCCGACGGAAACATCGAAGAGGCTGGAAAGTATGTAAAGCTCACTCAGGCGGATATAGAGAATATAACTCCCAACCGTTATTGTGAAAACAATACAGTTAATCTTATTTTGTCCTCCTTTGCGTCTAAAGCGAAGAAAAGAGGTGTTGTTCTTTCGGTGGAGGCAGAACTTCCGCAATCACTTTCCGTTTCAGAAACCGAGCTTTGCGCTCTGTTGTCAAATGGCTTGGAAAACGCCATAGATGCTGCCGCACAGGTAGTCGATGAGCAATTAAGAAAAGTAAGAGTCAACTGCCAAACCCACAAGGGCAATCTTCTTATTTTTATAGAAAACAGCTTTACGGGCAGTGTGGAAACGGAAGGCGGCTTGCCGCAAAGCTTCCGTGAGGGGCATGGTTTCGGATCGAAAAGCATGGTTATGATTGCTGAAAAACATAACGGCTATTGCTCATTTGAGGCAAAGGACGAGATCTTTACCCTGAGAATCGCGCTGCCTCTGAAATAATATACAGATTATATGTACTATGCATATATATTTTGATATTTCTGCGATGATATTGTATCTTTTGTAAGGGAATCCGCTTAAGTCGAATTTGCCGGATTCTCTTTATTTTATAAAGATATTGTAATGAAGGACATGTTTTGCGAAATAAAGTTAATAATAAGATCATAAATAGTAGGAGGTTTGCTATGGAAACAACAAAAAAGGCATGGATGAATGCACTGTTTCTGGCAGTAACTTTAGTGATCAATGCCCTTGGATCTTTGGGAGTAATCAATGGACTTTCTCAGAAAGAAATTTCTGACATGTTTGTAACTCTTATAACTCCAAGTCCTTTAACTTTCAGTATTTGGGGTGTGATTTATTCTCTGTTGACGATCTGTGTGATCTTGATGATTGTAAAAAAGAATGCTTATTACAAGAATGCAGTTAGCCGGATATACACACTTTTCAGAGTCTCCTGCATCTTAAATATTGCGTGGGTTATCGCTTTTTGCTATGTACAGATTGAATTGTCCGTACTGTTTATTTTAGGATTTACAGTTACACTATCCTTGATTTGCCAAAAGCTCTTGGATATTAATGACAAGAAGCATTGGCTGCTTCCTTTGAGTTTTGGAATCTATGCAGGATGGTTATTCATAGCAACTTTTGTTAATATTGCCGCTATGCTTGTAAAGTGGGAGTGGAACGGCTTTGGGATTGCAGGTGATATTTGGGCAATGATTATCCTCGCAGTTGCAATTCTATTGGCCGTCGTCGTTCTTTCAAAAATCCGAAATGCCGCTTTTCCTCTGCCGATTGCATGGGGATATTTCGGAATATATCAATTCTTAAAATCGCCGGACGGCTTTAACGGTGAGTTTGTCCTCTTGCAGAACGCAACTCTTGCGGGCATAGTTGTTTTGGCGGTATTGGTTGCGATAGTTTTTTATCGAAACGGTATGTCACTTCTACCAATTTCCAACAATGTTAACAGGAGAGAAATTTTTTGATTTAACTTTATACCATAGGGTCTTTTATGAGATGATTTTATTGACAGTTCACGGCAGGCGGCATATAATATAGAGAAATCTCTTTGCACTGCATTACATTCTGCAAAAGGAATGCGAGTTCAACAGTACAAACTGAACAGGCGACAGACTTTGTGATAAAAGGTCTGTGGGGCCGGGCCGTATTTTAATGGCAACAGATTGCTTCAAAGCGCACATCTGTGGGACAGTAGTATGTTTCCATAGGTGTGCTTTTTTATATCATGGGACATAGAACAGACTTTGAATTGAGTGCCATAAGAAAACATACGATGCCGAAAGGTGAATACGGAGGTTTTTATGACAGATATTAAGAATCGTACGATGGGTTTATCATCTGCCGAAGCAAAGCAATTGCAACATAAGTACGGCAAGAATGAACTCATTCCGCAGAAAAAAAAGAGCTTTTTTATAAAAGTAATCCATATTGTCTGTGAGCCGATGTTTTTGTTGCTGATTGCAGCTGCAGTCATTTATTTTATCCTTGGTGAACCGAGGGACGGTGCTGTCATGCTGATTTTCGTTATAGCTATTATCGGCATCGATGTTATCCAGGAATGGAAAACCGACAAAACCTTGGACGCGCTTAAAGATTTGTCCGCACCGCATGTTACGGTTATCCGTGACGGAAATGAAACTGTAATCGAAAGCATCGATCTTGTACCGGGCGATTTGATGTTGATATATGAGGGTGTAAAAATACCCGCTGACGGTGTTGTGATGAAAAGCAACGATCTTTGCGTGGATGAGTCATCACTCACCGGTGAGGCTGAGGGTGTATGGAAAATGGATGCGGGGAGTGTCGAGCCTTCCGATGATTATCGGAGAAAAGATTATTGCTATGCAGGCACACTTGTTACACAAGGCACTGCGATTGTATCTGTCGATAAAATCGGCACAGAAACGGAGTACGGAAAAATCGGTATTAATGTGGCAGCCGCACCTGATGAGCCTACACCTCTGCAGAAACAGACGGGCAAGCTGGTTAAGACGTGTGCGGTAATTGCGGGCGTATTATTTGCATTTGTGGCAATGATCACTTATTTCAACATACCGAACCATACCTTCGGAGAACGTCTGATTGAAAGTATCCTCTCCGGCATTCCGCTCGCAATGGCGATGATTCCTGAGGAATTCCCCGTTATTTTGACGGTATTTCTGTCTTTGGGTGCCTGGAGATTGGCAAAAAAACAGTCTCTTGTGAGAAAACTTGCATCTGTTGAAACGCTTGGCTCTGTATCAGTGTTGTGCGTTGATAAAACGGGCACCATCACAATGAATCGTATGACGATTCAGGAAACATGGGCAGCTGACGGCGATGAGAAAAAGATGATTGAAACGATGGGTCTCGGGTGTGAAACTGACGCTTACGACCCTATGGAAAAGGCAATGCTTGCTTACTGTGAACTACAGGGGATGTCTCACGAGTATCTCTTCAACGGTGAATTGATCCGCGAATATGCCTTTACAAATGAATTGAAGATGATGGGCCATGTTTGGCGCAGGAACGGCAGGCTTGTCATTGCAGCCAAAGGCTCTCCTGAAAGAATATTGACTATATCCGACCTGACGGAAAATGAGAGAGAGCTTGTCGAGCAAAAGATTAATGAAATGTCCAAAGCAGGGTTGCGCGTAATAGCGGTAGCGACAGCATCGCCGGCATCCGAATATGAGATACCCGAGAATATAACCGAATGCAACTTGAAATTCTGCGGATTGATCGGTCTTGCCGATCCGCCTCGGGAAAGCGTCAAATCCGATATTGAGGCATGTCACAGAGCCGGAATACGTGTTGTCATGATTACAGGCGACAATGGGGTAACCGCATCGTCTGTGGCCAAGAAAATCGGCATGGAGCACAGCGAAAATATTATTACCGGTGACATGCTCGATAAAATGTCGGATGAAGAGTTGAAAGAGGCAGTAAAAGATGTATCGATCTTTTCTCGCGTTGTTCCCGCACATAAGATGAGAATTGTCAAGGCGCTGAAGGAAAACGGTGAAATTACAGCTATGACCGGTGACGGGGTGAATGACGCACCTGCTCTGAAGTATGCTGACATCGGAATTGCTATGGGTAAGAGAGGCAGTGAAGTAGCCCGAGAAGCCGCCGATTTAATTCTGATGGATGACAATTTTACAACGATTGTCGAAACGGTTAAGGATGGAAGAAGGATTTACGACAATATCCGTAAGGCTGTAGGGTATGTTTTTACGATTCATATCCCCATTGCCTTTGCATCGCTGCTGGCACCTTTTCTCGGTATTGCATCCTCAGCCCTAATGCTGCTGCCACTGCACGTGGTCTTATTGGAGCTGATGATTGATCCAACCTGTTCGATTGTATTGGAACGACAGCCTCCTGAAACGGACATCATGGAACGTAAACCTCGCGACTCAAAAGAAAAACTGCTGAGTAAACATATCCTGCTGAAGAGCGTTTTGCAGGGAATTGTAATTTTTTGTGCGTCCTTTGGCATCTATTTGATTGCTCTCGGCGCAGATGCAGCCAATGCGCCCATTGCCCGGGCTATGGGATTGGCCGTAATAATTCTTTCAGACGTGTTCCTTGTTCAGGTAAACAGCTCGGAACGGGATTTTGCGTTTCAATCGATTGCCCGCCTTTCAAAAGACCCGCTTATGTGGGCGATTAACATAGGGTCGTTGCTTATGCTCGCAATTATACTTTATACACCGCTCTCTGTTTTCCTGAAACTCGCACCGCTTAACGCCGGACAGTTGTTTACATCGATAGGTATAGCTTTAGCGGCAGTATTTTGGTATGAGCTCGTAAAAGTATTCAACAGGCTTCGCGAAAAATCACTTTTAAAGGAATAAGGAGGATAAAATTTCAATGGAAATAAGATTGATCGGAGAAGAAGACTATATCACAACGGAATGGTCGGGAGGAAAAACCACCCAATTGTATATATATCCCGAAGATTCAAATTACAAAGCGCTTAATTTCAAATTCCGGTTAAGTTCCGCAACCGTGGAATCGGAAAAGTCGGAATTTACCAAATTGGAAGGAGTGGACAGGTTTATCACACCGCTTGATAATGACTTAAAGTTGACCCATTATCATAATAATTATGTCCGGTTAAAACCTTTGGAAGTCTATCGTTTTGACGGAGGAGAAGATACTGTAAGCTACGGAATCGCAAGAGATTTTAACTTAATGTTGCGAGCCGGAGCTGAGGGAAATCTGGAAAGCATTCATATCGACAAAGAACTCTTATTGTCTGAAGACGTTTGCGCCGGTTGCAAGGAATGTTTTTATTTTATTTATGCCTGCGATAAAGATGTTCGTATTGAGATTGCCAGGGAAACAATTATCGTCGGTCGCGCTCAAATGCTCTGCATAAGGATTACAGCTGAATCTGTCTTAAATTTAAAAATCAGCTGCGAGGGCACATCTGANNCCGAAATACATATATGACTAATAAAGGACAAATTTTATGATTTTATGATTTATGAAGTGCCTAAATACAATAAAATTTTCGTTAAAAATTGCGAAATAAGCAATCGATAATACCGGACCCCGTAGCCGGAGGATTGACAAAAAGTTGAAAATTTGATTATTTACACTAAATGTTGAATGATATATAATATTGTTAAGTAATCGAAGCTTTTGAGCATACGTAGAAAGAGGTAGAAAAATGAAAGA
>DCTT01000023.1 GCA_002329295.1 Eubacteriaceae bacterium UBA1433
GGCAAGGTAAAGGGGGAAGCGGGGTGGGTCAAGACGGACTGTGCAAGAGGAATATCCAGATGATAGAAGGAAATCCAATCGGTAACGGGAAATCAGCTCGGGGATAGCGAGAACACGGAGCAGAGGGGAGGTCAAAACGGTGCAGGATATCCAAAAGGCGGAGGGAAATTCAGGCGATGATGTGATATTGAATCGGCAAGGAAAGGGGGAAGCGGGGCGGGGTAGAATGGCTGCGAGAGCGGGATATGCAATCGGCAATGAGTGGTTGAGGGAGGTCAAAACGGTGCGGGATATTCAATCGGCAGCGGGAAATCAATTCGGCAATAAGAGATAGGTGGTTGGGGTGGGTTAGATACGCTTGCGAGAGCGGAATATCCAAAGTGTGATGGGAAAAGGGTGGTTGGGGCGGACGGGTCAAATCTGCATGGGATATCCGCTTAGCAATACGGAGGAGAGGAAATGCGGGATATCTGCTTGGCGGGGGAAAAGAAAAAGCACGCAAAGGCTGCGGTTGCTACAGGTGTTTGCGTGCGGTTATGTGGCGGTTGTTGCGGTGGATAAAGCGGGATTATGCAAGGCGTTTTTCTGCCGATAAATTTGCCGATGGGTTGTTGCGGCGGGTGAATCAGGTTTATGTAAACGGCTTTCGTGTGCAACAGAGCGTTTGTTTTGTTGCAAGGACGAACGCTGTTTTTTTTGATTGCTTTCGCAGGCGTTACTCGGAAGGGTCGGGTTTCGGAATTTGGCGCGCACACGGAACCGCAACCTGGCATTTGCCGCATCCGTATCGGGGGCGGTTTTCTTCCAGTACGCTCATTAAAAACGCCAGACATTTTTCGTGATTTTTGCCCTCTTCGACGGTAATGGCGCCCGCCGGACAATTGTCGGCGCAAAGGGAGCAATTTGTGCAATATTCGTATATTTGCGTGTACGGCCGTGTGTCTGTTGTGAAAACGGCGTCCGTAATCAAGCTTCCGAATCTGCCGCAGGCGCCTCTTTTCGTAATCAGATTCTTCGACAAGCCGAAAGTTCCGAGCCCGCAGACAAAGGCGATGTGTCTTTCGGACCAAAGGCTCGAAAAGGCGGGGCGCATTTGCCCGTTTATTTCCGTCTCTTTTGTGGAGCTCCAAAAACGTTCGGCGAGGGTCGGAACAATGGCTCTGGCACCGGAGCTTTCCAGCTTTGATTTGAGCGCTGACATCAGCTGGTTGAGGCAGGTCTGACCTTCGTAACGGGCGTGAAGCCATTCAGGGGACGGCTGCTGCATATTGCGTGCGTTGCTTTCAACGACAGGATCGGTAAAGGGCAGGAAAAAGCTGATGACGGTTTTTGCGCCGCTGAGCCATTCTTCCGGCAAAAGAAAATGCGGTCCGATGGCCTCGAGGGACCGGAGTTTTTGAAACATTGCATCATCAGCCGCAGCGAAAGCGAAAAGCGGCTTTTCGTAGATTTTCATTCCGATGATGAACTCGTTCAGGGCTGCTTCTTTTGAAATGAAGTTATACGGGTTGGTTTGAATCCAATCGCAGGCGAATTGTTCCAAATCTTTTCGTTTTTCATCTTCATGTATTATCTGCTCGTCCCGCTCATCGGCGAGGGGAGGAGAGGGTTTCTCTGTTTCGGGCGCAATCAAAGGACTTGAGGCATCTGCTTCCTGAACTTGCGTTGGCGGTTCCTGTGTGTCGGGTGTTTCGGGCGCAGTCAAAGGACTCGGGGTATCTGCTTTTTGAACTTGCACTTGAAGTTCCTGTGTTTCGGGCGCAATCAAAGGGTCGGGTTGTGTATCCGATTCGCTTTGGTCGGCACTTTGTGCTGTTTGCAGTGTGTGTTGACGGTCGTGTGCCTCCGATGGGCTTTGGGCGTCATCCTCTGTTTTTTCGCAACTTTTAAAGCTTTTCACCAAGGAAGAAATATCCCTTAATTCAAGCTGCATCAGTCTGATATCGCGTGTAATTTCGCGATAGATATCCTCCAACGCGTATGCAGGGGCGTACATCGACAACCTATACTCATGGAGTTCGACTTCGCCTATTTTTTCGAGGTGGTCTAATAAAAGCTCCAACTCTTCGTGTGTGAACCAGCAATCCGTTTTCAGCCAATAGCATGTATCCTGCTCGTCATAGGCCATTTGACGGTTTAGAAAATCATTCATTGTGGGTTTGTGTTTTTGCAGCAGGCGCGCGCAGGCAAAGTGATATTCTGTTTTTCTCGGGCTTTCATCGATGGCCGAAACAAAAACAATTCCGTATTCGTCTTTGAGTTTGACGGCAAGAACATCCCCTTCGTTGAAAAACGGCGTTTGTTTTGACGTTGCTTTCGACACTTTGGTCGGCTTGGGGTTTTTGTTTTGCAGCTGCAGTGCGAATTTATTCAAAACCTTTTGTCTTTTTGAAAAGGCTCTATCATCGATTTCATGCCAAAATTCATCGGCTCCGTTTTGGATGATTGCCAATGTTTTGTTTTTTATCTCTTCCGGCAAACGGTCTATTTTCCACAGGGAATAGGCAAGGGCGGTCCAATAAATTTCCGTATAAAATGCATTGATGCAGTAATTTTTTTCATCTTTTAATATCGTTGCGATGATTTTGTCGATGTTTTTTCCGTCTTTGTAATTATCGACCACGTAATGATAAATATCGTGCGCCTCATCGCTGTCGATAATTTTTACGCCATCTATCGCCATAAAAATCCTCCCGACAACTTTTTGTGTTTTTACTGTTTTTTTACCGTGTAATATTATTATGACATTTTTCCCCGGAAAAGGTCAAGGAGAAATGTTTTTTCCGGGCTTTTTTGTGCAGGGAAAATTATTCAAGTCAAATGTTTTGCCGTGCGTATGCGGGAACTACTACAAAACAAAATCAAAGTGCATGAGGAAACAAGGATCACCCCCGCGTATACGGGAACTACGTAACGTTAGTACCACGTTACCAACCTGAATAGGGATCACTCCCGCATATGCGGGAACTACCATATCTAAAAAGGATTCTGTTACGTTCAAAAAGGATCACCCCCGCGTATGCGGGAACTACTATCACGCCCTGTAACCACTACGCCCCGTACCGGGATCACCCCCGCGTATGCGGGAAAGGCGCAAATATTTTTTCCTTTTTTGTTGTATACCCCTGCTCAAAGCCTGAGTAAGGGTTACACAGCTTTTTTAAAATCACCTAGCATCAAGCTGAAAAGCTATTGGTCGCTGACGAATTCAACGATTACGATTTCGGGTCTGTTATTGAATCGGACAGGGAGGATGCTGTTGCCGATGCCCCGGCTGACAATCATCGTCGTATGGTTTTCTGTGTATTTTCCGGCATCGTATTTTGGAAAAAAGCCTTGGTTGGGTGCTGCAATTCCGCCGATAAAGGGCAGTCGGATCTGCCCGCCGTGGGCGTGGCCGCTAAGTACCAAATCGATGTTTTCGGACACATAGGCATCGAAGGCTTCCGGCCTGTGAGAGAGCAATATGCAGTAATCTTCTGTCAGGTTCATTGCTGCGAGGTTGTTTTTTACAATGCTTTGCGATACGCAAAAGTCAGTGTCGGCAAAATCCGGATCGCATAGACCGACAAGCTGTATTTGAAAATGTTCTTTCGTCAGGGTTACCGCCCTGTTGTGGAGGACGATGACGCCGGCGTCAAGCAGTTTTTTCTCTAATTGCTGATATTGTTCGCCAATCAGCGCCTCGTGGTTGCCTGTTACAAAGTAACAAGGCGCGATTTTGACAAGGTTTTCAGCGAGACTGCCCGCCTGCTCGATATTTGTCTTGCGTGAATCTATAAAATCTCCGGTGATGGCAATGATATCCGGCTGTTCCTGTTTAATAAGAGCAATCAGCGTTTCGTTGTTTTTTCCGAATTCGGCATTGTGTACATCGGACAGTACCGCAATTTTACAGTGATAAAATGCTGCGGGGAGGCTGCTGCTTTCAACCTGATAGTGTGTAATGCCGACCGTGATATTGCCCCAAACAATCCATATACAAAACAGCATAAACAGGATGAACAGGGCGATGCGCTTTAATTTTCTTTTCATAAAAACATTCCTGTACAAAGTCTGATTTGTTTTGTCGCATAATCGACCGTTTTTTGTTTAAGCGACACAGCATAGTTGCCTTTTACGTTGGCAAAAGGGCTGAAACCCCGCTATCAATGCAGGGTTTTGCTTTCAATCAATCCGTCGCATCGGCAAATTGCAAACACGACATCATCGATGATTTATAAACTGTTCGCTTGCACGAAACATTATTTGTCCGGTACAAATGTGCCTGTTTCCACCTGTTCTTTGAAAAGGAGAACGGCCTCCGTAAATTGTTTGGGGCAGTCTGCGTGTATGTCGTGCATGGAGTCAAAACCCGTTATATATCGGCTGTTGGGTATCAGGCTGCATACTCTGTCGGCGTCCTCTCTGCTCATGGCCGAAAGCAGCAAGCCGTTTTCGTCATAATAATCGGGCGCCGTTTCCTTGCTCGGGTTTACCTGCATGACGAGGGTGGGTGCTTTGATGTTTTGAAGGGTTTTTTCCTGGTCAAAGCCGTCAAACCAGGAAAAATCAAAGAAGCTGTCTCCGAAATACAAATCGTAGTTGCCGGTGCCGTCTTGCAGATTGCGTGTAAGTTCAAATATTGCGTTTGTGCCGAGCTCCGGCGGATAAAACCACAGGCGCGGAATTTCTCCGGGGTGCTTTTTCATGTATTTGAGCGCAGGATTTTTGACGGCCTTGTCCCACAGGTCGTCTCCGTGCTTGTTGATGAGCTCTTTCATAGGGTCATGGAGCAGGCTGTAATGTGTGAAATTGTCTATTTCTTGCTGGTTCAGGAAATCATGGATAACGACAAAGCCTTTGTAGGCGAAGGTGTTTTTTGCCCTGTCCGGTTCGGTGGAAAAAAACGGCCCGTCTTCAAGGATAAGCCCGATAACGTTTTCGGAATTGTTGGCGCCGAGCCATGCGGCAAGCAGTGCGCCTGAAGAATGCCCCGAAACATAGCAAGGCTGTTTGATCACATAATCCATAAACCAAATCAAATCCTGCCCGATGATCGTCGCCTTGTATTTTGCGGTATCCTTGCCGGATTTGCCGTGCCCGTAACAATCCACGGCAAAAATATGAAATTCCTTCGACAAGTCCGGCAAAACCTTGGCATAGTCCTGCCAGGAGGTCTGTTGCCCGTGCAGCAAAAGAAGCGGCGGCCCGTTGGATGGCCCCTCGCCGTAGTTCAGTATAGAGCCGTCCTCCAAAACCGCTTGTTTTTCTGTAAAGCCGAGTTTTTCGCCGGTCTTGTTCATGAAGTTTTCGTTGATATAGTCGTAATGTAAATTTCTGTAAGCAAAAATGACAACGACAACAGTCAGCAAAACGATCAATGTCAGTATGACTTTTAACGCTTTCAATAGATTCCTCCTCTTATGCACTGCGATATCAGATGATTCGGCGCTTTCTGTGATAAAAAATACATATACAGGAATGATTTTCTTATCTGTATCTATATCTTACATCGGTCGCATCCGTTTTTGAACAGTTATCTTTGTAAAAGTTTTGAAACTTCGTTGCAGGCTTTTTTCGTTACAGCACTTGTTTGACGAGGTTTTTGTAATATCGAGTGCGACAAAGGGGGTTGTTATTTATATTACCAAACAAAGGGGATCAAACGATATTTGACCTTTTGTTGATATTCGCAATAGCCGTCAAGTTCTTTTTCAAGGAGTTGTTCTTCGTTTTTTATTCTCTTTACGATAAGAAAAGGGTAGATGAGAAAAATGAAAAATGAATTGAGGGAACCCAATATAAGCGGTGCGGACAAAAACAAAAGCAAGGCAGCGCTATACATCGGATGCCTTACGATGCCGTATAGTCCCGTGTCGATCACCTTTTGGTTTTGCTGCACTTCCACGGTACGGCTGAGGTAGGCGTTTTCTCTCAATACTTCTGCATAAACAAGATAAGCGAGCAGGAATATGACCGAGGCGCTGATTGCAACGCCTTTGGGCAATGTGTACCACGCAAAACGATGTCCGAGTCCGGCCACGACAAAACCGGCAAACAACACAAGAGCGCTCAATGTTACGACAAGGCGCTGTTCGTTCTGTTTTTCTTTCGCATCGAGGCGTTTTTTTAACAATGCCGGATTTTTGCACATCATGACGATGCCCGCAAAGAGCATCGGCACAAACAAAACGCCGAGAAACAGCCAGCCATAAAAGAATGAAAAAGTACCTGCGGGTAAAAAAATCAACAAACCGACGAAAACAACGCCGAACAAAAATTTTGTTACTGCTTTTATGAATAATTTCGTTGTCATGACAAGGCCTCTTTCATTTTGAGTTGCTATATTTTATCGCTCGTTCCGGTTTTCTTTGCTATACTTCTTCGTTTCCTTTTCTATCGCTTTTATTGTTTCCAAATAGGTTTTTTTCTACATCGCTACCGAAGATTTGATTCTGTAACCTAAAGAAATAATCATATCTAAGTTGTAATGGGGAATTTGTCTTGCGACCTCACGATTCCCTTCTTTTCGAACCTGTCGGAAATCCCGACAGGTTGCACTTTGCTCTAATTCACCCTCAGAATATATATTTCCGATATGTTCAACTACGTTTGTTCTGGAAGTTTGGAATAACTCAGCCATCTGCTGCTGAGATAACCAAATGGTATCTTCTTCAATTCTTACATCTATATGCGTCAGCCCGTCTTCAGATTGATAGATGATGATTTCACCGTTATTTTTGTTTTCCATTCCAATCCTCCTCAGCTTGTTGGGCAGATATCATTTTTTTCTTGTATCGTTTGTTTAATATCAGGGGTTTTATGACTTCGGGTACAGCACGGCATTTACAGCTCTGCCACATGGACGATATTTCCGTGTTCTTCGATGATTTTCAACAAATCTTCGCTGCGCAGCCATACGGTGGCGGTGTTGTCGTTTGGGTGGCAGCCGATTTTGGCGTTGTCTTCGAGAAAGCTTTGATCGAGATAAAATTCCACTTGTTTTTCATCGTCGTTCAACAACCCGAAAGGCGAGACGGCACCCGGCGACAGTTTCATAATCGCAAGCAAGTCTTCCGCCGAGGCAAAGGTCAGCGGCTTTGTGCCGTGGACACGTCGGAATTCTTTTAAATTCACTCTCTTATCGCCTTTGACCGTGATGAGATAGTAGTTTTTTCTTTTGTCATCACGAACAAACAGGTTTTTTGCATCGTCCTCGGGATAGGGAAGATCAACGGCCGACAACTCTTCCATATTATAGACGGCTTTGTGTTCTGTGATTTCGTAGGGGATTTGTTTTGAATCAAGGAATGTATATATTTTGGTTTTGTCCGTCATGTTTTTCACCTCAAAACTGAATTTGTTTTATGAAAGGTTCTTCAAAAACTCGTCAATCAATCCGTTGACTGTTTCCGGCCGGTCCGTATTGGCATTGTGTCCCGCATTTTCAATCCAATGAACCGGCTTTCCGGTGTGTTTTTCGTAGGCCTTTAAATATCTGATGCAGGAACCGATACGATCCTCTTTGCCGCACAGCACCATAACGGGGCATTTTATTTCATAAGCGCAGTTTTTCTCGATGGCCTTTGCCAGGATTTTAAATCCGTGACCGATAAGACGGGAAAATCTTCTCCTGTTATCATCATATGTCATCATCATATCGAACATTAATTTTTTGCCGTATGCCGTGGTGGATACGCCTTCCGTTACCGCCTTTACCAGCGTCTTCCACGAATACAGCCGAAAAACGGGTTCTATTCTTTTCAATAGCCACAGCTCTATCGCCGTGTAATATTTTCTTTGGAGAGGAGGGGAGTCTATCGTGATAAGGCCTTTTGGTTTTTCGGCAAACATCTCCGTATAGACTTGTCCCAGATAGCCGCCCATGGATTGACCGATGAGTACAGGGTGTTCGATGCTTTCTTTTGTTAAGATTTCATCGAGCCATGTTGCTTTATCAAACAGATCAAAGTCGAGTTCGAAAGGGTATGACGCTGCATGGCCGGGTGCATCCCAAACAAGTACGCGGTATTTGTTTTTAAAATACGCGATTTGCTTATCAAAGAGTCTATGGTCGGCGGTCAGCCCGGGCAAAAATATCAGGGACGGTTTTGACGGCTCGTGATATTGATTTGTCCAGTAGCGGATGGCGCCGCAGGGCGTTGTATATGTTTTTTCAATCATGGTTATACTCCTGTAAAACTGAATAGCTATCATTGTTTTCTTACTCTGTATATTATCAGGTGCATTTGTTTTTCAATGTATGCTTTGCGGCGGGGGTTTTTGATTAGAGTGCGACAAACAGGGATGTGTTATTTTATTGGCATGAAGTGGATACTTCGCTTTCTGTCTTTTTATTTTTATTACAACTATCACAATATACCCAGATTAATCTTCCGGTAAATAAGCTCGAAGTAATTCGCTCAGAACTAAATTTAGGATCGATTTTTCTGATTATTGAAAGTAAATTCCCAGCAAATCGAGGACCAGTAACAAATTGAAATGAATCTAATATATCTTGCGGGATATCTAACATGACACCGCCGTGCTTTTCATTAGTTGGCACATTAACTCTCAAACGGATTTCTTTTTCATACGACCACGCATCGTCCTTTATATAACCGGCAAGGTCGTTATGTTTATATATATTGCTAAGCTTCATATTTTGTTTACCGCCACACCGCAACATTTCATCTTCGCCGCCCTCTTTTGAATCAGCATTGGTATATGCAACAGAATGAAATGTTAACTGTGCATTATCTAATTTCTTTAACGCTGTATGCTTATTTGAGTCTGCTGAATAAATTGACGGATTGCTATTTTTCCATTTTTTCATCTTTTCAATTGGTATCCTAATGAGGATCCCCTCTTCCCAAGGTTGTGAATACATACTCCACATCGCAATGCTTTCTTTACCTTCTTCAAGAAAACTGCTGAATAAGAAATTGTCAACATTCGCTTCGTCTAAATGTAAACGTTCAAGACCATCATTCATATTGGCAGGTGAGTTTAGATACCACTGTTTTTCTTTCAGAATACTTTTTACTGCTTTTGTCGAAGTGTAATGATAAATGTATAGTTGCTGATTGTTGCGTGTATCGTTTAAATTTGTAACCTTATCTTTAAGGTATCCGATAAGTTCCTCTGGATTAGAAACTTCTTTAAACTTCATTTTCCTTCTCCGCTTATGTAAATTTCATGGTGTAATTCACATTAATTTATTATTAAATGGTAAATACCTTTATGCTCAAAGCATTTTGTTCGATAAATTCAAATCCATGCGCAAGTCAATATCCCCAGGTCATTAATTGCCATCGGCCGCCGTCAGTGCGTGCCAGCCACCATTGCCAAGCAGTGTATTCTTGATCTGCATTCCATGCGCCGCCCTTTTTCGGAGAATGAAAATCGCTTTGAAACAGGATACATTGCGTAAAGGGCGCCGTTGTATCATCGGGCGCTTTCAACTCATTCATCCATGCAACGGTTTCAGGATTGCATGCATCATCCGACACATAATAAATACGGTGAAGTTCGCAGCCGTCCCAGGTGCTGAATTCGCTTTTGATGATTTCTATCGCTGCATCCATCTCTTCTTTGGAATAGAGTGCGGAGGCGCCGTAGTCGATTTTTACCTCGGATTTTGCGGCGCATCCGACCAGGGCGCAAAGGCAGATCAATGACAGCAGCAGTGCAGTGGTTTTTTTCATCATTGTCTCCGTGAAGCAGAGTTTTTTAAATCAAACGCCAGCTCAGTTCATTGGATATTATATAGGTGCTTGCAGGTTCGCTAATGGTATTATCGATATTTTCTATATCAAAATTAATATGGCTGGCCCATACAATTTGCTGCTTTGCTTTTCCCGGCAACAATCCTTTTTTGATCGACAAATGCGCATCATACAATTCACAAGTGCAACATTCTTGCCAGCCTACCAAACGAGCCTGCCTGAGTCCGACAAACAGCAATTCAAGCTTTTTCTTTTTCGTTTGTGAATGAAAAAGAACACGCATCCTATGGCCGTTTTCGCCTGAAAAATGCATTTTTCCTTCAGGATGAACGGTTGTTCCGCTTTTATAAGACACAGAAACAATACATGCATCGTGAAATCCATAGTAGCTGTCCATAAGCGTTGCGATATCTTTTTCTGTTTTTATTTTCTTCCAAAACCTCATAACATTTCCCTCATAAATTTGAATTGGCAGCGGGAGTGTATGCGCAAACGGCATCATTGCCGCAGATAAACCAGATTGGCAGTGCCTAAAAGGGGCACAGCACCCCGTTTTCTATCATTTTTTGAATCTCAGCATCGCTTTGGGAGATTTTGCCGGTGATAAATGACAGATATTTTTGTAAATGCGTTAAATCTTCTCTATAAAACCTCAAGGACAAATAATGGTCGTTTGACTTGCCGTCCCGAAAAACAATTTTCCATTCCATATCAATATCCTGTATTTCATGTCCCGGCGCAACATAGAGGTATTTGGCATCTTTTGTTAAATCTTTTTTCGGATTCAATATCAGAATAAAATCCGGTTCAATAAATGCAAGCTGCCCGGAAGAATGCAACCTGTCATTTAATAAGTCCTCCATGTGATCAAGTATTGTTTCCACCTCGCAAGACAGCAGCGTTTCGTCGGCATTGCGCACATAGTTCAACCAATTTCCCCCTCGGCATGCAACGCTGACAGCACACCACTCTTTGTCCCATCTTTCTTTCGTGGATCGGACATAATGTGAGATGCTGAATTCAAAACAAATTGTCGACAGATTCAGCTTTAACCGCAAAGAAAACACCCCTTTAAATTCTGATTTACCGCTTTTGTTTTTAAATATATTGTAGCACTTCGCTCCGATAAAATACAGACTTTCATGCCGATATTTTCCGACTGTCAAGGGAGCGATACAGGGACAATGACTGTATCCCGCTTTCGTGCTGCAACCACAGTTTCTGCGGGGTTACTCTGTCCGCAATGTCCGCAGCGCGCGTGATAAGGTGGTAGTGTGCAGGGGCGGGGCTTTAGTGCATGGAAGCGACGAAAAAAGCGGGTGAGCGAGGACGTTTTTGAGACAGGGAACAGAGGGTGGAAAAAAACGAAAAAATCGGCGAAAACAAGAACGAAATTTCGTGAAAAAAATATTTAACGAAAAATAACAAGGAAAACACTGCGAAAAACGGGGGTGTTTTTTTAGGATTGGAGATAGTTGCGGCAAAAGCGGAAAGCGGATCGGATGTTTCGCGGGAAAGAGGACGGCAGGTTCGGTTTGTTCGGTTCGGTTGCGGCAAAAAAATGTCGATGGGAAAACAAAAATTCGGCGCAAAAGGATAGTGCGTGCAAGACAGGCGGTTTTTCTAACCAAGAGGAGTGAAGACGGGCAGGTTGCTATAGGTGATAGAAACGGTGAAATTTTCAGATGAGATTGCATGCAATTCAGCAGGCTGCGGGAAAAGAACGGCGAAAAATAAGGGTAAACTGCGAGAAAAAGGGCTGCGGGCGGTGGAATCGGGCGATATAAACAGGATTGTGTGCAATTTGACGGATGAGCAAAAAAGAAGTTTTGGAGCATGATGGATTATGGATTGGGGTCAGGAAAAAACGCAAAAAACCGAGCGGTGTATGGCAAAAGCAGTGGGTATTGCGCGGAAAATAAAAAAAGGAGCGGATAGAGAGAAGATGGCGAGAGAGGATACGACCTTTGACAAGATGCCGAAAGAGGCGCATATTGCGCTGTCCAAGAAGGGCGGCAGGGCATCGGGGGCGGCGCGGCGGCGCAAGAAATCGATGCGAGAGTGGGCGGAAGTGATTTTAAACAGCAGAGAGGTCGATGCGGAGAAGGTGCGGCTGTGGCAGGAAGCCGGAATCGACGAGGAGATGACGAAGATGGCGGCGATTGTATTGAATTTATGCAATATGGCAGCCGAACAGGGCAAGGACAGCATTGCGGCGTATCGGGAGATACAAAATTTGCTCGGCGAGGAGGCCTTTGCGGCGGCGGAGGGGCAGGCGATGCCGGATATCAAGGAGCGCACGCGGCGCGTGTTGGCGGTATTGGAGTGCGAGCGTGCGCGGCGGGGGATGGAGTGAGACAAAAAAAGAAGTGAGCGGTTTGTTCACACATTATCAATGGTTTTGCGGGTGAAATCGAATGTATTTATCGTAGAAATCTGATAGAATCTCAAACAAAAACATGGTATAGTGTTGGTAATAAAAAAATGAACGGGGGGAGGAAAAAATGATGTCGACTTATATGTTATTGGGAAACATTACGGAGCCTGTGGAACTGAAAAAAGTGTTGGCGGGAGGGAAATTGGGCGAGGAGTGGTTTACGCTGGAAAAAAAAGAAATTGACTCATATTTAATTAGCATAAATGGCAAAAAACACCCACTCAATAAAGAAAAATATAATGAAATATGCGCATTCCTTCTATCTTCTCAATCGAATGTTGACTTAGCAATTGAGAAATACAGCGATTTTGAGTGGATTTCTTATTATTTGGCAATTATTATTTTTTTTGAATTAATCTATAATCATTCTAACAAAATTCAAATAAAAGCAAACTTTTCAAGAGGTTGGAGAGGCGAACATTTTAATTCACTACTTGATACTGATGAATCCGATTTATTTTTTGATAACTATTCAAAAAGCGTATTATTTTGTCGAGAATCAAGTAACAGCCCAGAGTTTGAGTTTATAATTCATACTATCATTATGTCGATAGTTGGAAATTTTGCTTCTGATTTGTTGAAAAAATATGTACTTATTGTGATTAAAAATATTATTAAAAGTCTACAAAGATTACATAGAGAAAAAATAAAACCGTTATTAGATAAAAAAAAGAAAATTGACGATGTCTCTCACATATGGACTCCTGTAACGCTAATATACGAAGAAAGAGGAAATAAATATGAAATATTCATTGAGACAACGGATGATGAAATTGAAAATGCTTTCGATAATTTAACAACTATATTGAAAACAGTCAAAGAGAATAATATAAAGTATAGTTCTGTAACAAAAAACATTGATGGAAAATGGGAAGTACATGCAAAGATTGATAATAACCAAGATAATGAAACAGAGAAATAAAAATACGAAAGTGAATAATTTTTTAAAATAGATAGNNATAGTGCAGATAGAAAATAGGTGAAGACAAGAGGGAAGAGCCTCTTGTCTTTTGTTTTTTTTGGGAATGGGGCGCTATAAGTGTGGGGTGGGTCAGATAGAAATAAAAGATAAAAATAGTGTTTTCGGCGGGTCAAAACGAAAATATGAGAAAGGTCTGTTTGGGGCGGGTCAAAACGGAAAAAGAGAGGCTTGCTGGCGGCGGGGTGAGGTAATGCGGGAGATTTATTCGGCGGTGAGTGAAGACGAATATGCGTGATATAGAATCGGCGAAATAAGAGAGGTATTGGCGGCGGGCTCAAAACGGAGAAAGAGAGAGGTTAAGGCGGGTTGCGATGGAAAAGGAGCGTATAAAGCAGGAAAATGCAATGGTTCAAGAGAAAAAGGATGGGGCGGAGGAGGCGGAGGTGCGGTTGCTGGAGACGAGCAATGTGGCGTTTTTGCCGTTGTATGCGGATGAGAATCGGTATTTGGTGCTGAAAGGGGGCGGCGGCAGCGGCAAGAGTATTTTTGCGGGCAGAAAGATTTTGGAGCGATGTGCGGAAAACAGGTATCATCGGTTTTTGGTGGTACGCAAGGTGGAAAAGAGCCTGCGGGAAAGCTGCTTTGCGCAGTTGAAAGGGCAGATGGCCGAGCATTTTGCGCCGGGTACCTTTAAGGCTACCGAGACGCCGATGAAGATAAAACACGTGGCCACGGGCAATGAAATTTTGTTTTGCGGTGTGGACAATCCCGAAAAGCTGAAGTCGTACTACAACATTACCGGCATATGGATCGAGGAAGCCACGGACTTGGAAGAAGAGGATTTTAACCAGTTGGATATTCGCTGTCGCTGCGACTGGTCGGACTATATGCAGATTATTTTGACCTTTAATCCGATTTCGATATTGCATTGGCTGAAGCGGCGGTTTTTTGACCGAAGGACGGAGAATTGCACGATTCACGAAAGCACTTATCGGGACAATCGGTTTTTGCCGCAGGAGGCAGTCGATGTATTAAAGGCGTTTAAGGAGACGGATCCGTATTATTACAGCGTCTATTATGAAAACCGATGGGGCGTCTATGGCAAGACGGTGTTTGATGCCGAGCAGGTGTCGCTGCGGCTGGCGCAAGTTACACAGCCTGTCAAGGCAGGGCGGTTTGAGTATGCGGCGGCGATGGAGCGGGAGAGCATGGAGCCGCGGTTAACGGATGTAAAGTTTGTAGAAGACAAAAACGGTTGGGTGCGGATATACAAGGAGCCGGAGGCCGGGTATTTTTATGCCATCGGCGCGGACACGGCCGGGGAAGGCAGCGATGATTTTATCGGCAGCGTGATTGATGCGACTACCACGGAGCAGGTGGCGGTGTTGGATATGGAGACCGATGAAGATATTTTTGCCGAGCAGTTGTATTGTTTGGGGATGTATTATAACGCTGCGCTTGTCGGGGTGGAAATCAATTTTTCGACTTATCCGGTAAAGCGGCTGCAGCAGTTGGGCTATCCGAAACAATATGTGCGCGAGGCGGTGGACAGATATACGCAGCGGCACATTCAGGCGTTCGGGTTTCGCACGGACAGCAAGACGAGGCCGTTGATTATTGCGGGGCTGGTGGGGCATGTGCGGAACTATGCGGACAGCATCAACGACAAAAAGACGCTGGAGCAGATGCTGACCTTTGTGCGGGACGAGCGTGGGCGGCCACAGGCGGAAGAGGGCGCTCATGACGACTGCGTAATGGCGTATGCGATTGCGCTGTATATCAGGGCGCAGCAAGAGGTGTATTTGCCTGCGGACAAGACGGCGCGGAGATTGCGTGCGGAGGAAGTGTTTGGTGCGGAAAAGGTAAAGGGAGACAGCTTGGGGGCGGGTGAAAAGGTGGAAGTGGTGTAGGGGCAGGCGGTTTGAAAAAAGAGGAAAGAGCCGATTTCTTATTTGCAGCAACAGAGGATCGCAATAAGAGTTTGACGGATATGATAACGGATATAACAGAGGAAGATATTGAGAAGCAAAAAAGATGATTCGGAAAAAGAAAAGCACCCTACAGGGTGTTTTTTCGTTCATGTAAAGGAAAGATAAAAAAGCTGCCGGTGCGAAGCTTCAGGCGGCGCCTGCAGATTCTTCACGGGCCCTACCCCGACAACGGAACAGCTTTGATTGCATTGTATCAGATTTATTGGGAAAAATCAACATCGTAAGCGGGAAATGAAAAAAAGCGGAAAGGTCAGCTCCGTTTGTTCCTGCGAGAAACTCGGCGGGAGAATGGCGGTAATGCATATGTTTTTGCCTGGGACAAAACAGCAAAAATGTGTTCGGCCGTCAAGGGTGAGGGAACAGGCGGAGTGCGGGATATTCGGGATATCAAATCGGAAGAGAAGGCGACAGCAGAATAAAAAAGCGCACACAAGGCGCCTTTTATTGCGCCGGCGCATGATTTGAGCGGCGGGTCAGACGTGCAAAACAGCATACGGAAAACATGGAAAGAAACAGCGAAAACAAAAAAAGACGAGGGATTTCGTCTTTATAAAATAATTATATCATAAAAGATATTTTATTGCAAGAAAAAATGCGGGACAGGTACAGGATCATTGGACAGGTAATTGATGGCGGAGGGTCGAAGCGGCATAAGGATATAAGCGGCGAGCAAAGAAAGGGCAAGTGTCGGCGGCGGGTCAACTGCGGAAAAAATGATACAGGAATAAGATGCGGTGGGGGTACATGATGGCGGCGGGTTTTGCTGCGCAAAAACAAAGGATATAAGCAAGAGAGATGGCGGCGGATCAAATGTGCAGAGATAAGGATAAAAAGAAACGGTTCGGGAAAAACAGACGAAAAGGTTGATAAGTGGCGGGAAGTGTGAGGAGAATGGCGGGTCAAACATGCAAAAGTGAGGATGACGGCGACGGGTTGATGCGCAAAAAATGGAGGGTATAAGGAAAAAGGAAGCAAGTGCAGCGGGTCGAATGCGGGAAATAATCGAATGTGGGAAATAAACCGCAGAAAAAGGTTGCGGTGGGGATAAATTGCAAAAGAGGGCCATAATTATTAAGAAAATATTAAGGGAAATAAAAAATAGACGGGAAATGCCGCCCACAAACATAATTCTATCATAATTTTTATGAAAAAGCAAGGAACTTATGTTTTTTCGTTTGGATGGGAGCGCGGATATTTTATTGCAAAGAGCAGACTGCAGCGGAATGAACGGAGAAACCGGGTTGAGAGAAGAGAAGATCCAAACGAAAATAAAAAAGACGGAAGCATTCCATCCATATAAAAATATTTTAACATAATAAAAAGAAAAGTGCAATAGAAAAATGAAAAAATGAGCGTTGCAAGAATTGCAGGCAAAAAAGCCCTCGGTGCGAAGCTTCAGGCAGGGCCCGCAGATTTTCCACGGGCATTACTCCGACACCGAAAAGGCTTAAAAGAATTTCACTGCAAATGAAATGAGAAAGCAGGCGGGGCGTTGTTTGATGGAAGCGCGCAGGGAGATTGGCGCATTGAAAACAAACGCCGAGGATATAGGCAATCAAAGCGCGGACATAAAAAAGTGAGCAAAACAAAAAAGACGGGGAGTCCGTCTTTATAAAATAATTTTATCATAGTTGCTTTAAAAAAGCAAGAACAAATTATGTTTTTTTTATCGAGTTGGAAGAATGCAGGTGTTTTATTGCGGAAAGTTGATTGCAACAGGGTGAATCAAGAAATCAAATTGAGAGAAAGGGAAATTCAGACGAAAACAAAAAAGACGGAGGTATTCCGTCTCTATAAATATATTTTAACATAGATGAAATAAAAATGCAAGAAAAATGAGACAGATGAGTAGAGTTGCTTTAAAAAATGGATGCAGCAGGCAGCGGCGAAAAATAAATGCAATCAGAAAGGATCAGGGAAAAAGTTGCGGCGGGTCAAAACGGCAAAAGGTGTATGTAAGGGGTAAAAAAGCGAGGGATTGTGGAGGGTCGACAGCGCAAAAGAAAGAAAACAAGCAATAGATGCGGTGGGGGCAAGTGATGGCGGCGGGTTAANNCAAAAAAAAAGATATAAGGAAAAAAGAAAAGGATACAGCGAAATTGCGCAACGGAACATGATAATCAACGCAGGATAGGTGCAGGCAGTGCGTTCGGAGAAAAAAAGAGGAGTGGTGGCGGCGGGTTAATAACGTAAAAGAAAAAGCAAAAATAAGAGATGCGGAGGGGGCAAGCGATGGCGGCGGGTTTATTGCGTAAATATAAAGGAGATAAGGAAAGAGTGATTGAATGCGGCGGGTTAAGCGTGCAAAAAAGACATACTCAAAAGAGGGAGGGAGGTGATGGCGGTGGATATAGATTGCAAAGCAGGATTATAGCTGCGGGGGTTATAAATATAAAAAAGAGATTGTGAAAAGAAAATAAAAAAGACGGATATGTTCCGTCTTTAAAATATATTTTAACATAATCAGAAGAAAAATACAAGAAAAAAAATAAAAAAAGAAAAAATGAAAGATAAGGAGAGAAAAATGGGATTGGAAAATGTAATGGAAGTATTGATTTGTGCGGCAGCAGTGGCGGCGGCCTTTGGCTAGGGATATCGTTTGGGCAAGGCGCGCGGCGGATGCTGCATGCAGAGTGGTGAGCGGGCGTTGAGGCAGAGCGCTGCGGGCGGTGTGTTTCGTTCGATGAAACAGGTGGTCGGTCGAGCGGGAGGCGAGGAGCAGAGCGAGGCGGCGCGTACACTGGAGAAGGATATGCGCAATATTGACAACTATCGTACGGCGGTGGCGCAAGAAGAAGTGGGGCGCATTTAGGGTGTTATGAGGGGACTATGTTGCGTTGGACGGTGCGGGGATTTTGTTTGAATCGAGTTGAGTAAAGAGGAAATAAAATCATGTTGTGCTGTTTAGCGAAAAAGGAGGCGTCTGGCAGGGGCGTGATAAGGGAAAAGGGCAGTGGCGGCGTGTCTGATACTGTGAAAACGATTGGATTGGAGAGGTCGTGCAGGCTATCGGGAGAATGAAAAAAGCATCCGCTCCAATAATCGGCTCAAAGGCCAGTGTTGGGGCGAACGCCTCTTTTGTAAAAAAAATACCATAAAAAGATCGGAATGTCAAATAAAAAAAGTTGCAACGGAGCAGGGTTTGTAAGCGGAGAGGGCGGTTAGTGTGAACAAAAAGATATGAGGGGTATAGGGTAAAGAAAAAACTGCTTCATAACATACCTTTAGAGGCAGACTCCAAAGTACCTGACGCCAAAGGCGCTTCTCTCATAAAACAGTCTGCCTCTAAAGGTAATGAAATTTTACTATAACAGAATCAGAAAGTCAAACAAAAAGAACGCAGCAACGGAGCAGGGTTTGTATGCAAGTGAAAAGGACGGATAATGCGGACAGAGATATGCGGTGGATAGAGTCAAAAGAGGATATTTGCTAATGACATACATTTAGAGGCAGACTCCAGGGTACCTAATGCATGAGCATATCTCCCATAAAAAAGCAGTCTGCCTCTAAAGACAATGAAATTTTACTACGATAAGATCGGAATGTCAAATAAAAAAAGCTGCAACGGAGCAGGGTTTGTAAGCGGAGAAGGCGGTTAGTGTGAACAAAAAGATATGAGGGGTATAGGGCAAAAGAAAAAACTGTTTCATAACATACATTTAGAGGCAGAGCAAAAAGTACCTGACGCCAACGGCGCTTCTCTCATGAAACACTCTGCCTCTAAAAGCGATATCAATGTAGCACAAAACAGAATGATTGTCAAGGCAAGGCGGTGCCGTAAAGGGGCGGGAGACAAAGGCTACAGCAGGTAAGAGGAAATAAAAAGAGGATAGCCGTTAACTTCCACCTTGTGCAAGGTCAGTTACAGTAGGTAATCAATGATTACCTCAGCACCCTCTTTTTGCAGCATTAATGTATCACAGGCAAAACAGAATGTCAATATCACAAATAAGCACGATGTCGGCAAGAGTCGAACAGGTAAGGCAGCAAATAGCGCAGCAAGCATGGGTGGGAAAATGCGACAGATTTTTACAGGGCAAAATCTGCGCGGAAATTTGCTGTATTATAACAATAAAAAAGCCGCTCGTTTGCTTCGTAGCGGGGGGCTACAATTGCCCAGGCGTGAAGCAAACGCCGACTTTGATTTTAAATTATCACAAGACGGTGTATTTGTCAAGAAAATCGGGGGAAAAGCATTGTATGATCTGGCGGACATGTTTGCGTGTTTAATCTTTGGCACAGGCAAAGGTCAAAGCAGGTAAGTGAAAATAAAAAAGAGGATAGGCGTAGCTTCCACCTTTCTACAAAGGTAGCTGTAAAGGGCGGTTACGTGACCGCCGGGGCACCCTCTTTTGCAGCCATGCTGTGACACAGTGAGGATGAAATGTCAAAGGGGAAAATTCAAGAAAAGAAAATTTGCGGGGTATTCAACAAAAGATAGGCGGATATACAGCATAAGAACAAGGATAGATTGTGCGGGATATGCAATACAGAGGAGAAGAAAGACGATGCGGGATATGCAATCGGAAAAGAGAAGCATTGCGGGATATGCAAAGGTGAAAGGAAATATTTGCGGGAGATTAGTATTATAGGAAAAGAAAGGAGAAAACGATATTGGGCAGAGTGAGAAACAGAATGGAAGAAGAACGCCGCAGGCGCGAAGAAGAGGAGAGAGCCTTTCGGGCGGCGCTGGAAAAGATTTCGCCGCGAGGGCATGTGGACAGCGAGGGGCGCATGAAAGCCGGGGAGGTTCCAAGCGCAACCGAGGGGGCAAGCTTACAGGCAGCAGGCAGTGCAGCCGGGCAAAGTAAAGAGAAGCGGGAAAAAGAAGCCATGACGGCTTCTTTTTTTGCCCGCAGTGATGAAGAAAGGCGGCGTGAAGAAGAGAAAGGCAGGCGGCTGTGGCAGTTGATTGAACAGCTGCGCAAAGACTCGCAGGCGCGGGCGGGTGCGTTCGGGTTGACTGAAGAGCAGGCGTCAAAGGTCCATTCGGCATATAAGCAGGGATGGCAGCAGATGTATCAGCGTCAGCAGGAGAGGATGCAGCAGCCGAATGCTTATGACGTGAGTTCGGATGCGTATTACAAGAGAAGCGATGAAGAGAATCGAGCGAGGTTATGGCGCATAATCGAAAATGCAAAAGCAGCGAGCAATCCTTTCGGTTTGACTGATGAGCAGGCGTCAAAGGTCCATTCGGCATATAAGCAGGGCGTCAAGGACTATAACCTTCAATCGGAGCGATATCAGCAGTTGATAGGTGAAGCAAACAGGCAACTGCTGGAAAGAGTGAACGCTTATGCGCCAGAGGCACAAGATTTCTTCGGGTTGACAGAGGAGCAGGCGCAGAGGGCAGGGACAAATGCAAAGAGTGCAGCAACGGAGATTGGTCAAAAATTGGATGCAAATATGCATGATCCGAGGGCGTATGATCTGAGTTTTATTCGTTTGGAAGAAGATCGAAAAAGACGGAAGCAGGAAAAAGCGGAAAAATCACAGCAAGCGAACGAAGAAATGATCGCTTTCCACGAAATGGATATGCAGGAACTCAGAGCGCGTGAGGACTATAACGCCGCGATAGAAAAAGGCAGGCAGATGAACGGACTGCGTTTTGGCTATATGGAACAGTCCAATGTGTTTTTTAACGGAAAAAGCACAGACTATGAGCGAGGCATTGCCTATTTGACGCCGGAAGAGCTGGAAAAGCTGGACTATTTATACGGAACCGATGAAGCGAAGGCAAAAGAGTATCAAAATCATTTGTTGTTTGTAGGGGCGCAACGCGGCGAGATAGAGCGCGCCAAGACCATTGGCGATTATGGCACGGGACGCGTGTTGTTTGAGTCGCCTATCCGAGGAATAGAAAGCGGTCTTGCGGGGCAACTGAAGACTTTGGAGCGATTGTTCGGCAATAATGCGCAGATGGTGAAGAGTGCGGAAATGCTTGCTTATGAGAGAGAACTGCAGCAAGAAAGCGGATTGGTGCAGGGAGCGGGACAGCTTCTCTACACCGTGGGGAATATGGCGCCTGCGGTGGGGGCGTCGATGTTCAATCCCCTTGCAGGGAACGCTGCAATGTTTGCCACGGTCTACGGCAATGACTATTCGGAAGCGAAAAAAGAAGGCAAGAGCGATTATGAGGCACACAGCTTTGCGCTGTTGGATGCAGGGATGGAGATTGCCCTGAATATCATCGGCGGACGTATCGCAGGGGGCGTTGCGAAACTGGCGGGAAAGAAGTCGCTGGCAAAGGATACGATTAAGCAGCTGGTAAAAAGCCCTGCATTGCAGCGTACGCTGAATCTGTTGACGGATATGCATGCGGAAGGCACGGAAGAATATATACAGGCCGTGCTGCAACCATGGATACGCAATGTGGCCTATGGAGAACATAACAAAATCGACTGGACGCCCGAAGGGGGACTGCAGGCTTATCTGATGGGCGCGCTGACCGCCGGGGTCTTCAACGGCATGAGTTATGGATTGGGACTCAGTGCGGATAAAAAGACATGCCGATTGGATATGACCTATGACAACGGGCGGAAAGTACCGATTGATACGGCAATGCGCGTCGCGGAAGGCAGAGCTACCGATGAAGATACCCGTATTATGCAGCGATACGGGGCGGAGGTAATCGAAACAGGCATTGAAGCAAAGCTAAAGGAAGTTAAAACGATGCTGAATGCGCAAATGGGCAACAAGAAGTATGGACAGATTCTCAGAGAGACGAAAAATATGAATGTTTTTGAAAAGGCATTGTATTATGGTGAGCTGATCAGCGACCCTGCATTTCGGCGTGATATCGGGCGTTATAACGAAGCGATTGCGGCAGCGAAGGCGAAGGCGATGGAGGCGGCCAAGGGGGATGTGATTCGCAAGACGGCGGAGCATTACGGCAAAAGGAGCGGTTATCAGGTGCGGTTTGAGGCGATGGCGGAGGGCATCAACGGCTATGTGGATACAAAGAATAAAATCCTTCATTTGAGTGAGGATGTCAATAAGGCATCGCTGTATACCATGGCGCATGAGATGGTGCATAACGTGGAAGACCGTGCAGAGTATCAGCTGTTATCCAAAGTGGTGGAAGAAAATCTGATAGCGCAAAACAAGACGATAGAAGGGGAGATTCAAAGCATTCAAGAACAGTATGCCGCCAAAGGGATTGAATTGGACGAACAAGGAGCCCATCAGGAAATGGTGGCGCGATTTATTGCGCAAAATGTATTCGGCAAAGGCAAAGAAACGGCTTTGATGAAGTTGATTTATGAATCGCCGAGTACAGCGAAAACCATTTGGAGAGGGATTCAAAACAAAATCAATGCGATTGGCGCAAACAAGGCGGACAGAGCGTTGCTGGAAGCCAAAAACATCTTTGAGAAAGCTTTGAGCCGTGATGCGGATACGTTGTCTTTGTCAGAGCCGACTGCTGCGGTGCAGTATGATATCAACTCGGATGTTGAAAACCAAGAGCCGAACCATGAGATGTCCGAAAGTGATGTGCGGATGTTAGAGGACGGGGATAGAAACGGTACAACACAGGATGAAAATGTGTTGCAGGGGGAGAAGACAGGGAGTATAATTGAGGAAAATAAAACAAATGCCCCGAACGGAGGAAACTACCGTAGGTTGTTTATAAAGGAGTTTCCCAACTTTCCCTTGCAAGATCAAGTACACCACACTTTACCCAGAAAATATGAAAAAACGATGAAGGATTATGGAATCAATATTCATGAAAATCGGTATTTAAGAGGTGTGGAAAGTCTAAATCACAATGAAGTCACTAATGCATGGAAAAACTGGGATAAATCGTTAGGACATGCAGCTACTGCAGAAGAAGTCATTGAGTTTGCAAAACGGATTGACGAACAGTTCGGAAAGTATTGGCATAAAGAATAAATAAAGGAGTAAGAAAAATGTGGGAACAGCAGGTGCTTTTTAAAAATATGAAGTCGATTAAAGATGATTGGGTAGAAGGATCTCTAAAGCGCTTGAAAGGAGAAGATAATTCAAATTGGGTGTTAGGTAGAGAAGCTTATGAGGTTTTAGGGAAAATCGTAAACACGGAGGAGGGTAGAGAAGCCTATGCAAAGGTGTTAAATGAAGTCATTAAAGGTGTGATGCATTCAATGATGGCGATGTTTGACGGAGCGGATGCGTTAACAGACGAGTTCAGCATTGATGTTATCAACAGCGAGACAGGGGAATCGCTGTTGAGTTATAGTGCGTTGCATGAAGAATTTATTGATTACATCATAGATGCTGAAGAGGAAGAAGAAAAATAAACGAAGTATCACAAATAAAAAAGCACCCGCAAGGGTGCTTTTTTGTTGCGTGGAATTAGCTGGGCACTTGAAGGGATGGGGATGGTTTTATGCGGTAGAAAGACGGTACAACACAAGATGAAAATATGTTGCAGGAGAAAAAAAGGCCGCGTATAATAGAGGCGATATTGTATATCACCGACCAAATCAAGTGGGTGGATATTCATCCTTCTTGGCCTGAGGGGAAAAATCCGAGTGGGGAGCTTAAACAAAGTAAGAAAAGAGGCATACAAAGGCAAAACGAAACCATGCTTTTCCTGGCATCGTTAGGTTATAAGGTGGTTGCCTTAAAAGAAATTTTAGGCGGAAACGGATACGGGTTATCGCCGAATGCCAATCCCGATTGTTTGGTGGAAGGTCATGTTTTTGAAATTTATGCGCCTGATGCATATACAAAAGTAGATGATATCATTGATACAATTGCTAATAAAACAAAAAAGCAAGCACCGAATATTTTATTAAACTTAAATGATTATCAGGGAGATGTGAACGCATTAATCAATACTATCAAAAGACGGAGGAATCCAAATAATAAGCTTAAACGTCTGGGAATTTTACTCATCATTTTAGACGGAAAGATAATTGATGTGTTTGAATAGAAAGGAGAAGGAGAAATGAGTACACTTTACAGGCTAGCACTGAGAGGTATAGAAACAAATGAAGGATATGTGGGTAATATCACTCGATTTTTAAATAACCATACCAAAACATATATAGAGGAAAATAATGATGAAGACGGTTTAAGCATCTATAACAACTTGATAACTATGTTTTTGGATTTTGAAGAAATGGATTTGGATTATGTTCGTAAACGACATAATTTTGATGCAAATATCAGGTTTGACATCTATTTTTTTAATGAGCGTTATGAGGCAGGTGTAGATTTGCTTTTGAAATTAGTATCTCACTTAGGAACAATAGGTATTGATTATCTCTTTGCAGAGGATACTGAAGTATTTCGTAAAGAAAAGGGAGTGCTAACTATTTCTCCTAAAAGAAAAGAATATGAATACTATTTAAATGAGGAGACCATCAGGCGGTTTTTGGAGTAGGGAGTTGAGGCTGTAGGGATATCATTATTTTTGATTAAAGGAGAAAGTTATTGTGGATTATGAATTAGCACTTAAAGGTTTAAATGACATTGAAAAATATGTTGAGCAAATAGATCGAATTGTCAGCGAGCATGTTGAAACGGAGCTAACGCAGGATGAGGATGGTTTTGTGTATACAAACCGTTTGTTTGTGGCATGGTTGGATTATGAGACCATGGGGTTGGATGTGTTGCAGGATGAATTTGGGTTTAAAGCAGATGTTAGTTTCATATTTAGATTGCATCGAGGCAGGAACCAAGACGAGAGGCTTGGTGTGATTTTTAGAATCATTTTGTATTTTGTTTCTTTGGGCTGCAGTGTGATGTTGACGCAAGAAAGTTCGGAAATATTGCGCAATACGGGCAACGGATATGAAATTCATCCCGACTATCAAGGTGCGAATGATTATCCTGAAGAGGAAATGATTTTACGTCTTTTGCAACAAAAATAAAGTGTTGTGCAGGAAGCAAAAAGCACCCGCAAGGGGGCTTTTTTGTTGCGGGAAAATCGAGTAAGTGCCTGAGGGCGGGCTGCAGCCCGCCCTGGTGAATATGGCTTACGGTACCAATGAAAAGCTGAATATCACGAAAGAAGAAGCAGGCGAGTTGGCGTATATCACCACAGGCGCTATGCCAGAGTGCAGGTTACAACTTTGTGCTTCCCAAAAACGAAATTGTTTTAAATTTGGGAAACAGATGGTATAATCATCTTGGGAGGATTCAAGATGAAGATCATTGAGCGCAAAAGTTATATGAATCGGCTGAAAGAGCTGGAGCAAACACCGGATATCAAAGTGATTACCGGAATCAGACGCTGTGGAAAATCGGAGTTAATGAAAGCGTTTAAGCGGTATTTGACTTCTAAAAACGATACTTGCAATATTCTTTATATCGATTTGCAACAGTTGGAAAATGAAGAACTTTTACACTACCGCCAACTTCACCAATATATTCTGGATAGGTATATGCCCGAAACGAAAAATTATTTATTGATTGATGAAGTGCAATTATGTGAAAAATTTGAGCTTGCAATCAACAGTTTGCACAGCTTGAAAAAATATGATATCTATTTAACAGGATCCAACGCATTCCTGATGAGCAGTGATTTGGCGACGCTGTTTACGGGAAGGGTTGTTGAAATGGAGGTGTATCCGTTTTCCTTTGCTGAATTTTGCAGTTATTTTTCAGGAGAGGACATTGTGCGGTTGTTTGAGAAATATGTTGATATCGGCGGGATGGCCGGAGCGTATGTTTATGCGAGTATGCGAGACAGGAACGCCTACTTAAAAGGGGTGTATGAAACGATTTTGATCAGGGATTTGGTTTCAAGGCATGGCATCAAAGATACCCATCTTTTAAGAAGGTTGGGCGATTTTTTGTTGTCGAACATTGCAAACTTGACTTCATGCAGAAAGATATCCGATACGTTGACTTCGGCGCAGAAAGCGACGAATCATAAAACGGTGGGGAACTATATTGACTATATGACGCAAGCGTTTTTGTTTTATAAGGTAGATCGCTTTGATGTTCAGGGAAAAGCGTATTTGAGCACGATTGAAAAATATTATCTTGCAGACCATGGTTTTCGTATGGCAATATTGGGGAAAAAGAACATGGATTATGGAAGGTTATATGAAAACATCGTTGCTGTGGAACTGCTGAGACGAGGCTATGATATTTATGTCGGAAAACTGTATGAAAATGAAATTGATTTTGTAGCGATGAAAGAAAGCGAGAAAATCTATATTCAGGTTTGTGATGATATAAGCAGAGAATCGACGTTGCAAAGAGAGTTGACGCCTTTGTTGAAAATTAAAGATGCTTATCCGAAAATGATTATTGCCAACACAAAGCATCCTTTGGTTTTGCGGGAGGGTGTGAAAGTATATGATTTGCCAAAGTGGTTATTGGGCGATGAAAGTTGAGCGGTGTGTGATACTGATACAGCGATTTTCCTCTGCCTTGTGTGATGGTGCATGGTGTCAGCGAAAGATTGATGCGGAGGGGTAAGAGGTTAAATGAAGAAGATAGAGAAAATCGTAATTCAGGGCACGAGTGGATTCGGATCGATTGATTCTGCGTTTGAAGACAAGGTTACGATTCAAGAAGACGGCATTTCTTATCAATACAAGCCGAAAAAAGAGTCTGAGTTAAATCGGGAAAGAAAATGGCGTTATCAAACAAACAGCCCTTTTTTTCAACTGCATTTTCAAGGTATATGCGGAGAAATAGAGCGAATTATGATGGACGAGATGTGCATTGACGCTTTGGATGCCGGCAGAATTGTATTTGAAGTTACTTATGCGGATAAAACGAAAAAGAAAAAGGAATATTTTGCATCGGGCGATGATTTTGCGGACTGCTTTCGGGCGATAAGGCATTTGGTTCCCGAGCCGGAGTTGGTGCCTGCCGTGTTGAGCGTGGAGGAGGACTACTTAGAGGCTGAAGATGAATAAGTTGCGGGGTTTGTGTGAGAGAAGTTTGCTGTGCGGAGGAAAAAGAGATGAGTTTAATCTATGCAGACTATTTGTATAAGGATGTAATTGTTACCAGTATGCGGGGCGGTGTCTATAAAGGACACATATCAGATTTTGGTGGCATTGTTCGTGGAGAAGAGGAGTATGGCCGTGCGGAAGAGTATCTTGTTGTCAGTTCGGGAGGAGGCAGTTATATGTTGCTCTTTGAGAGTGAAATCAAAGAGATTGTAGTGCTGCCTGAGGATGAGGATGAAGATGAAGAGGAAGAAGTGTAGTGCGCTGAATTTGGAGGTGAAAAATAATGTCAGTGAGTGTAAACAGAAGAGAAAACCCGGATGGAACGATTGATTATGAGATTCCCGTTTCAGGAGAAGATTTTTATTGGGCCAATTGGTATCCGGCCAGTAAGGAATTGGGCGTCAAAATATTTTTAGACGGCGGGCAATTTACAAAGGATCAGGTTCCTGATGTGATACGTGAATTGGAATTGTTAAAGGGCTGGGCAAAGGCAAACTTGACGGGCTATGATTTGGAATACATGGTCGGCAGGACGGAAAGACTGCAACAGAAAATTCCGGGCACTTTTGCCAAAGATGATACGATTTTGTATATTTTTTAATATGTCCATTCAGTAAGCAAAAAGCACCCGCAAGGGTGCTTTTTTTTGCGTGGAATTAGCTGGGCGCTTGTGGGGCGGGGATGGTTTTATGCGGTAGAAAAACGGTACAACACAGGATGAAAAGGTGTTGCAGGGGGAGAAGACAGGGAGTATAATTGAGAAAAATAAAACAAATGCCCCGAACGGAGGAAACTACCGTAGGTTGTTTATAAAGGAGTTTCCCAACTTTCCCTTGCAAGATCAAGTACACCACACTTTACCCAGAAAATATGAAAAAACGATGGAAGATTATGGAATCAATATTCATGAAAATCGGTATTTAAGAGGTGTTGAGTATAAAAAACATATTAATATAACAAATTTATGGAGAAACTGGAACAAATCGTTAGGACATGCAGCTACTGCAGAAGAAGTCATTGAGTTTGCAAAACGGATTGACGAACAGTTCGGAGAGTTTTGGTATAAAAAATAAGTAAAGGAGTAAGAAAAATGTGGGAACAGCAGGTGCTTTTTAAAAATATGAAGTCGATTAAAGATGATTGGGTAGAAGAATCTCTGAAACGTTTGAAAGGAGAAGAAGATTGGGATTGGGAGTCAGTGAGAGAATCCTATGAGGTGTTGAAGCTTGCTATCAAAACCGAACAAGACCGAGAGGCTTATCGTACAGTATTAAATGAAATCATTAAAGGTGTGATGCATTCGATGATGGCGATGTTTGACGGCTCGGATGCATTGTCGGATGAATTCAGCATTGATGTTATCAACAGCGAGACAGGGGAATCGCTGTTAAGTTATAGTGCGCTGAATGATGAATTTTTCGATTACATCATGGATGCTGAAGAGGAAGAAGAAAAATAAACGAAGTGAATAAAAATGGCGACAGGGTTTGAAGATGAATTTACCGATAAGCAGACAGAGATTATTGCTATGTGTATGGAAGCCGTGGACGGCAATGCAGACAAAGTATATGCCTATGGCTCCATCGAGAAAACCAGCAGGATGTTTAATGTGTTTTATTTAGTAAACGGTAAAACCCAGATGTTAAATGCCTTTGGTGTGCCGGGAGATAGAATCTTTCAATACTTAAGATTGGGGATGGAAATACTGGAGGAAATGAAAGAAATTTGTGAACGTCATGATAGACCTGTACCTACGGAACTAAGGATGATTTATGACAATAAAACGGGCGAATATGACGGGTACTTTCAATATGAACCGATATGGACTGAGGAATCGGATATAAGCATTACTCCCAATAGTATTTTCAGGGATTGGCGAGAAGAAATAGAAGCGCAGTTAAGCAATTAAAAGGTTAGTTTTTTCTATGGACATATTACGTTCTGATGAAGCAAAAAGCACCCTGACGGGTGTTTTTTTATTGCGTGATGAAAAGATATACGGTGTGGCACGGGAAAAAGAAAAAGACGGGCGTTTTGTCCGTTTGGGGCAGGGTATAGTATAGACTGACAGGAAGTATACAGATAACAGAAAAAAGCGCCGAGCACGCATAGTGGCAGTTATGAACTCAAAGACGGTATGTTACATATAAAGACGAAAAGTACACCTATGTGTTTCAAATGAGGGAGATGAGTTGGTTTAGGGTCAGGGGCAGTTTTCAAAGATTATGCCGGACAGTGGTGCAGCGCTTATGGATGGGGCGGTATTTGCGCTGATGGACGAAGATGAAAAATCAGTTTTATTAAAAAAAAGACGTGGTTTCACGTCTTTTTTGTTTGTGTGCAATCGGCGAAAATAAAAAAAGAAACTGCGAGAGTTCTTTATAATATTATTTTATAACAATAATAAAGAAAAGTCAAGGAAACATTGTAAAAAAATTTGCTTCTTTGCGGGGAAAGGTATGTTATACTGAAATAAAATTGCGGTTTGTTTGACAGGGCCTTGCGCAAGGAGTAAAGATGAGCGTTTACGTAGTAGAAAAATTGGATGCGATGTTGCATTATGCCGATTTGGACGGAGCGGGGTCGCCTATTGTGTTTTTGCACGGGTTGGGCTGCGCTTCCACTTATGATTATGCGGAGGTGGCTGCTCATGGCGCGCTGGCGGGGCATCGGCGCATTTTGGTGGATTTATTGGGGGCGGGTTACAGCGAAACAGTGGCGGGTTTTGACTACACGCCTGCCAATCATGCGGCGTATTTAAAAGGTTTTTTGGACCGGCTTCATCTGCCGCCTTACTACTTATTCGGCCACAGCATGGGCGGGGCGATTGCCGTTTTACTGGCGCAGCAGTTGGTACAAAACTTGCGGGCGGTCATTCTTACCGAGCCGCACATTGACCCTGCCGCAAAGGGCAGTGCGAGCCGTTTTATTGCTTCTTTCAGTGAAGAGGATTTTGCTCGCCGCGGGTTTGCCGCGCTGAAAAGTGCGGCAAAACGCGCAGAGGGGGCGGGGTGGTATGGCAGTTTGCAGAGCTGGGGTGCGCGCACGCTGCACAGCGCCGCGGCGGCGATAGCAGAGGGCGGCAATCCGAGCTGGCGTGAGGCCATGTATCGTCTGATCTGTCCGGTGCATGTGATAGTCGGTTCTCAGAGCAAAGAGGACTTTAAAATCGATGAAATGCGCAAAAATGGTATTACGGTACATATTGCGCAAGGGGTGGGCCACGGCATGGCCTGGGAAAATGCCGCGATTACGGCAGAGGCCATTGCAAAGGCGATTGCGACGGTTGAAAACAGTCATAATGAATAAATCTTTTACAAATTAAGGAATAAAAAAATGGCGATAGGATTTAAAGTAAAGAATTATTGGTATCCGGTGGGAACAGGAAGTTTTTTAAAGTCGTTTTTTTCTACGACTGCTTATCATTTGGAAAAAGGCAAATGGGGCAGCAGATTTCCCTGTTGTGATGGGGCAGCTATATGACGGCGAATTGCAAAAGGAATTTATTGATCAGGCAATAGAAGAAGTAAAGTTGATTCAGGAAGAATTAAAGCAATTCGCGCCCAGTCAAGTGATTTGGAATATTGAAAATCTGAGTCAACGACCGCCATGGGGGGATGATATCAGCGAAGACATTACGGATTTATCTAATTATTATGTAACCTATGAGGGCGAAGATATGATTGGTGTGTTGCTTGCGGCATTGGATCATGCAAAGGAATTGAAGCAAAATCTATATATCGGATAGTATTATGTAATATTGTCTTTTTTCAAAAGCACCCGAAAGGGTGTTTTTTTATGCCAAAAATCGTCTTTGGGCAACAGACGTTAAACAGGCTTTGTTTTATTGATACGGCTGATAAACGGAGGACACCGAACCTCGCCGAAAAACGAAAGGAAAAGAAACATGGAACAACAAAATGCAGCTGCAAATGGCGGGCAGGTCGCTGCGCCCGAAACAGGGGACAACATGGAAAAGGACGCATCGCTGCAAGAGGCGGCAGCAGCTCAGCAGGGCATGGAAGAGATGCCTTTTGAGCAGGCGCACAGACAAGAGGAAGACAGCGAGCGCACGACCAAGGCGTTTTCGCAACGGCTCAAGAGGGAAAAAGAAAAATATGACAAAGAATACGAGCCCTACAGGGAGCTGTTTGAAGAAATGCGCGCTATGGGAGTCAGTGCGCAAAGTCCCAGGGAATTGCTGGAACTTTTGCGTGCGCAAAACGGACAACATCAATGGATAGAGCAGCAAAGGGAGGCGGAAAACGCCCGACAAATGCTCAGAGAAGCCATTGAGACAGACCCGTCTTATCTTGCGGCAAAAGAAATGGCGTACGAAAAGATGTATGCCGATGATCTGGCGGCAATCAAGGAGGTATTTCCCGAGGTGACGGCAAGCCATGTGAGCCAACTCGGAGAAGTCTATCTTTCGCTGATGGGCGCCGGACTGGGCGATGTGGTGGCC
Organism: Eubacteriaceae bacterium UBA1433; assembly: GCA_002329295.1. GTDB lineage: Bacteria > Bacillota > Clostridia > Eubacteriales > UBA1433 > UBA1433. The sequence goes on from DCTT01000023.1 coordinate 31,429, forward strand.
GCTTATGCGGCTGCGCGCGCTGTCAAAGAGCGCACGACAAAATCGCCGCCTCAAAGCATGGGCAGCGTTGCAAACGCAAGGGGAGAAGAAAAGGAATATTATTCTCCCGCCGATGTGGATCGGCTGCCCAAAGAGGCCTATAACAATCCGGGCATTATGGCCAAAATCAAAAAATCAATGACGAAATGGTAAAACAAAAAGGAGTGAAAACATGTCTTATAACAACTTTAAACAGACGTACTGGAGCAAGTTTATCCAGACGGAAAACGAAAAGCTTTGCGTGCTTGCCACGCTTTGTGATTACAAGTTTGAAAAAGAAGCCTCTCAGGGCGAAAAAATCAAAATCTTGGGCGTTGGTCGTCCCACCATCGGTGATTTTACCGGTCAGGACATCGGTGCGCCGGAAGTGGTGGACGATGCCAGCGTGTTTTTGGAAATCGATCAAGCCAAATTTTTCAACTTTATGGTAGGCGATATCGACAAAGCGCAGGGCAAGGAAGGGCTGATGGAGGCGTTGACCAATGAAGCCTCTTGCGCGCTGGCCGAAGCCAGAGATTCTTATGTTGCAAAAGTGGCAGGCTTGGGAGCGGCGCATATGAATGCGGCGGCAGGCGAGGTGCTCGATACCCAGCAAAAGGTGAAGGGCGCTATTGATAAAGCCTTCACGGTGCTTTGGCAAAACAGCGTACGCTTTACGGACGATGTGTGGATTGTGTTGTCCCCCTGGGCGTACAGTTTGTTCAAAAACGAACTCGTTGAGCTGAAAACCGCCAACGACACGTTGATTCGCAAAGGCGTTGTCGGGCTCTATAACAATGCTACGGTGTATATGAGCAACAATTTGTACAGCGCAAGCGGCAACGATTATATGCTGATCGGGACGAAAAAATCCGTGGCGTTTGCGAGTCAAATCGAAAAAGTCGTGCCCTATGAGCCCCACGGTCTTTTTGCCGATGCGCTCAAAGGTCTGGATGTGTACGGTGCGAAAATCGTGCGACCCAAAGAACTCTATTGCATTCGTGCAAGGCTCGGCTCGTAGGAAAGGAGAGAAGAGAAATGGCAACAGCAAATTTGTTGAAACTGAAATTTAATGCAGCGGAAGCACTGCCTGCACAGGTGGCCTGCGACACAAGCACAGGTGCGGGTGTAGACTATGGCGCCGCAGAAGACAGACGTATTGTACTGCTTATCGAAAATACCGCCGAAGTGAGTGAGCAAGTTACCATCGCAAAAGGCAGCGGCATTCAGGCCGTGGCCGACTACGTGTTTTCGGTACCGGCTAACAGCAAAGTGGCTTTGGTCGTGGAAAGCGGCAGGTATAAAAACTTTTCCGATGCCATGGTGCGCATCAAAGGCAGCTCCAACGTCAAGGTAACGGCGATTGCCACGCCTTAAACGGAGAAAGAGGGAGGTATTCCCTCCCTCTATTTTTTGAAACAAGGGGAACAAAGATGAAAATAACATGGAAAAACATCAAAGAATCAGCATATCGGCTGATGTTTTTGGAACCCAGAGAGTATGAAAGTTATGACGAAGCCGTTATTGAAGCCGCCAATTATGCGCTGGTGATTTTGGCCGAAGAATTTCCGCTCAAGGCTGTTTACGACATCGTGCAAACCGCCGTTGACGAAGAGGGGATGAACGAATATGACTTAAGGCAGCTGAGCATGCAAGGGGATGAAGAGACGTTTTTGGGTTTTGTGGACGATGCGCCGATTCTTGCCTTGTGTGAAGGAACAGGTTGGCAGGAGGCGCACGAAGCGCAGATCTTGCTGGACAGGTATGTGTTTTTGCCGAAAACGGCAGAGGGCCTTTATCGCGTGGTGTATAAAAAAGCCCCGCAGCGCATTGACGGCAACACGGCGGAAGAACACGCCCTGGAGCTAAGCGCAGCGGCCAACAACCTAATGCCTTTGCTGATGGCGTATCGTGTTTTTAAAGACGACGATATGGCGAAGGCGGCGCAATATTATAATGAGTTTCGCGATATGCTCTGGGCAATCAAGCGCGCCCCGACGCTCAGAGACGATATTGCCGTCATGGCGGAGGCGGGTTATGAGAGAATATAGACCTGCGCCGATGCCGGCGATGTCCTCGCCGATGAAGCAGCGCCGTGTATACGGCAATCTGGCAGGGGTGGATTTTATGTCTACGCCGGCGCGGGTGCTGCCGTTTCGCAGCCCGGATGCAAAAAACGTCTATAAAAACTACTTGTCCGAGGCGGGACAAGCCATTGAAACGCGTCCGGGATTGCACCTGTTGGGCAGCATCGTGCAGGAAGGAGAACGTAAAATCTACGGCATCCATTTTTTAGAGGACAAAGCGCTCATTCATTGCGGCGCCAAGCTGTATATTCATGCTGCCTTCGGCGGAGATTTTGAGATGAGTGCGTTGGAAGAAGTGCAAAATGTGGTGATGAACGAGCAGCATTCGTCGAGTTTTTTGTATGACGGACGTCTTTATGTATTGGACGGCAACAACTATTTGGTCTATAACGGTCAAACGGTAAGCGCCGTCGTGGGCACCGTGCCTACGACCAGCACTTCAGCCGCGCCCGACGGCGGCGGCAGGGTGCCTTATCAGGGAGTAAATTATCTGTCGGACAGGCGCAAAAACACCTTTGTTGCAGACGGCGTCTCCAAGGTCTATCATCTGGACGCCACAGGTATTACAGCGATCAACAGCGTAACCGTAGACGGGGTTGCCGAGACGAACTTTAGCTTTGATGGCGCATTGGGAACGGTCACATTTGTTACTGCGCCTACGGCGCCCCTTACGCCGGGTACGGACAACGTCGTTATCGAATTTACGAAAACCGTGGCCGGCTATGCGGCGCATATTACGGGCTGCACGCTATGCAGGGTATTTGACAACCGCGTCTTTGTCAGCGGCAACGACGGCTACAAGGGCGTGTTGTTTCACTCGGCGTTGGATGACGTGGCATATTTTCCCGACGAAGCCTGGTACGATGACGGCAGGGACAATGTGCCGATCAAGGCTGTTGTTACTGCCAAAGAGAGCATTGTCTGCCTCAAGGCCGACAGTGCGGCAGGCAGCAAGGTCTTTAGCCACAGGGCGGCGTTGGATGATGTATACGGCAAGGTATATCCGGTCAGCGAAAGCGCCGTTACGTTGGGCGTGCGCTCGACAGGAGTCAACTTTCGAGACGAAATCGTCTATCTTTCGCCTCAGGGGCTGCAAAGCGTGGCGGAGGGACCGGAGGGAACCCTTCTCGTACACAAGTCTACGCTGGTTGACAGAAAGTTGCTCAGTGAAGCGGCCGCGGAAGAGGCAAGGATGGAAGTGTGGAACAACTATCTGTGTATTCTTTTAAACGGCAGGCTGTATCTGGCCGACAGCCGACAGCAGGCAGGCGGCGAATATGAGTGGTATGTATGGGACAACATCGGCATGTTCAAAGAGGGCGTTTTTCATGCCGCGTCTTTGCTTGTCGCACGCAAAGAAGAATTGATTTTTGCGACGTGTGACGGAGATATCCTGATTTTGAGCGGTACCCATGACGACAGCATCGCAGCGGGAAACAACGTCGCCAGGCTCATTGAGAGCTGGTGGATCACGCCGATGGATATTTTTGATACGCTGACCCATCTGAAAACAACGGCCAAACGCGGCGCAGCGGCTTTGGTCAAGCGCATTCCCAACAGCGTGCTGAAAATTGACGTGATGACCGATAAAGAAAGCTGGCAAAATATTTATGTCGGCACCACGGAGGGTTTTTCTTTTGAGCGATTTTTGCGTTATCTCAGAGAAGAAATCGCAGGCGGTTTCTCTTTTGGCACCGGGGTGCGAGGCACCGTTTTATTTCAGGTAAAACGAAAAAAAATCAGAGAATTTTCGATGAAGTTTTATTCGGACGAAATCGACAAGCCCTTCGGGCTTTATGAGGCCGTGGTCGAATACAGCATCGGCAACTATACGAAAAAGTAGGTGAATAATATGGCACTGACAAAGTGCAACGCAAATGTAAACAATATTTCCGCGCTGCCGGACGAGCCCACCACGACGGCAACGGCGCTGAAAGCACTGATGGACAAAGCGGGCGTGGAAATCAAACAATATCTCAACAACGTGCTTATCCCCGAGCAAGATGCCGTCAATATCTTGCTGTCCGATGTTGTCAAAGCGCAAATCGACACGCTGGCGGGCGTGGACACCACAAACACGATCCAAGGGCAGTTAAATGCCAAACAAAAAGTGGTCTCAGGGGTCGACGACAGCAAAATCGGCTATCTTTCGGCGGTAACAAGCGACATTCAAGGGCAGCTTAACGGCAAACAAGATGTTGTGGCAGGGGTGGACAGTACAAAAATCGGCTATTTGAGCGAGGTAACTTCCGATATTCAAGGGCAACTCAACGCCAAGCAAGCTGTTGTGGCGGGGGTGGACAGCACGGAAATCGGCTATTTAAACGGCGTTACTTCGTCCATCCAAACACAATTGAACAGCAAGCAGGCCGCCATCCAGCACGGCACAACATTGCCGAGTGCAGGACAGGCGGGGCGTGTGTTTATATTACATAAGTAAGCAGGTGATGTGAAT
>DCTT01000018.1:0-145295 GCA_002329295.1 Eubacteriaceae bacterium UBA1433
TGCAAATGACAAATGGGAAATCGTATTGGGGGATGAAGGAGTAAATGGCGATTATACCTATATGAGCCTTTATCCGATAAAATAAGTAGGTAAGCAATCCTGAATCCATTGAGAAGATAATGAAAAACCTGAAAATATAAGGATTTCGGACGTATCGCTTTTGAAAACAAGCGATCATTCGGAATCCTTGTTTATTGAGAAGATCTAACGGGTTATATCGGATAATCTGATGGTTTAATTTCTTTTAACGAATATTTTGAAGTGAGGAAAATATTTTTTTCGATTCCAGGCTATGGTAATGAATAAATATGGACTTTGACAATACAGAGAGCNNAGAGCCCCTATATTGAATGATGAAATTTGGAAGTGTTAAAGCTGTTCCAAGAAGCCTATTTTGGCAAGATGAAAATAATTTACCTAGATGCCTCCTTTTTGATAAGAGCATTGTTATATTGAAACAAAAAGGGTAAAATATAAAAAAACAGCCTGCGTTCAATTTATAGAAAAGAGTAATGTCATGAAAAAATTTTTTTCAGTATTGTTAAAAGGAGCAATCTTCTTTATCGGCTGGGCAATTTGTGTGGTTTTTTTGCCGGATATACCAACTATACCAGGCATACCTATAGAGGGACCTGCTTATTGGCGGCTTGGAGCGGAATTGGTTCCGTTTTTGGCAGTTGTTGGTTTTACGATAATTTTTTGGTTGCTTGAAAAACCGCGATTGCAACTGGGGCTTTTGCGAAGATTCGGCAGAGGTGTTTGTGTAGGGACTGTGTCAGGTGTGGTGTGGTTGGGAGTGGTAGTTGGGGTTTTGATGTCGACGAAAGCAATGCATATTGTAGGCTTGGGCGATTTGCAAAACGGGGATATAGTTATGATATTTACAAAAGTAATGGACATGATACGCAATCATTCCGTTTCGATGCTTTGGGTGTGGATTGTTGCAGTGCTGTTGAATGTAACGATGCAAGAAATGCTTTTTCGCGGATATTTATATCAGATAATTAAGGCAAAGTATAATGGAATAGCGGCTGCTTTCGTGACAACGACATTATTTGCGATAATGCATATAGGTGCCTTGGAAGCAGGCCTTATCCCTGCTTTGAATGTGATTACTATGAGTTTGTTGATGACGATGCTGTTGGAGTATACGCGCTCGCTGTGGGCGCCTATTATGGNNTTCTGGAATGCTGTTGGAGGCGTGGTGCTGGGCGGTGTGATGTTGCCGGCAGATTATCCGCATTTGCTGCAAACAACTTTTTCAGGCAGCAATATCTTGCTTTCGGGCGGAGCAAATCAAATAGAAGGCAGTGTAATTGTACTTGCTTTAAACTGTGTACTCTGTATTTTCTTTGGTTTGTTGGCACGAAAAAAGATAAAAGGCAATAGATGAATGAAAGTAGTATCTTTTTAAACAGAGTAAAAATAAAGTAGCAACCGCAATGTTTGCCGAACTTTGAAGAAAAACCAGAATCGTTGAATAAAGAGAATAATGCCAAAAGGTAAAACACAAAACAGCCGAGGAAAAAGGAATCCGGCTGTTTTTATCAATAATCTGTAAAAAAAAATGAGTCGCACATAGAGTGTTTTTGTATTGCATCAAGTCTGCTCGGTTTTGCGATACATGATGATTATAAAAAGGTATTTTAAAGAAGTTAAAATCTTTATTCGTTGTCTACAGTGTTTAATTGATTGGTTATGGCCGGAGGCACATCATAAGAAACGGTGTCAGTACGATCCGTTAACAGATAGAGTAATAAGCCTGCCAAGCCACCCAGAAGAAAAAGCAGTGCCACGCCAATGGCGGTAAAGCTTTTTATCCATTGAAAAATCAACGGGGAGTTGCTGTTTTGTTGAGGTTTTCGGCAAAGGCTGCAAGGAGTGATAGGCATGTCAGAGGAATTTATTGTCGACAAAAATTCCTGAAAGGATTCTTTTTTCATGATTTTTATCTCACTTTATAAGGTGTTTTTCGGGGGAAACATCTATTATATATTGAAGTAGAGACCGGATTGTCTTGGAAAGGATAGTCGATTTTGCGCTGATTGTCCAGCGGAATTACAAAAATGGTGTTTTATGGAATTTTTCAAAACACATCAAAAAAGACGCCTGGAATTAAGGCGCTTTTATGAACCGGATGTATTGAGAATACAATATCAGGATAAAGTTGTAAGGCAGTTAATCCATGACTTTCAGACGAGGATTGTTTCTATTCGGTGTGGACACATAACTGATATCGCTATGACCGACCAACAATACTCCGAGAATTTTGTTGCCTTGAGGAATGTTGAGATGAGTAGACATATGGCTGTTTTGGTTCGCAAGATTCATTAAAAAACCTGCCCAACAAGCGCCGATGCCATAAAGCGGTGCAGCGAGATCAAAAATGGTCAAGGCAATAGATACATCTACAATAGCAGTGTAAAATTCCTCGGGGGCATAGGCTATAAGCACGGCAGGTGCTTTGCGAAAGAGAATATCATTGTCTTTTTCATAGAATAAATTGGAAAAAAGTGCCATAGAAGCAACGCTGTCGGTAAGTTTATAGCTGTAGGCGACAAAATCTTGCAGCGCTTTGCCTGTAAGCAGAATATAACCGACGGCTTGTCGGTTTTTTCCGGTAGGTGCATAGCGCACCATGTCCATAATAGGAGCAATATCTTGTGCGGTAACGGATTTATTTTTGAAAAGGCGCATGCTTCTTCGTTGACGAACGAGTAAGGGAAGTTGTTTTTGCAGCAATTCTTTATCAAAACGTTCTTCTTCAATCGGGCCGATTCCGCCTAAAGTAATTGCCTTTGCGGGGCAGACGGCAACACAATGACCGCAACGGATGCAGTCTACGTCTTTTGGAACCATTTTCCCTTCTTTTTCTCGAATAATATTCGCCGTACAAACCTGGGCACACTTTTCGCATAAAATGCATCGTTCATGATCAATTTGTATTCTTTGCATGAGACACCTCCATCATTCAGGTTCATTTTCAAACCATTATACACGATAAAGGTAAAAAGAGGTGGCAAAAATAGTAAATTATAGATATAATGAATATGAAAACATGAAACACAGGAGGAAATTATGAAAAATGTAACATGGTACGGGCAGGGTTCTTTGCGAATCATATCAGATGATAGATGTATTTACATTGATCCCCTTTGGATTGTGGAAGAGATGCATGACGCAGACATAATTCTCATTACTCATTCGCACTTTGATCATTTGAGTGAAGATGATATAAAGAAGGTTATCAAAGAAGATACAGTGTTTGTAGCACCGCAAGATTGTCTGAATCAGCTGAAAGCAGAATTTGATCATGAGATGATTGCCATTTTGCCCGGAGAAGAGATAGACGTGGAAGAGGTACATATTAAGGCGGTAGCAGCATACAACATTATAAAAACGCAAAATCATCCGAAAGAAAATAGTTGGGTAGGTTATGTAATAGACACCGATGACGGAAAATATTATTACACCGGAGATACGGAATTGATTCCTGAGATGGAAGGGTTGGATGTGGATGTGATTTTTGTGCCGTTAGGTCAAGTCTATACTATGAATACTGTCCAGCAAGCTGTAGATGCGGTAAAGGCATCCGGCGCTAAAAGGGCTGTACCTGTGCATTTTGGTAAATATGAAGGTACGGAAAAGGACGTGCAGACATTTCAAATGCTGCTTGGCGATGCAGCTGAAATGGTGCTGTTACCGCGGGTACAATAAGGTGTTTTATGGTAGAGTACCTGCTTAAAGAATTAAAAAAAATGCAAATCGAACTATCTTACGATAAAGCGCAGCTTTTGCTGCGCTTTATGCAGCTTGTGCTTACAGAAAACGAAAAATATAATTTGACGGCAATTAAAGAACCCAAAGAATTTATGATTAAACATTTTATAGACAGCCTATCCCTGTTGCCGTCTTTAGATCAAAAGAAACCTTCTAAATTGGCGGATGTGGGTAGTGGAGCGGGGTTTCCCGGGATACCCTTGGCGGTGGCTAATGAAAAAAATCACTATACACTCATAGAAGCCACGAAAAAAAAGACGGATTTTCTTACGATGGCAACAGAGGAATTGGCGTTGAGCAATGTAAAAATTATTCAAGGCAGAGCCGAAGAGTTAGGCAGAGAGGAAGCGCATCGGGAAGGTTATGATATCGTGGTTGCCCGAGCTGTTGCACCGCTGCCTATTTTACTTGAACTGTGCGCACCGTTGTTGGCGGTGGGAGGAACGCTTCTTGCTATGAAAGGCAACGTAATAGAAGAAGCCTCAACGGCTATGAATCTATTGGGGCTGAAAACAGAAAAAAACTATGCTTTTTCATTGCCGGAAGCACAAGGAGAGCGCAGGATACTGGTGTTGCGAAAAGAACGACATACGCCGTCAAAATATCCTCGCAGTTATGGGCAAATGAAGAAAAAACCGTTATGAAAAAACAAAAGGAAATTTTTTGAAAGAATTTCTTGTTTATGTTTTCACAATCGGCAAATGTGTCGAAAGAGAAAGCGGATGTGGTTAGCGGAAAAGAAGATATTTTATTGGCAATAGCGCCTTTTTTCTGGAAGAATATTACGTCCATGTTATATAGGTAACTTGTTGCAAGACAACAATCCCGCAGATGATACAAACCGATGCGGAAGGAGCGAACCACATTATTTGTCAAATATAGAACGTTGCATTTGCAGCGAAAATAAAAGAAACCGAAGTTTTCGGTTTCTTTTATTTTCCGTTGATTTTATCATAGTCAAAAAAGGAAAACAGGTCAAGCAAAACACAGAAATAAGCGTATTTCCTCGCATAACAATAGCAATGACAAACAAGGAGATTGTAAATGGAATAAAAATTTGCTAAAATTTAAGTATACTAATATTCTATCAGCATAAAACATTGATCCGACAAAACAGCCAGAATCCTTGTTCTTTTGTGAGCAAGGATGAAAACTGCAACAATTAGTGTAGGAGCTGTGAGTTGTTATTCAGGTACTATGTTTTCAAAAATAGGCAATGATGTAAGGGTGGTTATAAGAATTATATAAGTGATACTAACGGCAAAAAATTCAGAATATCTTGTCATATGGTCTGTAGCGATATGACAATCATCGGATAGGAAAAAATTCATCCATAATAATAGCGGAAGAAATATCATCTGTCATATTTTTTTGTCTACAACATTTGCGTAGATGGAGAAGTGCAGGTGAAGGGTACATAATAATCCTACAGAGGAAAAGGCAGTAGCGAATAGGGTTTCAGAGCTTTTGCAAAGTATTCAATGCGAAAATTGGTACGAGTAGTTAATAAATACAGAGAATAGATAGACAAGAAAAGGAGAAAAAAATGAGCTGGAAAGCAGACTACGAAAAGAAAAAAATGACCGCAGAAGAAGCAGCAAAATTAATTCAATCCGGAGACAGAATCTGGGCAACATTGGGTGTCAGCACCCCCTATGTGCTTTTGGAAGCGATTGGAGAAAGGCGAAAGGAGCTTCAGGATGTAACGCTGTATGTGCATTCGATGATGAAGCCGCTGAGTTGGTTGGACGCTGAGTCCGAGGAGCATATTCACGTGATTTCGGGTTTTATCGGTCCGGGAGAGCGCGCTGCAGAAAAAAAAGGTTGGAAAGCGGACACGCTTGCCTATCAACTTTATCGGCAAGATGAGGTGATGCTGCGAGTGGTAAAGGCCAATGTGGGGCTCTTGCAACTGACACCGCCGGATGAAAAAGGATATTGCTATTTGGGATGTTCTGCTCTGGGCGTAAAAGAGGTATTGGAAACGGCAAATTTGGTTATCGGGCAAATCAACAGCTACAATCCTGCAATTTGCACCGAAGATTTGTGCGTACACGTCAGCCAATTAGATGCTGTGGTAGAAGCGGACGAACCCTTGCCTTTGTTGGGAAGTGCAAAACCCGATGAAACGGACAAGAAAGTAGCGGCTCATATTGTGGAGCTGGTACCTGACGGGGCTACGCTGCAAATCGGCGTAGGGAGTATTTCAAACGCGGTGGGCTACTATTTGGAACATCATAAAGATTTGGGGATTCATACCGAATTATACACGGACTCAATGATGTATTTGACAAAAAAAGGTGCGGTAAATCATTCTAAAAAGGTGCTTTACCCCGGAAAAGCAGTTATGGGATTGGCAGGGGGAAGCAAAGAAATGTATGAATTTTTAAATAATAATCCGACCATTATCAACAAAAATATTGAGTGGGTCAACGATCCCAAGGTCATTGCTCAAAACAACAATATGATATCAATCAATGCCTGTATTGGTATCGACTTGTTGGGTCAGGTATCTAGCGAATCTTTCGGTTTTCGACAATATTCCGGAAGCGGCGGTCAGTTGGATTTTGTTCGCGGAGCGCAAAAATCTCCCGGCGGAAAGAGTTTTTTGGCAATGCGGTCTACGGTGGAAAAAAAGGACGGTACGGTTTTATCCAAAATCACGCTGACGCATCCGATCGGCAGTGCCATTACGGTGCCGAGAACGGATGTGGAGTATGTATGTACGGAATACGGCGTTGTCAATCTTCAAAATCAAAGCATTGACTATCGTGCACGCGCATTGATTTCCATTGCCCATCCGGATTTTCGTGATTCGCTCACTTTTGAGGCGAAAAAAGCAGGAATTCTCCATTAAAAACAGTTTTAAATAATTGTCTCGTGAGAAATTATCTGTAAAATCTGTACTCTTGCGAAAATATCAGCGCACAACACAAAAAATGACGGTTTAGCAGTATCGTTATCGAAATGATTTCGTACAAAATCTCTGATGGCGGGCATTTTTTGATCGGGTTGTGCGCTGATATTTCGCATAAAAAAGCACCTATGCTTTTTAGCGTCGGCGCTTTTTATATGGAGATTTTGTTTAAAACTTGCCTTGAGTTTGTGGCAATGGTATGAAATTATATCTCCACGGTACGCTTAGCGAAGTGGATAAGAAAAAAGCAGGAACGCGAATTACCGGATGATGGCTGCGACAGCTTCTTCCCTTGTAATAATGTATATATTTTTTTCAACAAAAACCAACTTATTATTTTGCTGAAATATCGAAACGGAATGTAAAGTTGAAAAACTTGACACCTGCAACAGAAAATGGTATACTATATTTAAATGAATCATAACACATATATTGCAGCAGAGATAAAGAACAATGAGGTGCGGGCTCTTAGTTCCGGCACAAAGCTTTATCGCACCACAATGCGTACAAAACGTTTTGGGGTGTTTTTATTTGACGAACATTTATAATGTAACCACAATAAAAGAGGGGATGCATTGAGAGGGGGGTGAGTGGAATGAACAAAATCGTTGAAGTTGTTATGACAAACGAGCAAGAACAGCAATTTTTGAGACAAGCGGAAAAAAGAGGAGTATCGTTGCAAGAATATTTTGTTCTTCTTGCACAAAAAGATCGGCTGAGATTGAGAAGAAAGCGTGACAAATATCGCATCAATTACGGAAGAGGCGTTGAGAAAGCACGGATTTCCACGCTTGAAAAGGCGATGCAAAAAGCAGATGTTTTTGCGGCGCGTACAGGAAAAACCATCAGCATCGAAAAAAACAACGTGCCCGTGGCTTTTCGCCAATGGTGCAAAGGCAGTAAAGGGCTTGACAAAGTAAAAGATCCAATCGTTTTCGGAAACAGAGGATATTACGCTGATTGGGTTGTGTTGGAATAGTGAAATGCTGAAAAAAGCGTTTTGGTTTTTTTCGATTTCCTTTGAATGTATTCTGAATCAGCTGTTTGATGTACGAAAAATCACCAGAAGCAGGGTCGCATTTGTGCAAATTTCATTGTGGAATCAGTTTTTAAATAGTTGAGCAAGCAGCGAGGAATTATATTGAAATTGTATACAAATCTTATTATAATATTTTAAATGAACGGCAATTGGTGAGAAGTAATTATTGAATATAAATATTATTAAAGGAGAAAAATATTATGTCTACAAAATATCCGGTATTTAAAGCAGCAGCTGTGAGGGCAACACCAGTGATCCTGGACAGAGATGCTACCATTGAGAAATCTTGCAAATTCATTAAAGAAGCCGCGGACAATGGGGCGAAACTCGTTGCATTCCCAGAAGGCTATATCCCAGGATATCCTGCGTGGTTTTACACCCGCAACCTCTTTGATATTGGACCATGGTATCACAGATTGTATCAAAACTCCGTAGAAATCCCAAGTCCAGCAATACAGAGGTTGAGCCAGTGTGCGAAGGAAAATGAGGTTTACGTTTGTACGTCTATTACTGAAAAGGATGGCGGCTCTCTCTATCTTGCACAGATTTGGTTTGATCCTAAGGGCAACTTGATTGGCAAGCACCGTAAGATGAGATGCTCCAGTGGCGAAAGGCTTATTTGGGGAGACGGAGAAGGTTCTATGTTTCCTGTAATGGACACTGAAATTGGACGCCTCGGCGGATTGCTTTGCTGGGAACATCTCGTGCCTTCCAATCTGGCTGTTATGAACGGATTGAATGAGCAAGTGCATGTTGCAAGCTGGCCCAACTGTGATGTGTTGCCTAATGACACTGAAATCGCAAGCAGATATTATGCGATGTCAACTCAAACGTTTGTTCTTCAATGTGCATCATTTCTGACGGATGAAGCAAAGAAAGAGTTCTTTGTAAATCAAGAAACAATTGACTTTATTTCAAGTTTCCCCTATTGCGATACCTGCATTTATGATCCAAACGGTGTTGTTATCAGTAATGTCGTGTCAGGACCAAATGAAGGGATTGCATATGCTGATATTGACATCAGTAAAATCATTAATTCAAAGTACATGATTGACCCTGCAGGACATTATGCAAACAAGTATATTTCGGTCAATCTTTATACGGGCGAAAATCCGTTCCTTAAAAAACTTGGAGGAGATGGCAAACAAAATACTATTTCCTATGAGGAAATTAATGCAGTAGAAGAACTGTAATTGAGAAGTTTTTCATCGGATACAAAACGAATATTCGTTCCTACATAGGAAACTTGTAAGATATTAAGTGAGGATTTGGTTATATTTTTTTAACTGGAAATGGTTGGGGTTATTTGGAATTTATCGTGTACTCCTGCTAACTTCTATGAAAAGACAATGTTGATGTTTCTAAATTCTTACTTCAGTAGTGACAGAGTAAATACTATTTTGTCAGGGTTGACGTGGCATAGCTCTAACTGCGATAGTATTAGCATCGATTGTAAAAGAAGCTGAATATGAAAAACGCTGATTTTTTCTTCAGCTTCTTTTTTTTGTTAAAAAGAAGTGTGGTTTATTATCAGTTTGATGTCTTTTGAGTATCATTGTTGCATAAAGTTTTTTAGAAGTATTTTTCCTGATTAGCAAAAACATTTTTGTGCGCAAAGTTGAAACGAGACCTTTCTTTTCAGCGTATTAAGCGCAATTTCTTCAGGCTTAGGAGAATGCATTACGGATTCCAAGTCAAAAAACTTCATATTCACAAAGTCAAGAAAGAAAGCCTTTCCTTTTAGCGTGGTTTTGGTATAATAAATAAAACAGGAGTGAAATAAATTGTACGATTATATTCAAGGAAACTTAATTGAGATTGGTGCGGATTACGCAGTCATTGAAAACGGCGGGATTGGATACAGAATGTCTGTATCTGCCAATGCCGCCTTTGTTTTGCAAGAGACGAAAAACAACGCCAAGCTCTACACACATGTAAAAATCAGAGATGATGTGCTGGTGATTTACGGATTTATCAGCAAAGCGGAACGGGAACTGTATTTATCGCTCAACACGGTTTCGGGAGTGGGGCCGAAAGCGGCGATGGCCATTCTCAGCTATCTTTCGGATAAAGCGATTATAGAGGCAATCCGCAGCGGCGATGCAAAATTGCTCTGTACGGCGCCCGGCATAGGACTCAAAACCGCTCAGCGCATTATTGTGGATTTAAAAGGCAAGTTTGCGGACTCAAATGATTTTGACGATTTGCCTGTGGGCGTGTTACAGGAAGCGAGCGAGGAGAAAATGATTTGTATCGATGCGCTGATCTCTTTGGGATATGATCGAACGACGGCAACTCATATGGTGGAACAAACTTTTCAAAAAGAAGAAACGACACAAAAAAATATTTTGAAAGCGCTTGCCAGCGCTGACAGGCTGTAGGGGGTTGTTATGGGAAAAAAAAGGATTGTCACGGCTTCAAAAACGGAGATGGATGCAGACAATGAAAAAAGCTTGCGCCCTTCTTCGCTGAAAGAATATATCGGCCAAGAAAAAATTAAAAACAACATGAATGTATTTATCTCGGCAGCAAAGCAACGAGGGGATACTTTGGATCATGTGTTGTTTTTTGGCCCGCCCGGCTTGGGAAAAACCACCCTGGCTTATATTGTTGCACATGAAATGGGTGTAAACATCAAAGTAACTTCAGGGCCGGCGATCGAAAAGCCGGGAGATTTGGCGGCCATGCTGTCCAACTTGAACAAAGGGGATATTTTGTTCATTGATGAAATTCACAGAATGAACAAGGTCGTGGAAGAGGTGCTCTATCCCGCCTTGGAAGACTTTGCTTTGGACATTATTGTCGGAAAAGGACCCGGTGCAAGGTCGATACGGTTGGATCTGCCTCCCTTTACGCTTATTGGCGCCACAACAAGGGCGGGGTTGCTTTCATCGCCTTTGCGAGATCGCTTTGGCGTAATGTGCAGACTGGAACTGTACAGTCCCGAAGAATTGCAGGAAATTATTATGCGTTCGGCGAAAATATTGAATGTGGAAATCACCCCTCAGGGAGCGCGCGAACTTGCCTGCAGAAGCAGAGGCACACCGCGTATCGCCAACAGAATCCTCAAGCGCGCAAGAGACTTTGTGCAGGTGTTGAATATGAAAATCATTGATGAAAAATCCGCAAAAAAATCGTTGGATTTCTTGGAAGTGGACGAAAGGGGACTGGACAATAACGATCGGCGGATGCTGCATGCCATTATCGGCTCGTTTGGCGGAGGTCCGGTTGGGTTAGATACACTGGCGGCGGCAATCGGCGAAGAAAAAGACAACATTGAAGATGTTTATGAACCCTATTTGATTCAAATCGGATTTATTCAAAGAACGCCTCGGGGGCGTGTGGCAACCCGTCATGCCTATGAGCATTTGCAAATACCATATCAAGAGGGAACGGTTGAAAACGAGCGATTTTTATTATGAACTCCCCAAAGAATTAATAGCGCAATATCCTTCGGCACGGCGGGATGAATCTTTATTAATGATTATCAATCGTACAACAGGAGCCATTGCGCATAGGCGGTTTTATGATCTTGTCGATTATCTGCAAGCGGGAGATTGTCTGGTATTTAACGACTCAAAGGTTATTCGAGCAAGATTGCTCGGAAAAAAACAAACCGGTGCAAAGGTCGAAACATTGCTTATCAAGCATATCGAAAAAAATTTTTGGCAAGCTTTGATAAAACCGTTAAAACGTTTAAAAGAAAATGATATAATCATGATAGAGCAGGACTTTCAGGTAAAACTTCTGCAAAAAAACTCGGACGGCACCTGTGTTGTGGAGCTCATGGGGCAAAACGACATGGAAGAACAAATCGAGCGCTACGGGAAAATTCCGCTACCGCCTTATATTGTGGATGACGAGAAAAAATATGACAGATATCAGACGGTTTATGCGAAAAATCCGGGGTCGGTAGCAGCACCCACGGCAGGGCTCCACTTTAGCCCGAATTTGCTTGACAAACTCAAAGAAAAAAAAATCTCTCAGGCATTTTTGACTTTGCATGTAGGGATAGATACCTTTCGTCCCGTAAAGGAAGAATATGTTGAAGAACACAAAATGCATAGAGAATACTATCATATATCAAAGGAAAGTGCAGATGTAATCAATCAAACCAAAGAGAGCGGCGGGCGCATTATCCCGGTAGGGACTACGGCGATGCGCACACTGGAAGGATGCATGAAGAAGCACGGGAAAATTATTCCGGTGGCTGACAGCACGGACATTTATATTTATCCGCCCTATCAATTTCAAATTGCCGATGCACTGATTACGAATTTTCATTTGCCGCAGTCCACGTTGTTAATGCTGGTATCAGCGTTTTATGACAGAGAAAAATTGTTGGATGCCTATGGCAAAGCGATTGAACAAAAGTATCGTTTCTTCAGTTTCGGAGACGCGATGTTTCTGCATTCATAGATGATTTTATATATAATTGATGCAAAGGAGAGAGAAAGATGCAACCGATTCGAACATGCAAAAACTTACAAACTATTACACCTTCCATGACACTGGCCATTACGGCAAAGGCAAAACAGTTGCGAGCCGAGGGCAAAGATGTCATTGGCTTTGGCGCAGGAGAACCTGATTTTGATACCCCTGAGGCTATTAAACAAGCGGGGATTGCCGCCATTGAAGCGAATTTTACACGCTATACGGAAGTAAACGGCACCATGGCATTGCGCAAACTGATTTGTAAAAAGTTTCAAGAAGAAAACGGACTGGACTATGAGCCGAAGAACATCATTGTCAACAGCGGTGCAAAACACAGTTTATATGTTGCGCTTTCTGCCATATTAAATCAGGGGGAAGAAGTGATTGTCCCCGTCCCTTATTGGGTCAGTTATCCGGAAATGGTGAAAATTGCCGGTGGAGTACCTGTATATGTACAGACAACGGCAGAAAACGGATTTAAAGTAACGGCGCAAGACTTGCAAAATGCATTGAGCGAAAAAACAAAAGCCATTATGCTCAACTCGCCGTCAAACCCGACCGGAAGTGTATATTCGAGAGAAGAGCTGCAAGTGGTTGCTGATTTTGCGGTAAAAAATAATATCATCGTGCTCTCCGACGAGATTTATGAAAGCATTATTTATGACGGGGCAGAACATGTCAGCATTGCACAGCTGGGCGAAGAAATCAAAAAGAACACCATTGTCATCAACGGGCTTTCAAAGACCTATGCCATGACGGGATGGCGCGTTGGGTATACGGCGGCAGAAGAAGACATTATCAAGGCCATGAGCAGCATTCAAGGGCATACCGTGTCGCACCCTGCTTCTATATCACAAAAAGCCGGAGAAGCCGCCATGACATTGGATAAAAAAATTATCGAAGATATGGTGAGACAGTACGATGAACGACGACGATTTATGATGCGCTATATTGATGAAAATATTCCGATGTTTTCATATATCAAACCGGAAGGCGCTTTTTATCTGTATGTGGATATTTCCAAAACATTCGGAAAAACCTACAAGGGCAAAGAAGTAAACTGTGCATTGGATTTTGCCGGTGTACTCCTGGAAGAATCTTTGGTTGCGGTGATTCCCGGTGAAGGTTTTGGCACCAAAGAATTTATTCGTTTGTCTTATGCAACATCCATGAAAAACATTGAAGAAGGATTGAAAAGAATCAGAGATTTTGTAGCACAATGAAATGATTTGAGGTAATGTATGACAGAGCAATATGTAAGTCCGCTGAGCGAAAGATATGCATCTAAGGAAATGTTGCGCATTTTTTCTGCAGACAACAAGTTTTCCACCTGGCGTAAGCTGTGGGTGGCTCTGGCGGTTGCCCAAAAAGAGTTGGGTCTTCCTGTCACGGAAGAACAAATCGCACAAATGAAAGCGCATATTGATGATATTGATTATGAGAAAGCGGCGCAATACGAACAAACATTTAAGCATGACGTGATGGCGCATGTGCATACCTATGGAGAAGCGGCGCCCAAGGCAAAGGCGATTATTCATTTGGGCGCCACAAGCGCTTATGTAGGTGACAATGCGGATTTGATAATGTATCGCCAAGGGCTGAAGTTGGTCTATGAGAAAGTTCTGTTGTTAATGGAGCGTATGAAAGATTTTGCGCTTCAATATGCAGATTTGCCCACATTGGGTTATACACATTTTCAGCCGGCTCAGTTGACTACTGTAGGCAAACGTGCAAGTTTGTGGTTATATGATTTGGTGTTGGATACGGAACAAATTCGTTTTACGCTGGATTCTTTTCGTCTGTTGGGCGTAAAAGGTACCACGGGTACACAGGCAAGCTTTATGAGTTTGTTTGAAAATGACGAGGAGAAGGTGCTGGCTCTTGAAAAATCAGTGGAAAAGCAAATGGGCTTTGAAGCGTCCTTTGCGGTTACAGGGCAAACTTATCCTCGCAAATTTGATTCTCGTATTTTGTATTGTTTGAGTGATATTGCACAGTCCTTACACAAATGCGCTACGGATATTCGGTTATTACAACACCTCAAAGAAATAGAAGAGCCCTTTGGCAAGAAACAGATCGGCTCTTCGGCCATGGCCTATAAGCGCAATCCTATGAAGTGTGAGCGCATTTGTTCATTGGCAAGATATATTCTCACCAGCGCTATGAATCCGCAACTGACTGCATCGGTGCAATGGTTTGAGCGAACTTTGGATGACAGCGCCAATAGACGGATTTGTATTCCGGAGGCGTTCTTGGCTGCAGATGCTATTTTAAATTTGGCCATCAATGTATTTGATGGTCTGGTTGTCAACGAAAAAGTGATTGAAAGTCATATTCGACAAGAGCTGCCTTTTATGTTGACAGAAAATATGATTATGGAAAGTGTAAAGCATGGAGCAGACAGGCAAGAGGTTCATGAGCGCATTCGCGTATTGAGTATGGAGGCGGCAGAACAGGTAAAAGTTTATGGTAAAGAAAATGACTTGCTGCAGCGCATTGCAAAGGATGACTTGATAAAGTTGGACGAAGCACAATTGGAGAAAATGACGGATCCGAGTCTTTATGTAGGACGTTCAGGCAACCAGGTGCGTGAATTCATCAATCAGAAAGTGTTGCCTTTATTAAAAAAACTCGACAAAACGACAAAGATTGAACAGCCAAAAGTTTGATGGCCGAATGATAAAAAAAGAATGAACACATAGCCATGTTGTATAGGCTATGTGTTTTTCTTTAGAAAAGAATCATAAAGGGGTTGATTTTTTATTTCAAAAGCAGTATACTTTAATTGTTACAAAATAGTTACAAATCAGATACACTTTATATAACTGGGGGAAGTTTATGAAACGCGTTTTGACGGCATTTGTGGGCACAGCGGTTCTGATTCTTATCTTGGTTCTTTCTTTGGTTTCCTGTAAAAAGGCGGAACCTGCTTTGAAAATTGTCGATCTCGATCTTTTGAAAGAAGAAGTGAGCGCTACGATGAATATATCGATGCCTGTGGAAATTGACGAGAATATGCTGCGATCACAATATGCAATCAGTGCAAACCAGATAGAAAAATTCAGCGGCATTACTTCGGCAACGATGACTAACGCTGATACGTTTTTAGCCGTTATGGCAAAAGAAGGAAATACGGCGGTCATAGAAAGTGCATTCGAAAAACGAATCGAAGATATCAGACAGTCTTTCGCCAATAATTTGGAGGCGAAAAAGTTGGAAAACGCAAAAATTATCAAAAAAGACGATTATGTATTTTTGGTTATCACTGATAAGCCCAAAGAAGTAGAAAAAATCATTAACAGCCGTTTTTAAACGGATATGGATATGGATACGTCTCGGCGCAAGCGAGGCGTATTTTTTTATAAAGAAACGATTTATATGAATTTCAGTTGTGAAATGATTTCAAATCGACTATGATATAAGCAATATGTTAAAACGAAGGGAAGCAATTATGAGTACAGAAAAATTAGAAAAACACATGAAAAAAATCATCGATTCACAATATCAACGCATTGAAAAAATGAAAGAAGAGAAAGATTTTATTGATTATACAACACTGCGCCCTATTGTTGTAGGCCTTATAGGCGGGGACGGGATCGGGCCTTATATAACAGAGCACACTTATCAAGTGTTAAAAGTCCTTTTACAAGAAGAAATAAATGCGGGCAAAATCGTTTTTCGAACCATTGACGGCTTGACAATTGAAAACAGAGTGCAGGCAGAAAAAGCCATTCCCGATGATGTGTTGCAAGAAATCAAGGCTTGTCATGTGTTGCTCAAAGGACCTACTACCACACCTAGAGCGGGTGATAAGTGGAAAAATATTGAGAGCGCCAACGTGGCTATGCGCAGAGAATTGGATTTGTTTGCAAATATTCGACCGGTTAGAGTGCCGGAAGAAGGAATCGATTGGGTGTTTTATCGTGAAAATACGGAAGGGTCTTATATTTTGGGCAGCCAGGGAATTTGCTTGGATGATGAACTGTGCATCGATTTTACCGTGACCACAAAGGAGGGCAGTGATCGCATTTTGCGCGCGGCTTTTGACTATGCAAGCAAGTCCGGAAAAAACAGGGTAACGGCAGTAACAAAGGCGAATATTATCAAGGCCACCGATGGAAAATTTTTGGAACAGGCGAAAATCATCGCCAAAGAATATCCTGCCGTTGTATTTGATGACTGGTATGTGGATATTATGGCGGCCAAGTTGCTGGACACAAAGCGAAGGGATCAGTTTAAAGTCATTGTTTTGCCCAATCTTTACGGTGATATTTTGACCGACGAGGCTGCTGAACTGCAGGGAGGCGTTGGCACGGCAGGAAGCGCCAATGTGGGCAAAAAATATGCGATGTTTGAGGCGATTCACGGTTCGGCGCCGAGGATGGTAGAAGAAGGCAGAGCCGCTTATGCCGATCCTTCCAGCATGATGCGCGCAGCGGTGATGATGTTGGAACACATCGGTTTTACGCAAAAAGCAAAGCAACTTTCTTCTGCATTGGATCAAGCGGTGATATTTGAAAAGAAAGTGAAAATCACAGGTCGAGAAGATGGAGCAACCTCTGAAGAATTTTCCGAATATGTGATGAGTCTTATGTGAAAAAAATGCTTTTATGCGAGGTAGAATAAAATAAAAAAACCTTACCCGATATCGGATAAGGTTTTTTTTGATATTCTATTGGGCTCTTACGGTTGAACTACTTTTACGGTCAAGGTTGCAGTTCCGGTTTTACCCAAAGAGTTGGTAACGGAATATATAACGGAATATGTGCCAGGTTGATCGACATTTACAGCGGAAGAATTAATGCTTACGTTGCCGAAAGGAATATTGCCATCGGTTCCGTCCGTTACCGAATAGATAAATGTAGTAAAATCAGGTAACGGACCGCCCTTATTTACGGTGGTAGAAGTAGGATTCAATACAATCACAGGAACGGTAATCACCGTTGTTTTCACGGTAACGTTAACCGAAGTGGAAAACGCTGAGCCATGCGGGTCGGTATAGGTAACGGTAATGACGGCGTTACCGCCTTTTTTGCCCTTGACAGTGACATTGTTGCCGGAAATGGAGACAGAAGCCACGTTGTTGTTGCTTGTGCCGGCAGAAAGATTTGTTAAACCTGATACCTGACCTCCGATAGCATTGGTGCCCTGAACAGTAAAGGTGACGGTGTCGTTTTGATTAACGGTGACATCATTGGGCGCGGAACCACCGTAGTACAAATCAATGGCAGCCACAGAGCTGGCATTATGAATCGGGCAGTTTTCTGCCTCGCCCTCGGCAGGGAAATAGACAACATCCTGCTCATTTGCCGGTACAAAAGTGGGGTTCAGCGCCTTTACGCCTGCAGGGAATCGTGAGTCAGGTTTCACAATAACGACTTTTTTGGTGACCAAATCAGGGGGGCAATATTGCGTTGCCGTTTTGCCGGAAACGTTGCAAAGAACCAGTTCCTGGTGAAAGTCATCCGGTTCGCTTGGCACGGTACCTGCAATAAACATTTCAGTGTATACCCTTGAGCCGCGAGGGTCTCTTGAAGAAAGTTCGGTAGGTAATTTGCCGGATACGTTGTCAACGGCTGCTGTTACGATATTATCGGGACGAGCAGGAAAACTGCCGGAAGAAAGACCTTTTGCGGAATGGATTTCGCGCATATTCACTTCCCACATATAAGCGGGACCGGGCTTGCTGCCGCCAAAAATACCGATATTGAGTGTGTAGGTTTGACCGTTTGCGATTACCTTATTTTCATCATATCCATACCAAACAGCACCGGTGTAATAGGGGGTATAGCCACAGAAATATGCGTGGCGCCGTTCGTCGGTGGTTCCTGTTTTGCCTGCTACGGGAATGCCGGAAATGCTGATTGATGTTGTGCCGCCGCGTACAACCATTTGCAATACGTCAGTAATCAAATAGGATGTAGCCGGCGAGAAAACCTGCGTTTTTTCTGCTTTGTTTTCAAAGAGTAAATTTCCTTCGCGGTCATAGACGGCAGTATATAAAAGCGGGTCGGTTCTAATGCCTTGATTTGGGAAGGTGGTAAAAGCCGCAGCCATGACCAAAGGCGTTTGACCACGGGTGTATCCTCCTAAGGACAATGCCGCTGCGCCATAATCGGATTCTTCCAATTCTAAGCCCAGTTTAAGCGCATAGGACGAAGAGGTTTCAACACCTACCAGATACCAGGCTTGAGCGGCAACTAAGTTCAGAGATTTGGCCAGCCCGTTGCGCACGGTTGTCATCCCTGATTGTCCGCCGCCGGAGTTGGTAGGTTTCCAGCCCCCTGCATTGATGCGCACATCATCGAAAGTAGTTGCCAGTGTCAGTACGCCGGTATCAAGACCCGGACCATATACGGTCAGCGGTTTGGTGGAAGAACCGACCTGAAATTTGCGTGTGGCGCGATTGAGAGAAAGGCTTGCTGTTTTTTCTCGTCCGCCGATCAGGCCGGCAACATATCCTGTCTGATTATCAATGACCACCATGGCGCATTGCGGGATATAATTGACCGTTTCACCGGTGGCAGCGGATTTTGCTGCGCTAGCAGCACGCGCTGTTGAGCTCTGAGAAGGAAAGAGTCTGCTGTTAGAAGCATTTTTTTCTAAGATGCTTTGAATTTGCGGATCCAAGGTAGAATGAATCACCAATCCGCCGTTAAGCAATGTATCTTGAGCCGATTCCTGCGTGTAACCATATTTGTTGACCATGTCTTTTAACAGTTGTTCGTAAAGCGCATCGGTGAAATATGAATATACGGTACTGGACGCGCTCTCAGGCCTAAGTCCTACATTGCCGGAGTCGATTTGCTGGATGGCAATATCATATTCGGCTTTTACAATATATTTTAATTCGAGCATTTTATTTAAAACGAGCTTGGCTCGCTCGGCATTTTTGGGGTTGAGCGGATAATATTTGTTGCCGGCTTCATCTGTTGCGGAAACAATATAGCTGACATTGTCTTCGGTGTTGGTTTCCAGAACAAAAGGCAAATATATGCTTGGAGCCTGAGGCATGGCAGCCAATACGGCTGATTGTGCCAAGGTAAGCTCAGAACAAGGTTTGTCGAAAAAAGTATTGGACGCTGACTCAATGCCCCATGCCCAGGCAAAATTGATTTTATTTAAGTAAGCTGCCAAAATTTGATCTTTGGTCAACATGTTTTCAAGTTCTATGGACAATTTCCATTCCATAACTTTTCGTTGAATCCTTTTGACATCGCTCAAATGGGTGCCCTTGATTAGTTGTTGGGTAATGGTGCTTCCGCCCGGACCGGAGAGAGAGCGTTTTTTTACTATATTCAAAACAGCCCTGGTAATTCCTTTCAAGTCAATGCCTTGATGGGTATAAAAACGCTCGTCTTCAATTGCAATGAATGCAAACTGCACTTGTTCGGGGATTTGGTCAATGCCAACGGCTTTGCGCTTTTCTTTTCCCTGGAGTTCCTGATAAAAATGACCGTCTTTATCAACGATGATGGAGGATTCAATGTATTTAAGATTTTCTAAATCGATATCGGGCGCTGTGGCAATCCAATAAAAACCGAAAAAGGAAAGAATGGTGCCGCCAAGCAAAATCAAAGCGAAACCAGCTACTGCAATCAGTTGAATGATATAAATGACCTTTTTTTTCGGGATGGCCACTCGTTCCTGGTAACGATAGATTTTTTGTTGTTCTTTGGATAATCGCTTATATTTTGATTTTGGAATAGGGGCGAACTCTTCTTTGATTTTTGCGTGATATAATTTTTTTTGTTCCGCCGTCATTTTTGGGGGTTTTGGAGAAGCGGGATAAGCGGCGTTCTTGTGTTGTTGCTTCTTAATACTTTTTTTAAACTTATCCAAAAAAGAAGCAGAATTTTTTTTCGCAGGGTTTTTTTTGGGTTTCTTAATTTTTTTATCCATATATGTCCTCCGCATAAAGCGTATGTCGTTTTTATGTTTATAACAGACAAATAATACCTTTTTTTATGAGAAAAGTCAACTTTTATGAGAAATATGGTAGAATAGAAAGCAAGATAATAAATGACGGAGGTTGACATGGCCGGACATTCAAAATGGGCAAACATTAAACATAAAAAGGAAAGACAAGATTCAAAAAAAGGAAAAATTTTTACGAAACATGCACGCGCCATTGCAGTAGCTGCCAAAGAGGGCGGATCAGATCCGGAGATGAATGCTAAATTAAAAGATGCGATTCTAAAGGCAAAAATGGAAAATATGCCTAACGATAACATTGACAGAGCCATTAAAAAAGGCAGTGGAGAAATGCAAGGCCAAAACTTTGAAGAAATTACTTATGAAGGCTATGGTCCCGGGGGAGCTGCAGTCATTGTTTTTACGTTAACAGATAACAAAAATCGTACTGCAGCAGATGTGCGCTATATTTTTGATAAAAACAAAGGCAACTTAGGCACCAGCGGATGTGTGTCATATCTATTTGCAAAAAAAGGACAGATATTTATTTCTTCAGAGGCCACAGATGAAGACACACTTTTCACCGTTGCCCTTGAAAACGGGGCAGAAGATATTTTAAGCAGTGAAGAGGGTTATGAAATATTGACGAAAGAAGCAGATTTTGCATCGGTCTACAATGCGTTTACAGAGAACAGCATTGCTGTATTGGAAGCGCAAGTGGCTATGATACCTTCCAGTGAAACATTGATAGAAGGGGAGAACGTGCAACGTTTCGAAAAAATGTTGGACATGTTTTCTGAGAATGACGATGTGCAAGAAATTTGGCATAACGGGATTTATGAAGAAGAGCAGGAAAACAATGAATCAAAATAAAGAAAAATCCGGTACGGGTGAAAAGAAGAGAGATACTTACAGGACCCGCTTCGCAGCACTGGCAAAGTCCTTTTTAAAAATAGGCGCATTTACTTTTGGTGGCGGCTATGCGATGATTCCGTTAATTTCCAGAGAAATGGTGGAAAAGCACGGCTGGCTTACCGACAAAGAAATGCTGGACATTTTTGCAGTTGCCGAGTGCACGCCGGGAGTCATTGCCGTAAATTGTGCAACGTTTGTGGGGTATAAAGTTGCAGGGTATACAGGAGCAACTTTGGCAACCATTTGTGTTGTTTTTCCGGCTTTTGTCATTATCAGCACTATTTCTTTGTTTGTTCATGCGTTTAAAAATTTGGAGTGGGTAGCCTATGCGTTTTCAGGTATCCGTGTAGGAATTATTATTTTATTGTTTATGGCCTTGCTAAAATTTGTGAAGCATATTGACAAAAATATTTTCAGTATATTGTTGATAGCCGCAGCCTTTCTCCTGAGCGCATTTACAACAATAAATACGATTTGGTTGTTGATGGGGGCGATTGTTTTGGGCATATTCATTAACCTGTACAAGGTCTGCCGCTGCAAAAGGGGGGGAAAATAAACCATGTATGTGCTGTTGGATTTATTCGTTACGTTTTTTGAAATAGGTTTATTTACCATTGGCGGCGGTTATGCAATGATTCCGTTGATTCAGCAGGAAGTGGTGGCAAAAGGTTGGATCAACATGATGGATATGATGGACTTTATTGCCATTGCCGAATCCACACCGGGACCCTTTGCTGTCAATATTGCCACTTTTAGCGGGATGTTTACATCAGGCTTGGCAGGTGCAGTTGCCGCAACGGTAGGGGTAGTGATGCCTTCATTTATTATTATTTTGCTCATTGCGCGAAAATCTGCGAATATTTTTGCCAACTCTTATGTACGCAGTGCATTGTGCACGATACGTCCGGTGATTGTAGGACTTATCACGGTAGTAATTTTTCGTTTTGCAAAACTGGGGTTTGTAACAGCCAACACAACCCGTTTTCCTATAGAAATTAGAGCAGCGGTTACATTGTTTTTGCTGGGAGTTATTTGGTTTGTGCAAAAACGAAGGGGAAAAAAATTCAGCCCTGTTATGGTTGTTTTGGCGTCTGCCGGTCTGGGGATCATTCTTTACGGAATCATTCCACGCTTATTTGCGTAGTTTTATAGGAGTGTGTTGATAATTTTTTGGATGGCAAGAATTTTTTGATGCGCTTCATCCATGGCTTGTTTGGCACGAGGAGAAGTTTTGTTATGACAGGTAGCAAGAATTTTTTCTTGCTGCCTTTTTTTGTAATTCAAAAAAGGCAGCAGTTCTTCGCAGGGTTCTGATAAACAAAGATAAGGAATATGATAATAAATATCTTCGCGAAACTGCTTTTTTGAAGCGGGACAAGCGCAGATGATTTCATAAAATTTTGCTTCTTCTTTGACAAGGTGTTCTGCGACAATTTGAAAAGCGTTTTCAATCAAAAAGCGGCGCACTTCGGCTATGGCATGCTGAGGTTGTAAAATCAGCTGTTGAAAAGAACGTGTGTGAGACAGATTTTTATTTAGAATCTCAATGATTGTGCTGCCGCCCATACCGGCAATTACAATCGCTTCTACCTCGCCAGGAGCAACATCATCAATGCCGTAAGAGAGGAGTACTTTCGCTTTTCCGGCTTCAATATAAGGCGACAAATTCTTGCACGAAACCATATAGGGACCGGATTTGACTTCTACATTGAGTGCATAAGAAATGATCTTGTTTTCAAGCAAGTATTTGGATAAATGCGAATGATCGGAGCCGATGTCGGCAATACTGGACAGTCCGTGTAGACAGTCCGCTATTTTCATAAGTCGTGGAGAAAGAATTGTTTTCATAGTGGCATTATAACATATCCAAAGTCTGCTAATAAAAAACAGCAATAAAAAAGTCAAGGATTCCTTGACTTTTAGGGTTGTTTTTAGATGATCTCGTTAAAATCCGCCGCCACCGCCACGGGAGCTGCCACCACCGCCCGAAAACCCGCCGCCACCGCGGGAGCTGCTTCCACCGCCAGAAAATCCACCGCCTCCGCCGCGCGAACTTCCGCCTCCACCGCTGAAAAATCCGCCGCCACTGCCGCCAAAGAAGGAGTCATCGTCATCGTCCTTACTGCGGCGCGAGGAACGTGTAGTGTTATCATCATATCGTCTGCGGGAGGTGGAGATATAAGGCGGGAAAATGCGTCTGCCTCTATAGCTTGAGGTGCTGCGTCTGCGCTTGGAATGCGCAATGAAATAGACAATCAAAATCAAAATCAAAATACCCCAAGGAAAAGAGAATGAAGAAGATGAGGTAGTATTACGGGGAGCGGTTGATGCAGTGGTGCCGACTTTGGGTTTCGGAGTCGGTTGGGGTGAAACAGTAGTACCGCCAGGATGAAACCCGTATATTTGCGCCACTTCGCTATAAAGCACATCAAAGGTTTTTCGTGTACCGATGCTGTATCTGCCGTTTAAAAAATCGTCTTTTAGATACGTGTTTAATATTTGACCAAGCTCGCCGGAAGGCAGGGAGTGTTCCAATCCTTTGCCCTGCAAGGCCCAGGCTCTGTTTTCGCCCACAACCATCAGCAACAAAACACCGTTGTTTTTTTGAGCGGAACCTATTTTCCACTGATTAAACAAGGTATAAGCGTAATCCTCAATTTCCATACCGTCTAAATAATCCACGGTAACAACAACGATTTGTGCGCCGGTATTTTCGTAGAGTGAAATGTTTTTTTCTATGATATAGGCCTCTAAATCGCTGTCCAATACGTCGGCATAGTCTGCAACATAAAAATCACTTGTAGGAGATGGAATCGCAGCCGAGACAGCTGTTGTCGGCACAAAAACCAAAAGAACCAAAAGTGCCAATGCGATTAGTCGCAATTTTCGTGTTTTCATTTCGTATCTCCTAATTAAAATATTCCAGTTTTTTTAGTCCGGAAAGTTTGCTTAAAATATTTGCCGGAAAAGAATTTAAGACTTCGTTGTATTTTGCCGCATAGCTGTTGTAAGGATCGTGGCTGATGGTGCTTTGCCTCGAAGTAAAGTCGGTATACAATCTTGCGCGATAAGAGGCATCCTTGGATGAAAGAGGGTATTTTTCCAATTCAGCGTAAAGTGCCGTTACCGCATCGCCGAGTTTTTTGTTTGCCGTATATTTGCCGCTGATGGTTTTCGCTGCGAACAATTCATCGGAAGCGGCCTGCACATTGGTGATAAGAACATCAGTAGAGTTGATATAGTTTTGTGCAAGGGTGATAAAATTACGCGCAAGATTGATGCGCTCACTCAAGTCGTTTTGAATGCTGAGTGTGGAATTGTCCTCGCCGTTATAAAAAACATTTTCTGCTTCCGAGGCCAAATCGGAAAGTCCGTTTCTACTCGATATGAGCGTGGAAACAATGATAATGGCCAGCATCAGCACAAAGGCAAAATGCCGGTTTTTAAAAAGAAACATTCAAATATCTCCGTTATATTTAATGGTTTAACCTTGGCGAATATCAAGCAATTTTTGTTTCAGTTCGGTTTCGATACGAACCAGTTCGCCTTCGGCACTCTTGCGCTTGGCACGTCCTTCATTTTGTATTTTTACAACTTCATCCAATGTAGTAATCAGCATTTGATTTGTAGCGGTCAGCGTTTCAATATCGATAATGCCACGCTCAGATTCTCTGGCCGCTTCAATGGTGCCGGTTTTTAATGTTTCTGCATTTTTGCGCAACAATTCGTTGGTCATATCAGTAACTTCACGTTGGGCTTTGATGGCCTCTTGCGAATGAGCGAGACCCAATGCCAGTACCATTTGGCTTTTCCAAAGCGGAATGGTGTTTACCAGAGTAGACTGGATTTTTTCGGTCATCAAAGTATCGTTGTTTTGAATCAGACGAATTTGCGGTGCCATTTGAATGGAAACGGCACGAGTAAGCTGCAGGTCATGAAGTTTCTTTTCGAAACGATCATAGAGTGCAGCCAGATCATTGGCGACCTGTGAATCTTCGGCAAGGCCGGAGCGTTTGGCTTTTTCAATCGCTTCGGGCAATTTTGTTTTGCGCAGTTCTTCCAGGCGTTTTTTGCCGGCAAGAATATACATGGATAATTCTTTAAAATGAATCAAATTGGCTTTGTACATTTCATCGAGCATCGCAATGTCTTTTAGCAACTGTATTTGATGACCTTCCAAAGTATTGCTGATCTTTTCTACGTTTACTTCAGCTTTATCGTAGCTTGCTTTCAGTGCGGCAATTTTTTTGGCACCCTTTTTGAAAAATCCGAAAAAGCCCTTGCTTTCTTGGTTGGCCGAAAATCCTCTGAGTTCAACTACCAGCTCTGAGAGCATATCGCCCACTTCGCCTAAATCTTTTGTACGAATGCTTTCCAAAGCCGCTTCCGAGAAATCGGCGATTTTTTGTTGAGCGGCCGCACCATATTGTAGAATAGCGGATTGGTTATGAATCTCAATTTTTTTTGAAAAAGCTTCTACGGCTTGCAACTCTTCCGGCGTAAGGCTCTCTGCGTTAACGCTTGCCAAAGGGTCTTCTTTTTCTTCGTTTTTTATTTCGGCAAGCGCTTGTTCCGCCACATAGGGCTCTAATACCAGTTCAGGAACAAGATCTTCAATTTTTTGTTCTGCGACAGGCTGTAGTTGTTGATTGTTTTCCATAAATTACCTCCGAATTTATTGTTTTAAAGTTATTTGATCAGGGTCTGTTTCAAAATCGGCATTTTGCAGCAGACCGTCTTTAGAAAGCATGTTTTCAAGTACAGTAATATCAGTCGATATATCCAGTTTCTCGTGAGAGAACATGTTATCCAGTTGTTTTTTAAAAGCTTGCGAAATATCGTCCATGGCTGTGCGGATTTTGGACATGCCTAAAGAAACATTTTCGCTTTCAATGTTTTGAAGCTCTAACTTATGATAAGAATTGAGCAGTTTGATGGTGGTTGGCAAATAATAATTCATAAATTTTCGCAGCTGTGGTTGTTTGGAGGGTTGCGCTTGCAAAGCTTTTAGTATCTTGACGGCAGTATCTTCAATCTCAACGATTTTATTGGATAAGTCTTCATTGACAATTTTTTCATTGGCTTGTTGGAGTTCAGTGATGTATCCGGTTCCCTGCACAATAAGAGCGTCTGCATCGGCATCGCCCGTTTTGGTCATCGGCACATTGCGATAAATAACAGTTTCTTTTTTCGGTGCAAATTTTTCCGCAATAATATAAACAATGATTGAAGCAACAATGGCAATGACAAAATCTTTGATGCGGTACATCGGCAATAAAATTGTACACAAAACCCATGTAGCCGCCACTGCATAAAAGGGAATGGCTGAACGGGTAATAAATTTGATTTCTTCTTTTTCGAGACCCAAGGTTTTGTTGTCCATTTGCGTTTTCCTTTATAACAAAATCAAGTCGGCAAAAAAGGTCTTTACGGTTTTACAAAATAAGAATGCCGATTATAATCAGTCTAATTATATACGATTTAGAGAAAAATACAAAGAGATTCCATGAATATCACATTTTTTTACAATGAGATTTTTGACTGCATTTTATTGAGAAAATATTGTCAAAGCACATCGGACAACATTTTTAACATAGGTGTATGGGCATAAGGTTTTTATTCGGAGGATCAAAGGGATTGCTTTATTTTTTATTGCTGTTCTTGACAATATTGCAAATTACCTATTCATTTTTGAAAACCTGAAACAATAAATGGTATTATTATGATAAATATAAAAAATTATTATAGTAAAAGCCAATTCATTTCTTAATATTTATATGGCAAAAGTATATCGTTTTGGATGAGAAGAAAGAATATCTTGACAAATCCAAAAAGAAGCGATATAATTCAAACAAAGTTAGCGTGCTCTAACTATATTTTTTACACAAGGGTTAGAATAATCTAACTGCCTGCGGAATATTACCATTGCATATTGGGAGTTTATGGCAACGATGATCAACAGACGATTGATTGGAACAATTAAAGAAAGCAAACCGTATATTGTTAAGAACGTGGCTTTTCAATGGGTCTCGTTGATGGCGAATATCGTTATGATGGGAGCCGTTGCCCAATTGCTCCAAAGTCTGTATCAGGGTAATGTTACTAACAAACAAACGGGTGTAACTGCGATGATGATGACAGCGGCTATCTTGGTGCGGTTTTTCTGCGCTATGGGCGCCAACCGGATGGGTTTTTTGTCTTCTAAAACGGTAAAGGCAACTCTGCGTGAGCGAATTTATCGGAAATTGCTACGACTCGGTTCTTCTTATTCCCAACAAGTCAACACTTCCGAGGTAGTGCAGATTGCAGTAGAAGGTGTAGAACAGTTAGAAACCTATTTTGGTCAATATTTGCCTCAGTTTTTTTACGCCATCCTTGCTCCACTGACTCTGTTCATGGTTCTTGCATGCATCAGTTTTCCTGTTGCATTGGTGCTGTTGGTCTGTGTACCGCTTATTCCTGTTGCCATTATCAGTATTCAGCGATGGGCAAAGAAGCTGCTTTCTAAATACTGGGGAGAATATACGACTCTCGGTGATACTTTTTTGGAAAATCTGCAGGGATTGTGCACTACAAAGATTTATCAGGCGGACGCATTTAAGCATCAAGAAATGAACGAACAGTCGGAGCGGTTCCGTAAAATTACGATGAAAGTGCTGACCATGCAGCTCAACTCTATTACCGTCATGGATCTTATTGCCTATGGCGGTGCAGCCTTGGGGGTGATTCTGGCAGCTATTCAGTTTCGCCTTGGAAATGTGAATTTGGCCGGCTGCATTCTGATTATTTTGTTGGCAGCAGACTTTTTTCTTCCTATGCGTCTTCTGGGCAGTTTTTTCCATATATCCATGAACGGTATGGCTGCATCGGATAAAATTTTCCACCTGCTGGATTTGCCGGAAAAAGAAGAAAAAACAAAAGTGATTTCTGCCAACTGCACTATTGAATGTTGTGACCTCTGTTTTTCCTATGAAGAAGATAGAGAAATTCTTGCAGGTATTAATATGACTTTTCCCGAGGGCAGTTTTACTGCCATTGTGGGAGAAAGCGGTTGTGGAAAGTCCACTTTTGCATCCATTCTCATGGGTCGAAATCAAGGATATTTTGGAAGCCTCACCGTGGGCGGTGTTGAACTGAATCAAATCAGCGAAGACAGCCTCATGAAACATTTTACTTACATTGGACACCAGAGCTATCTGTTTAAAGGCACTGTTCGGGAGAATTTGTTGATGGCTAAACCTGATGCCGAAGAAGGGACTCTTTGGGAGGTGTTAGAACAGGTGCATCTGGCAGATTTTCTTCGAGAAGAAAAAGGTTTGGATACCATGTTGAATGAAAAAGCATCCAATTTCTCCGGCGGTCAATGTCAGCGATTGGCTTTGGCACGTGCATTGCTTCATGATAGCGCTGTTTATATTTTTGATGAAGCCACTTCTAATATTGATGTAGAAAGCGAAACCAGTATTATGGAAGAAATTAAAAATCTTGCGAAAACCAAAACCGTTATTTTGATATCTCACCGATTGGCCAATGTGGTCAGCGCTGACCAAATCTATGTGCTAAGTAATGGGCGTATTGCGGGTTTCGGTAACCATCAAGAACTTTTGAAGCAAAATAACGATTACGCAAAGCTTTGGAATGTTCAGCAGAAGCTGGAATCTTACAATCGTGGGGGTGCAGGCGTATGAAGCGAAACGGCTTTCAAATTATGACACGATTAACAGGTCTTGTTCGTCCCTTGATCGGCTATATGGCGTTAGCCGTTGTAATGGGTTTGGTTGGCCATTTATGCGCCAGTTTTATTACTATTTTCGGCGGTTATGCAGCGCTTGGAATTATAGGATATAAGATACCCCTGTCCTTAAGATTTATTTTTATTTGCTTGATTGTTTTTGCATTGCTCCGGGGATTTCTTCGATATGCCGAACAGTTTTGTAATCATCTTATTGCCTTCAAGCTTCTTGCATTGATTCGCGACAAAATCTTCGGCGCGTTAAGAAGGCTATGTCCGGCGAAACTGGATGGCAAAGATAAAGGAGACTTGATTGCAGTCATCACTTCCGATATTGAGCTTTTGGAGGTTTTTTACGCCCACACCATTTCCCCTGTCTGCATTGCTCTTCTTTTTTCCGGTGTGATGGTTGCGTTTATCGGATCCTATCATATTGCGTTGGCTGTGTTAGCGCTGATTGCGTATTTAACCGTCGGTATAGCCGTTCCGATCGTGACTTCTAAAATCAGCGGAGATGATGGCATGCGCTTTCGTTGCAAATCCGGACAGTTATCTGCCTTCGTGCTGGATAGTCTTCGCGGATTGCAAGAAATTATTCAGTACAGACAGGGAGAAAATCGTGTGGCGGAAATGAATGACCGTACCAATGCTCTTTCTAAAGACGAAGAGAAGATGAAACGAACTGCAGGTCGCAACAGCGCTGTTACCGATACGGTAATTTTGATATTCGATTTTGTCATGTTGTTTATGTCTGCGGTACTTGTGGGATTTGAAGGAGCTTTGATTGTCACGTTAGCATTGATGAGTTCTTTTGGTCCTGTAGTTGCTTTGGCGGCGTTGGGAAGCACGTTGCAAAATACCTTTGCTGCAGGAAACAGGGTGCTGGACATTTTGGATGAAAATCCTGTGGTGGAAGAAATAAGCGGGAAACCTAAGGTAGATTTTAGAGGTGCATCTGCAAAAAATGTCATTTTTTCTTATAGAGAGGAAATAGTTTTAGATAATTTCTCGGTGGAAATTCCGGAAAATAAGATTATTGGTATTACCGGTCGTTCCGGTTCCGGCAAATCCACGCTGTTGAAGCTTTTTATGCGATTTTGGCAGGTACAGAGCGGTGAAATCGCTATCAGCAAAATCAGTGTAAATCATATCAATACTGCAAATCTTCGTGATATGGAAAGTTTCGTCACTCAAGAAACACACTTGTTTCATGATTCCATTCGCAACAATTTGCGCATTGCAAAACAAGATGCAACGGAGGAAGAAATTATTGCAGCTTGCAAAAAAGCCTCTGTTCACGATTTTATTCTTTCTTTGCCCAAAGGCTATGATGCGGAGGTCGGTGAGCTTGGCGATACCTTATCAGGCGGTGAGCGACAGCGTCTGGGGTTGGCCAGGGCGTTTCTCCATAATGCGCCTTTTCTGTTATTGGATGAGCCTACTTCCAATTTGGATAGTTTGAATGAAGCGGTGATTTTGAGGTCGTTGAAAGAAGAAAGTCAGGGAAAAACTGTGGTTTTGGTGTCTCATCGAAAGTCTACTATGGGCATTGCAGACATAGCCCATTCCGTAGAACACGGAAGAATCAGTTGAGGGATATAAAAGCGGAGCAAAAATGAAAAAACAGTATCCTTGGAAGGGTTTCTGCATTTTTGTAAAAATATGGTGTAAGGGTTTGTGTTCAGCTAACAAAGCAAACAATGATTATACAAAGATGTACAGTGAAAAATATTCTTTGTTAGTTGGTTAGAAACAAAAGTATTTTATTCCAATGGAAAGTTTATTGTGATCGTTTTAATCTGCGTAAAAAATTTGAGAAGCAGTGCGGTTTTCTGATTTCTAAATGATATTTTGCCATCCTGTTATGGCAATATGCTACATGGTTGAAACACGAGAAAAAAATGATACGGGAGAAATATAAGTGAATTTGAAAAAAACATTTTATATGATTCTTGGGTGTATCGGGCTGGGATTGGGTGCAGTTGGTGCCGTGGTGCCAATGCTTCCGGCATTTCCTTTTTTATTGTTGGCAGCCTATTGTTTTGCTCGCAGCAACGAAAAGTTGCACAGCTGGTTTGTGCAGACAAAGCTCTACAAAGAAAACCTGGAAGATTATGTTGCAGGTCGAGGTATGACAAAAAAAACGAAAGTCCGCATTATGATTACGGTGACGTTGTTAATGAGTATCGGCTTTGCCATGATGGGTGCGGTTCCCGTAGGCCGAATGGTGTTGGGTGGCGTATGGGCGTTTCATATTGTTTATTTTATTTTTGGAATTAAAACAATTCCTGCAAAAGCGAGGGATATTACAACAACATATAAAAAAATGTAAAGCCTTAAATATTCTGCTGCCGGTCAGTAATCTCTTCCATGTTCAGATTTCAAGGAGTGGGTTTGTATTAAAAAATTGGCTTTCATAATTTTTTTATTGCTGTATGCAGTTTGCACCGGAAGCTGTCAGCAAGCAGAATCGTGTTTAAATGGTTGAGAAAAGAGGACGGTGAATGGCAGGCGTGAAAGCCGAAGGAAAGTAAAAAAAAGCAAAGTATATGAACTTTGCATAAAAAATTATTTTTTTGAACGACTTCTTAATTGCATGGCATGATCCTTAGCGCGATCCCACAAACTGTCTTTTCCTTTTTTTTGTTTCTTTTTATATTCTTTCGCCATTTTTACATAATCAACTTCCGTATTGTTGACAAAAGTGTTGCGCACGCGAATCGATTTGTTCATATATATTAAAAACGAGACGGGAATAATCAATGATTGCAAAAGACGCATAAAGAACGGAAAATCGAGCGGAGATTTTGTAATATTGGCACCTATAAAGTAGCTGAGAATCAAAATGATGACGGAAAGAGGCATTAAAATATTGACCAGCTTTTTTACGATGGGTTTTTCTAAAGCCACTAAAACAGCGATTGCAATAAAGGATAAGACAATCAGTACATATCCAAAAAATTCGTAAGTGCGGAATACATTATAGATTTGTGCACTTTGTGTGGAAAAATGAAATCCGGATTGTAAAAAGTAGGGAAAGTAGGATCGATACATTGAAATCAAGTATCCAACAGCGGTTGCAGCCAGTGCTACCGTGAAAAGCATCATCATACCGTCAAAACCGCGGACATCTTTTTTTGGATTTTTAAACTTATCAATAATGGACATTTTCTACTCCAGACTGTAATTTGTAACATTCTAACATAAAACAAAGAAGAAGTCATCATAAATCTGTTTATTTCTGAAAACTCACGTTTTCTCAACATGAAACGAAGGTTGCAATAGCAGTTGTTCGGAATGGAAGGGCTTATTTTCTATACAAATAGTTGCGATTTTATATATTATTTTTGTGCGTATAGGTGCTGATTGGAATAGGGTTACATTTTTTAAAGTGCGAAGAAAGGTTTCAATTATTTTGACTGTGACTGATTTGTGTTGTAATAAATCAGTGTTGTTTGAGCGAGCAATATCTTATATAATAAAAAAAGAAGTATAGATAAGACCAGGGAAAATATAAGAAATCGGCAGGGAAAAACGTGCAAAAAATTGTAGTTCATGAAAGCGAATGCGGTCAGCGTGTTGACCGATTTATTTCAAAATATTTCAAACAGCTTCCTTTTGCGAAAATACAAAAAATGTTACGGGAAAAAGACATCAGAGTTAACGAACAAAAAGTAGCCGGAAGTTATCGGTTGGCAGCCGGTGACGAGATTCGTATTTTTTTGTATGAGCGGGCAACACAATCCGATGACCATGTTCACGGTGATTTTATGCTCAGTGCAAAAAAAATTGTTTATGAAGATGAAAATATTCTTATTTATTATAAATCCGTCAATCAAACTGCCCAAGGCGCGCAATCTCAGAGCGAAAATCTCACAGACGGACTGGTGAATTATTTGAAACACAAAGGAGAATATGATCCGAGGACACAAAAGATATTTTCACCCTCTTTTATTAATCGCCTGGATACAAACACGCAAGGGTTGATGTTTGGCGTAAAAAACTATGTATCGGCGCGCAAGTATGCTGCGCTGTTGAGAGAGGGAAAAATCAAAAAATATTATACGGCGCTTTTGTGCGGTGTCGCGCCGAAAAAAGGAACTTATCAGGCTTTTCATCTCAAGGATACGCGAACAAAAACAGCCTGGATCGGGCAAAGAGCAAAGCCGGGCGCAAAACCCATTGCCACGACGATTATAGACGTGGCAAGCAATCGGGATTTTCATCTTTGCAGGATTTTATTGGATACGGGAAAGTTTCATCAAATCAGAGCGCATATGGCTTATTTACATGCTCCGGTAGTGGGAGACAATAAATACGGAAATGCAACAATCAATGAAATTGTGCAAAGAAGGCATGGCGTCGAGCATCAGTTGTTGATTGCCGATGAGTTGGTATTTCCGATGGGAGAAGAAATAAAGCGAATCAAAATAGACTTACCTGAAAAGTTTACGGAAGTTTTTATGGAAAGGCAGTAGCATGGGATATTTTCACACACGCGGGCTGCGGGGCAATACCCTGGAAGAGCTGATCAACATCACCAATGCGGAATATTTAAAACATCATCTGGCGGCGGTGCAAAAGGTGCCTACCCCTATTACGGCGACGGAGATCGACAAAAAACGGGGGGTCATTACGTTGGGATATTTTGAAAAAAAATCTACCGTGGATTATATCGGCAACGTGCAAGGCATTCCCATTTGCTTTGATGCAAAAGAAACTTCGCTTCAATCTCTTCCGATTCAAAACATCCATGCGCATCAGATGGAATTTATGGAAAGTTTTACAAAACAGGAAGGCGTTGCTTTTCTTCTCGTTTATTTTTCTCGTTACAACGAGTCCTATTTTATTGATTTTGAAACAGTGAAAACCTACTATGATCATGCGGCAAAAGGGGGACGCAAGAGCATTCCTTACAGCAGCATGAATCAGCGCTATAAAATCGAACGAGCCGGAGGATATTTGTTGCATTATTTAGAGGCGCTCAGCGCTTACATGGAGGATACGAAAAAATGAAAGAAGTATTGATTTACACCGATGGCGGATGCAGAGGCAATGATTCTTCTCAGGAGAATATTGGCGCTATCGGCATTGTATTGATCTATAAAGGAAATAAAAAAGAATACAGTGAAGTATTTTATAACACGACCAATAACAAAATGGAGCTGACAGCGGTAATCAAAGCATTGCAAATGCTCAAAGAGCCTTGCAAGGTGAAATTGCATAGTGATTCGGCATATATTGTGGAAGCGTTTCGTCAAGGTTGGGTGGATATATGGAAGCAAAACGGTTGGCGACGACCGAAAAATGAAGAACTGAAAAACAGAGAATTGTGGCAACTGTTGGATATTTTGGTCAGGAGACACGATGTGGAGTTTATCAAAGTAAAAGGTCATAGTACAGATGTTTACAACAATCGATGTGATGAAATACTCAATATCGCATTGGATGAAGCGCAGTAAAATGCGCTTTTTTGTTTGAAAGAAGGTGAAAGATAAAATTATTTTGCCTTGCAAATAGTTTTATAGTATAATAATAAAGAAAAAAGCGCCGAAATGTTATCGGTATATTGAGTTATTGGAGGAGAAGAAATGAAAAAGAAAGTTTATATTGCAGATGATACCATTGTCAGTAAAGACATTGCAGAAAGGATTTTTGATTCCGAAAAATATGAATTGTATTTTTCTATGAGCAAAACAGAGGAAGACTTAATTGCGAACTGCAAAGACGCCAATGCTTTGATTGTCACCGATTGTGATGTGACAAAAAAAGTTCTTGACGCTATGCCCAACTTGGAATATGTATCGGGAGCAATCATCGGGTTTAACACCATAGATCTTGAAGAAACCAAAAAACGCGGTATTCCGGTTTCCAATAATCCGCGTTATTGCACAAATGAAGTGGCAGACCATACATGTTCGTTGATTATGACCTTGAATCGATATATTTTAGAGTTGAACAGAGATGTACAGGTTGATCATAAATGGACGCGCGGCCATAGTATTCCCGGCAACAAAATCCGCAGACTCAATACGCAGGTGCTTGGAATGTTCGGCTTTGGCGCTATTGCAAAAGCCGTGGCAAAACGCATGCAGGCATTTGGCTTGACCGTGATTGCTTATGACCCTTATGTGTCTAAAGAAGTAGGTGATTCGCTGAATGTGGAAATGGTAGAAATTGACGAATTGTGCAAACGTGCAAACATTATCTCGATCCATATGCCGCATATGGACTCTACAGACAAGATGATTAACAAGTCGTTGTTTGATAAAATGGAACAAAATCCGATTATCGTAAACTGTGCCAGAGGCGGCGTTGTGAATGAAGATGACCTTGTAGAAGCGCTGAAATCCGGACAACTCAGCGGAGCCGGTCTGGATGTTGTAAGTGACGAAAGAGCGCCAATCGGCGACAATCCGCTTTTGGGGCTGGAACATGTGATTATCACTCCTCATGCAGCGTATTATTCCTACGACGCAAGAATCGAAATGCAAGAGTTGAGCTGCAAACATGTAGTTTGGTTCTATGAAGGCGAAAAAGACAAATTACCTATCGTAAACGGGGTCAAATAATATAACAATGCCGGCTATAATCGGCGTGTTTACCTTTGACGAAAGATTAAGCCTCTGTCGTTATAACGACAGAGGCTTTTTGTTTAAAAACATCCGTTTTTTTGTGTTGAACCATTATAGCGGTAAACACTGAAAAAATTCAGTTTTTTAGCTGTTTCATATAATTTTGAATTGCCGCAAAAGTCGCCTCGCTGATTTCGTGTTCCACTTTGCAAGCATCTTCATCGGCCGTTTCGTCATCAACGCCTAAAGCGATGAAAAAATCAGTCAGTACGTTATGTCGCTCATAGATGCGTTTGGC
Source organism: Eubacteriaceae bacterium UBA1433 (assembly GCA_002329295.1). Classification (GTDB taxonomy): domain Bacteria; phylum Bacillota; class Clostridia; order Eubacteriales; family UBA1433; genus UBA1433. Next base: position 35,605 of record DCTT01000018.1, read on the forward strand.
GATGTCCATTCCCGCAGAAGTCAACGTAATTAATCCGTCGGTATCCATCGTAATATAGCCGTTTTCGCGAAGCCGTTTGGTGGCATAGCTGACACTGGGTTTTGTAACGCCTAATTCTGCGGCAATATCAACAGAACGTACATAGCCGTGTCGTTTTTTTAAAACAAGCATTGCTTCCAGATAATCTTCTGATGATTTTAATATTCTCATAATGATTTTTTCCCCGCATTCAATGAATCTACAGTCACGTTAACATATTTGATAAAAAAAGACAAGAAAATGCTTGACATATTGAGTTAGAGGCGTTAAACTATTCGATAGTTAGACAAAACTAACTAAAAAACAAATTGTCTGTAATCGGAAAGGCGGCGAGAAGAATGGTATTGTCAAAGGCGGAAATCGGAAAGCCTGTCTGCATTCGGGAAATTCAAGGTGAAAATGAGATGCGAAAACACTTGGGTGAGTTGGGTTTGGTGGTAGGAGAAGAGGTTAGCATCGTATTGAAATGCGCAGGGAATTTTATTCTGCAAGTAAAAGACAGCCGCTTGGCATTGGATGCCGGAATGGTAAACAGAATTATTATTTAGTGGGAGGAGACGAAAAATGAAAACATTACGGGACGCTAAAATCGGCGAAATTGTCGTTGTGGCAAAATTACACGGTGAAGGAGCGACGAAACGGCGCATTATGGATATGGGCATTACAAAGGGCACCAATATTTTTGTTCGCAAATCCGCGCCGCTGGGTGACCCATTGGAGATCAATGTGCGCGGCTATGAGCTTTCTTTGCGAAAGGCTGATGCGGAAATGATTGAAATCAAATAATTTTTTTAAGCAAAAAGTTAGACAAGGCTAACTAAAAAAGGAGGAGACATGAAAATCAACATTGCCCTTGCAGGGAATCCGAACAGTGGAAAAACCACGCTTTTCAATCGATTGACCGGTTCAAATCAATATGTAGGTAACTGGCCAGGCGTGACGGTTGAAAAAAAAGAAGGAAGAGTCAAAGACAATAAAAACATCATTATCCAGGATTTGCCGGGAATTTATTCGCTGTCGCCTTATTCACCGGAAGAGGCCATTGCGAGAAAATATTTATTGGAAGAGAAACCGGACGCTATTATCAATGTTGTAGATGCTACCAATATGGAACGAAATCTGTATTTGACCACTCAGCTGGCGGAATTAGGCATACCGGTGATAGTTGCCTTAAATATGATGGATGTTGTAAGGAAAAATAAAGATGAAATAAATTTAAAAAAGATGAGCAGAGCCCTAGGTTGCGAAGTGGTGGAAATCAGTGCTTTGAAAGGAGAGGGTATTGAGCGGTTGATGGACAAAGCCGTTGCAGCAGCGATGAACAAGGAGAGAAGAGAGCCGCTGCATGTGTTTACAGGCAGCGTGGAACACGCAATCGCTCATATAGAAGAATCGATTTTGGATAAGGTAGACCACGGGGCGATGCGATGGTATGCGATAAAAATTTTTGAAAGAGATGAGCAGACTTTACAAAAATTAAATTTAGGAGACGATCTCCTAGAACACCTGGAAAAACATATTACAGACTGTGAAAGCGAGATGGACGACGATGCGCAAAGTATTATTACCACTCAACGTTACGCATATATCAAGAATATCGCTGAAGAGGCGGTGAAGAAAAAAGCGCCGAAATTCAGTCTTTCCGCTTCCGATAAAATCGATCGAATTGTAACCAATCGTATTTTGGCGCTGCCGATTTTTGCTGCTGTCATGTTTGTGGTTTATTATATATCCATCGGCTCCGTAGGCGCTTGGGTTACTGATTGGACAAATGAGACATTGTTTTCAGAAATCATAGCCGGCAATCTGCGCACCTGGATGGAAGCTGTCGGCATGCAGGCATGGTTCGTCGGTTTGGTTGTGGACGGGATAGTGGGCGGGGTGGGCGCTGTGTTGGGTTTTGTGCCGCAAATGCTGATCTTGTTTCTCATGCTTTCGATTTTGGAGGATATCGGTTATATGGCGCGTGTTGCCTTTATTATGGACCGCATCTTCCGCAAATTCGGACTTTCGGGCAAAAGCTTTATTCCGATGTTGATTGGATCGGGGTGCAGTGTGCCCGGTATCATGGCTTGCAGAACCATTGAAAACGAAAGAGATCGAAGAATGACAATTATGACCACAAGTTTTGTTCCCTGCGGAGCAAAAATGCCCATTATTGCACTGTTTGCCGGCGCTTTGTTTGGCGGCAGCGGCTTCGTGGCTGTGTCCGCCTATTTTATCGGAGTGGCGGCCGTCTTGGTTTCGGGTGTTATTTTAAAGAAAACGAAGGCTTTTTCAGGAAAACCGGCTCCGTTTGTAATGGAGTTGCCGCCTTACCATGCTCCTGCTTCAAGCAACGTACTTCATGCCACTTGGGAGAGAGGCTGGAGCTTTATCAAACGTGCAGGAACCATTATTTTAGCCTCTGCCGTTGTGTTGTGGTTTTTGCAAAGCTTCGGTATAGAGTCAGGAACACTGACAATGGTAGAAGACAACAATACAAGTTTACTTGCTTCTATCGGCAACGCAGTGGCGATACTCTTTAAACCTTTGGGCTTTGGCGACTGGAAAGCAGCAGTTGCCACCTTTACAGGGCTGATAGCAAAGGAAAATGTGGTGGGCACCTTCGGTGTGTTATATGGTATGGCGGAAGTAGCCGAAAACGGTGCAGAAATCTGGAGTGCCTTAGCGGCAGATTATACAGCGCTTACTGCTTACAGTTTTATGATCTTCAATTTGCTTTGCGCACCTTGTTTTGCTGCGATTGGAGCCATTAGAAGAGAAATGAACAGCGCAAAATGGACGTGGTTATCTATCGGATATCTTACAATTTTTGCTTATGCGATTTCGTTTTTGGTGTATCAATTCGGCCAGTTTTTCTTAAACAAAGTTTGGGGTGTGGGAACCGTAGCAGCATTGATAGTTCTTGTCGGAATGCTGTGGCTTTTGTTTAGAAAAAATAAATATGATACGGAAAGATTCACTGCTGCAGTACTGGCAAATCAGGTGAAATAAATGACTTTGCAGACAGTGGTTCAAAATATTCCCACGTTGTTAGGCAGCGTTGTTGTCGCCGCAATCGTTATTGCCGTTATTGTAACGCATATTAAAAAACGCAAGAATGGTCAAGGTGGCTGCAACGGCTGTAGCAGCTGCGTTTATCATCATTGCAAAAAAAATACAGATAACACAAAAAGAAAAAGTTCATATTTGTAGTATGTAGTATTCTGTAGCATAATAAATAAATAAATTATCACATAAACCCCGCAATAAAATGTGCTTAATAGGCGAAAACAGAGAAGGATTGCGGGGTTTTTCATATGTAATAAGCGTTATTTTTTAAGTGATACTGGTGAGAAAAAAAGAAAAGAGTGTGTACTTAATAAGAAAAGCGAAAAAGGGTGTCTTGTCTTTCGACCGGATAATAAAGACTTTTTATAACGGAAATTGATAAACCTCTTTTAAAAAAAAGGAACATGTTGTATCATAGATATAAACAAATTGTCAAAAATTCATAACGAGCAAAAAAGGTGAATGAATGAAAAAAATAATTGCAATATTGCTTTGCATGAGCCTTATCCTGACATGTTTTTCGGCATGCGGAATAAAAAGACCGGGGCAAAAAAAAGTCACTGTCGTGTTTTTAACGGACAGCAGCGGATTCTCGAGCGAAGATGATACAAATAAACAAATCAAAGACGCACTGGAAGGGCTGAAAAAAAGTGCGGGCATCGTGCCGACTTATAAAGAAGGAAAAGACAAAGAAAGCTATGTTTCAAATCTGAGAGAACTGGCGGAAAGCAAAGAGTATGACGTTATTTTAACGGTGGGATATGCCATGAGCAGGGCGGTAGACAACGTGGCAAAAGAATACCCCGAACAGCTGTTTGTGACGATTGATTATCCTGTTAACAAAGACAATGTACTCTCTATTGTGTTTCGGGAAGAAGAAAGTGCGTTCTATAGCGGTGTGTTGGCTGCGTTGATGACAAAAACAAATAAAGTGGGTTTTGTCTCCTCTTTTGAAGGGCAAAATATGTCGCATTTATATGGATTTTTGTTGGGCATAAGAGCAGTAGACCCTAATATAGCGGTCGAGATTGTCTACACGCATTCCTACACAGATTTGTCTACGGGCACGGCAGCGGCAGAAAAGCTGAAAGCGGCGGGTGTGGATGTTATTTATTCGTGTGCAACAGCACCTACATCGGCATTAGTTGATTATGCAAAAGAAAATAAGATGCTGGTCATTAATTCAGATGTTTATAAATATGACTCAACAGACAAAGCGTTGATCAGTGAAGCGAGCAAAAAATATAAAAGTTCGGTGGAATACATTATTAATGCAGCCATAGAGGTTACGAAGGATGGCGAAGGAGCAAAGAGGGGAGGAATCAGCACGGAAAGTCGCTATGTCGGAATTGCCCAAAATGCCTTTGAGTTTTCTTTCAGCAGCAATGTGCCCAAAGACATTCGCGGGAAACTGGAAGCCGTACAAATTATGTTTACAAATTCGGAAATTGTTGTACCGACCGACGAAGCAGGTTACACAAATTTCGATTTAAGCATTTTTGAAGGAAAATCATTTAAAAAATAAATGTATCTCTATGTGCAAACGCTTTGCATATCTTGTTTAGAAATAGTATAATAGAAAGGGAAAAATTTATCCAAATGGATAAAAATAAGGAGGATGCAAAATGCCTGTAAAAGTTGGAATCAACGGATTTGGAAGAATTGGAAGGTTGGCCTTTCGTTTGATGTTTGACAATGAAGATTTTGAAATTGTTGCCATCAACACCAGGACGACCAGCACCATTGCCTATCTTTTGAAATATGATACGGCACAGGGGAAATATGACAAAGAAATTAGCTATGACGGTACGCACTTGATCGTCGATGGTCAAAAAATAAGAGTTTTTACGGAAACGGAAGCGCCCAATATTCCTTGGGGAGAAGTGGGTGCGGATGTAGTCATTGAATCGACAGGAAAGCACAATACCTATGATGCCGCTCACGAACATATTGTTGCGGGGGCAAAAAAAGTTTTGGTGTCGGCGCCGGCAAAGGGCGATGTAAAAACCATTGTATACAATATCAATCATGATATTTTAGACGGAACAGAACAAGTAATCAGCGGTGCGAGCTGTACGACAAACTGTCTTGCGCCTGTGGCAAAAGTGCTGAACGATGTATTTGGAATCGAGAAGGGTCTGATGAGTACGGTACATGCCTATACCACGGACCAGCGCTTGTTGGATAATTCGCATCCGAAAGATTTTCGACGTGCAAGAGCAGCGGCTGCCAATATTGTGCCCACTACAACCGGTGCGGCATCAGCGGTAGGCAAAGTCATCCCGCAACTGGCAGGCAAATTAGACGGAATTGCTCTGCGTGTGCCCACCATCACCGGATCGTTGGTGGACTTGGTTGTCGAATTAAAAAAGAATGTGACTGTAGAAGAAATCAACGCTGCAATGAAGGCGGCGGCAAACGAAACGCTGCATTATACGGAAGAAGAAATTGTTTCTTCGGATGTGATTGGAGTTGAAGCCGGCGGAGTGTTTGATGCCAAAGCTACGAGTGTGTTGGAAGTTGATGGAAAACAATTGGTCAAAGTGCTTGTCTGGTACGACAACGAAATGGGATACACTTCCCAATTGGTGCGCTTGGCGAAATATGTAGGAAATCAAATCAAATAAACGAAAAAATAAGGAAGTGAAAATAGCAATTATTGAGCTTCCTTTTTTCGATGGAGAAAGTTATGAACAAAAAGACGATTCGAGACGTGTCCTTTCAAAACAAAACTGCTTTGGTGCGTGTGGATTATAATGTGCCGCTGGAAAACGGCGTAATTACCAGCGACAAAAGAATAACAGCAAGTTTGCCGACGATTCAAGCCATTTTAGACGATGGCGGAAAAGTCATTTTGTGTTCCCACTTGGGGAGGCCGAAAGGAGAGGCTGACCCGCAATTTTCTTTAAAACCCGTGGCAGATAAATTATCTGAATTGCTGAAGCTGCCGGTCGTCTTTGCCGATGATGACAGGGTAACGGGGCAAAAAGCTGACGAGATTGTAAAGGCATTTAAACAATCCGAAAACAAAGTATTGTTATTGCAAAATACAAGGTTCAGAGCGGAAGAAACAAAAAATGCCGGTGACTTTGCCAAGGAATTGGCCGCCTATGGAGATGTTTTTGTCAATGATGCCTTTGGTACGGCGCATCGTGCCCATTCGTCCAATGTAGGTGTATGCGCCTATTTGGAAGGGGTATTGGGATTGTTGATGGAAAAGGAAGTCACAATGCTTTCAAAAGTATTCGACAACCCGAGGCGACCTTTTGTGGCGGTGTTGGGCGGTGCCAAGGTCAGCGACAAAATCGGCGTCGTGAAAAATTTAATTGAAAAGGTAGATACGATTTTGGTGGGCGGCGCCATGGCATATACATTTCTTAAGGCACAAGGCTATGCGATGGGTAAGTCTTTAGTCGAAGAAGACAAGGTGGATTTGGCAAGAGAGTTGATGGAAGAGGCGAAAAAGGCGAATGTGAAATTTTTATTGCCTCTGGATATAAAAACGACCACAGTCTTTGAAGACACAAAAGAATTTGCTTTGCGCAAAGTGGACGGGTTGAGAGAAAATGAGATGGGCATGGATATCGGCGAAGAGACCATTGCTCTTTTCGCAGAAGAATTGAAAGATGCCAAAACCGTTGTTTGGAACGGCCCGATGGGAGTCTTTGAATTTGAGCATTTTGCAGAAGGGACTTTTCAAGTGGCGAGCGCCATTGCCGAAAGCGATGCTTACAGTGTTGTGGGGGGCGGAGATTCGGCAGCGGCAGTAAAAAAACTGGGATTTGAAAATCGCATTTCGCATATTTCTACCGGGGGAGGTGCCACACTGGAGTTTTTGGAAGGCATTGAACTGCCGGGAATTGCGGCAATGAGTGAAAAGTAGGTGTTAATTTGAGAAAGAAAATAATTGCCGGTAACTGGAAAATGAATATGACGGCAAAAGAAGCGGAAAATTTTTTAAAAAATATCAAAAGTAAAGTTCAAAATGCAAAAGCTGAAGTGGTGTTTTGTGTACCGTATTTGGCTATTGATGCTTCGTTGCGTGCGGTGGCAGGAACCGATATTTGTATCGGTGCGCAGAACATGCATTATCTGGACAACGGCGCTTATACGGGAGAGATTTCTGCGCCGATGCTTCAGGAAGCCGGTGTTGACTATGTCATTATTGGTCATTCGGAACGGCGAATGTATAACAATGAAACCGATGAGAGTGTCAATAAAAAAATTATCAAAGCCTTAGAAACAGACATCAAGCCCATCTTTTGCGTAGGAGAAAGCTTGCAGGAGCGAGAAGGAAATACTACGAAAGAAGTCATCGCTTCACAAATCAATAAAGGCCTTACAAATATCGAAAAAGAAAAGGTTGTCGATGTAACGATTGCTTATGAACCTATTTGGGCGATTGGTACAGGCAAAACAGCAACCGATGAGCAAGCCAATGAAGTTTGCGCCTTTATACGAGAGATTTTAAGAGAAAAGTATGACGATGCAGCTGAAAGAATCAGTATTTTATATGGCGGAAGCGTGAACGAAAAAAACATCGGCGGGCTGATGCATATGTCGGATATTGACGGCGCGTTGGTAGGGGGAGCGAGTTTGAAGGAGACCTTTGCGGAGATTGTCCATTATGAATGATGAGAGAAGGCAGAAGGTGCTTTTGATGATTTTGGATGGTTTTGCGTTGTCACATGAAACAGTAGGCAATGCGGTAAAAAGCGCCAAAACGCCAAATCTGACGCATATTTTTGATACCTATCCTTTGGTATCCATCAAGTCCAGCGGAGAAGATGTAGGTTTGCCGTCGGGACAAATGGGTAACAGCGAGGTAGGACATTTAAATATTGGAGCAGGCAGAGTGGTATATCAAGACTTGACACGTATTACTAAATCCATTCGTGAAGGAGCATTTTTTCATAATCCTGCATTATTGGCGGCGATGAAGAATGTACAGAAAAATGCCTCGGCACTTCACGTGATGGGGCTCTTAGGTGACGGAGGTGTACATAGTCATATTGATCATTTAAAAGCTTTGTTGCAAATTGCCAAAGAAAACAACCTGACAGAAGTAAACATACATTGCTTTATGGACGGCCGGGACACAGCTCCCAAGAGCGGACTGGGATATATTCAAGAGCTGGAGCAATATATTCAAGAGATTGGGATAGGTCGAATTGTCTCTGTTTCCGGTCGATATTATGCCATGGACAGAGACAAACGCTATGAGCGAATAGAAAAGGCTTATGATGCAATGGTTTGGGGCAGGGCTGAAGTGGAAGAGTGCGCACAAACAGCTGTTGAAAAAGCATACCTTCGCAATCAGACCGATGAGTTTATTTCTCCTGTATTAATCGGATGCAACAAGGTGCCGACTGCACTGATTCAGGAAAAAGATTCCGTTGTTTTTTACAATTTCAGGCCTGACAGAGCACGAGAGTTGACTGCCGCATTGGCAGAAAAAAAATTCAGGGAATTTGCAACAAAAGATTTAGACTTATACTTTGTTTGCATGACGCTGTATGATGCAAGTTTTCAAAATGTACATGTGGCTTTTGCACCGCAGGCGCTTGACAATACTTTGGGAGAAGTTTTAAGCAAAAACAAGGTACGGCAGCTGCGCATCGCCGAAACGGAAAAATATGCGCATGTTACATATTTTTTCAATGGCGGTGTGGAGGAGCCTAATGACGGTGAAGAGAGAATACTCATTCCGTCTCCCAAGGTTGCAACGTATGATTTGCAACCTGAAATGAGTGCTGTGAGCGTTACCGATACGGTGATTGAAAAAATCAAAGAAGACCGCTACGGTTTTATTGCGCTCAACTACGCCAATTGCGATATGGTTGGACATACAGGGGTCTTCGAGGCCGCAGTGCGTGCAGTGGAAACCGTGGATGAGGCGGTGGGCAGAGTGGTGCCCGTTGCTATGGAAAACGGATATGATGTGCTCATTACATCAGATCATGGCAATGTAGAAAAAATGATATGCAATATAGAGCATATTCCGTTTACGGCTCATACGGCTTGCGATGTGTTTTTAACGCTTATTACGCCCGAAAACAATCTGCAGCTTCAAAATGGGCGATTGAGCGATATTGCGCCGACTATCCTGGCGTTGATGCAATTAGAGCAACCAAAAGAAATGACGGGAAAAAGTTTGATAATATAAAATTCAGGAGGAAGACATGACGACAATCTATGATATTTATGCGAGGGAGATATTAGACTCCAGAGGCAATCCCACTGTGGAGGCCGAAGTAGTGCTGGAGTGCGGTGTGGTGGGCAGAGCGGCAGTGCCCAGCGGTGCGTCGACGGGCGCTTTTGAAGCAGTGGAATTGCGTGACGGAGACAAGGAACGCTATTTGGGCAAAGGGGTTGCAAAAGCAGTGGCCAATGTCAACGATTTGATTGCCGATGAGCTGGTAGGCTATGATGCTACGGAGCAGGTGATTTTGGACAAGGTTATGCTGGCGCTGGATAAGACAGAAAACAAAGAAAAATTAGGAGCAAACGCCATTTTAGCCGTATCGCTGGCGGCAGCCAAAGCAGCTGCCGAGGCATTGGATCTTCCGCTGTATCAATACCTTGGCGGCGTTAATGCAAATACGCTTCCTGTGCCGATGATGAATATTTTAAACGGCGGCCAACATGCGGATAACAATGTAGATATTCAAGAATTTATGATTATGCCTGTCGGCGCCACCAGCTTCAAAGAGGCTTTACGGATTTGTACGGAAATTTATCATCATTTGAAAAAAGTGTTGCAAAAGCAGGGACTGTCTACTGCTGTAGGCGATGAAGGCGGTTTTGCGCCGGATTTAAAATCCAATGAAGAAGCGCTGAAAGTCATTGCCCAGGCTGTAGAAAGCGCAGGTTATGTGTTGGGAAAAGATATTTTATTTGCGTTAGATGTGGCGGCTACGGAAATTTATGACGAAGCAAAACAGACTTATTTTTTGGAAGGGGAAAGCAAAGTGCTTTCAAGTGCTGAAATGATCGACTATTACAGCGAGCTGATAGAAAAATATCCGATTATTTCCATCGAAGACGGCTTGGCCGAAGAGGATTGGGAAGGTTGGAAGTTGATGACAGAAAAACTGGGCAAAAAGATTCAGATTGTCGGCGATGATTTGTTTGTAACCAATACAAAACGCCTCAAAAAAGGAATAGAAACCCGTACGGCAAACTCCGTATTGGTCAAACTCAATCAAATCGGCACATTGAGTGAAACATTGGATACCATTCAAATGGCAGCCAGAGCAGGCTATACTTCGGTAATATCACATAGGAGCGGGGAAACGGAAGATGCGACCATTGCGGACTTGGTCGTTGCCGTGAATGCGGGGCAAATTAAGACCGGAGCTCCTTGTCGAACTGACAGAGTAGCAAAATACAACCAATTGCTTCGCATTGAAGACAGCTTGGGAGAAGCAGCTCGTTATGCGGGCATGGAAGCTTTTTACAATTTAAAATAATTCCATAAAAATGGTTTGACCTGCCTTGTTATTTCGGCCGGATATGGTATAATAGTATCATAAATGGTTAGATAAAAAAATCAAACAGAAAGTGAGAGGAAGATTATGTCAAAATTGAAAGTTGTTGTGACCTCAAGTTTCGTAGACGATGAATTTATGAAAGTTGCGAATGAAGTATTGGGAGACATTGCAGATGTGGTTCTTGATCCGGGCGCGACGGAAGATGAACTCATCGAAAAATGCAAAGACGCTGATGCGGCGTTGGCGATCTATGACCCCTTTACAGACAGAGTATTTGCGGCATTACCGAAATTGAAGTTGGTATCCGTTATTTCTATCGGCTATAACTTCATTGATGCGGAAGCGGCGAAAAAATACGGAGTCGCTGTATGCAATAACCCGACCTATTGCGTAAACGAAGTGGCAGACCACACAGCAGCGCTGATGTTGGCGTTGAACAGAAGACTGTTGAACTACAATACAGCTGTTAAAGTAAATCATATCTGGAAAGCAACGGCGGAAAAGGGCAATATCAAGCGCATGAATACACAAACAGTAGGTTTGGTAGGCTTCGGAAATATTGCGCGTCGTGTAGCAACCCGTATGCAAGCATGCGGCTGTAAAGTTATTGCTTTTGACCCCTATGTCAAACAAGAATTCGCTGATCAGTTCAATGTACAGTTGGTAACATTGGATGAGATTTATGAACAGTCCGATATGATTTCCTTGCATGCATTGCTGAACAAAGAAACAGAAAAAATGATTAATAAAGAAGCTTTCGAAAAAATGGCAGCGAAAAAACCCTATCTCGTAAACTGCGGCAGAGGCGGCTTGATTGATGAAGACGCATTGTTAGAAGCATTGCAGACAGGCAAACTTATGGGAGCGGGTCTTGATGTCTTTGTATCAGAAACCCCTGATTTAGCAGCTTCGCCTTTCACAAAACTGGGAGATAATGTGATTATCACACCTCACGCAGCATTCTTCTCCGATCATGCATCCTATGAACAAAAATTGTTTGCTTGCCAGAACCTGAGAAACTTCTTCACAGGCAACGGCGACAAAGTACCCGTGGTCAACGGCATTCGCACACCGCGTGCATAATTCTTTGAAACAAGAATTTATCAAGAAAGGGCAAATTTTGCCCTTTCTTACTTTTGGGTAAGATGAATGTATTGCTTTTTTACAAAAGAGGATATATCGCATGAAGCAGTAGAGGGAAAAAATTCGGCTTGTAAGTAAACGGCATTTCCTTTATAATAATAGTATACTAAATTGATGAAAAAAGTATAGGAAAGGAGAGTGGATGATCATGTATAAAGTGATTGTTACTACGGACTATGCAGACGATCAATTAATGAACTTAGCAAAAGAGATGCTGAAAGGAAAAGCGGAAATAGAGCTGATTGCTTGTCCGACAGAGGAGGACTTGATCGAAAAATGTCAAGATGCCGATGCAACCCTGAGCGGATATGAGCCTTTTACAGACAAAGTGTTTGCCGCATTGCCAAAATTGAAATTGGTGTCGATTTTGTCAATCGGCTATAACTTTGCAGATGTGGACGCTGCAAAGAAGTATGGCGTTGCCGTATGCAATAATCCCACGTATTGCGTAAACGAAGTGGCGGATCATACGATGGCATTGTTATTGACATTAAACAGAAGGTTATTTAATTATAATGCGGCAATCAAAAAGGAGCATATCTGGAGTGCCAGAATGGAAAAAGGCAATATCAAGCGTATGAATACACAAACAGTAGGTTTGGTAGGCTTTGGAAATATTGCGCGCCGTGTAGCAGCCCGTATGCAAGCATGCGGCTGTAAAGTCATTGCTTATGACCCCTATGTTAAACAAGAATTCGCTGATCAATTCAATGTGCAGTTGGTAACACTGGATGAGATTTATGAACAGTCCGATATGATTTCTTTGCATGCATTGCTGAACAAGGAAACGGAAAAGTTGGTAAACAGAGAAGCTTTCGAAAAAATGGCGGCGAAAAAGCCTTATCTCGTAAACTGCGGCAGAGGCGGCTTGATTGATGAAGAAGCATTGTTAGAAGCATTGCAGACAGGCAAACTTATGGGAGCGGGTCTTGATGTCTTTGTATCAGAAACCCCTGACTTAGCAGCTTCGCCTTTCACAAAACTGGGAGATAATGTGATCCTAACGCCCCATGCAGCGTTTTTCTCCGATGATGCTGCGTATGAACAAAAGGTCTTGGCGGTACAACATATTATAGATTTCTTTGAGGGAAGAGGAGACAAGGTGCCGGTATTAAACGGTATTCGCTCACCCAAAGCATAATCAAAAAACAAGGTGGCGTCAACAAGCTACTTGTAATATAAACGATGAGGTGAAAAATGAGTTTTAAACAAGAGTATGAAAGCAAAAAAATGACATTTGAAGAAGCTGTCAAATTAGTGAAAGACGGCGACAGAATATTTATTAACGGCGGCGGGTCTCTTTCCGTGCCGCTTGCAGAAGCGCTGTATGAACGAAAAGACGAATTGAATGAAGTGTATATTCTAAGCTCTTTGATGAGCAAAAATCTGAGAATATACGGCATGGATTGTGAAGGCAAGTTTCATATTACATCGTCCTTTTTGGGCAGTACGGACAGAGCAGCGATGAAACAAGGCAGAACCATTGACAACATGAGTTATCAATTGCGAAACAATCTTTTTGTTTTGAGAGATGTTTTTCAAACAAACGTGTGTTTTATTCTTGCACGACCTATGGATGATGAAGGTTATTTTAACTTAAGCCTTTCTCCCAGTGATTTTGATTCATTGGTGCATGTAGCCGATACGGTGATTGTGCATGTAAATGATCAATTGCCGCATATTTGTACGGATGAAAACAAAATACATATTTCGAAAGTGCATGCCGTTTGTGAACAGAGTGAACCGCCTGTAACATTGCCATCCGGTGAACCTTCTGACCTTGACAAGCAAGTGGCTTCGCATATTGTTGAGCGCATTCCCAATGGTGCATGCTTGCAAATCGGAATCGGCGGTATTGCCAATGCAGTGGGCTTTAGTTTGATTAACCATAAAGATTTGGGAATCTACACGGAAATGTATACAGAAAGCATGTATTATCTGCAGAAAAATGGCGCCGTGAATAACAGCAAAAAACCTATCCACACAGGGGTATCGGTTTTAGGCTTTGCGTTAGGCAGCCAGGATATGTATGATTTTATTCATGAAAATCCGAAAGTGTTTTCCAGGCCGTTAGGATACACCAACGATCCCTATCTTGTTGCAAAGCATGATAACTTCGTTTCGGTAAACGCTTGTCTCAGTGTGGATATTACCGGACAAGTGGCATCGGAAGCATTAGGCAAAACACAATTTTCCGGAACCGGAGGACAAGTTGATTTTGTGCGTGGTGCGCAGATGTCTAAGGGCGGAAAGTCTTTTATCGCCACTCATTCGGTAAACGTAAAAAAAGACGGAACGAGAAATTCGAAAATTGTTATGAGCCATCCTGAAGGAGGCATTATCACCACAGGCAGAACCGATGTGCAATATATTGTTACAGAATACGGTGTTGCTGATTTGCAAAACAAGTCGAGAATGCAGAGGGCAAAAGCGCTTATTGCCATTGCACATCCCGACTACAGAGACGAGTTGACATTTCAAGCAAAAAAAGAAGGATATCTGTAAACACAAAACAAAAAAGCATGCAACTCAGTTGCATGCTTTTTTTAATAACAATTTCCATACAAAAAAACTTGCGCTTTTCTTGTCAAATGTAGTATAATAAAAAAACGTTAATGAAAGGGGGGTGGCATAATGGATGCGACAACATTGATTTCTGCAAAAAAAGAATTGAGAAAGCTCCAGAAAACACTGGGTGCTGAGTTGGCGAAGGGAAAATACAAAGATACACGAAAAATTATAGAGCTGAAAAATGATATTCGGGCAAAAAAAATCAAAATCGGCGACATCACACGAGAAATGATTGCTCAATAAAACAAAAACAGGAGGTATCCTGTTTTTTTATAGATTCAGAGGAATAACAGAATGGAAAAAGTGTTCGGGATTTTATTGCTGGCCATATTCATTATAGCGGTAGGTACTTTTACATGTGTCTATTGTGTTTCAATAAACGGGAATATTGATAAAATGTTGAAACGAAAAGGATACAGCGGATATAAAGAATATCGTAAAATGATGACTGCCAAAGTATCAAGGCGCAAAAGAAATCAAATAAGGCAATTGGAACAACCTGTTTCGTTGCCGAAAAAAACAAATTACACACGAAAAATGGCAAAACGTCAACAGAAAAAACAAGTAGATGCCTTTTATCAACATAACGTTGATCAATCCAAGAGGTAAAAAAATGAAAATTTTTGAAATGATTAGAAACCTTCGGTATATCAAACAATTGTTCCGAGATAAACATGTACCGATGTGGCAAAAGATTCTTCTTGTTTTCGGGTTTATTTATATTTTATCGCCGATTGATTTGATTCCGGCGCCGGCGTTGGGTTTTGCTGTGATTGATGACATTGCCGTATTTTTATTTGCGGTGTATTCTCTGCGGGAAAACCTGGCAAGGTATAAAGAAAAAGATGAGAACGGTAACATACATGAAAATGCCGATTATAGCATCGTTGATGATAAAGATGAACTTCCCAAATAGAGTTGTTTATGTTAAAATGAGTGAGATTTTATAAGAATGTTAATCTTTTTATAAAGGGAAAAATAAGTTTGGTTGCAGACGGGAGTAGACAGTTAAGTATGCAAAAAAAAACGTATAATTATTCGGCGGGACCTGCCGTGTTGCCGGAAGAAGTTTTAAAGGAAATCCAAACAGAGATATTCGATTATCAGAATACGGGCATGTCTGTTATGGAGATCAGCCATCGTGGCAAGGTCTGTATTGCGCTTTTTGATGAAACGGAAGCATTGTTGCGAAAATTGATGGATGTTTCCGAACATTATTCGGTTTTGTTTATGCAGGGCGGTGCTCGACTGCAGTTTGCCGCCGTGCCCCTGAATTTGTTTACAAAAAACAAAAAAGCGGACTATATTCATACCGGGAGCTGGACAAAATATGCCATTGCAGAGGCCGATAAAATCGGAGAGGCTGTGGTGGTAGCCAGCGGAGAGAATGATCACTTTCGAAAAATTCCTGATTTGAGCAAACTCAAAGCGTCTGCGGATGCAGACTATTTATATCTTTGTACCAATAATACTATCGAAGGAACAACGATTCGACCCGAGGCTATGCCCGTCAGTGTACTTCCGATAGTAGCGGACATGTCCTCTAATATTCTCAGTGAAGAATACGATATAGAGCAATTTGGACTGATATTTGCCGGAGCGCAAAAAAATATGGGTATCGCAGGTGTAACGATAGTGATTGTGCGCAATGATTTATTGGAGCGAAGCTCCAAAAATAATGCCGATATGATAAATTATCAGTTAATGCAATCAAAACAATCGATGTTGAATACGCCCCCTGTTTTCGCAGTATATGTATTGAACAAAGTATTGAAATGGGTGGAAAAAAAAGGCGGCGTGCGTCAAATGGCGGTACAGAACAAAGAAAAGGCGTCAATGCTTTATGATTTTATCGATAACAGCAATCTTTACAAAAACAGCATTGATGTCGATAGCCGTTCATTAATGAATGTAATCTTTAATCTGCCTACGGCAGAAGAAGATGCGCAATTTGCCAAGGAAGCGGAAAAAAACGGATTGATGTTTTTAAAAGGTCATCGGGATGTAGGCGGAATTCGAGCAAGTATTTACAATGCTGCGCCTCCTGAACAAGTGCAAGCGCTTATTGAATTTATGAAAAAATATGAGACAGGCAGGTACTAATTTATGTATAGAGTGGCATACTTTAATCATATTACTCCACAGGCATTGTCATTGATTGATAAAGAACTTTATGAAATAGTGGAAAATGATGCAGAATATGATGCGCTATTGCTGCGCAGCAAGGAAATCAGTATCGCTGATGTTTCTAAAGATGTTCTTTATATCGGCAGGGCAGGTGTAGGCGTGAATAACATTGATGTTCCCGCTTTTACTGAAAAGGGTGTGGTAGTAGCCAATGCACCGGGCGCCAATGCCAATGCAGTGAAAGAGTTGGTGATTTTGGGCATGTTGTTGGCATCTCGAGATGTTATTGGCGGTATGCGATGGCTTTACGGACAGCGAAATGCCAGTTGCGATATTGAGCGTGCCGTTGAAGATAACAAAAATCGATTTATCGGACCGGAAATTGCCGGAAAGACCCTTGGTGTGGTAGGGTTGGGCGCCATAGGCGTTTTAGTGGCCAATGCCATGATTGCACTGGATGTTAATGTATACGGGTATGATCCGTTTATTTCGGTCAAATCTGCTTGGGGACTTTCGCCGAAAGTGCGGCGTGCTGTGTCGTTGGAAGAATTGTTTACCGAGTGTGACTATGTAACGTTGCATTTGCCGTTAATGGAAAAAACAAAACATTACGTAAATGCAAAGCAATTTAAAAAAGCAAAAAAAGGATTGCGTCTTTTGAATTTTGCCCGTGGCGGGCTGGTAAATAACGAAGATTTGATTGAATATCTGGAAAACGGAACTATTGCTCGCTATGTTACGGATTTTCCCAGCAGAGAAATCATGAAACAGCCTAAAGTACTCAGTATTCCGCATTTAGGCGCATGCACGCCTGAAAGCGAGATTAATTGTGCTAAAATGGTTGTGCAACAAATGAAAGAATATTTGGAAAGCGGCAATATTATTAATTCGGTGAACTTTCCTGAGACGTTTATCGGGCCGTTGAAATCTAAAAATCGTATTATGATTCACAACAAAAATATTCCAAACATGATCGGACAAATTACACAGATATTGTCCGCTGAAGGCATTAATATTACCAATATGGTCAACAATTCAAAGGGAGAGTGGGCTTATACGGTTATTGATGTAGAAAGCGATGTTCACAAGCCGCTTATCGAAAAATTAGAAAATATCGTTGGTATTGTGCGTGTGCGCATATTGACGCATGAGGAATAAGAGAAAACAAGATATTTTTTAAAAATAAATTGACAGATAAAAAATATAGTTAGATAATGATAGATAATAGTCAAAAACACAGATGTAATTAAAGATAAAGGAGCTGAAACATTATGATTCAATGGCCAAAAACAAACGATGCGTTGGGGACTGTCAACAGAGGAAATCCTGCGGAGTCAGGGCTTTGCACGTTGTGCAGATCAGACTGTCAGGGCAAATGTGAAACATGGACTGCCTGTTTAAAAGGGAGAAAGCTGTTGTACCCCAGAGACTTTGGGCGGATTACGTCAGGAAGCGCAAATACAACGCATGTGGGCGTCAATTATAACAATTTACGAATTCAAGGGTATAACTATGGTTCAAACGCAGCAGCTCACGGACTGAGCAATTCTGCGGATGATTGTATTTTTCCCAATGTCAGTTTAGAAAGTGAATTCGGTTATCAATTGAAAACAAAGGTGAAATTGCCGATTATGACCGGTGCATTAGGCTCCACCTTTATTGCGGCAAAATATTGGGAATCTTTTGCGACAGGCGCTGCTTTGGTAGGCTTTCCGATCGTTATCGGTGAAAACGTTGTGGGGATTGATAAACAAGCTGTATTGGAAAACGGAAAAGTTGTCAAAGCACCCGAATTGGATCGCAGAATCAATACTTATATGAAATACTTCAGCGGATATGGCGCTATTATTGTGCAAATCAATGTGGAAGATGCACGCAACGGTGTTGCCGAATATGTTATTGATAAATATGGTGACGACATTATTGTGGAAATCAAATGGGGTCAAGGTGCAAAAAATATCGGAGGCGAAATTCAAGTTTCAGATATTGAATATGCCACTTTCTTAAAAAACAGAGGCTATGTGGTGGATCCGGATCCTACCAAACCCGAGGTAATTGAAGGGTATAAACACGGTGCAATCAAATCTTTTGCTCGTCACAGCCGATTGGGCTTTACAGAGGCTACCAATGCAGAAGAAGCGGAAGCAGCGTTCATGAAACAAGTGGAATATCTCAGAGGTCTCGGCTATAAACGCATTACGCTGAAAACAGGAGCATTCGGCACGGAGGCATTGGCTATGGCCATGAAATTTGCGTCTAAAGCTAACTTGGATTTGCTCACGATTGATGGCGCGGGTGGCGGTACAGGTATGAGTCCCTGGAACATGATGGAAACATGGGGCGTTCCTTCTATTCTTTTGCACTCCAAAGCTTATGAATATGCAAATATTCTCAAATCTACGGGTCAAAGAGTGGTGGATCTGGCTTTCGGCGGCGGACTGGCTCGCGAAGATCATATTATTAAAGCGTTGTCGTTGGGCGGTGAATTCACCAAATTGGTATGCCTTGGCAGATCAATCATGATTCCCGGATTTTTGGGCAGCAATATTGAAGGTGTTTTGAAACCTGAACGTAAAGCAGAAGTGAACGGAAACTGGAGTGAACTTCCTAAGTCCGTAGTCGAACATGGAACAAAAGCAGAGGATATTTTTGCCGGATACTATGACTTACAGGCAGTAGTTGGCCCCGAAGCAATGAAAACCATGCCTTACGGCGCGATTGCCATTTGGACCATGGCAGATAAATTGGCGGCCGGGCTCCAACAATTTTTGGCCGGCTTGCGCAAATTTTCGGTTACAGAGTTGGATCGGGGGGATATTTATTCGGCGAACAGAGAGACCGAAAAAGAAACGGGCATTCCTTTTATCACGGATGCAGGTGACGAAAAAGCGAAAGCCATCTTAAAAGGCTAATGCATAAAAAAATAAAAGAAAAGAGCTGACGACTGTCAGCTCTTTTGGTTGTTTGTTTCACGTAATCGTTAGTCTACCATGATGTTTTCGAAGGTTTCCAGATCTTGGATTTCACATCGAACAACGTCACCGGCTTTTAAGAATTTGGGTGGGTTAAAAGCAGCGCCTACCCCTGCAGGCGTACCTGTCATAAGCATATCGCCGGGATATAAGGTAACGCCTTGCGTCAAATCGTTGAGTGCGGTTGGGATATCAAAAATAAAGTGTTTGGTGTTTGAAGATTGTCTTTCTTCATCGTTTACGAAGCAACGAATGTCCAGTTCAATGGGCAACGGGAACATGCTTTTATGAGCGATCCAATGACCCATCGCAAAGTGACCGTCATAACTCTTGCCGTAAAACCACTGACCACGCCCAAGTTGGGTGTTGCGTATAGAAAAGTCGTTTCCGACAGCATAGCCGAATATATAATCTTCTGCGTTTTCTTTTGTTACATTGGTAGCTTCTTTGCCCAGTACGACAATGAGCTCTACTTCGTAGTCGGCAGTGCGGTCTTGTGCGGCATAAACACTGACTTCATCTCCGGGGCCCGAAGAAAAAAAGGCTGCCTTAGAAAAATAAATCGGCTCAGCGGGCAAAGCTTCGTTTGCATCCATCTCAGCAACATGGTCTTTGTAGTTTTTGCCAAGGCAAACAACGTTTCTTAAGGGATAGGGAATGGCGGGAAGCAATGTAGCAGAAGACAAATCTTCTATATCACCTTCTTCGTCGGACTCAATAATGTCGCGAATTTTTTCAATGATGTCATCATCGTGCTCATCAATAAATTGCAGCAGATCGAAATATGGTTCAAAATCGAGCTGTTCTGCCAGTGCATCCATTGTAAAAAATTTGTCTCTGGCTTTGTTGGCAACGATAATTTTCGGCTCATCGTTTAGTAATGCAGTTGTAAAAAACATGCTGTAGTCACCTCCTAAAAATATTTATAAATATTATATCATTTAAATTGACATTCGCATAGTTTTAATATATTATTTATAAAAATAATGCTTTTGTTTAGAGGGGATTCTAAAGCGAGAAGGCGTTATAAACAAATAATGATTGTTTGATGCCTTTACAGGCATGTTTTTTTATGCAAATCACAAGATAAGGGAGGAAAAAATGCTAAAAGGAAGACACTTAATAGAACCAAGCGAATTTAGCATCGACGAATTAGAAGAAATTTTCGGACTTGCTGACAGCATTATTCAAAAACCGGAAGATTATTCCGAAATTTGCAAAAATAAGCTGCTGGCAAGTCTTTTTTATGAGCCATCCACTCGTACGAAGTTTTCTTTTGACGCTGCGATGCTCAGACTTGGCGGTGAAGTGATCGGTTTTTCTGATCCCAATACAAGTTCGGTTGCAAAAGGAGAAACGCTGAAAGATACCATTATCACAATTTCCAACTATGTGGACATTGTTGTGGTGCGCCATCCCCAGGAAGGAACGGCAAAACTGATGGCAAAGTATGCATTGGTACCTGTCATTAACGCAGGGGACGGCGGACATCAACATCCCACACAGACTCTGACAGACCTGCTCACGATACGACATTACAAAAAAAGCCTGAACAATCATTGCATTGCCGTGTGCGGTGATTTAAAATTCGGTCGTACAATCCATTCTCTTGTTAAGGCAATGCATCGATATCAGGATGTAAAATTTATTTTCATCTCGCCGGAAGAATTAAAA
Organism: Eubacteriaceae bacterium UBA1433; assembly: GCA_002329295.1. Classification (GTDB taxonomy): domain Bacteria; phylum Bacillota; class Clostridia; order Eubacteriales; family UBA1433; genus UBA1433. The sequence continues at coordinate 56,678 of DCTT01000018.1, forward strand.
ATTCCTCGTTACATTAAAGACCTTTTGGAACCGGGGTCTTATTTTGAAACCACCAATCTGGATAAGGTCATTGGAAAAGCGGATATTTTATATATGTCAAGAGTGCAGCGAGAGCGATTTGTCAGTGAATATGAATATTTACGTTTAAAAGATTATTTTATTTTAACGCCGGAGAAGATGTTGCGGGCAAAAGATGATATGATTGTTATGCATCCTCTTCCGCGGGTAAATGAAATTGCCGAAGAAGTGGATAGCGATAAGCGGGCGGTATATTTTCATCAGGCAAAATTTGGTATGTATGTGAGAATGGCGTTGATTGTAAAATTGCTTGGATTGGAGTGAAAATACGATGATTAATGTATCCAAACTGAAAAAAGGAATCGTAATAGACCATATCGAAGCAGGGCACGGGTACAAAATTTTCAGTCAATTGGGATTGGATGCGCTGGAAGATGTGGTAGTACTTATGCGCAATGTGCCGAGTCGAAAAATGGGGAAAAAAGATTTAATCAAAATTGAAACTGATATTCATTTAGATTTAACGGTATTAGGGCTCATTGACCCGAATGTTACGATTAATTTTGTAAAAGACGGCGCGCTGATACGCAAAGAAAAATTGCAGCTTCCTGCAGTAGTAGAAGGCATTTTGGAATGTAAAAATCCACGGTGCATCAGCAAGTATCAAAAAATTAATGACATTAAATTTTATTTGATAGATGAAAAAACAAAAGAGTACAGGTGTGAATATTGTGATACGGCAACATCTTTTTAATAATATCTTATTTCAAAATGCACGCATTACGGACGGAATGTGTGATCAATTTGGCGATGTGTGGATAGAAAATGGCATTATTCGCAAAGTGGCACGCAAGATAGATTTCAAAGCGAGTGATATTGCGGAGATCATTGATTTGCAGGGATTGTCTCTTTTGCCTGCTATGGCAGATGTGCATTGTCATTTTCGCGAACCAGGATATGAATATAAAGAAGACATTGATTCCGGTCTTCGAGCTGCAATCAAGGGTGGCTATGGTTTTGTAGCGGCTATGGCTAATACACTGCCTGTAGCGGATACTTATGATATTATTTCCGCAAACAATGCAAAGGCCAAAAGTGCGAATTTATGCGACTTTTTGCAAATAGCGGCCATTGGGAAGGGGCTCTGTGACAGCGAATTGGTAGATGTAGAGACATTGTTAAAATTGACGAGATTGTTTTCCAATGACGGCAATAGTATTTTATGCGAAGATTTTATGTTGCGTGCATTGCAGGCATCGGCTCAATACGGTTTTGTGTTGGCGACACACTGTCAACCCGAAGAAGAATTGATTGAAAGAGATTTGCACTTGTTGAAAAAAGTCCCCAATGCACAACTTCATATTTGCCATGTGAGCAAAGTGGATTCCGTGGAGATGATTCGCAACGCAAAAAGGGAAAAATTGCCCGTAACTTGCGAAGTTACGCCGCATCATTTATTTGCGGCACAGGCAGACATAGCGATGCCATGCGATTTGCCTTTTGTGCAAAATCTCGACTATAAAGTCAATCCGCCGATCGGAAACTTCAAGGATCGACTGGCATTGATAGAAGGGTTACGGGACGGTACCATTGATATGCTGGCAAGCGACCATGCGCCGCACAGCGAAGAAGACAAACGTGCCGGCGCTCCGGGGATTGCAAATATTGAAACGGCGTTCGGCATGTATTTACAGGTTTTTGATGAAGACGGCAGTCTTTCAATGAAAGATTTTTGCCGATTGACATCCGATGCGCCGTATCGACTGCTAGGCAGACAATCTGCAAGGATAAAAGAAGGCAGGGAGGCTACTTTGATTGTGGCGGATGTTGAGACGAAGGGGAAAATAGATACGAGTGATTTTGTATCCAAGAGCAAAAACACACCCTTTGACGGCTGGGATATCAGAGGTAAAGTCCTTCGCACTTATATCAGAGGGGAGAAAAAATATGATAGCGGACAAACTTTATAAAAAAGCCATCGAAATCTCGCCTGTGTGTGTGGGATTGGATAGCCAAATCGCCTATGTACCCGGCTGCATTCGAGCAAAAGATATCTCTGAAGGGGAGAAAATTTTTGAATTTAACAGGCAAATTATTGATGCAGTCTATGAAAACGTAGCCTGCTTTAAAGTGCAGGTAGCCTATTATGAAGCTTTGGGGATAGACGGTATGCGCGCTTATGCAAAAACGCTGCAATACATTCGCAAAAAAGGTGCAATTGCCATTGCAGACGTAAAAAGAGGAGACATTTCTTCTACTGCGATCCAATATGCCAAGGGGCATTTTGAAGGAGATTTTGAGTCAGATTATATGACGCTGAATGCCTATATGGGGCAGGATGCCATTTCACCCTATTACCCTTATCTTAAAGAAAAAAACAAAGGATTGTTTTTGCTGTTAAAAACTTCCAATCCTTCCTCGGCGGATTTTCAGGATGTTTTAGTGGGCAAACGGCCTTTTTATGAACTGGTTGCCGAAAAAATCGAACAATGGGGAGAGGCTTTTATAGGTTCTGAGGGTTTTAGCGCCGTGGGCGCTGTGGTGGGACTAACTTACCCTTCAGAGTTTTTGCGCATTGTAAAACAGATGCCTCATACCTTCTTTTTAATTCCGGGTTACGGAGCCCAGGGAGGAACGGGCAAAGACATTGCTCAAATATTTCAAGATAAAATATGTGGTGTGGTCAACTCTTCCCGAGGTCTGATTACGGCACATCAAGGGAAAACGGAAGATACGGACTTTATTGAATATATTCAACAAGCGGTAATGGCGATGAAGGAGGATATTGTCAAATGGCTTTGATTCTTGAAAACAAACCCATTGCATCCAATGTTTTTCAAATGCGCGTTGCTGCAAATCAGCAGGTGAAGGCAGGGCAGTTTTATATGTTGCGTGCCTGGGAAAACATTCCCACCTTTTCCAGACCTATCAGCATTTGCGATCAAAACGGAGAAGAAATGACGTTTGTTTATGAAGTCAAGGGAAAAGGGACAGAAATCTTTTCAACGCTGCAGGCAGGTGATGAGATAGAATTGATGGGGCCCAGAGGGAACGGTTTTGTGCTGAAGGGACAAAAATGCGTGTTGGTTGGTGGTGGAGTAGGCATTGCACCGTTGTTGCTGCTAGCCAAAAGACTCCGTGAACAGGGGGCGCAAATCACAGCGTATTTAGGTTTTCGCAGCGAGGAATATTTGAAAGAAGACTTTGCCCGTTATTGTCATCGCATCATCACGGATGTAGGAGGCAAAATTACGGATGTAATCGAAACGGAATCTTTTGATTGCGCTTACATATGCGGCCCGGAGGTGATGATGCAAGCAGCATGGGATAAATTAAAACATTCTGCCGAACAGGTAGTTGTCTCAGTAGAAAGGCGAATGGCGTGTGGGGTAGGGGTTTGTTTGGGCTGTAACATCAAGACAAGGCAAGGAAACAAAAAGGTATGCAGCGACGGACCGATATTTGCTGCAGAGGATGTGTTTTATGAATAGATTGGGAGTTGATTTTTTGGGATTTTCTTTGAAAAATCCTATTGCGGCGGCTTCAGGCACTTTTGGATTCGGCAAAGAGTATGCTGAGTTTTATGATATCAATCAATTGGGAGCCGTTTGCCTTAAAGGGCTGACGCTTCATAAAAAGGCGGGAAACGACGGAGTCCGTATCTGGGAATGCACAGGAGGAATGCTCAACAGCATCGGTCTGGAAAATCCCGGTGTGAAAGCTTTCATCGAAGAGTATGAAGAAACACAGGCTCGCATTCAAACGGTGAAAATCGTCAATTTGGGCGGAGACAGTTTGGAGGAATATGTCGAAGGAGCGCGTTTGTTGAATCAAATCGACATTGATATATTGGAACTCAATATTTCTTGCCCGAATGTGAAAAGCGGCGGCATGCTTTTTGGTGTCTCCGAGGATTCGGCCTATCAGGTAACCCGTGCGGTAAAAGATATCACTCGCTTTCCGCTCATGGTGAAACTTTCGCCAAATGTGGCTGATATTGCCGTCATAGCAGCAGCTTGCGAGGAGGCGGGAGCAGACGGCTTATCGTTGATCAATACGGTACAGGGTATGGCGATAGATATTCAAAACAGGCGGGCAGTGTTTGATAACGTGTATGCGGGGCTTTCCGGTGCCGCCATCAAGCCGATTGCGCTGCGCATGGTGCATCAGGCGGCGAAAGCCGTAAATATTCCGATTATGGGCATTGGGGGTATTTACAGCGGCAGAGATGTCCTTGAATTTTTAATGGTGGGTGCAAGCTGTGTGCAAATTGGTACTGCAGGCTTTATCCGGCCGACAAAGCTGATGGAAATTTTGGCGGAACTCAAAGCGTATTGTGAAGAAAATGACCTTTTTTTAAAGGAAATCATAAATATTATATGAGTGCGAGGCGGTTAGAGAATGAGTGAACAAATATTAAAAATATTACAAGATACTGAAGCGGTGCTAAGCGGGCATTTTTTATTGTCTTCGGGTAAACACAGCAAAGGATATGTGCAATGTGCCAAATTGCTGCGCTATGCGGATAAAGCAGAGATTGTTTTGAGAGAAGCGGTGAAAAAATTGCCGCAAAAGCCGGACATTGTGGTCGGGCCTGCGATGGGCGGCGTGATCGTTTCTTATGAAGTGGGCAGACAGTTGGGGGTAGAAAGCATTTTTACGGAACGGGTGGAAAATGTGATGTCGCTGCGACGAGGGTTTGACATTCCGAAGGGTGCAAAGATACTTATTGCCGAAGACGTTTTGACCACAGGTAAGTCTACGAAAGAAACCATCGATGCACTGGCGAGTTTTGGCGGGGAAGTAATCGGCGTGCTCTGTATTGTAGACAGAACAGACGGCAGCTTGCCTTTTGATCTGCCGATTTACAGCGCGGTCAAACTAAATATAGAAACTTATGAAGCAGAGCATTGTCCGCTCTGCAAGCAGGGGAGTGTTCCTGTGAAGCCGGGCAGCAGGAGGTTTTAAACGGATGAAAAATCACTTTGTTCAAAATGGCAAGACGGTGCGATTGTATTTGGAAAACGGCGCCGTGTTTCAAGGAAGAGGTTTTGGCTATATTGAGGAAGAAGTCATTGGAGAAGTGGTATTTAATACCGGTATGACGGGTTATCAGGAGGTGTTGACGGATCCTTCTTATTTTGGGCAAATTGTATTGATGACCTATCCTCTAATTGGCAATTACGGCATCAATCTGGAAGATGACCAATCTCTTTATCCGAAAGTCAGAGGATTTATTGTCAAAGAATTATGCGAATATCCTAACAATTTTCGATATGAAATGAATTTAAATGATTATTTGTATGTCCATAAAATTTTTGGCATGCAGGATTTGGATACGCGCTATTTAACGAAAACCATTCGAGATCATGGCGTTATGAAGGGGATTTTAACTGCACGCACGATGGAAAAAGAAGAAATAAAGCAATGTTTGACGCCTTATCATAACAAAGATGTGGTGAAGCATGTAAGTACACAAAAGGTGTATTCGATAGGCGAGGGGCGAAACATAGCAGTTATGGATTTCGGCATTAAACAAAATATTTTGGATGCCTTTATAAAAAAAGGCTGCAGGTTGACGGTATTTCCGTATAATGCTACGGCGAAAGATATATTGGCCATAGAGCCGGAAGGTGTTTTGTTGTCTAACGGACCGGGAGATCCCAACGACTTAGAGGAAAGTCTTGCAACCGTTAAAGAGCTGATCGATAAAAAGCCTGTAGTGGGCATTTGTTTGGGACATCAACTGCTTACATTGGCGATGGGAGGAGAGTGCATCAAACTTGCTTACGGACACAGAGGAAGCAACCATCCTGTCAAAGACTTGCGAAAGGATCGGGTGTATATCACAAGTCAAAATCACGGATTTGTTACGACCAATCTGCCAAAAGAATTTGAAATCACACATATCAATATGAACGATGGCAGTGTAGAAGGGATGAAACATAAAAGCAAACCGATTTTTTCGGTGCAGTATCATCCTGAAGCGTGCCCGGGACCGGGGGATTCGGAGTACATTTTTGAAGAGATGATTGCGACATTCAAAGGGGGAGTGCAAAATGCCTAAGGACAATTCTATACAAAAAGTACTCATTATCGGATCGGGGCCCATTGTCATAGGCCAGGCTGCGGAATTTGACTATTCGGGTACCCAGGCTTGTACAGCGATGCGTGAAGAAGGCGTGCAAACGGTGCTTGCCAACTCCAATCCGGCAACGATTATGACGGATACGGAGATTGCCGATGCGGTTTATATTGAACCTTTGACAACGGAATATGTTGAAAAAATTATTATCCAGGATAAACCTGATGCAATTTTGGCAGGAATGGGCGGGCAAACCGGACTCAATCTTGCTGTGGATTTATACAACAAAGGGATATTGGAAAAACATGGTGTGCGTGTTATCGGTACCTCTATCGAGTCCATCATCAAGGGAGAGGATCGAGACAGTTTTTGTCGTCTGATGGAGGAAGTGAACCAGCCCATCATTGAAAGCGAAGTGGTGAGCACCATAGAAGACGGCTTTGCTGTAGCGCGAAAAATCGGTTATCCGGTGATTGTGCGCCCTGCCTATACTTTGGGCGGAGCGGGTGGCGGCATGGCCGAGGATCCGGCAGAACTGGAAGCGATTCTTAAAAGCGGACTTTCTTTGAGTTTTGGCAATCAGGTACTGATTGAAAAAAGCATCAAAGGGTGGAAAGAAATTGAATTTGAAGTGATGCGAGACAGCAAAGGAAATTGCATTACGGTATGCAGTATGGAAAATATAGACCCGGTCGGCATTCACACCGGGGACAGTATTGTAGTGGCGCCTTGTCAAACGCTGAGCGATAAAGAATTTCAAATGCTGCGCACGGCAGCTTTAAGCATTATTGATGCTGCAGAAATCATCGGCGGATGCAATGTTCAATTTGCGCTTAAACCGGACAGTTTTGAATATGCCGTTATTGAGATCAATCCTCGCGTAAGCCGTTCTTCGGCGCTGGCTTCCAAGGCTACAGGATACCCAATTGCAAAAATTGCGGCAAAATTGGCGTTGGGTTACGGTCTTGACGAAGTACTCAATGCCGTAACAAAAAAAACCTATGCGTGTTTTGAACCTACCATTGATTATGTGGTAGTCAAAATACCCAAATGGCCTTTTGACAAGTTTGAATCGGATAACAAATTCCTGGGTACTCGCATGATGGCCACAGGGGAGACCATGGCCATCGGCGCCAATTTTGAACAAGCGTTGTTGAAAGCGGTGCGTTCGCTGGAAATCGGCAGTTTTTCGCTGAAGCATAAACCCTCGGAAGCACGCAGCATGGCAGAACTCAAAGAGCGAGTGATTCATCCTGATGATGAACGCCTTTTTGATATTGCGGAATTGCTGCGCCGCAGGTACAGTTTTGAACGCATTGCGAAAGTAACGGGGATTGATCGTTTTTTCATTGAAAAGCTGCGAAATATCGTAGAAAAAGAAGAAATGTTGGCAAAAATGACGATTGATGAGATAAATGAGGAGTTTTTAAGAGAACTTAAAAAACACGGCTTTGCCGATAAAGGTATAGCTGATATTATGGGCGTTAAAGAGGAAGACATTTTTAATTTGCGCAAAAAATACAAGATTATCCCTTCTTATAAACTCGTAGACACTTGTGCCGCAGAATTTGAAGCGGTATCGCCCTATTATTATTCCACCTATGATGAATTTGACGAGAGTGTTGTGAGCAACAATAAAAAGGTGGTTGTCGTAGGAAGCGGTCCCATACGCATCGGTCAGGGAATCGAGTTTGATTATTGTTGTGTACACAGTGTGTTTACATTAAAAAAACAAGGGATCGAAGCGATTGTTATTAACAACAATCCCGAAACGGTGAGTACGGACTTTGATATATCCGACAAACTGTACTTTGAACCCTTGGCGGAAGAAGATTTTTACAACATCATCGAAAGAGAAAAACCAGACGGCGTGATTTTGCAATTCGGCGGTCAGACAGCCATTAAACTTGCCAATTTCTGTACGAAGAAAAACATTCCCATCATCGGCACCCAACCCAAGAGCATTGATGCGGCGGAGGACAGAGAAAAATTTGATGCTATTTTGGAAGAGTTGCAAATTAACCGCCCTGAAGGCAAAGGGGTGTGGACCATGGAAGAGGGCATTATGGCGGCTGAAAAAATCGGTTATCCGGTTTTGGTGCGGCCTTCTTATGTACTCGGCGGGAGAGGGATGGAGATTTGCTATGAACAGGCGTCGTTAGAAAAATATTTGCAGGAAGCTTTTCGTTTCGACCAGGAGAATCCTGTGTTGATCGACAAATACATCTGTGGAACCGAATTGGAAATTGATGCGGTATGTGACGGAGAAGATGTGTTGATACCGGGTATCATGCAACATTTGGAAAAAGCAGGGGTACACTCTGGAGACAGCATTACGATTTATCCGCCGGTGAACATGAAACAGGAAATAAAAGACAAAATTTATGACTATACAAAGCGTATTGCCATTAAAATGGAAGTGTTGGGGATTATTAATATTCAATTTATTGAGCAGGACGGAGAGGTCTATATCATTGAGGTCAATCCTCGCTCCAGCAGAACGGTGCCTTATATCAGCAAAATTTCTGGACTGCCGATTATTCCGCTGGCTGTACGTGTCTCACTGGGCGAAAAACTCAGAAATATGAGATGCGGAATGGGACTCTATCCCGAATCTGAATTGTTCGGCATTAAAATTCCGGTGTTTTCCACAGAAAAAATACCCGGGATTGAGGCGGTGTTAGGGCCGCAAATGCGTTCCACGGGAGAAGTGATGGGCGTTGCCGAAAACTATGAAGACGCACTTTATAAGGGGCTTTGTGCTGCAGGAACGGATTTGGCAAAAATTAAAAAGAAAATCTTAATTACTCTCAATAATAAAGACAAAGAACAATTTGTGCCTTTGGTAGCGAAATTAGCGGAAATGAACTATGACATTTTGGCTACGGCAGGGACAGCGCATGCTTTGGAAGAACATGGCGTGAAGGCGCAGGTAGTCAACAAAATCAAAGGACAGACGCCCACGATGTTAGATGTGATACGCAGCCGGGAAATCAATCTGATCATCAACACGCCGGAAAAAACAGAAAACTCACAATCCGATGCCTTTAAAATGCGAAGAGCGGCGATTGAGAGCAAAGTGGAAATTATTACCACATTGGAAAAGGCACATGAAGTAGTGAGGTTATTGTTTATGAAAATCAACCATGCTTCACAAAAGGTGTATGATATTTGTCGACTATATTATAAAAAGGAAGAGGAAAATGCATTATAGAGAGTATATTGATAAAAACAAAGAAAATATCATCAGAGATGTGCAGCGTCTGGTGCGTATAAAAAGTGTCGATGATACGCCTGCAGAGACAATGCCTTTTGGAAAAGGAATCGGAAAAGCGCTGAAAGAAGCGTTGCAAATCAGTTCAGAGTTGGGTTTTGACACGTGTAATTTGGACGGATATGCAGCTTATGCCGAGGCGGGTGAGGGTGAGGAAGTGGTGGGGATTTTGGTTCATTTGGACGTGGTGCCCGAAGGGGAGGGCTGGCAAATGGAACCTTATGGTGCAAAAGTGAAAGACGGCAAAATTTATGGACGCGGTACCAGTGATGACAAGGGGCCTGCCGTTGCTGCGCTCTATGCGCTGAAGTCCGTGGTTCAAAGCGGCATCAAACTCAAACGTCGTGTGCGGGTAATTTTTGGAACCAATGAAGAAATCGGCAGCAAATGCATGGAATATTATATTAAGCAGTGCGGACATGTGGATGTCGGTTTTACGCCGGATGCCAACTTTCCGCTCATTCACGGGGAAAAGCCGATTTTGCAAGGCGAGATTACTTTTGCAGATTGCGGAGAAAAAAGGGTTCCTTATCTTGCCGAAATTGCCGGCGGCAAGGCAGCGAATATGGTTGCTGACGATTGTCGTGCAGTATTGCAAATGCAGGAGGGACAAAGTTTTGAAGAAAAGTTCAACGCCTACTGCAAAAAACATGTTTTAAAGGGATTCTATCAAAAAGAGGAGACGAAACATATTTTAAGCTTGTCGGGAGCCTCTTCTCACGGCAGCCGCCCGGAGGAAGGCGTGAACGCAATTTCTCATATGGTTGATTTTTTAACTGCATTGCCGCTGCATTACGGCAGTGAATTTGTAAAAAAATATATGGAAACTATCGGATTAACCACGGATGGAAGCAAATTGGGCATTGCAGCAACCGATGCATTTGGTTCCCTGACCTTTTGTGTAGGGACGGTTCGCACAAAAAAAGACGGTTTTGCGGTAGGGATAGATGTTCGCTATCCCCTGACGTTGAAGGATCAGGCACGAGAGTTGTTTGACGCTGCCCTAAAGGAGAAAGGCATTGTCTATGAAGAAAAAGCTTATAAAGCAGGATTGTATATGCCTGTTGACAGCAAGCTTGTCAAAACGCTGATGAAGTGTTATAGTGAAGAAACGGGGGATAGAAAAGCAAAACCTTTTACGATCGGCGGAGGCACTTATGCCAGAAGCATGAAAAATATATTGGGATTCGGCATGGTGTTTCCGGGTGAAGAAGAAGTGATGCACAAGCATGACGAATATGTAAAAATTGATCGGCTAATCACGGCAAGTAAAATATATGCTGCGGCGATTGTAGCACTTGCGACAAATGAGGGATAGTATGAAAAATGTGAATGTGGCAAAACTGTACAGAGATCAGGAACAATATGCAGATCAAATGATTAATGTGCGAGGATGGATTCGCACACTGCGGGCTTCAAATGTTCGTGCTTTTATTGAACTGAATGACGGAACCTGCTTTCAAAATTTGCAAATAGTTGTGGAAAAAGAGAAAATTAAAGGCTTTGATTTTATCACCAAACTGCATATCAGCTCTGCTATTGAAGTACAAGGCGTGTTGATATTGACGCCGGAAGAGAAACAGCCCTTTGAACTTGATGCATCAAGTATTACGCTTTCTGCGCATAGCGATAGTGATTATCCGTTGCAGAAAAAGCGACACAGTTTAGAATATTTGCGTGAGATTGCGCATTTACGCAGTCGTTCCAATACGTTTTCTGCGGTTTTTCGCACTCGCTCAATTCTTTCTTACGCCATTCATCGTTTTTTTCAAGGACGGGGATTTGTGCATGTGCATACGCCTATTATTACGGCCAGTGACTGTGAAGGAGCAGGAGAGCTGTTTCGTGTAACGACGCTGGATTTAAACTACCTTCCCTTGACAAAAAAACATCAGGTAGACTATGGTAAAGATTTTTTTGGCAAAGAAACCTATCTTACGGTGAGCGGTCAGCTGCAGGCAGAAGCTTTTGCCATGGCTTTTCAGAAGGTGTATACTTTTGGGCCTACTTTTCGTGCGGAAAACTCCAACACCACGCGACATGCAGCGGAGTTTTGGATGGTGGAGCCTGAAATGGCCTTTGCAGATATCAACGATAACATGGATTTAGCTGAAAAGATGATGAAATATCTGATTGGTTATCTGCTTGAACATTGTCAGCCCGAAATGAATTTTTTTAATCAATTTATCGATAAAGAATTGTTTGGCAGACTTGAGGGGATATTGCAATCAAAATTTGAACGCATCAGCTACACGGAAGCGATTGCGATGTTGGAAAAAAGCGACAAGCAATTTGTTTATCCCGTGCAGTGGGGGGGCGATTTGCAAACCGAGCACGAACGTTATCTGACAGAGGAGGTGTATCAAAAACCCGTTTTTGTTACGGATTATCCGAAAGATATCAAGGCTTTTTATATGCGACAAAATGATGACGGAAAAACCGTGGCAGCAATGGATTTATTGGTGCCCGGAGTCGGTGAAATTATTGGCGGCAGCCAGAGAGAAGAACGCTATAGTCAACTTGTGGCGGCCATGCAAGATCACGGCATAGCGCCTGAGAGTATGCAGTGGTATTTGGATTTAAGGCGTTATGGCGGGTGCAAGCATGCGGGATTTGGTTTGGGATTTGAACGCATGCTAATGTATGTAACGGGAATGAAAAACATCAGAGATATTATTCCGTTCGCAAGAACGGTAAATAATGCAGAATTTTAATTCTGAAGATAAATAACGGAGGATGTAAAATGAAAAAATATGTATGTACAGTATGCGGATATGTATATGATCCAGCAGTAGGCGACGAAGAAAACGGTGTTGCTCCCAACACAGCATTTGAAGATGTGCCTGAGGATTGGGTATGTCCGCTTTGTGGTGTGGGAAAAGATATGTTTGAAGTTGAAGAATAAGAAAAAAAAGAGAAACAGGGGAAACATCCCCTGTTTTTTTATGGTTTATAACATCGAATTGATTTTTTCAAAAAAATAATCTTTCGATTTTACGCCGATATCTCTGGAGACTTCCACTCCGTCTTTAAAGATGAGAATGGTGGGAATGCTCATAACTTTATATTGTGCGGCGAGATCAGTGTTTTCGTCAACATTTAATTTGCAGATTGCTGCTTTTCCAGCAAATTCATCAGCCAATTCATCAATGACAGGTGCCATCATTTTACACGGACCACACCAGGATGCCCAAAAGTCCACCAAAACAGGGGTACTTGCCGAAATAGTTTGCGCAAAATTTTCTTGAGTTAACTCAAGTACGTTTTGATTTGCCATAATAATCCTCCTTTTGTATATTCGCTTAATCATTATAACAGATTTTTCTTCAATCGGTAAAAAAAAGATATATTTTTTCATATATCAAAGAGAATTAAATTTTGCTATACTATTGGCAGCAATAATTTAAGGGTAAAGGAAGAATAAAGTTGTCGATTTTTGAAAGTCTGCAGCAGTATTATGACACGATTCGTTTTCATATGCCCGGACATAAGGGAAGGGAGTTGCACGAGCCCTATGGGGTATCAAAAGCGGATTTGACCGAACTGGCGCAAACAGATTGTCTTCACAGACCGAGTGGTATGATAGATCAGGCACAGCGTCGCATTGCGCAAATTTATGGTGTGGACAAGAGCAGGATGCTCATCAACGGCAGCAGTGCGGGGTTGTTGGCGGCGATTTTATCGGGGTTTTCTCCGAAAGAAAAAGTGTTGTTGCCTCGCGGCAGTCATTTGTCAATTTATCATGGACTTATGTTGCAAGAGATGGAACCTGTTTATATTTATCCCGACGCCGAAATGTGGGCTGAAGCGTATACCGTTACGATGGAAGATATTCTTACTGCAGAAAAAGAGCATTCACTGGCAGGATTGATTTTGACGTATCCTACCTATTTAGGCACCTGTGCAGATATAAAAAAAATAGTCGGGTGGGCAAAGAACAATAACAAGATATGTATCGTGGACGAGGCGCACGGAGCGCATTTGGCTTTTTGTGAGGATTATCCTGTGGCGGCGGAGCGTGTTGGAGCGGACATTGTAGTGCAAAGCACCCATAAAATGTTGTCATCTTTGACGCAAAGCGCAATGCTTCATGTGGCGCAAAGGCGTGTAGATATAGAGAAACTGGATATGTATTTGAGATTGTTTCAATCCAGCAGCCCTTCTTATTTGTTGTTGGCATCTTTGGAAGCGGCAGTGAATTATGCGGAGAAAAACGCAAAGAAAATTTTTGAAAAAATAGCATCGGCGCGAAAAGAGTTTGCAGAGGCATTTGCCGACGGAAAATATTTTCTTTGGCAACCGCAAACGCAGTATGATTATGCCAAATGGGTTATTGGAATAAAAAACACAGATCTGAGCGGTACAGAAATTCAACGTCAGCTTTCGCTGAAAAAAATCGAAGCGGAATACGCTGCGGATGAGTTTGTATTGGCTTATTGTGGTATTGGGACGACAAAAGATGATATAATAAATCTGATAAGAGCGCTTAATGAAGTACAACCGATTCAAAAAAAGAATGTCGACAAAGCAAAGCGAACTTGCCTGCCTGCCAAAGCGCAGATGTCTATGAAGGAGGCGGCGGGGCAACGGACGGAGTATCTTTTCGTTCGAGAGGCTGTGGGTCGCATAGCAGCTGATTTTGTCGTACCTTATCCTCCCGGGATTCCGCTTTTGGTGCCGGGCGAAATGATCAGTGAAGAAATTGCGCAGGTGATTTTGGAGAACATAGAAAGTAAGAAAACAATGATAGGTATACAAAACAGTGCAATGAAAGTTGTTTTATAAGGGGAAAACATGGCAAAAGGTAAAATGATTGTCTTTGAAGGACTTGACGGAAGCGGAAAACAAACACAAAGCGAACTTTTTTATCAAAAGTTGATCGGCATGAACAAAAAAGTCATGAAAATATCCTATCCGCGCTATGACAATGCTTCTTCGTCGTTGGTAAAGATGTATCTGGCGGGAGAATTCGGTACAGATCCGGCGGCAGTAAACGCCTATGCGGCATCTACATTTTTTGCGGTGGACAGATATGCTTCGTATAAACAAGATTATGAGAAATTTTACAAGGATGGCGGTTTTATCATCGCGGACAGATACACCACATCCAATATGTTGCATCAAGGGTCAAAAATAGATGACAGCACGGAGCGGGGGAAATTTTTGGAATGGCTGTGGCAGTTGGAATTTGTTTTGTATGGCCTGCCGGTGCCTGATTATGTGTTTTTTTTGGATATGTCGTTGAAAGGGACGAAAAAATTAACAAACAAAAGGGTGAACAAGATAACCGGCGGTGAAAAAAAAGACATTCATGAAGCCAGCGAAAATCATTTAACAAGAGCTTATGAAATTGCCGACGAACTTATAGAGCGATATGGATGGATCCGTATTGCCTGTATGCGGGAAAAAACCATTCGTGATATAGAGGACATAGGCAGAGAATTGATGGAAATATTTATCGAGAAAGAAGGCAAAATATGAAATTGATGATGGCAGTGGTACAAAAGGATGATGCATCAATGCTTTCTTCAGCTTTGATTGAAAAGGGGTTTTCGGTGACAAAGCTTTCCACGACGGGAGGATTTTTGACTACGGGAAACACCACCTTGTTAATAGGCGTTGATGATGACAAAGTGGAAAAAGTGAAAGAAATTATCAAATCAATTTGCCGGACGCGAGAGCAAATTATTTCTACGCCAATGTCGTATTCTTATCTGGAAGGCAGCGGCGTTTCTTGTGATGTAAATGTTAAAGTGGGCGGTGCAACGGTGTTTGTACTCAATGTGGAAGAATTTGAGAAATTGTAGGCAAAAATGTTTGAGGAATTGAGAATTGCGGAACCAATTAAATACGCGCTGAGCAAAGCGGTGTCGGAAAAAAAGATATCTCATGCTTATTTATTTTACGGCGGGGACGAACAAACCGTTGAAAAGGTCGCATGGGCATTTGCAGCTGGCTGTGTTTGTACGAGCGAGCAACCGCCTTGCGGTGTTTGTGCACATTGCCGAAAAGCTGCCCAAAAAGCGCATGCGGATATTATTGTACTTCGTTCGGATGAGGCAAGCATTAAAATCAGTCATATCCGGCAAATGCAGTATGAAATCAGTTTGATGCCCTATGAAGCCGAAAAGAAAGTGTATATTGTTTATCAAGCGGACAGCATGCAAAAACCGGCGCAAAACAGTTTGCTCAAACTCTTGGAAGAACCCAATGAATATGCTATAATTATATTGCTGGCGCAATCAAAGAGCGGATTTTATCCAACCGTCTTATCGAGATGTCAGGTGTATGATTTTGGCCCCGCGGCCATGGATGTACACACTCGGCAACTGACGGTATCTTTTTTTGAAAGCATTTTACAGGGCGATATGAAAGACAGTCTTGCCAAAAGCGCAACGCTTGCCGGTGAAGACTTAGATCAAGTGACAAAATGTATTGTGTCATTTTTGCGCGATGCGTTGTTATATCAAAAACAGCAAGGCAATGTGTCGACCTTGCTTATAAACAGTGAAAACGAAAAATTGATTCATAAAATAGCACGCCGTTATGGAGGCGAACAAATACAAAAAACGCTTGATTTTATTTTTGACAGCCGGTTGAGTACATCGACAAACAGCCAGTTGTTTATGCAGGCGGTATATTGTTTATTGAGTGCAAGATAGGAGAGAACATGCATAAGGTAGTTGGAATAAAATTTAAAGCAACAGGAAAAATATATTATTTTGATCCGATGCAGGTTTTTTTGTGCAAAGGAGATTTTGCCATTGTGGAAACAGCACGTGGCGTGGAATATGGAGAGGCGGTAACGGATATTAAGGAAGTGACGGAAGAAGAATTGGTGGCGCCGCTTAAACCTGTCCTTCGAAAAGCCACCGCACAAGATGCCACGGCGTATGCGGAAAATAAAGAACAAGCCAAGGAGGCTCTTGTTATTTGCGAAGAAAATATACAGAAGCATCAGTTAGAGATGAAGCTCATTGATGCAGAGTATACCTTTGACAAAACGAAAATCATTTTTTATTTTACCGCTGACGGTAGAATTGACTTTCGTGAATTGGTCAAAGATTTGGCGGCGATTTTTAGAATTCGCATTGAACTCAGACAAATCGGCGTAAGAGATGAAACAAAACTATATGAAAGTTTGGGGCCTTGCGGCAGGCCAATCTGTTGTTCGCAATGGCTGGGAGATTTTAATCCCGTATCCATCAAAATGGCAAAAGAACAAAACTTATCGCTCAATCCCAGCAAAATATCAGGCATTTGCGGCCGATTGCTTTGTTGTTTAAAATATGAATATGACATGTATCGCAGCGAGGCAAAGACGCTTTTGCCTGCCGGCGCAAAAGTAATGACGGCAGACGGAGAAGGGGTTGTGGAAAAGGTCAATGTACTCGCACGAACGCTGCAAGTCAGATTACGGGAAGGTGAAAACATTGTCCGCGAATATAAGAACGATGACGTAAAGCTTTTAGGAAATGTTGCAGAGCTTAAACGCTTGCGACAGATAGATTATGAAGATTTGACAAAAGAAGAAATCAGAGAACTGGAGCGACTGGAGAGAGAATTCGGCAATTAAAATAAAAAAATAACAAGATTCTATTGTGTTTTGCTTTGAATATGGCTATAATAAGTTGTGTCAAAATAAAAATCCTTAAGGGGGTAATGAAAAAATGGCATATGTAATTTCTGACGCATGTATTTCATGTGGAGCATGTGAAAGCGAATGTCCGGTAGAAGCAATCAGCGAAGGAGCAGGCAAATATGTAATCAATGCTGAAGCTTGTTTGGACTGCGGGGCATGTCAGGCTGTGTGTCCGGTAGACGCGCCGCAACCTGAATAATATAAGACGAATAAGACCTCTGCAAAGAGGTCTTATTTTGTTTTCGGGCAAAATAAGCGAGGGAAAATTGTGAGTGAAAAATACAGAATCGACGATTTGCAAACAGGAGGACGAATGCTAAAGCAAAATAAAGAATTGTTTTGTTTTGGTATCGATGCGGTGTTGCTGGCAAATTATGCGGCGAACTTTGTTCAAAAAGAACATAAAGTCATGGATCTGGGTTGCGGAAACGGCATCATCCCGGTGTTGCTCAGCGCCAAATGCGCTGCCGGACAAATTGACGGCGTTGAATTGAATAAAGAATCCGCAATGCTGGCAAAAGAAAATATTGCATTAAACCGCTTGCAACATCGTCTGAATATATTTTGCGGAGATTTACGAGACTATGCAGAGCCGTGGCAGAAAACAAGATATGATGTGGTGGTGTCTAATCCGCCCTATATCAAGTGTGCCGACGGGAAAATCAACAATAAGGTATCTCTCGCTGCGGCAAAGCATGAGCTGACCTGTACGTTAGCGGATGTTCTTCTTTGCGCTCAGCGACTGCTCAAAGCAGGAGGCAGCTTTATCATGATTCACAGGACACAACGTTTGGCGGAAATTATAGAAAAAATGAAACAAAACCATGTCGAGCCAAAGGAACTGCTGTTGGTTTATCCCAAAGCGGGCAAAAAATCAAACCTGTTTTTAATAAGAGGCATCAAAGGAGCGAAAGAGTGGATAAATGTATTGCCGCCCCTTTTTATATATGATGAACAAGGACAGTACACGGATGAATTCAAGGCCTTTTGTCGTCAAAATAATGAAAGCTAACAGACTATGTACAGGGCGCTTTTTCTGAAGTTTCGGATGAAAACGGATAAAATGTATATTTTGCGAAAACATAAAAGAACACCGCCATTTGAAAGTGCGTAAAATAAGGATAATGAAAGATACATGAACGCATAATCTAACTTTATGATATAATAAAGCAGATTATGACGGAGGAACAAAATGGCGTATTTAGCAACTTACCGAAAATACAGACCCAGGACATTTGCCGATATCATTGGACAAGAACATATTACCACGACACTGAAAAATCAAATCAAAGCGGGGCAAATTTCTCATGCCTATTTGTTTTGCGGTATTCGAGGAACCGGCAAAACTTCTGCGGCAAAAGTGTTTGCCAAGGCGTTGAATTGTTTAAACCCGAATGAACAGGAACCCTGTGGCGTTTGTTCGTGCTGTGTGGCCAACGAGTCGGATGCGATGGCAGACACCATCGAAATGGATGCCGCCTCCAATCGAGGCATTGAAGAGATTCGACAGATCAAAGAAAGCGTCAAATATCCGCCGGCCATGGGCGCCTACAAAATTTATATTATTGACGAAGTGCATATGTTGACTATGGAGGCCTTTAACGCATTGCTCAAAACGTTGGAAGAACCGCCGCAAAATGTGGTGTTTATCTTGGCGACTACCGAGTCGCACAGGTTGCCTTATACGATTGTTTCGAGAACACAACGGTATGATTTTCGCCGCCTTCGCTTGGAGCAGATTCAAAGTCATATTGAAACAATTTGCAAAAATGAAGGCATTGCCATTGAAGAAAGAGCGGCAAACCGCATTGCGTTGCTTGCGGAAGGGGCAATGCGAGATGCGTTAAGCCTGCTTGACAAGTGTATTGCCTATGCTTTTGAAACCGTGATTACAACATCCGTGGTGGATACGGTGACAGGACGAGCGGATGATAAAATGGTTTTAGAGATGATGAGAGCATTGTTTGCAAGACGAACGGAAGAGCTGTTTGCCTTAATTCAACAGTCGTTTAATGGCGGAAGCGATGCGGCGACACTGTTGGGAACGATGATTGCTTGTTTGCGCGATATGATTATTGTGCATATGCCCTTAGAAGCGCATTCCATGTTGTTAAGGGACGAAGATACTGTTTCGCAAATGAAGGCGTTTTCTGAATTTGTATCGCAAAAAGAACTGATAAGAGCATTCGATATTCTCATTGAGGCCCAGAGCAAGATGCCGTTTTCATCGGCGCCGCGTTATGTGTTGGAATGTGCTTTACTCAAAGCGATGCAACACGAAACAGAGAGAGTATTACAGCCGCAGCCGATAAAGTCAATATCGACCGAGCAGACAAAGCCTGCATTCATTGAGCAAAATTCGGCGGCTATGACAGAGGAATTGACAAATACGGTCAGGGAAACAAAAGAGTCCGCAGAAAGAAAAAAAATCGCATCTGAAAAAGAAGAGGAAGAAAAACAACAAGAGACAATCGATGATGAAGAGCCTCAGTCGCTAAAAAAGAAGATTGTAGCGGAATTGAGTAAAAAATCGCCTTTTATTGCGCTTGGCGTGGAAAATGCGGATTTGATCATAGAAAAAAATCGACTGATAATGCTGTTGGCGCCTAACGATTATAGGCTGATAGGGGATGATACGCGACTGCGCGCAGATGTAGTGCTTGCGGCCAGGCAGCAATTTGCGCAGGGTGAAGAAATCGAAGTAGAAATCAAAGTAAAAGAAAGAGATGCCGAAGAAGAATTTAAAGAAATTATCGGCGATATTTTAATCATAGAAGAATAGGAGAAAAAAGAATGGCAAAAGGAAAATTTAGAGGCGGGATGCCGGCAGGAAATATGAACAACCTGCTGAAACAAGCGCAAAAAATGCAGCAGCAAGCACAACAAGCTCAACAAGAGTTGGAGCAAAGTGAATTTGTTGTGTCCAGCGGCGGCGGTATGGTAGAAGTGGTCATCAACGGAAAAAAAGAAGTTACCTCCTTAAAAATTAATCCGGAAATTGTGGACAAAGAGGATGTGGAGATGTTGGAAGACATGTTGCTTGCTGCACTGAGTGCCGCTGTTGCGGAAGTGAATAAAGCCATGGAAGAAAAATTTGCTTTTGCGCAGGGGCTTGGCGGCGGGATGGGAATGTTTTAAATGTCTTATTATATTCAGCCGTTAAAAAATTTAATTACCGAATTTGCAAAAATGCCAGGCATTGGGCGCAAGAGCGCTCAAAGGCTTGCTTATTATGTGTTATCATTGGACGATAACCAGGCGTTGGCGCTTGCAAGGGCCATTGAAAAGCTCAAAGAAGAAGTGCATCTATGCCCCAAATGTTTTAATATCACCGATTTAGAAGTGTGCGAAATTTGCACTTCGCCCAAACGTGAACAAAGTACGGTTTGTGTGGTGGAAAATCCGAAAGATATTATTGCGATCGAAAAGACGAGAGAATATCGAGGGCTGTATCATGTGTTGCACGGGGTGATTTCGCCCATGGACGGAGTGGGTCCTGAAGACATTAAAGTAAAAGAACTGCTGGTGCGTCTCGGTGAAGTCAATGCAGAAGAAGTGATTTTGGCAATGAATCCCAATATTGAGGGGGAGGCTACGGCAATGTATCTTTCCCGTCTCATTAAGCCTTTGGGCATCAAAGTCACGCGACTTGCAAGAGGAATCCCCATGGGAGGAGAGCTGGAATTTGCCGATGAATATACCTTGGTCAGCGCTTTGAAAGGAAGAGTAGAGATCTAAATGAAAAAGCTCATCGTTATTGATTCGTATTCATTGATCTATAAAGCGTTTTATGCCATTCGCGACATGCGTACCTCTACGCAGATACCCACCAATGCGATACATGGCTTTACCAATATGCTCATCAAGATTTTAAAAGAAGAGGCTCCCGCCTATTTGTATGCGGCCTTTGATCCGAAAGGGGAGACTTTTCGTCATAAGGCCGATGAGAGCTACAAAGCCACACGACAAAAAATGCCGGACGAACTGCGGCAGCAAATTCCTTATATTAAGCGAATTTTGGAAGCGTTGGGCATTGTCATTATAGAGGAGCAAGGCTATGAGGCTGACGATGTATTGGGTACGTTTTCGAAAATTGCCTTGGAGCAAGATGTAAGTTGCATTCTTGTTTCGGGCGATAAGGACAGTTTTCAGCTTGCCAACGAAAACACAATCATTTTTTATGCAAAACGCGGAGTCAGTGACGTTGTTGTTGTAGATGAGGCCTACATACAAAAGGAATATCAGCTACGCCCCTGTCAGCTTATTGACGTAAAGGCGCTGATGGGGGACAAGTCCGACAATATTGCCGGCATTGCGGGTATTGGAGAAAAAACCGCCCGCGCTTTGGTGGAAGAATACGGGTCTTTGGATAAAATATATCAACGTATTGATGAAGTAAGCAGTGTGCGCATCAAAGAAAAACTTCTTGCAGGGAAAGAGATTGCGTATCAAAGCAGGTATCTGGCGGAAATTTGCAAAGAGGTTCCTTTATCTGAACCATTGCAACCTTATGGCGGCATTGCCGACGAAGAAGCTTTGCTGTCGGTGTTAGAAGAGTTGGAGATGAAAAATACCATCGCACGTTTGGGACTGAAAAAGGAAACGGAAGAAGCAGCGACCTTAGGTCAGGAGGAGCTTGATTATGTGCGATTGGACGAAAAAAACTTTGTAAGAGCGGAAAATGAGGCGCAAAACAGTAAGCGGATTTATGTGTACTATGAAACGGATGCAACCGAGATTGGCCTGATAGCTTTCGCTTGCAAAAAAGAGACGTATATTGTTGAGTCATCCGATTTGCCTTTATTGCAAAAAACGGTAAGAATGCTTGCGGAAAACGGCAAAAAATTGGTGTTGCACGATGTGAAAAATTTTATTTTTGCCGTTCGCCAATCGGCTGTGTTAGAACAGGTGTCCTTTGATGTGTATTTGGCTGCTTATGTGCTGGATGCAACGGATGCTTCCTACAATCTCGGAGCGTTGAGCAGACAGTATTTGGGAGAAGAGATTGAAGCAGTGAAAGGCGGTGGACAAATCAGTTTTTTGCAAAACGAGGAAGAGCAAATGCAAAAAATATGTCGCTGTGTCCGCGCCATTGCAAAACTGGCTGAATTATTTGAAAAAAGATTGCAAGAAATAGAAGCGGATGCACTATATAACGAAATTGAGCTGCCTTTAGCCAATGTGTTGGCGCAGATGCAAGCTGAGGGCATTACTATAGACACGAAACAACTGCAAGAGGCAGGGGATGAGCTGGATGAGCAAATTGCTCAATTGGAAAAAGAAATCAGAATACTGGGCGGTAAAGATGAATCTTTTAATGTCAACTCACCGAAACAGCTTTCTGTGTTATTATTTGAAGAGTTGGGACTCCCTGCAAAAAAGAAGACCAAGACGGGATATTCTACGGATATTGAAGTATTGGAATCCTTGTTGCATCAGCATCCGATTATCGAAAAAATTATTGAATTGCGCAAGGCTGCCAAGCTTAACAGCACTTATATCAAAGGATTGTTGCCTTTGATTGACCGGGAAACGTCAAAAATTCATACGACATTCAATCAGACGATTACCACTACGGGACGAATTTCGTCTTCAGAACCCAACTTGCAAAACATTCCTATTCGGAGCCAAGAAGGCAGATTGTTGCGCAAAGCTTTTGCGGCGAAAGACGAAAATCATTTGTTGATTGATGCGGACTACTCTCAAATCGAGTTGCGTGTATTGGCGGATATTGCAAATGACGAGTCGTTTATTGCCTCGTTTTTAAATGATGAAGACATTCATGCTCGCACGGCCTCGGAAGTATTTCATGTACCGCTGGATATGGTAACGAGCACCATGCGCAGCAAGGCAAAGGCAGTGAATTTTGGCATTATCTATGGTATTAGCGATTTTGGTCTTGCCAAAAATCTGCATATCAGCCGCGTTGAGGCAAAACAATATATTGATACTTATTTGTCCTACCATGAAGGGGTGAGGGAGTACATGAAATCAATCGTGGAATTTGCTCGACAAAACGGCTATGTGGAAACAAAATTTAAACGCAGGCGCATGATTGCCAAAATCAACGACCGAAACTTTAATGAACGGAGTTTTGCTGAACGGACAGCGCTGAATACCCCCATTCAGGGTACGGCGGCGGATATTATTAAAATTGCAATGAACGGTGTGTATGACGAGCTGAAAAAAAGGAAGCTGAAAAGTAAATTGATTTTGCAAGTGCATGATGAACTGATTGTTGAGGCGCCTTTGGAAGAAAAAAAGATTGTGACGGAACTTCTTAAAGAAAAAATGCAAAATGCCGCAAAATTGAAAGTACCTCTCAAGGTGGACATTTGTGCCGGCCACACGTGGTATGATTGCAAATAGGAGGACAAACATGCTAAGAATAGGTGTAACCGGATTAATTGCCAGTGGCAAAAGCGTAGTGAGCAAATTGTTGAGCGAGTATACAAAATTTCCTATTATCAACGCAGACAGCCTTGCGCGAGAAGCAACTGCAAAAGGCAGTGAAGCTGTTGCGGAAATTGCATTGGAATTCGGTAACGAATATATTAAGGACGGAGAAATTGATCGATCGCTATTGGCGAAAAAAGTATTTTCGGACGAAGAAGCAAAGAAGCGTTTAAATGCGATTGTACATTATCGTGTGGGAGCCCGTTATCAGGAATTGTTAGAACGGTATGAAAATATCGGTGTAGAGGGCATTATTTTTGATTGTCCGTTATTGGTGGAGGCAGGGACTGAGGATTTGGCAGATATTGTGGTGTTGGTTTACAGCAGCCACGAAAGTCAAATGGACAGGCTGATGAACATACGTCATTTATCAAAAGAAGAAGCGGAAATGCGTATTCGTGTGCAGATACCTTTTGAAGTCCAAAAGAGGTATGCAGATATTGTTGTTGAAAACAATGGAACCATTGATGAATTGAGACAGAAAATGCCGATGTTATTTGAGCAAATAAAAGAATGTATCTCCGCCAAAAAATCGTTGCATAATTGATACAATTCATATATAATACAATTTGTGACATTTTGCGGTTGTGGCGGAATTGGCAGACGCACCATCTTGAGGGGGTGGCGAGCAACGCTCATGCGGGTTCAAGTCCCGCCGACCGCACCAAAACGAATGATTGATTGAAAAGGTCGCCGATTCGGCGATTTTTTTATTTTGAGATACAAAAATAGAAAAGATAAGATGAACAGCGAAGGACAGTGCGAAATCGGCTGAATGTATGTGCGTACGCGAGGATTATCCATCGTCTTTGCTCAGGTTTCTTTTCTTTTGCGTAACCCTTGCATAGGTGAGGTTAGCAATGATAGTGGGAAAAATATTATTGGATTAGGTTCACTTCGCATAGGAGATGTATCCGTTGTTGTCGCGATAAAACTACCCGCTGCGGGTGGGGTGCTGACAAAGTTTCTTTATTATACTTTAAATATAGAAACTATGGAAGATAACAGCTATAATAATTATATGCAAAGGAGAGAAGAAGTAAAAAATAAAGAGAATTAAACAGAAGGCTATTTGTGTCATTGTGCTGATTCTTGTTTTGGCGTTGATGATGTTTGCAGGCTGTGGTTCCGGTACAAACTCGGGTTCGGATACTGGCTCAACAGACACTGCTGCAGAAGAATCGGTTGTAGAGGAAGAGCCGGTTGCCGAGGAAGGCGGTAAGGGTCATTTTAGCGCTGCGGACATAAGAGCCATCAAGGATCAATTGTCGAAGGAATATGATGCATGATTGTTGAGAGGCCGTGCTTATGAAGATATCCGCGACAGTTATTTTAAAGGTGTAGATGGCTATTTGTAAATGGATACAGAGACAACTTCACAGTATTACCGGTATGTAATCGGCACGAATGAAGAGCAGCATGTAAAAGTGACATTCCAAGACTACGGCGATGGCAATAAGACAGCAGCCGGTTACGAATCTTACTTGCCATAAGCGATGATGAACTCCATCATGTGCCAATTTGCAAAACCTGTAATGTTTGGTTTCGGCGGATAATAACGCTCTTTGAACCAACAGAAAGACAATGAAAACTGCAAAGTTTGCATCAATATGAAAATTGAAAGGAGTATCAACAAATGGGATTGATTAAAGCTGCATTAGGAGCGGCAGGCGGAGTGCTTGCGGATCAATGGAAAGATTATTTTTATTGTGAATCTTTACCGGAAGATGTTTTGGCGGTAAAAGGATGGAAACGCACTTCAGGACGTTCTTCTAACACAAAAGGCGAAGATAACATTATTTCAAACGGATCAGTGATTGCCGTGGCTGACGGGCAATGTATGCTCATTGTACACCAGGGGAAAATTATGGACGTATGTGCTGAACCCGGTGAATATATCTTTGATGAAGGGGGCGAACCTACCATTTTTGCCGAAGGAGCCTTTGAAGAAAAAGCGCTGGATTCACTGAAAAGTGCATTGGAGCGTTTTCGATTTGGCGGCATTCCCGGCAAAGACATTCGCGTATATTATTTTAATACCAAAGAATTGGTAGGCAACAAATACGGAACGGCCAATCCGGTACCGTTTCGTGTGGTAGATAAAAACATCGGTTTAGATATCGATATTGCCATTCGTTGTTTTGGAGAATACAGTTATAAAATTACGAATCCGATTTTGTTTTACACGAATGTATGCGGCAATGTAGATAACGCCTATACACGGGATAGCATTGACGGACAGCTAAAAAGCGAGGTGCTGACAGCATTGCAACCGGCTTTTGCGAAAATTTCCGAAATGGGTATTCGCTACTCGGCATTGCCCGGCCACACGGCGGAGTTGGCACAGGCTTTGAATGATGTGTTGTCGGCAAAATGGCGTGATTTGCGTGGCCTTGAGATTGTTTCCTTCGGGGTCAGTTCGGTGAATGCCAGCAAGGAAGACGAACAAATTATTAAAGATTTGCAAAAGAGTGCAGTGATGCGAGATCCTACGATGGCGGCTGCCACGTTGGTCGGCGCTCAGGCGGATGCTATGCGATCGGCAGCGGCAAACGAAGGATCCGGCGCGGCAATGGCGTTTATGGGAATGAATATGGCGGGAAGCGCCGGCGGCATGAATGCACAAAATCTTTTTACGATGGGACAACAGCAACAGTCGGCGACACAGGCAGACAATCAGGCTCCGGTGCAGGCAGGGTGGAAATGCGCTTGCGGTCACGAAGGAAATAAAGGCAAATTTTGTTCGGAATGCGGCAGTCCACAGCCTGTAGCGGAAGGATGGACTTGCACTTGCGGCGCAGTAAACAAAGGCAAGTTTTGCGCAGAGTGCGGCAGTCCGAAACCGGCAGGGGTACAACAATATCAATGTGATAAGTGTGGTTGGGAGCCGGAAGACAGGGCGAATCCGCCCAAGTTTTGTCCGGAATGCGGGGATCCTTTTGATGACGGAGATATCAAGTAGAGCGAGGATGTAAAAATGGGTTTGTTTGATAAAAAATATTGTGATATCTGCGGCGAAAAAATCGGTTTACTGGGTAACCGAAAATTGGAAGACGGCAATATGTGCAAAAATTGTGCAAAAAAGCTTTCACCGTTCTTTAGTGAACGCAGGCGCAGTACGGTAGCCGAGATTAAAGAGCAGCTTGCTTATCGCGAAGCCAATAAAGCTGCGGTAGAAGCTTTTCATATCACACGAACGCTGGGTACATCGACAAAGGTGTTGTTGGATGAAGATGCGGGCAAGTTTGTAGTGACAGCTTTTAGTCGTTGGAAAGAAGAAAATCCCGATGTGTTGGATTTTTCGCAGGTTACCGGTTGTGACATAGATGTGGAAGAAGACAGAACAGAACTGATGCAAGAAGATGCGGAAGGCAATCAAACCAGTTATAATCCGCCACGTTATCACTATAGTTATGATTTTTATATAATCATTCATGTAAACAGTCCTTGGTTTGATGAAATTCGATTTAGATTGAACAATCAAAGCATTGATCAGGCGCCGGCTCGAGGCATTTTTATGCAAAATGAGAGTGAAAGACGTGATACGGTAGAATATCGTCAATACGAGGCCATGGGACAAGAAATTAAAGAAGCTTTAAGTAAGGTGCGTCAAAGCGTTCGAGAAAATATTGAAGCGGCAAACGCGCCGAAAACAGCACAAATTTGTCCGCTGTGCGGGGCTACTACAACGCCCGATATTCATGGAAGGTGTGAATATTGCGGCGGAGCCATCCTGACATAGAACATAAAACATAGGTACTTGTAGATTTTATGTGTCTGAAAGAAGCAATTTGGAAAAGATTTCCTTTGTCGGAGCATGCAGGCGAATATCGTTTGTGCAGTCTGTGTTTTACCGCATAACAAGTTTTCAACTGCAATGTTGCAGTGAAATAATAAAACAAAAATTTGGAGGAAAAGAAAATGGAGAACAGGAGTAATAAATTACTTAAAGTAACAGGTATCATTATGATTGTCGGTGGAGCGCTGGGCATTATTCTCAGCATTATTGCCATTGTCAGTGTTGGTGTAGTAGCAGCGGCTTACGGTGGCCATGTAAAACTTGGTTTGTTGATTTTTGCGTTAATCTTGGCTATTGGCGGCTCGGCAGTACAATTGGTAGCAGGGATTTTTGGAGTAAAATATGAGACGGTACCGGAAAAGGCCAATACATGTATTTTTCTTGCCGTTGTTGTCGTCGGTCTTTCTTTTTTAGGCGCGATTCTAACGAAGATCGCTGGCGGTTCGTTCAGTTTTTTCAACTTTCTGCTCGGGTTGATTTTGCCGGGGCTCTACATTTACGGTGCGCTTCAAAATCGAAAATTAACTGAAAAATAAAACAAAAAAACAGGAGCCAAAATTTGCATACGAATTTTGACTCCTGTTTTTTTTCGTACCTTGTTTTAAGAAAAGTATCATTTTTGAATGTGAAATAAAAACATGGATAGCGATTTTCATTTTGTTTTATGCGTCCTCATAGTTGTTTTTTTGCATAGGGACGGCATAAGAAAAAAAGAAATACAAGAAAATCAGGAAGTATTATAAATAAAATACTGCTGAGAAAGGATGAAGGTTGTAAAATCTGATAAAAAGCAGGTTAGGGTAAAAGTTGTTTTGATATCAAGGTGATTTGCTTACAACAAATTGAACAGAAAACATAAAAAATTCTCTCGTCGATCATGACGTATGCATTAGTGTGAAAAGGTCGACTTTTTATAAAATACAGAAGCGGCGGGGCAATGTTTCGTCGTGCCGCATGAAAAAATATGGAAGGAGCAAAAAGATGGATTTATTGGAGTATAAATGCCCAAACTGTGGCGGCGCTATTGGATTTGATCCGGCAAAACAAGAATTGCTGTGTCCGTATTGTGATTCAGTGATTAGTGTAGAGGCGCTTAAATCGATGGACGAAGAGTTGCAACGTGCCCAAGAGAATCAGCCTATAGACTGGGGATATGAAGGAGAACAATGGAGAGAAGGCGAACAAGCAGGGATGGTTGTGTATTCCTGCAATTCGTGCAGCGGCGAGATTATTGGAGACGAAACCCTGGGCGCTACAACGTGTCCTTTTTGCGGAAATGCGGTAGTGATGACTTCAAAGTTTGCCGGAACACTTCGACCCGATGTGGTCATTCCTTTCAAAACCAGCAAAAAAGAGGCGTTGGCGGCGTTGGAAAAGCATTATGTGGGAAAACGACTACTGCCAAGGGTTTTCAAAGACAGAAATCACTTGGACGAGATAAAAGGCGTATATGTACCCTTTTGGTTGTTTGATGTAGATGCGAATGCGCAAATCGACTATCATGCCACGACAGTGCGATTTTGGAGCGACAGCGACTATAACTATACGGAAACATCAGTGTATCGTGCATATCGCGAGGGAACAATCGGGTTTAACCGTGTACCCGTAGATGGTTCTGAAGCGATGGACGACACGCTGATGGAGGCCATAGAGCCCTTTGAGATGCAAGAAGCTGTGGATTTTCAGACGGCTTACTTGGCAGGATATTTTGCCAACAAATATGATGTAGATGCGGAACAAAGTGTAGAGCGTGCCAACGAGCGCATCAAAAACAGCACAGAATCGGCTTTTGCCGAAACGGTGCAAGGATATGATACGGTTGCGGCAAGAAATACGAATATTCAGCTGCAAAGCGGCGGAATTTGTTATGCGCTGCTTCCTGTTTGGCTGTTGGGTACGAGTTGGCAAGGCAATAAGTATACCTTTGCCATGAACGGTCAGACGGGCAAGTTTGTCGGTGATTTGCCTCTGGATAAAGCGGCATATAAATCTTGGTTTTTAAAGATATTTGGTATTACGACGGCAGTATTGTTGGCGGCGTCCCAAATTATCGTGACGTTTTTATAGGGGGGTGCGAATGATGAATAAAAAATATCGAATTTTGACAATAATTTTGATTGCCGTTTTATTAGCGGTATTGGCAGCGCCAATCTCGGTGTTGGCAGCTGAAAAAACATTGATTGTAGATGAAATTGGTAAGTTATCAGATTCGGAAAAAGCTACCCTCAATGCGCAGGCACAAAGAATAAGCGAAACCTATGGCGTAGATGTGGCATTTTTCCTTGTAACAGATGCTTATAAGACCGATTATACGCTTCCTGAATATACAGAAGCATGTTATAAGAAACAAAACATGGGTCAAAATGGAGTTATCTTACTTGTTGACGAAGTAAGTATGAAGTGGTACATCGCCTATACGGGCACGGCAATGGATGTTTTGACAGAACAAAAAGCTGAAGATGTGTTTGATGCCTATGATGAAGAAGATACATATTATGACAGAATAGTCGCTTATTTAAATGCGGTGGAAACGCTTCTATCGACACAAGGTTCTGCAAGTGTCAATTCGTTGCCGGCAGACAGGCAGCTGCCGAGATTTGTGGATAAGGTAGGTCTGTTAAATGAACAGCAGGCTGAGCAGCTTACGAAAAAATTAGACGAAATAAGTCAGCGACAACAATTTGATGTGGTGGTTGCAGTGGTACCCGAACTGGATCATCGGGAAGCAAGGCTTTTTGCCGCTGATTTTTATGAACAAAACGGATTTGGATTTGGCAAGGATATGGACGGGGCGATTTTGCTTTTGGCAACAAAGGACAGAGATTTCGGATTTGCTTCTTGCGGTTTTGGGCTTACAGCGTTTACCCCGGTGGGGCAGGAGTATCTGGACAAGTTGTTTCTTCCATATTTAAAAAAAGACCAGTACTTTGAAGCATTTATGGCCTATGCAGACGGTGTGGATGATTTTGTGACGAAAGCTAAAGCCGGTGAGCCCTATGACAAAGGAAACATTCCAAAAACGCCTGAAGAAAAATTCAAAATGAGGCTAAATGGTGTTTGGATCAGTTTGGTTGTGGCATTACTCTTGGCGTTAGGGATTACCTCCTCCTGGAAAAGACAACTTATTTCGGTACGCAGAGAAGATTTGGCACACGCTTATGTGCGAGAAGGCAGTGTTATTTTGAATGTACAAAACGATCAATTTCTGTATAGAAATGTGAGTAGAACTTTGCGTCCTAAAGATAAGGATCGCGGCAGCGGAGGAGGCAGCTTCAGCAGCTCTTCGGGCACCAGTTTTACCGGACATAGCGGCAAATATTGATTGAACAAAGACAAGAGACTTCAACGCATTTGACAGTTGTCAAATAAACATGAAATAAAGCAGCAAAAAAGTGTATAGGAACAAATAGAAAGGAGGAAGAAAGATGGGAAACAGTAAAACGTTTACTTTTATATCACTGCCACGTAATCTCAGTGAGTTGCGTGCCTTGCCGGAATCAAACCTGTTAACGCCCCATCAAACGGCTGCGTTGACGGTGGCGGCGTTATGCCGTTACGGCGAAAATGTGCAGGAATGCTTGGATATGCTCAACTATCTCAAGGGTCCCCAACCGCTATCCAATCACGGCATTCAATTTTTGCGTGACAGATTGACAGGCAAAACATATAAACCTTTCTCTTTTTTTAACGGTGCAACGCCGGAAAATGACTATATACCGTTCATGCCTTATCAAATTACGGTTTTTGACGGACCTTATAGCTTTGATGATGAATATTATGCAAAATTGATGATTCGTTCAGGGGGTGCGGATAGCCCGCGAGAAATTAAACTGCGTCAAAAACCCAGTACAGAACAATGGTTTTTGTGGGAAGAGTATTTGTTGGCGGATATCAGAAAACCGAAATCTGCCGATGAATGGGCGTGAAAATGAGAAAATATTTTTTTAACTGAAAAAACGCCCTGAAATAATAGTATTTCAGGGCGGTTTGCATGAGCTTCTTCAATGATGGTATTTCAAAAACTTGCTTTGCCGTTAAATGGAATCCGTAAGACGGCCGTTGGGAGCCTTTGGCGTAAATCCTTTCCAAAACAACCAAAGAGGAAAAGCGATTTCAAACAAAGCACCGGGTATAAACAGCATCATGCCAAATTGGTGATATCCAAAAAGACTCAACAGTCCGCTTAGCAAAAGTGCGGCGTATCCGACTATGCCAAGGATGGAAAGAGGACGGGGAATGAGCCTGGATGTAAAAAGCGTCTGACACATGAATATGCTGCCTGCCCCAAGGGCGATCATTGCCGTTTGAAATAATAATTCTCTCATTGAGAGTAGATAGGGTGCGACGACTTGTACGTTTTGCGGATTTGTCAGCGCTATTGTCAGAGTGCAAACAGAGCAGATTAATAATAAAAATGCCTCCAAGGATCGTGACAACACATAAAGAATGGAAGTTGTCTCGCTATATGTTTTGAGTATTCGATGAAAAAGTACAGCGATTCCCAGTACGGCGGCAGAGTTGATAAATTCGAGGATAATACCAATCTGCAAAAAGTTCATATTGATATTTGTAAATTGGTTTGCGCTGTTGACAGATGATGCAGTCAGTTCGCTTCCAACCATATAAGAGGCCATGGCAGCCAAAAATAAAATACCTATTCTAACGGCTTGTTTACGATAAACTTTCATTATCAGTTTCTCCTGTTTTCATAAAATTGAAATTCATATAGCGTTCAGATGCATGGTTTTTCATAATTCAGGGTTTGTTTTTGTATTTTAAATCATTGATCAAGGCATGACACATACGTGTGAGCATAAGTTGCACTTCTTCTTTTGTAATATTGATTTGATTCATGACCAACATTGTGGCAATACCGTGAGCATATAGCCACATATCCGTAAATGTTGCAGAGGCGGCAGGGGAGGACTTGTCAATATAATCAGGTATATGTTGGCTGATGTGTTTGTTGCAGTCACCCTCCATAAATTCGTCAATTGCTCCTGTCTGAAAACTGTCAGACATAAACAGAAAGCGAAAGAGATGGGGCTCTTCAAGTGCAAAATCCACATAGGCCACACTGACGTTTAAAAAAATATTTTCATCCGGAGATACGCGGTCAAAATAGTCGGTATGATATTTGCTCGCCATGGCGTATACCTCTGCTCTCAGTGCGGACATATTTTCGTAATGGCTGAAAACCGGTTGTGTGGAACAATGAAGCGCTTTTGCAATATTGCGGGCATTTAAGCTATCAATGCCATTTTGACGCACAATCTCAAAAGCAATGTTTAATATATCTTCTTTTGTAATTTTTGGCTTGGGCGGCAAAAGAATCACCTCCTAACATATAACATATGATATATATCATATGTTATATGTTAGTCCTCCCATCGAATTTTGTCAAGACTTTTAGAAAAAATAAATGATATTATAAAAAAATACCATGGATGCAAATGATTTTGCCGAAATAAAAAATGTTGTATAACAATGTTCTCAATCAATGAAAAAGTGACAAATCGTTGCAGTTTGACCGTTTTTGGCGAATCTGTTATACTAAAGCGTAATAAGACATAAAAAGGAGTAAACAAGTGGACAGTCGGTCTCGAAGGTGTATAGATCAAGTGTATAAAAAATCGAAACAATCAGCGGATATGTGGCGTTTTTGCCGAAAGATAGGTTGAACCAAGTTGGACGGGGCTTAGATCTATGATGTGTTATGCCGCTGTTTAGGCGGCTTTTTTTATTGTTGCTGCCGTGCGTGGCAATTTTTACAGGAGTAAATGTTATGGGCGGAAAAGATTTACACAATCGTATAAAAATCAACAAAAACAGTGATAAGGCATTTAGTTTCTATGCTTCAATGACGATAGAAAAGGTTTTGGAATACTTGTCAACGTCTGTTGAAGGGCTTCGTACGGAAACGGCTCTGCAAAGACAGAATGCGTTTGGCAAAAATGTGATTACTACAGGGAAAAAAGATACGGCTTTGCATCGAATCAGAAAAGCAATAATCAATCCGTTCAATGTAATTTTGTTGGTGATTGCCGCGATTACTTTTATCACGGATGTGGTGATTGCGCCGCAACCGGATTATTTGACGGTAGTGATTATTTTATTATTAGTGTTGCTTTCAGGTGTGGTGGCATTTGTACAAGACAGGCGTTCTGATATTGCAGTACGAAGCTTATCCAAAATGATTTCAAACAAGGCAGATGTTTGGCGTGACGGAAAATTGACAGAAATTGATATGGATGAAATAGTAGTGGGAGATGTGGTGTGGCTTTCGGCCGGAGATATGATTCCTGCAGATATTCGCTTTATTGCTTCTAAAGACACTTTTGTTGCGCAATCGGCGTTGACGGGAGAATCGAACCCTGTAGAAAAATTCAGCTATAAACAAGAACAAGGGCACAGAGCGCTGACGGATTTGGAAAATATAGGTTTTATGGGCTCAAATATTGTTAGCGGCAGTGCGACAGGGGTCGTGTTGGCAACAGGGAATGATACGTATTTCGGTTCAATGGCTGAATCGCTGTCAGGAAATAGAGCAAAGACGGGCTTTGAACGCGGCGTCGGTTCGGTGGGTCGATTGCTGGTACGTATGATGCTGGTGATGGTGCCTGTGGTGTTTTTCATTAACTGGATGACAAAAGGACAACTAACCAGTGCATTTTTGTTTGCTGTCAGCATTGCAGTTGGGCTTACACCGGAGATGCTGCCTGTGATTTTGACATCCACTTTAGCCAAAGGGGCTGTGAGCATGTCGAAGCACAAAGTAATCGTGCGCACGCTGGGCGCCATACAAGTATTCGGAGAAATGGACGTTCTTTGTACGGACAAAACAGGTACATTGACAGAAGATAAAATTGTATTAGAAAAATATATGGATGTGCATGGTGAAGACGATGAACGTATATTGCGTCATGCTTATCTTAACAGTTATTTTCAAACCGGATTGAAAAATTTAATCGACCTGGCAATCATCAATCGTGCAGCAAATAAAAAACTGGACAGCTTATTGCAAAATTATGAGCGTGTAGATGAGATTCCCTTTGATTTTTCACGACGCAGGATGAGTGTGGTATTGCGGGATAAAACAGGAAAAAGGCAGTTGATTACCAAAGGAGCAGTGGAAGAAATGATTGCCATTTCTTCTTTTGTAGAACTTCATGGACAGGTGGTAGCGATGGACGAAAAGGCACGTCGTACTGCTTTATCTGTTTATCAAAAACACAACAAAGAGGGGTTGCGTATGATTGCTGTAGCGCAAAAAAACGAGGTGCCTGACAGCGATGTTTTTGGCGTTGCGGATGAATCAAATATGGTGCTGATCGGGTTTGTCGGATTTTTGGATCCGCCCAAGGAGAGTGCGAAAGCCGCGATAGATGCCTTGGTGGAGCATGGGGTACGCACGGTAGTACTCACGGGTGACAGCGAGGGGGTCGCCGTCAAAGTTTGCGGCAAAGTGGGGGTGGATACTTCTGAGGTGCTTACGGGCAGCGATGTAGAAGAGATGGATGATAAAGCGTTGCTTGAGGCAGTAAAAACCTGTGACTTGTTTGCCAAACTGTCACCGCGTCAAAAAGAAAGAGTGGTGTCAGCGTTTCAAGATGCAGGACACACCGTAGGGTATATGGGGGACGGAATTAACGATGCGCTTGCCTTGCGCCAGGCAGATGTGGGTATATCTGTAGACAGTGCTGTGGACATTGCAAAGGAGACGGCTGATATTGTCTTATTAAAAAAGGACTTGATGGTGTTGGAAGAAGGCGTTATAGAAGGCCGCCGCACCTTTGGAAACATCATCAAATATATTAAAATGGCGGCAAGCGGAAATTTCGGAAATATGATTTCTGTGATTGCAGCCAGTATTTTTCTGCCGTTTTTGCCCATGTTGCCTGTGCAGATACTCACTCAAAACTTGTTATGCGATTTTGCGCAAATGGGAATGCCTTTTGATTATGTGGACGAAGAATATGTAAAAAAACCACGCAGATGGGACACAAAGTCCATTCGTTCTTATATGGCCTATATGGGACCCGTGAGTTCTGTGTTTGATATTTTTTGTTTTGGCGTGATGTGGTGGATTTTCGGAGCGAACACATTGGCGAGCGCATCGTTGTTTCAGAGCGGGTGGTTTGTGTTTGGCACCGTTTCACAGGTACTGGTTATCCATATGATTCGAACGGCAAAAGTACCGTTTTTGCAAAGCAGGTCTTCGGTGCCGTTGTTGATTTCTACTGCCTTAGTGGCAATGGTTGCCCTTATTATCGGATTCAGCAAATTGGCAATCGGGTTGGATATGGCGGCCTTGCCGCCAGCTTTTTTACCTTGGTTGGCATTGATCTTGACAGGGTATTTTGTTTGCGCTCAATTGATCAAAAAGCACTATATCAAGCGATATGGGGAGTGGTTGTAGAAGGAAATTATTTCTCAGAACAGAAAATAAAAAAGAAAACAGCACCTGCAAAATCAAAGTGTTGTTTTCAAAAAAGTTAAAAGAATTTATTTTGTTGAAAGTTGTTTTGAAAAATGATTTTATGCATTAGATAATTTTGTAATAGAAGGAAACAAAATTTTGCAATGAAATAATTTGTTGTTTTTGTGAGATTATTTGGATCGGGAGCGAATCAAAGCGCAGCTGTAAAAACTCGGCAGCAAGCAGGTGAAAGTCATAAAGTTTTCAATTTGCAGAAAAAAGGAGGTGCGATATAACAAAATATTAGAATGCATCAAAAGGAATGCTTTATGGTTACATAGAGGGGGGACACAGCATACAAAAAAACTCAGGCAAGGAGCAAATAAAAGGAAACATCATGTCGGGTGTTTTTATACATTTTTCCGCAATGAGTAAGCGCTGAAAGCGAAGAAAGCAGTTATAACTCGTATTTTCGTTTCAGTGTAGGAAAGTGTTCGGATTTATAATCCAAAAGAAAACTGACAAAGTCCACTTTGCGGTTTTTATTAGCGAGTTCAATTAAATCCTGGATGTTTTCTGCTGCAATAATCGGAGACAGGCGCAGCAAGTCTTTAAGTGTTGAAACATGGTGTTGCAAGATAGTATCATGTAAAATCTGTGATATGTTTTCGGTAAGAAACTGTTGATAGTTTTCTCTTGCCGGTGCAGAAAATGAATCCTGCGCTGCGAGACGGCTGAGAAAAAGTGCGGTTTTCGCTTTTTTGTCGATGACAAATTCAAACATATCATCAATAAAGCGAAAGTCAACGCGGTATTGTTCGTCACGGAGTTGAAAAGCGTGAAAATAGCTTTGAAAGTATTCGTGTGAAGAGAACATTTCTTTAGGAATGGCGACAAAAGAAGTTTCTTGCTGCTCTTCATCGTAAAATACAACAGAGAAGACGGTCTTGACCTCTTCGGTCAGGTCGGAAAGTTGCAAAGTTTTTTGTGCGCCGCGGCGCAAGTAAACTTTTTCGAGGGCGTTGCATTCCGAAAACAACCCGCCGCCGACGGTTTTGATGCCGTGAGACAGGCTGACATTTTTTAATTGACTGCATTCATAAAAGGCGCCGTACCCAATGGTGTTTACGTGGTCGGGAAGAAAAATTTCTTCCAGGGAAGAACACCCGCTAAAGGCCCAGTGCCCGATCGAAAAGAGTTGCGATGACAGTGAAATCTTGGTAAGGGAGCTGCAGGCATAAAAGGCTTCGTCTCCGATAGAGCTGACCCCGGAAGGAATGTGAATTTCGGCAAGCTTGCCGCAATATTTAAACATGGAGTCTCCGATGGTTTTGATGCCGGGAGGCAGATAAACTTTTTTCAAATTAATACAATCCGAAAACAGACCGTTGCCCAACAGGTGCATGTCTTTGGGAAGAGATATCTGGCTCAAACGATGGCACGCTGCGAAGGCTCTGTCTTCAATGCGATGCACGCCGGAAGGGATGTGGATATTGACCAAGTTGGTGCAGCCGTTAAAGGCACGCGTCTTAATGATATGCACTGTGGAGGGAATCTCGACTCTGGTGAGGCGGATACACATTTCAAAGAGCCTTTCGTCAATGATGTCAATATTGGGAAGTTTGATTTTGTGCAGATTGCGACAAAGCGAAAAGGCTTTGGGGCCAATATAGGAAACCGTATCGGGAAACGTAAATTCCATAAGGCTGCTGCAACCGAAGAAAGCTTCTTCTTCGATAAGTTGCAGGTAGCGGGGCAGTATGAGGGTAAAGAGTTTAATGCAATTTTTAAAAAGCCCTGCACTGATGGTTTCGAGATAAGTGGGGAGGTACATATCCGCCAATTTATCACAATGGGCAAAGGCTTCTTTGCCAATGGCGGTGATGCTTTCGGGTAACGTAACACTAACCAAAAATTGGCAATAAGAAAATGCACCCTGCCCGATGGAGACAAGGCTGTTGGGTAAAGAGATATTTCTGAGGCGAGTGCAGCCGCGAAAGGCATAATCATCGATAGAGACAACACCATGTTCCACGATTAAATGGGTCAGATATGTGCAGTCTTCAAAAGCATGCTCGCCGACAGCGACCACAGGCTTGTTATCAATGAAAGAAGGAATCGTAAGCACGGGGGCATTGTCTGTTTCTGTCTGGGAAGAGACATCCGTATATCCCGTTATTACAACTCCCTTTCGTTCCTGACTGTATTTGTAATTTAAATGAAAATCAGTCATTCCATGCCCCGTTTCGTAGTCTGTATTATAATTCTGCCATCATTTCATCCAATTTTTTCATATCGGTAAGCAGTGCGGCTTCTTTTTGGTCAAAGAGCAATTCTTTGTTGTATTGCGTGTAGTATTGGTTGGGGTGTTCTGCTAAGAATCGAACGCAATGATAGTTGTAGGTCAGCTCGGTTACAAAGATAATCATTTCCTGACCCAGGCCGAAAATGGCGGAGATAAAATTAAAAGCATTATCTAATGAGTGGTTAATATCCTTTGCCGTCTGTTCGTCTTCTTCTACACGTGCGGCAAAGGCGGATTTAATTTCTTCAAAAGCTTTTTCTGCATCATCGCCCGCCTTGACATTGGCGCTTTCGATAAAAGAACGCAGCAAGAACAGAGCAAGTTTGTAATTATCGATTTCTTTTTTGTCTATTTTTTTGCCTTCGATATTTTCTTGCAGTAAATCTTCTGCCTGTTGCAAATAGTCTCTTGCTTTTTCATAGCGAAAAGCATCGGAGGTATAAATTTTTTTCAATTCTTTTAAGTAGGTAAAGAGGATTTGCGTAGTGTGTTCGGAGCGTGTGGCGCCATACATCAGTGAGGCGATTTTTTCGAGCAAAATACTCAAAAAACTCAGCCGTTCGTCAAAGGGTGCATTGACAATCTTATCGCGATCTTTTTGGTTAATCGTGCCTGCCAAAATATCGTCAATATGATAATCTTTTTTATATTTATTGTAAAGGTCGTAATAATTGGCGAAATGGGTTGCCACGTCTTTATGTTGGATATATTGCAGAATCAGTGATTTGGTTACGGGAATATCGGATTCTTCATATAAATTAATGACTTGTGATAAATCGTCCCAACCACGAGCCGTAACAATTTCTTTGCCGTCTACAGTGTTTTCCACCTTATAAAAGTTATTTTCATTAATATCCAAATAGCTGATAATGGCGTTATGCACGCGATATTCGTAAGCATATTTTTTCCAAACTTTATAGTTGGCTTCTACATGAATCATTTTGATGCGGTCTAAGGTAACGGTATCAAATTCTTTTACTGATTTGTTATATTCAGGCGGGTTGCCTGCCGCTACCACCACCCAGCCTTCCGGCACTTTGTGCTGACCAAATTGCTTGAGCTGCAAAAATTGCAACATGGTGGGCGCCAGTGTTTCCGAGGCACAGTTGATTTCATCAATAAAAAGGATCCCTTCCTTTTTACCGGTCTGTTCCATGGTTTCATAAACGGAAGCAATAATTTCACTCATGGTGTATTCGGTGATCTTGTAGCAGGTGTCTCCATAGATGCGGTCGTTGATGAACGGCAGACCTATGGCGCTTTGCCGGGTATGATGTGTGATGGAATAAGACACCAAGGCAACGCCTGTTTCTTCGGCGATTTGCGACATAATTGCTGTTTTGCCAAGACCGGGAGCGCCGATGAGCAACACGGGACGCTGTTTGACACGGCTGATGGCATATTCACCGAATTCATTTTTTTTCAGATAGATTTTCAGGGTGTTTTTGATTTCTTGTTTTGCATCATAAATGTTCATAATGTATTCCTTTTTTATTAAAATGATAAGATTTCTTCCTGAGACAATATGATTTTAATGGCCCAGGGAGGAACCGCTATATTTTTTCCGTCTTCGCTGACAAAAACAAAGGCGGTATCATATTTCGCCGCGGGCACTTCGGGAAAGACACCGTAGCCGTCCGTGAAATAAATCAATCCGCGCAAATTGTGAAATTCTTGAGCGGCAATCAGTTCATCGACGTAACGAAATACAGGCCGAAAGTCTGTACCGCCGTTGCCAAAGGCTGAGAACTCTTCCAACAGTTCTTCCATTTCTTGTGCGTTAGTGACTTTGTCGTCTTTTTTAATATCTGCATCACACTGAATGATATGAATGTTCACTTTAGATGAAAAAACATCCGTGGAAGAGAGGATAGAATAGGTGTATTCTAAAAATTTCTGAATAAGTCCGGTGGAGCAGCTGCCTGAAGTGTCAATGGCAACCACAAATTCTCTGATTTTTTCACTTTCGCGATATTCCAGCGGTTCGATAAGAGGCATTTTTTTATATAAATTCAGACCGAAAGTATAATAGATATAGTCAAATTCTTCCGGGTTGAGAATATTTTCTTCTTGCAGGGAGGCGAATTTTCGTAAAAACTGACGATAGTCATATTTTTTGCGGTTGGCAAGTTCGATATTTTGCATAAGTTCGCGAGTCTCTTCGCCGATTTCACGCGAAAAAGACTCAATTTCCAACTCCATTTTCTCGCTGATTTCTTGCCATTCTTTTTCAAGTTCTTCGCGTTCGCTTTGGCTTAAAAACTCCTCAATCATCTGTTCGTCAGGCGCTTGTTGAGGTAGTTCTTCTTCATCTTCTTCGTCCCTGAATTCATAATGCATTTCCGGCTCTTGGGGATTTAAAATATTTTCTCCGTCATCCTCTTCATCGCTTAGGTTGTCGTCTTCGTTAGCGGCATCCGTCTTTTTTTGTTCTTCGCCGGGGCTTTTGCTGATACGGTGCCATATTTTGTGTTCATCTAATTTGAACAAGTGAGCATCATCCATAATTTCTGCCAAAATCGCAGGGTTTTCGATGAGAAAATAATAAATTGATTGAGCATTTTTATATTTTAAATTTGAAAAAATATTATAAATCGATTGCTTTTTGGGTAGTTCTTTGTTGTAATCGATGGACTTGGTTTCCATGTCATCTAAAATGTATTCAATAGCAATATCAGATGCCAAATCCCATACTTCCGGGCGTTTATGTACACAGTTAAAAGGGTGTCGAAAAATACAATGCAACAAAATGTGCAATTGTGTACGATTGCAAAGTGCACGACTGGTTTTGTATTGATTGATGAGAAATTCGGGGTGAAACATGATCATTTTTCCGTTGGTTTGAATGCTTTCCACACTAAAATCCGGCATAAAGCGCAGCTTGCTCATGGCATAATCCAAAAACCGCATCGAAACGCTCAATTCGTTGCGCGATGATTGAAAAATTTTGTTGGAAATATTTTGCTGTAAAGACTGTANNACTGTACTTCAGGAGTTGTTTTTCTTTGATTCATTCCGTCTATAATCCTTGTAAATATCGTGGGAAATCAGTATACTCATTGCATATTACAACAAATTATACCATAAGAAGAAGGGGAAATACATATTTTATTGCGTTTATTCTCGATTTTAACCGAAAATTAAGGAATATAAAGAAAAATAAAAAAGTAAACTATATATAAAAAAATAGAAAAAATAAATTAAAGATTGACAGAATCGTTTTAATTTCATAATATTAAGCATTATAGGTAATTATACGAATAGTATAATATATGGGTTTTTTAAATGCAATGAATCAAGGGGAAAATATGAGGCGCCGAATAGAAATAACACCTGTAAAAGGTGAAAATGAAAAGTTGTATAAAAAAGTCATCAATACGATTATGACCCTAATCGATAAAGGCGAGTTAGAGTATGGTGACAAGCTATATAATGAAGAGCAACTGATAAAAAAACTCAATGTGAGTCGTTCCACGCTCAGAGAAGCTTTGCGGGTGCTGGAGTTTATGGATGTGTTGACGGTAGCGCCGAAACGGGGCATTGTGATTAATGACCCGCGAAACAGAATGGACTATCCGCCGCTTTCTTTTATTTTGCAGTTTGAGAAAATACCGATGAAAGAAGTTATGGAGTTGCGTAGTTCTCTTGAAATGCAAGCGCTTGTTGGCGCAATGCGCAATACGGATGCGGATTATGTAAAAGAACTCAAAGAATTGAAAGAAGAGTTTTTAGGGGTTGATACGTTGCAAGAACGTGTTGTCATTGACAAACGAATTCATTTTACGATTGTGGAAATGTCCGGAAACATAACGTTGTTTAAATTATACAATACGTTTCGAACGTTTTTTTATGAGCAGCTTGAAGATGCAGTATATCAGGCTTACAGAGAAGACGGGGACGATAGAATCAAAATGAGTCATGCGAACTTGATAGATGCCATATTGGAACAAGATTTGCACCACGGCATGGAAGCGTTGAATTATCATTTTGAGGGCGCACTGAAACGATATGTATGGTAAAAACACAGCAAAATTTGCTGTGTTTTTTTTTATTATAGCAGGTTACAGAAACAGAGAGTATTGTTTTTGTAAAAGAGATAAAAAAGCATTGTAATCCTGATAATGTGTGTTATAATAAAAAAAAATTAGGAGGTAGATAACATGAGAAAATCAGGTTTTATTGTGGGAGTAATCGTTGGTGTGCTGGCAGGGGCGGCCGCTGTTTTGTTTACAAGCGAAGACAATGAGTATATCAGAATCGCAAGAGACAAAGCTGATGATATTAAAGCTGATGTAAGTCGCGTGACCAATGATACAAAAGATCAAATCAAAGATATGACCGCAAAAGCAGCAGAAAAAGCAAAAGGATATAAAAAGCAACTCAGCACAAAATTCAACGATTTCAAAGACGCTGTTGAAGATGTGGTGGATGAAGTCGAAGAAAAGTTTGAAGAAGAAGTATAATTTTACTCCATGCAAAATAACGTATCAAAAAAAAGTAGGTGATGTGCATGGCTTTTGAATTTCATATTTGGGAATTAGGGGTATTGATTGCTGCAGCGGCTTTGGTTGTGTTGACTGTGTATTTTGTGAAAGTGTTAAAGAAACTTGCAGTCACCGTTGATGATAT
Organism: Eubacteriaceae bacterium UBA1433; assembly: GCA_002329295.1. Taxonomy (GTDB): domain Bacteria; phylum Bacillota; class Clostridia; order Eubacteriales; family UBA1433; genus UBA1433. The sequence goes on from DCTT01000018.1 coordinate 99,305, forward strand.
TAATGTGTTGTTGAAAAACAACAACGAAACCCTTGACAGCATTGTCAAAAATGCAAATGTTACTGTGAGTAATGTAGCCGATATTACAGAAGTTGCAGAAAAAAATATTCGACGGGCAGATGCGGCGGTAACCAGTATTGTGTTGTCGAAGCCTGCGAAAAATACGGTAAGCACGTTAAACAGGGCAATACATTATGGGAAATATGCTTTTGCTGCCACGGCAGTGCTCTCACAGATGTTTCAAGAGCGAAAACGCAAAAAATTATTAAAAAAAGCAGAAAAATAAATAAAAAATCCTTCCGCAAAACAGGAAGGATTTTTTATTTGCAAAAATTGTTGAAAAATAATCGATTTCATTATAATATATGTTTGTTATGTAGTTTATGATAAATGTGTATATGCAGAGGGGGAAACAATGAAGACATACCAAACGAAAGACATTCGAAACATCGCTATTTTTGGCCATGGGGGAAGCGGCAAAACGTCATTGCTGGAAGCACTGGCCTTTAATGCGAAAGCAATTGATCGTATGGGAAGAGTGGAAGACAAAAACACCATTTCCGACTTTGATCCTGAAGAGAACAAACGCGGCATATCTATTTCCAGTGCGATGGCTGCCATTGAAGCAGGAGGAAAGAAAATCAATATCATTGATGTACCCGGATATTTTGATTTTATCGGTGAATGGTATGGTGCACTGCAAGTGGCAGACTGTGCCATTATTGTGGAAGATGCTTTGAGTGGCGTAGAGGTGGGAACAGAAAAAGCATGGGAACTCATTTGTGAAAAAAATATTCCCGCTCTTGTTGTACTCAATAAAATGGACAGAGAAAATGTAAACTTTCAAAAGGCACTGGAACAGACAGAGACTTATATGGGCAGTAAAGTAGTTCCGTTTCAATTCCCGGTTGGAGAGGGATTGGATTTTAAAGGACTGAAGGGGATTGTGAGTGAGAAAGAATACGAATATGCAGGCGGCAAAAGAAGCGAGAAGTCCGTTTCGATTGCCGAATATCAAGAATATAGAGATAAGCTCATTGAATATGCTGCCGAATCCAGCGAAGAGATGATGGAAAAATATTTTGAAGGCGAAGAATTGAGTATGGAAGAAATTTTCGCCGGTCTCAAGGTTACTTTTGCTCAGGGCAATGTTGTGCCGCTGTTCGTTGCTTCGGCTACGAAAAATATCGGCGTTGACCTGCTATTGGACTTCATTGTTCGCTATTGTCCCTCGCCGCTGGAAGCGAAAAAAATGAAAACCGTTGAGGGGGAAGAAGTGGCATATGATAATAAATTGCCGTTTTCCGCACAAATCTTTAAAACAATCGCAGACCCTTATGTCGGGAAGTTATCTTTGTTTAAAGTGGTTACCGGTAGCCTGAGCGGCACGATGGAGTTGCTTAACAGCACGCAGGATAAAAAGGAAAAAGTCAATCATCTCTATACGATGTTTGGAAAAAAACAACTGGATATAGATGAAATTGTCGCCGGTGATATCGGTGCATTTGCAAAATTGACCGACAGCATCACGGGGGATACTCTTTGTGATGCAAAGCAAAAGGTGGAATATGAAAATATTGATTTTCCGAAGCCGGTTATTTCGATGGCAGTCAGTCCGAAATCAAAAGGGGATGAAGATAAATTGAGTACGGGGCTGCAGCGGTTGAGAGAAGAAGATCCTACCATCACCATTGAAAGAAATGCAGAAACAAAACAAACACTCATCAACGGTCTGGGTGAGGTTCATGTGGATGTGGTGAGCTGCAAGCTCAAGACGAAATTCGGTGTGGATGTTGAACTCAACGAACCTATCATTCCGTTTCGCGAAACAATAAAGAAAAAAGCTACGGCTGAGGGAAAACACAAAAAACAATCAGGCGGTCGAGGACAATTTGGTGTGGTTTTTGTGGATTTTGAACCTACCCATGATTTAGATGTGGACATGGAGTTTGTAGACAAAGTTGTGGGAGGAGCTGTTCCGCGCAACTTTATTCCCGCAGTAGAAAAAGGACTCAGAGATTGCGTGCTGGAGGGCGTGTTGGCCGGATACCCGGTTGTCGGATTTCGCTGTACGCTTTTTGACGGCAAATTTCATCCGGTGGATTCCGACGAAATGTCGTTTAAAATGGCCGCCAGTTTGGCCTATAGAGAAGGGATGCCAAAGGCAAATCCGGTGTTGTTGGAACCGATTTATGAAATTAAGATCATTGTACCCGAAGAATACATGGGCGATATCATGGGGGATTTGAACAAAAAACGCGGCAGAATCATGGGGATGGAACCGATACAAGGCGGAAAACAAATTATCAATGCCGAAGCGCCGCTGAAAGAGATGTTCCGTTATGCAACAGAGTTGCGTTCCATGACACAGGCGAGAGGAGAATTCAGCATGCAGTTTGTTCGCTATGAAGAAATGCCCGCGACGATCGCCGAAAAAGTTATTGCAGAGGCAAAAGAGAGAAAAGAAGGTTAAAAAGGAACGGATGCGGATTATCGGTCGGTAAGGCACTATGCATACCGACCGGTTTTTATTATCCGGTCGATAAAAAGCGGCAAACAAATAAAAAAAGGAGATTGGGATGTTTTTTAAGAAAAAGAAACAGAGAAAAATGCCAAACAACCAAGAGCAACAGGGAGATGCTTTTAAGATTTTTACTGTGCAAGATTATGAAAAAATAGCGCAGGACGCCGTTGATTATGCGAAATTGTTTGATAAAAATTTTGACTATTCTGATGACAGCATTGACGAGATGCAAGAAATACTGGAATCTGTTCGCCGTCAGGCGCGTAGCATGAAACTTGCAGAGGATTATTTATGGGATTTATCGGTGACTTTCGGCATCTATTTTGGGCAGACGATTTTAAAAAACCATCTCGCGGAAAAAGGATATGCTTGGAAGCAGGGCTCCAACGGCATCCCCGTTGTTGAAAACGACAAAAAAACCAACCTGTCTCCGATTACAAAAATCTATAAACATCTGACGCAAGAGGAAGAGGAAGACATCCAAGGATTTTATGAAACAAGCATTCTTTTGGATGAAATTGCACAGATGTTGTTAAAAAAGTAATATTGCGACAAAGCTAATCCGTTTCAGGGCGACTAAAGAAGAAAGTGTCGATAAAAAACCACCTTTTTTCATGGAGAAAAAGAGGTGGTTTTTTTCAGACAGAATTAACCGATGAACGAATAAAAATGTATCGCTTCAACAAGTGAGCTATTTAATCAAATCTGCGGATTTGAGAAATGCGGCAGCGACGTCATGGGGGTTTTTCTTTTCTACATCTACTTGATAGTTGAGTTCTCTCATTTTATCGTCATTGAGGACGCCGGCCAGCTTATCCAATTCTTCTACAACTTCAGGGAATTGTTTTGCAGTGTCCTGGCGAATGAGCGGTACGGCATGATAGGGTGGGAAGAAATTTAAGTCGTCTTCCAATACCACTAAGTTATACTGTAAAAGCATACCGTCGGTTGAAAAGGCTTCGGTGATTTGGGTTTCGTTATTTTCAATGGCCGAATAACGCAAAACACCTTCAACGGCAAGTTCTTCTTTAAAGGACATGTTGTATCTTTCCTTTAATTTCGGGATACCGTCATTGCGATTTAAGATTTCGAATCCGCCGCCAAAAACCATATCGGAAGATACCTTTGCCAAGTCGGAAAAAGTTTTCAGATTATATTGTTGTGCTGTTTCCGGTCTGACAGCCAAGCAATAGGTATTGTTAAAACCTAAGGGTTTTAACACATCCAATTTATATTTTTCGGACATGTCTTTAACGGAAATGTCATAGACCTCATCAGCCCCTTTGATATCGGAATAGTTTAGATAGTTGCTGTAGAGTGTGCCGGTATAGTCGATACACAGATCCACATCACCGCTTTGCAGTGCGGCAAACAAGACGTTTGATGACATTTCATGCTTGTATTCGATATTATAGTCCGTATTTTCTTGGAGTAAAATAGTCAGCATATTGCCTAAAATATCTTGTTCGGTGTAGTCTTTGGCACCGACAACAATGGTTTTACTGCTTGAGCCGCCGCAGCCTGTAAACAGTGCTGTTACAAGAAACATCATGATTATGGCGATCAGTAAGATTTTTTTCTTCATAGAGAACCTCCTAATTTTATAAAATTATTGTTTGATTTTAAAGCATTTGGGTGTTACGATTTTTTCGACAAATCCGCCCAGCCAGTCCACAGCGAGAGCGAGGATGCAAGCGGGGATAGCGCCGGATAAAATCAGATCGGTATTTACCGTTCGTATACCTGCATAGATTAAATAACCCAGCCCGCCGGCACCGATAAAAGCGGCAATCGTCACAAGTCCTACGGAAGTAACGGCGGAAATGCGAATTCCTGCCATAATTACCGGAAGTGCCAAAGGGAGGCGCACCTTGAGAAGTATTTGAAAGCGTGTCATGCCGATTCCTTCGGCAGCTTCCAATGTTTCGCTGCTGATACTTGCCAGTCCTGTTGCCGTGTTTTTGATAATGGGCAGTAGGGAATATAGGACGACCATAAAGATAGCCGGTCTTTCCCCGATGCCCAAAAACGGGACTAAAAAGCCTAAAATGGCAATACTGGGAATGGCTTGAATCAAATTGGCAAACCCTAAAACGGGGCGTTTAAAAGGCTTGACATAGCTGATAAGGATGCCCACGGGTACACCTACCGATACGGCGATAGCAATGGCGAAAAGTGTAATTTGAATGTGTTGTATTCCTCTAAACAGGATATCCTGCGAATGTTGCACTAGATAAGTGATTAAATTCATTGCGCTACCTCCGACTCGTCGTTTGAATATTGTCGGCTGAGAGTGGTGAGCAGACTGCTTTTCGTAATCAGCCCTAACAGATTTCGATGTTCGTCTACAACGGGAATGGAAGAACTGTTGCCTTCATTCATCAATTCTAAAATGTCAACAATATTCATATCCGGTGGGATGGTGGGGCACTGTGACTGCATAATCTCAGAAACAGCTTGTTGCGGATTTTTCATCATTTGCAATTCTTGTGCGAATACAACGCCTAAAAGTTTATTTTGCCTGTTTACAATCATCAGGCTGTCCACTTGGTTCAGCCGCATTTTTTCGATGCAACGAATGGTGGTGGTTTGTGCAAAGGCGCTGACGGGGTTCGTAATCATAATGTCTTGTGCGCGAATAAATTCAGGGGATGACCAAATGCGATTTCTGCCGATGAATCCTGCCACATAGTCGTTGGCGGGGTTTTTCATTATTTCTTCCACAGTGTCGTATTGAACGATTTTGCCTTCGTGGAGCAGACAGATTTTGTCTGCGATCTTAATGGCTTCGTTCATGTCATGCGTCACAAAAACAATGGTTTTTTGTACTTTTGATTGCAAATCCGCCAATTCGTCTTGTAATTGAGAACGCGTGATCGGATCCAATGCCGAAAAAGGTTCATCCATCAAAATAATCTCCGGATCACAGGCAAAAGCCCGTGCTACGCCGATACGTTGCTGCTGTCCGCCCGATAGTTGGAAAGGATAGCGATCAAGAAATTGTTGCGGATCAAGGCCGACCATCTCCATGAGTTGGATGCTCCTTTTGGCTATCTGTTCCTTGTCAATCTTTTGTAATTTGGGAATAATTTCAATATTTTGGCGCACGGTCATATGAGGAAAGAGACCTGTTTGCTGAATGACATAACCGATATTTCGTCGCAATTCTACTTCGTTTTGCGTAAAAATACTGCGACCGTTTATGAAAATATCCCCTGATGAGGGTTTGATAAGGCGGTTAATCATTTTTAACAACGTGGTTTTGCCGCACCCGCTGGGTCCGATTAAAACAACGAGTTCACCTTGTTCGACTTTGAAATTAATGTCAGAAACGACGAGATGCTGATCATATTGTTTGGAAATGTTTTGAAATTCCAGCACGTTAATCCTCCTCCCCAGAGTAACAACTCTTTCAATGGATTAAAGTTGCTGCTTTGCAGTATAACATATCGGAAAAAGGCTGTCAAGAAATGAGGGAAAAAATTATTCGAACAACAATTTCATTGATGCAAGATGCGACGCGGTGTCACCGACAATAAAAAGAGAATCGCCTTGACAAAACGTGGCATAGGGACCGGGGGAAAGAATCAGTTCTTCTCCATGGCGTACGGCAACAATTGTAGCTCCGGTCAAATGCCAAAACTGCAACTCGTTGGCTGTTTTGCCCAGAACTTTACATGCGGCAGTGATTTTGATTTCGTAAGGATTCAGTGAACCGATGACATGTGTTTGTTGTGTTTGGTTGACGGCAAACTGGATTTTATCTAAAATATCTTGAATTTGACGGTTTTGTTCTTCGGCCCAGGAGTCCAGATCTTCTTTTAGCGTAGCCAGTGTATCAAAACCTTCGTTCTTTTTTAGAAAATCAGCTACTTTTTCAGTGGAAACAACTTTAATGCCGCTGCCTTTTTCGGTTTGTAAAATGCCGACATCTTTCAGCAAAAATACAGCTTTGCGAATGGTTTCGGGGGAAACCTGGTAGTGGGAAGCGAGCATAGAACGACCAAAGAGCTTATCTCCTTGTACATATTTGCCACTGGCGATGTTTTTGGCGATATCGATAGCGATTTGTCGATAAAGCGCCATGGTAACTTTTTTTGCTTTCATAAAATTCCTCATTGATAATGTAATGCAGCAAATGTGTTTGATGCTGTTTGTTGACAAAACGGATTATGAGCTTTGATACAAAATCACCTGTTGAACGATATCATCGATGTATTGGTTAAGGGGTTTGTTTTGTATTCCCGCAATGGAGACATTGCATTTAGAGATGGGTAGGAGAAACTTTGGTGCAGGACTGGAAGAGACGGCCTCGGCAATTCTTGGAGAAACTTCTCCAAACATAGCGTTGGAGAGGATAATGCCGATAGGGCCTACAATCATGTCACAATTGCGACAATTGTATAATATGGCGTTTTCGCCGGTTGCTGCATGATCGGCGCCTGCTTTCATCATGGCTGCGGTTGCCAGGGAGTTGGTGCCGGCAGCGATAATAGTAACATCGATATTAGCGGCTCTGATCTGTTCGATGATATTTTTGCCGATGCCGCCGCCTTGACCGTCAATAACGAGCAATATCATGCTATTCACCTCTGTAAATGCTGTTAAAATGCTGTTTGTCAATATCATATAACAATACGAAAAAACCTGCAAGCAGAATATAAAGGTTGTTTTTCGAAGTAGAATTAGTATATAATAAGTTCATATTGCACAAGAGGAAGAAAACATGAAAAAAGAAAAAAAAGATAAAAGCATTCGATGGAAAGTGGTATTGGATGGGGATGAATACGAAATAAAAATCGACATGAGCCCTTTTACAGGAAAGCATAAAATTTATGTTGACGATGAACCGGTGCCCTTTGAGACCCCTGCGCTTATCAGTCTGATTGCGGGATTTGACCAATATATCAAGATAGGGGACAATCACCTTTTCGTTACCTGCAGAGGGGGAAAATTGGATTTGTCTATTAATGGTATTATGCGCTCTTCAAAAGAAGAATTTGTGCCTATGCCTAAAATGGAAAAGTGGATGTGGATATTATGTTTGTTTTTGGTGCCGCTTCCGATAGTGAAACGAGATGCGATTTCGGCATTGTTTGCTGTCGTGGGAATCTTTGCCTGTATTTATTTTGCGATGAAGCCGAATAGTGAAAAAACCAGAATAAAGATGGCCACTGCGGCAGTGGCTCTGCCCTGGACCATATTGGTGATTTTTCCGTTTTTTATAGAATTTTTTCAAAAATTATTTTCGGGGCTTTAATTAAAGTATAAAAAAACAAGATGATTTTTATCATCTTGTTTTTTTCTTTTATAAGTGATTTCAGTCAAAAATCATCGCATAGGCTCGTGTTGGTGAACCGCTGACTCCACGTAATTTTAGAGGAACAGCACTGAGCCAGCAAGTGTCATAAGCCAGCAGCTCTTTTGGGAAAAACAATTCTTCCAGCGCCCAAATGTTGTTAGAAAGCAGCACTTCATGTGAAGGACGTCCTGTGCCTTCATACCATCCTCCTACGCTCATGCCGTCGGTTCCCACACCCTTGATTTGTTTTTGCACAAAAAATTCGGCGGCTTCCTGACTTACATAGGGCCAATCTTTGTAATAGGCTTCAGTAAAGCTTCTTTTTTCACCCCAGCCTGTGTAGAGGAGTACGATGCATCCGGCTGTGATTTTCTCTGCAAAGGGCTTTAAGTGTGTTAAATCAATACCTTGTTTCGGTTGAATTTGATCGGCCAGATTGATGATAATCGCTTCGCCCATAAAGTCTTCAAGCGGCATTTGGTCAATGGTTTTGCCATCGGCAAAAAAATGATAGGGAGCATCTAAGTGCGTGCCGGTATGTACGTTCATATCCAGTCTTTCGGCAGTAAATCCGTCGAAACCTACCACTGCTTCATTTTTGATTTCCGGATAAGCAAAAGTGGGCCAGGCGGGACAGTTGTGATAGGTTGGTTGTGACAAATCAAAAACTTGAAAGGATTTCATTTCTTTTCCTCCTTAAATAAGTTTATTATTTTTTATTTTATCAAAAAAAAGAAATGTTATCAAATTTAGAACACTTGCTTATTTGTTGATAAAATTAAAAAGCATATCTCAGACCTATTGTTAAATTTCGGTTTAATATAATACAGCGAATCCGAAATAATACGAATACAAAAGTCTTAAGTAAATATTGGGCGATATAGGCAACCTCTATTGCTGATGTTTTTTATGAGCAGCGTCTGCGAAAGGGCGGAAGTCGCTTAAAAAATGTTTATTTCATTAGTTTTTTTTTGAAGTTTTTCCAATCCGCAATTTTTTCATCCTCAACGAATATCGCCATTGAACCCAAAGATTGGGAACAGTTCAACATTACTATAAAACCTTTCCAAAAGAAGCAAGCTTACATTAACTTTATATTGTCATAATATTTTTTTTACATTTCCATGCTACACTTAACTGGGGTAATATGAATGAAGTTTTGAAACATACCCTGTATAATGAAAAAATGTCTGTGCAACAGAGAAAAATATGAATTTATGCCTCTTTGAAAGGACAAGATGCGAGTGAATCCTACGAAAACGTTAAATAAGATTTTGAATAATGAGCATATCCGTCCGGTTTACCAGCCTATTGTTTCTTTGCAAAGCGGTGCCATTTATGGTTATGAAGCTTTAAGTCGCATAACTTTGCCGAATTGTCATTTGAACATAGAAAAACTTTTCGAAATGGCGACCGAAACCCGAAAATTGTGGGAGTTGGAAAAGCTTTGTCGGACTCAGGCTCTAAAGGGTGCCCGTGCGAAACCTGTTCAAAGAAAGATTTTTTTAAATCTGGATCCTAATACCATTTATGATCCCCAATTTATTTCAGGGTTTACGCAAAAAAATCTCCTGGATTTAGAACTAAACTCAGATGATATTATTTTTGAAATCACAGAAAAAAGGTCAGTTTCTTCGCTGAGTGCCTTTACAGAAGCCATCAGCCATTACCAAAGTCAGGGCTTTAAGGTTGCTATTGATGACTTTGGGACCGGTTATTCAGGGTTGGCTCGGATTTGTTCCTTTTCTCCCGATTTCTTAAAAATTGATATGTCTATTGTGCGCGGTGTTCATCAAGACAGCAAGAAACGCTCCATTACTCTGGGTATTGTAAAGCTTTGTAAAGAAGTGGGTGTTCAAATTGTTGCGGAAGGAATCGAGACAGAAGAAGAGCTGGCAACCCTTATTGAACTGAATGTGGATTATGGACAAGGATATTTTTTGGCTCGTCCCAACGAAAATTTTCAAACTTTGCGGGCAGAAGCAGAGGTAATGATCCGGCAACTGTGTCTAAGAAGCCATAAACTCTCTTCCGGCTTTCCGGCGTTTGAACTGTAGGAGCCGGTTGTTGAAATAAAGCTCCTTGTTTCCTTGAACGAGAAAGCTTTCATTTACAAATAAATACCGGATTTTTTTATTTTGCCCGAAAATACCGACGCTGGAGCGACAGGGTCATTATTTTTGCACAAATTCAACAAGTCTTTGAGGATTTGCGAAACGGACTATGATGTCGTTTTGAATGCGTGTAATGAACGCTTAAATGAAGAATAGATAGGGGATATATGAGATTTGGATATTGACAAAAAAAGGGGAATGTATTACTATAAAAAGATAGGCTATATATAATAAAATCAAGTTTTGTTACTGTTATTGAATAAGTATGATATGCTGCTGTAATGGAATCAAAACCTGCAATTTTTAATGAGCTCCGGAGACAGTCAATGATAAAAAAAGTGGAAATATTTTTATATAATCGTTTATTAGAGCGTTCGTTTATAAATGATCATGAAAAATATTTGTTTTTGATTNNTTTCGCTTGCTGCCTGTATTTATGCAGTGACTATGCATGTATTTCTTTTATGCTTCTATCTTGTCCTCGGTATTTTGCCTTTATTTACCCTTTATTTTACCGGTTTTTTGATTGACATAGTGCTTTTTTGGCTGGTCAGAAAAAGGCATTACCCGCTATTCGGCGTTTTGCTTTCCGCATCAGTGATGGTGCATACCGTATTGTCCGCGATCAGTATCGGCATAAACAATCTCGTAATCATGTATCCGCTTGTTACACTGATGATGCAGATAATCATCCCCTATGCAAGAATGCGCATCCGTTCCGTGGTGATTTTTATTCTGTGGGTTTGTATGATTGCTCTCGTTTTTATTGATCACAATATGGTGCCGATTTGGGACATTGGGGAAGCCAATACCGTACTCGCCGTGTTTAATATTCAATTAGCATTTCTCGCTATTCTCATCCAGCTGACCATAGGAAACACCATTATGAACACCATTATGAAAGCGAATCATAAAGAGTTGGAAAAAAGCAAAGACCAGGCCAACATGGATTCGCTGACCGGTCTCTTTAACCGCAGGTATGCAACCATGTTTTTTGAAAGGCTGAGCAAAGAACAAGATGAGCAGACCTGGTGTGTTGCAATGCTGGATATTGATGATTTTAAACTGGTTAACGACACCCATGGACACCAAGTCGGCGATGGTGTATTGATATCGCTTGGCAATATTATTAAAACAAATCTGCGCAAAACGGATGTTATATTTCGCTGGGGCGGGGAGGAATTTTTGATTTTACTGAAAGATGTCGATGTTCCTATCGCCTTTCAAACCTTGGATAAACTACGCAGAAAAATTGCGGAAGAGACGCTGGAAACACACGGAAAGACTATAAAAATCACGGTAACAATCGGCGTGTGTCCGTTGGATGTTCATAATGTGGAGCAGAGCGTACATATGAGCGATCTTCTTATGTATAAAGGAAAAGCTTCAGGAAAAAATACAGTGATTATGTAAATGTTTTAACAAAAGTTTTTTCATAAATAATCACCTTTGATATTTGCGCAATATTTACGTACGATTTGTCACTTTTTTTATATAATGGTGACGGCACTGCTAAAAAAACGGGGAATAACAGGAAAAACCTACATATAGTGAGGATGGAACACCTTGTTTTGGAGGCAAGCCTATGAAATACGCTCTCATCATATCAATAATATCTTATCTTTGCGGCAGTTTTTATATGATTTTCGGTGCTGTTACAATAAAAAACAATGCGAAAAGTAATATAAACAGGCTCTTTCTCATTCTGGCTAGTTCATTGGCCATTTGGTCATTTGCATATTCCATTTCAACCACAGCGCCTACAGCGGAAGTAAGTGCTTTTTGGAGATCTTTCTCTGTTTTGGGTTGGGGAGCCTATAGTAGCCTTTTACTCCACTTTATACTGATTCTTGTAAGAAAAAAAAGCCGGTTAAACAGAAGTATCTTTATTGCACTTTACTTGCCCGTTTTAGTAAATATCATTCTGTTTGGACCCTTTGGCTGTCTTGTGGAGAAACAATACAAAATGGTGCAGACCGACTTTGGTTGGATGAACATGGCACCTATGCATGCCGGAGGGATTTGGCTAAATTCATACTACATTGTATTTTCGATTGTAAGTCTGATATTGCTTATTTATTGGTGGAAAAAAATTGAATCCCATACCTCTATGAAGCGGTATGCAACATGTTTCTTAATAACTATACTGCTTCTTTTTTCTATAGAATTTGCAATAGATGCGTTGCCGGACATTTTAGGAAAAAGTTTTTCTCCCAGATTGCCTACCCTATTTATTTTAATCCCGACAATAATGCTGTATGCAGTGTTAAAAAAATTCAGGTTCATTGTTAAAAAAAGAAGACAACCCTATTTGTCATCAGAATTATCGGAGAACAACAAAACCCTGGACGAGGATCGATTACGTTTCTTTCAGACAACAACAGCCATATTTTTATTTGGTGGCGCAATGTCCTTTCTGGTAGGATATTTTGTTCTGAACGGAACATTAGAAAGAGAGCTTTCACTCGCTGCGGCTTTATTGGCAATTGGGATATTTGCAAGATTTATACCGGTTATAACCAAAAACCATGCCGTTCAAAACACCCTCTTCCTGTTAATAAGCATATCAACTTTGTTGCATTTTATGGCAACAAACATTGAAACGGGAGCATTAACAATATGGTCAGTATATATTTTGCTTCTTTTGTTTACCGTTATTCTTGACAGCAAAATTTGTGCTTATATTTTTTTCGCAACAAGTATAGCCATTCAAGGTATTTTCTGGATATTTCATCCGAAAATTTATGTTGTCATTGACGGAAACGAATATATGGCAAGAATGTTTATTATTGCTCTTTCTTTTTTTGCTGTGCGATATCTGACGAATGAATATGCCTCAAAGGAAAAAGAGTATAGAAGGTTTGCGAAAGAACAAGAAATACTTGAAACAATTTCTTCAAGCTTCATTTCGATTAACACTGAAAATGCCAGAAAAAAAATTGATGAAATGTTGGAAATTTCTGCTGAAGTCCTTGATTTTGATCACGCATATCTGATTGAATTCGACACGAATTACGAAAGGGCAATCTTTCTTAATACGTATGTGAAAGATGTTACAAAAGGGTCGCTTCCTTATCGTCCGGGAATGAAAGTTGAGACAGTGGCTTTACCCATAGTTGGAACCCTGATTGCTCAAAAGAAGCCCGTTCTATGTGACGACATCACAAATATTGACACCAATGAAAATGAAGAAGTAAAAAATTTCTTTTTTTCAAGAGGAATACATTCTTTTTTTGCTGTGCCATTTTCGGTCAATGAAAAAATAATCGGAATGCTTGTTGCGGAGTACTTTGAGCGGAGCGAAAGAACTTATAGAGAAAGTCGCTTATACTTTTTGAAAATTTTAGCAAATATATTGGGCGACGCAAGACAGAAGGTCGTTTACGAAAAAAAACTATATGAATTCGCTTATTTCGATGAAACCACAAAATTGGCGAACAGAAACATGCTGAGAAAAAACCTCGGGCAAATCCTTTACAATAGAAAAGAAACCGAGAAAGTGGCAATTTTAGATATTGAACTGGAAAATCTAAAGACAATTAAAGACACCTTTGGCCATCATGTGGGTGAACAGATAGTGATAGAATCGGCAATTATTCTCAGAAATTCATTAGAAAAATGTTGTCATATTTCACGATCAGCCGAAGGAGCGTTTGTTGTTGTTCTGCCAACCGTGAAAAATACTGAGCAGATAGAGAAATGTGCAAACAAAATTATTGATTCTTTTTCTCATCCTATATCAGTCGAAACAAAGATAGAAGCACTTTTTGTTATTATCAGCATTGGCATTTCCGTATATCCGGATCACGGAAGAGATGTGGAAACTCTTTTGAAAAATGCTGTTTTAGCGGGATATGCAGTGAAACATACCGGCAAGAAGATGGCTTTCTATACAGAACAATTAAAAAATCAGATTGCGGAAGACACGTTGTTTACGAACAGGCTTTTTAATTCGTTGCAAAATGAAGAGTTTTCTTTAGAGTTTCAGCCTCAGGTTCGTTGTGATACAGGAAAGGCCGTCGGGATCGAAGCCTTGCTCAGATGGACGACGGACGATAACAAAAGAATCCCGCCCGATAGATTTATCCCCATGCTCGAGCAAACGGGACTCATTTATGATGTGGGGCTTTGGGTGCTGAAACAAGCGCTTCAGGAGCATAACAGGCTTATCGAAAAAGGCTTTCCGCCTCTTCGGGTTTCTGTTAACTTATCGGTTGTACAATTTCAAAACAAAGATTTTGTTTCGGATGTTTCAAAGATTATAAAGGAAAGCAAAGTAGATCCGAAATATATTGAACTGGAGATTACGGAAAGTTTGTTTTCTAAAAATCCTGCGGAAGTAATTCAAAAATTACATCAATTAAAAGAGTTAGGGGTCAGGGTTGCCATCGATGATTTCGGCAGAGAATATTCATCATTAAATCGATTGAAACTGGTACCCTTTGACAGAATAAAAATAGATAAAGACATTATAGACTATATAGATTTAGAAAGAAAAAAAGCTCCTATCACGCAAGTGATTATTTTGTTAGCGAGAGCCTTCCAGGCGGTGATTACCGCCGAAGGGGTGGAAACAAAAGAGCAGGCGGAATTTTTGAAGAGCATAACTTGCGATGAAATACAAGGATACTATTTTTCAAGACCTTTATCGCCTGATGCGCTGGAAGAATTTTTGAAAAAAAATGAGGGAAACCTCTGTTAATGCATTGCTTTTTTTTATATAATGAAACGCATAAGTATTTTCATCGGCAGCGCACAAATTAGCATAGAATACGTTAAATAAACTTAGTATGTATAAATTTTATTTATACAACGCCGATAACTTAAGGAGAAATTTGTTGAGCAGTAAACATACATTTGAACAATCTATCACCAAACAGATTTTTAATACGCTAAGGGAACATGTAATACGCTCCAGAACCACAATTACAGTTGTTTTTCTGGGTCTTTACAACGAAAATGAATTACATGTCGATGAGGCGCCGAACATAAAAGAAAACATAACTGTTTTTTTGAAAAATGAAGCGAGAAAGTCGGACTTCGTTTTTGAATCTTCTCGGCAGCCGAAATGGTTTATTATTTTATCTTCCAGCGGCGAAAAAGAGGCGGCCGCATTTCTTCGACGATTATTCATGACAGCAAAAAACAAAGGGATTCCCGCTCTGGAAAATCACAAGATTTTATTTTCCGCCAGTGTGGCAGAAATAGCGAATAACGAAGGCACGTTTGAAGAATTGATGTCAAAGGGCGTCTCGACTTTGGCAGGCAGCCTAAGCAAAGGGCCTGAGCAGATTGAATACATTTCCGACTTTAAAAAAAGACCTTCGGAAAAGATCAGGATCAGCATTTTAGATGAAAATGCTATTTTTCGCAGAGTGCTTTATCATACTTTAAAAAACTTGAATTTGGAATATTTTGAAACGGAGGTAAAAGAATTTCAAGACGGCTATGAATTTTTGGAATCTGATTGGTATCACTCCAGTCATACCCATCTTATAATCATGAATGATATACTCCCTCGTCAAAGCGGATTGGATGTGTTACATAAAATCCGTATGTTACCTAACAATAGAAGGTTCATTGTCTTTGTGATGTCCAAGAGAAACTCACAAGAAGACATTATTTATGCTTATGAAAGCGGTGCAGATAATTATTTAATAAAACCCTTTAATTTACGTTTACTGGAGATAGAAATCAAAAGAACCTTTGAAAGGTTATGGACATGATAAAAATATCAATTGATTTTTTAATAAAAGGTATAGGAGTTTTATCGATTATACTTGTTTTTTTATGTATATATGTAGTGCTTTACCGTATTAAGGGAAAAACTGCAGATAAAAAAATAAAGAATTATATACAAGAGAAACAAGATCAATGGTATCAGTATTTAAATGATGAAATTTCTTTGTCTCAGGAACTTATCCCTGTTGATCATACAGAAATGAAAGCCGTGGAAAAGATTTTTTTGGTCTATGTAAAAAATGTATCTAGCCCGAT
The DNA here is from genome assembly GCA_002329295.1 of Eubacteriaceae bacterium UBA1433. Classification (GTDB taxonomy): domain Bacteria; phylum Bacillota; class Clostridia; order Eubacteriales; family UBA1433; genus UBA1433. The sequence continues at coordinate 115,242 of DCTT01000018.1, forward strand.
TATTCAGGAGAAGATCAGGAAGTTTTCCAATGAATATTTAAGGAAATATTATTCAAGGCTTCTTCGGCGCAAGAGGTGGGGTTTAAGAATGAACGCCTTGCAACGGATTGTTGATTTTAAAATAGATTCCTTGGCCGAACAATGTAAAAAAATAGAAAAAAAAGGCAACTTGTCCTCCGAGGAGCGTTTTTATTTACTGTTAATTCAATCTATTTTTTATGAAGCTGCTTTTATAGAAAAATTTGCCGGTTTGTCAAGCGAGCTCTCCGAGTATGAATATAAAAAATTATTGATCGGTTTCGACTCGGAAATTCTTAAACAGTTGACTTATCAAATGCATAAATTTGCTCCTGTATATCAATATTATTTTATTGATGTTTTAGGCATTCGTCGCAATCTTGATTTTTTACCCTTTTTGGAAGATAATTTCAGCCATGAAGACTCGGAGATTCGTATTCGTTCCTTAAAAGCCATCAGTGAAATAGGGATTATTATTAATCTGAATAAGTACAAAGTTTTTTTGGATTCTCCTCTGTGGGAAGAGCGTTTGATGTTGACGAAGATTTTAGGGGCTTTTTCTTTAGAGCAAGTATATCCCTATTTAGAAAAATTATTGCAAGATGAAAATTGGCAGGTGCGTTCCTCGGCGGCCAAAACGATTGGCGTTGCTAAGGATGGCAAATCCAGGCTGGAGGCATTCATTGCAACTGCGCAAGATCAATACGCCATTGATATGGCTCGCGAAGTATTGGGAGGAGAGTCTTAATCAATGAACACAATAACAAATTATATAATGATGTTTTTCGGCGGCTTTATATTATTTTATATGCTTTTTACCATTACAACTTATACCGGTATGTTGATATTCGCCTTTGTGGAAAGGCGCAAACAATATCAATTAGACAAGAGCAATTTGGATGAAGATTATATGGATGCTTTTTATTCTAAACCGCTTTCTATTATAATACCGGCCTATAATGAAGAATTGGGTATTGTCGAAAGCGTTTATTCTATATTAAATTTACATTATTCTCAAACGGAGGTAATTGTAGTCAACGATGGTTCTACTGATCAGACGCAGCAAATTGTCATAGAACAATTTCAGATGAAAAAAATTCCTAAGGCAATCAGGGAGCAAATCAAATGCAAACCGATTTTGCAAGTTTGGCAGTCGGAAATTCATCATAATTTATTCTTAATAGAAAAAGAAAACGGCGGGAAAGCTGACGCCTTAAATGCGGGCATTAACTTTTCCAGGTACCCGTATTTTTGTTCCATTGATGCAGATTCCATTTTAGATGATAAATCGCTGTNNCTTCGCTGTTGCGCGTAATGAAACCGATTATTATGTCAAATGAAGAAGTCATCGCTGCCGGAGGCAATGTACGTATCATTAATGATTTTGATGTTCAAATGGGTTCGGTATATAAAAGTGACTTATCGAATCGTCCGTTGGTTTTAATGCAAATAATCGAATATACAAGAGCCTTTACGATGGGAAGAATCTCTTTTGGCAAGCTAAATTTAATCCTGATTATTTCGGGTGCTTTTAGCGTGTTTTCTAAAAAATGGGCCATTGCAGCCGGTGGATATTCTCCGCAGATTATTGGTGAAGATATGGAACTGGTTGTTAAGTTGCATCGATATCTTGCAGAAAATAAAATAAAAAAAAGAATTGAATTTGTTCCGGACCCGGTCTGCTGGACGGAAGCTCCGGAAAGCTTGGGTGTATTGAGAAAACAGCGCAGAAGATGGCATCAGGGGTTGATTGAGAGTTTGTCAAAACATAAAAAAATGACCCTAAACCCCAGGTATGGAAAGATTGGCATGATTGCTTTTCCTTATTATTGGCTGGTGGAATGTCTGGGGCCGCTTATTGAACTCGGCGGGTATATCTATGTGATTGTAGCTTTCTTTTTAGGCAAAGTTTATGTTGAATTTGCCATATTATTGACTTTATTGTTTGTTTTATATGGCTCTATACTTTCTGCCTTTTCCATTTTATTGGACTCCTGGAGCATGAATGCTTATTCGGGGATACATTTGGGTGTCAGAAATTTTTTCAAATTAATCCTGATGTCTTTAACGGAAACTTTCTGGTACCGACCCTTGACATTGATTTGGAGATGTGAAGGATTTATACAGGTTCTTTTAGGGCGAAAAAGTTGGGGCAATATGAAGAGAGTGGGACTTTCAAAGAAGAAGTAATTTCAGGAGGAAAAATCCATCAAATGAAACGTATGTATATACTGGTTTTGTGCCTGTTAATAATGATAGTGCTACCTTTTGTTTTCTGGCAATTGGAGCCTGACAAAGAATATCACGTGGCAATCATCGACAAAACCGTACCCGATGAAACATGTCGCGAACATAATGGTATCACTTTTTTATTGAATTGCTTAAAGTATAGAAACGAATCAGGCGATCCATACGATTTGAAAAAAGATTATTTTGGTTTTTTTCCGAACGAAGAAGAAAAAAACTATGTAGTACGCCCTTTGCCCGTTGATTATGATGCTTATAGTGTTATTTATTTAGCGGATACTTATGGTGTCTATGAAGAAGATTTGCCCTGGGTAGAGAAAGAAAGAGAAGGTTCTTTCTCAGGGAAAATCTATGGGGGTTTGGAAGAAGAAGAGTGGTTTCATATTGTTAACAGATTGGTCAAGAAGGACAGAAGCCTGTTTATAGCGGAATACAATGCCTTTGCTTCTCCGACGCAAAAAGAAGTAAGAGAAGGCATTACCAGTTATTTGGGTATTAATTGGTCAGGATGGATAGGAAGATATTTTGAGGAGTTGGATTTTCATAAAAATGAAGAAATTCCTCAGTGGATAATAGAGGAATTCGGGGAATCATGGAATTATAGCGGGCCGGGATTTGTTTTGGTAAATGACATAAATTTTCAGATAGTTGTTTTAGAAAAGTCGAAACATGTTTTGGATGACGGTATTAACATTTTGTTTACTCAGGAGGGAAAAGATTTCTTCGGGCTTAAAAAGAGTCCCAATTATTCTTATTGGTTTGATATTGTAACTCCGAAACAAGGCTCGACTGTATTGGCTTACTATAATTGGGATTTGACCGAAAGCGGCAAGGCACTTTTAGAAGAAAACGGAATTCCTACCGAGTTTGCCGCGGTTGTAAAAAATGAACAAGGAGCTTGCAGCAGCTACTATTTTGCAGGAGATTATAATGACTTAGGGCAAGTGCCGACCATATATAAATTTAAAGGGATACAAAAACTGCACAGTGTTCTTGAGACGTATTCAGGTAGGGCTTTCTACTGGTCAACATACTTTCCTATGATGGAGAGAATTTTAGAGGATTATGAAAACAGTCCTTTGACGGAAAGCAAAGATCCGGAAGACAAAGAAAAAAATCTGTATGATGCCAGAATAAAGGATGACAGTTTTGAAATCTTTAAAGACGGCAAGTGGGAGCCTATAACAATAAAAGGCGTTAATCTCGGCATGGGAAAACCCGGCGTTTTTCCGGGAGAGGCGGCCATAACGGAGGAGGAATATTATCGTTGGTTTGAATATATCGGTGAAATGAATGCCAACGTGATTCGTGTATATACTTTGCATCCGCCCGGATTTTATAATGCGTTGCTTCGATATAACGAACATCATGATGAAAAATTATATGTAATGCACGGTGTTTGGATTAACGAAGAGGAACTGGTAAAATCACAGAACGCCTTTGAGGAAAACAACTTAGAGGAATTCCGCCGAGAGATGGAGATAATCACAGATGTAATACACGGAAACAAAACGGTTGAAGCCAGACCGGGACATGCATCGGGGATTTATATGGCAGATGTTTCCCAGTATGTTATTGCCTGGATTTTGGGCATAGAGTGGGATCCTTATGTGGTGGAAAATACCAATCATCTTCATGCTTCTATCGGGGATTATCATGGCGAATATTTTGAGACGCAGGGTGCAAAGCCTTTTGAGTATTGGCTTGCACAACAGATGGATTTCATAGCAAAATATGAAATGGAACATTACAATTACATAAGACCCACCAGCTTTACGAATTGGCCTACAACCGATATATTGGAACACCCCGCTAATTTTCAGGATAATGAGGATGTAGTCGGCATAAATCCCAATGTTATATATACGAAAAAAGAAATGGATTTAGTGGGACAGTTTGCCTCCTATCACGTTTATCCTTATTATCCGGATTTTCTAAACGTTGAAGAAAAATATATAAACTATATTGATCATAGAGGAGAAAAGAACAATTATGCCGGTTATTTAAAGGATTTAAACAGCGTCCATAGACTTCCTGTTTTAGTAGCGGAGTTTGGAATACCTGCTTCACGGGGTCTTACCCATGAAAACCCGTTTGGCTGGAACCAAGGATTTAAATCTGAAAAAGAACAAGGGGAGCTTCTAAGCCGCCTTTATGAGGACATTTTAGAGGAAAATATGCTCGGAGGCTTAATATTTACATGGCAGGATGAATGGTTTAAAAGAACCTGGAATACAATGGACTATGATAACCCGGACAGAAGACCGTATTGGTCTAATGTTCAAACAAACGAACAACGATACGGCATTTTGTGTTTTGACAGGCATAAAATAAAAATTGACGGCAATATGAACGAATGGCAGGCAGAGCCTCTATATCACAAAAAACGGGGAGCATTGAAGGGGCTATATGTAGATTATGACGAAAGCTATTTGTATATCAGAGTGGATTACTCCGATGTTCTCAGCAAAGGCCATCCGGTTATTTTATTGGATGTTTTGCCCGAACAGGGAAACTATTTTGTAAAGGGAAATGATAAGCTTCAATTTTCCAACGGAGTGGATTTTATAGTAGATTTGAATAAAAAAGAACCTCGGATTATTATTGATCAATACTATGACTTTTTTACATATATGTATGCTTATCATTTAAACATGATAGCAAAACCGCAGCCCGATCCGCAGAAGAACAGCGGGATATTTTCCGAAATTCATTATGTGCTCAGCAAAGAATATCGGTCAAAAGACGGAACAGTCGTTATGGCATTCAGTACTCATGAAACCGGAAGGCTGAGAGAAGGGAATGCCAATCCCGCCTCAAAAAATTATGATTCCCTTGCCGATTTTTATAGAAACAAGAGGGGAGGGTTGGAATTAAGGATTCCCTGGTTGTTAATCCAGGCAAAAGACCCAAGCAAAAAAGAGTTTGTCGGAAATGTCTATGAGAACGGTCTTGAAGCAAGTAGATTTGTTGATGAAATCTATATCGGTGTTTTGTATGTAGATGATGAAGGCACTGTATTGGAATCATTCCCAAGTGTGGAAAACAATGTTTTAAGCGGTTTGAGCGCCTATTCCTGGGATGACTGGGATATGCCGAAATATAAAGAGAGACTGAAGCAATCCTACTATATAATACAGGATTTATTCAAAGACTGATCTTCAAACCTTTAAAGAAGCCTTTTTCGGCAGGGAAATTGCCGAAAAAGGCTTCTTTTTTTGTAAAAGATATTAAAAAATAATATTGAAGAATAAAGAAATGAAGGTAGTTGCAAAAGTATCTTACGAATGATAAATGAGAATATCACCGCACTCTCAATCAGAAAGATTGTCAAAGACACTATAATGTACAAGCAGTATGCGATGAAGCATTGCAGGCGAAGTTTGATATCCATCGTCAAGCTTATATGCTCTGAACCAATGCCACAGATACGATTGCGGTAAAGAACAGCGACACTGCGCGTTTTGTCATTCCCAAGACAGCAGGGAGGTCGTTTTTGTCATTCCGAAAAGAGAAAAATTAATTTCTAAAAAAACAGCCGTCAATACAGGGATTCTATTGACGGTTATGTTTCAGGTTGGTAAGGAATAAGTGGTTGGTGCAAATATACACAGTCAAATGATAAGCGGTTACCGTTACTTCAGGTGCAGTCAAATGATCGAGGTGCATTGGATATGCCAATATAAATCAAGGAGTGCTGCCGTCAAATTTAAAGCAGCATTCAAAAAGATGCAAAAAACAATTTCAAAGAGCAATTCGTCAAAAGATATCTATCTATTGCTTTTTCAGAAAATCTTCCAGCGCTGCCGGCGACAGGGGTCTTGAAAAATAATACCCTTGCATTTCATCGCAGTCTAAGCTTCTGAGGAAATCCGCCTGCTCTTTTGTTTCCACGCCTTCTACTGTAACGCTTGCGCTGAAGGCTTTGGCTAATGTAAGAATACTTTCCGTTATAGGAGCTTTTTTTCTTTGCAGGTCTATATTATCTATGATACCTTTATCTATTTTTATTTTGTCAAAAGGTATCGATTTCAAACGATTAAATGATGAGTATCCTATACCGAAATCATCCAGAGCAATATTGATGCCTAAGTCTTTTAATTGGTGCAGTTTATTAATTACTTCTTCGGGGTTTTCAGAAAACGAGCTTTCCGTAATCTCCAGCTCAATATATTTCGGTTTTACTTTACTTCCCTTAATAATCTTTGAAAAATCGAGAATAAATTCTTTTCTTTCAAATTGTACAACCGATAAGTTTACAGAAACGCGAAGAGGAGAAAATCCCTTTTCAACAAGCCTGTTATGCTCCTGAAGCGCTTGTTTTAGCACCCAGAGTCCCACATCATAAATCAGTCCCGTTTGTTCAAGGATGGGGATAAATCTATCGGGCGGCACTCTTCTTTGACCGTCAGTTGTCCATCTTAGCAAGGCTTCAATCCCAACGGTTTTTCCCGTATCACAACGAACTTGAGGCTGAAACTCTAAAGAAAACTCTTCGTTTTACAATGAGTTAAAAAGCCTGTTCGTAAACAACGTGTTTTTCGCAATATAGTCTTCCAGTTGCTCCGTATAATAAAGGATTTTATTGTTCGTGCTTTTCGCTTGAAATCCTGCCAGGTCGGCATTTTTCAAAAGAGTATACGCATCTCTTCCGTTATCCGGATACACGGATATGCCTATATTGACAATAACAAATAGTGCTTCTGTTCCTCTCTCGGTTAATACAGGACTGGAAAAGGAATCAATAATTCTGTTTGCACAGGATTCTACCTGCTCGGCATTTTCCACAGCAGGTATTACAACAACAAACGCTCCTTCGGCTGACCGTGAGATATCGCAATTTTCCCCCAACAGAGTTTTGAGAATGGTCGCTGATTTTATCGTTATTTGCTCTCCTACATGATGGCCGAAGGTATCTTTAATCGTCCTTAAGTTCTCCAGTTCAATATTTAATATTGCTATTTTTTCAGATTCTTTTCTGTTTTCCATATGTTGCTTTAGTCTCTGTATCAGCATATTCTTGTTCGCCAGTTTTGTAATCTCATCAAAATAAGCAACATTATACAGTCTTTCTTCGTACAAAGTCTTTTTCTTTGCATCTCCCAATATATTTGCAATAATTTTTAAAAAGTATAACCGACTTTCTCTGTTGGCTATATCGCTCCGGTCAAAGTATTCAACAACAAGCATTCCGGCTATTTCTTCGTTGGCCGTTATTGGCAATGCAAAAAAAGAATGTATTCCTCTTGACATAAAGAAATCTCTTATTTCTATATCTTCATTAAAGGGAACATCTGTGAGGTTTTCACATACTATGGGTTGTTTCTGAACAATCAGAGGCCTGACCAAGGGCAAAGTGACTGTCTTCACTTTCATTTTCGGATGATAAGGAAGTGATTCTGCTGTAATATCCTTTATATATATATTTAGAAATGTAGCCTCTTTATAATCCGTATCGAATCCAACCAGATATGCGTGATCAAAATCAAGAATTTCAGCAGACATTTCAAACATTTCATCAATTTTTTTTCTGGCATTTTCAGTATTAATCGAAATAAAGTTGGTTGAAATTTTTTCAAGTACTTTCTGTCCTTTTGCAAATCTTTGATATCCTAGCATTTTTGAAGTATATTCACTTGTCACATATCGCACAGCGATAAAAGAAAGGACAATAATGAAAATTCTTGTCAGATACTCACTGCCGTTGATGGTTACAATCACTTTGGGATAAAGTTTCCCAAAAACAATTTGCATTATTACATTTATCACTACAAAGATATAGGCATGAACTTTGCTGTCAAGAATGACGGTAAATAAAAGAAATAATATATATACCGACCATATCGTTATCGCTCCTGTTTCGGCATTTGTTATCATAAAAAACAACATACCTACCGTGCATATTGCCAGGAAGATGGTGTTCTGGATAGTGTGATTTTTTGTCAGGAGCGGTATTAATCTTGTTAATAGTCCAATAAATAATAAAAGTGCAGCAAGAAACAGTTCGTAGTTCAATGCTCCTTTCATGCTGAAATGACCTATTAAAAAAGATATTGCAGCACCTATTACAAATACAGCTGTTGCTGTTTGAAACAGACGCAATCGATCGCCGGTCTGAAGTCGTTCGGTTTCCAGGAATATAATTGTTTCCTCTTTCTTTTCCAGAAGCATTCCGAAGTTTTTCAATGCAAAAAATAACGTTGTCACAGGAATCATCATAAAAATAATGGCCAATTTGGGAAAAAAGCTGTTTCCAAAGAGTGTAGGTAGAGTTTCTGTTGCTATTCCAAGAAAGAAGGGAAGTAGTATAGAAATTAAAAAATATGTTATCTGCCGTTTCAGAGGAGTACGGGGTTCAAATTTACTCCACCAGCGAAAAAGTAATAGGATACTTACAATCGAAAATACAGCGTAGTATACAATAAACCAAATGCCCCATATATCGACGGGAACTGTGTTTATCCAACCAAAATCGGTCTGCACCATTTTGTATTGTGTCTCTGCAAGAAATCCGAAGGGCGCAAACAGAATGATATTTATCAAAGCAGGCAAATAAATCATGGCGAAAATAGTTCGCTTGTTCAAGCGGCTTTCAGTTTCTGTCAGAATCAGTACAAAGTGAAGGAACAGGCTATAAAAAACTCCCCAACCGAAAGTGGAGAAAGAATTCCAAAAAGCACTTGCCTCCGCCGTAGGCGCTGAGTTTGAAATGGCATATGCAAATGACCAAATTGCCATTGAACTTGTTGTGATTACAAACAACCTGTTGACATTGCTTTTTGCATTAGCAACTATTGTATATGCGCCAAAAATCATATAAAAGCAACCGCAAATGTAATATAGCATTGACAATGTAAGATTATGTTCCACGATTTTATCTCCAAAGCAAAGCTTTAAGTTTTAGCTTATTGTAAATTTGCCTCAATTCTTTTCGGTTTCCAAGATCGGTAACTTCTAAAATATCATCTATATTTGCAGTCAAGCAACCGGCAGATTCTTCGAACATTGTTGTGAGGAATGTGTTTTCTGTGTTTGATCTGCGTTATCATATTATCGGAAAATCCGACCTTGTTAATAAATTCGAATTGCCCGTCTGCCGACTAGCCTGTAAACGTAACAGTTTATCATAGGATATTGCTATAAGTTTTTTTCTTCCGTTTTTGAGAAGTTGTATTTATTCTATCATTTATATGTAAATAATTCTATCAAAATGATTTATTGAGTTATTTATTGCTTAAATTTGCTCTTAAATGAATACAAAAGCTGCTGCAAGCAAAAAAAATCGTCAATGCAGGTATTGTATCAATGGTTGTGTTTCCTGTTGTTAAGGACTAAGCGGTCGATGCAATTTAATTAATCCGTTCTGATTTTTTATCTCTAAAAACAGTGAATTGGGTTTTTGAAAACAATTTGTCGCAGCTTTTTGCAGGATATTTTGACTGAAAAAAACCGGGAATGTTCCCGGGATATATGTACATCAATCAATAAAACAATCTTTTTATTTTTGCGTGGTTCCATCAGTTGTAAAAACTTTACTTGACAGATTGAACAGCGTTCAGTACAATATGTTTGAACACTGTTCAAAAAGGAGGATATCATGAAAGACAGCGTGCAGAATCAATCAAATATAAAAGAAAAAATCATCAACACTACGATCTCTTTAATCGAACGGTCAGATGGCTTGGTGGAAAATATAACTGTGCGGGACATTGCCCAAAAGAGTGATGTTGCCATCGGGCTCATTAACTATCATTTCGGTTCCAAAGAAAATCTGATCAAAATCTGTGTTCAGCGAATGATCTCCCATGTTATGGAGACTTTTTCCGAAGCAGGTAATTCATCGGATAAAGAAGATGTTCACGACAAAAAGGGCATTGGTATAGCATCTTTTACCGCGAGTGTTTTTGCTTTTCTTGTAAACAATCCGGAAATATCGAAAATTTCCATGTTGAGCGACCTTTCGCAGCCAAACATAGAAAGCAACTCTTCTGTAAGCTACAAAGCCATTTTTAAGGCAATTCCGGATACAGAGCCGGAAAACATAAGGAAAATAAAGGCATTCATGCTTTTATCTACGATTCAATCTGCTTTTTTGAATCGTGTCATCAGTCATGAGCTTTTCGGTTTTGATTTATATTGCGAAAATGATTATTCTCTCTTCTTCCGACTTGTCACAGAAATTTTAAATATTTTATAGAAATATTTCATAGGAACTTTGATGCAAAAGAAAAAAGATAAAAAACAGGAGAATCTCTAAAATGACAAAGAAAAACGGAAAGGTTGGAAAAGGAAAAATGAGATGGTTGTTATCTGCTTTTTTAATGATAATCGTTTTGTATTTTTTCGTTCAAGGCATACGTTGCGTGAACGGATTATATAAAGCGCAAGATAAACTGAATTCATATGAAACAAGCACAGCGAATCTGTCCTATGGTTCAATGACCTATTTTGATGCGGGTGAAGGCGAAACGATTCTGTCCATCCACGGTATTTTCGGCGGATATGATCAGGCATATGACAGTATAAAAAACAGAGAATCAAAAAATCGATTGATTGCACCGTCACGATTCGGCTACCTTGGCTCTGTTATAAAAGGAAACGGAACACCGAAAGAACAAGCCGAGGCCTATAAGGAATTGCTTGATTATTTGGAAATTGATCAAGTTTTTGTTTTAGCAACGTCCGCAGGGGGGACTCCTGCCATTCGTTTTGCGCTGGATTACCCGGAGCGTGTCAAGGGTTTAATTCTATTTTGTTCGGCGATGCCGGTCAATGAAAAACCGGACACTTATCTTGAATATCAAGCACCGCCCGAACCGCTGTTATCCGATTATGCGATGTATTTGATTAGCCCGCTAATGCCTTCATTGATGGGAATGCCGGCATCAACCGTAAAAAGCATCCAGCCCGTTGCTGAAAGAAAAATCGGAGTGATATTAGACGGAAAGCTGACGAATCCGGATATGGAGAGAAATTTTGAACAGTATCCTATCGAAGAGTTAAAAATGCCGGTTTTGATTTTGCATTCAGAAGATGACCCTGTAGCAAGTTTTGAAAAAGTGAAAAATGTTCAACATCGCTTCCCTGATCTTACGCTCGTTGTTTTTCCTGACGGGGGACATATGATGATGGGACACAGTGAAGAAATTGAGAAAGCACTGGATGATTTTCTAAGTCAACATCAATAGTATGGCTTAATATATGATAGCATTTCTATCATCTGCATGTGAAAAATTTTATAAAAATGGTTTGTTTCCGTTATTGATTTTTCAAATCACTTTTGAATGAACACAAAAGCTGTTGTAAACAAAAATAAAAGCAAAACAGCCGTTAATACTAGAATGGTATTGACGGCTATGTTTTAGGTTGTGTTAGGATTGGATGAATGATACAATACACCCAAGCTAAGTTTGACAGTCTGTCTATATATGCTGGAGACTTTATAAGTTTCCGCTATGACAGAAGAATAAGCTGTTGTCCGCTTGGTACGCCCCTCTTTTTTTGTGACAAGTAGTCTTGTAATCTGGAGGTTTACGATGGTATCGCAAAATAACTTAAATAGAAAAAATGAAGAAAGCATTGCCGTAAAGACAGTCATCAGTTCGCTCAAAAAAACGATCCAGCAAGTTTACAAAAAGGAATTGCCGCTGGATCACCTTGTGTTTTTGTATACTGCCGCCGCCGGTATCCTTATGTCTATATTCGGACTCGGCTACAATATGGCGATGGGCCTGGGCATATTTACGTTGCCTGTACTCATACTGTATCTCGCGACAACTCTTTCAAGCGTTTTATACAGTGTAGTCACACAGCGCTGGTACGGAGCTGCCGTGATTATCCTGGGTTCTTCCACGTTTCTTCTGGTTCCCTTTCTATGGTTTACAATCGGCGGGGCAACCGGTCCCACCTCTGCCTTGATGCTCACGTGCGGTCTGTGTATTGCTATCGTTTTCAAAGGAGCAGTGCGCAACAGTATGCTGATTGTGGAAGCGATTTTGTTGGTTGCCTTTGTCGTGCTGGAATACCATTTCCCGGATATTGTCATACTCTATCCCGACCGTACAGCCCACTATTCGGATTTGGCGTTCGGCCTGACAATGAGTTTGATTGTCAACTCTATTTTAGCTTTCACGGTGATGACGGAATATGCGAGGGTGCAGGATGAAAAGATGCGCCTGGTGTTTCGCTTAGAGCGTCTCTCGCTGACTGATGCCTTGACCGGCTTATATAATCGCCGCTTTTTATCAGCGAGCATCGACGAAGAAATGCGCCGGGCATGCGACACCGGCTCGCAATTGACGCTTTGTATTTTGGATCTCGACCATTTTAAAGCGATAAACGATACTTACGGACATGACTATGGTGACGATGTGCTGGTCAATGTTGCTCAGATTATGAATGCCAGCCTGACGGAAGGAGAGATTTTCGGTCGATATGGCGGAGAAGAGTTTGTGGTGCTGTTTCCGGGCAAAACTCCGGCGGAAGCATTGCCCACAGTGCAGGCGCTCGGCAAACGGATGAGGACACATGCTTGGAGCCATGGAAAGCCGGTCACAATTTCCGGTGGACTCAGTGGTTATGTCAGTGGGATTTCTTACTCGGACTTTATAAAAACTGCGGACGAAAACCTCTATCGTGCCAAACGAGAAGGACGGGACAGGATGGTCTATCGTTAATCCTTAGCCAGGCCATCTTCTGTCTGATAAATAATGATTTTACTGTTAGGGTTCTTGTTTTCAGGACTATTTGTCGATTATTGTTCCTTTTGCTATATTACTGGTTTCGTTACCGTGTCTGGCTCAACGACCTTAAGGGATGGTATTTATTATGAATGATATCCAATATATTTCAAAAAGATTGTGAGCGATGACCTGGACAAGGCAAGATTTTTACAAAAATCTCTCGGTTATGCCGTCACGGGTGATGCCCGGCATTTCAATACGAAATACAAGTGAACCGTATGGCAGTGTAATAATGACAAGTTCAAGAACGAGGAAAAGTGCAGCACGCCGCATCTTTACGAATCGGAGATGGAAGAATCTTTCGTCGAAGCACTAAGTCTGCTCTTGACTAATAAGGAGAAGTTCCTTGTCCACTGTCGGGAATTGAGCAATGCATTGACCGGCTGCTCCGAGGAAGAAATCAGGCTCAAAGAGCTTTCACAGGAGATGGAGGTAGTGGCGGAAATCATCTTGCGGATTGTAAACGAGAACGCTACCCGTGCTCCTGATCAGGAAGATTATCAGAAGCGTTATGACGCACAAGTGGAACGCTTTGAAGCCTTACAGACGGAGTTTGAGGAACCGGAGTCTGCCATCAAGGAAAAGAACCATCAAAGTTCAATCCTAAGCGGTTTTATGTTTGCCATTTTTGATGATGACATCTTGCCCGTCAAATTCTCGAACACGCTCTGGATGAGCACTGTGGACACAGTGACGGTAAAGAACGATAACACCTTGCTTTACCGTTTCAAAGACGGCAGTGAAATCTCGTTTCCCATTTCGGAGAGAAAATAAGCTCAAAACAAAAGAAAGCAGTTATCAATACGAGATATTGTATTAATAACTGCGCTCTGGGTTGGTTTCTCAGGTTGGATTTGCACCAACAAGCCCTTGGTTAGCAGCCGTGCGCTCTACCGTTGACCTGCTGAGGAAAACGGTTTTATTGTAAAATAAAATGCGCTTTTTCAAATTTTCAAATGATCTTAATGCAAATAGTCTTTGAGTTTTTTGCTGCGGCTTGGATGGCGCAATTTGCGCAGCGCCTTGGCTTCAATTTGACGGATGCGTTCTCGGGTAACTTTGAATTCAGCACCCACTTCTTCCAAAGTGCGGGGGCGACCGTCTTCAAGCCCGAAGCGCAATTTGAGTACTTTGGCTTCCCGAGGTGTCAGCGTATGGAGTACTTCGATAAGCTGTTCACGCAGCAGAGTATAAGACGCCAAGTCTTCGGGTGCAGGGGAATAGTTGTCTTTAATGAAGTCTTTTAAATGGCTGTCTTCTTCTTCGCCGATGGGGGTTTCCAACGATACGGGGTCTTGGGCGATTTTCATAATTTCAATCACCTTATCTACAGAGTATCCCAGCTCTTCGGCTAACTCTTCAGGCAATGGTTCGCGGCCTAAAGATTGATGCATACTGCGTTGAAGGCGAATTTGCTTATTGATGGTTTCTACCATATGCACGGGGATGCGAATCGTGCGCGCCTGATCTGCGATGGCTCGTGTAATGGCCTGGCGGATCCACCAAGTGGCGTAGGTGCTGAATTTATAGCCTTTCGTGTAATCAAATTTTTCCACGGCTTTCATGAGACCCAGGTTGCCTTCCTGGATTAAGTCTAAAAATGTCATGCCTCTGCCCGAATAGCGTTTGGCAATGCTGACCACCAAGCGCAAATTGGCTTGAGAGAGCATATTTCGTGCGTTTTTGTCGCCTTCCTTGCTGGCTTTGGCAAGAGCCACTTCTTCTTCTGCAGTGAGCAAATCAATTTTACCGATATTTTTGAGGTACATTTTGACCGCATCATTGACATTGATGTTGTCGGAAGCGGCAACAACTTTAGGATCCAAGTCTTCTACGTCTTCCTCTTCTTTTTCGTCATCTGCCTCTTTGACGGTCAGGAAAGCCGAGTCGTCAATGAAAGAATCATCGGGCAGACCGTTTTCATCGATAATTTGAATATCGTTTACCGTGAAAAAGTCTAAAATTTCTTCTACCTGGTCGGGGGCTACTTCGGAAACGTTGGAAAGGGTGTTTTGAAACTCTTTATCGGAAATTCGTTTCTCTTCTTTAACACGCTCTTTAAATTCTTCCAGCATTTCTATAACATGTTTTGGGTCTTCGGACTCAAAACGATTTTGTTTTTCGCTTTTTTGTTCAGGATTTTTTTTCATAATGGGTAATACCGCCTTTGATTTGTTCCACATTTTTTTTCAGTGCATTGATGTTTTGCAAATGGACGTTTGCTTTTACGGCATCATTGCGTCTTAGCGCCTCGTCGCAGCGTTTTGTTTCTTCCGCGATTTTTTCATACATGTTTTCGATTTCGATTTTATCGATAAAACCGACAATATCGCTTTTGGGTGAGGGGCTAAGGAGTATTTCGCTTAAATATTCTACATCATTTTGATTTTTTATGAAAGAGATATATTCCGATGCAAGAAAGTTTTTTTTCTCTTCATAGCATTGAATGATGTATTGGAGCGTATCCTGCAATATGCCCGGCTCAAAGGTGAGCGACTGGATGCGCCGTTTATATTTTTCATAAGAATCGCTGTCGGAAGACAAAATATTTAACAAATGCTCCTGCGCCACAAGACTGCCTTGTTTAACTTTGTTTTTCGCAGAAGGTTTGAATCGCGCCGAGCGAGCGCCGCGTTGTCGGTAACGCTGCAGCTGTTCTTTTAAAATACCGGTTGCAATACCGGAAATTTCGCTGACGGTATTCAAATATCCTTCGAAACGAATGGCATCCGCCACGCCGGTGAGAATAGTCAATGCCTGGCGGGCAAATTTGGCTTTGTTTTCCGAATTGTCTTCGGTAAAGGACTGCTTTAGACGGAACAGTCTGAATTGATAATAATCCAATGCGCCCGGCAAAAGTGCCAACAGTTTTTCTTTCCCGTGTTTACGGATATATTCGTCAGGGTCTTTGCAGTCGTTCCAGACAATGATTTTGGCTTCAATGTCTTTTTCGTCCAAAATCAAAGCATTTTTAAGTGCCGCGGCAATGCCGGCTTCGTCATTGTCATAGGCAAGATAAACCGTGGACACGTATTGTTTTATCAACGAAGCTTGCAAAGGGGTCAGGGCCGTGCCCAAAGAGGCAATGGTATTTTTGATGCCGCCGGCTGCCAAAGACACTGCATCCATATAGCCTTCTGTCAAAATAAGATAACCTGTATCTTTGCAATGAAACTTTGCTCGGTTGAAGTTGTAGAGGTGCTTGCCTTTTACATATACCGGGGTCTCGGAGGTGTTGAGATATTTGGGGAGTGCCGCATCTTCCAATGCTCTGCCGCCGAAACCCAATACCCGTCCCGAAATATCCTGGATGGGAAAGAGCAGTCGATCACGGAAACGGTCATAAAGTCGATCGCTTTTGCTGGCTTTCATAATCAGGCCTGCTTTGATTAAATCGTTTTTGTTATATTTTTTCAACAATCGATTGGTGAGGGTATCCCATGTGTCATCAGCATAGCCGATGCCGAACTCTTTGACAGTCTCGACGCTCAGTCCGCGTTTTTGCAAATAAGCAAGCGCGCGCAGGGATGTTCTGGCCTGCGTGTAATAAAAATTGGCGGCCTCCTTATTGATTTCATAAATGCGTTTTTGTAAGTTGTTGCGAGCAATGACTTGCTTATTTGCCGTGTGATCCAATTCTACATGATATCGGTCCGCCAGCAGGCGAACGGCCTCGACAAAGGGGAGGTTTTCGATACGCATGATAAAATGGATGGCATTGCCGCCGGCACCGCAACCGAAACAATGGAAGATGTTTTTTTCGGGGGTAACAATAAAGCTGGGGTCTTTTTCGCGGTGAAAAGGACAGGGCGCTTTGTAGCGTGAACCGACTTTTTTTAACGGTACATAAGAATCAATGACAGATACAATATCTGCCTTATATAAGATTTCCTCTATTTTACTTTGTTCAATAAAGTTTGACATGAGGCTGCTCCGTTCAGTAAACTAACTCCAAAAAGAAGGAATAAACAGTTCGGTATATTTTTTGACGGCATAGCGATCTGTCATCCCCGAAATATAGTCTGCCACACCGCGTTGCGGAGAGCAAGTATCCGAAATAATTTTAAATTGCTCCGGCATTTCGTGGGTATGGTCACAATAATAATCAAACAGGCTTTTGAGAATCAGCCGTGCTTTGGTGTCTTCTAAAGCTTTAAAATTTGCAGAGGTACTATAGACGTTTTCAAATAAAAATGCACGCAACGCATGCATCGCTTCATAAACCTGTGTGCTCATGCGGATGCTGTCTTGCGATAAGCTGTTGCGGATGATATCTTTGACGATACAGTCGATACGGGAAGAGCTGGTTGAGCCCAATATATGAACGATGGATGAAGGAAGATCGTCTTCTTTCAGTATTGCTCCGCGAATAGCGTCATCTAAATCGTGATTGATGTAGGCCGTGCGGTCTGCAAAGTGAACCACTTGTGCTTCTAAGGTTTTGCGTTCTTTGTCTCCGTTATGATTGGCGATGCCATCACGCACTTCCGCTGTCAGATTCAGCGGTTCCAATACTTCTACCGTGCGCAAGCTTTGCAGTGCATGGTCAAAGCCTTCTTCCATGACCGAGTCGAGCAAATATTCGCCTAAATGCCCGAAAGGGGTATGTCCGATATCGTGACCCAGCGCAATGGCTTCAGTTAAATCTTCGTTTAAACGCAGAGCACGGGCAATAACACGGGCAATTTGCGTCACTTCGAGCGTATGAGTCAGCCGTGTGCGATAATGATCGCCCTCGGTAGAGAGAAAAACTTGTGTTTTGTGTTTGAGGCGCCGAAATGACTTGGAGTGAATGATACGGTCTCTGTCGCGCTCAAAGCAAGTACGTATCTCGCATTCTGCAACAGGGTGACTGCGACCGAGTGAATCGGCGCTTTTTACGGCAAAGGGCGAGAGGTTTTTTTGTTCCTGTTCTTCTTTGTATTTCCTGATATTCATCATTTCTCCTGACTAATATAATTATTATATCGTAGATGTCTTGTCAATTCAAGAAACAACAGGAGGATACATTGAACTTTTCGACAAGATATATTATAATTTGTTTTTACAAAAAGAAAAAGAAAGACAAAGCGGTGAGAGAAGATGACTGAAGAAAAAAAAGTTTCAAACTTTATTTGGGATATTATTGATGAGGAATTAGCCGAGGGGGTTCGCAGCAGTGTCTATACACGTTTTCCGCCGGAGCCCAACGGTTATTTACATATCGGACATGCCAAGGCGATTTATATCAATTTTGCCACGGCAGAGCGCTATGGAGGCAAGACCAACTTGCGTTTTGATGATACCAATCCGACCAAAGAAGATGAAGAGTATGTAGACAGTATTCAACAAGACATTCACTGGTTGGGTTATGAATGGGACAAATTATGCTTCGGTTCGGATTATTTTGGACAAACGTACCGATACGCGGTGGAGCTGATTCAAAAAGGCTTGGCCTATGTAGATGAGTTGAGTGCGGAAGAAATAAAAGAATACCGCGGGACGCTGACAACGCCGGGCAAGCCGAGCCCGTATCGCAACCGAAGCATTGAAGAAAACCTGCGACTCTTTCGGGAGATGAAAGAAGGGCGTTATCAGGAAGAAGAAATGGTGCTGCGTGCAAAGATCGATATGGAAAGCCCGAATATTGTATTACGCGATCCGGTGCTTTATCGCATTTTATATGCAAGCCATCACAGAACAGGCGATGAATGGTGCATTTATCCGATGTATGACTTTGCCCACCCTTTGCAAGATGCGATTGAGGGAGTAACTTTTTCGCTTTGTTCGTTGGAATTTGAAAACAATCGAGCCATTTATGATTGGGTGTTGGATAACTTGGACGATTTTGCCGTCACACGACCCAGACAAATCGAGTTTGCTCGATTGAATCTCGAAAACACCGTTATGAGCAAACGTTTTTTAAAAAATCTTATCGATAATGGGGTAGTGGACGGCTGGGATGATCCGCGCCTGCCGACGCTGTGCGGACTGAGAAGACGCGGTGTAACGCCGCAGGCGATAGTTAATTTTTGTGAAGCTATCGGGATATCCAAAGCCAACAGCGAGGTGGAATATGCGCTCTTTGAGCATATGGTCAGAGATGATTTAAAGATGAAAGCCAAACGGGTTATGGCGGTAATCGATCCGTTGAAAGTGGTGATTACCAACTACCCTGAGGGCAAGGTGGAATATTTGCCCGTATCCAATAATCAGGATGACGAAACAATGGGCAGCCGCCAGGTGCCTTTTGGCAGAGAAATCTACATTGAGCGGGAAGATTTTATGGAAGTGCCGCCGCCGAAGTATCATCGTTTATATCTCGGCAATGAAGTGCGGCTGATTGGCGCCTATTTTATTCGATGCAATGAGATGGTGAAAGACGAGAGCGGACGTGTGATAGAAATTCGTTGTACTTATGATGAAAAAACGAAAGCAGGCAGCGGCTTTAAGGAACGAAAAGTGAAAGGCACGATTCACTGGGTGCATGCGCCAAGTGCGCTGTCTTGTAAAATCAATTTATATGAGCCGATTTTGTTGGATGATGAAGGAGACGGCAAAGACTACATGGATCGAATCAATCCGGATTCGCTGAAAATCATGGACGGTTTTTGTGAAGAAAGCCTGAAAGAAGCAGAAGCGGGGGAAGTGTTTCAGTTTATGCGCAACGGCTATTTTGCAGTGGACAGCCATAACGATCCGAAAGAAAACCTGACATTTAACCGTACAGTTTTACTGAAAAGCTCTTTTAAACTTCCGCAAAAGGGGTAAATACATGAAAAACATTGCCGTTTTAGGTTCTACAGGGTCGGTGGGCAAGCAGACGATGGAAGTGCTTAGCGAAAACAAAGAACATTTTCGCGTCACGGCACTGGCGGCCAACAGGCAGGTGGACGTATTATTGGAGCAAATAGAAAAATTTGCGCCTGAAGTGGTTGCCGTATATGATAAAGAGAGTGCGGAGATATTGCAGTCGCGTGTAAAAGGTGCTACGCGTATTGTCTGCGGGATGGAAGGGTTGTGCAAGGTTGCCGCCTATCAAAAAAATGATTTGGTAGTATGCGCTATAGCAGGCAGTGTCGGACTTTTGCCGGTCTGGTCAGCTGTATCGGAGGGCAAAGACATTGCCCTTGCCAACAAAGAGGCTATGGTGGCGGCAGGGGAGATTGTCAATGCAATGGCTGCGGAAAAAGGAGCGCGCATTATTCCTGTAGACAGCGAGCACAACGCAATTTTTCAGTGTCTCTACGGAAACAAAAAAAACGATGTATACAACATTTGGCTTACCGCTTCGGGCGGTCCGTTTTTTGGCAGAACCAAAGAGCAAATGCAGGGAATTACTAAACAAGAGGCATTAAAACACCCCAATTGGGCCATGGGGCAAAAGATTAGCATAGATTCGGCCACGCTGATGAACAAAGGCTTAGAGGTCATTGAAGCGGTGATGCTCTTTGGCGTAAGACCTGAACAAGTGCAGGTGGTGGTGCATCCGCAGAGCATTGTACATTCCATGGTGGAATATAAAGACGGCTCAATGATTGCTCAGTTAGGTGTGGCGGATATGCGCTTGCCTATCCATGTAGCGTTATTTTATCCTGAAAGACAACCCACATCCATGGAGCGACTGAACTTGTTTGATCGAAACCTCACCTTTTACAGACCGGATACAGAAGCGTTTCCGCTGTTGGCGTTGGCCTATGAGGCCGTCAAAAAAGGCGGAAGTTATCCGCTTGTGCTCAATGCGGCCAATGAAGTGGCGGTAGGGGTGTTCTTGCAAGACAAAATAAAATTTTTGGACATTGCCGACATTGTCGCGGCAATCTTTCACAGTACTCCGCAGGCAAAATGTGCAACGATAGAAGAGGTTGTTTTCTTTGATGAAGAAGTAAAAAGAAAAACCGAAGAATATATTTTGCGTCATTATGAATAAAAAACATCAATAAAAAAGCGGCGATTTGCCGCTTTTTTATTGAAAACTCTACACCAATGTGCCTTCTTCAATGGCTTTCTTCAATTCTTCAAAACCGCCAAGCAACACATCGTCCACAAAAATTTGCGGCACGGTTTGCATTTTGGTTCTTTCAATGAGTTCATCAAATTCTTTGCTGTCAAAATCAATATGAATTTCTTCAAAGGCAAGTTCCTGTTGTTTTAACAATGCTTTTGCTCTGGAACACCATGGGCAGGGTGAAGAGCTGTAGACCGTAATTTTTTTCATCATATATTTCCACCTTTCAAAATGTATAGGAATGTTTCTGTGAATTCATATTATATCGAAGATTCTTGGTATACGTCAAGGAGGAACGACAAAAAAAGAATATAGGGGAAACGGCTCTTTTCTTTATCAATGAAATAAATTATGATATAATGCAACGTATAGTATAAAGTTTCTTAAAAATTTCGTTTTGCGAAAGGAGTGTTTTAGATGGCTTTAGTAGATTTGACAATGGTCGGAAGAAAAAAAGGCGGCGGCACAAGCGTCAGCGAGTCGGTTGCGATTATTCAAAAGGTCATTGATGATTCGGGACTGAAAAATACGCTGTATCCGATGAGCNNTGAGCACCGTGGTGGAAGGTGATGTGGAAGAAATTTTTGACCTGGTTAATGATATGAGAAAAGCGCTGATTGACAAAGGCTATACCAGAATCGAGACTTCAATCAGAATACAGGAAGACAATTAAAACGAAAGAAAGGAATGAAATGACATGGCAATTGTGGATATGGTATTATCAGGCAGTAAAAATGCCGAAGTAAAAAAAACACACCAAGAGATTGTAAAAGAAAATTTGGAAACATCCGGCTTTAAATATATTCAAACACCTATGAGTGTTGTGGTAGAAGGAGAGCTGGACGATATTATGGCAATGGTGAAAAAAATTCAGGAAGAAATTGCCGATGCAGGATACGGACGTGTGTTTTCGATCTTGCGTATTGACGACAGAAGAGACAAAAAAGGCACGATGGAACAAAAACTTAACAGCGTTCGAAGCAAGACGGAAAAAATGTAGCAGGAAAGTGGTTGATGAGCGTTGATTATATCGCGAGGAAATTTTCGCCGTATTGATGAATGGTGAAACACTTTGACAGAAGGGCTGCGTTGCAGTCCTTTTTGATTGCTATTTATCTTTTGGTCTGCGATAATAAAAGCAATGAAGTTCGGTGAAAGTGAGGAAAGAGATGAGCGAGGAATATATCAATTTGACTTTGGATAATCTTGAAGAAGAGCATTTATGCTGTGCCATTGCGGATAAAAAACATCAGGCAGGGGTTGTATCCAAAAAAGAATGGTTAAAAGAGCGTATCTCTGAAGGACATGTTTTTCGCAAACTCAATGCAAAGGGTAAAATCTTTGTTGAATATGCGCCATTGGAAGAAGCTTGGGTGCCAATTGAGGGAGAGGACTATGTTTATATCTATTGCTTATGGGTTTCAGGTTCTTATAAAGGCAAAGGGCATGCAAAGGCGCTGCTTACCCATTGCATTGAAGACGCAAAAGCGCAAGGGAAAAAGGGAGTTTGCATTCTCAGTTCCCAAAAGAAAAAGCCGTTTTTATCCGATAAAAAATTTATGCAAAAATTCGGATTTGAAGTTGCGGATACATTTGAAAAAGACTACGAATTATTGGCGCTGCCCTTTGACGGAAGCAAACCCGCTTTTGCTGAGTGCGTTAAACACCCGTCGACGACGGATGATACATTGACAATCTATTATTCGCCTCAATGTCCCTACAGTGCAGATTGTATTGCGCAAGTAAAAGCGTTTTGTGAAGCAAACGCCGTTGCATTGAATTTGGTTGTGATAGACTCGCTAAAAAAAGCCAAGAGCATTCCTGTGCTTTTTAATAATTGGGCAGTTTTGTATCAGGGGAAATTTGAAACGGTGCACCTGCTCAATGAAGGATATCTAAAAAAATTGCTGAAAATATAAAAATAGCTGTCAAGTTTTTATGCTGAAAGAACTTGCGGAAGACGGGTTTTGTTCACAAGCTTTGTAACATATACAATGATTTTTTAAAGATTACGTTCCGACAAAAAACATCGGGGCGTTTTTTTATTGGAGACTTTTTAAAAAAATAGGGTGAAAAGTCTTCTTTTTTTATGAAAAAACTTGCATTATGTGGAGGAAAGTGGTAATATTTGGATTAAAGTGGAGGAAAGGAAGAAAACATGCAATATGTTTATCGGTGAATATACCCATTCAATCGATGAAAAGGGAAGAATTATCATTCCCGTAAAGTTTCGCGCTCCTTTGGGCGAAAATTTTATTGCCACAAAAGGATTGGACGGATGCTTGTTTTTGTTTCCTTATAAAGCATGGGATGCTTTTGAGGCAAAACTGAAAATGTTGCAGTTGAGCAGCAAAAAAGCCAGAGCCGTAAGCCGTGCTTTTTTCGGCAGTGCCAGTGAATGCCAAATTGATAAACAGGGGCGCATTATGCTTCCCAAACCACTGAGAGAATATGCCAATTTAAGTAAAGATGTGTGTGTCATCGGCGTCAGTGATCGGGTGGAAGTTTGGGATATGCAGGCGTGGAAAGACTATAACGACCCCGAGGCAGGCTATGCCGCAGTGTTGGAAGACAACATTGAAGAAATGGATATTTAGATGGACAGGCAAAATCTCCACATCCCCGTAATGAAAGCAGAAACAACGGATCTTTTGAATATTCGACCTGATGGTGTTTATGGGGATTTAACGATGGGTTATGGCGGACACGGAAGGGCGATTTTGGAAAAGTTAGGGCAAAGGGGTAAATATCTGGGGATAGATAAAGACGGATACGCCATTGAAAAGAGTAAAGAATGGACAAAGGGGCAGAAGGCGACGGTTTTTATTGTGCAGGATGATTACAAAAATCTGCCTGATATTGTTCGTACATTAAATATAGAGGCCTTTGACGGACTTTTGATTGATATGGGGGTCTCCTCGATCCAATTAGATCAAGCGGAGAGGGGATTTTCGTATCACCGAGAGGGCATGTTGGATATGCGCATGAATCAGGAGGAAGACTTCAGCGCATATGATATTGTCAACAAATACGGAGAAGAGGAGATTGCAGAAATTCTTTTTTCTTACGGAGAAGAAAGACATGCAAAGCTTATTGCCCGCCAGATTTTGAAGAAGCGACAGGAAGGTCTGATTCAAAGCACATTGGAGCTCGCGGAAATTGTAAAAAAAGCCTATCCGCCCAGGGAACGCTTTCAGGGAAAGCACCCGGCAAGAAAAACTTTTCAGGCACTGCGAATTGCGGTGAACAAAGAATTGGACGGGTTGGAGGAAGCTTTAAAGGCGATGGCGCAAATGCTGAATAAAGACGGTATCTTGGCCGTCATTACTTTTCATTCACTGGAAGACAGAATTGTTAAAGAAACTTTTTGGCAGTTAGCAAATCCTTGTACATGTCCGCCGGATTTTCCGGTTTGCACATGTGGTGCGAAAGAAGAGTTTCGGCTATTGACGAAAAAGCCGATTCTACCTTCCAAAAAAGAAATGGAAATCAATCACCGAAGTCGAAGTGCAAAGCTCAGAGGGTTGCTGCGCATCTCGTCAACGAAAGAAAAAACACACGCATAAAGGAAATAGCGACATGGCACAAATTCGCAAAACCGCAACCCTGACGGCGGGCAAACAAAACATGGCCTATAACAGTGCTTCTACAACGACAAAGCAAAGAACGGTCGGCAAAACAAGAAGCAAAAAAAGACTCCGTGTAAAAGGCGGAGCATTTAGACGTGTTGCGGTGATTTTGTTGATTTTTATAGTTGCTGTTGCTTTTATTAATCAATACTCGCGCATTATCAATGTGGGAGCACAAATCAATGAAATGGAAAAAGAAATCAAAAGCATACAAATGCTTACGGATGCACTGGAAGCCCAAGTGATACAAATGGTAAATTGGGATCAGATAGAATATATTGCAAAAACCAAATTAAATATGATAGAACCTACAGCAAATTCTTATACAACGATGGAATTAAAGAAGTTGCCGCAAGAATATACACAGCAAAAGACTGCCCGTGCGCAAGAGAGCGAAACGAGCGGCGCTGTGACAGACAAAATATCTTCCGTGTTTGCGTGGCTGACAAATTAAGTAAGCGGCTTTAGGAGGGCCATGATGAATTTTGGTATATTGAGAAGCAGAAAAAGATTATTGGTTCTCCTTGCCGCTTTTGCAATAGTGAGCATTTTGTATGCGATTCGATTATTTTATCTTCAAGTTTTTCCTGATCCGAAAATATCAACCAGTCAATTGAACCAATTGATGGGTGAAATTCCTATTACGGCATCTCGAGGCGAAATTTATGACCGAAACAAAGTGCTTTTGGTCAAAGATGCCGCCAGTTATCGCGTTTATGCTCGGCCAAAAGATATCACTGATTATGAGACGACCGCAAAAATCCTTGCGGATTCTTTGGGTTTGGAACAAGAGAAGGTATTGGCAAGTATTTCCAATACAGAAAACAGTTTGGTGCTTATCAAGACAAAAGTGGACAATAACATAGCACAAAGCATCAAAGAACAAATAAAACAAGGGATTACGATTGAAGAGGACAAAAAACGCTACTATACCAACGGAAATTTTATGTCGAATGTCCTTGGCTTTACCGGCACTGACCATCAGGGACTCTTTGGTATTGAAGCGGCTTTTAATGATGTGCTCAAAGGCAAAGATGGTTTGTTAGCCTATGAAAAAGATGCCAACGGCAACAAAATCAATTCCGGTGTGGAAATTCGCAGAGAGGCGCAGCCCGGCGACAGTGTGGTGCTGAGCATTGACAGTATAATCCAACACTATGCAGAAACAGAAACGCTTGCCGCTTTGCAACGAACCAACGCAAAAAAAGTGATTACGATTGTGATGGATGTTAAAACAGGCGAAGTGTTGGCCATGGTGGTCAAACCGGATTATGATTTAAACAACCCTTCGAATATCAGTGATGCGTATCTGAGTGCCATCGGCGACGACATTTATACCACTGATGAAAGCGGTGCAAAAGTTAAAAAGAGCGATGATGAAATTCGTATGGAAATGTGGGCAAATCCTGCGGTGGGATTTATTTATGAGCCGGGGTCCACATTTAAGTTGATTACAACGGCGGCGGTGCTGGATGAGGGTACGATGAATATGGATACACCGCTGCATTGTCCGGGCTATTATGTTGTAGATGGAGTGCGGGTGCAGTGTTATATTTATCCCGGTACCCATGGTACCAATCCGTTGCATTCGGCAGTGGCAAAATCTTGTAATCCATCGTTGGCGCAAATGATTTTAGCCTTGGGAAGAGATAAGTTTTATAAATATGTTTACAATTTTGGTTTTGGAGATGCCACTGGCATTGAACTATCCGGCGAAGAAAAAGGAATTGTGCCTCCGAACACGCCGAGTATGGGAAACTTGGATTTTTCGACCAAGAGTTTTGGGCAAGGCATCAGTGTTACGCCGATTCAATTGGTGACGGGCTTAAATGCCACGGTCAATGGCGGGAAGTTGATGAAGCCTTTGATCGCCAAAGAAATTATCAGCGGCGAAACCGGCGAGGTTATTAAAACCTATGAGCCTGAAGTAGTCAGACAGGTGTGCTCTGAAGACAGTTCCAAAAATGTGTTGGAGATTATGCGGGAAATGATTTTATCTACGCCGGGATTTCAACGCCTGGCGGGAGATGTGCAAATTGCGGGGAAAACAGGAACAGCAGAAAAGGCAGGAGCGACAGGATATTTGCGCGGAAAGTATGTTGCTTCTTTTTATGGTGTGGCGCCTTATGAAGATCCCCAAATTGCAGTTTATGTGTTGGTAGACGAACCCGAGGGAGCCAGATTCGGTGGACAGGTGGCGGCGCCGCCTGCCATAGCGATTTTGACAAAAACGGTAAATTATTATAGTTATAAACAGAGTGGTAATGATGCAACACCGGCGCAAATTATTCCGGACTTTCGCGGCGAAGATATTGACATGGTTGTAGAAGTGCTCAATACCTTAGGGTTATCCTATAAAATTCAGGGAGACAACAAAGGCATTGTAACGGCGCAAAGTCCTGTAAATGCGGAATATGCCAACGCAAGCAGCATTGTAGTAAATCTCACGGTGAGTTCGACGACTACTGCAGACGGAAAAGTAATTATTCCTGATTTAAACGGTTTGGGTGTGCAACGCGCCAATGAGATGCTCACGAAATTGGGACTCAAAGTAACCATCAAAGGCGGTGGAATTGTCAGGTCGCAAAATCCGGCCGCAGGTGTCTTGGCGGAACCGGGTTCGGAAGTGGAAATTATTTGCGAATATGCACAATAATGTTGGCAAACTGATGAATGAGGCGCAGAAAAGTGCTATAATATTTAGTTGGTAATTATAGACAAAATAAGTAGAATAAATAAAATAAAAAACAAGACAGAAAGCAATGGCAAAATACGGAGTCGGTATGGAAAAAATTACGTTAACAGAATTGGTAAACAGCATCAACGGAGAGTTGCTCAAAGAAGGAAAGAAACATGTATTTGTTTCTGCAGGCATTGATAGCCGAAAGCAGGGACAAGACGGTGTTTTTTTTGCAATTCAAGGAGAAAATGTGGACGGGCATCACTATATTCAAGAAGCGGTCGATGCAGGAGCCGGTGCTGTGGTGGTGCATCGGGAGGATATAGCCATAAACGACATTGATGCTGCGATTATTAAAGTTCAAGATACTACGGAGGCATTTTTGGATTTTGCCGGCTATTACCGTTCGCTGTTTCATATTCCTGTTATCGCCATTACGGGCAGCAGCGGCAAAACCACGACAAAAGACATGATTGCTTCTGTATTGAGTGCGAAATATAAGGTGTTGAAGACACAGGGTAACCTCAATAATCAAACAGGTATGCCGTTGACCGTATTGGAATTAAACAGCAGCCACGAAGCGGCGGTTATAGAGTTGGGACTCTGCGAAAAAGGAGATATCTTTAAAATGGCAAAACGGTTGCGCCCGGATATCGGTGTTGTAACCAATATCGGATATTCCCATTTAGAAAAACTGGAAACCCGTATCGGGATCTATGAAGAAAAAACAAGTCTGTTTTCGGGTTTCGGTGCGAAAAACGCTGCCGTTATCAATAAGGACGATGAATTTTTAAAACAATATGAGTCGAATGACCATGCAATAATCGGTGTCGGCATAGCTGACGGCGACATGAAAGCAACGGATATACTGCAAAATGAGCGGGGAATTGCTTTCAATGTAAACGGAGAAGAATATACATTTTCACTTCCCGGAATGCACAATGTGTACAATTGTCTTTTTGCTGTTGCGGTAGGAAAAATGCTCCATTTAACGCAAGAGGAGATACAAAAGGGATTTAATCAATATATGCCGAGCAAAAACAGAATGGATTTTCGCGACATTGCAGGAATTAAAGTGATTAATGATTGCTATAATTCTAACCCGGATGCAGCCAAAGCCGCTATTGAAGTGCTGAGCAATGCAAAAGCGGACGGAAAAAAAATAGCCGTTTTGGCTGATATGCTGGAACTGGGAGAGCAAGCGGGCGCATTGCATGAAGAAGTAGGTGTTTATGTGGCGCAAAAAAATATTGATCAGCTCATAGTGATAGGTGAGCAGGCGGCATATTTCGCGCAAGGCGCCTTGCTAGGCGGCATGAGCGAAGAAAAAATAATGCATTGCAAAAGTAACGAAGAAGCTACGGAATATTTGTTGCAAATAGCAAGTGAAGGAGACTGTGTGTTATTAAAGGGCTCAAGGGGAATGCACTTAGAAGAAGTTTTGACACAATTTGAGGAACGAAAGCGAGGATAATATGAAGACGGTAGCAGTGGTTTTCATTATTTCCTTTGCCGTAACCGTAGGAATGCTCATCTGGCTCATTCCTGTATTGAGACGTGCATGTTTTCAGCAAAGTATATTAGAAGAAGGGCCCAGGTGGCATTTGAGTAAATCGGGCACACCCACCATGGGAGGCATTGCCATTGTCAGCGGTGTCATCATTGCGCTGATTATCGGCTCATTGGTTTTTCAATTTTCCGTTCTGTTGCTTTGCGGTGTGTTTATATATTTTTCTTTAATTGGTTTTGTGGACGATTATATCAAAATCGTAAAAAAAAGAAATTTGGGTTTGAATCGTATTCAAAAGTTGATTTTACAATTTATTGGCGCTGTAGCTTTAGCAATATATGCGGCAAATGATGTCACAATAGGTACGGTACTCTATGTACCGTTTTATCACGCCGCTGTAGATTTCCACTGGCTTTATTATCCGTTTACGGTCTTTGCCGTTTTAGGCGTGGTCAATGCCGTAAACTTCACAGACGGACTGGATGGATTGGCATCCAGCGTGAGCGCAGTGGTGTTTTTGTTCTTTGTTTTTGCGGCAATCAAAATAGGGCACAGCGCCGGCGGTGCCATGTCGGCGGCTTGTTTGGGAGCGTGTGTGGGTTTTTTGATTTTTAATCATTATCCCGCAAAAATTTTTATGGGGGATACGGGAGCCATGGCTTTGGGCGGTGCTGTGATTTTGTTGGCTGTGGTGATGCGACTGCAAATTTTTATTTTATTGACCGGGGCAATTTATGTGTTGGAGGCACTGTCCGTAGTGCTTCAAATCAACTATTTTAAATATACAAGAATAAAGACGGGAACCGGAAAGCGCATATTCAAAATGGCGCCGATACACCATCATTTTGAGATGAGCGGTATGAGTGAAAATCATATTGTGGCACTTTTTACCCTTATTACAATTATTACCAGTGTCGTGGCATTTATTGCGCTACTGGTAACGGTATAGGAGTTCTGACATGGAGATAACGAAGCAGACTTTTTTTGTCTTAGGAGCAGCTCGCAGCGGACTGGCTCTTGTAGATTATTTGTTAAAACATGATGCAAAAAAAATTTTTTTTTATGATCAAAAGCCTATTGAGGAATGCATTACAGATGAGCAGCAGCGAATTCGTTATACCGATGCGCCCAATTTGATGCTTTTGATGGGGGAAAAAATAGATGAGAGCTGTATTCAGGAAGCGGATATGCTTCTTTTGAGCCCTTCAGTACCGCCGACTGATGCCATTGTTCAAACAGCA
>DCTT01000018.1:145325-203111 GCA_002329295.1 Eubacteriaceae bacterium UBA1433
GGCACCAACGGAAAAACCACCACCACTACCCTGATAGGAGAAGTCATGAAAGCTGCCAAAGTATCTGCCTGTGTGGGAGGCAATATCGGTTATCCGCTTATAAGCTGTGTAGACGAGGTGGATGATGAGGGCGTGTTGGTGGCGGAAATCTCCAGCTATCAGTTGGAGTTATGCGAAGTATTTCATCCGAAAATTGCGGTAATTACGAATATAACACCGGATCATTTGGATCGACACGGTTCTTTTGAAGAATACACGCGTGTAAAGTATAAGGTTTTTGCGCACCAGCAATCTTCAGACGTGTTGATTCTTAACGGAGATGACCCGCTGACAAAAGAAGCCCATGCGTTAGCGAAGGCAAAGTGTCTGTTGTTCAGTACGCAAGAGAAAGTACACAATGGAGCGTATTATAACAAAAAAGACGGCGGACTTTATTTGGTGGAGGAAGGTGTAGAGAGATTTTTGATGCTGCAAAAAGAGTTGAAAATCCCAGGTCTGCACAATGCCGCCAATGCCTTGTGCGCCATCTTGGCGGGTTATGCCTGGGGTCTTGCGCTTGATCAAATCATTGCTGCCGTGAAAACTTTTGGCGGTGTGGCGCACCGCATTGAATTTGTAGCTACAAAAAATGATGTAGAATATATCAATGACAGCAAAGGAACCAACACGGACGCTACGACCATTGCCATAAAGGCGATGGATAAACCGGTTGTGTTGATTTTAGGCGGTTATGACAAAGGCGGAACGTTTGATGCATTGTTGCCTGTTATTTTTGAAAAAGTTGTTCATATTATCACCGTTGGAGCTACCGCTGAAAAAATTGAAACGATGTTGCGCGAAAATCATTATGAGGCTTTTTGCCGTGCCGATGATTATGAAGAGGTCGTTCGGCTGGCTCATCAAAGGGCAAAAACGGGTCAAGTGGTGCTGCTCTCGCCGGCTTGTGCAAGTTGGGATATGTTTTCATGTTTTGAGGAACGAGGAGAGCTGTTCAAAAAACTCGTAGGAGAGTTATAAAGATGCCGTTAGAAAAAGAAAAATGGGACATGAATTTGCTTTTGACAGTATTGGCGCTTACGTGTTTTGGCGTTCTGATGGTGTTTTCCGCCAGCATGTATTCGGCGAGCGTAGAATGGGGCAATGAATATCATTATTTTTTCAAACAGCTGAAAGCTGCTATAGCAGGAATTTTTATTATGTTGATTGCCTCTTATATCCCTTATCAATTTTATCGACGCTTTGCCGTATTGGGCATTATTGTTTCCGTGATTTTATTGGTGTTGGTCTTTGTACCCGGCATCGGCTGGGAAGTAAATAATGCCAGAAGATGGATTAATCTGCGTTTCATGTTGTTTCAGCCTTCGGAGCTTGTGAAATTGGCTGTCATATTATACATGGCACATTCTTTGGAACAAAAAAAGGAGAAAATAAGAACTTTTCGCGACGGCATTTTGCCTTATCTCGTTTTAGCGGGCATTTTGTTCGTGCTGATTTATAAAGAACCTAATTTGAGTACCGCTTTAATTATGTTGGGTATTATTTTCGGTATGATGTTTGTAGCGGGCGTGAACTTGAAATATATTGTGGGATTGTGTGCCATAGGGGTTGTTGGGGCAAAAATTTTGATGCAGCAGATATCTTGGCGTGCGGATCGCATTGCGGCAATGTCTGATCCTTGGGCTTATCGTCTCGATGAGGGTTGGCAGATTATTCAATCGCTCATGGGGTTAGGCGCCGGTGGTGTGTTTGGACAAGGATTGGGCAACGGCAAACAAAAGCTGCTTTTTATGCCTGAAGTGGAAAATGACTATATTTTGGCGCATATAGGGGAAGAATTGGGTTTGTTGGGTACACTCGGTGTGCTATTCATTTTTATGTATTTGATATATCGCGGTGTGAAAATTGCTATTAATACACCTGATCGCTTTGGTGCGCTGCTTGCCAGCGGCATTATGATTATGATTGGTCTTCAAGTAATCATTAATGTAGGGGTTGTAACCAATTGTATTCCTTCCACCGGCATACCGTTGCCGTTTTTGAGTTATGGCGGGACATCGCTTGTCATAAATTTATTTGCTATGGGTATTTTGCTGAATATATCCAGAAGCAGCAATACGGGGTGAGGCATATGCGCGTTTTGATTGCGGCGGCGGTCACCGGAGGACATATTTATCCGGCACTTGCTATTGCCGAGGAGTTAAAGATACGCAGTGACGGCAACGACACGATAGAATTTATCGGTATAAAAGGAAAGCTGGAAGACGAGATTGTCGTTGGGGCCGGATATAAGGTGCACCATATCTCAGCAACGGGATTTGAAAAAAGTTCGCTAAAAAAAAGAATCAAGGCGCTGTTGTTAATGAGAAAAGCATACAGCGATGCATCGAAAATCATCAAGGATTTTGCGCCGGATGTAGTGGTAGGTATGGGCGGCTTTGTAACCGCCTATGCTGTTTGGGCGGCAAGGCGACATAAAGTGTCTGCGCTGCTGCACGAGCAAAATGCTTATCCGGGCAGGGCAGTGCGTGCAGCAGCACGCTTTTGTGATAGTATCGCATTGAGTTTGGAAGATGCCAAAGCATACTTTCCCGCAAAACAACAGAAAAAAATTGTGATAACAGGCAATCCTGTGCGAAGAGAGTTCGAACAATATACGCAGCAGGCAGCAAGAGAAGAGTTGGGAATCCCTGCAGAGATTTGTTTAGTGTTGGCTCTCGGCGGCAGCCAAGGGGCAAGGAATATTAATCAAGCTGTGGTAGGTGCGGCAACACAAATTGTCGATGACAAGCTGCAATTTATTCTTTTGACAGGCAGCGGGCATTATGAAGATGTCAAGGCGCTGTTACAAGAGCAAGGAAAGCAAGAAAATATACAATTACTTCCCTACAGCAATGAAATGCCGTTGTTGTTAAATGCCTGTGATTTGGTCATTTGTCGCGGCGGCGCTACGACACTGTTTGAAAATATGGCTGCGGGCAAGGCGGGGATTTATATTCCGTATCCTTATGCGGCCAACGACCACCAACGTCATAATATTGCCTATATTGTTTCGAGAGGCGGCGGCATCCTGTTGGAAGACAAAGGTTTAAGTCCGCAAAATCTTGCAGAGGCCATATGTGAAATGATAAGTGATAAAGATCGTTTGGAACAAATGTCTCAGTGTGCCAAGAACGCTTCTCCCAAAGAGGTATTGAGTAAGATTTGCAAGGCCATTGAAAACCTTGCAAAGGTGGAACGGGATAACAAGCAAGTTTAAATGAATTAATGAATTATTGAGGATGACCAAATGCGGCAAGAGAGCAATCAATCCGCAAAAAAGAAAGAAAAAAAGAGTTTTTCGCCCTTACCGATACGGGTGTATTTTGTTGTGATTTTATTGGTTGCTTCAATCGGATTATATTTTTTATTGAAAGGATCTACATTTCATATTGATCATATTTCTGTATCCGGCAATACTTTGACCGATGCGGAAACGATTATGAAAATTGCAGCGGTGCCGGTGGGAGAAAATATTTTTCAGGTAAACACCGCTGAGCATGAAAAATATATTGAAGATTTATATTATATAAAAAAAGCAAATATCAAGCGCGTGTTGCCGTCCAATATTGTCATTGTCGTGGTGGAAAAGGAACCGATTTTTATTGTTAGTGACGGAGGAAACTATATCTATTTGGACGAAAACCTCGTTGCTATCAAAGAGCAAGCCATGGCGGATATGCCCAGCATTCCGTTGCTTAGCAATATCAAGGTATTGAATGCACAGCCGGGACAGAAAATAGAAGTAGAAAAAGTCGCGGTATTGGATATGGCCTATAAAATTGCTTTGGAACTTAAAAAATTGGGAGTTATCGACAATGTCAGCGAGTTTTATATGACGGAAGAAGGAGGCATGAATTTGTACACCAAAGGCGGCAGTGTCATTCGCATTAAAAATATGAAAATGTTTGAAGATCATCTGCAATTTGTGTACACGATGCTCTTTGATGATACAAAACCGATGAATGTGGAACTCATCGAAAACGGCAAGCATGTCTATAAGCCCGTGAACTGAAAATATTTTAAAAAAGTATTGTTATTCTACTGTAAAATCGATACAATATATTAATAAAGAATGAAAGACGGTTTAAGGAGGTATTCTTATGCCTTATGAGATGGACATGTTGGTAGAAACTTTTGCGGATATCCGTGTAATGGGCGTGGGCGGCGGAGGAAACAATGCGGTAAACCGCATGATCGAAGAGGGAATAGAAGGAGTCAGCTTCATTGCTGTAAATACAAATAAATCTGATTTAGCGCTTTCATTGGCGGAGACCAAAATTCAAATCGGGAACAGCACCACCAATGGGCTCGGTGCAGGCGCCAATCCTGAAGTGGGGCAGCGCTCGGCCGAAGAAAGCAAAGAAATCCTTATGGAGGCTATCAATGGCGCAGATTTGCTGTTTATTACGGCAGGCATGGGTGGTGGTACCGGCACGGGAGCCAGTCACATCGTAGCCAACATTGCCAGAGAATTGGGTATTTTGACCATTGGTGTTGTTACAAAACCTTTTGGCTTTGAAGGAAAGGTTCGTCTGGCCAATGCAGAAATGGGTATTAGTCTTCTGACGCCTCAGGTGGATTCGCTGGTTACCATTCCCAATGACCGTCTTTTGAAAATAGCGGACAATAAGACTTCGCTGAAAGATGCTTTTCGCATTGCGGACAGCGTGTTGGTGCAAGGAGTGAAAGGCATCAGTGATTTGATTACGAAACCGGGGCTTGTGAGCTTGGACTTTGCTGACGTGAAGACCATTATGCAAGAGGCGGGTATGGCACATATGGGTATGGGCTATGCAACAGGGGAGAACAAAGCGGCTGAGGCGGCCAGTCAAGCCATTCAAAGTCCGTTGTTGGAAACAAAGATTGATGGGGCAACAGGTTTGCTAATCAATATTACCGGTGGCAACGATATGACGCTGTTTGATGTAGAAAAAGCGGCGCAAATCGCAAAAGACAGTGCAGATCCCGATGCGAATGTTATCTTTGGTGCAACGATTGACCAAAATATGGATGATGCTATGAAAATTACGATTATTGCTACAGGGTTTGAATATGTCAGTCATTTGTCCGGTGGCGCAGGTGGGAAAAATGTTGGCGGCGGATTTGACATTCCGGATTTTCTCACGAAAAAGCAGCAGCAACCTTAAACAATACGAAACGAACAAAAAGGGATATTCCTTGGGAATATCCCTTTTCGATTGAAAAAGGATGGGAGAAGATTTAAAGTGTACAGCAAAAACAAGATTGCACTAATCGGCATGCCGTTGTCCGGGAAAAGCACGATAGCAAAGGCGTTATCGGCGTGCATGAAAGTGCATTATGCAGACTTGGATGATGAAATAGAGAGGAAGCATGGCTCAATTGCTTCTATTTTTGCCGAGCGAGGCGAAAAAGAGTTTCGAAAGATTGAAAAATGTACGCTGCAAGGACTTTTCAAAAAACACAAAGACGACAGGTTGGTTTTGTCGACCGGCGGCGGAACACCGCTGTGCAGCAAAGCAGTGGCTTTGCTAAAACAACACTGCATTGTTGTTTGGTTGAAGATATCTTTGGAGGCGCTGCTTTATCGCATGGCAGACGATGGAAATCATCGACCATTGTTGGCAGAAGAAAAAGAAAAAAACATGAAAATGCTTTATGAGCAAAGACAAGATATTTATGCTTTTGCAAATATTATTGTTGATGTGGAACGGAAAAGTGTTGAAGAAATCGTTCAAGAAATCAAAAAAGCGACAGGAATAAATTGATAATCGATGAAAAAAATGATATGATAAAGCATATTTTGTATAGCCCAGGAGGTAATTATGATATCAGCAGGTGATTTTAGAAAAGGGAATACGTTTGAAATGGACGGAGAAGTATTTTCTGTCGTAGATTTTCAGCATGTCAAACCCGGAAAAGGGGCTGCTTTTGTGCGAACGAAAATTAAAAATGTAATTACTGGCGGTATAGTGGAACGAACATTTAATCCTTCGGACAGATTTCCTAAAGCGCGGATCGAGACGAAAGAAATGCAATATTTGTATAATGACGGCGAATTGTATTATTTTATGGACTTAGAGACCTTTGAGCAAATTCCCTTAGATCAAAACAAAGTGGAAGATGCAGTAATGTTTTTAAAAGAAAATATGAACGCCACGATTAAATTTTTTAAGGGGGCGGCTTTTTCCGTGGAAGCGCCGTTTTTTGTGGAATTGGAAGTTGTTGAAACCGAACCCGGCTTTAAAGGAGATACCGCAACCGGTGCCAACAAACCTGCGAAACTGGAAACAGGAGCCACGGTTACGGTGCCTTTGTTTGTTGAAATAGGAGATATTGTGCGTATCGATACGAGAACGGGCACCTATATGGAGCGCGTAAAGTAAGATGTGAAAAAAAACGGACGCAAAAGCGTCCGTTTTTTTGTTTGTTGTTTTAATATGAAAATATAGATTGAATGGTTTTAGTTGTTTCTGTTCGCCTATGGTTGCAAGGCTCAGGCTGAGAGATGTAAATATTGGGTTTGGCAGTGAATATTTATGAGAGAACAAACAACGCTTTTTCATAATCTTTCACATAATATCGGATATTTGTTTTGCCTCGCTGAATTATCGTATGACCTTCTTTTTCAAGCAGTTCCTTTTGTTTTTCAATACCGCCCGGATACTTTGCATTTAATTCGCCGTTGGCTTTCAACGTTCTCCAATAAGGAGTTTTATCGGAAGAGCGCTGATAGCTTGCCCATGCGGCAATAGAGACAAACACTCCCGCAGTGATCGGCTCTGTAAAATCGGCGTCGCTGATTTTTGCGAAATAGTCTCGGATTGCACCTACAGTAAGCAGTTTTCCATGCGGGACACGTCGCATAATTTTGTCATAGTCAATCGGCGGCGCAAAATACATTCTGTTTCCGCCGTATTTTTCAATACTCTTTTTATCGGTAATCGTTTGGTATTTCGGCATATCTTTGCTGTCATTGAGCATTGCATTAAAATCTTTGGTGTTTTCTTTTACCACTGATATCACCTCCAATATTCAGAATAATCTTCTTTGGTTGTTTATGCAATGAGACGGTTGAAATTTTTTGTTTATTTTAACATTTGATTTTGGTCTTCTATGCAGGGAATTTTTTCTTGTAAATAAAAAGAACAAAAAATGCGGAGCAGTTTTTGCTCCGCATAGCATAAGATGTTTGATGAAAGAGATAAGTTTTTGGAACGCATATTATTGTTGCGTTCCTATCTGTCTGAGTGCAAATATGACGATGTTTTAAGCAGTTTTTTTAGTCTATATCGCAGACCTGGGGCAGAAAATCCACCACAAGTGCGCGAAGTTCTTCGTTGGTCATGCCGCTTGCACGCCCGCTTTTATATTGTACATCAATGGCATCCTTGATTTTTCTCACACCTTCATCGGTCTTTTTGACTTTATCGTCTCCCTTAAGTTTGAAGTAGCAGTTAATCCAGGCGGCAACGCCTGCCACACCGGAATACTCATTTACTTGAATGAGGATAGGACGGTTCAGGATTTTTTCGGTATTAAAAGAGTTATACACCTCTTCGTTTTTTAAAATACCGTCGGCATGAATGCCTGCTTTGGTGGAGTTAAAATCAATACCGATATAGGGGTGCTTGACAGAAATGGTATAGTGCATTTCTTTTTCAAAATAATCTGCCAATTCGGACAAATAATGTAAATTGAGTGTACTTGGACCTTTTAGCTGCATATATTCTACGAGCATGCCGTCCAGCGGCGTGTTGCCTGTACGTTCGCCGATGCCCAAAAGAGTTGTACTGATTGCCGCACAACCATAGAGCCACGCAGTGGTGGAATTTGTGACAGCGGCGTGGTAGTCGTTGTGCCCGTGCCATTCTAATTGATCAGATGCAAAACCTGCTTCGCTTTGTAAAAGGCTGATAATGCCGGGTACGCTGCGGGGCAGCGCAGCTCCGTTATAGGGAAGGCCAAGCCCCAGTGTGTCACAAGAACGAATTTTTACTTTCACACCGGCCTGATTGCCCAGCTCATTGATTTTTTTCGCTAAAGGAAGCACAAAGCCGTGAATATCAGCTCTTGTAATGTCTTCAAAATGGCAACGGGGTTTAACGCCGCTTGCCAAAGCAGCTTCTAAAATCTCGAGGTAGTTTTTCATGGCTGTATCGCGATCCCAGCCCATTTTGTGAAAAATATGGTAGTCTGAGCAGGACATTAAAATGCCGGTCTCGCTAATCTCCATTGATTTAACGAGTTCAAAATCATTTTTAGTAGCACGAATCCAAGAGGTAATCTGTGGAAAATCGTATCCTCTGTCACGACATGCTTCGACAGCATGGCGATCGTGCGGGTTATAGAGAAAAAATTCGGTTTGGCGGATAACACCTGCTCCGTTATCGATCTTATGCATATAATCGAATAAGGTGACAATCTGTTTTTTTGTAAAAGTGGACATGGACTGTTGCCCGTCTCGAAAAGTTGTATCTGTAATCCAAATGTCTTCTGGAAGGTTTCTCTTATAATAGCTGTCATCAAAAACAATTTTGGGAACTTCGTCATAAGGAAAGAATTCCCGGTATAAATTCGGTTGTTGATTCATTTTTACACCTCAAAATAAATGTTTTATCATTATACAATATTGTTACATAAAAATGCAATAGGAATCAGCAATGAAAACGATTCACATATTTACTTTTCGATGCAGTGCTGTTAAAATGATACGTGATTTTTTACGATGCGAGGGCAGGTTATGTTATATTTCGACAATGCGGCAACGACGAAGACAGACAGACGTGTGGCGGATTTGATGAATCAAATTTTAAAAGAGGATTATGCCAATGCTTCGTCGAGGCACGTGCTTGGACGAAAAAGCAGGGAACGCATAGAAAGTGCCCGACAAGCATTGAGAGAGCATTTTATAATGCCGCAGGCAACGGTCGTCTTTACTTCCAGTGCGACGGAAGCCAACAATTTGGCGCTGTTTTCTATTCAAAAAAATTATTTGAAAGGCAATAAACCACTGAATGTGGTGACAACAAAAATAGAACATCCTTCGGTCTATGAAGCGATACGACAAATTTTTGTGACTTCTGGAGCACAAATCCGCTATATCCGAACAGATATTCGGGGAAATATCGACATGGAACACTATCGAAGCGTGATTGACGAAAATACGGTTTTGATAAGCTTAAATCATGTAAATAATGAGTTGGGTACGAAAAATGATATTGTCGTCTTGTCAAAAGCAGCCAAGGAGATAAATGATAAAATCGTTTTTCATAGTGATATTGTGCAGGGAGCGGGGAAATTTGTTTATAATATTGATGAGATGGACGTTGACATGATTACACTAAGCGCTCATAAATTTCATGGGCCGAAAGGAGTAGGTGCATTGATGGCAAAGAGCCATGTGCGACTTTCGCCTTTTTATTATGGCGGTGAGCAAGAAGAAGAATTGCGTCCAGGAACAGAGAATATAGCAGCGATTGAAGGAATGCGTATGGCATTGGCACTGTCAATGGAAGAAGTTGGCCAGGAAGAAAAAATATGGGCGATCAATAAGCATCTCCGAAGTGAGATGAAGAACAAAATTTCCGACATTTATTTTCATACGCCTGATCAGACCTGTAATGCATCGCCCTACATTTTGAATGCAGCGATAGCAGGCTGTAAAGCAGAAGTGCTCAGTCGGATGATGGACGAAAAAGGAATTGCCGTGTCCACTTCTTCTGCCTGTTCATCGAAAAAGAAAATATCTCGCGTATTGACCGAGACGGGCATCAAAAGAGAAGATGCCCAAAACAGTATTCGCATTTCACTGAGCAGGTACACTACAAAAGAGCAGTGTGATGAGCTTGTTTGTGTTCTTGCGCAAAGCGTGGAACGATTGAGAAAAATCACGAAATATAGCAGATGATTTGCAGATGGGTCACAGGAATGTTCGTTGAAAAAATGAAAAATCAGGTGTATACTCATTGCAATACAGATGGATAAAAAACAAGCTGTGCAAGGCGCCTGCGGGTGTATTGGGAGAAGACAATGCCGTTATTCATATTTTTAGCCGTTGTTATTGTTGCGTATTTTGTTTATATCCTTTATTTAAAAGAAACAAAGAGAACGCAAGAATTAAAGCGTACATTAGACACAGATAATTTTGAAAAAATCATTGAACAAGTTAAAAAAAGTCAGCGCGGAGACAAAGACCAATCGGTGTCCTTTGCCCTTGCGAGAAGTTATTTTTATACCAACGAGCCGGAGGCGTTTTTCTTGCAGAAGAAAAACTTTCTCGCCCTTGCTGCACGAGAAAAAACACCGGCGACAAAACAAGGGATTTTTCAGTTGGAATTGATGGAAATCGTGTTGTTGTATGTGGAAGAAAACCTGTCAAAGGCGGACGGTCTCTGGAAAAAGTTTTCTCTTCATGAAAAGCAAACTCATCGAATGGCGGCCGAAAATAATGTGGTGGACTTATACCTTATGTGCAAAATGATACATGCATTTTATTTGAATGAATATGAAACAGTCAAAGAAATATATGCAACATTAAAAGAGATTGTTTTTGAAGTTAATAAAAAAACAATTATCACTCATTATTTATGCAGGGTTTATGAATCAGAGAACAAAAAAGCGGATATTGCCATGCTTATCAAGCAAATTTCGGCCGGTGACAACTATTATTGGGATTTGATTGACAGATGGTATGAGTAGACTGTCAAAGTATTTTTGAAAAAGCGTGCAAACAGCGCGCATTTTTTTGTTTTTGCAGANNATAAACAGAGACGAAAAAGACGGGAAATGTTTATGATTCGATTTTCTATTTTGCACATGGATTTAAAAAGGTATGGGACGAGTTTCTGTTCTTGACAGAGATGGGTGGAAAAATTATACTAAAAGTCAATGAAAAGAGGGACTGCGA
Source organism: Eubacteriaceae bacterium UBA1433 (assembly GCA_002329295.1). Lineage (GTDB taxonomy): Bacteria > Bacillota > Clostridia > Eubacteriales > UBA1433 > UBA1433. The sequence goes on from DCTT01000018.1 coordinate 156,253, forward strand.
AACAATGAAAAAAGTATTGCTGATACGTTACGGTGAAATTGCCTTAAAAGGGCAGAACAGAAAATATTTTGAAGATACGTTGAAAAACAACATTGCTGCACGATTGAAAAACTATAAAGATGTGCATATCAGAAAAGGGCAGGCACGCATTGAAGTACACTTTGAAAATAGCAATATGGACGAGTTAATTGACTGCATCAGAGACGTTTTCGGGATTGCTTATATCAGTAAAGCGCTCATTGCAGAGTCAAATATGGAAGATATCTGCGCCGGTGCCGATGAACTCTATGAAGCAGGAAAAACTTTTAAAATCGAAAGTAGGCGAGGGGATAAGACTTTTGCGTTTACTTCACCGGAAATCAGCGCAAGAGTGGGCGGGTATATCCTGAAAAAACATCGAGAAGCAAAAGTAGATGTGCACACGCCCGAGCAGATCATTGAAATAGAAGTGCGAGATATTGCCTATATTTATTCGCAGAGCATCAAAGGCAGAGCCGGATTGCCTACTTCCACCAGTGGAAAGGGCGTATTGCTCTTATCCGGCGGCATTGACAGCCCTGTGNNCTGCTTTCCGGCGGCATTGACAGCCCTGTGGCGGGTTATATGATGACTTCGAGGGGGATGAGTCTAAGGGCGGTATATTTTCACAGCAGTCCTTACACTTCTATCGAAGCAAAACAAAAAGTTATAGATTTGGCAAAGAAGTTGGACGGTTTTGCTCCCGGTCTTGTGCTGTATGTCGTTCCTTTTACGGAATTGCAGGAGTCTATGATCGAGCATTGTGAAGTGAAGTATTTGACGATACTGATGCGCAGGTACATGATGCGTATTGCTGAAAAAATTGCATACCAATGTCGTAGCGGTGCACTGATTACCGGCGAAAGTCTCGGGCAAGTGGCCAGTCAGACTGTTGAGAGCATTGGCGCCACCAATGCTGTATGCACTTTGCCTGTGTTGCGACCGCTGATCGGTATGGACAAGCTGCAGATTATTGAAATTGCCAAAGATATCGGTACGTTTGAAACGTCTATTTTGCCTTACGAAGATTGTTGCACATTGTTTTCGCCGAAACATCCGCAAACCAAACCGAAGATAGAAAATGTGGAAGCTCAAGAGGCCAAAATAGTCGACATGGCGCAGGGGTTGATAATTAAGGCCGTCAGTGAAGCGGAAATTATAGAATTTTAAAAAAGCGATACATGCGCAGTTTTTTTACGCAGAAATTACAACTCATTTTGCAGAACCATGATACAATCATATTAAATTGTTAGGTGAGTAAAAGTGCAAATCTGAAAATAGAATTAGTCGGCAAAAGCGGAGGAATTTTATGGCAAAATTAGAATGCGAACTACAGGGAGACTTTCGTCAAATTCTGGATGAATTGACGGATACAATAATAGGGGGAAGTTTGTCGGCAAGCATTGAAGACGGTAGCACCTTTGAAACAGAAGGCTGTTTGTGTGCTGTGCGGGTTTTTGAACGATATAGTATGATAGGCGGCAACAGAGTCAGTTTAAATATTACCTTACTCAAGACGGAGAATAGAATTTTCCTTTCAGCCATTACCTCAGGAGGCAGCCAAGCAGTGTTGTTTAAACTGAATACTTTTGGCGAAGAAGCGTTTTTGGACGGTATTCGCAAAACGGTGCAAAAATATCGTTTATGATGATTGGCTGAGAAAGCACAATACGAAATGGGGCGCCATGGTGCGTCGTTAGATAAATATAAGCCGTAAATGGAGCAAGCGCCAAGGAAGGGCACTTGTGGAATGAACACAGTGGTATAGGACGTTTGTAAAAACAAGGAACAAAAAGGAGAATCTTTTTATTATATTTATATAGTGACATACAAATTCAATATGTTTTTAAGCGTTTTTTGCGTAGCAAAACAATGACGGCTACAAATAAAGTTGCAGCTGCCGCAATGGTAATATAAAGGATGAAATCTTTCGCAAAGGTGCTGCTTCGTAACGAGTCCGGCTTTGTTGATGACGGGGGTGGGTCTTGTTTTGCGTTATTTGTTTTGTGAGTTCCTTGACAGTGGGTTAGTTGGTGTAGTGTGCGGTATAAAGAATCTTGGAAAATTCTTTCGTGCCTTCGCCGTTTAAAAAGAAATCCGAAAAACAATGTGTTAGCCGCCAACAACGGTAGTATAAGACAAAGTTGATTCATCATTGTCTATCACATCTGTAATAAGAGACATACACACAGAGGGCAGGATTTTGCTACTGAGGAGAATGTTTTTAGAATAGAAAAGCAAGGATATCAGTTTTGAAAAAAACGTGCATTTCATAAAAAAATATGTTATACTCACTATAATATGTGCGCCTTGGCGCATTACAGGTACGTAATCAATCGTTGCTGAAAAAGAAAAATAGACAGATAAAGAAACCTTTATCGTGTTTTTTCTTGCTATGAAGTTTTAAATGAAAGGCAAATGTTTTATGCGAATTATGGCATTGGATGTAGGAGATAAGCGAATCGGTGTGGCGCTGAGCGATGCGGATCGTTTGACCAGTCAACCTCACTGTGTGATAGAGCGCAGAGGGGAGATGGCGGACTTGGCGGCAATTATGGAGATCGTCCAAGCGTATGATGTAAGTGAGTTGGTGGTGGGCAATCCAATGAATATGGACGGCAGCAGAGGGGACAGAAGTCGCAAAACCGAAAAATTTTATAACTTTCTGAAAAAACGTGTAGGCATCCAAACGGCGTTTTTTGATGAGCGTCTTACCACGGCAGCAGCTGAACGTGTGTTGCTGGCGGGTGATGTTTCACGCAAGAAACGTAAAGAGGTCATAGACAAATTGGCGGCACAACAAATACTGTATACGTATCTGGACTATATAAAAAGGAGAAAATAATGGAAGAAAACAACAGGATCGTACTGCTAAATGAAGATGGCGAAGAAGAAACATTTGAGGTGATTGAGCTTATCACCATTGATGAGACAGAATATATTATTGCTCAACCGATAGAAGAAGATGAGTATGATATCATTTTCCGCATTGACGAAGAAGATGGCGAAGAAGTATTGACAGTGGTGGATGATGATGAAGAAATCGATATGGTAGCCGGATTTTATTATGAGGATTTTGGCGGGGAAGGAAAGGAATCTTAATGGCAAGAGTAAGTGCAAAAAACATGCCGATGTTAAAAGTAATCCCGTTGGGAGGATTGGGCGAAGTCGGCAAAAATATGACAGTATTGGAATATGAAGATGAAATTTTAATTGTGGATTGCGGCATGTCGTTTCCCGATGATGAGATGTTCGGTATCGATGCCGTGATTCCTGATTTTAATTATGTGCTTGATCAAAATAAAACGGTGCGTGCAGTGGTTATCACCCACGGACATGAGGACCATATCGGCGCATTGCCGTTTTTATTGGACAAAATAGATGTGCCGGTTTATGGCACGAAGCTGTCGCTGGGACTGATTCAGCGAAAATTGGATGAAAAAATGATGGACAAAGCAAGGTTAATGCGCCAAGTAACCATCGGTGAAGTGATTAAACTGGGTCGATTTGAAGTGGAATTTATTCGGAACAACCACTCTATTGCAGATAGCTGTTCATTGTTTATTAAATGTGCGGGGCTTAAAATTGTACATACAGGTGATTTTAAAATTGACTATACCCCTGTAGACGGTGAAGTAATTGATTTGCAGCGATTGGCAGAAATCGGTGGCGGTATAGACTTACTGCTTTCAGACAGCACAAACGCCGAGTATCCCGGCAACACCCCCAGTGAAAAAAAAGTGGGCAATACGCTGATGGAATTGTTTCGAGGATGTAAAAGTCGCATCATTGTTACGTCTTTTGCTTCCAATATACATCGCACACAGCAAATTTTTCAGGCGGCTTCGGCGAATAACCGTAAATTGGCGCTCTCAGGGCGCAGTATGCTCAATATTGTAAAAGTAGCTCAGGAATTGGGATATTTGAAAATCCCGGAAGACGTACTTATTGATATTAAAGACGTAAAAAAATATAAAGATAACAAAGTTGTTATTTTAACCACAGGATCACAAGGGGAACCCATGTCGGCATTGACGCGTATGGCGGCGGGCGAACATAGACAAATTCAAATTAAAAGCGGGGATGTGGTTATCATGAGTGCCAATCCAATCCCCGGCAATGAAAAAATGATTATTGACGTAGTCAACAAATTGTTTGCCTTAGGTGCTCAAGTGTTGTATTCGAAAAATACCGAAAATGTACATGCCTCAGGCCATGCCAGTCAAGAAGAATTGAAGCTGATTTTTTCATTGCTGAAGCCGAAATATTTTGTGCCGGTACACGGTGAAGTAAAAATGCTGATCAAGCATGCAGAAATTGCCAAAGAAATGGGTGTGCGTGCTTCCAACGTATTTTTGATGCAAAACGGCGATGTGCTCGAAATTAACAAACGTGAAGCAAAATGCGAGAATGCTATCAATGCGGGCATTACATTGGTGGACGGGTTGGGAGTCGGCGATATCGGAAATATTGTTCTCAAAGAACGAAAAGCCTTGAGCCAATTTGGTATCTTGATGATAGCGGTAGCCATGGATAAAAACAGGCTTGTCAGCGGTCCGGACATTATCAGCCGTGGATTTGTATATATGCGAGAATCGTCGGATTTAATAAATAAAACGGCACAAATCGCCAAAGGGGTGATTTTGCAGTGTGAAAAAGACGGTATCAAAGATTGGGTAGATATTAAAACGAAATTAAAAAACCAGGTCGGAGATTATTTATACGAACAAACAGGACGAAACCCGATTATTTTACCTATTATCATGAGCGCTACACCCGCCGCCGGGCAGCAAAGTGCCGGAGCAGGGAGAGCCACAAACAAAGGAGAAACCAGAAATGTACGTGTACGACAAAGCCAATGAATTGGCAAGAGCCATTAAAGAGAGCAAAGAATATATTGCTATGCAGGAAGCGAAAGAAGCTGTGGCCGCAAAGAGCGAATATATGGATATGGTCAAAGAGTTTATGAAAGCGCAAATCAATATTCAAACCATGACCATGATGGGCAGCGAGGTGGATGAAGGGACAAAAGAGGGTTTTAATGTGCTCTATACCTCGGTGATGAATGTGGAAGCGTGTCGAAAATATATTGAGGCGCAAAATATTTTTGGCCGTATGATACAAGATGTCTATCAGATTATCGGAGATGCAGGCGACATTATGAACGAAATTTTCAAAGATATGATGGGCGAAGCAAACTGACAAACAAAGTTGTAAAAGCGATTTGGTTACTACATTGTTTGCGTCGGCAAAAACAGGCATGCAGGCTTTTAACAGACTACACATAAGGACAGAAAAAAGAAGAGCAATTACAATTTTTGCTCAGGACTGCATTCATATATGTATTTACTACAACAATAGAATATGATATCAACATTAAACAAGGCGCTTGCAATGCAAGCGCCTTGTTTAATGTTGTAAGATTTCCAAACTATCGATTGTTTTCTTTTTGCAAAATCATATTGATAATACCCACATAGTCCATAATGCGGTCATGGGCGCTTTCGCTGAGAGTTTGTTTGAGGTTGCCTACTTTTTTATTGAGATCAGCAATAGCGATGAGAATATCTTTATTGCCACGAATGAGAGTAGCGGACGCAACGGGTTGAGGTTGCGGCGCTGCTTGTGACAGTGCCATTTCCTCTTTGGTAGGCAAGGCTTCGACATCCCATTTACCTATGATTTCTTTATCTAATGACAGGTCTAAAATGTCGCCATAGGAAGGAATAAGGGTGCGAATGTTGAACTTTTTTTTGATTTCAGCTGCCAGATTGATTAGAGAATCTTCTTCGCCATGTACGAGGACTATTTTTTCAGGCCGATTTTGCATGGTGGCAATTACATTGAGCAATCCGTTCAAATCGGCATGACCCGAATAGGCATCAATATCATAAATCTTTGCATTGACGGCAACATCTTCGCCGAAAAGTTTGACGGTTTTTGCGCCATCCAACAACATTCGCCCCAGACTTCCTTCTGCTTGATAGCCTACAAAGACAATAGAGGAATTTTCGCGCCAAAGGTTGTTTTTGAGGTGGTGACGAATGCGTCCGGCATCGCACATGCCACTGGCGGAAATGATGATTTTGGGTTCGGTATCAAAGTTGATGGCGATGGAATCTTCGGTGGTTGAACTGTACTTTAGACCTGCAAACATCAGCGGATCATCTCCTTGTGCCAAGAGCGCCTTGGTGTCGGCATCGGAAAGATGATAGTGACGCTTGAATATTTCGGTAGCATTAATAGCCAAGGGGCTATCCACAAAGACAGGCACATCGGCAAACTCTGCCAGCATAGCGTTTTCTTTATAGTGGTTAATCTCATAAAGCATTTCTTGTGTTCGTCCCACGGCAAAAGAGGGAATAATCACATTGCCGCCACGGCGGAGTGTTTGCAAAATAATGTCCAAAAGCTGTGTTCGATAGGTTTGAAGATCGTCATGATAGCGATTTCCGTAAGTGGATTCGAGCATGAGATAATCTGAAGAAATGAGCAATGAAGGATCGGGCAGGAGAGGCTGATTATAGTTGCCCACATCGCCCGAGAATGTATATTTGGTTTCTTTGCCGTTTTCAGTGATAAATATTTCAGCAAAACCGCTGCCCAACATGTGACCCGAACTGATAAAATTTACGGAAATATTGTCGGTGATGGCGGTTTTCGTATCAAAGTCTATAGAAACAAATAGTTTCAACACTTCTTCGGCATCCTCCTGGGTATATAAAGGCTCTACGGCGGGCTCGCTTTTGCGCATTTTTTTACGTGTTGCCCATTGAGCCTCCATTTCTTGAATGTGTGCGCTGTCTTTAAGCATAATGTCGCATAAATCACTGGTAGCTTGGGTGGCAACAATCTTTCCTGCAAAGCCTTCTTTTATCAGTTTAGGCAGTCGGCCGGAATGGTCAATATGTGCATGAGTAAGCACAACGGCATCAACTTTCGAAACGTTAAAGGCAAAAGGTTGATAGTTTACTTCGTCCATTGCCTTGCCACCCTGAAACATACCGCAATCCACCAATATTGTGGAATGTTCGGTTTCGAGTAAAAATAAAGAGCCGGTTACAGTTTTGGCAGCACCAAAAAAGGATAAATTCATAGAGTTCCTCCGTTAAAGTCGAATTTTAATCGAGTATTTTTTAATCAGGCAACAAAGGTTCTTTTGTGTTGCGTTTAATTTTTATCAAATTATAAACCGTAATGACAAGCACAACAAAGAGACCTGCCATCACAGAAATAAAGGAAGGCTTTTCACCAATGATAATCAATGCCCAGACAGGATTGAGAATAGGTTCTATGGCAATAATAACAGAAGCACTGATGGCGGTGGTTTTTTGGATACCTTTTGAAAAAAGAATATAGGAAAGCCCCATTTGCACAATACCCAAAAACAAAGCAACAAAAATAATTTTGATATTTATAATAAGGTGAGAATCTGCGAAAACAAAAGGGATGAGGAATAAATTGAACAAATATCCCGTGTAGTAGATGTCGACAGGCTTGGCGTTTTTGTTTGAACTGATAAAAAGCACGAAAGCAAAAGAGACCCCGGAAAACATTCCCATAATGTTACCCAGCATGTTTCCGGCATCCATGGAGTCGATAAAGAAGACGACAATTCCCAAAAAGGTCAATATTACAGCCCATAAATCAGTGCGCTCGGGACGTTGACGGTGTAAAAACACATGAAATAAAATCACATAGATGGGAGCAGTATATTGCAATACAATGGCGTTTGCAGAAGTGGTATATTTGTTGGCGATAATAAAAGATAGTGTGGTCAAAAATAGAGCGGCACCGCCCAGAAGAGTGGTTCTGCTGAGGTGTACCTTGACAGACTTGCGATAAAAAATAAAAACAACAGCAGCAGTCAGACCGCGTATACACGCAAGACTAAAGGGGCTCCAGGGAATGAGTTTGATAAAGGCTCCGCCAAAGGACCATAAAACAGCGGCGGAAAATATGAAAAGATTGCCTTTGGACTGTTGATTTTGCATAGATATTTAACCTTTATTGAAAACCGGTTTTCGGTGTGAATGATCGATAAATTTATCATACCATAAAAAAAGCAAAAATCCTATTAAAAAGTAGGAAAAGCCTATACAATCGTTGCAAAGAACATGTCTGCCAAAAAGAGAATAGCAGGATGAAAAGAACTTCCATAAAAAGAAAAAACAGATAGTTTTCACAGGACGAAAATCTGTGAGAAACATGAAAAAATCTATATTGAACGTAAAAGTTTTGCGAAACACATGAAATAGATTTCGAAAGTGAAAAAATATGAGGATGCAGTTCGCAAGGGTTATGGTTGCATCTTTGAAGCAGGCAAACGAATTTCAATGGTTGTGCCGCTGTCTTCTGAGCTGGTAAGGTAGATTCGACCTTGGTGCTGCTCGACAATATGTTTCACAATCGAAAGCCCCAAGCCGGTGCCGCCTGTATCGCGGCTACGACTTTGGTCAACACGATAAAACCGCTCAAAGATTCTTTCGGCATGTTTATGCGGAATGCCAATACCGCTGTCCGATATGATAATCGTACATTCTTGTAAATTGCATTCGGCCTGAATCATAACAGATCCGTTTTCAACATTATATTTAATAGCGTTTTCAATCAGATTAAAAAAAAGTTCGTGCATCATCATGGAATCAGCATATATTTTAGCGGGGCGATGTTCGTAGTGAAGAGTGATATTCTTTTCTTTGGCAATAATACTGAGAGCTTCAATCACTTCTTCAATCGTAGTGGGCAAGTCAACGACGGAAAAATTTTTTTCCTTGTCCATATTTTCAATTTGGGAGAGCCGCATAATGTCTTCAATAAGAAAAAGCAGGCGATTCGATTGCCGATAGATGATGGAAGCAGTTTTTTCGATGTCTTTGGTATCGGTAAGCATACCGCACTCCAACATTTCGGCAAACCCTCTAATGGAAGTAAGGGGCGTTTTTAATTCATGTGATACATTGGAGGCAAAATCCCTGCGAATAATATTTTCCTTTGTTTCTTTTGTGGTATCCACTATAAAAATCAAAAACCCGTTGTAATTGGATGGACTGATAAAATATTTATAATATCGATCTTGAATTTGGTCTTCAAAAGTGGTGGCTGATTTACTGGAAATGGCTTGTGTGAGAGATTTTTTCAAATTTTCAATCTGAATTAATTCAAAAATATTTCTTCCTTCATATTTGGCGTATTTGTTCAAAAACAACACGTCTTTTGCACTATTGTTGATGGAAATAATTTGTTGATGTTCATCAAGCAAAATCAAGCCTTCAGAGATATTTTCAATCAAAGCTTGCCGGGTAGCTTGTTCGGCATTCAATATAGAAACAGAATGGTTGATCTCGTTTTTCAATGCAATGATATTGTCCATAATCGGAGAAAGTTCTTTGGCTACTGCAGCAGGAACATGATTTTTATTTTTCATAATTTTATCCGACTGTTCGGTTGCCTGATAAATAGGTGTTAAAATCAGCTTGGAAAGGGTAGGCGTAAGAAAAAGTGCCAGTAAAATGCCTAAAACGAGAACAGCAGAAAAAGAGATGGCAATATTAACAATTTGATGCAACGAACCGGAAAGAAGGGTCTTGGTATACAAAATACTGCCATCATTGAGCAAGGTTGCATGGTAATAAGCATATTCTCTGTCTGTGGCCTGATAGCGAATAAAAGAAAAGCTTCCGTTGGAACGAGTTTTATTGACTGTGGTTTGATCAATGTCAAAAGCAACACTTTCATAGAAGATTTGATTATGCGAATCTACAAGTGCAAAAGAAGTAGAATTCAAAAAATAATTGTTGCATTCGTGCAGCAAGGCAGATTTTGACATCGATTCGTTTAATTGATCTTCCAATAAAACCAGGCGTTGCAAGATGCTGGTCTCAAAGACAGCAAAAGTATGCTTTATACTTAAAACACTCAGTATAGAAACGGTAAAAAAAAGGATTGAAACAAAGCTGATAAGAAAAGTTTTCGTAATCCGTTTTTTCGTAACAATCACTCCTCTAAAACGTAACCAACACTGCGCACGGTACGTATCACAGCTTGACTGTTGTTTTCTTGCAGTTTTTGCCGAAGCGTTTTGACGTGCATGTCTATTGTGCGACTTTCGCCTGCATAATCATAGCCCCAAACTACAGACATAATTTTATCTCGAGATAGTACAATACCGCGGTTTTTGATAAAATAACTCAACAAATCAAATTCCTTAAACGTAAGTGAGCAAGGTTGATTGTTGATGGTGGCGGTGCGTTTATTGATATCCAAAACAATGTCTTTGAATTCGAGAGGAGGGGGGATTTGTACAGTAGAGGGATCCGATTGGGTGCGGCGAAGCACGGCACGGATACGTGAGAGCATTTCCATCACGCCAAAAGGTTTTGAAATGTAGTCGTCCGCTCCCAAATCCAATCCGTGCACTTTGTCGTATTCAGCAGATTTTGCCGTCAGCAAAATTACGGGTATATGTTTATACTTTTCAGAGGCCTTTAATTCCTTTAAAACAGTGATGCCGTCTTTGCCGGGCAGCATAATATCTAAAAGAATGACTGATGGTATAACCTGTTCAAGTGCCTGATACATGCTTTGGGCATTTTCAAACCCCTGGGCCTGATATCCGCAGGTTTTTGCAGCGTATAAAATCAGCTCACGAATGCTTGCATCATCTTCAACAGAATAAATAATAGTCATTTATCACTCCTTTAAACGATTCGTATGTCTTTGTGGGTGCCGGTAATGGAAAAGATAACCCATTCGGCAATATTGACTGCATGGTCTCCAATACGCTCGAAATATTTGACAATCATTAATGCATCAACATAGAGATCGCTTTGGTTGCTTTTGCCTTGCAGAGAGTTGATGATACTTTCTTTGGCCTCATTAAATAACGCATCGACCTGATCATCCATAGCTATAACGCTTTGGCATAGTTCTAAATTGCTTGTGACAAAGGCATCCACGGCATCAGTAACCATCTTGACACATATTTTTGCCATTCTTTCAAAATAGGGGAATTCAAAGTTGCTGTCTTCTTTTGCGATACGCTTGGTGAGTTCGGATATATCAGAAGCATGGTCGCCGATACGTTCCAAATCCGTAATAATTTTTAGTATACAAGAAATCATGCGCAAGTCTCTTGCTACAGGCTGCTGATTCATAAGCAGTTTAATGCAATGTTGCTCGATTTTGCGTTCTTGTCTGTCGATTTTATCGTCAAACTCAATCGCTTCTTGTGCCAGCTCAACATCTTTTTCATTGAGTGCATGAATAGCTTTGTCAATAGCTATTTCAACGAGGGTTCCCATGTCAATCAGCTCAATGTTGAGCTGGTTGAGTTCGTTATCAAAGTGTGTGCGTGTACGTGTCATAAATATATACCTTCCTTTTAACCGAAACGGCCTGTGATATAGTCTTCAGTTCTCTTGTCTTTCGGCATAGAGAACAAACTACTTGTAGAATCAAATTCGATAATTTCCCCGAGCAGAAAAAATGCGGTAGCATCTGAAATGCGTGTGGCTTGCTGCATGTTATGAGTAACTATAACTATAGTATAATATTTTTTCAAGTCAAGAATCAAGTCTTCGATTTTATTTGTTGAAATGGGATCCAGCGCGCTGGTAGGCTCGTCCATCAAAAGCACTTCAGGACCAACAGCCAGTGCTCTGGCAATACAAATACGCTGTTGTTGACCGCCGGAAACAGAAAGTGCGTTGCGTTTGAGTCTGTCTTTGACCTCATCCCAAATGGCGGCTTTATGCAGGCTCTCTTCCACGATATCATCCAAAAGAGCCTTTTTACGAATGCCGTGAGTGCGAGGACCATAAGCAATGTTATCGTAGATACTCATCGGGAACGGATTGGGTTTTTGAAATACCATGCCGACATTTTTTCGAAGCAGGTTTACATCATAATTGTCATAAATGTCTACACCGTCCAATAAAACTTTTCCGGTAATGTGGCATCCGTCTATGAGGTCATTCATACGGTTTAATGTCTTGAGAAGTGTAGATTTTCCGCAGCCGGAAGGACCGATGAACGCAGTGATTTGATTCTCTTTAATATTCATGTTGACATCGGTCAAAGCTTGAAAATCCCCATAAAATAGATTTAAATCGGTAATTTGATATTTGTCATTCATATTGTTTGTTTCCTACCTTTTTTGTTATTGTTGTTGCAAGAAGATTAATTAAAATAACCAGTGCCACCAATACGACAGCAGTTGCATAGGCTTTATCAGTGTTGAGACCTTCACTGGATAAGGCATACATGTGAACGGAAAGTGTTCTGGCTGAATCCATTCCGCTTACGGGGATTTTGGCTACGGTGCCTGCCGTGTATATCAGTGCAGCACTTTCGCCTACAATTCTGCCGATTGCCAGGATAATGCCGGCGAAAATGCCGGGCATTGCGGAAGGCAGGACGATTTTGAAGATAGTACGCAATTTTCCTGCGCCCAATCCAAAGCTTGCTTCTCTAAACGTATCGGGAACTGCGATAATTGCTTCTTCCGCAGAGCGAATGATGAGAGGAAGAATCATAATAGATAAGGTAAATGATCCGGCCAAAATCGAAAAACCCCATTTTAAATAAGTAACAAAGAACAACATACCAAATAAACCGTATACAATGGAGGGGATTCCCGAAAGGGTTTCGGTTGTTACGCGAATGTATTTCACAAATCGAGTTTCTTTGGCGTACTCTGTCAGATAAATCGCACAGCCAATGCCAAAGGGTAAAGATGCCAGCAGTGAAATAAAAATCATGTAAATCGTGGTAATGATTGAAGGAAGTACGGAGACGTTTTCACTGTTATAATGCAGACTAAAAAAGTCAAGGCTGAAATGCCGGATACCCTTAACAAAAATATAGGCAATAATGAACAAAAGTACAAAAGCGGTGATAAATATTGCAGCCCATACAAGGATTTTGATTAACAGCGATAATGGATGTGATTTATAAAAAGTTGATTTTGGTTTTGTACGAAACATTTGTCAGGCTCCTTTCTTCTTGTTCATCAAAGAAAATGCAATATTTAATATAAGGATGAAAACGAACAAGACCAGACCGGATGCAATAAGTGCGCCACGATGCAAGTCTGCGGCATAACCCATTTCAATAACGATATTGCTGGTCATGGTGCGCACACCGTTTAAAATTCCCGTAGGAATGCGGGCCTGATTGCCTGCAACCATCACAACAGCCATGGTTTCACCAATCGCTCGACCGATTCCCAAAATGACGGAAGCAAAGATACCTGATTTAGCAGCAGGAAGCAATATGGTAAATACCGCTCTTTCATGGGTAGCACCGAGAGAAAGTGCGCCTTCGTAATAGGATTGCGGAACAGCGCGAATAGCCGCTTCGCTCAGTCCGATGATGGTAGGTAAAATCATAATTCCTAACAGGATGGAAGCAGCGAGAATACTGTCACCGGTTCCGCCAAGGGTATTGCGAATAAGGGGAACGATAAAAACCAGGCCAAAAAAACCGTAGACAATAGAAGGAATGCCGGCCAGAAGATCGATGAGAGGTTTGAGAACTTTATATAATTTTTCAGGGCAAAATCTGGCCATAAAAACAGCGGTAAAAAGTCCTAAAGGTACACCGATTAAAACAGCTCCTGCGGTAACATAGAGGCTGCCCAATATCATTGGCAGGAGCCCGAAAGAAGCGGGAATGTTGGCAGGTGCCCATGTTTTGCCTGTAATGAACTGAACAATACCGATTTCCTTTAATGCAGGGATGCTGTTGATTACAATGAACAATAAAATCAAAATAACTGAAACAATGGAAATGGTTGCCGTGATAAAAAAAACGATGCTCATAAGGCGTTCTAAAATCTTTTGTTTTTTCATGATGCAAGGAACCTCCGTGTTATGAAACAAATATTTCCGTATTCATTATTGAAATATTGAATACGGAAATATTTGCATTAAATTAAAACGTGATGTGAATACATTATTTTAATTCGGTCCACGTTTTGACTTCGCCTTTGTAAATACCGGCTAATTGGTCTTTGGTCACGCTTTTCAGCGGATTTTTTGTGTTGACAATGACAGCGATTCCGTCTTTTGCAATTTCCGTAGGTGTAATGCCTTTGGCGAGCTCTGTGTCTTTCAGTGCTCTTGAAGCCATACCGATATTACAAGTACCTTCCACTACTGCAGTAATGCCTGCCGTGGAGTCGGATTGTTGAATTTCGATGGTTACTTTCGGGTTGACTTTTTCATAGGCTTCCTTCAGTTTTTCCATCAAAGGAGTAACGGATGAGGAACCGGCAACCACGATTTTGCCTTCAGGCATTTTGGATACGAATTTTGCTGCATCGCTCTTTATGGCGATATATGATTTAGAGACAACTTCTTGACCTTCAGCGCTTAAGATGAAGTCGATAAAGTCGTTTGCTACAGCATTATTGGTATCTTTTACGGCGATAAAGAACGGTCTTGCCAAAGCGTATTTACCCGCAGCGATATTGGCGGCAGTAGGATCAACGCCGTCAATTTGAAGAGCTTTGACCGTATCATTCAAGGAGCCTGCCGAAATGTAACCGATAGCGGATTGATTGCCGGAAATTTGTTGCAATACAACATCGGTTTTGTTGGCAATGACGGCTTCTTGTGTTGTTTGGTCAACTTTTGTGCCGTCAGCATTTTTTACTTCGACACCTGTTAACTCAACAAATGCGCCTCTTGTGCCGGAGCCGCTTTCGCGTGATACAACGGTAATGTCTTTTAAATCTTCTAATGTCAGGGTTTTGCCTTTGTCGCCGCTACATCCGGCGAAACCAGCTAAGATAAGTGATGCAATGATTAAGAACAGAATTATTTTTTTCATATGATATTTGTTCTTCCTTTCTTTTGTGTTGGTTTCATTATAGGAAGGGAATGTAAAGTTAAAAGACCAATTATGTAAAAATAATGTAAATTTTCAAAAAGACACAAAAAAATGTAAAGTAAAAAGAAAATCGCAGGGTTTTGCAAATAAAATAAGCTGCGCTAAAGGCAGCTGTATGAATTGCTTGCTATGATGATAGAGTAAAGTATTTTTATCTTAAAGTGAATAAAGGGGTTTTAACATGTCCTGAGCGGTTTGTAACAACTGATCTTCGGTTAACTCCACATTAATTTCGCGTTGCTCAATTAAATCGAAGAAAGAGCCCTTTAAAAATTTTTTTAAAATATAACCTTTAAAGACTTTTTTGAAAATATGAATTTCAAATTGTTCATCTTCAATAATTGTTTTTTCATTTTCTTTTTTTATATTCATGAAATATACCTCATATATGCTATTATTAAGAATAAGATTCTATTATTATATACAATTTTATTTGTAAATCAACTATAAATTTGTAAATGACTGGAACGGTAAGATGTTAGAAGAAAAACTGACTAACCTGCCCAAGGGCAGTGGCATTTATTTGATGAAAGACGATAAAAAGAACGTTATTTATGTCGGCAAAGCCATTAACCTAAAAAATCGCGTTCGAAGCTATTTTCAAAACAAGGAAAACCATGATATCAAAACACGTTTATTGGTGGAACATATAAAAGATTTTGATTATATCATCACCGACAATGAGGTCGAGGCGCTGTTGTTGGAAATTGCCTTGATTAAAAAACACAGGCCGCATTACAACATTCAACTAAAGGATGATAAAAGTTATCCATATATCAAAATAAGCGCAGAAAACTATCCTACTGTTACCTTAACACGTGACTATAAAACGGACGGCGGGAAATATTTTGGACCTTATACCAATGCGATGGATGCCCGAAAATTTGTAGAAGCGTTGAACTTGCTTTATCCGATAAAAATGTGCAAAAAAAAATTCGGCTCGAAAAAACAGCAGAGACCATGCATTAATTATGATATGGGTCTTTGCCTGGCGCCTTGTTCACGGGAGATAGACAAAGAAGAATATGATGCCTATCTCAGAGAAATCACGGCTATTTTAAACGGCGATACCGATGCGTTGATGTCAAAAATCAGAGAACGCATGGGGTTTTATGCTGCAAAACAGGATTTTGAAACGGCAGCTGTTTTACGAGATTATTTATATGCAACAGAAAAGGTTTCCGTGAAACAAAAGATATCCATGGCCGATGAGAACTCTTCGGAAGTGCTGGCTTTGGCTTATGATGAAGAAATTGCCGTCATTGCCATGTTTGAACGTGCAAAAGGTGAGCTGCAAGGAAAGAGAACATTTGTTTTGGAAAATATATCCGATCATTCTCCTGTACAAATGATGACGGAGTTTATTAAGCAGTACTATAGTACCGATGCAAGCATACCCAAAACAATCTATTTGCAATATGCGCTGGAAGAAGAACAAGAACAAAGCATTTTGCAACTGCTTACAAAAAAGAAGGGAAGCAAGGTCGTCATAAAGGTACCGAAAATCGGCGACAAGAAAAAACTTGTGGACATGCTGGAAAAAAATGCGCAAGATGCTGTTTTTCAATATAGAAGTCGAAAAGAAGCAGAACGGCAAAAAGAAGAGAGGGCTTTGGCAGAGGTAAAAAATGCTTTCGGGTTGCAAAGAACCATTGAGCGCATGGAAGCTTTTGACATTTCCAATATTATGGGCAGCGACCAGGTAGGGGCAATGGTAGTGTACGAAAAAACAAAAAGAGCGCCAAAGGCCTATCGACGATTTCGTATCAAATATATCGAAGGACAGGACGATTATGCAGCCATGGGAGAGGTGGTATTTCGGCGACTCAAGCGAGCCAAAAAAGAGATGGAGAATGGGGCGAGCATTCAACAGTCGAGGTTTTTGCCGCTGCCGGAAATTATTTTTGTGGATGGCGGACAAGCTCATGTCAAGATCATACAAGGTATTGTAGAAGATTTTGGATTTGATATTCAAGTAGGCGGATTAAAAAAAGACATCAGTCATCGTTTGCAGAGTTTGTGGACGCAGGGAAGAGAATTGCCTTTAGAACAACTGCCCGATTCCAAGAGATTCTTGCGTGAGGTTTCGGATGAAGTGCATCGCTACGCCTATGAATATCATGCGGTGAGGAGAAGAGAAAGTATGCTTGATTCAGAGTTGACAAACATACCCTTGGTGGGCGAAAAGCGAAAAAGAGAATTGTTGAGGCACTTTGAGGGAATTGAGCAGATTCAAAACGCTACGATAGAAGAATTGATTCAAGTGGAAGGAATTGACAGACGCGTTGCCCGAAATATCAAAGAATATTTTGAGGTTAAAACAAAATTCAATGATGAAAACAGAGAAAACAACAAAAAAAAGCAAAAAATATAAAAAAAGATATTCACTTTATGTAGTGTAGATGCTATAATCGAAATACTACATTTTGTGTATTCGATATTGAGGTATAAAAATGGCAGACTCATCAAAAATGAACAGAGTCGTTTTAAAGATCGGCAGCTCCACGCTGACTCATAAACAGGGGTTAATCAATATTCGCGCCATGGAGCAATTGGTAAAAGTTATCAGTGATATCAAAAATTCTGGGAAAGAAATAATCATTGTCTCTTCCGGAGCTGTAGCAGTGGGGATAGGAAAAATGGGTCTGTTAGAGCGCCCGAAAGATATTCCTTCCAAGCAAGCGGTTGCAGCGGTCGGGCAGTGTGAGTTGATGTATTTATATGACAAAATGTTCTCAGTCTACCATCACACAGTAGCGCAGATTCTTCTGACGGCTGATATCAACCAGAACGAAGAGTTGCTTTGCAATGTACAAAACACCTTCAGACGTCTGTTGGAAATGAATGTGCTTCCCATCGTGAACGAAAATGACAGCGTATGTACCGAAGAATTGGCCATCGGAGATAATGACAACCTCTCTGCCATGGTGGCGCAAATGGTGGATGCCGATATTTTGGTGATTCTTTCAGATATCGAGGGGCTCTATACGGAGGATCCTACCTTGAATGCAAAGGCACAGCTTATAAAAGAAGTGGGGCGCATCGACGAAGCAATACATGCTTTGGCCGGAGGTGTGTCGAGCAACAGGGGCACGGGAGGTATGGTGACCAAAATTCAGGCTGCGCAATATGCGCAAGAACATGATATAGCGACCTATATTGTTTCAGGCAAAGACCCTGAAGTGTTATATGACCTGTTTGCAGGCAAAGCGGTAGGAACCTATTTTAAAAGGAGGAGTGAGATTCATGCTTGATATGCAACAAATCGGTGCACGAGCAAAGAAAGCATCGAAAATATTGGCGATTCAGTCTACGACGAAAAAAAATGAGGCGCTGCTGAAAATAGCGGAAGGACTGAAAAATAACAAGGAAGCCATTCTGAAAGCAAACGCATTGGATATAGAAAATGCAAAAAAAACAAACTATAAGGCAGCGTTTATCGAACGGCTTACACTCAATGAAGAGCGTGTTGACGGCATCGTTTCGGCTGTGGAGTATCTCGTAGAACTTCCGGATCCCTGTGGCAAAGTGTTGAGTGGAACGACGAGGCCCAACGGACTCATCATTCAAAAAGTATCCGTGCCTTTGGGTGTGATTGGCATGATTTACGAGTCTAGACCCAACGTGACGGTAGATGCGGCAACATTGTGTTTAAAAGCCGGCAATGCGTGTATCTTGCGAGGTGGGAAGGAGACGATTCATTCCAATAAAGCTCTTGCAAAGATTATGCGTCAAGCGGTGGAAGAAGCCGGATTGCCCGAGGACTGTATTATTTTGATTGAAAATACCGAAAGAGTCTATGTGGATGAAATGATGCGCATGAACGAATATATTGACGTGTTGATTCCCCGCGGTAGTCATCGGTTGATTCATGCGGTGATTGAAAATGCTTCGGTGCCTTCCATTGCCACGGGACTTGGAAACTGTCATACCTACGTGGATAACGGCGCTGATATCGAAATGGCTGTTGCAATCATAAATAATGCAAAAAACAGCCGTCCGGGCGTGTGTAATGCCCTGGAAACACTGCTTGTACATGAAAATATAGCAGAAGAATTGCTGCCAAAAGTAGAAGAAAAGATGGCGGAATACAATACGCAAATTCGTTGTTGCGAACGATCTTTTGAAATTTTAAAGGACAAGGGCAATGTGGTTTTAGCAACGGAAGAAGATTATGCCACAGAGTATGAAGACTATATTTTAGTGGTGAAAATCGTAGATAATATTGAAGAAGCCATTGCTAACATCAATCAATATTCTACGGCGCATTCTGATGCCATCGTAACAAACAACTATGCCAACAGCAAGAAATTTTTAGCGGAAATCGACAGCGCCACGGTATATGTGAATGCCTCGACAAGATTTAGTGACGGCGGCGAATTCGGTTTTGGAGCCGAGATCGGCATTTCGACGCAAAAACTTCATGCCAGAGGACCGATGGGATTGGAGGCGCTGACAACAGTGAAATACATTATTGAAGGCAACGGACAAATTCGCTAAGATCGCAGCTTGATAAAATGGAAATCAAACAGCAAATCAATAAAAAGAAAAGGCAGGAACAAGCATGAATTCATTGGTGCAGCGCCATTTGACAAAAGGATTACTACCTGACGGCGAAAAAACGGTTTATGATTTATTTGAATACAAAACGGTGAATGCGCAGATTATTGATCATCGTACAGGAAAATACATTGTCGATATGCAGGACTTGGAATTTCCCGTTCACTATTCTCAAAATGCCTGTAACATTATTGCATCCAAATATTTTCGTAAGGCGGGAGTCAATACGCCGCAAGGGCATGAAAACAGTATGAAGCAAGTTGTAGATCGCATGACGGGGTTTTGGACCGATGCGCTTTACGAGGAAAAGATATTAAAAGATGAAGAAGAAAAAGCAATTTTTTATGATGAAATTGCTTATGCGCTTTTGAAGCAAATGTGGGCGCCAAATTCGCCGCAATGGTTTAACACGGGTATTATGCGCAGCTACAACATTCATGGCGAAGCGGATGAATTGTATTTTTATAACGAAGAAACAAAAGAAGTGGAAAAAAGCAAGGATCGCTATACGCGAACACAGTCTTCGGCTTGTTTTATTTTATCCATTGCCGATAAGTTAATCGGGAAGCATTCCATTTCCGAGCAATATGTAACGGAAACCAAGCTGTTTAAGGGCGGCAGCGGCGTAGGTACGAACTATTCGGAAATTCGCGCCATTAACGAAGCGTTATCTAACGGAGGCGCATCCAGCGGCCTGATGAGCTTTCTAAAAGGTTTCGACAAAAATGCCGGCGCTATCAAATCCGGCGGCACTACGCGAAGAGCAGCAAAAATGCTTATTTTGGATATTGACCATCCCGAGATAGAAGATTTTATTACCTGGAAATCCAGGGAAGAAGACAAAGTGCGTGCGCTTGGTAAAATGGGCTATGATATTTCCATGGATGGCGAGGCATATCAGACCGTCAGCGGGCAAAACGGGAACAACTCTGTTCGTGTGAATCGCGAATTTATGCAAAAAGTCATTGATTTGGAAAAAAATCCCGACAGTGAAATTCTCCTGACGGGTCGTGTAGACAGCACGGTAAACAAAAAGGTTAAAGTGAAAGATTTGTGGGACAAAATCAATCAATCCGCATGGGAGTGCGCAGATCCGGGACTTCAGTTCGACGACCGGTTCAATGCGTGGCACACTTGTCCATACGGGCTGGATGGCGAATATAATGCAAAACACAATCGTATCAACGCAACCAATCCGTGTTCGGAATATGCGTTTTTAGATGATACGGCATGTAACTTAGCCTCCGTGAATGTATATGCTTTTTATGATGCCGAAAAAATGACCTTTGATACAGAATCATACAGACATCTCTGTTCTCTTATTCAATTGGTGCTGGAAGCCTCCATTTACTGGGCGCATTTTCCTACAGATGACATTGCGCGCAACAGTTATATGTTTCGAACCACAGGGCTGGGCATATGCAACTTAGCCTCTTTGCTGCTTGCTGCGGGCATCCCTTATGATTCAAACGAGGGTCGCAATATTGCAGCAGGACTTTGCTCTTTGATGACGGCGGTTTCTTATCGGACGTCAGCACAAATGGCCAGAGAAGTAGGTGCGTTTTCAGCCTTTAAACGAAACAAAAAAAGCATGATGAAAGTCATCAAAAATCATGCCATTGTAGCAGGAGCCTATGAGGGAGAAGCGGAAGATATTGATTATGACGTCTTTAAAATAGATCAGAGTATTGAAAAAGGAAAGAATTTAACGTCTGTTTTTGATGCGCTGAACGAAGAATGGGAAGGGGCAATCGCATTGGGCGAAAAATTCGGTTATCGAAATGCGCAAGTAAGCGTAATTGCTCCGACAGGGACGATTTCTTTTGCGATGGATTGTGCGGCCACGTCCATTGAACCCTTTTATTCTCATGTGTTTTATAAACAACTATCCGGCGGCGGTTATATGGAAATTGTCAATCCAATTGTTGAAACAGCACTGTTGAATTTGGGATACAGCAATGAAGAGACAAAGGATATTCTTGAATATATGCTCGAAAAAGATGAGAAGAACAGACTGGTCAACACCACAATGGAAAAGGCGCCTCACCTTAAAGAAGAACATATTGCAATTTTTGATACGGCCAACGATATTTCCCCGCAGGGTCATGTTTTGATGGTGTCGGCGATTACGCCGAATATAAGCGGGTCGGTATCGAAGACGGTCAATTTGCCGAGAGAAGCATCGGTAGAAGAGATCTCCTATATTCATCTGTTATCCTACGAAACAGGATGTAAAGCCATTTCGCTTTACAGAGACGGTTGCAAAGTCAGTCAACCTCTTTCGACGGGAACGATGTCCGGCAAAAAAAAGATAGAAGATTATACGTATTATGAATTGATGGATTATGCAAAGAATTGCGCGAAAAATATTCCCAATCGGGTGCGTCCCAGCGGAATGCGTCTGAGCCGTACCCATGCGGCAGAAATCGGAGACATTGAACTATATGTAACCATCGGGTATTATAATGACGGTACCATGGCGGAATTATTTGTCTCTTCCGACAAGGAAGGCACAATCGTAAAAGGACTGTTGGCAGTATTGTCTAAGTCCATCTCTAATATGTTACAATACAAAATCCCTGCCAGCGAAATATCGCGTTTGCTCAGAGGGCAGCAATTTGAACCTGCGGGATTTGTGAGTCGGCATCCCTATATCAAAAATGCTTCGTCTGTGGCAGATTTGATTAGCAAAATCATCGATATTGAGCTGGGAGATTATTCACGTATTCAAATAAAACCCGAAAATCTTCAGTCGGTAATTGCCGAGCATGACCAGCACAAACCGGAATATAGCATCGCCCCTGCAGAAAAGGAAGAAAGGCTTTACGGCGAGAGATGTGCTGTTTGCGGCAGTGTAAAAATGTTCCGAAACGGAAATTGCAAAGTTTGCAAAGATTGCGGAACAACTACAGGATGCAGCTGATCCATGGAAGAAAATACGGCGATTGTAGAATTTTTAAACAAAAAGATCGTTTTGGTCGGGACGGCGCATGTATCACAGCAAAGTGTTGAGGAAGTTGAAAAAGCGATCGAAGCATATCAACCCGACACCATTTGCATAGAATTGGATGCAGAGCGTTACCAGACAATGCGAGATAAAGATAAATGGAAAAACACGAATATCTATCAAATTATTAAGCAGAAAAAAGGGATGACGCTTTTGGCAAGCATTATTTTATCGTCTTATCAGCGAAGAATAGGTATGCAATTAGGGGTAGCGGTGGGGGCGGAAATGATAAAAGCAATGGAGCTGGCAAAAGAAAAAAACATTCCATTGGAGTTGGCAGATCGCAATATTAAAACCACCTTTGCACGGATTTGGAAGCGATTGAGGTTTTGGGAAAAGGGCAAACTTCTCTTTGGTCTTATCATGAGTTTATTTGATGATACGAAAATCGATAAAGAAGATCTGGAAGAGTTTAAAAAGCAAGATGTCATTGAATCAGCGTTAAATGAGATGGGGCAAAAATTTGCCGGCGTAAAAGAAGTATTGGTAGATGAGCGTGACCAATATATGTCACAAAAAATTAAGCGGGCAACTGGCAATGTAGTTGTGGCAGTGGTCGGTGCTGCGCATATGTCCGGCATCCTTAGATATATACAGGAAGATATTGCAATAGAGACGTTAAATGAAGTGCCGCCGAAAGGGAAGGTCGGCAAAGTCGTTAGCTGGACAATTTCTCTGGCGTTCATCGCGCTCATCGCCCTGAGCTTTAGAACGGATGTGCAAGTAGGAGTAAGGCAGGTCATGAGTTGGTTTTTGATTACGGGTACTTGCGCAGCTCTTGGTGCATTGCTGGCGGCGGGGCACCCTTTTTCAATAGTTGTAGCTTTTTTGGCTGCTCCGATCAGTACTTTGAGTCCGGTATTGGCGGCAGGATGGTTTGCGGGGTTGACGGAAACGTACATGCGCAAACCTGTGGTTGCGGATTTTGAAAAACTCTATGATGATGTGGTTACGTTAAAAGGGTTTTGGAAGAATAAAATAACAAAAATATTAATTGTTACCGCGTTGGCAAATGTAGGCAGCACAATAGGGGCAGCCATAGCAGGATTGAATATTATTAAAAATTTGATCGGTTAATTTTTGCAAAGAAAGAGAAAAATGAAACAAAAGCACATCTATGAAGTAATTCGATATCAGGAAGGGGTAGGTCTGTTTTTGGAAGATCACCTTGAACGGCTGACTGCTTCGCTGCGAAACAGCTTATTAACTTGTGATTTGACGGTTGATGAAATAAATCGTTATTATGAAAAAAGAAAGAATATGCTTCTTTCGCCGGTGAACATGCGCATCGACGTTCGTGAAGGCGGATATGAGATTCATTTTCGTCCTCCTATTATGGTAACACAAAACATGTATAGGGAGGGGGTAAGGGTAAAAACGGTATCTGTCATAAGAAAAAATCCCAACATAAAATCAGATACAGGTTCTTATTATGCGCAAATGGCGCAAAGTTATGAAAAAGAAGGCTATTTTGAATATTTGCTGTATGATAACGGCATTATCAAAGAAGGCACCCGATCCAATTTTTTTGCAGTAAAAGACGGTATTGTTTATACACAAGACAATCAAAATGTATTGATGGGTATCACCCGAAAAAAGATAATCGACATTTTAAAAAGTTTGCAGATAACAATCAGTTATGAAGATGTTTTTCTTGACAACATCCGGGAATTTGACGGCTTTTTTCTCAGCGGCACCTCCATTGGTGTTATGCCTGTCAAACAAATCGATCAGCTGTCTTTTGACAGTACACAGAATCAGTTGATTAAAAGCCTTATCATGGAATATAATGAATGTGTCAAACAATATATTGCACGACATAATCAAAAATGATAGTCAGTGAGGTAAAGTCCGATGCACGAATGATATAGAGTCCTTTATTCAAACGGAAAAATAAACAAAGGTGGTGTTATTACAAATGGCTGATTTGTTCAGCGACGAGCGGTTTTGCCGGTTTTTGTCTGAGATAGATGCAAGCGATGCCGCAAAGTTTCAATTATCCGAAATCAAAGACGACCATTACGATATTTATGAATTTTACGGAGATGTCTATTGTCTTGTCTCCAAATGGGAAGACAACGAATCCATATCGGCTCTTTATCTTATAGAGGGAGAAGAAAAAGCAATTTTAATTGATACGGGGATGGGGAGCGGAGATATTCCGCAATTGATTTTTCGCCTGATTGGAGAAAAGGAACTGATTGTCGTCTATACCCATGAACATTTTGATCACGTGGCTTTTGCGGGATACTATGAAAATGAATATATGATGGATGTGGAAGAAAGCATTGAACGGGTAAATGCGGGATTTACGGCTGATGAGTTGAGTATTTCCAGTGTTCGAACCGATAATCCGTATCCGTTGGAAGGAGGTCGTGCTACGGCCACGGCCAATATCAAGCCTATGGAAGACGGGACGGTTTTTGAGTTGGGAGGACGCAGTCTCAAGGCGATTCACACTCCGGGACACAGTCCGGCGAGCACTTGTTATTATGACGAAAAATACGGTCTGCTTTTCGTGGGAGATATTTTTTCGCACGGAAATATTTTTATTCATTTTGATGACGATATCTTTATGAAATCTGATTTGGATACCTTTATAAAAAGTCTCGACAAACTCATGCCTTATGTGCAAAAAAGCAAATATATCTATTTCCCGCACCTTTCTGTTGTGGATACGGCGCAACAGATGGTTGTGCTCAAAGACGCAGTGGAAAGCATTCGTGCAGGCAAAGTACAATATAAAGTGATATACAATGACTATTCGCAAAGCGATGTCAAATGTTACTCGATACATGGGTTGGAGATATTGGTTGCTTTAGACAGTGAAACGTAAAAAAACGGATTGCTAAGCAATCCGTTTTTTTATTGCATCTGTTAGGTAAACAACGCTATGTTAGACAAGCAGTTCTTTTGCAATATGCACCGTTGCCATAGCATCTTTGGCATAGTAAGTGGCGCCGATTTTTTTGGCGTAGTCATTGTCCAACACTGCTCCTCCTACGACAATGGCCCCGGTATAACCGCTGTCGCGAAGAGCGACAATGGTCTCTTCCATGCTTTTTAAACTGGTCGTCATCAAAGAAGACAGTCCCACAAACAGCATATCATTTTTTTTCGCTGTATCGACGATTAAATCAATATCCGTATCATATCCCAAATCAATAACCGAAAATCCGTAGTTTTGCAAAACGACTTTTACAATGTTTTTGCCGATATCGTGCACATCGCCTTTGACGGTGGCAACGATAATTTGTCTGGGGTCAGAAACAGAGGATTGGACGGTGCCTACTTTGTGACGCAAATATTCAAAGGCAGCTTTGCTGACTTCGGCGGAAGAAATGAGTTGCGGCAAAAATATTTTACCCGATTCATAAAAAGAGCCGACTTTGTCAAGAGCGGGTATCAAATGCGTGTTGATAATTTCCATGGCATCGTGCTGCACCAATAAAGTATCCAAACTTTGCGTAATGCCCTGCTGGATTCCGTTTATAATCAAATATTCCAGATTTTCTGTTTCATTTCGCTTTGGCGAAGGTTTCGATAAAGCCTCGGTAGACTCCGCATAACGTGCTATATAATGCGCGCTGGTTTCCTGGCTGGCCAGCAGACGATAAGTGTTGACAATCTCCATCGTATCTTGGGCGTTGGGGTTGATAATGGGCAAATCCAAACCGCTTTGTAAAGCCATGGTCAGAAAGGTATTGTTGATCCGATTTCGCATAGGCAAGCCGAAAGAGACGTTGCTGATGCCCAAAACCGTTTTTAAGTTCAGTTGTTTTATCTTTTTTACGGCATCTAAGGTTATTTGCGCATTTTGTTGGTCTGCGGCAATGGTAAGGGTCAGACAGTCTATAAATACGTCCTCTTTTGGAATGCCGATGCTTTGTGCGCGCATAAGGATTTTTTCGGCGATTTCATATCGCTTCTCCGCCGTTTGCGGAATGCCGTTATTGTCCAATGTCAGTCCCACAACGGCGGCGCCGTATTTTTTGATAATCGGCAAAATGGATTCCAAAGACTGCTCTTCACCGGTAACAGAGTTGACAATGGCTTTGCCGTTGTAGATTCGCAGCGCCGCTTCTATGACGGCGGGGTCATTGGAGTCAATTTGTAACGGGCAGTTTACTACGGATTGCAGTGCTTTGACAACGCGTATCATCATTTCTTTTTCGTCAATGCCCGGCAGACCTACGTTGACATCGAGGAGATCGGCGCCGCCATCGACTTGTTCTACGGCCTGATGTAAAATATAACCGATATCGTTATTCATCAGCGCTTCTTTAAAAGCTTTTTTTCCCGTGGGATTAATGCGCTCGCCGATGACGAGTACTT
Organism: Eubacteriaceae bacterium UBA1433; assembly: GCA_002329295.1. Taxonomy (GTDB): domain Bacteria; phylum Bacillota; class Clostridia; order Eubacteriales; family UBA1433; genus UBA1433. The sequence goes on from DCTT01000018.1 coordinate 183,068, forward strand.
TGTCAATATTCAATGTTTGCGTGCCGCTGGAGATGGCGCTTTGCCGTTTAGGCAGCGTGCGTACCTGATAGGCGGTTTCAGCCGCTGTTTTCGTCAGGGAGATATATTCGGGTGCGGTACCGCAGCAACCGCCTAAAATGCTTACACCCATTTGTGCCAGTGTGCCCATGCTGTCGGCAAACTCCTGCGAATCCATTTCAAAGACGGTTTGATTGTCTGCCACACGGGGCAGTCCGGCGTTGGGTTTGGCGATGAGCGGAAGGGCGGTTCTTTTGGCAAGTTGTTCCAATACGGGAAGCAATTCTTTAGGACCCAGTGAGCAATTGACGCCAAGAGCGTCAACGCCCAACCCTTCCAAGGTAAGGGCGATGCTGTCGGCATCACAGCCTGTAAATGTACGGTGGTTGTGATCAAAGGTCATCGTGACAAAAACCGGCAAGGTGCTGTTTTCTTTTGCCGCCAGCACAGCAGCTTTTGCTTCATATAGATCCGACATGGTTTCGATGTAGATTAAATCGGCTCCACGGTCTGCACCGATGCGGACTTGTTGAGCAAACAGCTCATAGGCCTCTTCAAAACGTAAAGTACCCATGGGCTCAAGCAGTTTTCCGAGAGGACCGATATCCAATGCCACCAGTGCGCCATACTTTTCGGAGGCGGCTTTGGCATTGTCTATGGCAGAAGAAATGACCGCTTCATGGCAAAGACCATAGCTTTGCATTTTGAGCCGGTTGGCACCGAATGTATTGGTCAGAATAATGTTGCTGCCGACTTGCAGATAAGCATCATGTACTTCCTGCACCGTAGAAGGGGATAATAAATTGATTTCTTCGGGAGGGCGTCCGCCGGGAAGGGCATAGCGATCTTGAAGCAAAGTGCCCATGGCGCCGTCCATCATGATGAGTTCTCGTTTTTTTAATCTTGCATGTAGTTGAAACACGTTTTTCCCTCCTTTTGATAGGCGCAATCTTCTTTGGCTGCACAGTTGGAGCAAGCGGCATAATATCTGTGACGGATTTGTTTATCAACAATGCCGATAACGGCAGTAATGGATTTTTTCGGTTGAAGGATACCAAACTCATTGGCATGCAATCCGATTTTTTTTTCGGCATGAAGCAGTTGCAGCAGATCTTTTTGATAGTGAAGGGAAAAATCACCGTATCCGCAGCTGAAACGATTGGTAATGGAAAGATTTTTTTCTGAAAGGGTTTGTTTGATTTGTTGCTGAAGCGCTTCGGCAATGTTTTCCGTGGCCACAGAAGCGCAGCTGTCCAAAATTACACAAGAAGTCATATCGCGATAGCTTTGTGTGCGTATGGCTTGTTCAATCCCGACGCCGGCGGTGAGTGCAAGCAATATAGCCTCTTTTGAATAACAAAGCAGTTGTTTTAGGTCGTAAGAATCAATTGTCAGCGAGGTGTTTTCTATTTCTATGCCATGAAGAGACGGATGTACTGAAAAAATTTGATAAGTAAAAGCGGGAACAATACGCTCATAAGAAAGAGCGATACACGCATCAATTTTTTGATTCAGTGTGTCGCTTATTTCTTGGTTGTTATAACCCAGATGGGCAAGAACGTCTGCTTTGCTGATAGAGTAGTCGAGCAAATATATCACCTACCGACTCGTGTTTTCCGAATAGAGCAATCGGTCTATGTTTTGCGTAATATGACGGGCAATGGAGGGACTGTTCATGGTATATAAATGGATTCCCTGTACATTATTGTCCAGTAAGTCCACGATTTGTTCTGTGGCATACAAAATGCCGGCCTGCATCATGGCGTCTTTATCGGAGCCGTAACGAGCAAGAAGTCTGCTGAGTTTATGGGGAACTTTAGACCCGGAAAGCGACAAAATACGCTCGATTTGTTTCGTATTGGTAACCGGCATGATCCCCACATGAATGGGGGACGAAATGCCTGCGGCCCGGACTTTTTCTACAAAACGATAAAAATCTTCGTTGTCGAAAAACAGTTGTGTAATGAAGAACTCGGCGCCGTAATCTTCTTTGAGTTTCATGTATTCGATATCTTTCGAAAGATTCTCGGATTCGGGGTGCCCTTCGGGATAGCAGGCAGCGGCAACGCTGAAATGAGGATTTTGTTTTACATATTCAATCAGCTCACTGGCGTAAAGAAAATCGTTGGCGACGGAACCGTCTTTGTTTCTGTCTCCGCGAAGAGCCAAAATGTTTTCAATTTGATTGGCATGGAGCCGCTTTAAGGTATCTTCAATATCTTTTTTGACGGAGTTAATACACGTGAGGTGTGCGAGAGGCTCAAAGTCGTAATTTTCTTTGATATGAGACACAATCTCACAGGTGCGGCTGTTGGGACCGGATCCGCCGGCGCCATAAGTAACACTGACAAAGTCAGGATTCAAATCCTGCATTTTGGCCAAGGCATCATAGACTACTTCGATGGGCGAAGTAGGACGCGGGGGAAAAATTTCAAAAGAGTAGACAACTTTTTTCGTTTTAAACAAATCTGATATTTTCATCAAATTCTCCCATTGTTCAATATAATTTGTAATTATGAAATTATAATATAAATAGCTGCAAAACACAATAGGTTTGCGGTCTTGACATCGGTTTTGTGATATGTTATATTCACAGAATATGGTGTGATGAAGCAGGCTAAGTAGTTTTGTGTCCCTCATATACAAGAGAGAAAACAGAGTAAGCTGAGACTGTTTTTATATGAAGACAAAACGAATTTTCACCTGCGGAGCAATGCAAGGCAGCATGCCTTGCCGTAAGGTCGCGATAAGACCAAAAGTGGGTAGAAAACCAATTAGGGTGGTACCGCGGTAACTGAATCATCGTCCCTTCGTGCTGAGCGGACGTTTTTTGTTGCCGAATTTAAACCAACCGACAGAATAAATACCAGAGGAGCAGCGATGAAAAAAAAGATTGACTTTCGAAACATTAATTACTCAATGCCTCCTTGTTTGGGCATAAAATATGCGGTCTTGATTTTGTTGTGCGAAATGGATGGCGATGTACATATTTTGTTTGAAGTACGCAGCAGGCGTTTGAACGCCAACGCTCAGCCGGGAGATATTTCATTGCCGGGCGGAATGTGTGAATGCGATGATGTCGTGGGAGAGGCACTGAGAGAGACTGAAGAAGAAGTGGGTATCCAGAGTGAACAAATTGAAATTTTAGGTCAGATGAACCCTATGACCACCGGATATGGACGAAACGTGATTCCTGTTGTGGGCTACATTGATGCGTTAGATACAGATAAGCTAAAGCTCAATCTAAACGAAGTGGAAGAGGTGTTTTTTGTTCCGTTGTCATTTTTCTTAACAGCAAAGCCCGAACGGCATATCATTTGTTATGATGTCGTGTTTAATGACGAATTTCCCTTTGAAAAAATAGAAAACGGCCGAAACTATAAATGGAAACAACGAAGAGAAGAAATTTTATTTTATTTTTATGAAGAGTATAACATCTGGGGTTTGACGGCAAAAATAATAGAAGCGTTCGTCAATGTGTTGCGAGCAAATGAGGTAACAAAATGAAGGAAAAACTTGAACAATTACAAGCAGAGGCCTTTGAAAAAATTCAAAGTGCGAGTGAGTTAAGTCAATTGGAAGAAGTGCGCATTCGCATGCTCGGCAAAAAAGGCGCTTTAACGGAAATGCTGCGCTCAATGGGCAGCTTAAGCGCCGAACAACGCCCTTTGGCAGGGAAGCAAGTGAATGAAGTAAAAGTATATATTGAAAATGCTTTGGCTGACAAAAAGAACGACTTGGAAGAAAAGGCCCTGGCAAGCAGATTGGATAATGAATTTATTGACATTACACTACCCGGCAAAAAACCGGAAAGCGGAACATTGCATCCTATTACAAAAATTACCCTTGAAATTCAGGAGATTTTTGCTTCCATCGGATTTTCGGTGGCGGAAGGGCCGGAAATCGATTTTGCGAAATACAATTTTGACTATTTAAACACGCCGGAAAATCATCCTTCCAGAGGGCTCAACGATACATTTTATATTTCCGAAGATGTTTTGCTGCGTACGCAAACTTCTCCGGTTCAAATTCGTACTATGCTGAAAAACAAGCCCCCTATTAAGATTATATCTCCGGGAAAAGTCTATCGGAAGGATGAAATTGACGCAACGCATTCACCGTTGTTTAATCAGATGGAAGGGCTTATTGTGGATAAAGGCATTACAATGAGCGATTTGAAGGGCAGCTTAGAATATTTTGCGAAAAGTTTGTTCGGAGAAAATACGAAAACAAAATTTCGGCATCATCAATTTTATTTTACGGAACCGGGGGCGGAAATGGATGCCACATGTCCAAAGTGTGACGGAAAAGGGTGTCGGGTATGTTCCAATACGGGCTGGATTGAAATTTTAGGCTGCGGAATGCTGCATCCCAACATCATGGAAATTTGCGGCATCAGCCATCTGGAATATTCGGGGTATGCTTTTGGAATGGGGATTGACAGAATTGCGATGATTAAATACGGACTGGAAGATCTAAGGCTTATTTATGATAACGACAAAATGTTTTTAGGACAATTTATCGGGAGGTAGATAAACAATGATTGTTTCAATGAACTGGCTTAAAGAATATGTAGAGATAGATTGTCCCATTGATGAATATACGGAACGCATGAACATGACGGGCAATAATGTAGAAGGCATCTGCAAAAACACTGCGGTGGAAGGTGTGGTGTTGGTCGGGAAAATCATCAGCAAAGAAAAACACCCTGATGCGGACAAACTCAGTGTTTGCAAAGTGGATATCGGAAAAGGAAGGATAGAGACGGTAATCAGCGCTGCCACGAATATACAAGAAGGGGATATTATTCCTCTTGCATTGCCCGGAACCATCCTGAACGGTAAACGAATTGAGAAAACAATGTTTCGGGGAATTGAATCAAGCGGTATGATGTGTTCGGGTGAAGAATTGGGGTTAGACGATTCGGTGCTTCCGAAAAATTCGGAGGAAGGCATTTATATTTTTTCCGAACCGATTGATGTGGGAGAAGATGCTTTTCGACATTTGGGACTTGATGATACAATCATCGATTTTGAAATCACCAACAATCGACCGGATTGTCAGTCGATGATTGGCATGGCCCGAGAATCGGCGGCAGCCTTTTATAAAAAAGCGTTGATTCCCGAGGCAAAGGTCGTAGAAAACAAAAATGAAATCCAACAATATTTGTCGGTGGAAATAGCGGATCCCGATTTGTGTTATCGATATGTTGCACGGATGATGCGGGTGAAAAAAATCGAACCGAGCCCGTTGTGGATGCAGCGCAAACTCATGGCCTGCGGCATGCGTCCGATCAACAATATCGTGGATGTGACGAACTATATTTTGCTGGAAATCGGACAACCGTTACACGCATTTGACTATAAAATGATCGAAGGCAAGCAAATTCATGTGCGTCGGGCAAAGCCGGGGGAAACAATTACGACACTGGATGGAAAAGAGCGCAATACACATGAAAATTTGCTGTTGATTGCGGATACAAATAAAGGAGTGGGCATTGCGGGTATCATGGGCGGACAAAATTCGGAGATTACGAATGAAACGGCGATGATTGTATTGGAATCTGCTGCTTTTGATGCTACAAATATTCGAAAATCCGCCTTTGATTTGGACATGAATACCGATGCAGCCTCCTTGTTTTCAAAAGGCGTGAATCCGTATTTTTGCGATTATGCTGCCGACAGGGCGGCGAATTTGTTGATGGAAATTGGCGCTGCGGAGCTGATTGAGGGAATGATTGATATTTATCCGAATCCGACTGCAGCAAAAAAGCTGGTGGTAGATACCGACTGGGTCAATCGTTTTTTGGGAATGAATCTTTCAACAGAAGAAATGATGCGTTCATTGAAAAATTTAGAAATTGATGCAAAGCTTGTGAGTGAACATAGCATCGAGCTGATTTCACCGCCTCATCGCACAGACATTAATATTAAAGAAGACATTGCAGAAGAAGTAGTGCGCATTTACGGATATGAAAAAATTCCCTCGACACTTAACAGCGCTTCTTCTTATGTCAGCCCTAAAAACGAATGGTTTGCATTTAAAACGCGTGTGCGCAAAATTTTGGCATCTTTAGGCGGCTATGAGGTGCTGACTTATACTTTTACGGCTTATGACAAAATCAAAGCTTTTGATGAAACGACACAAAAAGAAAATGTGGTTGAAATCATGAATCCTCTCGGCGAGGCAACTTCTTATATGCGTACCAGTCTTGCTTTTAGTTTGTTGGAGGCAGTGGGGGTTAACATCGCAAAGAAAAATGCCAAAGGAATCTTTTTTGAACTGGGCAATGTGTATGCCAATAAAAAGGATGACGAGGGTTTGCCGATGCAAAACGAAAAGGTAGCAATAACAGCCTATGGCGGGTATGATTATNNTTATTATGACATAAAAGGAATCATTGAAAGTTTGTTTGAACAAATCGGTGCAGCGAGTGCAGAATATAAACGCAGTGAGCGGACGTATTTGCACCAAGGTATCAGCGCTGATTTGCGGATAGGGGGAGAGGGGTTGGGATATATCGGACAGACTCATCCGAAAGTCGCACAAAAATTCGGGATCAATGAGAATGTGTTTATCGCGGAAATAGATTTATCCGTTTTGCGTAAATATACAGATATGAAGTTTGTGTATGAGCCTTTGGCCAAATATCCTTCCCTGCTCAGGGATATGGCGGTAGTGGTTCCGGCGGAAGTACTCAATGGCGATGTGGTAAAGGCGATTGAAGAAGCGGGCGAACCGTTGTTGAAAAAAGCAGAATTGTTTGATGTGTACACGGGACAACAAATTCAAAAAGGATATAAGTCCTTGGCGTATTCGCTCTTCTTTAGCTCGGCGGAGCGCACCCTCAATGATGCGGAAGCGGACGAAGCCTTCGAAAGAATTCTGCATGCTTTAGAGCAGCGCTTTGGAGCAAAACTGCGTTAGTCATGAGGCATGTTTCCGAACATAGTAAAAGGAGATTTTTGTGAGAATTAATCGATATTTGGCACAATGTGCCCTGGCCTCCAGACGAAAATGCGAAGAATATGTTTTGCAAGGGCGTGTAAAGGCAAACGGAAAAGTTATTACAAAGCTTTCTTATGTTGTGCGTGAAGGGGATATTATTACAGTGGACAATAAAGTTTATCGACCCGCTGGTAAAAAAATTTATCTCATGCTCAATAAGCCGAAAGGGTATATTACAACGAGACAAGATGAAAAAGATCGCAAAACAGTGATGGATTTTTTGGATCAAAAATATCTGCGCGCAGGGGTTTTTCCGGTAGGCAGATTAGACTATAATACGGAAGGATTGCTGCTGTTTACCAATGACGGCGATTTTGCCTATAAACTGACGCATCCGAAATATGAGAGCGAAAAGGAATACCGATTGACGGTAGCAGGAGAGGTAAGTCAGGAAGCTTTGCAAAAATTAAGAATGCCTTTAAAAGTGGACGGGAAAATGACTCAAGGCGCTGTTATAAAAGTAATCAAAGCGACGGAAGAATCAACGGAATTGTCTGTTCAAATTCGGGAAGGGAAAAACAGACAAATTCGAAGAATGTGCGAAAATGCCGGATTGGAAGTGCAGCGTTTGATGCGTGTGTCTGTGGGCGGAGTGAAGATGAAAGGCCTGCGGCGTGGCGCGGTGCGCATATTGAGTGATGAGGAAGTTGCACTGCTGTCAAAAGACGCAGGACAGAAAAAACAAAAAACGAGGGGCAAAAGATGATTTTTATTAAAAAAACAGATGTCAAAAATGTTTCTGAAGAGTTTAAAAAGAGCAAGTTCGTACCCGGCGCAAAAACAGAGGCGTTTATTTTGGCAGATGAAGAAATGTTGCAGGCAATTTGTGCCTATGAAGCAAAGAAAGAATATATTCTTCTTGAAAAAATTATTTGCCCTTCGCAAAAACCGGTTTATATTGATGCGATTGTACGGGCTCTTTTATCGAGCAAACTGGATGAAGGCTATATTTATGGGCTGCTGGCTGAGGCAGAAGATGAAATTGTGCAAAAAACATTAATTGATATGACAGGTTTTCAGCCGATTACGCAAGAAAAAGAATATATGATCGGTCTTTTGTTCGACAAAGAAGATACAGCAGAAGGCAGTTTATATGTCGATATTTTTCAATTGTTTATGCATCACAAATGCGACAAGGTGCAAAAATGAACCTGAGCGTTACAGAGGTGGCGCACTTGTATGTATCGCATCTGACAGACGGGAACGGGTTATATATCGATGCCACATTGGGAAACGGCTATGATACGTTATTCCTTGCACAAAGGCTTGGTGAAAAAGGGAAAATTTTTGCTTTCGACATTGCACCACAGGCTTTTTTGAAATCGAAGGAACTTCTTGAAAAACATCAGATCAATAGGACAAACATTACTTTTATCCGGGACAGCCATGAAAATATTGCGTCGTATATCAAAGAAGAGATGATTACGGCGGCAATGTTCAATTTAGGCTATTTGCCGGGCAGCGGTCAAAAATATAAAACAGAGGCGGCTGTTACACTACAGGCGCTGGATGCGGTATTATGCAATCTTCAACAAGGCGGCATAGTGACCATTTGTTCCTATGTGGGTCACGATAATGGTGAAGAAGATGCTGCTTTGCAACAATTTTTATTGAATGTAAATAACAAGCGATATGAGATTACAAAAACGACAGCCATTGGCAGGAAATTGTCGCCTAATGTGTATTTAATAATCAAAACAGGACGAACGGATGAGAAATATGTATGATGTCATTGTATTAGGAGGCGGTGCGGCAGGTATGATGGCCGCCTGGGTGGCATCAACGAAAAAATGTAAAACGCTGCTCATAGAACAAAACGAAAAACTCGGGAAAAAACTATACATTACCGGCAAAGGCAGATGTAATCTCACGAACGCCTGCGATGCGAATAAATTGATGGATGGCGTGGTAAAAAATCCGAAATTTTTATTCAGTGCTTTTTCTGTTTTCAACAACAAAGATTTGGTTGAAATTTTAAAGAAGAACGGACTGGAAACAGTGGTGGAACAAGGCGGAAGAATCTTTCCGAAAAGCGGGAGGTCCAGTGATGTGATTCGTTTTTTTCAGCGCAAACTGTCGGAGAACAATGTTGAAGTGCTTCTGCACACCAAGGCAAGTCGTATCATCATTCAAGAAAACAAAGTCAAAGGCGTCATGCTTGAGAACGGTGATGTTTTGGAAGCAAAGAAAGTTGTTTTGACCACCGGCGGAAAAAGCTATCCGCTTACAGGCAGCAGGGGTGATGGGTACAAAATGGCGGAAGAGACAGGGCATACGATTGTAAAACCATATCCGGCTCTCGTGGCAATGGTGGTGCGACCGTCTTCTCTATATAACCTGCAAGGCCTTTCATTAAAAAATGTATCGGTGACCGCTTACAAAAAAAATAAAAAAATCGCTTCACATTTTGGCGAGCTATTGTTTACGCATGATGGAATCAGCGGCCCGATTATACTAAATCTTAGTGCATTTATTTCGCAATATGCGGATGTTGTGTTAAAATTAGATTTGAAACCTGCTTTAACTGAAGAAAAATTGGAACGCCGCATTCTCCGTGATTTTGAGAAATTTCCGAACAGCGACATCGGCAATGCGCTTAAAGATTTATTGCCAAAAAGATTGATTGCTCCTGTATTAACATTGGCGGGTATCGATAAAGAAAAAAAGACGAATCAAATCAGTGTAGAAGAACGAAAAAAATTGATTCGTGCATTAAAGCAAATGCCTTTTGCAATAGAAAAAAGCAGAGGATTTGATGAGGCAATTATCACGGGAGGCGGTGTGGACGTGAAAGAAATATCGCCTGCTACACTGGAGTCAAAAATCGTTTCGGGACTTTATTTTGCAGGCGAAATTTTGGATGTTCACGCTGTTACAGGAGGGTATAATTTGCAGATTGCCTTTTCCACTGCCTATTTGGCTGCGAGTAAAATGGCTGAATCTTTAGAAGACAGCGAAAAAATATTTAGGTAAAAAAATGAATGCTATTACTATTTTTGTAATCTCAATCGTTGCTTTATTTATGGGTTATATTTTTTATGGCGGTTGGTTGGCTAAAACATGGGGGATTAATCCCAATAAAAAAACGCCGGCAGTAAAAAGCAATGATAATGATGATTATGTACCTACCGAACGAGGGATTTTGTTCGGACATCACTTTTCATCGATTGCAGGCGCCAGTCCCATTAGCGGTCCTGTACAGGCGGCAATTTTTGGTTGGGTACCGGTGGTGCTGTGGATTGTGTTGGGCGGGATATTTTTTGGTGCGGCACAGGATTTTTCTTCTCTGTTTGCATCCATTCGCAATAACGGAAAATCCCTTGTGGCAATCACGGAAAAAAATGTAGGGAAATACGGAAAACAACTGTTTTTAATCTTTGCGTTGTTTACGATGCTCTTTCTTATTGCATCCTTTATTGATATTGTGGCTTCCGCCTTCGAGGGTCAGGCTGCCGACGGCACGAAATTGGTACAAAGCGGAGCCAGCGCTACAGCTTCCATGCTTTTTATTGCTGCCTCTTTGGTTTTTGGATTCTTTACACATCGGTTGCGCTCCAATTTCATTGTATCGAGTTTTTTGGGGGTTCTTCTGATCGTACTTTGCATTGCATTGGGTTTATATTTTCCGCTCTATTTTTCGAAAACCACGTGGATTATAGTTCTGTTAATCTATATGTTTTTTGCGGCAATTACGCCTGTGTGGGTTTTGTTACAGCCGCGGGATTATCTTAATGCATTTTTGTTATACGGCATGTGTTTTTTTGCGATTGTCGGTATTTTTTACAAGCATCCGCAAATGCAGCTTGCGCCTTTCTATGGATTTAACATAGCGGGAGAAGCGCTTTTTCCGGTTTTGTTTATTACCGTTACTTGTGGGGCCATATCAGGATTTCACAGCTTGATTTGTTCAGGAACCACAGCCAAGCAAGTGAAAAGTGAAAAAGACATCAAGTTTATTGGGTTTGGGGGAATGATATTAGAAAGCATTATCGCCTTGGTTGTTATTATTGTAGTAGGCGCTTTTTTTGATCAAAGCAATATATATAAAGCAGTTCCTCCGGTGATTTTTGCCAATGCTCTTGTAAATATTTCTGCCGGATTTGGCATTGATACCAGCGTGGTCTACACGGTAATTATGCTTTCGATTTCAGCGTTGGCCTTTACTACATTGGATACATCCGCAAGATTGGTCAGGTATTTGCTGCAAGAATATTTTCAAGATTTCAGCAACAAATTCATTCAAACAAAATTGACAAATCCCTATATTGTTACTGCGATTATTGTTGTGTTCAGCGGCATTTTAGCATTAGGGGGGTATAAGGCGATTTGGCCGTTGTTTGGAACGGTGAATCAATTGCTTGCCGCCCTGGCACTGTTGACGGTGTCTGTGTGGTTGGGGCGAATGGGTAAAAAATATAAAATGTTGATTTTCCCTATGATTTTTATGCTGAGCGTTGCTCTTGTGGCATTGATGATTTTACTTTACAATAATATTGTTTCTTTGGTGGGAGGTTTTGGAACCTTTTTCAAAGAGGGCATTCAGATTATTTCAATTATTGCGCTAATCTTTTTGGCAATCAATTTGATTTTAGATTCGATTCGGGCTTTATGGGGGTTTTATCGGGAACGAAAAACCATTGAAGATAAATATAAATAAAAGTATTAAAAATGAGGTAACATGAAAGCGGTTATTTTTGACTTAGACGGAACCATCTTAGATTCTATGCATATTTGGAGAGAAGTGGGCCACAGAGTATGTGAAAAACTAAGAATTCAGTCACCAAAAAACTTATACGATATATTAAAAAATATGACGCTGGACGAGTCGGCACAATTTCTCGCTGAACTATCTAACGGCAAGGCCGAAAAAGAACAAATCATTACACTTTTTTATGAAATAGTGAAAGATTTTTATNNTTAAAAAATATCTGGAAATATTAAAAAACAAAGGCGCAAAGATGTGTGTTGCAACAGAAACGGAGAGTACATTGGCAATAAAGGCATTACAGAAAACAGGTGTTTGGGATTTTTTTGAGTTTTGTATGAGTTCGAAAGATATCGGAAAAGGGAAACATCATCCGGATATTTATGAAATAGCGACAAAAAAGATGGGGTTTGAGAAGAAAGAAGTAATCATTTATGAAGACGCATATTATGCAATACGCACGGCAAAAAAAGCGGGATTTGTAGTACATTGCATCTATGATGAGAGCCAGAAAGAGCATTGGGAAGAATTGAAGAAATTGTCAGATCGTTTTTTTATAAATTATAATCAATGCATCGTCTCTGCTCAATAGGGCAATGACGTTGTTTTATGAATGAAATAAAATACGACATAAAAAAACCTCAAGGCAAATTTGCTTTGAGGTTTTTCAGCTTGAAATAATACTTGGTTTATTGTGCGTGTATGCGTCATATTGAAACAATGCTCATTTTGTCGATATTAGTCTTCGTTATTTAAAATTTCTTTTAAAATGGTTATTTCTTCTTCGGAAAGGGTGATGCCTTTACTCATTTTATCGCCATCGGGAGACCATTCCCGAATGTCGTATTTGGCATCTCGATTGTTCCAGCTGACCATATTCAACTCTTTTCTCCAACCATTTTTTGACTCGCTCAGTACGCCCAGTTTTTTGACGATTTCATATTTAAATTCAGCCATATAACACCTCATGTAATGTAATTATGTTCAAACACGAAACTCAGTATACCGTTTTCTCCTGAAAAAAACAATACCTTTTGTGAATATCATTTTATACTGCATATTGATATTGCTTTTTTTAAACTTGCTTTGTGAGAAGCAAAGTCAGGAACGCTTCATTAAAAAGTCGGCGATTTTGTCAAAGGGATCGTATCGTTGTTCGGACAAAACAAAAAGATGTTCTCCGCTGTCGAATAAACAAAGTTCTTTATCTGTGGAACGAATATGATTGTATACATATTCGGAACTCTTTGCGTAGATGGTGGAATCATCTTTTGTGTGAATAATCAAAGCAGGGGAGGTGATGTTCTCAACCAGGCTTTTGTCTCGAAAATTGTCAGCCAAATCAAACATTGCTTGAGGAAAGCAGCTCGGCACATCTTCATAATGAATATGATATTGCTTATAAAGGCCGACTTTGCCTCCGGTAGGGCGATGGATATATTCGGTGTCGTGCTTTTGGGCGAACAAGCAGGTTTCGACAAAGTCCAAAGCAGTGGCCATCGGGATAATGCCTGCAATATCATTGTGAGCGGCAGCAAGGTATACCGTTAACAAACCGCCCAGAGAGAGTCCGGATACAAAAATTTTTTCATGTCGTTCTTTTACCTTTTGGTAATCAGCTTCCGCCTTCGCAATTAAGTCCAGATAGGTAGTTTTCGCCAAATCTTCTTTCGTGGTTCCGTGGCCGGCAAGATTGACGCCATAGACCCAGTAACCAAGGCAATTGAGATAGTTTGCCAAAGGACGCAGTTGAGAAGCGCCCGATGTGGCGCCGTGCAACAGCAAAACGGCCTCCTCTCTCCAACCTTCAAAAACATATTCTTTGTTTTTTTCCATGTAAATCATGGCAGATATCCTCCTGTGATTTTTTAAAAATCAGGTCAATTTATCATTATACTTTTTTTCCGTTTTCACGTAAAAAAGCTAAAAACCTGTTTATATCCGTGTTGATAATCAGCTCTTGGGGAAAGCGTTCTTCCTGTAAAATCTTTAACACATCATCAAAGTTGCCGACATTGTGGCAGATGTGTGCATCGGAGCTTAAAGCAACCATGCAATCGTGTTTTTTGCAAAAAGTCGCCATTTGACGCATATTGCCAATACCGCCTTTGCGCACACCATGAACGGAGGCGTTGTTAAACTCGATAAGAGTGTTGTTTTCGGCGGCTTTTTTGATTACGGGTTCGTAATCAATGTGAAAGAAGGGGGCATCGATATGACCCAGCATATCGACATTGCGATTATCCAATACGGCGAGCAGTGCTTCTGTGTCTTCGCATGGACGGTAGGGTTGATAGGTATGTTTGTGCATAGAAGCAATAACAAAATTGAACCAGTGTTCGGGCAACTCAAAGCTGTCCAAAGAACCGTTTTCGTCTAAAATATTGGCTTCAATGCCGATAATGAGTGCGACGGAAAACTTATCGCTTGGAATCAATGAAAGTCCTTCATAATACCAATCAGGCGGTGCATACGGCATTCTTGGGCCGTGTTCTGTGTAACAAAGCAGTTCAATTCCTTTTTGTTTCGCACTCTGAACATTTTCTTCTAAAGTCGAAAAGGCATGATTGCAGGCAATGGTGTGGGTATGTGGGTCAATAATATATTTCATAATGGTTTCCTGTTCTAATCAAATTGTGTTAAAAAATCTTCCATAAAATCAAACCCCATAAATAAAGCGCGCGTGCGAATGGCTGCCGCTTCAATGAGTGCGGCAACGTTTCGACCTGCGGATACGGGGATTTGATAGAGAGGGACTTGACATTCCATTAAAGTATCATAGGCAATTTTGTCACCGAGTCTGTCGTATTGCATATCGGCATTCCAAGGTACAAGGTCTACAATTAAATCCAAATCTTTGCGAATACGCACACTGCTGACGCCAAACAATATTTTGACATCAATAATGCCGATACCTCGGATTTCCATAAAATAAGACCCTTCTTTCATGCCGCTGCAAATCAGCGTGCCTTCGTAGGTTTTTACGATTTTTACCAAATCATCGGCGACAAAGCGCCCGCCGCGCTTAATGAGCTCCAGTGCCGCTTCGCTTTTGCCGATGCCGCTGGCGCCGCGTATCAGTACGCCGACGCCGTAGACTTCCATCATTACGCCGTGCAGGCCAATCCATGGAGCATTTTCGTAGCTGAGATAGGAAGAAATTTTGAAAACGAGTGAGACGGAATCAACAGAAGAAGAAAGGAGAATGCAGTTATGTTTTTCGCACAACTCGGTAAGTAAAGGATAGTCGTTAATGTCATCGCCCAAAACAATCGCGGGGATTTTTTTGGTAATCAATGCAGTCAATGATTGTGTGGCGGCTTGAGGACTCAATGTTTGCAGGTAGGCAATTTCCGCTTTGCCCATTACACAAATGCAATCGTTGTTAAAATGATCATAAAAGCCGGTCAGCTGCAGACCGCAGCGAACGGCGTGGGTTTCGTTTACGGTAAGAGTTTCTTTTCCGGCATCATTGATGATGCGAAGAGCATTGCTGGCACAAAACATCTTTAAATTCATAAACAGACCTCGCAGTGAAAAAATGCTATCGCTATTATGATAACGAAATATCTTCATATCTGCAATGATTATTTGCTTGATAAAGCCAAAAGAATGTGTTAATATGATTGAAAAATAACTTTACGCAGTATGGGAGGTAGGAACATGAAATATATCGTTGAAAGGGATTTGTTCATGAGTAAGCTTCGCAGTTTTATCAACGAAAAGGCTGAGGAAGGATACGAATTGGTAGAGGTATTTGTTTCGGAAGAAGACATCAAACGAGGCAACGACTGGGAATCTTGCCGTGCAAGTAAAGTCACGGTCATTATGAAAAAAGAAGATTGAATCGAAAAAAGACAAGAGTCTGTGCATACAGACTTTTTTATTGTCAGAAATGCTGAAAACAAATGGACAAAAAGAGCGTAAATAGCATATAATATTATAATAGTGTAAGACGCATTAAAGGAGAAAACAAATTGAAATGTCCCTTTTGCAGTGAATCGGAAAGTAAGGTCATCGATTCGCGCCCTGCCGAAAACGGCACGGTGGTCAGGCGAAGAAGAGAATGCATTGCTTGTCGAAGACGATTTACCACTTATGAAAAGTTAGAGACGACACCGCTTGTGGTGATTAAAAAAAGCGGCGATCGACAGGTATATGATCGAAACAAAATTTTGTCAGGATTGCTCAAAGCCTGTGAGAAGAGACCTATTTCGGCAGATACCATCGAGAGTCTTTTGGATACCATTGAGTACAAGGTTTTAACGCTCAGTGATAAAGAAGTGCATTCAAAGGATATCGGCGAAATTGTAATGGATGAACTCAAAAAAACAGACGAAGTGGCGTACGTGCGCTTTGCTTCGGTGTACAGACAGTTCAAGGATATCAATACCTTTATGAAAGAATTGAAAAAAATATTGGAAGAAGATGGAGAGAAAACACGATAAATGACAATGAAACAAAAAGAGATCACGGTGAATTCCACGTTGATTCACAAAGGGAAAATCATTGATCTATATAAAGAAAATGTACGGCTTCCAAACGGAAAAGAAACAATCCGTGAAATTGTACGGCACAAAGGTGCTTGTGCGGTTTTGGCGACAACAGAAAACGACGAAATTATATTAATTCAACAATACCGAAAATCGCTGGATAAAGTGATTTATGAAGTGCCGGCAGGAGGCATTGAATCGGGAGAAGACCTTGCTGTTTGCGCGATGAGAGAGCTGGAGGAAGAAACCGCCTATCGACCCAAAGATAATAACGTAATACATCTTGCCGGTTTATGTACAACACCGGGATTTTCTGACGAGATGATTCATATTTTTTATGCAAAAAATGTGGTCAGAACATCGGAGAAAAGAGACTGTGACGAGGACGAATTTATAGAGGTGCTGCTTTTGAGTGAAGCAGAAGTTTTAGAGTGGATCAGTACAGGGAAAATTATTGATGCCAAAACGGTATGTGCATTCTTTTTATATCAGCAATATAAAACAGACAACTTAGTACAAGGTTAAAGACGGAGCAAGGAATGAAGCGAGTAATATGGATTGTGTTGGACAGTGTGGGAATCGGCGCAATGGACGATGCCGCAGAATATGGCGACGAAGGAAGCAATACATTAAAGCATGTAGTGACACAATCGGTGAGCTGTTGTTTGAACCATTTGCAGGCACTGGGAGTCGGGCATATTGACGGCGTGGAATATTTAGGTAAAGAGCAGCCTCTGGGAGCAACGGTGATGCGTGCGGGGTTCTTGAGCAAAGGCAAAGATACGATCACCGGGCATTGGGAAATGACAGGTATTATACTAAAACAAGCTTTTCAAACCTATCCCAACGGATTTGACGATGAAATTATCAAAGCGATAGAAAGCAGAATCGGACAAAAAATAATCGGAAACAAAGCAGCTTCCGGCACTCAAATCATTCAAGAACTCGGGGAAGAACATATACAAACAGGGAATATCATCGTGTACACTTCGGCGGACAGCGTATTTCAAATCGCCGCCCATGAAGAGATTGTCCCGTTGTGTGAACTCTATCGCATTTGTGAAATTGCCAGAGAGTTGTTGGTGGGCAGGCATTTGGTTTCACGTGTTATTGCCAGACCATTTATTGGAGAGGTCGGAGGCTTTATACGTACGGCAAACAGGAAAGACTATGCACTCGATCCGCCGCAAGAAAGTGTGTTGGATATTTTGTCAAAGAACAAAATTGATGTGTATGGTGTCGGGAAAATTGTCGACATCTTCAACGGAAACGGCATAGCGCATTGGGTACACACAAAAGACAATAACGAAGGAATTGAGCGTATTTTGCAATATATGGACGAGGCAAAGAACAGAGCGTTGATTTATGCGAACCTGGTTGATTTTGATATGAAATTCGGACATCGAAACGATGTGAATGGATATGCAAAGGCCTTGGAAGAACTTGACCTGGCATTGCCGAAAATCATGGAAAAACTGACAGATAAAGACTGGCTTGTGCTTTGCGCCGATCATGGATGCGACCCCAAGTCTGCGTCAACCGATCACAGCAGAGAATATGTGCCTGTCATTGTTTACGGCAAAAAAATACGCCATGTCAATTTAGGCACCCGAGAAAGCATAGCGGATTTGGGGGCGACGATATTAGATTATTTGGCAGGTGAAACTGCGCCGACAGGGGAAAGTTTTTTAAAAGAGATGATATGAAGAATTTGACTTGTAATTATAAGGTATGATGCGTATAATAAGCACATTGTGCAGTTTTTTAAAAGGTGACGTATGAAAATAGCATTAGATGGTCCTGCAGGAGCAGGTAAAAGTACGCTGGCAAAAGCGCTGGCAAAGCGTTGCGGGTATACCTATATCAATACCGGCGCTCTCTATCGTGCATTTACGCTAAAAACACTCAATGAAGCATTGGATATTGACGATGAAGATGTTTTGCGCAAGGCATTGGACGAAGTGCGCATGGAGATAGAAGGCGACAATGTGTATTTGGACGGAAACAATGTAAAAGATCAGATTTATACACCATTTATTGATCAAAATATTTCAAAAATAGCTTCCAATCCGACAATACGTCAATATATGAGTGCGTTGCAAAAAAAAATGGCGGATGAGACAGAAAACGTAATTATGGAAGGCAGAGATATTGCAACCGTTGTGATGCCTGAGGCGGATATAAAATTTTTTATCACGGCAACGGTAGAAGAGCGTGCAAGAAGGCGTATGAAACAAAATGAAGAAAAAAACATTTTTCATACTTATGAAGATACGTTAAAAGATATCCTTTACAGAGACGAAAGAGATACAAAGAGAAAATTTGCTCCGTTGATGATGACGAAAGACAGTATTGTAATCGACAATACGGGTAAAACATTAGAAGAAACGATTGAAGAAATGATATGGATAATGCAAAAGAAAAAATAAATATTTTTTATATTGTTTCACGCTTTATTGCCAGAGTGTTGCTTTTTTTATTATTTTCTATTCGTATCACCGGCAGAGAGAATGTTCCGAAAACCGGCAGTTTGATTGTATGCGCTAACCATACGAGCCCTTTGGATCCGGTGTTGTTAGGTGCGAAGTCGAATCGTGTGATATGTTTTATGGCAAAAGAAGAGCTGATGAAAACAAGATTTACGAAGTGGCTCTTCAAGAAATATTATGTCATTCCTGCCAAAAGAGACGGTTCCGATGCGATGGCGGTCAAAACAGCGTTGCGTCTTTTAAAAAACGGAAAAGTTTTAGGGATTTTTCCCGAAGGAACGACAAAAAAAGGTGACAAAGAGCTGTTGGACGGAAAACCCGGAGCGTTACTATTGTCTTTGCAGACAAAAACACCGATTGTTCCAATCGCTATTTGCGGGCGCTATTGCTTCCGCAAAAAAGTTTATGTTCATATCGGCAAGCCTTTGCAACTTTATGAGCAATATCGAGAAAAAAAATATAAGAGTGAAGAGTTGACAGAGATTACGAACCGTACTATCATGGCAGAACTGAAAACGTTGCTGGAAGCGTGCAAAAAAGAGGTTGAAAATGGATGATATTATATTGGCTAAAACGGCAGGGTTTTGTTTTGGCGTAGATCGCGCAATCAAGAAATTAGATCAGGCGATAGAAGAGCATGCAAAACCGGTTTTTACCATAGGACCGATTATTCATAATAAAAATGTGATGGAATATTATGAAAATCAGGGTGTGCATATTGCGGACGAGATTGGTGCGTTAAATCAGGGCAGCATAGCCGTGATACGCTCACACGGCGTGGGAAAGCAATGTTATGACGAATTGGCAAAAAAAGATGCTGTTGTTATTGATGCTACATGCCCTTATGTGAAAAAAGTGCAGGAAATAGCACATCGTTATCACAGCGAAGGGTATCAAATTCTGATTATCGGCGACAGCAAACACCCCGAGGTAATCGGCGTGAACGGATGGTGTGAACATCAAGCCAAAATAATTAATTCAAAAAAAGATGTACTGAATTTGCAAAACTGTGGTAGAATATGCGTTGTTGCTCAAACGACGATTATTGAAGCGATATTTCAAGAGATTGTGAATGCCGTTCAAGAAAGATTTCCGGAGACGATTGTCTTCAATACGATATGTTCTGCAACGGAAGAAAGACAGAACGAAGCGGCAAAAATCGCAAAAGATGTTGATAAGATGATTGTCATCGGAGATAAAAAAAGTTCAAATACAAAAAGGCTGGCCGAAATATGTCGTTTGTATAACACAAACGTGTATCAAATAGAGTCGGCAGCTGAACTGGCCGAAACGATTTTTTTAGAAAATGATAGAGTTGGAATTACGGTGGG
>DCTT01000015.1 GCA_002329295.1 Eubacteriaceae bacterium UBA1433
CAGGGATTCGAACCCCGGACACACGGCTTAGAAGGCCGTTGCTCTATCCTACTGAGCTACAGGCGCACATGGAGCGGGTGAAGGGGATCGAACCCTCGCGACTGGCTTGGAAGGCCAGGGCTCTGCCACTGAGCTACACCCGCGTTTTTTCAAGTGCAAGAGACATTTTATAATAAATGCCTCCCTATGTCAATGATTTTATATCAGATAAAATCCAATATTTCACCGTATCATTTGCAAAGTTTCAAATTTTTCAGAGTGTGCAAAATTGAAATGACATATCCTCTTCTTCAAGACAAAGCACGCCATAGCTCTTTTTGCTTCCCCGCCGTCCATAAAACGTAGAACCGGGGTTAATCAACATTATCCCGTCTACTTCTTTATAAAAGGGCATATGCGTATGTCCAAAAAAAGCCATCTCGCAGCCGACCTCTTTTGCTTTGGCGGCTAATGCGTTTTTTTCCGCTCCTACATTATATTGATGACCGTGCGTCAAAAAAAATCGTCGCCCCTGTAATGTCAACACTTTGTCAAAGGGCTCTTGTGCCCCTCTGTCATTATTTCCTTTTACCGCCGCATAAGGCAGATGATAAGGCAACAGCGCCTGTTTGAATGTAGCAATCCCGTCTCCTAAAAAAATGACAAAATCTACTTTTCCCGCCTTTTGAAACAGAACATGTAAGGTGGTATCATCTTCATGGCAATCGCTCAAGACATAAATTTTCATTTCACCAACTCGTCGAAAAAGTCTCTCAAAGCAAACAACGCCTGTGCCCGATGACTGCAATGATTTTTTTCTTCTTCCGTCATTTGCGCATAAGTTTTTCCCAGTGCCTCTACAAAAAAAACAGGATCATAGCCAAATCCATGTTCTCCCACGCACTCTGCGGCAATACTGCCTCTTGTCTCTCCCGCAAATATTTTCTCCGATCCATCGGGCATCTGCAACGCAACAGCGCATTTAAAAACCGCATTTCTGTTTTGTTCTTTTTCCAACGCTTTTAACAACTTTTTATTGTTATCCGCAAAAGTAGCCTGCTCCCCGGCATATCTTGCCGAATACACCCCCGGCGCCCCCTTTAAAGCTTCCACAAACAGTCCGGTGTCGTCAGCAATAATGATTTTATCCGTATAAGGCCGCACGGCACGCACCTTTTCCATCGCGTTTTCTTCAATGCTGCTCTTGTTTTCTTCAATTTCGGAACAAAAACCGATCTCTGCCAGTGAAAGAATTCTATAATCACTCAGGATTTCTCTTGCTTCTCTCAGTTTATGTTGGTTGTTGCTGGCAAACACTATGTCCATATCTTACTCTCCGCCATCTATTTTCTCAAAGAGCTGCACCATCGCTTTTTGAACGACATTCAGCATCGCTGTCATTTCCTCTTGTGTAATCGGCCGTTTTTCTCCCGTAGCCTGAATTTCGCAAAATTCTCCCTCTTCCGTCATCACTACATTCATATCTGCCTGGGCACAACTGTCTTCACTGTAGGATAAATCCAATAAAATTTCGTCCTCGACAATTCCTACACTCACCGCTGCCACAGCGCAACGAATCGGATTTTCATCAATGATTTTTTGTTCCAACAAATATTGTATACAATCCTGCAGCGCAACATAAGCCCCTGTTATTGCACATGTACGCGTGCCTCCGTCCGCCTGCAGCACATCACAGTCAATCCAAATCGTTCTCTCTCCCAATTTTTTTAAATCCATTACACTTCGCAATGCCCTGCCGATCAGTCGTTGAATTTCCGCACTGCGCCCATCGAGGCGCCCTCTGTTGATATCTCGTTGTTTACGTACCGCCACGGAGGCAGGCAGCATCGCATACTCCGCACTGAGCCACCCGCCGCCGCTGCCTCGCATAAAGGGAGGAACTTTTTCTTCCACCGTCGCCGTACACAACACTTTTGTATCACCCATCGCAATGAGCACGGAGCCTTGCGCATACTTGGTATAGTTTCGTGTAATATTTATTTCTCTCAACACATCATTTGCTCGTCCGTCTTCTCGCATCATATCTCGCCTTTCCGCTGTTGTTGCAGCCTTGAAATACACTTGCTGCAGCCTTATAATTTATAAATTTCATCTTCAGCCGGTTCATTCAAAATCTGTTTGATACCCTTTTGAACATAGCTGCTTTTTTCTGTCGTAAAAACGCCTATTTGTCTGGCACGAATGCCCGCCTCGTCCAGTTTTTGAATCATCTCCGTTGCGTCTTCAGCCGCGCAAGCGATCAAAAGCGAACCGCTGGATATGAGGCGCAAGGGATCCAATCCCAAACTATCGCAAATCAACGTTGTTTCAGGATGAATAAAAATCTCATCACACCACACCTCGACATTGCACCCTGCCGCACGGCTTATTTCCCATGCCGCCCCCAATACACCGCCCTCTGTGATATCGTGCATACGTTTCGCACCACATTTTACAGCGATTCTACTTTCCGGCAAAACCGATATTTGTTCAAGAAGGCTCTTTAGAAATGCTATCTGACTCTCTTCTGCTATCGAAGATATTTTTTCACGAAAATCCGAAGCAATAATGCTGCTTCCTTCGTATGCCGCCCCTTTGGTCATAATCAATACGTCTCCCGGCTTCACTGCCTGCCGATTTTTTTCCGTTTTTCGCCCAATCGCCGTCGCCGAAAGAATTATGCGCCTCACTGCCTCCGTCTTTTCTGTATGTCCCCCTGCAAGTTGAATATTTGTCTCTGCACAGGCGGCATGAAGATCTTCAATAACGGTTTGAATATCTTCAACATCCGCATCAAGGGGCACCAGCATCGTCACAAAAATCGCAACGGGTTCTGCTCCTTCCGCCGCAATGTCGTTGCAGCAAATATGGACACATAGCCTGCCCATATTCGCCGCTGCCGCCGTAACAGGGTCAGTCGTCACCACCAACAAGTCTCCTTCCAGGTCTAATACGGCGCTGTCAATACCGGTTCCGCTGCCTTGCAACACTTCGCTGCGCTTATGGGTGATTTTATTAAAAATATGTTCTGTTAAAAAACTGTCTTCGAATTTCCCGCTCTTCATAATACACCTTCCCATGACATTTTTTAGAGGTTTTTGCAAACTATCGGCTAAAATTTACATTGACAAAAAGTCCGTTGCCCGCTTTTTTCATGTTTATATATACCGTCTTTACAAGCAATGTTTGTTACCTGTTTCAACCGCCGATGCGATAAACTCATAAAAATACACCTCTGTCAAGGTGCATTGTTTTTTTATACGTCCTGACAAGTCTCATTGAAAATCGTCTGTATAATTTCATCCAACCGATTCAACCGCCGATGCAAATACAAATACCCGACCAAGCTCTCCAGACCTGTAGCACTGTTATATTCCTGCGCTGTAGCATTTTTCGGTTTGCTTTTATGTTTTTGATTGCGACCGCGATGTACAATGCGACATTCTTCTTCGTTGAGCAACGGAGCAATAATCTGCAGCGCTTCATGTTGCGCCTGCGCTTTGACAAGCTTTTCCGCCCTTTGCTGCAACCGTGAAGAGTTTATATTGCCGTTGGATAACAAATAATTGCGGACATATATTTCATATACCGCATCTCCGATATAAGCCAGCTGCAACGTCCCTAACAGGCACGGGTCGGGAATTAATTTTTCTTCCATTTAACTCCTTCTTTTGTATCTTCCAACAAAATGCCCTTCTCTTTCAGCTCATCGCGTATTTTGTCGGCCAAAACAAAGTCTTTCTTTTTTCGCGCTTCTTGCCGCATAGCAATCAGTTTCTCAATGTCTTCATCCAGGAGCTCCTGCTTACTTTGACATGCAATGCCCAACACATCCGTTAATTCATCCAGCATAGTTTTCGCGCCTAATACATCGCCTCTTGTCGAACTTTCATGGATATGAATATTGATAAAGCGTACCAACTCAAAAATTGCCGCAATGGCATCCGCCGTGTTAAAATCATTGTCCATCGCTGCGCAAAATTGTGCTTGGTATTGCTGCAGCTGCTTCAAAACCTCTTCACTTGTCTCCTCAGATGCATCCGCCTGCAGTCCCTGACTCAAAAGATAATCCAAATGGTTCTTTGCGTTATAAATACGCTGTAAAGAGCTGCTTGCAGATTCCACCAGCTCCCGACTAAAGTTGATGGGACTTCTATAATGCGCATTCAAAACAAAAAAACGCACCGCTTCCAAATCAAACTCTTTTGCAATATCTCTCACGGTAAAAAAATTGCCTAAGGATTTGGACATTTTTTCATTATTGATATTGATATATCCGTTATGCATCCAATATTTTGCAAATTGTTTGCCGGTTGCTCCCTCACTTTGAGCGATTTCGTTTTCGTGATGAGGAAAAATCAAATCCGCTCCGCCGCCGTGAATATCGATTTGGTCACCCAGGTATTTTTGCGCCATGGCCGAGCACTCAATATGCCATCCGGGTCTGCCTTGTCCAAAGGGGCTGTCCCAATAAATTTCTCCGTCCTTTTTCTTTTTCCAAAGAGCAAAGTCAAGAGGGTCTTCTTTTTCTTCACTGATTTCTATTCGCGCTCCCGCTTCCAACTCCTCAATATCCCGTTTTGACAATTTGCCGTAATCGTCAAATTCTCTCACACGATAATACACATTGCCGTCTTTTTCGTAGGCCAATCCTTTATCCATCAAGGTTTGAATCAACGAAATAATCGCATCCATATTTTCACTTACCCTGGGATAGCTGTCCGCACGCTCAATGCCCAACGCATCTGCATCAATAAAATATTCCTGGATATATTGTTCGGCTATTTGCGCCGGTTCTTTTCCTTCTTCGGCCGCTTTTTTTATAATTTTATCATCCACATCGGTGAAGTTTTGAATAAAGGTCACTTGGTAGCCCGCATATTTCAAATATCTGCGCACCACGTCAAAAAAGATAAACGGCCTTGCATTGCCGATATGAAAATAATTATAAACCGTAGGGCCGCAAGCATATATTTTTACTTCCCCTTCTTTTAGCGGAACAAATGTTTCTTTTTGGCTTGTCAGCGAATTATATAATTCAATCATGTTTTTTCTTCCTTATTTTTGCTTTGTTTTTCTCAACAGGCACACCGCCTGCGCACTGATTCCTTCTTCACGTCCGGTAAAACCCATAGTTTCTTCGGTTGTCGCTTTAATTGAAATATTTTCAATCACGGTGTTCAAACTACCCGCAATGTTTTTTCTCATTTGTTGTATATATGCAGCCAAACGGGGCTTTTGTGCAACAATCACACTGTCGATGTTGACAATCTCATATCCCGCTTCATCAATAAAACGGTAGACCTGCCTCAACAGGTCTATGCTCACTGCATCTTTATATTTTGCTTCCCAATCCGGAAAATGATTGCCGATATCTCCCAAAGCAAGGGCGCCCAGCAGGCTGTCGATAATGGCATGAACAAGAACATCCGCATCTGAATGTCCAATCAATCCCTTTGAGTGCGCTATTTCTACGCCGCCCAAAATCAACGTTGTATTTTCTCCCAAGCGGTGGGCATGATAGCCCAATCCGATTCGCAAATCATTCTTCATGGGTCTTTTTATATTCCGTCATCATGCGATAGGGTTTTGATATAATGCGCACAGGCATGCTCTTTAAAAATAATCCGAGATCCTTTTTCATTTCTTCGGTCATGCGTGCGGGTTTCGTGACAACTCGTTTGAGCAAATCCGAGCCCGTGTTTTGTTTTATTGTTTCATCGTCCAGCATGATGCCGTATTGGCAACAATCACAGACAATTTGTTCAATGACATTGTCGTTATAAATGATTGTATGGGGGGTTTCTCCGTTGCATATATTGCACAGCAAATCCACCTTCATTACACTTTTCATGACAACAACCGCTTACTTTCTCATCAATCTTTCTGCCGCTTTTTTAATATCCGCCACTTGCGGAACCACGGCTTGTTCCAGGTTTTTATTAAAGGGAACCGGCACATCTTTTCCCGCCAGGCGCATCACCGGCGCCTTTAAATACGGAAATGCTTTTTCTGCAATCAGCGCTGCAATCTCCGCACCGATACCTCCCGTTTTTACAGCTTCATGCACGATCAATGCACGACCTGTTTTCTTTACCGAATCAATGATGGTTTTTTCATCCAGCGGCAACAGTGTACGCAGGTCAATGATTTCGACATCAACGCCTTTTACTCTCAGCTGCATCGCTGCCTGCAAGCATTTTTGCACAGAATATCCATAGGTAATAACAGATAGTTGCGTCCCCTTTTTCATAATGTTCGCCTGACCGATTTGAACCAGATACTCTTCTTGCGGTACATTGCCTACAGCGTCATACAATAACTTGTGTTCGCAAAAAATAACCGGATTATTGTCTCTGACAGCGGCTTTCATGAGTCCTTTTGCTTCGTAAGGATTGGAGGGAAATACGACTTTTAATCCCGGAACATGACACATCCAAGCCTCCAGACTCTGCGAATGCTGCGCAGCAGCTCCTGTCCCGCAACCCATCGGCAAACGCACCACCATCGGTACGCTGACTTTACCCGCAGACATAAACGACAATTTCGCTGCCTGATTCACCAGGTTGTCCATCATTAGCGTAACAAAATCAGAGAACATGACTTCGACTACCGGGCGTAACCCTGACATAGCCGCTCCTGTGGCACAGCCTGCAATCGCCGCCTCGCTTAAAGGTGTATCTATCACTCTTTCTTCGCCAAACTTTAACACCAAATCTTGCGTAACCTGAAAATTTCCACCGTATATGCCGATGTCTTCACCCATCAAGATTACATTTTCATCTCTTGTCATTTCTTCGGAGAGAGCTTCGCGCAATGCTTCTTTATATGTGATTTCTTTCATTTCTCATTCCTCATTTCGCATAAACATATCTTTGCAAATCTTCAACGGCCGGTTCAAGGCTGTTTTGTGAAAATAAAATCGCTTCTTTCAGTTCCTCTGTTACCTGTGCATTGATTTTTTTCAACATTTCTTTTGTTGCGACGTTGTTTTTCAACATATATTCTTCCAGTCGCTTGATCGGACATTTCGCATTCCATTGTTCTATTTCGTGCGCATCTCTGTAGCGTTGCTCTGTATCATTTTTTGAATGCCCGCTAATGCGATAGGTTTTGCTTTCAATCAACATAGGTCCGTTGCCTTCTCTTACATATTGCACAGCCGAAAACGTCAAGTTATAAACATCAACAGCATTATTTCCGTCTAAAATAATAGAGCGCATGCCATAGCTTTCCGCACGTTTTGCAATATCGTGAATGTTCATGCTGCGTTCTGTGGGCATCGAAACCGCATAACCGTTGTTTTCAACATAAAACACCACAGGCAGTTTCCAGATGCTCGCCAGGTTCATTGCTTCATGAAACAACCCTTCATTGGTAGCTCCGTCTCCCAAAAAACACAACACCACATTGTTTTCTCTTTTATATTTCATTTTCAGCGCAGCGCCTGTAGCAATCCCCAATCCTCCGCCGACAATGCCATTGCCGCCTAAATTCCCCTTATCAGGGTCAAGCAAGTGCATACTGCCGCCAAGTCCGGAACAAACTCCTGTTTCTTTGCCAAACATTTCCGCCATAATATATTTTAATTCCATTCCAATACCGATACATCCTAAATGATTGCGATGAGTCAGCGTAATTTTGTCCCCTTCCTGCAAAGCCATACACGCTGCAATGGCGGATGCCTCTTGCCCGATCCCCAAATGCGTCGTTCCATAAAGTATGCCTCCGGCAAATAACTGCCCAATCATTTCTTCCATCAACCTGGCAGTTATCATCTTTGTATACATATTGATTGTTTTTTCGTTTGTTAAACTCATAGCATCTACCTCGCTCTACTTCGTTTTTATGATACCTTGTGCCGTAAACAAATCTCTGGCAACTGTAATTTTTATATTTTCATAACTTCCTTTAACCATTTTTACATCTATATTATAAATCTCAGCCAAACTGCAATCATCTGTAACCGAAATATTGTTTTCTTGTGCGCGTTTATGTAGCTCGTAAATCATCGGAAAATGAAAACATTGCGGTGTTTGCACTTCCCAAAGCGTGCTTCTGTCAAATGTCTTTACAACTTTGCCGTCCTCATCTGTTTGCTTGATGGTATTGATCGCCGCCACGCCCACACTGCAGGCTCGATGCATTTCCATTTCTTCAAGACAATCATCAATCATCTGCCATGTTACAAAAGGTCTTGCACCATCGTGGATTAAAACAATTTCTGTGTCTGCAGCACATTGTTTTAATCCGTTTAAAACCGATTGTTGCCTCGTCTGTCCACCGGCCACCAGTCGTATATTTTTTGCAGTTCCGATATACTGCTTTACCAAGTTGTGACTGCGCTGCATATCTTCTTCCGGTACAACTACAACAACATCCCTAATTTTATCATGTAATGCAAATTTTTCAATGCTATATATCAAAATCGGTTTCTTGTTAAGAGGCAAGTATTGTTTGCTCAGGCGACTGGACAGTCTTTTGCCGTTTCCGCCCGCTGCAATAATTGCCGTTATCTGCCTTTTTTTCATGTTTTTTATTATACCACAAAATGATGCAAAGACATCTCTTTTATTTCGGTTTTGCAAAAACCATCTTTCCTGCCGCTGTTTGCAGCACGCTCGTTACCATAATTGCCTTATTTTCACCGATAAAACGCTTGCCCCCTTGCACTACAATCATCGTTCCGTCATCCAAATATCCTACACCCTGATTGCTTTCTTTTCCTTCTTTTAAAATGAGTATCTCCAATTCTTCTCCGGGAAGCAACACTGTTTTTACCGCATTGGCCAGTTCGTTCACATTTAACACGCTTACTCCCTGGAACTGAGCGATTTTGTTTAAATTAAAGTCATTTGTCACAATTTTCGCCCCCATATCAAAGGCCAATTTTACCAGTTTTGCATCGACTTCATCAATATGATTATAGTCTTTATCCACCACGCTTACTTCGATGGGCAATTCCGATTGAAGGCGATTTAAAATATCTAATCCGCGCCGTCCTCGCTGCCTCTTCAAATCATCCGCCGAATCTGCCACATGCCTGAGTTCTGTCAACACAAATTCCGGAACAATAATCGCTCCGTCTACAAAACCGCTTTTAAAAATATCCAAAATGCGACCGTCAATAATCGCGGAAGTATCCAGGATTTTTATCCCCGAATCTTGCGTTTGTTTGGCTTTTTTGCTATCCCTCTCCCGATCTTTTCCCTCGCCAATGGAACGAAACATCCCCTGAATCTCACCGCGCTTTGTCAGCGCCAGTGCTGTACCCATATACGCCAACACCAAATACACTGCAATGGAAAGAATGTTTTTAAACAAATTCGGAATTACTAAATTGCTGATTAAGATGCTTAACAGCAACGCAATGACAAGGCCCACAATTAAACCGATTATACCCAAAACCAAGTCCCAGGTCGAATAATTGCGCAATCGTTTGATCTGACTCGATGAAAATTTGTTGAAAGAGCTCATGATATAGGGCATCAAAATCAAAAGAAGAACACCGCATACGACAGCGAAAACAGAACTCGCTATATAATTTGCGGGGCTGACGACTTGAATATTAAACAGACGATCAATAATGCCGGTTTCGAATAAAAAATAACTTGCCTGATAGCCGATCACCATTCCGACAATCACTGTAATAATTTTGGCTACCGTCTTCAAAGTATCCTCCCGTCCTGTGCCTTCCTGCTCATTTTATAACATCATATATAACATCTTCGGCTTCTTTTTCGCCGATACGTTTTACACAAGCAATTTCACTAATCAAGATTTTTTTTGCACTGTTCAACATTCTTTTTTCTCCCGTAGACAGTCCCTTTATGCGTTCAATCCGAATCAAATCTCTGACAACTTGCGCCACAAGCGTCAAGTCACCGCTTTTGATTTTTTCCATATTGTCTTTATAGCGCCTTGACCAATTTTGATCAATCGGCTCCCCTTCGGCCTGCAATGTTTTTAATAATGCGTCAATTTGCGCAACAGAATACACGTGTCTTATCCCCACTTGTTCAATCGTATCACTGGGAACAAACATCGTCATTTTTCCGTTATCCAATTCCAATTCATACATGTTTTCTGTGTTGAAATCAACGATGATTCCCGCTCCGTACAACGGATGAACCACGTTTTCACCTATTTTAAACATCGCTCAAAGCCTCTCTTCTGTATCTAAAATATTATAATACAATTTTGACCAATAGTCAAAACCCTGCAGAAAAGAAAACATTGTTCCGCCGATGTTTTTTTCCTTTTTATAAAAAAATAACGACAATTATTCCGTTATCAAAGAACGCATGTTCAAATGGCTCGCAGATTATTTGTGTTTGCTTTCGGCAAACTTCAGATGATT
This sequence comes from Eubacteriaceae bacterium UBA1433, assembly GCA_002329295.1. Lineage (GTDB taxonomy): Bacteria > Bacillota > Clostridia > Eubacteriales > UBA1433 > UBA1433. Next base: position 10,340 of record DCTT01000015.1, read on the forward strand.
TCTTGCTTTTTTCTTTGTTCGTAATCTTCCAACGCTGCCTGCACTGCCTCTTCCACCATCACAGAACAATGGATTTTTGCTTCCGGAAGCCCGCCAAGCTCTTCCACCACACGTTGGTTTGTCAGCTGCAACGCCTCTTCAACACGCATGCCTTTTAACAGCTCTGTCGCCACACTGCTTGAAGAAATCGCCGCCGCACAGCCAAAGGTCATAAACTTTGCCTCTTTGATAATGCCCTCTTCAATTTTTAAATACATCTCCATTTTATCCCCGCAAGAAGGGCTTCCTACTTTTCCTACAGCATTGGCGTCTTCCAATTCGCCTACATTTCTCGGATTTCTAAAATGGTCTAAAACTTTGTTTGTATACTCCATTCCCTATTTTCTCCTGTCTTTATATAATGGCGACATAGCTCGCAGCCTGTCTACTACTTCTTTTATTTTTTTTGCTGTATAATCAATATCTTCTTTTGTCGTATATCGACCGACCGTCAGCCGCAGGGTACCATGAATAAATTCATCCTCCACTCCAAGGGCGCCCAGCACATGTGAAGGCGCCATGGAGCCTGACGAACAAGCCGATCCGGTTGATACGCAAATTCCTTCCATATCCAAGCTGATTAATAACGCTTCGCCTTCTACATAACCGATGCTGATATTTAAATTGTTCGGCAAGCGATTTTCTTCGTCCCCGTTAAGCAAAACATCTTCTACATTTTCTTGAATCTGTCGATATAAATCCGTTCTGATTTGGTTGTAGTGCGCCACATATTTTGCATCATTTTCTCGCAGCATTTCTACCGCTTCACCAAATCCGACAATTCCCGTCACATTGTGCGTGCCCGCACGCTTGCTCAACTCCTGTGCGCCGCCGTGCATAAAATTTGCAATCGGCGTCCCTTTGCGAATATACATTGCGCCAATGCCTTTGGGTCCGTAAATTTTATGCGCACTAAAGGATAACAAGTCCACATTCATTTCATTGACATCAATTTTTACGCTTCCCAACGCCTGTACGGCATCACTGTGAAACAAAATATTATGCTTTTTGGCAATTCTGCCGATTTCTGCAACGGGCAAAATCGTGCCGATTTCATTGTTTGCCGTCATGATGCTGATTAAAACCGTATCCGGGCAAATCGCCTTCTCTACTTCTTGCGGGTTGACGCTGCCGTTTGCATCTACCGAAAGACGGGTAACGCGACAGCCCCTTTCTTCCAGATATGCACAGGTATGCAATATGGCATGATGCTCAATTGCCGAAGTAATGATATGCGCATTTTTTTGCTTTGCTGCCTCCACGACACCCTTTAATGCCCAATTATCGCTTTCCGTGCCTCCGGAAGTAAAATAAATTTCCTTGGGATCCGCTCCAATATAAGCGGCTATGCTCTCTCGTGCTGCTTCCACATATCCTTTCGCTTTGCGGCCAATCAAATGCATGCTGGACGGATTGCCGTAAACATGCTCAAACGCTTCGTTCATTTTGTGCAAAACTCTCTGTTCAACAGGTGCAGTCGCCGCATAGTCTAAATATACTTCTCTCATCTGATATCCTTTTCTACAAAAACCATGGTGTATTTCCTAAAATAATAACAAATATATCACATCTTTCACGGAATTACAAACAGGAAAATATTGCCCGTCAGCAATAGTGCCTGCACTTGACAACTGCAAATTATGATGTAAAATAATAAATATCTTTTTTTTTGATTTGTATCGGGTTACCATTAAGGAGGTTCCAAATGAAAAAATCAAAACCGACTTTGTCTGGTTTGGCGCATATCGAGACCATTATCAGCGAAGACGTTGAGATTGTAGGAAATATTAACAAGGGCGGCTCCATTCGCCTGGAAGGAATCCTCAAAGGCAATATCACAACGCAAGGCAACTTGATTGTGGGGAAAAACGCATCGGTACAAGGGGATATCCAATGTGAAAATATGAATGTCATCGGAAAAGTGGAAGGCAATGTTCGCTGCAGACATCTGAAAATTTTCTCCGGCGCTTCTCTGTTGGGCGCTGTAGATATTGTAACTATTGCCATCGAAGACAATGCCACCTTTGCCGGCAACTGCACCAGACGTGAAGAGGATCCCGATGCCGATATTTCCAACACGGTAGATGATATATTAAATATTACGAAAGAATAAATCCATAACACCACTGATATATCCTCTATATCATTTTTTTTGCTTGCGCAAATACAGTTGCGCATCGATAGGAGACAAGGATGAATTTAGAACAAATCTTAACGTGCGTTGACATTGAATCGCGAACAAATTTTTCAAATGTGAACATCGAACAAATCTGCTATTCTTCACGGGAGTGCGGTCCAAACAGTCTGTTTGTGGCCATCAAAGGATATCGCACAGACGGGCACGACTATATTGCCGATGCTATTCAAAAAGGCGCTATCGCCATTGTGCACTCTTCTGAATTAAGCGACTATCAGGACAATATCGTCTATATCAAAACGCCTCATTCGCGTGAAATGCTGCCGATTTTGGCCAGCAATTTTTATCACCATCCTTCGGACTACCTGACAACTTTTGTGGCAACAGGCACCAACGGAAAAACCACTTCCTGCTCCATAGCAAGACATATTTTTTCCACTTTCGGCAAAAAAACCGCCTTGTCGACCGGTGTCGGTTTTTTTATCGGCGACGAAACCGTCAAAGTGGATCGCACCACACCAGAATCATTGGATTTGCAACATTTTTTGCGCCAAGCGGTTGAGATCGGCAGTGAATATTTTTTCATGGAGGCCAGCTCTCACGGCATTTATCTTTCGCGCGTAGCGCAAACACGTTTTGACTGCGCGGCTTTTTCCAATTTAACCCATGACCATTTGGATTTTCACAAAACCATGGAAAACTATTACCAGGTCAAAAAAAGTCTTTTTTTAACCGACCCTCCCTACACCATCATCAATATTGACGATCCTTACGGAGAACGCTTGGCCGGCGAACTCAAAGAACGAGGCAAGAGCAAAATTCTCACCTATTCTTTTCATAAAAACAGCGACTATGTACTCAGCGATTTCCAACAGGGCAACTGGCAACAGTCTTTTCGTTTTTACGGCCCGAATATCGACACCGTTTTTCATTTGCCTATGGGGGGTCTTTATAATGCTTACAACGCTTCTGCCGGCATTATTTATGCGCTGCAAAAAAACATTCCGTTGTCCGTCATTTCCACAGCTATCGAAACATACACGCCTGCCTTTGGCCGCATGAATCGAATTCACCATAACGGCTATGACATTCTTATCGATTATGCGCACACTCCCGATGGTTTGTTGAAGTTTTTAACCGGCGTCAAAGGAAACACGAAAAATCGATTGATTTCCGTATTTGGCTGCGACGGCAACCGAGACGTGAACAAAAGACCCATGATGGGCAAAATCGCTTACGATATCAGCGATATTGCGATTCTCACCCATTGCCACCCCCGCAACGAAGACAACATAGACGTGCTAAATCAGGTGCGAACAGGGTTTCCCGACGAAGACCACGTACATGTATTTGCCGATCGAGTGGACGCCATCAAATTTGCGCTCTCTCTGGCGCAACCCGGCGACAGCGTTGCCCTGGCGGGATTAGGTCATTATCGATACGTGGAAAGAAACGGCCAATTTCTTCCTTACAATGACGAAGATACGGTTCGCCAACTGTTAAACCTGCCAAAAGCATAACAGATTTCTTTCAAGAAAAATGCTGACCGTTTAAATTTTTATTATTATAAAAAGAGCCTTTCGGCTCTTTTTTTTTATTGTTCTTTTCTGCTTGAATTTCTGTTAATTTTTAAAACTATGTACCGGCGCTGGAATTCTTCCTCCTCGCGCAATAAAGTCCTCCGAAGAATATTCCGAAATCGCCATTACAGGCGCACTGCCCAACAGGCCGCCGAAATTGACAATATCTCCGACTTTTTTGCCATAAGCCGGGATAATGCGCACTGCTGTCGTCTTATTGTTTATCACGCCGATTGCCGCTTCATCGGCAATGATGGCAGACAACGTACTTTCGGATGTGTCTCCGCTTACCGCCACCATGTCTATGCCGACCGAGCACACGCTGGTCATAGCCTCCAATTTGTCAAATGTCAACGCACCGCTGATAACCGCATCAATCATTCCCGCATCTTCACTGACGGGAATAAAGGCTCCGCTCAATCCGCCCACATGGGAAGACGCCATGATTCCGCCTTTTTTTACCGCATCGTTGAGCAAGGCCAGCGCTGCGGTGGTGCCATGGGTGCCGCATTTTTCCAGCCCCATAATCTCCAAAATTTCCGCCACGCTGTCTCCCACTTTCGGCGTTGGAGCCAGGGACAAGTCCATAATGCCAAAAGGCACTCCGACTCGCTGGCTCATCTCTTTGCCTACCAACATGCCCGCACGGGTAATTTTAAACGCCGTGCGCTTGATGGTTTCGGCAACGACATCCATCGCCATCCCTTCCACTTTTTCCAGCGCCGACTTCACCACACCGGGGCCCGAGACCCCTACATTGATGACGGCTTCCGGTTCTCCCGGTCCGTGAAAGGCTCCCGCCATAAAGGGATTGTCTTCCACTGCATTGGCAAACACCACAAATTTTGCACAACCGATGCTGTCTTTTTCTTTCGTTAAGTACGCCGTTTCTTTAATAATACTGCCCATCCATTTCACTGCATCCATATTGATTCCCGCCTTGCTGCTGCCCACATTGACGCTGGAACATACCTTTTGCGTCTGCGCCAAAGCCTGCGGAATCGAGGCCAAAAATTCCAAATCCGTCGCCGTAAACCCCTTTTGAACCAGTGCTGAATATCCGCCGATAAAATCCACACCCGTCTCTTCTGCCGCTCGATCCAGCGCAAAAGCAATTTCCACATAGTCGTCTCGATCGGCGCCGCTGCCCAACATGGCCACAGGGGTTACCGAAATTCGTTTGTTGATGATGGGAATGCCAAATTCTTTGCCGATTTCTTCGGCGGTTTTCACGAGCCGCGCCGCTTTTTTTGTCACTTTATCATAAATTTTTTCCGCTGTAATAATCGGGTTATGTGAAATACAGTCAAAAAGAGAAATTCCCATCGTCGTGGTGCGTATATCCAAATTGTCTTTTTCGATCATTTGGATCGTCTCTATAATATCTTTTGCAATCAACGCCATCTTTTCACCACCTATATTTTGTGCATCGCATCAAAAATATCTTCCCGCTGCAGTCGAACCGAAAGTCCTAAATTTTCTCCCGCCACATTGAGCGCCGCTTTCAGTTCATCAAAGGAACATTCCATCATTTCATAATTGACAAGCATCAGCATCGTAAAGTTTTCCTGCATAATGGTTTGCGTCAAATCTTCAATGTTTACGTTATGTTCATAAAGCGCTTTGCTGATATGATATATAATTCCTGTTTTGTCTTTGCCTACCACTGTGATAACCGCTTTCATTTTCCTCTCCTTACATTCGATAAGATGGTTGGTTTTTCTTTTTTTTCAATAAATTCCTTTATTTTTTTCGCTGAACTTTCTTCAATGTCCCACGAAATTTTTGGCAATTCTATCGCTATATTTTTGTTTGCCAAAACGCCCTCGATCATCGCCGTAGTGAGCCACGGATTTTTGATCAATACCGGCCCGAGCGCATTGGTCAAAATAACGTTTTGCATCCAAAGACCTTCATCACTCTTTCCGCAATTTCCGTATCCATACAGTACTTTGCCCAAAGGCGTGGTCTCTTTATCCAACAGCGTATCAATCATGGCGATTTGGCAACCGGTAATCTCCATTTCTTTTCCAAACACCCGGGCAGAAAACACCAAATCATCGCCATATACCGTCGTTCTTTCTTTGCAGTCAAAATTTGCGATGCCAAGCCCTCGATAGATTGCACCGTCGTGACGAATAATCTTGCGGGCAAACAACGCAATACCGGTTCCGGTAAGCAAAAAAACCGTCCCGCCGGCAATCGCTTCTTGTATATTCTCGCATTGTTCTTTGATTGCTTGGCTCACCAAAATAACATATTTCAGTTCACCCGAAGGAACATATACGATATCGTATGCGGCAAAATCTATCTTTTCGTCAGGCAAATTGATCCGGTCTACCTCGATATGCAATCCCAGTCTTTCTGCCGTATTGATCAGCGCCATAACATTGCCTCTGTCTCCGTTCAGGCAAAAAATATCCGGGTACAAAAAAGCTGCTTTGATCTTCACTGCTTCCATCATCTATTGTTCTTCCTCCTGTGCTTGCTTATTGTCTTGCCGCACAAAATTTTTGATTTCCTGAAAAGTTTTCAACCAGGTAATCAAATAGATATTATCGCATTCCTGCTCTAAAGCCGCCTGAAAAATCTCCCTGGCATCCTTTGTCGGCAAAATCATCACTTTTTCCGGCTCAACGCCTTCATGTAAAAAACGCAGCGCCGCATCATAACAAACATATTCCGAAAAACAGATGTATTTTTTCACGTTCGACTCAATCAGCTTCGATATATCACAGTCATAGGCATAAAAAGTATTCGTATAATGAGGAACAAAGTCCACAATTTCATAGAGCCCCAAAACGAAGACCTTTTCTGTTTTGTCTGCTGCAACACTGTCCAATGCCGATTGCAGCGTCTCGGGATTTTCCTGTTTGATGCGAATATATTTGATGTCTTTTTCTCCGTATCGCAGCGTTTCGATGCGTCCGCCGATATTGATAAACGTTGAAAATGCCGAAGCAATGCTTTCGATAGAAAGCCCCAGGGTTTTTGCCACTGCGATGGCTCCGGCATAATTATACAGCATAAAAGGCACATGATAAGGCATGTCAAAATTTTGCTCGTCCACGACAAATCTCCCCAAACCAAAATCAATTTGCGAAATATGGGTCTTTGGATTTTCTTCCGAGGCAAAACCGCAAAAAGGACACGAAAATTGACCTACATTGTCAATATTTAAAAACGCAAATTCTATCGGGCGCGCGCAGCGCGGACAAGGCATGCTGATATCCCATGGACCTGTTTTATGATAGGAAAAATCGTTTTTTTCTACGCCGAAATAGTGCACCCATCTGCTTTTCTCTTCAAAATACTTGCTCCGGGGCTCGTCATTATTCAAATACAAAATCATATCATTGTTGATTACCGATTCCAAATGTCGAACAATAAAGTCGGGATCTCCGTTTCGCTGTACCTGGTCTTTTTGTATATTGGTTATCACCATATGCTTTGCGGGAATGTAACGATAAATCTGATGCAAGCTTCTCTCATCTATTTCGAAAAGAAAATATTCTCCTTTGACTCGCCCTGAAAACGTGGCGTTTTTCATCAGCGTTGTGGCAACCCCGCATTTTTGGTTTGCCCCTTCTAAGTTGGCAACGACATCGTAGTTGTTTTTTTTCAGAATATGGTACAACAAGTTCGTCATCGTGCTTTTGCCGTTTGTGCCGGTGATAAAAACCACTTTATCAAAATCCATTCCCCGAAACTGACCTAAAAATTTTTCATCCAATCTGTTGATGAATTTTCCCGGAAACGATGTTCCCTTGTGAGGAGCAATTCTGTTGATGAACCAGATAATCAGCTTGCCGAAAAAAAGTTCTATTTTAAATCGCATAATATCTCTGCCGCCTTCCACATCTCTTTTTTAAAATAGCATTTTATATTATAGCAGAAAAGTCTTCAAACAACAGAGCTATTTTGCATCTTTGGCATAAGAGATGGTTCTGAATAAAAAAAGAAAGCTTTCGCTCTCTTTTCTTTGCAATGATTCTATAAAATACTTCTGAAAAAGTCTTTCGTTCTTTCTTGTTGCGGATTTTCAAAGACTTCACGGGGCGTTCCTTGTTCCACAATCTTTCCCTCATCCATAAAAATCAGCCGTGTGCCCACTTCTCGGGCAAAACCCATTTCATGCGTCACTACCATCATGGTCATACCGCCATGAGCCAACTGCTTCATAACTTCCAACACTTCGCCCACCAGCTCCGGATCCAGCGCACTGGTCGGCTCATCAAACAGCATGATTTTAGGCTCCATTGCCAAAGCCCTGGCAATGGCCACACGTTGTTGCTGTCCGCCCGATAATCTTGACGGGTATTCATCGGCTTTTTCCACAATTCCTACCTTTTCCAAAAGCGCCCTCGCCTTTTCTTCTGCCTTTGCCTTCGGCGCTTTTTTCACTGTCACAGGTCCGATCATCACATTTTCCAAAGCGGTTTTATGTGGAAACAGGTTAAAACGTTGAAACACCATGCCCAATTCCGCACACATCTGCGCTACCTTTTTAGGATCTGTTTTTAACACATCTTTATCGTTTTCTCGATGATCCACCAAAACGCCGTCAATGTATATTTTCCCCGAACTGATTCGTTCCAAGTGATTCAGGCAGCGCAACAACGTACTCTTGCCGCTCCCTGAAGGCCCTACCACACACATCACTTCACTGGGGAAAATTTCTAAATCAATGCCGTTTAGCACGTGGTTTTTACCAAAATATTTATGAATGTTTTCTGTTTTAATCATACTCATTTTTTTCACCCAACCTATTCATAGCGTGCGGCATGTTTTTCCATTTTATCAAATATAAACGTAGAAATTGTTGTCAAAAACAAATAGATTGCACCCGCAACAAAATAAAATTTCCACTCACCGCTTGCAGCAAATTGTTTGCTGACTCTTGTCAGTTCAGCCAATCCGATTACAATGACCAAAGAAGTATCCTTTAAAATCATAATAAATTCATTGGCAAAGGGCGGTATCACACGGCGATAGGTCTGCGGAATAATTATTTTCAGCATTGCCTGTCTATAGGTCATGCCTAAAGCTTTTGCCGCCTCCATCTGACCTTTATCAATGGATAAAATTCCCGCTCTGAAAATTTCGGCCAAATAGGCAGCCGTGTTCAGCGTCAGGCCGATAACCGCCGCACCGAACATAGAAACATTCAAATAATTTCCCGTTATGGCATTGGCCATCAACGGTACCGCAAAATAAACGATAATCAATTGCAACATGAGGGGTGTACCTCGAAACACCCACACATATGTCCATGTAATTCCGCGCAGCACTTTACTTTTTGAAATACGCGCCAGAGCAAGCAGCATCCCAAATATCAATCCTAAAGCAATGCTGATTAATGTCAGTTCAATCGTAACAATCGTTCCGTCCAAAAACCCCTTTGCTTGCATTGCAGTCATTTTTTCACCCCATTTAAAAAAATCAGCTGGCAACTTAATCAAATAAATTGCCAGCTCATTATATCATACTTCACTTTGTATGACGAGCCAAAATAAATATTTCGGCGAGATTCTATTCACGCAGCTCTGTATCGATGTTTTTCGTATAGTCATCGCCGAGCCATTTGATGGAAATTTCCGAAAGCGTCCCGTCTTTGACTACTGCATTAAGAGCCTTTTGCATTTCATCTTTCAACTCGGTATTTCCTTTTTTGATACAAATCGAAATCGGCTCATTGGTCAGAGATGCACTGCTGATTTCATATAAGTCGGGATATTTTGCAACATAGTCAATGGCAACCGCCATGTCCACAACGATTGTGTTTACATTACCGCTGCGCATTGCCAAGAACGCCAAATCCACCGAATCATATTGAACCAAATCAAATTTTACTCCACTCGCCAAATGTTTTTGACAAGCTATATCTGAAGTCGTTTGAAATTGTACGCCTACCGTTTTTCCTTCCAGGTCCGCCGGTGTTTTTACACTTTCATCTCCCGGTCTTACTACGATTACCTGTCCGTTGGCCAAATACGGTGTTGTGAACTCAAAATTCGGCAACCTCTCGTTGGTCATGCTGACCGAAGACATAATGGCATCATACTTTTGGGTATCCAAACCGATAAAAATAGAATCCCAGGCTACAGGAACAAATACAACTTCCAGGCCCATTTCTTCTCCCAAAGCTTTTGCCAGGTCTATGTCAAAGCCCACCGTTTCTCCGGTCTGTTCGTCAATAAACTCCATTGGCGGATAAGCCGGCTCCGTCCCGATAGTCAACTTGCCTTCTGTGATGGTCAGGTCTTTGGATGCCGTTGTTTGACCACATCCTGCCAACAGCGAAACAAGCAACAACAAAGCCACAAATAAAACAGCAAATTTTTTCATGTTCCATTCTCCTTTTTTATTTTCCGCTCCATGCGATCAAAACTGTGTTTGCACAATGTTCTGAACAACATAGTGAATATTTATACATAATATTGTCATTTTATGAATTTGTCAAGGCAAAATCCATATTTTTATGGATTTTTTTTCATTTTTCTATTATAATTAAATTACATTATTTTAAAAAAATATGTTTGGTACAGGTAAAATATGCAATACAAAATTGTAAAAATGCAAAACAACAGCAGCATGTGCATGGTATGCGGTTTAGCGAATCCCTACAGTCTCAAAGCCCACTTTTTTGAAACGGATGAAGATCTTGTGCTTTGCCAAATTCGCATCGATGACAAACATCAAAGCTATCCCGATCGCGTACACGGAGGCATGATTGCAGCATTGCTTGACGAAATTATGGGGCGTGTCAACATGATTTTTGACCCGATGGGTTTTTCGATTACCGCCCGACTGGATACGCAATTTCTGCTCCCTGTTCCGCTCAATGAGGACTTTTATATGATTGCCCGTATCACGCGAAACACGCGGCTGTTATACGAATCTTCTGCCGAACTCATCCTTTCAAACGGCCAAATCGCTGCCACGGCACAGGGCAAATATGTCAAAATTGCCTTGGAAAAAATCGACAAACACCATGACGAGCACGGTGTTTGGTTTTATGATTCCGATTATCCGGTTCCTGAATATCTTACCATTCCCGACAAAACCGATTCTTAGCCTAGGAATCCAAATAATTTAAAATACTCGGCTTTTGAAATGTTTCGATAAACTGTAGCAGTTTTTTCTCATCCAGTTCCAGGATGCTGACTCTTTCATCTTTAAATTTAATCGCCACCACATAAGTTCCCTTCTCAGGTGCAGAAAAAACAAAGGGGCTTGTTTGCTCACGCAAGTCTTCCTCTTCTTCCAAAATCTTACTTGCGTTTGATTCCATCATTTCTTCATCCAAAATTTCATACATTGCAACGGATCGTCGTGTGATATCCATTGCCTGACTGCTTAAAAAACTTCCCTTGATCATGATCGTTAAATAATTTCCCAAAAATTTAGTGGATATCACTTCAGAGCCTTTATAATCCCCGGCAACCACTATTGATTTTATTTTCGCCATCCAGATGCCTCCTGTTTATTGAAATGCTGTTTTATTATACCACAAAGAAATCAAAAACAATTCCTTTCCGCAAATCTTCTTTTATCTTTTATAGGATACTCATCTCACAATTCCCCGTATCATGTACCCTAACCACACGTATGTTGTTTGTACTGCCACTGATATTAATCGGAAAACCGGATGTTATCACCACCATATCATTTTCCTGCACCATTCCCTTTTCTGCTACAGCTCGCACGGCTTTGCAAACAAGCGCTTCATATTCCGTCTGTTCTTCGATATAAACGGTCTGCACACCCCACACCAAAGTCAGTTTTTGCATCACATTCACATCATGCACCGCTGCAATCAAAAGACATTGCGGCCGAAATTTCGAAATCAAACGAGGCGTATAGCCCCCGGTACTCGGCGCAATGATTGCTTTGACTGCCAGCTTATGGGCAATATCTCCCACGGCATGGCCAATGACATTGGTTACCGAATTCAATCCGGTAAAGTCTCTTTTGACATTGCGAAAATACCGCTCGCTGGCTTCGGTTCGATAAATGACACGAGACAGCGTTTCCACCGCTTCCACCGGATATTTGCCCGCAGCGCTTTCCGCCGAAAGCATCACGGCATCCGTACCGTCAAATACCGCATTGGCAACATCATTAATTTCCGCTCTGGTTGCCTGGGGATTGCGAATCATCGAATCCAGCATCTGGGTTGCCGTAATGACGGGTTTTGCAGCAACATTGCATTTTTCGATAATATCCTTTTGCGTAATAGGAATCAACTCCGCATCAATTTCAACGCCCAAATCTCCGCGTGCAACCATGATGCCGTCGCTGTTTTGAATGATTTCGTCAATATTGATGACCCCTTCTCCGTTTTCAATTTTTGAAATAATCCAAATATTTTCTCCGCCGTTTTCATCTAAAAATTGACGCATCAGCTTTACATCCGCCGCACTGCGAACAAAGGACGCTGCCACAAAGTCAATCCCGTTTTCAATGCCGAACAGCAGATCTTTTTTATCTTCTTCCGTTAAAAACGACATTTCAGATCTCCCTTTTGGAATACTGATACTTTTGTTATTACTCAGCACGCCGGCTATTGTGACTTTCATAATAATCTCTTTGTCGACAACGTCCACTACTTCCATCTCAATAAGTCCGTCATCGAAATACATTTTGTCTCCGCGTTCTACATCCAAATACAACTCGTCATAGGTAATGGCGACTCTGTTTTCGTCTCCCAAAATATCTTTTGCCGTCAAAACAAACTTTTGTCCGTCTCTTAGCTCGACACGATCATTTTCAAATTTTCGGATGCGAATTTCCGGTCCTTTTGTATCCAACAACACACCCACCGTCACGGCTTCCTGCTTTGCAATGTTGCGCAATCTTTGCAATCTCAGCCGATGATCTTCGTGGGTTCCGTGAGAAAAATTCAATCTCGCAACACACATCCCTGCCCGAAGCATTTTTGCCAAAATAATTTCATCGTCACAGGCCGGCCCCAACGTACATACAATTTTTGTTTTTTTCATCTTCTTTTTCCTTCCGCATCTACATAGAAATCATATTCATAATGCGATAAAGTTCGCTGTCTAACTCTTTTTTCATCCCGATTGCTTCAGACAAATCAAAGTGCGTATATTTTCCGTCTTTGAAGGACATTGCGCGATTGGTTTGTCCTTTGAGAACCAATTCCACCGCCATAGCGCCCATGACAGAAGCCAAAATGCGATCAAAAGCAGAAGGGCTGCCTCCCCGTTGAATATAGCCCAGATTCGTGCCTTTTGTTTCAATGCCCGTATGTTTAAACATATCGTCCGCTATTTGCATATACTCTCCCGCCCCCTCTGCCACAACCGAAATGCTGTGCATTTTCCCCATATTTTTGCTGGCCAACATTTTTTTGTATATTCCATCGAGGTCTGCTTCTATTTCCGGAAGCATTACGCTTTCTGCTCCCCCGGCAATCCCTGCGTAAAGCGCAATGTATCCCGTATCTCTTCCCATCACCTGAACCACATTGCCTCTGTTGTGCGCCGCCGATGTATCACTGATTTTGCTGATAGCATCCACGGCCGTGTTTACCGCCGTATCAAAGCCAATCGTATAATCCGTGCTGGACACATCGTTGTCAATGGTTCCCGGAATGCACATCACTTCTACACCCATTGCAGACAACTCCAAGGCTCCGCGATAGGATCCGTCTCCGCCGATGACAATCAGCGCATCAATTCCAAATTCTTCTAAAGCCTTTTTTGCTTCTTCTTTTCCTCGCCGCGTCATAAAATATTTACTGCGGCTGCTGTCCAAGATGGTTCCTCCTCTGTGAATAATATCATCCACGGACAAAATATCCATCCTTCTGATTTCGCGTTCTATCAGCCCCGCATATCCTTGATAGATACCATAAATCTCCATGTCATAAAATATCGCCGTCCGCACCACCGCTCTGATGGCCGCATTCATTCCGGGCGCGTCTCCGCCGCTTGTCAATACAGCTATTCGCTTCATGATTCTATCCTCACTTTGTTTTTTGTTTCTTATCACAATCATTTTTATTTTACAATACGATAGTATTATAACATTTTCTCTCTGCTCTTGCTAAAAAAATCCTTGCATCTTACAACCAATCTGTTCTTGCCTTGTGAAACAAACACCGCTATACATGCTTCACACAATAAAAAAGAGCCGAAAGGCTCTTTTTTAGAATGATTCATTGCCTCATCAACGATTTCGCATCAGTTCACCGGTACAACGGTGCCTTTGTAAGTGTCTTCAATGAATTTTTTCACTTTGTCGCTGTTCATAACTTCTGTCAAGGCCTTGATTCCTTTATCTTTTTCATTGCCTTTTTTCACCGCAATGACATTGGCGTAATTTTGAGCCGCAGCAGAATCTTTTTCCTCTTTCGCAAGCGCATCAGTGGTAACACTTAACCCTGCCTGCAATGCATAGTTGCCGTTAATCACAGCCATATCCACATCTTCCAATGAACGTGGCAGCTGTGCCGCTTCTATTTCCACAATTTTTAAGTTTTTCGGATTCTCCACAATGTCTTTGACTGTAGCTTTGAGTCCGGCACCTTCTTTAACCTTAATTAACCCCTGGTTTTCCAGCAACAGCAATGCACGCGCTTCATTGGTCACATCATTGGGCACGGCAATTTGCGCTCCGTCTTTCAGTTCCGCAATGGTTTTTACCTTTCCGGGGTAAAGTCCCAGCGGTTCATAGTGAATGGCAGCAGCGGACACTAAATTTGTTTTGCGCTCTTCGTTGAAGTTTTCCATATACGTTATGTGTTGGAAGTAGTTTGCATCCAGCTCTCCGCTCTCTACAGCCAGATTCGGTTGAACATAATCGGTATACTCAATAATTTCCAGCTCATAACCTTTTTCTTTTAACAGATCGTTTGCGTACTCTAAAATTTCCGCATGAGGCGTAACCGAAGCGCCTATTTTGATTTTTGTAATCTCCTTTGGTGTCCCCGTCCCGCCACAACCTGCGAACAGCGTCAAGGCTAAGGCGACAATGATTAAAACAGCTAATACTTTTTTCATAATTTCCCCCTTGTTTGTTTTTTTAATTATTCCTGATTTAAAATCGTTTATCAAATTTTTTGGCGAGTCGCATACCCGTTTCCTGAAAAATCTGCACAATGACCACCAACAGAGCCACCGTAACCAGCATAATGCCTACCTCGTAACGATAATATCCGTAATTGATGGCAATGGCGCCGAGTCCGCCGCCTCCGATGATACCGGCCATAGCAGAGTAACTGAGAATCGTTGTTACAGCAATGGCGCTGCCGACAATCAGAGAGGGCTTTGCTTCAGGCAACAGTACTTTGTACACAATATCCAGGGGACTTGCTCCCATGGACTGCGCTGCTTCTATAACCCCATAATCCACTTCTTTGATGGAAGACTCCACCAGACGTGCAATGAAAGGGGCGGCTGCTACCACCAAAGATACCACGGCGGCTTTGGGCCCTATCGTTGTTCCGGCTATCGCTCTCGTAAAAGGTATTAAAACAATCATCAAAATCAAAAACGGAACCGATCGCAAAATATTGATTATAACATCTAACACTTTGTTAAGAAGAAGTCTGGGGCGTATTCCGCTTTTATCGGTAACAACCATGACAATGCCCAAAGGCAACCCGATTACATAAGCCAAAAACGTAGAGAGCAATGTCATATATAATGTTTCTCCGATTCCTATGCCGAGAAACTTCATCATCACCGGCTCAAACATTTTCTATCACCTCTTCCACTGTCAAATTTTTTTCTTGCAAATATGCCACAATGCGACCTTTAGTTCTCTCGTCATCGGGAATCTGCAAAACAAGATGCCCGAAAGATTTATCGTCAATATTTTTAATATCTCCGAACAAGATATTCACCGGTACTTTACACTCCAAAATCATATTGGCAATCACCGGTTCATAGGCATTGCCTCCGTCAAAGACCACACGAATGCATCGATCCCCGGTCAATTCTCGCGTTTTGGCGCCGCCCGGAAAGAAAAATTTTCTGCCTGCCGCTGATTTTGGTCGTGTGAAGATTTCTTCTACGGTTCCGATTTCCGCTATTTTGCTGTCATCGATAATCGCTACACGCTGACAGATTTCCTCAATCACGCTCATTTCATGCGTGATGACAATGATGGTAATTCCCAGTCGCCTGTTGATATCTTTAATCAAGGCAAGAATAGACTGTGTGGTTGACGGATCCAGCGCACTGGTAGCTTCGTCGCATAACAACACCTTGGGTTTCGTAGCCAGGGCTCGTGCAATGGCCACACGTTGTTTTTGCCCGCCGGAAAGCTGCGACGGATAAACATTTCTTTTGTCGCTGAGCCCTACTATTTCAAGCAGCTCCTCCGCTCGTTCTTTTGCAGCCGATTTTTCCATTCCGGCAATTTCCAACGGAAAACAAATATTTTGAAATGCCGTTCGCTGCATCAAGAGATTAAATTGCTGAAAAATCATCCCCATGGATCTGCGCACTGCCCGCAATTCTTTTTCAGTCAGCTGCGACAGCTTTTGCCCGTCAAAAATTACTTCCCCTGATGTAGGTTTTTCTAAAAAATTGATACACCGCACCAACGTGCTTTTACCCGCCCCGCTCATACCGATAATACCGAATATCTCGCCCTCATAAATTTGAAGATCGATATTTTCCAACGCCGAGACGCTCCCGTCCTTTGTATGAAAGACCTTTCCCAACTGAGTCAGCTCTATAATTGTCTGTTTTTTTTCCATTTGCTGCTACCCATGAAATGATTTGCATCATTTATTTCTAAATTTTAGCAAAATCTTGCTTCATAATCTTTTATTATAAGTTTATTCCCAAGGAAAATCAAGACTACTTTCTGCCGTTTGCGGTTAATTTCATATTCTGTCACCTTGCATTTGTTTCCGAAATCAAAAACTTGTGTTATAATTCTTCTAAGAACGCAGCGGAGGACTGAGTATGCACATCACGGCAGATTATCATACCCATACCCTTTTCAGTCACGGCAAAAACACCATCGAAGAAAACGTGCAAAGCGCACTGGCAAAAGGTCTGAAAACCGTTTGTATTTCCGAACACGCAGACGGCCATCGGCTCTACGGCGTAGACAAATCTCGTTTGTTGGAAATCAAACAGGAAATTTTGCGACTGCGCAAAAAATATCCGGACATTGAAATCTGCTTTGGCGTGGAAGCCAATATCGTCAAAGAAGACGGTACGTTGGATGTAGACGGGTATGATGATATTTTTGACCTGCTGTTAGTGGGTATGCATTTTTTTGTACGATTTGATCGCTGCTTTTATTATTATATCGGCAACATTTTCTCGCGATATCTGGGTTTATTCCGCAAATACTGCAGACGAAGAAACACGAGCATTCTGTTGAATTGCATAAAAAAATATCCGCATATTTTTGCGATTACCCATCCCGGAGAAAGATTTTTTGTCGATATTGACCCTTTGAGCAAAGAATGTGCTAAGAGGGGGATTGCTCTCGAAATCAATGCCGGTCACGGTTTTATGCACGCACAAGACGCTGCTGTTGCTGCGGCCAATGGCGCAAAAATTATTTTATCGTCGGACGCGCATTGCGCCGAAGACGTAGGCAACATGGATATATGCATCGAAATTGCCAAAAAAGCAAATATTCCCATCACACAAATACTCAATGCAGAGGAGAGTGAAAGCCATGGAGTTAATCATTGTCACGGGCATGAGCGGAGCCGGAAAAAGTGAAACCATTCATGCAATGGAAGATTTGGGATATTATTGTGTAGATAATATTCCTCCCCAACTGATCCTTCCCTTTGTGGAGCTGTTAAACATGGAAAGCAAGTTCACCAAAGCGGCTCTGGTATCTGACGTGCGTGTCGGTGAGTTTTTTGACGACTTGGTTGTCGCTATCGAAAATATGGAAACAAAAAAAATAAATTTCAAAATCCTGTTTTTGGAAGCCGACGATCAGGTGCTTATCAGCCGATATAAGGCCTCTCGACGAAAACACCCTTTAAGTCCTACCGGTCGCATTGAAGACGGAATCAAAAAAGAACGGGAAAAACTGGCTCCAATCAAAGAAAAAGCCAGCTACACCATGGATACTACCCACACAACGGCAAAAGAACTCCGCGAATCTTTGAAAACATTGTTTACCGACAACAGGGAACCCAATGCCTTTTTGCTCAACATCACCTCTTTCGGGTTTAAATACGGCATCTGTGTGGACGCGGACTTGGTGTTTGACGTAAGATTTTTGCCGAATCCTTTTTATATTAAAGAATTAAAACACTTATCTGGCTCAGACGAAGAAATACGTGAATATGTGTTTTCTTTTCCACAGGCCAATGCTTTTTTGAAACAGTTAGAAGAAATGCTGGAATTTTTGATTCCCTTTTACATCAATGAAGGAAAAAGTCAACTTATCATAGCCATCGGCTGCACCGGCGGCAGACATCGCTCTGTGGCTATCAGCAATAAGTTGTATCACGATATGAAAGCCGGCGGCTATTGGGCCAGTATTGAACATAGAGATATTGAGAAGGATACACGAAAATAATGAGCACATTCGAAAATGATCGCATCGTTGCCATCGGCGGCGGCAGCGGACTGAGTATCATATTAAAAGGATTAAAAAAAACCACGAAGCACATTACCGCAATTGTCAGTGTGGGCGACGACGGCGGCGGCAGCGGCATTATTCGCGAAGACTTGGGAATCTTGCCTCCCGGCGATATTCGCAGTTGTTTGGTTGCCCTTGCCGATGACGAATCCGAAATGGCCCGCCTTTTGGCCTATCGCTTTGAATCCGGTCTGCTGAAAGGACAATCCTTCGGCAACTTGTTCATCGCCGCCATGCATTATATCAAAGGCAACTTTGCCGAAGCTGTCAAAGCCGTCAGTGACGTGCTCAAAATTTCCGGAACGGTTCTTCCTGTTACCTTAGAGGATATACATCTCGTTGGCGAATTGGAAAACGGTGAAAAAGTAGTGGGAGAATCGTGCATTCCCGTTGTTGCTCAAACCCTTGAGAGCCCTATTGTACGCATGCATATCGATCCGCCCAAGGCAGATGCTTTCCGATACTGCATCGATGCCATTTTGGATGCCGATATTATCATCCTGGGACCGGGCAGCCTCTACACCAGCGTCATTCCCAACCTTTTGGTCAACGGCATTCAAACAGCGCTCCACCAAAGCACGGCCACGAAAATTTATTGCTGCAACATCATGACACAACCCGGCGAAACAGACCGCTACACTGTGGCAGATCATTTGCACGCCATTGAAAACCACATGCATCTTCCCTTATTTGATTATGTTTTTTATAATACGAACACGGATATCCATCCGCATATTTTGGCACGGTACAAAACAAAAAATACGCAAATCGTTTTGTCCGGCGACTTGTCTGCCTATCAACAAAAATACCGCTTAATTGCCGATGATTTTTTGACTTCGCAAAACAATTATATTGTTCATGACACAGAAAAAATACTTCACAATATTTTAAAAATTTTGAAAGAAAAAAAATAAAATGCACTATAGTTCCGATTTAAAAGCCACTTTGAGCGCCTCATCCTTGGCCGAAGAGAAGATTATTGCCGAGCTTTACGGTTTTTTGCACGGCGCCGGCAACTTGTCTTTTTTCGCCAGGGGTCGTCCCGTTCTTTCTTTTTCTTCCGACAACGCTTCCGTAGCCAGGCGCTATTATGGTCTGATTAAGGATATTTTCGGATATACGCCGTTTTTTTCCGTTGACAAATCCAAAACCGCCAGGCGCAGCAATCGATATCGCCTCGACTTTACCGATGAGGTTTACAGCAGAGAAATCTTAAGTTTTTATAATCTTTTCAGCCCCTATGACAATGCATTTCATCTGGACACGGATCCCTTTTTTCTGACAACAACACCCGATAAAACTTCTTATCTGAAGGGGTTGTTTTTAGGATGCGGATACATATCTCCCCCGAAAAAGAGCTACCATATACAATTTAGTCTTCATGTAGAAGCACGAGCAAAGTACCTGATCAAGCTGCTGACTTCTTTTGATGTAAAAGCCAACATGGCGCGCAGAGGCAAATATATCTCCGTCTATATCAAAAACCGTGAAAGCATTGCCGTTTTCTTTGCTCTTATCGGTGCGCATCAAGCCATGCTTGATTTTGAAAATATTTTAATCTTAAAAGATATTCGCAACAGTACCACACGCCTGATTAACAGCGAAACCGCCAACATTCACAAAACCATCAACTCCGCGGAAGTTCAAATGCGAGCAATTGGGAAAATCGCAAAACAAAAAGGGCTCACCTGGCTCAAGCCACAACTCTATGAAGCCGCACAACTTCGCCTGGCTCACCCCACCGCTCCGCTATCCGAACTTTGCGAATATTTTTCACCGAAAATCAGCCGTACCGCTGCCTATAACCGTTACAAAAAAATTTTAACCTTAGCCGACGAACTCTGACAGCTATTTTCTTGTTTTCATACTGTTAATCAATTGATATCTGTTGTTGATTTTTAATTTTTTGTAGATGTTTCTGACGTGGGTTTTGATGGTGTTTTCAGACAAAAACAACGCTTTGGCTATTTCCGGATTTGAGAGCCCCTGCAACAATAACTCTACCACGTCTCTTTCTCTTTGTGAAATGTTGTGCTGTGCATAAAATGCCTCTGCAGCGGAATATTCGACATCCGAATTATAATTCACATAAAAATAATTGGAAAAATACATAAATGACAGCACGCTTCCGCCCAAAAATCCTGCAAAAGTAAAAACAACGATACTGGCTCGTGCCACCGTGATATCCAAAATAATAAAGGGCAGGAACACAATGCAAATGGTGCTGAATTGTCTTAGATGATGCCTTTTGTTTAAATCAGATACTTTATGCGCCAAACTGAAGCCGACAATGCCGCAGACAACCACCAAAAACATCGTAATCGGCAAAAAATAAGAAATCATAAACAAAAACACCTGTGCGGTAAAGCCTTGTGTAGCAGCAATGACCAGCATAATATTCCCAAAAAGCAACACCGATACACCAATGCAAATGACGACACCGCGACGGTACCCTTTTTTTGATAACGGCATCAGACTCAATAAATAAATCACATAACAACACTCCGTACTCACCATGGACACGGCGATAAGGATGGCAAAAACAACGCTGGTATTTCTTCCCCACAGCAATGTTCCGCTTGTTACCAACCAAATTGATATTAAATACGTAGCCAAAATAATAGCGGGAAAACTATTCAACAACGCTTGCATACCGAGTATTTTATCTTTTGAACGCAAATAAAAATAAGACGCCGTAATGCTTTGCGTAAATACAAAAGAAAATACCAAAAACAAAAATATCACAAAGATTGTTGAAAAAATTCCGAAATGCATGAAAAGTCCCTCGCTGTTTTTCTCATCATTTATTATAGCACAAGTACACTGCATCATAAAAAAATATCGCAAAGAAAAACGGGTAAACAGAAAAAAAGCTTTACAATCTTCAAATTTGTTGTATACTTAATAGATATCGAATCGAGGAGGAATGCCCGAGTGGCTAAAGGGGGCGGACTGTAAATCCGTTGGCTCAGCCTACGATGGTTCAAATCCATCTTCCTCCACCATTCCGATAACAAAGCTGCCCGTTATAAACAGGCAGCTTTCTTATTCTTTCTTTAAAATTTATTTTAATAATACCTTTTGGCAATTGCTGCAATAGTCTTTTTCTTTGTCGATCAAATGTCCGCACAAAATACATACCACTTTGTCATCTTGAGTTTTGTCATATTTTTCCGGCAAGAAATATCCTTTGTGATGTCGGACTTTGTCTCCGATTTGATAGTAAGTAGTGTAATCATTGTGAACACTGCTGACAATGTTGTTATAAACAAATATTTTTCCGTCTTCTCGCGTAATGGCAATATAGGTAACCAAATATTTTCCTTTGTTTCTGTAGGTCTCCACACTTTTTTCAATGAATTTGACAACGCCGTCATAGGTGATATCCGGCTGTTTTTTCTGTTTCAAAATAAAGAAAAAGATTACGCCGACCACCGCAATGATTCCTATAAAAAAAAGCGTTCCTTTTAAATCTTGATAGCGAAAAATACCTACCAACAGCGTAACCGTTACCGCAGCCACTACAGTAATAATATAAGTGATTTCATCCCGTGACTTGCGATTGTCTCTTGTTTTATCAAAGACTTCTTCTGTAATATTGGATGAATATCCAACGTTCTGATTTTTTTCTGTTTCCTGCATTCCATTTCTCCTTTTCACACAGCAAATTTTGTTTACTCTTTAAAGTAATCCTCTAATTTGATTGTCTCAATTTGACGTTTTTCATCTTTGCGAGCATAGTGCCTGCAAATTTGTACATAATCTCCCGCCTGCACCGGATAGTCGAAAAAGCTGACTTTCACATCAATGGTTTCTCTGTTTTCCAACTCACATACCGCCCTGTCTCCTTCTATGCGATCTACAACCGCTTTTTTACAATTCACTTGTAATATGAATCTCCTTTCCGTCCGTAGTAATCATAATATCACCCTGCATATCGGTTCGCCAAATCTCTAAACCGTATTTTTCTAAACGGCTTATCAGGGAGGGATGCGGATAATGATAACTGTTGTCCTTGCCCAAGGACAGAATGGCATATTTATATCCGCCTGATGCCAGCAAATCCTCGCTTGTGGAGTATTTGCTGCCGTGATGCGCCACTTTTAAAATATCTGCCGACAAATCAAAGGCAAACAGCTCACTCTCCTCTTCCATAGGCAAATCTCCCGTAAAGAGCATTGCAAAGTCTTCATACACCCATTTTAACACGATTGAGCAGGCATTAAGATCTTCATAAGTCTCTTTGACAGGCGCCAAAACTTGTATTGACGATGAGGCAAGCAAATAGGTTTTCGGCTTTGCAGGCTCAATCTTCATGCCTTTTTTTGCACTGGCTTCCAACACTTCACGATAAGATTGCGAGTTGTGAGCCACTTTCGGCATACAGATGTTTTTGACTTCCATGTGCTCAATGATGTAGTCGGCACCGCCAATATGGTCCGAATGCGGATGCGTCAAAAACAAATAATCCAGCTGCTCAATGCCCCATCCTTTCAAACGACTCACAATTCGGCGCCCGTCTTGCGGATTGCCGGCATCAATCAAGATGTTTTCTTGTTGCGCCGTATGAATGAGAAAACATTCTCCCTGTCCCACATCAAAAGCGACAATCGTCGCCTTCCCCGCAGGAAGAGGCTGCACACTTAAGGGCTTGGTAAAATCTATTTGATCATAAAAATATGTGCTGACAGCAATGAGTATGGCCAAAACAACAAAAAAGAAAACCGTTTTCAGCCGTCGCCTTCTGCGCACCATTTATTTTGCGATATCCTTTCGATAATATACATCATCGAAGCAAATTTTTTCAATCGCCTCATAAACCATCTTGCGCGCTTGCTGGCGTGTCTTCGCAAGGGAAGCCACGCCCAATACTCTGCCGCCGTTTGTGACAATGTTCTCGCCTTGAACAGTCGTCCCCGCATGAAAAATCGTCACACCCTCGGTTTCATTTAAACCTTTGATTATTTTTCCTTTTTCATAGGCACCCGGATATCCCCCACTGGCCAACACCACGCACACCGCCGCATCTTCGCTCCAACAAATCGGTATTTTGCTTAGTGTTTGTTCATTGCAAGATTCCATAATTTCTACCAGGTCCGTTTGCAGGCGCATCAGTACACTTTGGGTTTCCGGATCGCCGAACCGCACATTAAACTCCAGAACTTTCGGCTCACCTTCCCTTATCATCAGCCCTACAAAAAGAATGCCGCGATAATCCAGTCCCTCTTGCTGCATCCCTGCCAGGATCGGTTCTAAAATCGTTTCTTGCACCTTTTTTTTCAATGCGGCATCAAAGAGTTCGTTCGGCGAATAAGTGCCCATTCCGCCCGTATTGAGCCCTGTGTTTCCATCACCGATATTTTTATAGTCTCTGGCACTTTCCATGGGCACGATGCTGCAGCCATCCAAAAAACACAGCACACTGGCCTCTGTGCCGGTCAAAAATTCTTCCAACACGATTTTATCGCCGGAAGCGCCGAACTGTTTATCGATCATAATTTGATCAATTGCCGCCAAAGCTTCTTTTTCATCCTGTGCAATTATAACACCTTTGCCTGCAGCAAGCCCGTCGGCTTTGATCACCGCAGGATATCCAAAGGCGCCGCAATGTGTTTTCGCTTCGGCCGGGTCGGTATATTCTTCGTATTTTGCCGTAGGAATATGGTATTTTTGCAAAAATCGTTTTGTAAAAGCCTTGCTGTTTTCAAACTCCGCACAGGCTTTGTTCGGGCCAAATACCTTTAATCCCCTTTTGGCAAATTCATCGGTAATGCCTTTTACCAAACACTCTTCCGGACCCGCCACGGTTAAGTCTACGGCATTTTTTTCGGCAAAATCCGCAAGTTTATCTATGTCCACCGCCACAATATCCACGCAGATTGCGTCCTTTGCAATCCCGGCATTGCCGGGTGCGCAGTAGATTGTCTTTACCTTCGGCGACTGTTTTATCTTCCATACCAGCGCATGTTCCCTGCCGCCGGAACCCACCACTAAAATTTTCATCTCTGTTCCTCGTTGCTATTTAATGTTTAAAATGTCTGACACCCGTAAACACCATGGCAAGACCCAGCTCGTCGCAAGCACGAATGCTGTCTTCGTCTTTTAAGCTGCCCCCGGGCTGAATAACGGCGGTAATCCCTGCCTTTGCCGCTTCCCGCACGCAATCATCGAAGGGAAAAAACGCATCCGAAGCCATCACCGCTCCGCTGACTTTATCCCCGCCTTGCCTGATTGCATTCATAAGAGACCAAATTCGACTGACTTGCCCCGGTCCGTTAGCCACCAGCATCTTGTTTTTTGCCAATGAAATGGCGT
Organism: Eubacteriaceae bacterium UBA1433; assembly: GCA_002329295.1. Lineage (GTDB taxonomy): Bacteria > Bacillota > Clostridia > Eubacteriales > UBA1433 > UBA1433. The sequence goes on from DCTT01000015.1 coordinate 35,015, forward strand.
TGGATTTTGTGCATTTCACCGCTTTAAATGCAAAAGCCAAATCCTCCAATTCTTTTTCGGTAGGCTGACGTTTCGTTACACAGGTCCATTCATCATACAGTTTGTTATCTCTTTGCTGGATGAGCATGCCGCCCAAAACCTTTTTCATTTCTTTGCTGTAGTCGTTATGCGCAATATCATCCAGTTCCAATAATCGAATATTTTTCTTGCTCTTGAGAGTTGCAAGCGCCTCTTCTTCATAACCGGGCGCTACGACCACTTCAATAAAAATGCTATTGATTTTTTCGGCAGTCTCTTTGTCAATCGCACGGTTGGCAACGACAATCCCGCCGAAAATCGCCAACGGATCTCCCTCGTAAGCCTTTTGATAGGCCTCAGCAATGGTGTCTGCGCTGCCGATCCCGCAGGGGTTGCCATGTTTAACCGCTACTACGGTAGGCTCTTGCATCCCGTATTCTTTCAGTGTTTCCAAAGCGCCGTTGGTATCGCTGATGTTGTTGTAAGACAACTCTTTGCCATGCAGTTGCCTGGCATTTGCCAAACTGCCTTTTGTTCCTTTGATTTCTTTATAAAACGCCGCCGATTGATGAGGATTTTCACCGTAACGCATATCCTGCACTTTTTCATAGGTCACCGTAAGAGTAGAGCCGTATTCTTCCATAGCCGCCTGCTCTTTTAAATATCCCGCAATCAACGTATCATAATGGGACGTCGCTTCAAAAACTTTTACTGCCAATGCGTATTTTGTGTCATAACTCACTTCGCCGTTTTCTTTTAACTCAACAAGCACTTTAGCATAATCCGCACTGTCCACCACCACGGCTACATCTTTAAAGTTTTTGGCCGCCGAACGCAGCATGGTCGGCCCGCCAATATCAATATTTTCGATAGCGGTTTGAAAGTCGATGCCCTCTTTGAGAATCGTCTGCTTAAAGGGATAGAGGTTTACCACCACCATATCGATGGGTTCAATGCCCAATTCGTCAATTCGCGCCATATGTTCCGCATTGCTCCGTATTGCCAAAATGCCGCCATGCACAGCCGGGTGCAGCGTTTTCACACGCCCGTCCAAACATTCGGCAAATCCTGTTACTTCGGATATTTCCACCACGTCCACATGATTTTCTTTCAGCAGTTTATACGTTCCCCCCGTGGATATGATTTTGGCTCCGAGGGTCGAAAGTTCTTGAGCAAATTCCACGATTCCCGTCTTGTCCGACACACTGATTAAAACATTTTTCATCTCCAAACCTCCGCTATTTTCTTATCGTTCTTTTCTGAACGATTTCAATTTGATCGTTTAAAACAAGTGTTACTGACTCCACCAACAACTCATGCTCGATTTCAAGTACTTTTGCCGCGATCTCCTCAGGCTGTTCATTGCCTGTCAAGCAAACAGCTCGCTGCATGATAATCGGGCCGGTATCAACGCCGCTGTCCACAAAATGCACCGTCGCTCCGGTTATTTTGACCCCTCTGTCATATACGGCTTGGTGTACGTGCATGCCATAATATCCGTCTCCGCAAAAAGAAGGAATCAGCGAGGGATGAATATTGATAATCCTGTTTGCATAAGCCTCTGTCAAAACCGGCGTCAAAATTCTCAAATATCCCGCCAACACAATGACATCGACAGCATAAGCATGCAAGATTTTTAAAATATCGGTATCGTAAGCTTCGTCAGTCGCCACTTGGCTTCGGTCTGCATATATCGCAGGAATATCTGCTTTTTTTGCCCTCTTTAGTGCATAGGCATTTTTTTTATTCGAAATTACCACGGCAATCATGCCTTCTTTTTCATGCACCCGGTCAATGAGCGCCTGCAAATTGCTTCCCGAACCCGATGCCAGCACGGCCATTTTTTTCATTTTAACAACAATCCTCTTTTCCCTTCTTCAACGCAGCCGATAATGCAAGCTTTTTCTCCGGCTTCCTGCAACATCTTCAGCGCCTTTTCTGTGTTTTTTTCTTCTACACAGAGCACCATCCCCACACCCATGTTAAAGGTAGAAAACATTTCTTTTTCACTGATGTTTCCCAACCTGGCCATCACATCAAAAATCACGGGGCGCTTTATGGCGTTTTTCTCTACCGTTGCACATTTGCCCTCAGGCAGCATGCGGGGAATGTTTTCATAAAATCCGCCGCCCGTAATATGGCTCATTCCTTTAATCAGTCCTTTTTCAATCAACGGCAACACGCTTTTTACATAAATTTTCGTAGGAATCAAAAGTTCTTCAAAAAGCCTTGTCCCCGTTTCAGGCAAAACATCGTCTATTTGATAGCCGCCGATTTCAAAAAACAGCTTTCGCACCAGCGAATATCCATTGCTGTGAATGCCTGATGAAGCAAGACCTATCATTATGTCGCTGGCTTGGATCTCTTTTCCCGTAATGATTTTGTCTTGTTCCACTACACCGACGGCAAAGCCGGCTAAGTCATATTCTCCCTTTTGATACATCCCCGGCATTTCCGCCGTTTCTCCGCCCACCAAAGAACAATCGCTTTGTAAGCATCCTTGTGCAACCCCTTTGATGATTTGTTCAATCATCGCAGGGTCATTGTGTTCACAGGCAATGTAATCCAAAAAAAATAACGGCTTTGCGCCCTGGCATAAGATATCATTGACACACATTGCCACCAAATCCACCCCTACCGTATCATGCTTGCCTGCCATGATTGCTACCTTCAGCTTTGTCCCGACGCCGTCCGTGCCTGAAACAAGCACCGGTGTTTTGTAACCGGTCGGCAGTTTATAAAAAGCGCCGAAAGAGCCCAGCGAAGAAAGCACGTTGGGCGAAAAGGTCTCCTTCGCATGTTTTTTGATTCTTTCTACAACTTCATAACCGCTCTCTTTATCTACACCAGAGCTTTTATAAGTAATTTCTTCCATTTTATTCTCCTAATGTATTATACGGAATCTCCATCGGATACATTTCATCAAAACAAGCGGTGCAGAAGACATCTTCTTTCGTGCCCATTGCCTCAATAAGTCCTTCAAGCGAAATATAAGCCACGCTGTCGGCGCCAATGGCAGCGGTAATTTCTTCCAGGCTCATGTTTGCGGCAATCAAATGCTTTTTCAAAGGCGTATCAATGCCAAAATAACACCCCGATATTACCGGCGGCGAGGCCACCAGCAAATGCACTTCTTTGGCGCCGGCATGGCGCAATGTAGCGACGAGTTTTTGTGACGTGGTGCCTCTGACAATCGAGTCGTCGATGATAATGACACGCTTTCCGGCAATGACTTCTTTGAGCGGATTGAGCTTGATGGCCACCCCCTCTTCACGCATGCGTTGGGACGGCTGAATAAACGTTCTGCCGATATATTTATTTTTAATGAGCCCCACGCCATAGGGCACGCCGCTTTCTTTCGAATAGCCAATCGCCGCAGGCAGACCCGAATCGGGAACGCCAATGACCACATCCGCCTTAACAGGCACTTCCTTGGCCAATATGCGTCCGGAATTATAGCGCGCACTGTATACATTGATGCCGTCTAATGTGGAGTCAGGTCTTGCAAAATACACATATTCAAAAATACACATTTTTCTTTTGACGGCGCTGTCCAATTTATAGCTTTTCAGACCGTTTTCATCAATAATGATAATTTCTCCGGGTTCTACATCACGCACAAATTGCGCCCCGATGGCATCCAGCGCACAGGATTCCGATGCAACAACATAGCTTTTGCTGTTTTCTCCAATACACAGCGGGCGCAGCCCGTAAACATCTCTGACGCCAATGAGTTTGTTTTCCAACGTAATGACAAAAGCATAGGATCCGCGAATCAGCTGACACAATTCTTTGATCGCAAATATTTCTCCGTATTTGATATTTCTTGCAAACAGGTTCAAAATGACTTCCGTATCCGTCGTCGTATTAAATACCACGCCGCTGTCTTCCAAAATTCCGCGTATATTACGCACGTTGACAATGTTGCCGTTGTTTGCAAGGGCGATTTGTTTTCCCTTATACAACACATCCAGAGGCTGAGCATTTTTTAAAATACTCTCACCCGCTGTTGTATAGCGCACGTGACCGATACCGATATTGCCTTTTAATTCTTCGACACTGCTGCTGCTAAACACTTCGCTTAACAAACCCATTCCTTTTTCGTTGACAATACAGCCATTATCGTTTGTTGCAATGCCTACACTTTCCTGTCCTCTGTGCTGCAGGGCAAATAAACAGTAATAAATAAATTTCGCCGCATTTTTTTTGTCCTTTTTATAGATACCGACCACGCCGCACTCATCGGCAAATTTGTCTTTCAAATGCTCCATGTTTGATAGTTCTTCCCTTTCGCTTGGTTTCCATTCTTTTTAGTATTTCTCGATAAACCTCTTCAATTTCATTCCTGTCATATCAAAATCAACCCTTATTTATCTTTCAATGCGTGCTAATTTTTCATAGATGACCAATATCAGAAAACACCTCGCCCATATGCCTTTTTCGGCTTTTCTTCATAAAGCAATACACGTTTTTATGAAAATGCCTGAATCTCCCCGTCTTGTTTGAGGACGTCTTCACGCATCTCTTCTTTATAGGCGATATATTTTTCCATCAGATCGGGGTACTTTAATGCGAGAATTTGTATCGCGAAATAAGCGGCATTTTCCGCGCCGTCTACGGCCATGCAAGCCACCGGAACCCCCTTGGGCATTTGCACCACCGAAAGCAGGGAGTCCAATCCGTCTCCAAAAGAACTTTTTATCGGAATACCGATTACGGGCAAAGGAGTAATCCCTGCCAGCGCCCCTGCCAAATGCGCCGCTTTGCCTGCGGCGGCTATCAAAACTTCAATGCCGTTTTCTTTGGCTGTCTCTGCGTATGCTATCGCCTCATAAGGCGTCCTGTGTGCCGATATCACGCGCATATCTACGCCGACGCCGAACTGATTTAGTACCTGTTTCGCTTTTTGCACGACGGGCAGATCCGACTTGCTTCCCATAATCAATGCCACTTTTTTCATGAAATTTACCTCTTATTTAAAATATTCCATTGCGGAATCAAACAGTTTCAAATCAAACTGACCCGGAATGTTTTTATATAAATTCTTGCCGATGCGCTCGCTGTGTCCCATTTTCCCCAGTATTCTGCCGTCAGGGCTCGTAATGCCCTCAATAGCCCAGACAGAACCGTTGGGGTTATATTCGCTGTCGCTGCGAGCCACGCCTGCTGCATCTACATATTGAAAAGCGATTTGATTGTTTTGCTTTAACTGTTTCAGCATGACCTCATCCGCTACAAACCTTCCCTCACCATGAGAAAGAATATTGCGGTACACGCCGCCCAATTCAGCGTTTTTCAGCCACGGTGACAATTGAGAGGTCACTTTGATATACGGAATCGCCGAAATGTGGCGCCCGATGGTATTAAAGGTCAACGTGGGACTTGTGGGCTCAATGTCCACAATTTTCCCATAAGGCAACAGCCCCAATTTCACCAACGCTTGAAAGCCGTTGCAAATACCCAGCATGAGACCTCCGCGCACATCCAAAAGTTCATGCACCTGTTCTTTAATCATTTCGTTTTTTAACACAGAAACGATAAATTTCCCGCTGCCGTCAGGCTCATCACCTGCCGAAAACCCGCCGGGAAGCATGACGATATTTGCTTCTTTGATTTTTGCCGCCATTTGCTCGAGACTTCTTTTGATATCGTCGGTCGATAAGTTGTTGAAAACAAAAATCTCCGTTTTTGCACCTGCCCGTTCAAAAGCGCGGGCACTGTCTTCCTCGCAGTTTGTGCCCGGAAAAGCGGGAATGAACACCTTGGGTTTTGCCGTTTTACAATGACAGGCCACTGTTTTTTGCTCCGGTTTTACGCAAATTTGCGGAATGTCGGCTTCTTCAAACTCCGCTTTGATCGGGAAAACTTGATTTAATTTTTTTTGCCAGATTGAAATCAGGTCATCGTAATCATAGGAGCTGTTTTCCATCATCATCGCATTCGTATCTTGCGTATGCCCTAAAACATGATAGACGACCTCGTTGTCATCCAATGTCGTAAGCAGACTTTTGTCTGCAATTTCCACAATGATGTCCCCGTCACCGCGGCAAAACAGCCTCTCTCTCGGCGCAGTGACAGACATGCCGATTTTGTTGCCCACACCCATTTGCACCAACGCGGCAAAAACGCTTTCCAATCCCAGCGTTTTCGCGGAAAGAATTTTTTTATCTTGAATCAGTTCAAACACCAAAGAAAACAGTCTCTTCGCATACTCATAGCAAGGCAGCGCTCTGTCATCTTTTTGCAAAGGCAGCAGCACCAGCATGCTTTTGTCGCTTTTGATTTCGGGCGATAAGATGTTCTTTGTCTCTCCCATCGCAACCGCAAAACAAATGATATTCGGCGGCACGTCTTTGTCCAAAAACGTACCCGACATGCTGTCTTTGCCGCCGATGGCCGGCGTCTGCATGGCACTTTGCGCCTCAAAAGCTCCCAGCAATGCCGTAAAAGGCTTCGCCCATTTTTCAGGGTCGTCAGACAATTTTTCAAAATATTCCTGCATCGTCAATCGTGCATTTTGCCAATTGATCCCCAGCGATGTCAGTTTGGACAATGCCGTTATCACGCTGTAGACACCGCCGTGAAAAGTGCTTTGCTCCGCCAGATACGGATTGTATCCATGAGTCATGGCGCTGACCGTTGTTGTCTCGCCGCCAAAGGCAGGCAGCTTGGCGACCATGCCGNNCGGACTTAATTGATGTGCGCCGCCATAAGGCACCAGCACACTGGCTGCTCCGATGGTGGAATCAAATTGTTCTGCCAACCCTTTATTGCAAGCAATGTTTAAATCCGAAAGTTCTTTTTCAATTTGGTTCGTCAAGTCCCCGTTTTTATCGTACGGGTGAAAATATGTCAGCGGCTTTGGCTCTTTTGCNNTGCCCCGTTGGTATCCAAAAACGCACGGCTGATGTCCACGATTTTTTCACCGCGCCAAAACATGCGCAATCGGTTGGAATCCGTTACTTTTGCCACCACTGTAGCCGTTAAATTCTCTTCCTGCGCCAGTCTCTGAAAAGCAGCAACGTCTTTTGCTTCCAACAATACGGCCATGCGTTCCTGTGATTCACTGAGAGCGATTTCCGTACCGTCCAGTCCTTCATATTTTTTCGGCACCGCATCCAGGTCGATCTCCAAGCTGTCTGCCAATTCTCCGATGGCTACAGAAACACCCCCTGCGCCAAAGTCATTGCACTTTTTAATCATTTGCGCAGCTTGCGGATTTTTAAACAGCCGTTGTAACTTGCGTTCTTCGACCGGATTGCCCTTTTGCACTTCCGAACCGCTTTTTTCTACAGATTCATCGGTATGCGCTTTGGAGCTTCCCACCGCTCCGCCAATGCCGTCTCGTCCTGTTTTTCCGCCCAACAATAAAATCACATCGCCTTCTTCAGGCTCCAGACGCTTTACATTCTCCGCCCTGGCGGCAGCGATTACCGCACCTACTTCCATGCGTTTGGCCTTAAACCCTTCGTGGTAGTATTCTTTCACTTGTCCGGTGGCAAGCCCGATTTGATTGCCGTAAGACGAAAAACCGTCCGCCGCTTCCGTGGTAATCTTGATTTGCGGCAACTTGCCTTCCATGGTCTTTTCTATATCTTCCGTACAATCTCCGCTGCCTGTAACACGCATGGACTGATACACATAGCTTCTGCCTGACAGCGGATCGCGAATCGCCCCGCCGAGACACGTGGCCGCACCGCCGAAAGGCTCGATTTCTGTAGGATGGTTGTGCGTTTCGTTTTTAAACATCACAAGCCAATCTTCTTCCTTGCCATCTACATTCGCTTTTACTTTAACGGAACAGGCATTGATTTCATCCGAAATTTCCAAATCATTCAGCAAGTTATCTTTTCTCGCTTTTTTCGCATAGATTGTAGCAAGATCCATTAAGCATAAGGGTTTGTCTCTGCCTGCATACAGCTCTTCACGCACAGCGCAATAGGATTCATAGGCTCTTTGAACCGCCTGATTGATTCTTCCTTCTTCAATGGTGATTTCGGTTAAATGCGTATGAAAAGTGGTATGTCGACAATGATCCGACCAATAGGTGTCCAGCACTTTTAACTCTGTCAACGTGGGGTCTCTGTTCTCTTGAATATAATATTTTTGTATGAATAAAATGTCTTCTATACTCATTGCCAAACCTAATTGTGCAATCAGTTCTTTTAATTCTTCTTCATTTTTTTGTAAAAACGCATCGACGATTTGAATCGGTTCAGGAGAGATGACAGCCTTCGTTAAACTTGCGGCTTTTTCCATGGACACTTCTTCACTGTCAACGGGATTGATGATATATTCTTTGATTTTTTTAATATCTTCTTTTTGTAAATCGCCGGTTAAAATAAAAATCCGTGCATTTTTTATGACCAAGTTTTCTTTTCTTGTCATAATCTGCACGCACTGTATTGCCGAATCCGCACGCTGGTCATATTGGCCGGGCAAGTAGGCTACGGCAAAAACCGTATCTTTAAAATCCGTTTCTATTTCTTCTTCATAAACACAATCCGTGTTGGCTTCGGCAAACACGGTATATTTCACTCTTTCAAACTCTTCTTCACTCAAGCCTTGAACATCATAGCGATTCAGCAGTCTTAACCCTGTCAGTCCTGGGATTTTTAAGTGATTTTTGATTGAAAAAAAATACTTTTGCGCCTCCGTATTGTATTCCTGTTTTTTTTCAACAAAAATTCTTAAAACCTTTGACATACCTGTACTTCCTTATCCTTTGTTATGGATACTATTGTATAAAATATCTTTCTTCATTGCAACAAGAAACCCGATTTTCTCTCGGGTTTCTTGTGTTTTTTTTTTGCTTTTTTTAAGCTCAGTTCAAAGACTTTTCCTGTCTGCAAATAAACCGTTTTTATTTGTTTTCTTCGTTTTGGTTACGCATTTACGTTCAGCGTTGTTTCCCCCAACCCGTCAATGATCAATCGATACTTGCCCTGTTCAATTGGCGCAGGCGCCGTAAGGGAGCCCGACATAACTATCATACCTTTTTTGATGGATCCATACATTTTATTCATCATCTCATTGGCATATAAAACCGTGTTGATCGGATTGTCATAGACATCCGCACTGATTCCTTCAACAATTATTTTATCGTTTAAATACACCCTCCCCTGAAACTGCGCCATTTTTTCAAAGCTCGGCGTTGCGATAAAATTGTCGATATACATTACATGTCCCGCATATCCCATATCACAAGTGGTGTCCATCACGCTGCCGACAGACTTTGTCCGCCTTGTGGGCACTTCCACCGCCAAAGTAATTTCGCTGTTGGCAATGATTTCTTTTTCATCCGCATCCGGCGAAATATCGGCGGTAAAACGGAAAAGAATTTCCAACTCTACCAGTGTGAGCCCCGGACTTTCCGTTAACGATAAATCTCCCTGAAACAAATCCTGTTCTGTCAACGGCGCAAAAAAAGGATGGGTTAAGTTGTTTTGCGCCAGTAACTTTTTGTTGGTCGTCCCCACTTTCGCACCAATGATTTTTTCTCCGAGCTCTTCCAGTTTTTGCTTCACGCATATCTGCTGAATCGCATAGGCCTCTTCCATCGTCTTCGGCCTTGATTCTATCGGAATATCTTCGGCCAATTTGCCTGTTTTATAGGCTTCATACAACCTTTGTGCAATCTGTTCTTTCGTCATCATATGCTCTCCTTTTCATTTTATTTTTTCTGTTTTGTTCCTGTTTCAACCTAACATTGCTTCCACGTATTCCCGTGCATCAAATACCCTTAAATCCTCCAGCCCTTCTCCGGTTCCTACAAACCACACCGGCAGCTTATGCTTCATGATAATAGGAATAATGATGCCCCCCTTGCTGCTTCCGTCCACCTTTGACAGCACAATGCCGTTTAATTGACATGCTTTGGCAAAGGCTTCAATCTGGCTCAACACATTGAGCCCGCTGGTTGCATCCACTGTAATAAATGTATATAAGTTCATGTCTTTTTTATTTTTTGAAAGCACGTTGTGCATCTTGCCGAGTTCCTGCATCAGATTGATTTTGTTTTGCAGCCTGCCTGCCGTATCCACGATCAATAAATCCACGCCTCTTGCCGCAGCCGAAGTAGCCGCATCATAGGCAACGGCGGCTGCATCGGCGCCCATTTCGCTTTTTACAATAGGAACGCCGATTCTCTTCGCCCATATCGTAAGCTGGTCTACCGCAGCCGCACGAAAGGTGTCTGCGGCCGCCAGCATGACGCTTTTGCCCTGCGCTGTATAAGCATTGGCTATTTTGGCAATCGTGGTCGTTTTTCCCGTCCCGTTGACTCCGACCGCCATCACAATGGCCGGCAATGTAATTTGCTCTTCCTTCGGCATATTTTCAGTCAAAATCTCAACCAACACTTCTTTCAGAAGCGGCAACAATTCTTCAGCACGATATACTTTTTCTTGACGCGCCCTCTCTTCCAGCCGATCGGTGATTTCTTCGGCGCTTTCTACGCCTACATCACACAAAATCAGCGTTTCCAAAATCTCTTCATAGCTTTCGTCCGTAATATCTGAGTTGACAATCACATTTTTTAATTTATTAAAAAATGAAAGATTGGTTGCACGCAGTGCGCTTTTGTATTTGTTTTCAGACATGATGTTCTCCTTTATCTTTCAGTTGCAGCGAAACCACCGTGGTGGTGCCGTCACGGCCCATGCTTGCCCCATACAGACTGTCACAGATTTCCATGGTTCGTTTTTTATGGGTGATGAGAATAAACTGGTTTTGATCGCGTATTTCATTTAAATAGGATGAAAAATGATCCACGTTTTGATCATCCAACGCCGCATCGATTTCGTCAAAAACACAAAAAGGCGACGGTTTGATTTTTAAGATAGCAAAAAGCAGCGCAATGGCCGTCAGCGCCTTTTCTCCCCCCGAGAGCATTGAAATATTTTTCAATTTTTTGCCGGGCGGTTGTGCGGAAATATCAACTCCGGTCCCCAACAAATCTTCTTCGTCCAATATGGTCAAAGAAGCCTTTCCTCCCTTGAACAATTTTGAAAAAGCAATTTGAAATTCTCTTTGAATCACAGCAAACTGCTCCTGAAACTGAAGGGTCATGTTTTTTTCAATATCGGCAATTACATTCTCAACATCCGCCTTTGCATTGAGCAAATCTTCTTTCTGCATCGTTAAAAATTCGTACCGCTCCACCACTTCGTTATATTCTTCCAAAGCGCCGATGTGAATCGTGCCCATGGATTTTATTTTTCCTTTGATCTCCTCTGTTTGCGCAATATATAAGGCCATATTTTCAACCGGATTTTTATATTGTTGCGGCTCGCTGATATCTATTTCATATTGCTCTACAATATTTTCGCTTAAATGATCTATTTTCATTTTTGCGTTGTTAAGGCGAAGCTCCAAACGATGCATTGCATCGTTGAGGCTGTTTTTTTCCTTGCTCAAAGCAATCACTTCTGCGTTGATTTGCTCATAGGCACCGCTTTTTTCCGCCTTTTGCAAAAGTATGCTGTCATACTCCGCTTTCATCGCCTCACGCTCTGCACTATGGCGCTCACTTTGCTGTCGGTAGTTTTCCATGCTTTCGAGGAGCTCTTCTTCCAGCCCATGCGCCTCTTGATATCGCCTGGCGTTCACGGTTTGCATTTGTTGCTTTTCTGCCAAGTCCGATGTAATTTGTCTCAATCTTTCTTTAGTGTAATTTTTCTTTTCCAACACTTTCACAGCCTCAATCGTGGCCTGATTCAATTGTTCCCAGTTGGTTCGATATTCGTTTTTGATTCCCTCCATATCGGAATGAATGTCGAAAAAAGCCTCCACGCTCTTTTTTCGCTCTGTATATTCCAGGTTTTTTTGATATGTGTTGTTTAGTTGTTGTTCTATATTTCTGCTCGTCTCTTCAAGCAGGCTCTTTTGGCGTTTGCAAGCTCCTTCTTCGATGCTCACCTCGTTCAGCTTTGTTTGCATCATTTGCAACTCGCTTTGCGCCTTTTCCATCTCGCTCTTTGCTCTTGCCGCATCCATTACCGCATTGTCATAGCCTTTTTGCAGCTTGTCCACCTCAACGGCAAGGTCTTTGATTCGCTGTTTGCGCTCAAGGGGCGCCACATTGTCCGTTTTGACCTCTCCTCCGACAATGGTTCCTCCGGGCAGAAACACTTCACCGTTCAACGTAACAATTTTCCATTTTTGCTTTGTCATTTTCGACAATCTGATTGCCTGTTGCATATCTTCGGTAATCAACACCCGACCCAATACATTTTTGACAATCCCTTCAAAGCGCGCATCATAGTTCACCACATTGCAGGCAACTTGCAAATACTCTTTTGGCAAACTGTCTTTTTCGGCATCACTGATACAGGACGGTTTAATAACAGACAAGGGCATAAACGTAACGCGACCCCATTTGTTTTTATTTAAAAGTTCAATGCATGCCGCCGCCGTATTTTCATTTTCTACCACCACATAGCGAAAGGCGCCGCCCAAAGCTGCGGTTACGGCTTTTAGATATTTCGGCTCAATCTGGATTAATTCAGCCAACACACCATGAACATCATCCTTTATTTCCTGACGACGCTCTTTGGCCTCTAACAGTTTTTTTACACCGTATCCATAGCCTTGCCTGTCTTCTTCGCTTGTCTGAAGCATCGAAAGCTGTGACTGAGACACTTTCATTTTTTGCAGCATCTCATTCATCTGCCTTTGAGCTTCTTCATGCTGTTGTTGTGCCGTCTCCGCCTGATTGCGCCATTCATTGTAACGCTGTTGTGTCTCAGACAGCTGTTGCGTCAACGTCTGCCATTGTTGTGCATTTTTTGCCTGTACATCGCGAGCTTCTTTTAGTTGCTGTTCTTGGTTTTGTATATTTTGTTCACATTCTCTGAGCACATATAAAATATTTTGATACTCGCTCTCTTTGCTCACAAATTCATTTTGTCTGCTCTGACTTTTTTCCGCTTCTCTTTTTTGTTCTTCAACTTTTTGCTCCAAAATGCGGTGTTCTTCTTCCTGCAGCGTCAACAGCGCTTCTATCTCATTTTTTTCATTTTCAAGTTCTTCTATCCGTTGATCGGCAATTTTTTCTTCTTGCTTCAACAATTCAATCTGCGCTTTGTTTTGTTCATATTTTATTCGCGCCACTTCGCGATTTGTTTTTGAGTCTTCATGTTGAGACTGCGCCTGATAAATTTGCGCATTCAATGTGTTGATTTGTTCTTCCAACACTGCCACAATCTCTCTTAGCGACAAATATTGCTTCTCTGCGTGAACAAATTTTTCTTCCAGCATGTCATAGTTTTGCTGCATAATTTCTTTGTCTTCCGCACATTTTTGATATTCTCTGTCAAATTCTTCGATTTTATGTGCAAAAATATTCAGTTCACGCTCTTTTAACTGATCCCGCAGCCTGAGATACCTTTTTGCTTTTTCCATTTGATACTTCAGCGGCCCGATGCGTTTTTGCAGCTCTGCAATAATATCCTGCGCCCTATCCAGATTTTTTTGCGTATTTTCTAATTTTCTTTCCGCTTCGATTTTCTTTGTCTTGTATTTTACAATCCCGACCGCTTCTTCCAACAGCAATCTACGACTTTGCGGATTGCCGTCCACCAAATCTTGCACCTGCCCTTGTCCCACGATCGAATATCCTTCTTTGCCAAGCCCTGTATCCATAAACAACTGTTGAATATCTTTCAGCCTGCAAAGGGTTTTATTAATAAAATATTGGCTTTCGCCCGAACGATAGAGCCTGCGTGTTACGCTGACTTCTTCATACTCCACCGGAAGAATTTTTTTTGAATTGTCAAGCAACAGACTTACTTGCGCATACCCCAACGGACGTTTTTCGACCGTCCCGTTAAAGATCACATCTTCCATTTTTTCTCCGCGCAAAGATTTTGTGCGTTGTTCACCCAACACCCATTTGATCGCGTCCGCAATATTGCTTTTTCCGCTGCCGTTCGGTCCCACCACCGCAGTGATATTGCCGGTAAAATCAATTTGTGTTCGTTTTGCGAAGGACTTAAATCCTATGATTTCGATTTGTTTTAAATACATATATCTGCCTTTACCTTCAGTTTACTGCACCATTCCCATTGCTTCCAAAGCATGTTTGGCAGCGATTTTTTCCGCCTCTTTTTTGCTGGCCGCACTGGCCGTTGCCACTAAAACATTCTCAATATATAATTCTACCACAAAAGTTGGTCTATGAAATGCCCCAATCGTCTCTTTTATGTGATATTGAGGTGCATTTCGGCGCTGTTTTTGTAAATGTTCCTGTAAAATCGATTTATAATTGAGAAAAACGTCTTTTTCCGAGATGGTTTTCAGCTCTGTCTCCAATAATTGCGCTATCAATGCCTGAACCCGACCATAGCCGCCATCCAAGTACATCGCTCCCAACACCGCTTCCAAGCCATCCGCCAAATTTGACTGCTTTGTTCTGCCTCCGGTCTGCTCTTCGCCCGCTCCCACATACAATAATTCCTGCAATCCTATTTCAACGGCCTTTTTCGCAAGCATCTTTTTGTTGACCAATGCACTGCGCATTTTGCTGAGGGTTCCTTCGTCCGCCGATTCATATCTCTCATAAAGCAATGCGCTAACAGCAAGCTGCACCACAGCATCGCCTAAAAACTCCAGCCGCTGATTGTCATAGTCCAATCCTTGCTCATTGCTGTACGAAGGATGCGTCAATGCTTCTTTCAGCAAGGTTTGATCTTGAAATTGATATTGAATGGATTGATAAAACATTTCGAAAACTTTCATTTTTTTCTCCTGAATGAAAAAAATAAAAGTTCATAGAGAACTTTTATTTATCTGTTCTTTGTATAGATCATTTAATGCAGTCAGGTATTTTTTAAAAAATACCAACTCTCATTTTTTGTTTTCAATATATTCTACGATGTCGCCTACTGTTTTGATGCACTTGACGTCCTCTTCATCAAATGTTACATCAAATTCATCCTCAAATGCCAAAACCAACTCCAGCAAATCAATAGAGTCCGCACCCAAATCATCAATAAACGATGTATTGTCCGACAACATTTCTCTATCTACTTCCAGTTGTTCAGCAATGATGGTTTTTACCTTTTGCTCCATGTCGATACTGCCTCCAAAATGATATTCTCTGTCTACCTATAGTTCTATTATATATTCGTATTTTTTTCAATCCCTTTTTCTAAAATTTCGGATATTATTTTGCTTTGTCCGTATTCATATCCTGCAAAAACGGCATTTTTGATAGCGGTGGCATCGCTGCTGCCATGGGCTTTGATGACGGCTCCGTTCACACCCAGCAACGGTGAGCCGCCATAAGCCGTATAATCATATTTGCCAGCAAAGGCTTTTATCGGTTTTTTCATCAGCGCTCCTGCCAATTTAATAACAGCGCTTTGACGCATAATTTCCTTGATACCGCCAAAAAACATTTTAGCAGTGCCTTCAATGGTTTTCAATACCACATTCCCGGAAAATCCGTCACAGACAATGATATCGCAGTCCCCGTCAAACAAACTTCGACCTTCCATATTGCCCACAAAGGCGATTTCTTCTCCTTCGAGAAGGTCATAAGCTTCTTTCATCAGCGCATTGCCCTTGGCCGCTTCCGTACCGATATTGAGCAATGCTACCTTCGGCGCTTGGAGCTGATACATATTTTTCATATAAATGCTGCCCATCAGCGCAAATTGCTGCAAATATTCCGCTTTGCAGTCCGCATTGGCTCCCGCATCCAATAACATCGTCATTTTCCCCAATTTGTTGGGAATCAAAATAGCGATTGCAGGACGTTTAATGCCTTTGATTCTTCCAAGATACACCAATGCGCCTGTCAAAAGCGCTCCGGTACTCCCGGCAGATAGAAAAACGCTGTTTTTTTCTTTCGCCAAATTAAGTCCTACACAAAGCGATGAATCTTTCTTTCGTCTCACCGCCTGTGCAGGCTCTTCTTCGTTGCTGATTACTTCCTTGGCATCTACAAAATCAAACCATTCTTCTTGAATCGAATAACGGGTCAAGACCTCTTGAATTCTTGCAACGTCACCCACCAACGTAATTTTTTTACCCAACTCCTCTGCCGCCTGCGCCGCTCCCATGACAATTTGTTCCGGCGCATTATCGCCGCCCATTGCGTCAACAATTATTTTCATGTTCTCCCTCTTTTTCTTTCAAAAAAGATGACAGAGACTGTTGGCTCTGTCATAATTTTTTATTGCTCTATTTTCAATACTTCCACATTGTTATAGTTACCGCAGTTTTTGCATACTCTATGAGAAAGTTTTGTTTCGCCGCATTTGGGGCATGTGCTCAATGCAGGCATATCCAGTTTATAATTCTGCGCCCTTCTGGCTTTTTTTCTTGCTTTGCTGGTTTTGCTCTTTGGTACCGCCATGTCTTACACCTCCTTGTCCGTATCAGAAAGTAGTACTTCTAATTTTTCAAAATATGGGTTTTTCTTTTCTGTTTCACAATCACATGCATGAATATTTTTATCTTTCCCGCAAACGGGGCACAACCCGAGACAGTCATCCTTACATACATTTTTTATCGGTGTTTTCAGGATGATTTGTTCTCTTGCCAGTTCCGCAGTATCCAAAACCCCTTGCGGATATTGCTCTTCAAGTTGATCAGGTGTATATCCTTCTTTAAAGCGAAGAGTCTGTTTTGTCGTAAATTCTATCAAACAACGAGAACAAGTCATGGTCGTAATATATACTGCCGCCAATTCGACATAGATCTTATCTTGTTCAATATACGCACAGGCAGTAAGCTCAAAGGGTTTGCTAATGACCACATCATCATAAATTTCAAATGCCGGCATCCATTCTGTGCGCTGAATTTTTAATGACTTGTTTTTTAGCAGCAGAGCAAAATCTATTTTCATCTGCCTTCTCCTTGCAAACCGTGAGAAGCATTATATAAACTTATGTCGTAATTGTCAATATAATTTATGCTTGCGTGATTTCTTTCGTGTCCATCGCAATCATCAATTCTTCATTGGTAGGAATGAGCAAAATGGCCACTTTCGAATCATCGGCGCAAATAAAGGTTTCATTTCCGCGTGTGTTGTTTCTGTCTTTGTCCAACTTCATCCCCATAAATTCCAATCCTTCCAGGCATGCCTGTCGAATGGTTACAGAGTTTTCACCGATGCCTGCCGTAAAGACAACCGCATCCACGCCGCCCATTGCCGCAGCATATTGTCCGATCGTAGAACGCACACGATAGGTAAAGATTTTCAACGCCAATTCTGCACGCTCGTTTCCTTCGTCCGCCGCCGTTTCGATATCACGAAAATCGCTGCTGACCCCGCTGATACCCAACACCCCTGACTTTTTATTCAATATATTGTCCATTTCTTTGATTGACAAACCTTCTTTTTCCATTAAAAAGGTTACGATCGCCGGGTCAATGGTTCCGCATCTCGTGCCCATTGCAAGACCGTCCAAAGGTGTAAAGCCCATGGAAGTTTCTACGCTTTTTCCGCCGTCTACTGCCGCAATCGAACTGCCGTTGCCCAAATGACATGTGATAACTTTCACTTCTTTGATGTCTTTTCCAAGCATTGCCGCTGCACGCTGAGCCACATAGCGGTGACTGGTTCCATGGAATCCGTATTTTCTTATACCGTATTTTTCATAATATTCGTAAGGTAACGGATAAATATAAGCATATTTCGGCATTGTCTGATGAAACGCCGTATCAAAAACACCTACCATAGGCACATCCGGCAAAATCGCTTTGCAGGCTTCGATTCCCATAAGATTTGGCGGGTTATGCAACGGCGCCAACGGAATGCACTCTTCCAGCGCAGCAATTACTTCGTCTGTCAAAAATACAGAGGAGGCAAATTTTTCTCCCGCATGCACCACACGATGACCTACAGCGCTAATTTCGCTCATGTCTGCAATCACGCCGCAAACAGGGTCAACAAGCGCATCCATCAAAATACGCAGGGCTTCCTTATGATCTTTCATGGGCTGTTCAAAAACCGCATTGTCTTTTCCTGTGGGTTTATGCGTCAAGATAGAGCCTTCAATGCCGATACGTTCTGCCAGGCCTTTTGCCAAAACCATTTTGTCATCCATATCAAACAATTGATATTTCAATGAAGAACTTCCGCAATTAATGACTAAGATTTTCAATTCCATTACCTCCGAATTTTTATTTCGAACTTTAAATCCCCATTATTATAAGATATAAAACGCGTATTTTCAAGGATGTTTTGTTAAAACTTTGTCTATCTCGCCTGATTTTTTGTATCATTTTGCGCTATAATAAAAGCAACTTTGCAGAAAGGAGCATTTTTCATGAAAGCCTTGGGTATTGTTGCAGAATATGACCCCTTTCACAACGGCCACCGCTATCATATTGTACAAAGCAAAAAAATCACCGGCGCCGATGTGATTGTTTGTATGCTCAGCGGCGATTTTGTTCAACGCGGCACCCCTTCCTTTTATGATAAATACGTTCGAACGCATATGGCGCTGGATGGCGGCGCCGATATTGTATTGATGCTGCCCTTTGCTTATAGTTGCCAAACCGCCGAAATTTTTGCTTTCGGCGCTTTGCACCTTCTCAACCTCATAGGATGTACCATGCTCTCTTTCGGCTCTGAATGCGACGATATTGAACTGCTGCAACAAGCAGCCTATGACCTCTGTCAACAAGACCATCATTCTTGCCCTGCATTAAAAACGCACCTGTCTTCCGGGCGCTCCTTTGCCAAGGCGCGCCAATTGGTTCTCGGTAACCGCAACCCGCAAGCTGCAGCACTTTTAAACCATTCAAACAACATTTTGGCCATCGAATATCTCAAACAAATTTTGTTGCACAATTACCCGATAACGCCTTATGCCATAAAAAGGGTTTCGGTTTTGCACGATGAACCTATAAAAAAGAACACTTTCAGCTCCGCCTCACATATTCGGCAAATGATATGTAACCACAACAAAGAATTCACCTCTTGTGTGCCCGATTTTGTTGCTGATATGCTGCAAACGCTTCCCTATAATCTTTTGGAAAACTATCGAACCATTCTCTATCAAAATCTGCTGATTCATACCCCTCAAAGTCTATGCGCTTTTCCGGATATCTCTTTAAGTCTGGCCAATAAAATGAAAAACAACTTGTCCTTTTTCTCTGATATCGAAGAATATATCGATCTCGTAGCGGATAAACGCTACACCAAAAGCCGCATCCGGCGCAGCTTATGTCATATTTTGATTCATTTTCAACATGCCCATAAAGATCTTTCTCTTATTGCTCCATCCTACCTTCGCCTGTTGGGTTTTAACAAAACGGGAAAAAAATATTTGGCAACACGAAAAAAAACAAACCTTGTTCTCTCCAATGTCAAAGACGGATATCGCAGGGTTGATGAGGCGCAGCGAGCATTTCTCGATTATGATCTGAGAGCTTCTGATATTTATCAGTTGGGCATCGGTGGTCAAAAAGCAACCGACTATCGCGCCGCCCCTGTTTATATTCCGTAAAATGCCCATAAAAAAAAGCAGTTTCCTGCCTTTTTCAACATTTTTCAAGAATTCTTGCGTTTTATGCTTTTTAGCTGGCTTCTGTTTTCTTCCAGCACTTCATTCATTTTTTTCAATTCATCCTGCACGGTTTTGAGCATATTTTCCGCATATTCCGCACTTCCGCCAATGACTTCTTTCGCATTTTGCTCCGCTTGAGCCAGAATTCTTTTTGCACTGTCTTCGCTGTCTTTAATCATCTGTTGTGCCTGCGTATAAGCATTGCGAGCTACTTCATCGCTGTCAATCAATTCTTTTTGTTTTTTGACGGCTCCTTCAATCAAGGTCTTTGCCTTCGTTTGCGCTGCACTGATAATTCTGGCTTCTTCTTCTCGAACTCTTCTGCCTTCCAGCACTTCTTCAGGGAGACGTTGGCGTATTTCATCTATCAAATCCAGCACATCATCAGGATTGAGCATGATTTTTTTATTTGTCAACGGAACCGTATTGCTTCTTCGTATAATTTCTTCCAATTCATTCAACAATTCAACGACTCTCATAATTGTTCCCTCCCTTTTTCGATGATTGCCTTTTGCACATGCGCCGGGACCAGGCACGAAATATCTCCGCCGTAAGATGCCAATTCCTTAATAACACTCGAGCTGATAAAAGAATAATTTTCTGTTGCCACCAATAAAACCGTCTCAATATCTGGATCAATCTTTTTGTTAATCAGCGCCATTTGCGCCTCCGCTTCATAATCCATAATCACCCTCAAACCTTTGATGATGGCTTTGGCGCCTACCTTTTTGCAAAATTCCACCAACAAACCGTCATAGGATATTACCTCCACATTTTCAATACCCGTGACAGCTTTTTGGATAAATGCAACACGTTCCTGCGGCGTAAACATACATTTTTTTTGTTTGTTAATCAACACTGCAATATATAATTTGTCAACCAATCCGGCTGCTCTTCGAATAATATCCAAGTGTCCGTTCGTAATCGGGTCAAAACTTCCGGGATAAACTGCTATATGCATTGTTACATCCTTTCAAACACGCTAATAATCGTATTGCCATATTTTTTTTGTTTTACTGTCTGAAGCCTTTCATCGGCTTTCAGCAAAACAAGAACATCATGTTCCGCGATCAAAAACCCTCCGTGTTGCAAAACGTCTGCTTCTGCAACCAGCGATACCATCTCACTTACTTCTGCCATCGCATAAGGCGGATCAATAAATATTATATCAAATTTTATATCTGTTTTCTTGATAAAATGAAAAAAGTTGTCTCTTCTCACAATGCTCTGCTCTTTTAGCCCTAATTTTTGAAGGTTTTTTTCCAATACCACAATGCTTTGTGCGCAACTGTCTACAAATACACTGCTTGAAACGCCTCTGCTCAAAGCCTCGATACCCATCGCACCGCTTCCGGCAAATCCGTCCAGAAAAATTGCCCCCTCAATATATGGCGCCATCATATTAAACACAGCCCCTCGTATTTTTGCTCCGGTGGGTCTGATTTGCTCTCCGTTTAGGCCTATGAGTTTTCTACCTTTATGCGTTCCGCCAATAATTTGCATAATGTTTACCTGTCCGTTTCATATTCCAAAAAATTGTTTTGAACACGCCGCAACAACTGCAATGTTTTTGCAATAAAAGGTCTATATTCCGGCCTGTTGCATACATACTCCACAGCCTCTTGGGCGCGAAAAACCAAATGCGGCATACGCAAAATATCGGCATAACGAAAGCGAAAGATTCCATGCTGTCGCTGCCCTGTCATCTCTCCCGGACCGCGCAGCTCCAAATCTTTTTGCGCAATTTCAAACCCGTCGGTCGATTGCGTAATAATTTCCATGCGCCTCGTTGCGATATCGCCGGTGGAATCCGTAATAAAAATACATTCGGCATCCTTGTCGCTTCTTCCCACCCTGCCTCGCATTTGATGAAGTTGACTTAATCCGAACCGCTCCGCATTGTTGATTACCATCAGCGTGGCATCTGCCGCGTCCAGACCGATTTCCACGATTGTTGTCGCCACCAAAACGCTGATTTTTTTATCAAAAAAATCTTGTGCAATCCTGTTTTTTTGTTGGGCATCCATTTGACCGTGGATAATGGCAACCGATATGTTTGTCAGCGCTTTCCTCGCTTCTTCGTATTGTTCTTCCAACGAAAAAATATCATTTTCTTCTTTTTCAATGCCTGCACAAACGATGTAGCACTGCTCACCAGCCGCCGCCTTTGATTGAATAAAACGGTAAATCCGCTCACGATGCGAAGAATCTACGGCAAAAGAACGAACTTGTTTTCTTCCCGGCGGNNCAGCGCCAGGGTGCGCGGAATCGGCGTTGCGCTCATTAACAAAACATGCGGGGAAAATCCTTTTCTCGCCAGTGCCGCACGTTGCAACACACCGAATTTATGCTGTTCGTCCGTTACCACAAGGGCAAGTTGACGATACGCTATATCCTTTGAAAACAATGCATGGGTACCGATTGCAATGACTGGTTTTGTCCCCGCCAGCATCGTTTTTATCGATTCTCTTTCTTTTTTTTCCGTGGACGAAGTCAATAGTACCACATCAAGATTCCATTTTGCTGCCAGAGGTTTTATTTTTTTGTAATGCTGCTTTGCCAACAGCTCCGTCGGCGTCATCATCGCCGACTGAAACCCGCCAACCGCTGCCATCAGCAAGGCATAAAACGCCACAGTCGTCTTACCGCTGCCTACATCCCCCTGCAACAATCGGTTCATTACTTTGTCTTGTTTTTTGATGTCTTGTGCAATTTCTTTCATTGCGCGTCTTTGAGCTGTTGTAGGTTTAAAAGGCAGCTGGCCTACAAATTCATCATAAATATCGTTCTTAATGATATAGTGATTTTTTCGTCGGATTCGCTGACTTTTTTCCTCATAAAGCAACAATAGCGTTGCAAAAATTTCATCAAAGGCAAAACGCTCTTTTCCCTGCTCTGCCTGGGTCATTTCTTGCGGCAAATGTACATTGCGCAACGCGGTGACAATATCCTGCACGAAAAATCGTTTTTTTAATTCTTCGGGCCACATATCCGCCGTGTTGTTCCCATATTGTTCCCAGGCATTTTGTACAATACCACGCATCACGCTTTGACTGATGGCAGTAACATCGTCTTTTATTTTATACACAGGATAAATCTGTAAATTTTTTGATAAATCCGCCAACTCTCCGACAATAGGATTATAAACCACAAAGTCTGTCAATGTCCGTTGGATTCTGCCAAAAACATGATATTGTTTTCCGATTTCAAATTTTTTCGCTTGGTAAGGTGCATTAAAAATTACAACGGAGCCTGTCATATCGCCGCTGGATACTTTGATTTTAACCGTGCTTTTTTTTCTTTTTATATAATGAATAGCGGGAGCCGCCATAACCTTGACAATGATTCCGGTCTTGGTATCTGACACCACCGATTCAATTGCCTCTATGCGGCTTCTGTCTTCATAGGATTTCGGCAAACAACAAAACAGGTCATACAGGCAAAAAATGCCCGCCTGTTGCAGGGCATTTTTTCTTTTTTGTGCGACACCTTTGATTTGATCTAATGCTACGACCGTATTTGTTTCAAACAGCATATTCCTTATTCAACCGATAAAATGTAATAATACAGCGGTTGACCTCCGTATTGTAAAATCACATCCTGGTCTTCATATATTTTTTCTAATTTTTTATGTAATTTTTGCGCTTCTTTTTGTGAAGTATCTTGTCCATAATAAATATAAATCAACTCTGATTCTTCGTCTACCATCCCTGCCAACAGCTCAATGGCTGCTTTTTCCGCCGAGTTGGAAATCGCTGTAATGCCCTTGCGATCGTTGATGCCGATAATATTTCCTTTTTTGATCATTTTTTTATTGATCGTTGTATCCCTTACCGAAAAGGTTATCTGCCCTGTTTTGACTCTATTGATTACCTCAATAAAACCTTCCATATTTTCTTCGACGCTCGCCTCTTCGCAAAACGCCAACACGGCCGATATTCCCTGCGGGATTGTCTTTGTCGGAATGACTTCAATATGTTCTGTAGAAACTTCCTTTGCCTGGTTTGCCGCCAAGATGATATTTTTATTGTTTGGCAGCAAATAAATCACTTCCGCATTGATCAATGCAATTTCATCCAAAAAATCCTGTGTGCTGGGATTCATGGTCTGGCCGCCTTTGATGATGCTTTCCACACCGATATCGCGAAAAATTTGCTCGATTCCCTCGCCGGCAGCCACGGCAACAAAGGCATATTTGGATCTTTTTTCCGGCCTTTGTTTTTTATAAGACTCTTCATGCACCAGAGTATTTTCATGCTGAAGTTTCATGTTTTCAATTTTGATATCAAGCAGTTCGCCATAGGTTAAGCATTGACTGAGAACTTTGCCCGGCTCATTGGTATGAATATGCACCTTAATGATATCTTCATCACCCACCACCACCATGCTGTCTCCCATCGGCAACAGCTTTGTTCGAAGCATAGGCGCTTTGTCTCCGCCTCCTTGTATCATAGCTTCCGTGCAATACAAAAACCGAATATCCGCCCCCTCAGCGGATTTCGAAATCATTTTGGGTGTTTTATCACCGGAATTCATTTCTTTTTCTGCTAGGACTTCTCCTTTCAACGCCGCCAAAAACCCTTTATAAATATAGATCAACCCTTTTCCTCCCGCGTCAACGACGCCGGCCTCTTTGAGCACCGGAAGCATATCAGGAGTCTTGTCCAAGGCTTTTTCTCCTTCTTCTACCATCTTTTCCAAAAAAATATCCACTTCTTGATATTTGCCGAAGTTTGCGGTAGCAAAATTCCCCATGGCTCTGGCAACAGTCAAAATCGTTCCCTCTGTCGGCTTAATGACCGCCTTATATGCCATATCTGCCGAAGATTTCATGCAGCCGGCCAGTTGGGACACGCTCAAAGTTTTGCGATTTTTACATCCTTCATAAAATCCTCGCAGCAACTGGGACAAAATTACCCCCGAATTGCCTCTGGCACCCATGAGCGCTCCTGAAGAGATTGCCTTTGCCACAACTTCTACGCTTTGTCCATCCGCCGAACTCGCATTTTTTGCCGCCGAATGAATTGTCAACGACATATTGGTTCCCGTATCCCCGTCCGGTACGGGAAATACGTTGAGCCTGTTCACTTCTTCTTTATTCGTTTCCAAATACGCTGCCGCGTAATGAATCGCTTTGATTAACCCCTGTCCATCCAAAAATTCCATAATTCCACCTTTGCGCCTGTCTTTTATATCCTGACACTTTCCACATATACGTTGATTTGCTTCACTTTGACACCCGTTGTTTTTTCTACCTGATAGCGAACGCTTTCAATCACGTTTTCCGCCACCGTCTGCAGTCTTACACCAAATTCAAATATTACATACAAATTGATGACAATGCCATCTTTTTTTTCTGCAATTTTTACCCCTTTCGCCCCGTGCTCATTTTTCAACAGCACAACAAATCCCAAACTTTTTCTCGCCATTCCCACAAGTCCGTAACAATCCAGTGCGGCAAGAGCAGCAGTTTTTGCAATAATATTTCGAGAAATTTTTACCGTTCCGTATTTGCTTTCAAGTTCCATGCGATTATCCAGCTCCTCCTCCGGAATTATTTTACTTATTTTACTTTATTTTTAACTATTTATCAATACTTCGTCTCTCTTATTGAAGAATTCCTTATTTTTTTGAAAAATAATTTGCATTTTAAGTGACGATAGTGTTATAATACTTGTCGCTTATCAACTCTACAGCAAAGGAGATGCGAAGATGGCAAAACAATGCTATATATGTGAAAAAAAACCTATCAGCGGCAACACGGTTAGTCACTCCAATCGCCACACACGCCGCGTTTGGAAACCCAATTTGCGAAAAGTCAGTATCCTTGAAGACGGCACCCCCAAAAAGGTCTATGTCTGCACACGTTGCCTGCGTTCCGATAAAGTTACGCGCGCTTAATTCATGTATATTCAATTGACTGGAATTCAAAAGACAGACTCTCTGGTTGTGTCTGTTTTTTTCTTGCCGCTTTTTCTTTACATTTATTCAAATGCACTTTTATCCAATCAATACTTCTCTTCTGTAATCACAATAACAGCCATTCCCTCCTCAATTTTGATTTCAACTGTATCTTCACAGGCATAGTTGCTTATGCCATAGGGATTTTCTTTTTTCATTTCCGCATTGGTAAGAGGATAACTCATTCCTTTAAAACTGATGCCGCGAATGACGTCGCTGTAAGGAAGCACAGAAATGGTTTTGTGTGCCACATGTTCCAGCATCATATACTTTTCCATGACAAAGATTTCATTGTATTCATTGACAATCTTTGCTTTCACTCCGTGATCAAAGGCATATTTCAACAAATAAATATTGACAAGCGAGTGATCCGCTCTGGTTCCCAACACGCCAAAAAGTACCATTTCCGTACACTTTTGCTCTATGGCATATTGCATACAGAGTTGAACGTCAGTGAAGTCTTTCCTTTTTTCATAGGTCATCACAGTTGTTTTCTGTTTCATTTGCTCCAAATCCACCGTAGCAACAGAATCAAAATCGCCCAGCAATACATCAGGCACTCTGCCTAATTTTGACATGATTTTTAAACCGCCATCAGCGCAAAGAGTAAGTTGCGGCTGATAGCGCTTTAAATATTCTGCATAGAAGCAAACATCTTTATAGGAACCATTTCCGAAAATCGCAACTTTCATCGCCAGTTTTTCCTTAATTTTTCATCAATTTCATCTTTGATCACCAGATAATTCCGATACCTGCTCTCGCTGATTTTTCCCTCTTGCAGCGCCTCTTTCACCGCACACTCCGGCTCGCTGTCGTGGGCACAGGAAGTAAATTTACATTTCCCTAAATAGGGGCGAAATTCTACAAAAAGCTCGTCCACCTTTTCAATCTCCATATCAGTCAAGTCAATATTGGTAAATCCTGGCGTATCTACTATATAGCTCGTCTCGTCAAGACACAGCAGTTCCACGTGTCTGGTAGTATGCCTCCCACGACCGATTTTTTCACTGACTTTCCCTGTACGCAAAAAAAACGCAGGATGAATTGCATTGAGCAATGTGCTTTTTCCTGCTCCCGAAGAACCTGCCAACACGGTGGTTTCGTGATATAAATGCTTTTTCAGCCCACCAAGTTTTGCCTCTTTCGCAGAAACAAAAAACAATTCATAAGACGTTTTGCCATAAATTTGTTTCAGGTGTTCCACATCTGCTTTTTTCGCAATATCTACTTTATTAAAACACATAATAATTTTTAGACCGATCTGTTCATAGGAGGCAATGAGCTTGTCCAACATCATCAGATTTGGCTTCGGTCTCGTGCAGGCGGCTACAATAATCATTTGCGTTACATTGGCAACCGCCGGACGCAACAATGCATTTTTTCGTTCCAATATTTGGGCAATGACAAAGCTGCCGTCCTTTTCTTTTTGCACTATGACATTATCACCCACCATTGGCACAATATTCTGATTACGAAAAATTCCTTTTATTCCACCGGTGACACGGTGATTTTCCTCTGTCAAAACGGTATAAAATCCGCCGACTCCCTTTATAATTTTCCCTCGCATACCTTTCACCAGTTAAAAAGTAATCACGCCTGACTGGGCTTCCGTATTGTCGATGTAAATTTTATAATATTCCACACCGACACCTTTTAACGATACCGTAATGATTTCGTTGGATTGGTGTGTGCTTTGATATTGTGTGGTAGGGTTACCTTCTTGCCCGATGGTATCTACCCTTACTACCACAGCCCGCGGCGCGCCGGGCACCAGTTCAGACAATTTAATGGTAATGCTTTTCGTGGAGACTTTGCCCTTGCTGATTACCAACGTTATACCTTGCGTTTTTTCTACCAGTTTGTTTGCACCGGGACTTTGTGCGATCACAAGTCCTTTTTCGTATTCCGTACTTACCTCATACTTCACGCTTGTCAAAGGCAGCCCCAATTTTGTCAGCTCCGCCCGTGCGGCTTCCTCCGTTTTGCCTACTAAGTTAGGCAACATAATGGTATCTTTCCCTTTGCTCACATATAATACGACATTGCTTCCCTCGGCAATTTCCGTATTTGCTGCAGGCATCTGATTAAATACGATGTTTACATCATACTCATCATTAAACTCTTTATTGACTTCACTGACAATCAGTCCTGCATTTTCGAGCGTACTGCGGGCATTGACTTCAAATTGCCCCACTACATCCGGCATGACAATCATCTTCGGCCCAAGGCTGACAACAACCTCCACCGGCAAAGTTTTTTTGATATATTCACCGGCTTTCGGGTTTTGACTGATAATGGAACCTTTTGGCACTTCCAGGCTACTTTTTTCTTCTTTGATTTTATAGGTCAATCCCGCTTTATCCAGCGTCTCTTCCATTTGCTCTATCGTCATTCCTTCCAGGTTTGGAACTTCGGTTTTTTTATTGGCTATCAACCCATAGGCGATCATTGCAATGATAAAAACGACAACCAGCCCCATGACAATCAAGGGCGCTTTATTTTTCTGCATAAAAAATGCTTTTATTTTTTCGTTCCAGCTTCGCTCTTCCTTTTGAGGCCTTGCAACCTCCGCTACATTCTGCGGATTTTGTGCAAGAATAATCCCTTCCTCCACGGCTTTAGGCTGTACGCTTGTCTTGGCCGCCATCGCTTTTTCCTTTTTGTTCTCTTCAACAGGCTCCAGGCTCTCATAAGGGTTATTCATGGCACGAATCACCGCACTCATCACTTCCGACGCATTTTGGTAACGTTTTTCGGGATGCTTCATCGTGAGTCTATTGGCGACATCAGCCACCGCCTGGGGAATATTCGGCGTAACATTTTCAATTTGCGGCACATTGCTTTGAATATGCT
Source organism: Eubacteriaceae bacterium UBA1433 (assembly GCA_002329295.1). Taxonomy (GTDB): domain Bacteria; phylum Bacillota; class Clostridia; order Eubacteriales; family UBA1433; genus UBA1433. The sequence continues at coordinate 63,373 of DCTT01000015.1, forward strand.
GAATAGCGATACTTACCACCGTATCGCCCACATAAGGCAAAATACCCGTCAACATTTCATACATCATAATGCCCAATGAATACAGGTCACTTCGTTCGTCAACAAATCCTCCACGCGCCTGTTCAGGTGAAACATAGTGCACGCTGCCCATTGCATCACCGCTGGAAGTAACCGTGGAACTGGTCACTGCTTTGGCAATGCCGAAATCTGTCACCTTGGGCACGCCTTCTTCGTTCATCAATATGTTTTGCGGTTTAATATCACGATGAATAATATTGTTTTTATGAGCCACATCCAAAGCCGAAGCCGTTTGCAATACAATCGAAAGCGTTTCTTTCCATGTCAGACAGCCTCTCTCTTCGATATATTCTTTCAATGTTTTGCCTTCCACAAGCTCCATGACAATGTAATAAAGCCCATCTTCGTCCCCTACATCAAAAACATTGACAATGTTGGCATGAGTCAGGCGTGCTGCTGCCTGGGCTTCCCGTCTAAATCTTTTTAAAAATTGCTCGTTATGCACAAATTCTTCTTTCAGCACTTTTATGGCAACATAGCGATCTAACAGTGTATCTTGAGCTTTATAGATCACCGCCATGCCCCCCACACCGATCCGTGCCAATATGCGATATCGATTATTTAATAATTTGTTGCTGCTCACATCATTTCTCCTGTATCACATATAATGACCGAAATATTATCCCGCCCTCCTGCGCTGTTCGCTGCAGCAATCAGTTTGTCTGTTGCCGCTTCACAGGTATTTTTTTGCAATATTTCTTTAATTTGATTATCACCGATCATAGAAGTCAATCCGTCACTGCACAAAAGAATCTTTACATTGGGCGGTAAAGGCACCTCTAAAATATCCGCCGTCAAATGTTCTGTGCTGCCCAGAGCCTTTAACAAAACATTCCGGTTCGGATGCGTTGCCGCCTCGTCTTGTGTCAATCTGCCTTCATCCACGAGGCGCTGTACCAATGAATGGTCTTTCGTAATTTGTTTCAGTTGATTTTCATGTAATATATAGAGTCTGCTATCACCAATATGAAAAACAATCATCATGTTTTCGTGAACAATACAAGCCGTAATCGTGCTTCCCATTCCCTGCAAACTTGTGTCATATCTGGCGCGTTCCAGTAATTCGTCATTAATGTCGGCAACAATTTTTTCCAAGGAGCGCACATATTCCTCGACATCTTTGCCATCAAGGCTAATCAATCGCTTACGCAAAATGTCCAACGCTGTGGCAGATGCCGTTCCGCCGCCTTTGTGTCCTCCCATGCCGTCTGCAACTGCACAAACAAAAATATCATTGTTGCTGTTTATCAGCACCAAAACTGCATCCTCATTGGCCACTCTTGTCTTTCCTACATCCGTTCTGTATGCAATATTCACTTTCCTTTTAATCCCCCTTATAAAAGCCGGATCTGAGTTGACCGCAAGCAGCATTGATGCTACTGCCCAACGTTCTTCTGATTGTGACGGTAATCTGCCTCTTTGTCAAAATTTCCGCAAAAGCCGCAACGTTTTTTTCTCCACTGCCTTTTAACGACGGTCTGCTTGCTTCATTCATCGGAATCAAATTCACCAAACAATGTAGTGTTTTTGTCAACTGTGCCAAGGCAAGTGCATGCTCCGGCGTGTCGTTGACTCCTGAAATCAGCGCATATTCCAGTGTAATTCTTCGCTTTGTTTTTTCGGCATAATAACGACAAGCTTCCATTAACTCTTTCAGCGAAAATTTTCTGGCTACAGGCATGATTTTTTCTCGTTGTTCTTGAAACGGACTATGCAGGGAAACAGATAAATTGACCCCTGCGCCACTGTCTGCCAATAAAACGATTTTATCTGCGATGCCGCAAGTCGACACCGTGATATTGCGTTTAGACAAATTTCGCGTATTTTTATCCGATACCAACTCTAAAAACCCAATCGTGTTTTCATAGTTGTCCAACGGCTCTCCGCTGCCCATCATAACCACATTGGATATTTTCTTTCCTGTGTCTTCTTCCGTAACATATACCTGCGATAGCATTTCCGCTGCAGATAAATTCCGCTGCAAACCGCCGATGGCCGAAGCGCAGAAAACACAGGCCATATTGCACCCCGCTTGCGAAGAGATACATAAACTGTTGCCATGTTTATAACGAAGCAACACCGCTTCTATCAGCAAATCGTCTTCTGTGCGCAACAGATATTTTGTCGTTTTTGTTTTTTTCTCTTCAAATTTTTCAATAATTTGCAAATGAAAAATATCATATTGTTGTTTTAATTCTTCACGGATATGCCCGGGCAAGTTGCTCATGGCATCTATTTGTCCTATTCCCTGATAAACCCAACCATATATCTGCTCGGCACGATAAGCTTGCCAGTTGTTTTTTTTTACTATCTCTTCAATTTCCGCTTTGCTCATTCCGAACAGGTTTTTTTTATGTATATTGTCCATCTGTTCATTTTACACGAAACTGTCTGTTTTGACAATAATCATTCTGGATTACTTTTTTTTCATTTTGCAAATATAAAATCCGTCGCCCAATGAATCCTGCGGATATTTATTTATTTCTCCGGGAAAAATCTTACCTTCTTTTTTTGTTATTGCAACAGGTAATGAAATTTCTGACAACGTAAAATTTTTGTGTTTTGTCAAAAACGCCGTTATCACCCGCTCATTTTCCGGCGGATTGATGCTGCAAGTGCTGTAAACGAGTGTTCCTTTGCTTTTCACATACTTTGCCGCATTGTATAAAATATTTTTTTGAATGGCTATCAAGTCGGAGATTTTAGCCTCGTCTAAATGCAACAAAATTTCCGGTTTGCGGTGAATGACCCCAAGACCGCTGCAAGGAACATCTGCAAGCACACAATCGAAGGCCTCCTCCCAAGCGGGTCGAAATACTTCCGCATCGTTTTTACATACTCGTATATTGTCAATTCCCTGCATCTTAAATTGTGTCTTCATCCTATCCACTTTGTGTTTGTGTTTGTCGCTTGCCGTAATGACGCTTTTGCCCGCTGTCAGAGAGGCAATATGCAAACTTTTCCCGCCAGGCGCCGCGCATAAGTCCAGCACCGTATCTTGCGCTTTCGCATCTAAAACATAGGCGCACAAAGCCGAAGACATATCCTGAATTGCAATCTTATCTTCCAAAAACAACTTGGAAGCAAGCACTTCGCTAACGTCCGTCACTTCAAACACATCGGGCAAAACCGTTTCTTTACAGACGCTTTTTTGTTGATTCAGTTCCGCAAAAGCTTCTTTTGCCTGTATCTTCAACAGGTTTACACGAATATACATCTTGGGGCTGCGCTGATACGCCTCGCCCCATTTTTCTAAAAATTCTTCAGAAAATTCATCTTTCAAATAGTCACAAAGCCAGCATGGGATGTCGTACTTTTTTTCCAATTCTGCACAAAACGACCCCTTTCCCGAGCCTTCAAGCAACGCTTGTTTTCCCATGCGCAGCGCATTTCGCAAAACGGCATTGACAAAGGCGCCGCTTTTTTTTGAAATGTAAAATTTTGCAAGATTCACACTGTCGTTCACCACGGCATAGGCCGGCAGCTTGTCCATATAAAACAACTGAAACAGCGCTGATTTTATTATTACCGTGATTTCCGGTTTTATCCGTTCATAAGCAATCGAAGACAATTTTTCAATCGCCCTTGTCAGTTGAATATTTCTTTTTAACATGCCAAAAATAATCGCTGTAGCCAAAGCCTTGTCTTCTGGCTTTTTCAAAACGAGAAAATGCTTTTGAATGGATAAATTGCTGTATGCACCCTTCATATGCACATCACACAGCACTTTATAACTGATATGACGTGCAATGCCGATGGTGTTGTCAATGGCCATGTAAGCTCTCTAACGCCTTCCTCGTAAAGCAATCAAACGGAAAAGCTGTAAAAGCGCCATCAACAAAGCCGCCACATATGTCAACGCAGCCGCACCGAGCACTTTGCGAACACCCTTTAAATCTTGCCCGTCTCCCAAGTTCAAAGAACCCAACTCCGCCACGGCGCGGGAACTGGCGTTGTACTCTACCGGCAAGGTAATAATTTGAAAAATGACCGCCCCTAAAAACAGGAAAATTCCGATATTCATCAACACCCAGCCTGTATCGTTGTTAAAAAACAACCCGATTAAAAAAATAATCCACGATGCGTTGGTGGCGATGTTGACTACAGGCACAATTGCATTGCGAATGACCACAGGCGAATACTGTCTTGCATGCTGAATGGCATGACCCGCCTCATGTGCGGCAATACCGATTGCCGCAACACTGGTGGAGTCATACACTCCTTCCGAAAGACGCAACACATATGCGCGCGGATCATAATGATCCGTAAGGTTGCCTCCGACAGGCTCAATTTTCACGTTTGACAGCCCGGCCGAATCCAGTATCCTGCGTGCCGCAGCACGACCGGTAATATTTTTGGAATTGCTGATTTTACTATATTTTTTATAAGTGGTTCTCACTTTTATACTCGCAAAAATACTGAACAATATCCCCGGTATCAATATAAGCAATGTTACTTCATACAACATCTTTTTTCTCCTTTCTATTTTACCATGGACCTTTTTATATTATATCCTATCACAAACTGAGTATCGCTCAGTTGTTTTTTTCCTTCTATTTGCACTCTTTTCAATCGCAAGGCACCATCTACGGTTCTGACGACAAAACCATTTTTTGCATCAAAGGCAATGATTTCACCGGCTTTCGCAAAACCAGTTTCTTCTACCATTTGACTTTCGTATACTTTTAATACTTTGCCGTCCAGCATACACCTTGCCACAGGCGCCGGGCTCAATCCCCTGATTTTATTATACAACACTTCCGTCTCATTTTTAAAATCCAAAAACAATTCTTCTTTTTGTATTTTCGGAGCCGTGCTCGCCAACGCACCATTCTGCTTTTGTTTACTCTGCCACAAACGCTCCGCATTTTCCAAAAACGCAACGATCATCTCCGCTCCCAACTGTGAGAGACAGTCATGAAGTTGTCCGCTATTCATTTCCGGCAAAATATCAACAGCTTGTTGCAACAAAATATCCCCTGTGTCCATCCCTTCATCCATCTCCATAATCGTAATGCCGCTTTGGGCCATGCCGCTCATCACTGCGCGATGAATCGGTGCAGCGCCTCTGAGCAACGGCAGCAACGATGCATGGATGTTGACGCACCCCTTTTGCGGAATCGCCAGCACTTCTTCTTTCAAAATTTGACCGTACGCTGCCGTAATCAAATAATCACAAGCATATTTGCGCAACTGTTGTAGGCTTTCTTCCGTGTTGATCTTACTTGGCTGGAATAGCGGCAACCCGAATCGCAACGCTGTTTCTTTGATGGGCGAAATGCTGATTTTGCCGCCTCGGGCATTGACCCTGTCCGGTTGCGTCACCACCAAAACCACTTCATGTCCCGCCTCAATCATTGCCTCCAACGGTGATACGGCGAATGCAGGAGTTCCCGCATAAATAATTTTATATTTCTTTGTCGCTTTTGCTGTATTCATCACTCATTTGCTTTCGTTGTTTTCTTCATCAAGTTCATTTTCGGCCTCTTCGGTCAAGTCTCGATCATAGAGCACCGGCTGCGTGTAATCTGCTTTTTGTACATATAAAACTCCGTCAAGATGATCTATCTCATGACAAAATATCCTGGCCAACTGATCTGTGGCTTCAATAATTACCGTCTCACCGTTTTCATCCATTGCTTGCACCGTCACCGTTTCAGGCCGCATAACCGACATATGCTTGCCGGGCACGCTCAGACACCCCTCATAGCCGCAAACCTCTCCTTCACAGCTTATGATTTCAGGATTGAGCAACCGATAGAGTTGCTCTTCATATCGAATCACAATGGCTCTTCTCAGCACACCCACTTGCACTGCCGCCAGTCCCAAACCGCTGTTTGCTTCCATGGTTTCTTCCATGTCATCCAACAATTGTTTGATGCGCTCTGTGATTATTTTCACGGGTTTTGATTTTTTATACAAAATTTCATCTTCTTCTGTCCTGATAAATCGTAATGCCATTTTTTATACTCCGCTCGGATTTTTTTGCATGTATGTCAGAATGTTTTTTTCATGTGCTATAGTATTATACACTGTTTTCATGGCTTTTTTGACATTTTTTTCCCCGCTTGTCTTGATGATAACATGATAAATATGTTTTTTGTTGATATAGCCAAGCACCGGTTTTGACGGGTGATATAACTTAAAGACCCTGCAGGGTTCTTCCTGAATGTGTTCAATCATTTTTTCGGCAAAAGCATAGGCGCCTGATTCAGCCTTTTCTTCGCTTTCGTCTAAAAAATAAAACCCGTACAACGCACAATAAGGCGGATAGCTCATCTTTTTTCGGTACCGTATTTCCTCTTGATAAAATCCTTCATAGTCATATTCCTGTACGCGATTGATAACATAATGTTCTGGTGTATAAGTTTGAACAAACACCTTGCCGCCGCCGCTCTTTCGCCCGCATCTGCCCGCCGCCTGATACGCCAGGCAAAAGGCACGAAACGACGAATATATATCCGGCATATTCAGCGCCATATCCGCCAAAACCACCCCTACCACACTGACCAACGGGAAATCAAAACCCTTCACCACCATCTGCGTACCAATCAAAATATCGGCTTCATGCCGTTGGAATTGATAAGTGATCTTATCAAAAGCGTATTTGGTTGAAGTGGTATCTCTGTCCATGCGAATAATTTTCGCATAGGGAAATTTTTGTTCTATTTCAGCCTCGATTTTTTGAGTGCCCATGCCGATATGGCGTATTTTGTCGCTCCCGCAGGCCGGACAAAACACCTCTACTTGTTTTTCGTATCCGCAATAATGACACATCATTTTTTGCGTATCAAAATGATAGGTCAGCGCCACATCGCAATGCACACATCTTTCCGAATAGCCGCAATTGCGACAAAAAACATAGGTAGACATCCCGCGGCGATTTAAAAATAAAATAATTTGTTCTTTTTTTTCTAACGCATTGCGAATGCTGTTTTCCAATTCGGCAGACAACATCGAGCGATTTCCTTCTTTCAGCTCTTCACGCATATCGCTGACAACAATTTCGGGCAACGCCAAATCAAAAATGCGATTGGGCATTTTCAGCATTTCATAGCGTCCTTTGCGCGCGTAATAATAACTTTCCACCAACGGTGTCGCCGAACCCAGCACCAGCTTGCAACAGGACTGATCCGCAATAAATTCCGCTACCTCAATGCTGTCATATCTCGGCGCCGAAGTGGATTTATAACTTTCTTCGTGACATTCGTCCAAAATAATCAATCCCAAGTCTTGATAGGGATAAAACAGCGCAGAGCGCGCACCCAGCGTTACTTTGGCTTGACCTGAGGCAATTTGTTTGTACTGATAATACCTTTCTCCTTCGGCCAGGCGACTGTGTACCACGGCGCAGCCGCCAAACCGCTCGGTAATGCGCTGAACCGTCTGTGTCGTCAGCGCAATTTCCGGCAGCAGATACAATGCTTGTTTTCCGCTCTCAATGCAGGATTCAATCATATTTAAATATACTTCCGTCTTGCCGCTCCCGGTAATCCCATGGAGTAAAAATTTATTCTTTTTCGAGCGATGATATTCGTCTAACACTTTTTTTTGTTGTTCCAGGAGTTGTGGTTTTTCCTTTTGCCGCTCTGCAATATCCTGATAATGCGCCTGATAATGTTCGGTTTTTTCTACGACAACCAATCCTTTGGCCTCTAGGGTTTTTATCGTCGCCGAACTAAATCCGCCTGTTTTTATAAAAACATCGTAGTCTACCGTTTTTTCGTCAAGTGCTTCTAAAATCGCCCTTTGTGCAGTGGCGGATTTGCGAATCTGTTGCAGATACTGCTCTTTTTCATCATATATTCCGCTTAATCGCAAGGTTTTTTTGTATTGTTCCTTCCCTTTCTTTTTTGCAAATTTCGGAACAATACAGGCAAACGCCTCCGCATAGGTACAAAAATATTCTTCCCGCATGAATTCGCAGATTTTTACCTGCATTTCCGTTACGTCACCTGCTTTTTCATAAATTTCTAAAACATTTTTTAATTCCCTGTCTGTTTCGGCATGTTCTTTGAGCCCGAAAATAAACCCCTCTCGCTTTGTGTTTTGCTTCCCGAAAGGTACACGGGCAATTCTGCCGATACGAGCAGAGGCTCTCAGTTTTTCAGGCACTTTGTATTCAAAAATGCGGTCAAACGCTTTTCCGCGCTCATTGATAACAATTTGCGCAATAGAATGCGATGTTGTTTGATTGCTGTTCTTCATGATTTCTCCGGCGATATAACAATGGCGTACTGTTTGGACAAGTACGCCACAATTCTTTGTTCATCATTCGTAATAATAAGTGAGCTTTCCTTCAATAATTTCTTCTGCGGCAATGGTGACCGGATTCATACCTTGCATATCCACCAACGGCATTTCTCCGTCAATGAGTTCTGCGGCACGCTTCGATGTAACGTAAATCAGCGAATATTTATTATCCACTTTCTCTAATAAATCCACGATAGATGGTTTGATCATGTTTGTTTCTCCTCCTCAATATATGTCTGAATAAAATTTCTGTTATATTTCATTTTTTTATCTAACGAATCAATGATTTGTTTCAGCTGTGTGACGGCACTTTCAATTTCTTCATTAATAATCAAATAATCGTATTGCAGTGCAGCCTCAATCTCGCCCAACGCTTTTACCATCCGAAGGTTATATTGCTGCTCCGTTTCGCTTTTTCGCGCTGCCAAACGCTTTTTCAATTCGCTGAGCGAAGGCGGCAGTACAAAAATCATTTCGCAGTCATCATAGGCTTTTTTGACCTGCATGCTGCCCTGCACATCGATTTCCAACAACACGTTTTTACCCTTTTCCATCATCTCAAGCACGGGGGCTCGCAACGTTCCGTAATATTGTCCGTAGACTTGAGCATATTCCAAAAATGCCCCCTCTTCAATCTTTGTCAAAAAATCTTCTTTTGTTAAAAAATAGTAGTGATTCTCATCCTCTCCCTCTCGCGGCTTTCTTGTAGTGGCGGAAATCGATAAAAAAATATCGCTTTCTTGCGCCACTCTTTGGCTGATTGTGCTTTTTCCTGCACCGCTCGGGCCTGAGAGTACCAACAATTTCCCTTTTTTCACTGTTTATCCCCTTTTAAATTTCTCGCTATGATGGTTTCGGGAATCACCGCCGAAAGCACCACATCGTTGTTTTCCATCATAATGACTGCACGGGTTTTTCTCCCTTGAGAAGCGTCTATCAACGTTCCGTTTTTTCGCGCTTCGGCAATCACCCTTCGCATCGGCGAGGAATCCGGCGAAACAATTGCAATAATCTTATCACAATTTACAAAATTTCCAAATCCGATATTAAAAAACATTCTTTTCTCCGATATTTTTTATTCTATGTTTTGCACTTGTTCCCGTATTTTTTCGATATCGCTCTTTATATCGACCATCGTCATACTGATCTGCGTAATATTGGATTTTGAGGCAATGGTGTTGGCCTCTCTGTTCATTTCCTGCAAAATAAAATCCAGTTTTCTCCCTATGTCGCCTTTTGCCTCCAGCGCTTGTTCCAACGCCTCAATATGACCCTTCAGCCGTATAATTTCTTCATCGATTGCGGCTCTTTCCGCTAAAAAGGCAATTTCGGCAGCCATGCGATTGGCATCCACTTCTTTCAGTTCATGTTTTGCAATGATTTCTCTTATTTTTGCTTCGCTGTTGGCCGGAATTTCGTCGGCATGTTTTTCCACTTCCTGCAAAAGCATCCGAATGCGCTCGCACTTTTTAACAATGTCTTTCTTTAAATGTTGTCCTTCTCTGTATCGACCCTTTGCAATGTTTTCCAACGCTTCTTTCACGGCAATTTCAATACAGGGCCAATACTCCAAATATTTTTCATTTTCTTCTTCGCTGCGAATCACATCCGGATAGCGGGCAATCATACTCAGACGAAAATCGTTTTCCACATCATCAAATAATTGGGCAATTTCCCTGACCATGGAATGGTATTGTTTGGCCATGGCGACATCCACATACAAATGCACGGGCTTTTCTTGTAAAAACTTTATATTGACATACAATTCAATGCGCCCTCGAAGCAGCCTGGAGCCAAGCAGCGTCCTTAACTCCTCCTCGAAACACTGAAATTGTCTCGGTATTTTGATAAAAAAATCTCGGTATCGATGATTCACCGTCTTAATTTCGGCCACAACCATGATTTTTTCGTCTTTAAATTCTCCTCGACCAAACCCCGTCATGCTGTTCATTTATTTTTTGCCCATCCTTTTTTTATATCGTTCCTGCAAAGACAGTTACTGCCTCGCCGGTCATAAAAACATTTTCGTTTGAATCAATATTTATCTTTAGTGTACCACCGGGCATCTTCACAAGCACTTTTGCGTCGACAATATTATTTTTATACAACACCGCTGCGGTTGCACAGGCTCCGCTGCCGCAAGCCTCAGTGATACCCACCCCTCGCTCATACGTTGTCAACTCAACCTCGCCTCGGCTCTTGACAATCACAAAGTTTGCATTGACCTGCTGCAAAAACAATGCGTGTTGCTGCAGTGCAGCGCCAATTCTCTGCATCGTTTTTTCATCCCAACTCTCTGCAATCAATATGGCATGCGGATTCGGAAACGCCACAGCTGACAAAGACATGCTTTCTCCCGCTATTTCTGTTGTAATATTCAACGCCGTTGTATCGCCTGTTTCGACAGGAATCTTTGCGCTTTCAAAACATGCTTTTCCCATGTTGACGCGAATTGTTTTCGCTTCTTTTTGTTCATCCAGCGCTTTGATTACAATGTCATATCCTCGACCTTCAGATTCAATACGCATTTGGGAGTTTGCAATCAGTTTTTTATCATAAACATATTTTGCAACACACCGCAGTCCGTTGCCGCATACCTGCGCAATACTGCCATCGCTGTTAAAATATTTCATGCGCACATCCGCACACAAAGAAGGCTCTATCAAAATCAGCCCGTCGGCTCCGATTCCCTCTTTGCGATCGCACAAAAACATAATTTGTTCCTTTGTCAGCCCGTGCTGTCGCTGCATATTCTCAATGACAACAAAATCATTTTTCAGCCCATGCATTTTATAAAAATTCATGTTTCCCTCAATCGGCGGTTTTCGGTATATTATACCACAAATCCGTCTTCGGGCAATGCGCTTATGAAAAAGTTATCCTCTTTTTTTATTCTTGTGTTAAAATGTTTTTTTGAGGTGAGCATTATGCCTTTAGACGGATTTATCACAAATTATCTGAGCATCGAACTCAATGCGGCACTGTCCGGTGCACGCATCAACAAAATATACCAACCCGCTTTGCGTAAAATTTTATTTGAATTATATGCACCTGCTCTTGGCACGGCACAATTTGTATTCAATTGCGAAAGCGCCTTTGCCTACGCGGGATTTACAGACCTTTCTTATGACAACCCAAAAAATCCCTCCGCCTTTTGCATGCTGTTGCGCAAACATTTGGCCGGCGGAAAGATTTTGTCCGTCTGTCAAAACGACCACGATCGCATTTTAACTTTCGTCGTGGAACAAGCCGACGAAATCGGCGATCTTCGCCTGCGTCATGTGATTGCCGAGCTCACAGGCAAGCATGCAAACATGATTTTGACCGATGAAAACCACATCATCCTCGACAGCTTAAAACGAGTAGATGAATCAAAAAGCTCTCAACGGCAGATTTTGCCGAAATTACGCTACCAACTGCCGCTAAGCGATAAATTAAACCCGAAAACCATGGAGCGCAACGCTTTTCTCGCAGCAATGAAAAATATCGCCTTGCCGACAACGCAGGCGCTGATTCGCGTACTGGAAGGCGCCGGAACAGATTATGTTACGTACCTTTGCCGTCAACTTCCCGCCTTGGCATGCGAAGCAGTCTGTGATGATGTTTTGTCGCAAGCTTATGATTTGATACAATCTTCTCTGACACCGCCGCAGCAATACTATTTGTTTACCAAAAACCATCAATATTGTAATTTTTATTTTGCAGATATCGCGGAAAAAGATATGGAAAAACATCCCTATCCTTCTATCGCTCAACTCTGCACCGTGTTTTTTGACCGGAAAAGCGAATTTGTTGCGCTTTGCGAAAAAAAGCAACACATCAGCACCATTTTAAATACGCAAATCAAACGCAGTCAATCGAAATTGAAAAAAATCAAACGAGAACTGCAAGCTTGTGACAAACGGGAAATGTATAATCAATACGGTCAGTTGTTGCTTTCTTACAGCTACAAAATTCAGCCGGGCGCAGCATTTTATGAAGATGTCAATCTTTTTGATGCGCAACAGCCCCTGATTCGCATTCCGTTAGACCCCAATCGAACCGTCTTTGAAAATGCGCAAAATTACTTTAAAAAATATCGCAAATTAAAAAATGCCGAATTGCATCTGAAGAAACAGCTTGAGCTCACCAACGAATCTGTGGAGTTTTTAAGCGATCAACTCTATTATGTCCAACAAGCCGAACATATAGAGGAGTTGGAAGAAACGATACAACTATTGGAAGAAGAAAAGTTACTCGTTTCCAAAACAAAAAAAAGAACGCAAAACATTTCACAGCCCCACCATTTTATTTCAACGGACGGGTTTGATATCTATGTAGGCAAAAATGATAAGCAAAACGATTATTTGACCCACAGATTTGCAAAAAAACAGGATATTTGGCTTCACACGAAAAACATTGCCGGCTCTCATGTCATCATCAAAACATTTTCCAAGCAGGTTCCCCATAACACGCTGCTTGAAGCCGCACAGCTCAGCGTATTTTTTTCCAAAGCGCGCGGCGGAGAAAATATTCCCGTAGACTATACCGCCATTGCATACGTGAAAAAAATTCACAATGCCCCCATCGGCAAGGTTACATATACCCGTTATCGCACACTTTATATCACGCCTGACGAATCGTTGATCAAGTCGCTGAAAACTATTTAAAACACACAAAAAATAGGATTGACTTTTCGATAACAGAGGTTTATTATGCCTTCATGAAAATAAAGAAAGCCTCAATTCCTTTTTTTAAAAAAAGCTTTTCCCCCTCTCGAAAACTCTTAAGCGGCTTTGTTTTGATTATCCTTTTCGCAGCCTTTTTACTTCATCTGCCGCTTTCTTCAGCCTCACATCAACCCACACCCTTCCTGGACTGTTTGTTCACCGCAACATCAGCCACTTGCGTCACAGGTTTAGTGGTTCTCGATACCGGCACCCATTGGTCCGTTTTTGGCAAAATCATTATTTTATTGTGTATTCAATTGGGCGGCGTGGGATTTATGGGCTTTGCAACGTTTTTCTCTCTACTCATCGGAAAAAAGATCCGCTTAAAAAGCAGATTCACGTTGCAAAACTCTTATAACTTATCGCATCCCGGCGGCATTATTCGCATTACCAAACATATTTTATTGTTTACATTGATTGTGGAATTGCTGGGCGCCCTTTTTTCTATGATGGTTTTTGTGCCGCAATTCGGTCTAAAGACCGGAATTGCCATCAGCGTATTTCATTCCATCTCCGCCTTTTGCAATGCCGGTTTTGACCTCTTCGGCCATTTCAGCAGCCTTACAAGCTATATTGACAATCCACCGCTTCAGATTATTACAATGCTGTTAATTATTATTGGCGGGCTTGGTTTTTTCGTTATGGAAGATCTCTTTGTTTGCCGAAAACAACTTCGCGCGTTGTCTTTTCATACCAAACTGGTTTTATCCACCACGCTGGTTTTGATTCTTTTCGGCGCCTTGACAATTTTTATTTTTGAATATCGCAATCCTGCCACCTTATCCCCCTTATCCATGGGCGATAAGATTGTCGGTGCATTTTTTAATTCCGTCTCGCCGCGAACGGCAGGGTTCAATACTTTTAATTTGGCTGAAATGACAAACGGCAGCAGCTTGATCATGATTTTGCTGATGTTTGTAGGCGGTTCTCCAGGCTCCACCGCCGGCGGTATTAAAACAACGACCTTGGCGGTCTTGTTTGTTACCGTATATTGTTGGCTTCGCGGCAAAAACAACATCGAACTCTTTCACAAACAAATCGGTTCTGCCGCTTTAAAAAAAGCGGTTGCCATCCTCATTTTTACTTCTTTGTTGATTATTACCGCTATTTTAATATTATCATTTACCGAATCCTCTTCCTTGGGAAACATTGCCTTTGAAGTATTCTCTGCCTTCGGCACTGTTGGGCTCTCAAAAAATTTTACTCCTTCTCTTACTTTTGCAGGAAAGGTTGTCATTATGCTCAGCATGCTTATCGGACGTCTCGGGCCTTTGACCGTCGCTTTGGCGCTCTCCAAGGAGGCTCGCACACCACAAGGGCACTATACCTACCCGGAAGGAGAAATATTACTTGGTTAGGAGAAAAAACAAATGAAACAATTCGCCGTCATCGGTCTTGGCCGATTTGGTGTCAGTCTGGCAAAAGAATTATATGCGCTCGGGCATGATGTCTTTGCCATTGATCTCAACGAAGAACGCATCCAACACATCGCGCCCCATGTCACTTCTGCCGTGCAGGCAGATGCTTGCGACCTTGCCGCCCTCAAAACGTTGGGCATCAGCAATGTGGATATATTATTTGTAACGCTGGCACGAGATATCAGCGCTTCGCTGCTCATCACACTCAACGCCGTGGAGCTGGGCATTCCCGAAATCTACGCCAAAGCTTATTCGGATGCACATGCCAAAATACTGCGCAAGTTAGGCGTAACCAAAGTTTACATGCCTGAAATTGAAATGGGGCAGCGCATTGCCCGCGAACTGTCCCATGCCGATTTGCTCGAACTGATTGAATTGGATCCGGAAAACGAAATCGCAGAAATGCGCAGTCCTATGCAGTGGGAAAACAAAACCATCGACCAGCTCAGCGTGCGCCGCAAATACGGTATAACCATCTTGTTGATACGGAGCGCCGAACACCTGACTGTCTCTCCCACACCGCAGCAAATTATTTACCCCGACAGCAAGTTATTGGTTCTTGGAAAGAAAGAACAGATTCAAAAATTGCAGGAGCAATGATGTTTACGTATTTTTTGAAATGAAATCCTCAAATCGCGGCGGAAACGGCGTAACAAACTCCATATATTGATCGGTTCGGGGATGAATGAGTCCTAATTTGTAGGCGTGCAACAACTGCCCTGCCAAAGCAGGGTCTTTTTTTTGATATCCGTAGGTTTTGTCCCCGACAACCGGATGCGAAAGGTAGGCGGCATGTACGCGGATTTGGTGCGTGCGCCCCGTTTTTAACGTCGCATCCACCAGTGTATGGTTTGGATATCTTTTTAACACTGTAAACAGCGTCTCGGCGTCTTTTGCATTTTTTTCCGTAACCGCCATTTTTTTTCGGTTTACGCCATCACGCCCAATCGGCGCCTTTACCAGCACCTGTTCCTCTGCAATCACACCGTGAAGCAACGCATAATATTGCCTTACAATACTGTGCGCTTTAAATTGCTGCGCCAGCTTTTGATGCGTGAAATCATTTTTCGCCGCCACCAAAATGCCCGTAGTGTCTTTATCCAACCGGTGCACAATTCCCGGTCTGATTACACCGCCAATGCCCGACAGGCTCCCTTTGCAATGATACAAAAGCGCATTGACCAGTGTATTTTGTCTGTTTCCCGCCGCAGGATGCACGACCATCCCTTGCGCTTTGTTCACGACAATCAAATCATCATCTTCATAAACAATATCCAGCGCAATATTTTGTTGTTCTACCGTCCCCTCATCGGGTTCGTTGACAAACAGCACAATTTCGTCTTGCGGCATGATTTTCGTCGATGCTTTTGCTTGTTTTCCATTGATAAAAAGACCCCCGTCATCAATGATTTTTCTTAAAAATGAACGGGAGTATTTTGGAATTCTTTCAGATAAATACACATCCACACGCTGTGGACTGACACTGTCTGCAACAATGATTTTCATTTTCTCCATGGGCCATATCACACATATCTTTTGACGGTCAGTTTAATGTTGCCCTTTCTCGTTTTTCCCGTTTGTTCGACAATTTGCATCCTGCCTTTGCCGCGAATAGAAATCAAATCCCCTTCTTTGAGTTCTTTGGCCTGTTTCAACAACAGACGATGGTTCAACTTCACTCGTTCCGCTTTGATAAACTGCAGCGAAGCCGACCGAGAAAGCCGAAAGGCCGCACTGATAATGCCATCCGCACGCATTGAAGCAACAATAATGTGAAATTCCTTGCTTTCGGCCTCCGCCACCACTATGTTTTCTCTATCCGCTTTTATTGGACAAACGGCATGGTTGGCCACTTTCTGCAAATGAGTCAAAACATAATCCGAAATATTTTCTTTTAAATAAATATACGCCTTTGACGAGCCGAAAACAATATCTCCGGTCTTTTCTCTGCTGATGCCAATCCCCATCAATGCTCCGAGAATATCTCGATGGGTAATGTCGTCATTTTTGTCAAACTCAATGACATCTATTGCATATTCTTTTTCTTCAACGCATTCTCCTTTCGGGAAAACGCACAGCATTTTGCGTTCTGCAAACTCCGTACCGCCGTAAAACGCAAAATCAATCTGCTCATATTCTTTAAGTACATCAGCTATTTTTTCTTGTGACGCAGGATCAAAAAAATCAAAAAACATCCTGGCTTGTTTCTTGGCAACCTGTCTGCTCCAGTCATGCGCCTTTGCTGTCAACAATTTATTGCTGTTCATATTTGCGGCAAAAAATCTTCTCTTTAATCATCCAGTTCCCAATTGGCGACATCTTTCGAATACAGATTATTTTCATTGTCGCTTACGATATCAATATTGCTCGGTGCCAGGACAAAAACATTCCGCGCAATTTTTTGAATGCTTCCGTTTAACGTATAAACCACACCGCTGAAAAAATAGAAGGATTTTTTGATTTCTTCCGAATCGGCTCTTTCAAAATTCACAACGACTGTGTAACCGTTGCGCAGCTGATCGCTGATCTCAGGCACTTCATCAAAGGTTTCCGGTTCCACCAGCACAATTCGTTTGCGACTTACTTCTTTTGCAACTTTATTTACCTCTTCAACAGGCTCACGACGTTGAAACAGCGAGGGTCTTTGAGGTTTTTCCTCTACTTCATCAAAACCTGCACCATCAAAATCATCGTAATCCGTGCCTTCTTCTTCAACGATTCCCATGAATCTCTTCAATTTTTCGTTCATCACACTCTTCCTTTCATTCTTCAAAAATTGCGCTTCCAATGCGAACAAGATTTGCACCATTTTGGACTGCCAATTCAAAATCTCCGCTCATCCCCATAGACAAATAGTGCATGTTGACTCTATCTGTATCATTATACAATACTTTTAGATTTTCATAAATAGTTTTCATCTCTTTAAAATAATTATTCAGCATTTGAGTCGTTGCATCCAACGGCGCAATACACATCAATCCTTTGATATATATATTGGGCATGGTTTTTATCTGCTCCNNCTCAACAGCGTCTTTGACCTCTTCTTTTTGAAAGCCGAATTTGCTTGCTTCATCAGCAATATTGATTTGAATCAACACATCCGTTACAACCTTTTGTTTTTCAGACTGCTTTTGAATTTCCTCAGCCAGGCGAATGCTGTCCAACGAATGAATCAGCGCTACTTTTCCGACAACATATTTGACCTTGTTGGTTTGCAGGTGCCCGATCAAATGCCAAGTGATATCCTTGGGGAGTTGGTCATATTTTTGCAAAAATTCCTGCACCCTGTTTTCAGCCATATCTTTCACGCCCGCCTCGTATACCCTCATCATGCTTTCAATGCTGCGATATTTGCTCACCGCCACCAAAAGCACTTCTTGTTCCGAGCTTTTTACTTCATTTATTTTTTTATAAATTCTGTCGATATTTTGTTGAATCATTTTTTCTCCTATCTGATAACTATTACGCTGTCTTTGTGTTCCACGCTTTTCGGTTCCTCTTGTCCCGCCTCAACAGGCATCAACACACCCTTTGTATCAATCAACGCACTGCCGCTTTCCTCATCATATCCTCTGACATGTACGCCATAACTTTTGCGCGTCTTGTTTTTATCGATGATATCAATACAGTCCCTGCCTTCTGTGTTTTTGTAAACGCTGGCTTTGGGAACGACAAATACATTTTTATATTGCTCCACTTCGGCTTTAATCGTGGCTCTTCTTATCGTCATCAATTTTTCGACATCATGCGTCACCATCAACACAATCACCTTTTTTTCCTGATATTCTTTTACATCTACCAGTCGGGACAGATAGCTGTCTTGACCCACCCAAAACCTCATTTGCGGATATTGTGTCAAGATATCCATACGATTTTCCAAAAACTTATAATAATCGCTGTTTGCCACATTTTGTTTGGTAAGGACATTGTTTTTGTAATCCATCACCGTGGTTTCATAGTCTACCTTTGTTTCCAAAGGCAAGACAAATGCCACATAGACACAAGAGTTGTCTGCAATTTTTAACGTCATCGTCGTGTGTTTATCCAGTTTCTCTGCGTTCAATTTCATAATAAAATCCAAATATTCCGGTGAGACCACGCTTAACAATGCCGGAGAGGCAATTTCTTCAAAGCCGTCTGACGAATAAAAAAGCTGTCCCGTAAAGTCAACGGGCACTTTTCTTAACGTAACCTCGGAGGAAGCTTCTACTCCGTCAAATCTTTCTTTGAGCCTTTTGAGTTCTTCTTCACTATAAAACAAATATTTTACCGTAGCAAACATGATATTTCTTTTATTAACCGCTTCTTCATCAGCGCTCTTCAAATTTGTCGAATCGCTGTAAACTCTCTTCATATCTGCCAAAAATGCACTGCGATCCTCATACATATAGTGAGTCAGCTTCGCGTCAATAATCATTTTTTCGCGCTCGGTATATTTCAAAATATCCAACTGCTTTGCCAATACCGTATCTTTTGCAACTTTGGCACCCTCTGCTTCGACACCAATAATGTCATGTCCGAAATACATCACGGCTTCCTCTCGCATAAAAAGCGCCGGCACCTCTTTTTGCACCACAAATGTTTCGGGTTCCAAAATCATCGTTTTTTCTTTTGTGACTATCATCACTGCCACAGCCAACAAAAAAACAAACAGTATCACGATAATTTTTATCGTGTTGCGCCGTTTTATTCTTTTCAGATATTTTCCTTTAACGTATTCGTCGTTGTTTTTCAAACAGATCCTCTTTTGCTTTTTGTCATATTTAATTTTTATTGTTCCTTCTGCAATTCCTCTTTCAGCCGCAAGAGCAATTCGTCACGACCGATAGCGGCCATGGTCTTTGCCAAATCATCCCCATGCATTTGCCCTGTAAAGGCAATGCGAATCGGCATATATAAGCCTTTTCCTTTGATGCCCGTCTCCTTTTGCACCGCTCGAATCAACTCTTGCGCCAATGCGGCGGTAAGGCTTTCCGTTCCTTCCAACTTTTCTTGCAACACTTGAAGCACAACTCTGCTGTCAGGTTCAGCCAAAATTGCCTGTTGTTCTTCACCAACAACTCCTTTGCGCAAAAACGGTTCCATCAGAACATTGATATCATTCAATGTCACCATTTTTTCTTTTACAGCATCGGCTATCAATGCCAATTTTTGCAGATCCACCTCTTCTTTTAAATAAGGCTTGCATCTCTTAGCCAACTCTTCATTGCTGAGCTTTTTGATATATTGCCCATTCATCCAATTTAATTTTTCCATATCAAAAACAGCGCCTGCCTTGTGAATGCGCGAAGCGTCAAAACGCTCTATCAACTCATCCATGTCCATGATTT
This sequence comes from Eubacteriaceae bacterium UBA1433, assembly GCA_002329295.1. Taxonomy (GTDB): domain Bacteria; phylum Bacillota; class Clostridia; order Eubacteriales; family UBA1433; genus UBA1433. The sequence goes on from DCTT01000015.1 coordinate 83,161, forward strand.
CCGTCTCATCTGCGCTGCTCCACCCCAACAACGCAACAAAGTTCGTCAGCGCCTCAGGCAAATATCCTTTGGTTTTAAAATCTTCCATCGCCGCATCGTCATTTCGCTTGGACAACTTTTTTTTGCTCTCATTGAGGACAGTGGGCAAATGGGTGTAGTTGGGCGGTTCTATTCCCAGCGTTTTATAGAGATATACGTGCTTGGGCGTAGAAGAAATCCATTCTTCTCCTCGAATCACATCCGTAATGTGCATCAATGCATCGTCCACCACCACGGCAAAATGATAGGTGGGATATCCGTCTGATTTAATCAACACCTGATCGTCTAAATCATTGGTATTGAAAGCGATATGTCCATAGACTTTATCGTCAAATTCAATCAGTGTATCCGCCGGCAAGTTTAGGCGTACAACGTACTCTTCTCCGGCCTCTATCTTCGCTTGAATCTCCTCTTCTGTCAGAGCAAGGCATTTTTTATCATACCGCGGCGTCTGATTTTGTTCGCTTTGTGCCGCACGCAATGTATCTAAGCGTTCTTTGGAACAAAAACAGAGGTAAGCATCCTTTTGATCCAACAATTTTTGAATATATTCTTGGTAAATCGGCAACCGTTGAGATTGAATATACGGTCCGTATTCTCCTCTTTGCTCCACCTTTCCCTCCGCGGTGAGATACACCCCTTCATCACACGCAACACCGCCCCAATCAAGGGCCTGCACCAAATTTTCAATGGCATCTTCCACCAATCGGGTTCGATCCGTGTCTTCAATGCGCAAAATCATTTTGCCGCCGCTTTGTTTCGCAATCAAATAATTATATAGCGCCGTGCGATATCCTCCCACATGCAAGTATCCTGTTGGTGACGGTGCAAATCGCACCCGGATATCGGTTTTGTTTTCATTCATGGTCTTTTTCCTCACTGTATATATTTTCTTTCACAATTTTTGCATTTCTCTTAATGACATCGTATCCGCGCCAATACAATGCCGTATCTTTATATTTTCCATCAAATCCCGCCTCCCCCAAGCCAATTATTTCATCGCACGAAACATAAACGTCCTGCACTTTAGGCTCAAAGCAGGCATGGCGACTTACTTTTGCCCGCTGATTGAAAGGACACACCTGTTGACACACATCACATCCATAAATATGACGACCTATCCGTTTTTTTTCTTCTTCTCGCAAAACTTTTTTCTGCGTAAGATTGGAGATACATCGCTTTGGGTTCAGCTTATATTCTCCGTACAAGGCGCCGCTTTCACAATGTTCGATACAAGAGGTGCATTCTCCGCACCTGTTTGCCATCGGCACATCATAAGCCTCTATCGGCAAATCTGTCAAAATATGCCCTAAAAAAAGATAGCTGCCCAATTCAGGATGGATGATAAAATTGTTTTTCCCAAAAAAACCCAATCCTGCCCGATATGCACAAATTCTGTCGTCCAGCACGCCCGTATCACAATAGGTCTGATACTTATATTTCTGTTGCGTGATTTGATCCGTTTTCGCAACAAGTTCCTGCATTTTTTGTTGCATGATTTTGTGATAATCCCGTTGAAAAACATGAACCGATATAATGCCCTTGTCTGATTGCAAGTCTTGGTCTCGCACGGCAACGGGATGATGATAAGACAATCCCACCGCTATAATCGTTTTCGCCTCAGGCATCACATCCGACACCCGCAATCTTTTTGCAAGTTCACCAACACCACCCACATCGGCAAGGTGATTGTTTTTTATCCGCTCCTGATACATCGGCAAAAACTCGGTGGCATCCTTTGCCTCAGCAAATCCTATTAAGTCGATTTGAACCGCTTGCGCCTGCTCTTTGATTATGGTTTTCAAATCAATATCCATTTTTTTATTATATCACAAAAGCATACACATAGAAAAAAGACCGCAAGGTAAGTTGCGGTCTTTTTATCGTAGCGATTACAAACCTGCCGCTTCGTTCAGCTCTTCCACCACTTCGTCTACATCGATGCCGTGTACGCTAAGACCTTGTTCCAACGTCTCATAATGTGCGGCAAAGCAACCCAGGCAAGGAAGTTGGTAACGCATAAATACTTCAACGGTAGCTGGATGTTTTTCTAAAATTTCCGTAATTTTATCTTCTTTTTTGATTTTCATCTGTTATACCTCCGCAGAAAAGACTTGTCTTTTCTTAAATAGTACCGTAAAGCGAAAAAAAAGTAAATTAAAATTTTACTTTTCGTATTTTGTGTGTATAATATATATTATACATGTAATCTATTACAGTTAAGAAAGGGTACAAACATGATTCAGCAAAAAACGCGTGTAGGGGTTGAAGGTGGACTACATGGAAAAGTAGCATCGGCCTTGGTTGAACTCGCAAGCAAATGTAAAAGCGAAATACATATTCAAAAGGAACATGCGACCATTAATGCCAAGAGCATCATAGGTGTGATGATTTTAAATGTAAAAGAAGGCGACGAAGTTTTAGTTCAAATAGATGGTATAGATGAAGCAAAAGCAATGAGCAGTATCTTATCCTTACTCAGCGGCGAAGACGAGGTAAATTAAAGGGTTCGATAATTGACATTGTTGAAACAGCCAAAAGAGATTTCTCTTTCGGTCTGTTTTGTTGTTTTTTAAAATGAGTTCAACCGGTTTAAAACCCATTTTTTTAACCGAACAACTTTTGAGATCCGCCACGATAATTTCTTGACAGAAACGCTTTAACCGATTAAAATTAATGTGTTGGGATAAAAATATTCAGTTGTTCTATGTGTTATTAAGATTTATTATTTTTTCTTTTTATACGAAACGAAATTACCACTGATTTTTGAAAATTAAATAAAGGAGGAAATTATGTTTATCAAAATACTATTGGCTTTGCTTTATATAGGTGTAGGGCTGGTCGGAGGGTATTTTCTCAGACAGTACATGAGTGAATGCAAAATTAACAATGCTACGAAAACAGCCAATTCTATGGTCGAAGATGCCATCAAAGAAGGCGAAAGAGTCAAAAAAGAAAAGTTATTAGAAGCAAAAGAAGAAATTCATGCCCTGAGAACCGAACTGGATAAAGAAAGCCGTGACCGAAGAAACGAACTGCAACGATTAGAGAAACGTGTTATTTTCAAAGAAGAAAATTTAGATAAAAAATTAGAAAACATCGAAAAAAAAGAAGAAACTTTAAACGAAAAAAACAAAAAGATTGAGCTGAAAGAGTCCGAATTGGACTTATTGCTAAAAAAGCAGCTCGCAGAACTTGAAAAAATATCACAACTTACTTTTGAAGAAGCCAGAGAACTGCTTTTAGCAAATGTCGAAAACAAAATCACTCGCGAAATGGCGATTATGATCAAAAACAAAGAGGCGGAAGCCAAAGCGGAAGCAGATAAAAAAGCCCGGGAAATCATCTCCTGCGCAATACAAAAATGCGCTGCGGATCATGTGTCGGAATCCACTGTCTCGGTGGTCTCGTTACCCAGCGACGAAATGAAAGGACGCATTATCGGACGCGAAGGCAGAAACATTCGTACCTTGGAGACGCTGACAGGCGTTGACTTAATTATTGACGATACACCGGAGGCGGTTATTTTATCCGCTTTTGATCCTATCAAGCGTGAAATAGCAAGAAACGCATTAGAAAAACTGATTAGCGACGGAAGAATCCACCCTGCACGAATCGAAGAAATGGTCAATCATTCGAAAAAAGAAATTGACGACAAAATCAAAGAAATGGGTGAACAAGCCGTCTTTGAAGTGGGATTGCATAAACTGCATCCCGAAATCATAAAACTCATTGGTCGCCTGCATTATCGCACCAGCTACGGACAAAATATTTTAAAACACTCGTTGGAAGTAGCTTATTTGGCAGGTGTTATGGCAGACGAATTGGGCGCCAATGCAAAAATCGCTCGCCGTGCCGGCCTGCTGCACGATATAGGCAAGGCGCTGGACCACGAAATCGAAGGTCCCCATGTAGCCATCGGCGTAGATATTCTCAAACGCTATAAAGAAAACAACGACGTTATTCATGCAGTGGAAGCGCACCATGATGATGTAGAACCCAAAACCATCGAAGCTGTACTCGTACAGGCGGCCGATGCTATTTCTGCAGCAAGACCGGGCGCAAGACGCGAAACTTTGGAAACCTATATCAAGCGACTGCAAAAATTGGAAGAAATCGCTATGTCCTTCCCCGAAGTGGATAAATCCTTTGCCATCCAGGCAGGAAGAGAAGTGCGTATCTTAGTCAAATCCGATGAAATTGATGATGTCGGCATGGTTTTAACTGCCAAAGAAATTGCACAACGCATCGAAAACGAATTGGACTATCCCGGCCAAATCAAAGTAAACTTAATACGCGAAACGCGCGTGACAGAGTATGCAAAATAACAAAACAGAGAGCCGAGGCTCTCTGTTTTCAAATTCTACACCTAACAACGACATGCCATAAGGAGAAATGATGAATATTTTGTTTATCGGTGATATTATGGGGCGCGCCGGACGCAATGTTATCAAATCCCATTTAAAAGAAATTCAATCGGAATACCAAATCGATTTTACCATCGCCAATGCAGAAAACGCCTCCGGCTATGCCGGATTGGCCAAATCCAGTTATGACGAACTCATGCAAGCGGGAATCGATTTTTTTACCACCGGCAATCATGTATGGGCTCAAAAAGAAATTTTTGATTATATCGAGCGATGTGACAATCTTCTTCGTCCCGCCAACTATCCTTCCCCTTGTCCGGGAAAAGGATACGGAATTGTGCGCGTCAATAAAATTCGCTTAGGCATTATCAATCTTTCAGGCACTGTTTTTATGGACGCTTTAGACAACCCTTTTTCTGTTTTTGACACCTTATATGCATCCATATCAAATGCATGTGACTTTCTATTGATTGATTTTCACGCCGAGGCCACCAGCGAAAAAATCGCCTTTGCCTATCACGCCTGCGGCAGAGCACAAGCAGTGTTAGGGACTCATACCCACGTACAAACAGCCGATGAACGCATTATCGACGGCATGACGGCGGCCATTACCGATGTAGGCATGACCGGCCCCGCTGACGGCGTTATCGGTATCGACAAAGACATCATTCTCAAATCCTTTAAAACCAAACGTCCCGTCAGGTTTGAACTTGCGCAAGGACACCGTCAATTCAATGCTGTTCGACTGCAAGTTGACTCTTCTTTCCGCTGCACAAAAATAGAACGAATTTATCGCACTTATCCCTGATATTTTTTACGGCGCAACACAAAAAGCCGTTTCGCCTGAGGTGAAGCGGCTTTCATATACCTGCACAAGTTGAATCACGATTTGATTGCGTTTACTTTCGTTTGCATGCTGCTCTTTTTTTTGTTGGCAGCATTTTTATGAATAACTCCTTTTGCGGCCGCTGTGTCATATTTTTTCACAGCTTCTTTCAAAACTTCTTCAGAGAGATTTACGTCTTTTTCTGCAATTGCAACATCAAGTTTTTTCTCAATGGATTTCAAACTTGTCTTGACACTTTTGTTTTTTACTCTGTTTCGTTCCCCGATTTCTGCACGCTTCGCAGAGGATTTGATATTTGCCATTGTCTTCCTTCCCCCCTCTCCATATAGACATAAATTACACTGCGCCAAAAGGCGCAAGTGTATAGTAACAAAGATTTTACAAAAATGCAACTAAAAAAATTTTTGAATACACCTCCCTTTTACAGCAATTTTGTTTAGCTCAAAGTATATTCTTTTTTGTAAACCGTTATTTACCTTGACGAAACTCATAATTATAGAAAAATGATAGATTTTTTTTAAATTTTCTATATAATATGAGATATTACAGATAAAACAAAATCCTGATACCATTAAAGGAATTTTATCATGAATATCACAATCATCGGAGACGGAAAAGTCGGCAGCACCCTTGCAAGGGTGCTTTCAAAAGAAGACAATAATGTTATTGTCATCGACAAAAACCCGGACGTCCTGTCGCAAAACAACGAAGCGCTGGAAGTCATCACCATCGAAGGCAGCGGGCTGAATATCAAAACGCTGCACGAAGCCGGCGTGGAAAACGACGACTTGGTCATCGCAGTAACCAATCAGGATGAAATCAATATGATTTGCTGCCTGTATGCCAAACGCCTCGGCGCCAAACACACGGTGGCACGCATTCGCGATCCAGAACATTCCGAAGAAGTCGAGGCTCTTATTGAAGAGTTAGGGCTTGACGACGTAATCAATCCCGAATATGCCGGTGCCGTTCATATTTCACAGCTCTTGTTGTGGCCCAACGTTTCCGATATCGAACTGTTTGCGAAAAATAAAGTCATGCTTACCAAATATAAACTGGAAGCCGATTCGCCTCTGATTGGGCAATCCTTGCTTGAGGCCACTGTTTTCGATGATGCAGGCATTTTGGTAGCCGCCATTGAACGAGGACAAGACACGTTGATTCCGAAAGGGGATTTCGTTTTTCAAGAAAATGACACTGCTTTTATTATCGGCGAAATCAACTCTGTCAATATCTTTTTTAAATTAAAAAACAAACGCAATAATATCGTTCGCGAAGTCACCATTCTCGGCGGAGGGCGTATTTCCGTTTATCTGGCCAAAATTCTTCTACAGAATCATATCGGTGTCAAAATCATCGAGCAAAATGTAAATATCTGTACCAAGCTAAGTCAATTGTTGCCGGATGCCGTCATCATTCACGGCGACGGCACAGATTATGAATTGTTGGAATTTGAAGCTGTCCACGCTACGGGAGCCTTTATCTCGCTTATGGGTCACGATGAAGCCAATATCATTGCCTGCATTGTCGCCAAGGCTCTTGGCGTACCGAAAACCATCGCAAAGGTAACACGTCTCAAAAGCACGCATATCATCGAAAACATCGGCGTCGACAGCATTGTAGACCCCAAATTGATTACGGCCAATCACATTTTGCGTTATGCACGCAATTTAAAAATGAAAAACGACCCTTCCATCAATGCACTTTATATGATGAACGAAAATGACATGGAAGCTTTGGAGTTTGCCGTGGAACACGATTATCCGTTTTTAAATATCCCGCTCAAGCAGTTGAAGATCCATCGCAATGCGCTGATTGCAGTCATTGTCCGCGACGGGCAAATCATCATTCCGCGAGGAGACGACAGCATCCGGCTTAAAGACAGCATTATTGTCATTACATCTCAGCCCAATATCGCAAGTTTAGCAGATATTTTTTAACAGGATTTGTTATGAATAAAAAAGCCATCGTCAAAATTATCGGGTTTATTTTGTGTTTCGAAGCTCTCTTTATGCTTCCTTCCACCATTATTGCCGCCACTGCCAGACAATACGATTTATTTGCTTTTATTGTAGTACCTGTCGGCATGTTTGCCATCGGCATTCCTTGCACACTCATTAAACCCGCAAACAAAAACTTTTATACTAAAGACGGATTTATGACCGTAGCGCTTTCATGGCTGCTGATGAGTTTCTTCGGCGCACTTCCCTACTACATCAGCGGCGCCATTCCCTCTTTTATGAACAGTTTTTTTGAAACGGTCTCCGGATTTACTACAACCGGGGCCACGATTTTATCCGAAATCGAGTCTTTGCCGAAGGCCACCTTGTTTTGGCGCAATATGACGCACTGGATCGGAGGCATGGGCGTACTGGTTCTCACCCTGGCAATTATTCCTTCTTTTGGCGGCAGAGGCGTACATCTTCTCAACGCCGAAACCACCGGTATTAGCGGAACCAAACTCGTTCCCAGCCTGCGCAAAACCGCACTGATTTTATATGGAATCTACACTGCCCTAACCCTTATTTTAGTCCTTTGCCTGCTATTGGCTGGGATGAATGTTTTTGATTCTTTTCTCCATGCCATGAGCACGGCAGGTACCGGCGGATTTTCGAGTCGAAATATCAGCATCGGTGCCTATAACAGCCCTGTGATCGAAATCATTCTTACCGTTTTCATGTATTTGTTCGGCATTAACTTTTCCATCTACTTTGTCATTTTAACAAAAGGGTTCGCCAAAGCTCTTCGATCAGAGGAACTTCGTCTATACACCATTATTTTGGGCAGTGCGATGTTGTTAATTGCGCTGAATCTGATGAAAACCTATGGAGGCAATTTTTTCACCGCCCTGCGCTATTCGTCTTTTCAGGCTGCTTCCGTTATGTCCACAACCGGATTTTCCAGCACGGATTTTAACCTTTGGCCCACTTTCAGCAAAACGATTCTGCTCCTGTTAATCGCATTAGGCAGCTGCGCTTCTTCCACTGCCGGTGGCATTAAAATCGTGCGCATACTCGTGATGTTTAAGGCCGCACGCGTAGAATTAAAAAAAACTACTCATCCCAATATCGTAAAAAGCGTCACGCTGGACGGTCGTGCCATAGACAATACCGTACTGCATAATGTTTGGGTATTTTTCCTCCTCTATGTGGCAACCATTGTCAGCGGCACGATCTTAATTTCCATCAACGGATTCGATTTTGCAACGACTTTTTCTTCTGTATTAGCCACCGTAAGCAATGCCGGACCGGGTCTGAATCTCGTAGGGCCGCTGGGCAATTATTCCGCCTTTTCTCCTTTCAGTAAAATTGTTTTCTCGTTTTGTATGCTGATAGGACGTTTGGAAATTTTGCCTGTTTTATTCTTGTTTATTCCGAAAAAAGTTTTTCGCTCAAACGATATTAAGCGAAAAAAGCGAACATTTTCAATAGATAAAAGCTGATTTTTCATTCAATAAAAAACATTTTCAGGAGGCAATTAAAATGACGACTGATATCAGTGTATTGCAAAAATTGATTGACGAATCCGACAATATTGTATTTTTTGGCGGCGCAGGTGTCTCGGTCGAAAGCGGATTGGCTGATTTTCGCAGCGAAGACGGTATTTATAATCAAAAATACGATTACCCTGCCGAAGAAATGCTGAGCCATCACTTTTTCTATACCCATACAGATTATTTTTATACTTTTCACAAAGACAAAATGATCAATTTGCAGGCACAACCCAATGCAGCGCATAAAAAACTGGCAATGTTAGAAAAAGCAGGGAAACTAAAAGCCGTCATCACGCAAAACATCGACGGTTTGCATCAAATGGCGGGAAGCAAAAATGTATTGGAGCTGCACGGCACCGTTAACCGCAACCTCTGCATGCGCTGTAAAAAATGCTATGACGCCGCCTATGTCAAAAACAGTGACGGAATTCCTTTGTGCAGCTGCGGAGGTATACTAAAGCCCGATGTGGTGCTCTACGGCGAAAGCCTGGATGAGACCGTTATTGCTCGCGCGCTTTATTACATCAAACATGCCGATATGCTCATTGTGGGAGGCACTTCGCTTACCGTATACCCCGCTGCGGGAATGATTGATAATTACCAGGGCGAAAAGCTGGTTTTAATTAATAAAACACCTACCCTAAGGGATCATTTGGCCAACTATGCGTTTTATGGCAAAATCGGAGAAATCTTTTCTCAAATAACCGTCCGTTGATATTGACACCTTATACCGTATTTTTATGCTTTTCAAAACAACCGCTGCCTGTGAGGTAAATTTTATGCGCACCAACAAAACGAAAAATCTCGTTTTATGCAGTCTTTTTACTGCCTTGACCCTTGTTGCGACGTATATCAATTTTCGCCTGCCCATCCCCTCTTATGGAGGATTGATTCACTTGGGAAGCGCCATTTTATTTGTTGCCGCTTTTGTCTTGAAACCCACGCATGCAGCACTGAGCGTCTCGGCGGGCATGACACTTTTTGACATGCTTGCTGGCTGGCCGCTCTGGGCACCTTTTACCTTCGCCATTCGTTTTGTTCAAGTGTACCTGTTTGGCACACTCATTCAAACCAGAAAAAATAATTATCCTCTGATTTTTTTTGTTTATATCCTTTGCTGCTTGTGGGAAATGGCGGGCTATTATGTCGCCGAAGCCATCATCTACGGCAACTGGGTCGCTCCACTGGCTTCTATGCCCTCAGAATTGATTCACAATGCTATCGGCATTGTCGTTGGATTGCCCTTGACTGTTTTAGCGCAAAAGGCATTGAAAAAAACCGAGAATTAAAAAAGGAGTTTTTATGCAGCAAAAAAAAATCATCCTCGCCTCTTCTTCTCCGCGCCGTGCGCAGCTTCTCGCTATGCTCGGACTTGTTTTTCAGACCATTGTGCCTGAAGCGGATGAATCCTTTCGCGAAGAAAACACCATTGAAGAAAACTTGAAAATGATTACGGAACAAAAAGCACGCTCCGTTTGTTACACCCCTGCTTCAAAGGACGCTTTCATTGTGGCGGCAGATACCATCGTTGTTTTGGAAAATACGGTGTTTTCAAAACCCAAAGACGCTACACAAGCTTTTGATATGCTCACTGCCCTGTCAGGCAAAACACATAGCGTCTTGACCGGCCTGTCTGTTGTGGATAGAACCCGTAACGCTTCTACATACTACCTCGGCAAAACCGACGTGACTTTTCAAACAATCACCTCCGAAGAAATTCAGGATTACCTTGCTCATGGCCAATGGACTGACAAAGCTGGTGCCTATGGCATTCAGGGCATCGGCAGTGTTCTCATTGAAAAAATCAACGGCTGCTTCTATAATGTTATGGGGCTGCCTGTTCCCGCACTTTATAAAATATTAAGATCTTTTGGATATAATCTGTTTCACCCCAAATAAAAAAAGCTTGTCAGTTGACAAGCCTTTTTTTATTTACTTACTTTTTCCCAAAATTTCTTTCCTTCACTATGCGCCTCTTCTCCCGTAACTTCTGCAAAAGCCTCCAGCGCTTCTTTTTGCTTGGCGTTGAGATTTTTGGGTACTTCTACCTTCACGGTTACATACATATCTCCTTTGCCAAATCCTCTTAAAGACGCTACACCTTTTCCTTTTAAACGGAATTTTTGACCGGACTGTGTTCCCGCCGCAATTTTCAGCTTCACTTTCCCGTATAAAGTAGGCACGGCAATTTCAGCGCCCAACGCCGCCTGCGCAAAGGTAATGGGCATCTCCAAAAAGATGTCCTTCCCTTCTCTCGTATAATATTCATGGGGTTTTACTGAGATGAAAATATATACGTCCCCCGGCTCACCGTTTCTCTCGCCTGCTTCCCCTTCTCCACGCAGCGGCAACACCGTGTCATCATCCACGCCCGCCGGAATATTAATGGTCAACGACTTGGATTTTCGTTCAAATCCCGTCCCGTGACAGGTGGGACAAGGGGTCTCCACAATGCTGCCTTCTCCATGGCACACATCGCAGGTGCGCACATTTTGAATGGTGCCAAAAGGCGTTTGCTGCAGGTTTTTGACATGTCCGCTACCGCCGCAAACCGTGCAAGTCTTTCGACCGCTGCCCTTTGCCGCACCGCTGCCTCCACAGTCGGAACATTTTTCATTGCGCGTAATCTTTATCGTTTTGCTCACACCAAAAACAGCTTCTTCAAAACCGATGCGCAAGTTTACACGAATATCTTTCCCTTTTCTCGGGCCGCTTCTTCCATATCCCGTATTAAATCCGCCGCCAAAACTTCCGAATATATCAAAAATATCTTCAAAGCCGCCAAAGCCGCCGGCTCCAAAACCGTTGCCGAAACCCGCTCCGTTTGCATTCACCCCTTCATGACCAAATCGATCATAGGTTTGTCGCTTTTGTTCATCGCTGAGCACTTCATAAGCTTCCGTTGCTTCTTTAAACTTCTCCTCAGCCGCTTCGTCGCCCGGATTTTTGTCGGGATGATATTGGATAGCCTTTTTTCGATATGCTTTCTTAATCTCTTCGGCTGTCGCCTGTTTGCCCACACCCAACACCTCATAATAATCCCTTTTGCTCATCTTTTTCTCCTTGCATCATATTTTTATCGCATGTTCTTCCTGCGATTCATTATATGATACCTGCAAACAGAAAGCCTGTCGTCAGGCTTTCTGTTTGCAGACAATGTATCTTGATTTTAGTTTTTCTGATCGTCATCCATTACTTCATAATCAGCGTCTACCACGTTTTCATCTTGCGCTGCACCGCTTTGCCCGTCGTCATATTGCTGCTGTCCCTGGGCTCCTTCTTGTCCCGCTCCGGCTTGCTGGTACATCTTTTGTGCAATCGGATAAAACGCTTCGCTTAATTCTTCCGTCGCTTTTTTGATCGCTTCAATATCTGTGGAATCCATAATATTTTTCAAAACGGCGATTTTTTCTTCAACGGATTTTTTCTCCTCTTCCGTTACTTTGTCTCCCAAATCTTTCAACGTTTTTTCCGTTTGATAAATGGTTGAATCCGCATTGTTTTTCACGTTGATCTCTTCTTGTTTTTTCTTATCTTCTTCCGCAAATCTTTCTGCTTCCTTAATGGCCTTTTCAATGTCATCACTGCTCATGTTGGAACTGGACTGAATGACGACATTTTGGCTTTTGCCTGTACCCATATCTTTTGCCGATACGTTGACAATGCCGTTGGCGTCAATATCAAAGGTCACTTCAATTTGCGGAACTCCTCTCGGAGCAGGCGGAATGCCCGTCAGCTGGAATCTGCCCAATGTTTTATTGCCGCTGGCCATGCTTCTTTCCCCTTGCAGCACATGAATATCTACTGCGGTCTGGCTGTCTGCTGCCGTTGAAAAGGTTTGGCTCTTCTTTGTGGGAATCGTTGTATTTCTTTCAATCAGTTTTGTAAATACTCCGCCCAAAGTTTCAATGCCCAACGAAAGCGGCGTAACGTCTAACAATACCACGTCTTTTAAATCCCCTGCCAAAACGCCGCCCTGAATTGCCGCGCCTAAAGCCACGCACTCGTCCGGGTTGATTCCTTTATATCCTTCTTTGCCTGTTAAGCTTTTTACTCTTTCCTGCACAGCGGGAATTCGCGTGGAACCGCCCACTAAAATGACTCTGTCAATGTCTTCCGGCTTCACTTTTGCATCTTCCATAGCCGATCGCAGCGGCTGAACGGTTTTTTCTACCAGGTCATGAGTCAATTCGTCAAATTTGGCTCTGGTCAACGTCATCTCAAGATGTTTCGGACCTTCTGCCGTGGCTGTAATAAACGGCAAATTGATGTTTGCGCTGGCAATGCCCGACAATTCGATTTTTGCCTTTTCTGCCGCTTCTTTCAGCCTTTGCAGCGCCATTTTGTCGCTGCGCAAATCGATTCCGTGTTCTTTTTTGAATTCTTCCGCGATATAATTAATCACTCTGTCATCAAAATCATCTCCGCCTAAACGGTTGTTTCCGTTTGTTGCCAACACTTCAAAGACGCCGTCTCCCAGTTCAAGAATGCTCACGTCAAAGGTACCGCCGCCCAGGTCATATACCATAATCTTTTTATTTCCTTCGCGTTCCAACCCGTAGGCCAGCGCTGCCGCTGTCGGCTCATTAATAATACGCAACACGTCCAATCCCGCAATTCTTCCCGCATCCTTTGTTGCCTGTCTTTGGCTGTCNNTTCGCCCAAATAGCTTTCCGCATCCGTCTTCAGTTTTTGCAGTATCATTGCTGAGATTTCCTGGGGCGTATAGGTTTTATCATCTATTTTTACTGTATAGTCCGAACCCATTTGCCTTTTAATGGACGTAACGGTTCTGTCCGGGTTCGTCACGGCTTGGCGTCGTGCGGTTTGCCCTACCAGTCTTTCTCCGTTTTTAGCAAAACCCACTACAGAAGGAGTTGTTCTCGCACCTTCCGCATTGGGAATAATGACGGGTTCTCCGCCTTCTAACACCGCCACACAAGAGTTTGTCGTTCCTAAGTCAATACCGATTATTTTTTCTTTGCTCATTATTTATTTTCTCCTTATTTTCATAAAATACTCTATTTCAATTATACTTTATTTACTTTTACCATCGCAGGCCTCAGCAGCCTGTCTTTAAACAAATAGCCTTTTTGGAAAACTTCCAAAATGACATTGTCTTCCGTGTTTTCATCACATTCCGTCAAAACCGCATGATGGTATTCCGGATCAAATTGACTGCCCTGCGCATCAATCAGCGCAAGCCCTTCTTTTTGCAACACGTCCATCAATTGGCCATAGACCATCTGCACCCCTTCCATAAACCCGCCTGTGTCAACCTCTTTGCCGGCGTCAATCGCTCTTTCAAAATTGTCAATGACCGGCAATAAATCGCCGCACATTTCTTCCAATGCGCGAGAATACACATCGCTTCGTTCTTTCTCTGTTCTTTTTTTATAATTTTCAAAATCCGCTTTCAGTCGCAACAGTTGATCAAAAGTCTCTTTTTTTTCTTTTTCCAATTTTTCGATTGCATCATTTTGTGCTTCATCGTTTTTTTCGGCAGCCTTTTGGCCGTTGCTTTGTTGGGTCACTGTCTCTTTTGCCTCATGACTGTCCGATTCTTCTCCGTCATAGCGGACATCCTTTTCATTTTCATTGTTTTTCTTGTTCTTCTGAACCATGTCATCCCCTCTTTCTCGCATCATTGATCAGTCGTTTATCATTCTGCTGATTTGTGCGTTAAACTCTTTTCGTAAAAAGTCGAGTACCGATACCACATAGTCATAATTCATACGTGTCGGCCCCACTACACCAAAGGTGCCGATGGGCTTTCCGTCGATTTTATATGTTGCGGTAACAACACTGCAATCCTTAAAAGCTTCTTCCACATTTTCTTCACCGATTTGAATACTCAAATCTCTCTGTATGTTTTCTGTCAGTTTATGAGCCAGCAGTGTTTGATGATTTAATGTCTCAATAAATTTTTTCGCCCTTTCTATATCATCTGCAAATTCCGGAAAATTAAAGATTTTGTCTAACCCGTCCGCATACACCCTTTGCCTGTCTTCTTCGATAAGAATTTCTTTGAGCAAAGGAATCATTTCTAATAACAAGCTTTTTTCTTCCTCTGTCAAAGCATCAAGCTTATCCATAATGCTGTCATTGAGTTCATAAAGCGTTATGTCTTTGAGGCAAATGTTTAAAACATTGCCCACCTTGTCGAGTATAGCCTCACTTGCCGGCTGTGTCAACGTAATGACGTAATTTCTGACAATGCGCTCTTTTGTCACTAAAACCAGCAACACTTTCATCTCTCCAAGCAAAATCAATTTGATGAATTTACAATTCAAATGTTTCGCCTGAGGCGCCATGCTAAAAGCCGTGTAGCTCGTAATCCTCGACAACAAGCGCGCCGTTCTTTGTATGGCTTCGGTAAACTCGTCCATATACGTATTGTAGACCGATTTAATTTCTTCTTGGAGAATTCCTCCCAATTCCATAATTGTCATCAATTGATCCACATAAAGCCGATAAGCCTTTTCCGAGGGCACTCTGCCTGCTGAAGTATGAGGTTGATAAAGATAACCCATCTCTTCCAAGTCCGCCATTTCATTGCGTATTGTGGCGGAACTGATTTTCATTTTCGGATTCTTGGAAAGGGTACGAGAACCAATCGGTTCGGCAGATTGGATGTATTCTCTTACAATCGTCTCTAATATTTGCAATTTTCTTTCATCCAAGGTCACATCGTATCACCTCTCTGTTTTGTTAGCACTCTATGTTGTTGAGTGCTAACGTAACTATAAAATACCATTAAATGACTCGTTTGTCAATAGGTTTTTAATAATTAATTTCAGTAATAAACTCCATCATCGCAATGTTGGCAAAATCTTTGCCCTCTTCGGTCAACCACACGTTTTTTTTGTCGGTTTCCATTAATTTTGCTTCTATGAGATAGGCTGTTTCTTTTTCATAATCCGCAAAAAAATCGCTGCCGAATCTGCGTGTATAATCGTCAACCTCAAATCCTTTCGTTTTGCGCAACCCCATAATGATAAATTCTTCTTTTCGTTTTTGCAGATTTAGCTGTTCAATCTCTTCGATTGCACTGGCATTTCTTTTGATATCTTCTAAATATTGCTCCAAATCGGAAGTATTAAAAAAACGGGCATGGTCTTTGTAGGAATGTGCCGCTACGCCAAAACCGATATATTCTTTTGTATCCCAATAATTCATATTATGTTTGCAAAGATACCCTTTTTTTGCAAAATTGGATAATTCATATTGCTCGTACCCGTTTTTTTCCAATTCACGACAAACATACCGATACATTTCCCTGTCTTCCCAGTCCTCTTCTTCCACATCAATGCCTTGTTCCATATAGGTCTCATAAAGCGGCGTTTCTTCTCCCAGTTTTAACGAGTACGCCGATACGTGCTCACATGGTGTTTGCACCACATATTGAACGGTATCTTCAAAAGCTTTCCGGTCTTGTCCAAAAAAACCGAAAATCAAATCAATATTCACATTATCAAATCCCGCTTGGCGTGCCGCCGCAAACGCATCCTGAAAATCTTGAAAACAATGGCTTCTGCCGATTTCTTTCAGCAACGCATCATCGGCAGACTGCAATCCCAAACTGAGCCTGTTGATGCCCGCTTTTTTATAACGCAGCATCTCTTCTTTGTTACTGTGCCCGTTGGGATTGGCTTCCATCGTGATTTCCGCATCTTTTTCCACTTCAAACGAATCAAAAAGAACCTGCATCAGCTTTTCGATATATTCCACGGCAACAAAGTTCGGGGTTCCGCCGCCGATAAAAATCGTTTCAACCGTATAGTTGCCGTTTAACAACGTGCGATAAGCCCGTATTTCTTCATAAAGCGCTTGAAAATATTGATCGATTAAATTTTCCTCGACATTTTCATAGGAAACAAAATCACAGTAAGAACACTTTTTTTTACAAAAAGGAACATGGATATACAATGAGATTTTTTTCATTCATCTAACTTCAGCACCGATAAAAACGCTTCCTGCGGCACTTGCACCTTTCCGATTTGTCGCATTTTTTTCTTGCCTTCCTTTTGCTTTTCCAGCAATTTTCGTTTGCGAGAGATATCCCCGCCATAACATTTCGACAACACGTCTTTGCGCATGGCTTTTACGGTTTCTCTTGCAATAATTTTACCGCCGATAGCGGCTTGGATCGGAATTTCGAACATTTGTCGCGGAATTTCTTCTTTTAATTTTTCAGCGATTTTTCGCCCGCGCTCATAGGACTTCTCTTTGTGTACAATGAAAGACAGCGCGTCTACAATTTCCAAATTCAACAAAATATCCAGCTTCACCAACTCACTTTTTTGATATCTTCTCAGTTCATAGTCTAAAGAAGCATATCCTTTCGTGCGTGATTTCAACGCATCAAAAAAATCGTAAATGATTTCGTTCAAGGGCATTTCATATTCCAACACCACCCGTGTTTCTTCCATATAGTGCATTCCCAAATACACGCCGCGTCGCGCCTGGCAAAGTTCCATTACGGCGCCTACATATTCCGTGGGGAGCATCATCGTCGCATGCACAATAGGCTCTTCCATATATTGTATATTGACAGCAGGAGGCATATTGGTCGGATTGTCCACCTCTATCATCGTGCCGTCTGTCAAAACCACATGATATACCACACTGGGAACCGTCGCCACAATATCCAGATTGTATTCTCTTTCCAAACGCTGTTGAATGATCTCCATATGCAGCAATCCCAAAAATCCGCACCGAAACCCAAAGCCGAGTACCGCCGATGTCTCTGGCTGATAGAGCAGGGAAGCGTCATTTAGATTTAACTTCGCAAGCGCATCTTTTAAATCTTCATATTTTGCGCCATCTACGGGATAAATCCCGCAATACACCATGGGGTTGACCTTTTTATATCCGGGAAGGGGTTGTTTTGCCGAATTCTTTTCAAAAGTGATGGTATCCCCCACTGCGGTATCTCCTATATTTTTGATACTGGCCGTCAAGTAGCCCACATCCCCCGGCCCCAACACCTCCGTCTTATGCAGTCCGTTTAAAAAAACGCCCACTTCATCCACGTCAAAACTCTTGCCTGTTGCCATCATTTTAATCCGATCGTTTTTTTTCACCTGTCCGTCCATAATGCGAATGGATACAATTACCCCTCGATAACTGTCATAATAGGAATCAAAAATCAGCGCCTTGAGCGGACTGTTTTTATCGCCTTTCGGCGGTGGAATTTTTTGTACAACCGCTTCCAACACATCTTTGATGTTGGTTCCTTCTTTTGCGCTAATCAAGGGTGCATCGGAAGTATCCAAGCCTATGACATCCTCAATTTCATGCAGCACTCTTTCAGGTTCCGCGCTGGGCAGATCGATTTTGTTTAATACGGGAATAATCTCCAAATTGTTTTCAAGCGCCAGATACACATTGGCCATGGTCTGTGCTTCAATGCCTTGCGAAGCATCTACAACCAACACGGCGCCTTCGCAGGCAGCAAGAGAGCGGGATACTTCATACGTAAAATCCACGTGCCCCGGTGTATCGATAAGGTTCAAATAATATTCTTCGCCGTCATCTGCATGATAAATCAAGCGAATCGTCTGCAGCTTGATTGTAATGCCTCTCTCTCGCTCCAAATCCATATTATCAAGCAGTTGAGACACCATCGCACGACTATCTACCGAACCGGTAAATTCGATGAGTCTGTCTGCCAACGTGCTTTTCCCATGATCAATATGTGCAATAATACTGAAATTTCTGATTCTTTGCTGTCTTTCCGACATAAATTTTGTGCTCCTTGCTTCCCGTTTAAAATTGAAACCATTATAACAAAAGTCGTATCACATCACAATTCAAAAATTTTTGACAACACTGAAGGGAGCCACGCCATTGTCCAAACGCAACACTGACAAATATATAGAAGTTAGCGTTCGAAATGAATGAACCGGATTGATTTCTGAAAACAACGTACTTATCTTTTTGCTCGCTTGTGAGATATTCTCAGCCTAAAGGGCAGATTTGCCAGAGATTTTTTTCATATGTCTCTTGACAAAACTTTTTTAAGAAACAAACGGCGGTTTTGAGTGATATCTACGCTTTTTTGCAAGCCAAAAGAAAAAAACTCAAATATTAAATATAATATATTATATATAAAATAAAGTCACTTTACCTTCGCGCTACAAAATGGTAAAGTTTATAGTGTAAAGGTATGATTCTGTGAAAAAAGCAGATTAACTTATTCAACTGTCGGATGTTTAGCAGCATATTCACTCGCAAAACCTGTGAATTGGCCGATCTATTTATCCGCCTCGGATAGTCTTAGTAAACAATCAGGCAGCATGTTAATGAAAACATCGCAGATGAGCAAAAATTGAAAGAAGAGGAAAAAATGCAGGTTCTTATCCTAAATGGAAGTCCGAAAGGTAACTACAGTATTACATTGCAGACCTCATTGTATTTAGAGAAAAGATTTTTGGAACATCGTTTTCAGGTTCTTCATGTCGGTCAACAGATCAAATCCATTGAAAAGGACTTTTCTATCGCGGCTGATGCAATAAAAAACGCCGATCTGATTGTCTTTTCTTATCCCGTCTATACATTTATCGCCCCCAGTCAGTTGCATCGTTTTATTGAACTTTTAAAAAAATCCGGCATTGATTTGTCAGGGAAATTTGCTACGCAGATTACCACTTCGAAACATTTTTATGATGTGACCGCACATCAATACATCATGGAAAACTGTCAGGATCTTGGTCTGAAATATATCAAGGGGCTGTCTGCAGATATGGACGATCTCCTGACTGAAGGCGGACAAAAAACCGCTAAAGATTTTTTTCATTATGTTTATTGGAGCATAAAACACGATGTTTATGAAACGATTCGAAACAATGCTACACCTCCGAAGCATCGTCCGGTTCATTCCGTTATGACAAATCGGCAAGAAAAAAACGGAGATGTTGTGATTGTTACAAATTGCGCCAAAGACGATCGTCAACTGAATGATATGATCAACAGATTTCGCGCAGTTCTTACACATAAAAGTCGTATTATTCATATTGCCGACTACCCCTTTGACGGCGGATGTCTCGGCTGCTTTCGCTGCGCATCCACCGGAAAATGCATTTATAAAGACGGCTTTGATGAATTTTTGCGAAGCAATATCCAAACTGCCGATGCCATCATTTACGCATTTACCATTCAGGATCATTCCATGGGCTCTGTATTTAAGATGTATGATGACAGGCAGTTTTGCAATGGCCATAGAACCGTTACGATGGGCAAACCGACAGGATACCTCATTAGCGGAAATGTTGCTTCAGAGGCTAATCTACAAATGATCATTGAAGGCAGAAGTGAAGTCGGAAGAAATTTCCTCGCCGGAGTTGCCAGTGACGAAACAGATCCGGATACGGAAATAGACAGGCTTGCCCAAAGACTTGATTACGCAATCAAACATCAATACATTCAGCCTAAGAATTTTTATGGTGTCGGTGGAATGAAAATTTTCAGGGATTTAATCTGGTTGACACGCGGTATGACGAAAGCTGATCATCGATTCTATAAAAAACATGGGTTTTACGACTTTCCGCAAAAGAAATTTGGAACGGTGTTGAAGATGTATCTTGTAGGCGCCCTTATGTCATCTCCGAAGATACAGGCGAAAATAGGAGACAAGTTAAACGAAAGAATGATTGCGCCCTATAAAAAAATTATATAACTCATATTCCACAAATTCCACAAAAAATGCATATTCACATTACAATTTGATGAGGTTATTGATTAGCTCTTATCCGTTTCATCTGGACTTGAATTTTAGAGCGAATTTATCCGCGTAAACAGTGATATTTTCAATCTGCCACCGAACAAGTATTCAGCGAGAGCAGTGCTTTTCCAAACAAGCGTGACAACAAAACGAAGTTTTACATCCTTTTGAGAGGGGATTGTAAAAAACTTGCGAAAAGAAAACTTAATGATATAATATACAAGATAAAAAACGACCTGTGAAAAAAGGAAACCATATCAGTGAAAATAAATTTATTTAAGAATTTTTCAAATACACCGCCGGACCCCAAACCAAAAAATCAATATCCTCTCATCAGCATCAGAGGAATAAATTTTTTGCCGGGTACGGAAGCTTATTTTGACATATCACGAACCAAATCCATCCTTGCCTTGGAAAATGCGATGGAAAGCGACCGCATTTTGTTTTTGAGCGCACAATACGAGAGTGAAGTAGATCTGCCCGAAGAAAAGGACATTCGCCCCTACGGCGTCTACGCCAAAATCAAACAAATGGGCAAACTCCACGGCAATTTGGTGCGTGTTATGGTGGATATCGAAGAGAGAGGCAAAATAGAAAAATATATCCAGACCGAACCCTACTTCATTGTACAGGTTACGCCGATTAATTTGGAATATGAACATTCGGAAGCCATTGAAGTCAAAATGCGCATTGCCAAAAAACTCTTTGCGGAATATGCACAAATCAAAGGAAATCTCATTTCCAAAGAAATGGTGCATAAGATACAAAAAACCGACGACGCCAATGCCCTAATCGACTTGATCAGCGCCAATATCCCCTTTGAAGACGATGATGCACAACTGCTTTTAGGAGAAGAAAACGTCGATACTCGCCTGGAATTGCTGAACGAAAAAATTTCCAAAGAAATCCATTTGCTCAACCTGGAACTTCGCATTATGCGCAAAGTTAAGACCAACCTGGACGATATGCAAAAGTCGGCTTTTATCAACGAACAAATTCGTGTGTTACAAGAAGAGCTGGGTGACAGAAGTCCGGAAAACATTGCCGAAGAATATCTGGCAAAGCTCCATGAATTAAATTTAAGCGAAGAGATTACCGAAAAGCTGGAAAAAGAAATTCGGCGTCTGGAGATGATTCCGATGGGTTCTTCCGAGTCCGGCGTGATTCAAACTTACATTGAAACCATTTTGGAACTTCCTTGGAATACTTCCACTCCGGAGATGACCGATATCAAAGAAGCCAAACAAATCCTGCACTCCGAGCATTATGCGATGGAAAAAGTCAAAGAACGCATACTGGAATATTTGGCGGTGATTACCCTTGCCAAATCTCTCAAAAGTCCCATTCTTTGCCTTGTAGGTCCTCCGGGCGTCGGCAAAACCTCTATTGCAAAATCCATTGCTCACGCCACCGGCAGAAAATATGTCCGCATGAGTCTGGGCGGCATTCGGGACGAGGCTGAAATCCGCGGACATCGCCGCACTTATATCGGCTCTATGCCCGGAAGAATTATTTCCAACATCAAACAGGCCGGCACCAATAACCCGTTGTTTTTATTGGATGAAATTGACAAAATCGCCAAAGACTTTCGCGGAGACCCTGCCGCGGCTTTATTGGAAGCATTGGATCCGGAACAAAACTTCGCCTTTGTCGACAACTATTTGGAAATACCCTTCGACTTATCCAATGTAATGTTTATCACAACGGCCAATACACTGAGCACCATTCCCGAACCCCTGCTGGACAGAATGGAGATCTTGGAAGTGGACGGCTATATTGCCGAAGACAAACTGCATATCGCCAAACAATTTTTGATTCCAAAACAAATCCTTCAACACGGACTGCAGGAACAACAGCTCACCATCGACGATGAGGCCATTCGGGATATCATCAACAAATATACCTCTGAATCCGGCGTTCGTGAACTGGATCGCAAAATATCCAAAATTTGCCGCCAGACAGCGCGCAAGATATTGGAGGAAGAAACTGACAGCGTTACGGTTACGAAGGATAATTTGGAAGAATACCTTTCAAGACCGATGCATCGCTACGATATTATGACCGATGAAAAAAACGTCGGCATTGTCAACGGGCTTGCCTGGACCAAAAACGGCGGAGATACGCTCAAAGCCGAAGCCGTGGTTACCAAGGGCAAAGGCAATCTGGTTCTCACCGGTCAGTTGGGAGATGTCATGAAAGAATCTGCCCAGGCTGCTCTGAGCATGATTCGCGCCCACGTCGAAACCTTCGGCATCGACTATGATCAATTGTTAAAAAACGATATTCATATCCACTTCCCGGAAGGCGCCATCCCCAAGGACGGCCCTTCCGCAGGCATTGCCATCAGCACCGCCATGATTTCTGCACTCAAAAATCAGGGTGTCAGCGAACGCATCGCCATGACCGGCGAAATCACATTGAGCGGTCGCATTTTGCCCGTCGGCGGGTTGCGCGAAAAACTTTTGGCAGCCTACAGAGCCCAAGTGAAACATGTATTGCTCCCCAAGTTAAACGAACCCGACTTAAACGAGATACCGAAAAGCATCTTAGATCATTTGCAAATCCATTTCGTTTCACATATTACGGAAGTGTATCAAATCGTGTTTGAGCAAGAACTATGAAAATAAAAACAGCCGTCTACGTCAAAAGTGCGGCACTTGCTTCTCAGTTTATTGAAGACAATCTCTATAAAATAGCGCTGGTGGGTCGTTCCAACGTAGGCAAATCCTCTTTTATCAATTCTTTGGTCAATCGGCGAAAACTTGCGCACACTTCTTCTTCACCGGGCAAAACGCAAACCGCCAACTATTATTTAATCAATGACCTGTTCTATTTGGTAGATTTGCCCGGATACGGCTATGCCAAACGTGACAAAACCACGCGAGCCGCCTTCGGAAAGCTGATTGAAAACTATTTGCTTCAATTTCGCCCGCAAGTCGTCATGCAACTCATTGACTGCCGACACGATCCTACCGAAAACGACAAAATGATGTATGAATGGTTGACATACCATTTTTATACTCCCTATATATTGTTGACAAAGGCTGATAAAATCAGTAAAAATCAAATGAACAAGGCGCTAAAAACCGCAAAAGAATATTTTCCCGACACACCTCATCCCGCTATTCTGTATTCCGCACAATCGGGTCAAGGAAAAGAAGAAGTACTTCGCCTGTTACACTCTCTTACTGCTGCTAATCAATCCAATGAATCGTAAAATAAAAAAAAGCGCCATGGCGCTTTTTTTGTTGATGTTGCTATCTTTCTTCCCGAAAATACGGGTTGGATAAATCCGCCGGCGGCATATCTTCTTTTTTATTTTTGCGCGTACTGATAATGACAATGAAAATCGTCGCCGCATAGGGCAACATATCAATCAGATATTGCGAAATGTGTATTCCCACGCTTTGCAGGCGAAATCCCAAAATATTAAGCCCGCCAAACAAATAAGAGCCAACCAATGCTTTAATCGGATTCCAGGAAGCAAAAATAACCAAAGCTACGGCAATCCACCCTCTTCCGGCAATAATGTTTTCTTGCCAAACCGGTACCGTCACAAGAGATAAATATGCACCACCCAGCGCACACAGTGCACCGCCTATAATGATGTGAACATACTTATACAAATTGACAGGAATTCCCGAAGCATCTGCCGAGGCGGCGCTTTCTCCTACCGAACGCAAATTGAGACCTTTTTTCGTTTTATATAAGTAAATCGATGTGGCAACAACAACCACATAACCAAAGTAGACAAAAATATCCTGTTTAAAAAAAATCGGTCCGATAAAAGGAATGCTCGAAAGTCCCGGAATAGCAATGACTTGAAAAAACTCTTTGATGGAATAGGGCAACACTGCACCCATCACGCTGCTGCCTACAAAGGAGGCAAACCCCTGACCGAAGATGGTCAACGTAAGACCGGTTACCACTTGATTGACACGAAGAGACACCGTGAGTACGGCAAAAATCAACGAGCCCACACTGCCTGCAGCCAAAGCACCTAAACATGCCAAAACAGGACTGCCTGTCCGATAGCCGACAAGAAAACCGATGACCGCCCCCATCACCATCAAACCTTCCACCCCAAGGTTCAAGTTACCTGCTTTTTCCGTAATCAGCTCTCCTACCGTGGCAAACAACAAAGGGGTACCTGCGATTACCGCTGCCGCCAAAAAGCCTTCCATTATGCAACCCCCTTTGCTTTTTTAAAGTGAAAACTGACTTTGTATTGCAGAAAAAATTCACTGCTGAGCACAAAGAACAATAAAATTCCTTGAATCATGTCGGCAACAGCAGCCGGAATTTGCATGGATATCTGAATATAAGCGCCTCCCTGCAACAACACTGCAAAGGCGATACATACAAATAAAGAAGCCAGCGCATTGAGCCTGGAGAGCCATGCCGTGATGATTGCCGTAAAGCCCATTCCCGCCGACAACGAATAAGTCAACGTCTTTTCAATGGCGGAAGCCTGAATCATCCCTGTAAGCCCGCAAAGTCCGCCTGAAATCAACATCGCCGTAATAATAATTGATTGAATGTTCATTCCTGCATAGCGAGCAGTATCAATGCTCTCGCCCACCACTGAAACTTCATATCCTTTTTTTGTATAATTCATAAAGAGAAAGATTGCCACAGTAAGCAGCAATGCAATGATCCATCCGATATGCAATCCAAACACATTGGGTAAAACAGCATTTTGCGTAAAGTCCGCCACTTTCGGAAATCCCTTTGAGCCGGGGTCACGCCAGGGACCATATTGAAGGTAAGTGACAAATTTAATGGCAAGATAATTGAGCATCAACGTAAAAATCGTTTCATTTGTCCCCATTTTTGCTTTGAAAAAAGCAGGGATAAAGGCCCATAATCCGCCGCCGATTACGGCTGCTATACCCATGCACAACAACAAAAGCCCCCGCGGCATGTCTGGAAAATTCAGCGCAACAACAGAGGCGGCCAGTGCACCCATCATAATCTGACCTTCTCCACCAATATTCCAAAACTTCATTTTGAACGCAATAATGATTCCTAACGTAGTAATCGTCAACGGCACTGCCTTCAGCACTGTCTGTGTAAGACGAATTTTGCTGCCTAACGCTCCTTTGATTATTTCACCGAATGTAACGAACGGATGAAAACCCAAAAGCAAAATGACCAGCCCGGCGCACAAAACAGACAGCACAACGGCAACAATGCGAATCAACCATGCCTTTTTTGCCGGTATCTCTTCTCTTTTTTTTAAACTAAACCATTTCATGCCCGCACCTCTTGCTTCATTTTTCCCCCTGCCATCATCCAACCGATTTCTTCTTTCGTCACCTGCGAAGGATCTACCGTCCCCATCATCTCACCGCCGCAAAAGACCATCACCCGATCACACAAATCCATCAACACATCCAAATCTTCACCGATAAACAAAATCCCGACTCCTTTTTTCTTTTGTTCATTCAGCAAATCATAAATCGTGAGCGATGCACCGATATCCAAGCCGCGAACGGGATAAGCGGTAATTAACACACGGGGATCCGAGTCAATTTCTCTGCCCAAAAGCACCTTCTGTATATTGCCTCCGGACAACTTTTTCACAGGGCAAAAAATACCCGGTGTTTGAATATCCAGCTTGTCGACAATACGGTTTGCTTTTTCGTAATATCGGCTTCGTTTTAAAAACAGACCCGGTGCATTTTGATAATCTTTTAAAATGATATTGTCCACAATATCCATACTTCCTATCAACCCCATACCCAACCTGTCTTCAGGGATAAACCCCATGCGAATACCCAACCTGATAATTTCTTGCGGCGTTTTTCCTAAAATGTTTTCGCCTTCAAAAAAAATACGTCCTTTTTCGGCAGGGTTCAACCCGGCAATGGTCTCGCAAAGTTCTTTTTGCCCGCTGCCCGCCACGCCGGCCACACCCAATATTTCGCTGCTGTAAAGTGAGAACGATATGTCTGTGAGTGCATGTTTTTTCTCTTGATTCATCACATACAACCCGTCTACTTCCAGCAAAAGTTTTTTGTTTTCAATCGTTTCTTTTGTGATGGCCAAGTCAATTTTTTTGCCTACCATCATTTCTATTAAAGTCTGAACCTCAACCTCTTTGGTATTGACGGTACCGACCGATTTTCCTTTTCTCAGCACTGTGACGCGATCGCTGATTTCCATAACCTCATTGAGCTTATGGGTGATAATAATAATGGCGCATCCCTGCTCTTTCATGTTGCGAATAATTTCAAAAAGACGTTTGGTTTCCTGCGGGGTCAATACTGCCGTCGGCTCATCCATAATCAATATTTTAGCGCCGCGATATAATACTTTGATAATTTCGAGAGATTCTTTTTCTCCCACCGACATTTCATACACTTTTTTGTTGGGGTTCACGTCAAGTCCATATTGATCGCTTAATTTTTTGATTTCCTGCGTCAGCTTTTTCCGCTTTATAAAAGTGCCTTGCCTGTCACCGAGAATAATATTTTCTTGCGCGCTTAAAACATCAACCAACTTAAAGTGTTGATGAATCATGCCGATTCCTTTTTTAATGGAGTCCTTAGGCGAAGCAAAGCGAACTTCTTCACCGTATACAGAAATGAAACCGCTGTCGGGCATATAAATACCCGACAGCATGTTCACCAATGTGCTTTTTCCTGCACCGTTTTCACCGAGCAGCGCATGGATTTCGCCATTATATACTGTTAAATTCACGTCTTCATTCGCTTTTACGGACCCAAAAGCTTTGCTGATGCCCTTCATTTCAATAGCTTTTACAGGTTCCATATTGCACTACCTTTTTAGTTGTCTCTTCCGGTTACACCCTGCACGAGGTATTCCATTTTCCAAATACCTGCACGATCCAGTGTTTCTCCCTCTTTAACAACGATATTTCCTTGGTTATCTTTAATGGGTCCCACAAAGACAGAAAATGTCCCTGCAACCATTTGTTCTTGCACTGCTTCAACTTTTTTCTTTACGTCATCCGGCACCAAACTGGTCATGGGCGCCAGTCCGACATAGCCGTCTTTCATCGTGCCGTAATAGCTCTCCGGCACATAGGTTCCGTCGATGATTTTTTCGATAGTGGGAATTAAGTATTTTTCATGATGCCAAACGGGAGCCGTCAAAAAAGATTTCGGCGCTACTTGCGAATTGTCCAAATTATACCCGACTGCATAGGCTCCTGCCTCTTGTGCCGCCAATTGCGGACCTGCCGAGTTGCAATGCTGTGTGATAATATCACATCCTTGCGCCAACAATGATTCTGCCGCTGCTTTTTCATTCGCCGGATCATTCCAGCTGTTGATATAAACGACGCTCACGGTCACATCGGGGTTTACCGATTGTGCGCCCAAAGCAAAGGCGTTAATACCTATTTGTACTTCTGTATAAGGATAAGCTGCAACATAGCCCAATTTGTTTGTCTTGGTCATTAAGCCGGCAATCATTCCCGAAAGATATCTCGGTTCTTCCATTGCGCCAAAGTAATTGCTAAAGTTTTTGTCATTCATTTTGTATCCCGAAAAGTGGAGAAAGGTCACATCAGGATATTCTGTTGCCAATTCATCCAATGCGTCCATAAATCCAAAGCTCGTGCCAATGATAATTTTTGCTCCTTGGTCGATCATGTTTACTGCCGTACTTTTCACAGCTTGTTTTTCTTCCGCTACATTTTCAGCCACGATGGTTTTAATTTTTTTACCAAAATACTTTTCTACAGCCATGGTGCCGTTATGCTGCGCCTGACTATAGCCGCCATCGGTTTTGCTGCTGGTATAGATAAACCCAACGGTTGTGGCTTCATCTGTTTTTCCGGTGCCGCCGCCGCATCCCGTAAAAAGAATGGCCGCCGCAAAGGCCATCACCAGCAAAACAGATAACACTTTTTTTGTTTTTCTCATCTTTTTCTCCTTTGTTTATTTTTGGGACATCTCTTTGTGATATCCATATATTGTTATCGCCCTCACAGCGAAATAACCGTTTATCGAAAACGGATTTTACCTTCTTGCATCGAACATACCACCGCTAAAGATTCCAGTCTGATTCCTTGTTCTTTGATTTTTTCCCCGCCGCCTTGAAATTCTTTTTCAATGACGATTGCCACGCCCGCAAGCCTTGCTCCCGCCTGTTTGACAATATTGATCAATCCGCTGGCAGCCTCTCCGTGCGCTAAAAAATCATCTATAATCAAAATGGTATCCTCGGAATGAAGAAACTTTTTGTTTACGCGCACCATTGATATCGTACCCTTCGTAAACGATTTTACTTCTGCGCAATAATACTCATCTGTCATGGAAGAGGCTTTTTCTTTTTTTGCGAAAATAACAGGAACATCTCCCAAACAAAACGATGTCGCACAAGCCACTGCAATGCCCGAAGACTCAATGGTCAATATTTTTGTGATATTTTCTTTTTGAAAGCGTCTTGCAAACTCTTGTCCGATTTGCCGGATTAATTCGATGTCAATTTGATGGTTCAAAAAAGAATCTACTTTTAATATTTCTGTACCAAGCTCTACGCCATCCGACAGGATTCTTTGTTTTAATATTTCCATACTACCCTCAATAGGAAAATCCGTCCCCCGCTTCACACGGAATAGACACCTTGTATTATAATCTTTACCGTTTCAAGTGTAAAGTCCACTTTTATATTTCATCGCATTTTACTGTTGATTTTTGAACCGACACCCCTCAGGAACCGCAAAGCTGACAGCCTTATGCGCTATTTGAAAGACGTCCTTTTGAAAAGAAAAAATTTCTCCGTCCGAGCAAAACAGCGATGGCTCTTCAGAAATAATTTCTACTTTGCGACAACGTTGAAATCTCAAAACTTCCTCCACACGTTCACTATCCAACAGTGTGCCTTTTTTATACATACCCACCAAAGATAAAAACTTCCGTCTGTTTATCGGGTCAACGAGCAACACATCCAAATATCCGTCATTTAAAATCGCTTTTGATGCCGCATTAAATCCGCCGCCGCAATAAGATCCGTTGGCAATTGCCGTAAGCAGAAACGTTTCCTGCGGTACTCTTTCTCCGTCCAAAAAAACCTGTTGCTTACTTAGAGGCATCTCTTTCAGCACAAGTGCTACCGCCGCCAAATAGGCTGCAGGCCCTTTGATAAACGGCCATTTCTTCGTCTGTTGCGTTTTGGCGACAACCATACAGTCAAAACCGATATTCACCATATTTACGGCAATCTTCTCTCCGTGGGTAATGACATCTATCTCTGTCGCCTTTCCCCGAATCTGGCGTCCGATATCCATAAAGTATTCGTAGTTCGTAAAGCTTTTCACAAAATCATTTCCCGTTCCCAAAGGAATGGTTGCTACCTGCGCACTGCTGTCTCCGAAAACCGCATTTGCCACTTGATGGAGGGTTCCGTCCCCTCCGCAAGCATAAAATCGCAATATTTTTTGTTGATGATTTTGATTTTTTTCCGCCGCTGCATATCGACCAATATCATCCGTTTCATTTGTATCATACATTTCATAGTCGACAGCGTGTTGCTCACAAACAGAAATAATGTTTTTTTTCAGCCATTCTTTTCTCTTGCCTTTTACAGAATGTGCATTGATTAAAAATATATGTTTGATTTCATCCATAAAATTTGCTTTCCGGTATTTTTGGTACCTGTCGATTTATTTTTTTTGAACTCAAAAAAACGATTCCTTTGAAAAAAATTACCTCGATCATCTGTTTTTCTTAATACATCGGATGCAATCTCGTAAATTCAACACAAGTATCAATATGTGCATGCGCTGCGCTTTGAGCCATTTCGGGAATCCCTGATTCAATTGCTTTTAAAATAGAAAGATGCTGCAGCGCCAATCCGTCCATTTTATATTCCACTTGACCGGTAGAGCGGAGATAATGAGCGTTTCGCGCCGATTGGTAGCGAATCATTCTATCTAAGGTTTCATACATTGTTACCAAAAAAGGATTCCCCGCTGCTTGTACGATGATTTTATGAAACGGGATGTCCGTCTCATCCAACTTCGTATATTGTTTCGTATGTAAAATTTCGCGAAATTCTTCAGCATAATAACGCAGCTGCCTTACATCCACCGAACGGTTATGCTGAGCGCATAAATAACAGGCAGTTCCTTCAATCACTCTGCGTGCAAAAAACAACTCTTCCGTCATCTGTCTGGAAAACGTGAATACATAATATCCGTTTTTGTCTTCTCGTCTCTCCACCAACCCTTCTTTGCACAAAGTGCGAAACGCTTCTTTAATCGGCGTTCGACTGATTTGTAAGTCTTTTGCGATTTTTGCACTGTTCAGTTTGGTTTTGGGCAACAATTCAAAAGAGAGAATCGCCTCTTCCAACATCTGATAAACGATGTGATTTAAAGACTGAAAAGGATTTTCTTCTAACCTCTGCAACAGCAATTCTCGATTCATCATATTAACTCCCGTCCGCTCTTTTGCATAAGTCCATCATCATTGAATTATTTTTCCTCACCGGAAGTATAACCGCGAAAAACAATCATTAAAAAAGCATCCTTCAATAAAAAATGGTCTTATTTTTGTCCATTTGCAGCGCTTTTTCAAAAAATGGATTGCATCCAAATCAAGTGTTCCGACCGTGCACTTGTTCGTCCATATTTTGACGCACTACGATACACTGCTTATAATATAAAGTATACAGGATTTTCTGTAAAGAAACACTTAAAATTTATATAATATTTTTAAAAAAAGGAAGTTGCTATGAATTGGCGTGAAGCTTACCGCGATAAAATATGTTCGCCTCAA
Organism: Eubacteriaceae bacterium UBA1433; assembly: GCA_002329295.1. Classification (GTDB taxonomy): domain Bacteria; phylum Bacillota; class Clostridia; order Eubacteriales; family UBA1433; genus UBA1433. Next base: position 114,386 of record DCTT01000015.1, read on the forward strand.
GAGGCCGCAAAAAAGATTCAATCTAACGATATCATTGTCNNTAAATGCAATCCCCTATGCTGTTTTAGATTGCTTATATGACGAAATAGACCATTTGCGTAATGTTCGCATTGATATGGGCTTTGGCAACCGAGCCATGCGCCTGTATTTGCCTGATGCTCGTGACAAAGTCACTGTCCGCAGTTTATTTTTAGGGCCCATCGAGCGAGCCTTTCTGAAAAAAAATTCCAATATTGAGGTGCAGCTCATACATCTCAGTTCCACTTCAAAAGACCGTTCCCAAGTGCATCCTGCCAATATAGCCATGATGGTTGGCACCCCTCCCAACGACGAGGGACAAATCAGCTTCGGACTGTGTCCGCTTGATAAAAGTCTCCTTTTACAAGCGGAGAAAGTCATTATCCAAATAAATGAAAATATGCCTTTCGTACAAGGCGAAGACATTACCGTACACGTTGACCAAGTAACGCATTTAGTGGATTTGTCCGAACCGCTCTATTCTCCGCCACCCTTTCAAAGCGATGAGGCCGACAACCAAATCGCTGCTTACATCGCCGAACAAATCCCCGATGGCGCCTGTATTCAACTGGGTATCGGCGGTCTTGCCACTGCAGTAGGCCATTTGTTGCGCGAGAAGAAAGACTTGGGCATTCATACGGAAATGTTTGTGGAACCCATGGTGGATTTAATCGAATGCGGCGCTGTAAACAACAGCCGAAAGCAACTGCTCAAAGGCATCTCCGTTTTCGGTTTTGCGCTGGGAAGCCAGAGCATGTATGCATTTTTGGACCAGAATCCCGCTGTTCTCTCACGTTCCTTTGCCTGGGTCAACGATCCCTTTGTCATTGCTCAAAACGACCATGTTATCTCTGTAAACGGCGCCTTGGCCATTGACCTTACCGGTCAGGTATGCGCCGAATCCATCGGCAGCAGACACTATAGCGGCACCGGCGGGCAATTAGACTTTGTTCGCGGCGCCAATCAGAGCAGGGGCGGCAAATCTTTTATTGCCATGCCTTCCACCCGCACCGACAAGGGAGGCAATCTTCTGTCCAAAATATCCTTAGCCCTTCCTGTCGGCTCTGCCGTTACCACACCCCGAGCAGATGTTGACTATATCGTTACCGAATACGGCATTGCACGTCTAAAAAACGAAACCATCGAAAACAGAGCCCGGGCTTTGATTAAACTTTCTCATCCCGCCTTTCNNTGAAGCGAAAAAAGCAGGATTTTTTTAACGTCGGAAATTTTTAAACGAAAGATATAAAATCTAAAGGAGGTACGTATGAAAAAAATCGCATTAATCGGCGCAGGCGCAATGGGCTGTGTGCTGGGCGCCTATCTGCAAAAAGGAGGGGCTGATGTCACGTTGGTTGACCCTTTCCAGGCGCACATGGACAATATCGCCCAGAAAGGTCTTGTACTCAATTCTGCTTCAGGCTGTGACAACGTAAAAATGAAAACCGCCTATTCGGCAGAAAACATCGGCATCATGGACTATGTCATCATCATGGTCAAAGGCGTGCTGACGGAAGAAGCGCTCAAAGGTGCTGCTCCAGCCATCGGGGAAAACACCTATGTTTGTACTTTCCAAAACGGAATCGGAAATGTGGAGCTGATCGAAAAGACGATTGCGCAAGAAAAAATTTTGTACGGTTGTCTCAATATTGCCAGTATCCTCACCGCTCCCGGCGAAGTGTACGGAAATCTTTTTGACGAAGTCAATATCTATATCGGCAGCCTTATCAAAGATGCCCCGCAACAAGAAGCAGGCCAAACTCTGGCAAAATACTTCACTGACGGCGGCGCTGTCAGCCAATACGTAGACAACATCGATGAAAAAGTATGGAGCAAAGCATTGGTCAATATCGTCGTCAACGCCACGTGCGGTCTTGTTCGTCTCAATGGCGGACAGGCAGGGAAAAACGTCAATTTTGCACTGCTTGTCACCGATTTGGCAAAAGAGGCTCTGGCTGTTGCAGAGGCAAAGGGCATTCAAGGGCTTGATTTTACTTCTTTTATGACCAAAACACTGCCTGCCGCAAAAAAAACCGCCGGAGATCACTATCCTTCCATGGCACAAGATATGATGATTACGAAACGTCCTACCGAAATCGAATTTCTCAACGGCGCTATCGAAAAACTGGGAAAAGCTCTTTCCGTACCTACCCCTGTCAACACCACGGTAGCTCGTCTGGTGCGAACCATCGAGGCCAATTATGACAATCAGTACGACCCCAGCAAAACCGTTGGTGAAAACTTATAAGGAGCTGATAACATGAACCATGTGGAATTTTCCGCAAAACTCTGCAAAGGTTGCGGATACTGCGTCAAGTTTTGCCCGAAGCAAATCATTCAAATGGGCAATGTGCGCAGTGCCAAAGGATATTTTAATCCCGTGATTGAAGATATGAGTCAGTGTATCGGTTGTCTGGCATGTGCAACGGTTTGTCCTGAGGGAGCCATTGAAACTTTCAAGGAGGTGGAAGCCGATGTCTAAACAGTTGATGAAAGGCTGCGAAGCTGTAGCCGAAGCCGCCGTACGTGCAGGGTGTCGTTTTTTTGCCGGCTATCCCATTACGCCGCAAAACGAAATCCCCGAATATATGTCTTCGCGGTTGCCCGAAGTAGGCGGCACCTTTGTGCAGGGCGAAAGTGAAATCGCCTCCATTAACATGGTCTATGGCGCATCGGCCACGGGCACGAGAGCCATGACCTCTTCTTCCAGCCCCGGTATCAGCCTCAAAACGGAAGGCATCTCTTATTTGGCAGGTGCATTATTGCCTGCCGTCATCGTCAATGTCAGTCGTGGCGGTCCCGGACTGGGCTCCATTCAACCCGCGCAATCCGATTACCTGCAAGCCACCAAAGCCCCGGGACATGGCGGCTTCCATACGTTGGTTTTTGCCCCTTCCACCCTTCAGGAGGCGGTGGATCTCACCTATGAAGCCTTTGACTACGCCGAACGAGACCGCTGTCCGGTGATGATTCTTATGGATGGTTGCCTGGGCTCTATTATGGAAAGCGTCTCGCTTCCCGCCATGAAAGACCCTGCCGAATTTGAAGAAACAAAATGGGCGGTAGGATATAACGGACAAAGCCGTCCTACACGCATCATTACGTCTATTTATCCGGAATTGGTGTTGGAAAACAACAATAAAGCCCGCGTAGAAACTTACGCACGCTGGGCAAAAGAAGACGCCAAAGCCGAGGAGCTTTTGTTGGACGATGCACAATACGTCGTTGTGGCTTACGGCATTGCCGCACGAGTTGCCAAACAAGCCGTTCTTGCACTTCGAGCAAAAGGCATCAAAATCGGCATGATACGCCCGATTACCCTCTATCCGTTTCCCAAACAAAGTTTTGCCAAACTAAACAGCGCAAATGTCAAAGCCATTATTGATATCGAAATGACGATTCCTGCGCAAATGGAAGAAGACATTGCCCTGGCAACGCACTGCGCTATTCCTATCCATTCTTACGGCCGTTCAGGCGGCAATTTGCTGGATGATGACGGCGTTCGACAAGCCATCGAAAAAATAGTCGGAGGTGAAGCATAATGGAAAAAACGTATACACGCCCAAAATCGCTGCAGCCTTTGCAAAGCGGATTTTGCCCCGGCTGTCTGCACGGCACGGCTTCAAAAATCATCTCGGAAGTCATTGACGAATTGCAACAAGCCCACAACGCACTGCTCGTGCTTCCTGTAGGCTGCGCTACCATGGGACTTTTGTACTGGAAAGTAGATATGATCGGTTCCGCACACGGACGCGCACCGGCTGTGGCCACAGGAGCAAAGCGCTCCCATCCGTCCAGTCTCGTCTTTACTTATCAGGGCGACGGTGATTTGGCAGCCATCGGTTTGGGCGAAATACTGTCCGCCGCCAACAGAGGTGAAAACATTACGGTTGTTTTTGCGAACAATTCCACTTACGGCATGACCGGCGGACAAATGGCGCCGACCACATTGGTCGGGCAAAAGTCTACAACCTCTCCTTCCGGTCGCAACGCCGAAACAGAGGGGCATCCTATCCCCATGTGCGAACTGATTAAAGAATTGAAATCACCCGCTTTCGTGGCGCGTTATGCATTGGACACGCCGCAAAACATCAGAAAAGCCCGTGCGGGAATCAAAAAGGCTTTTTCGTACCAATTGGAAGAGAAAGGCTTTTCCTTCGTGGAATTGCTAACCAATTGTCCAACGAACTGGGGGCTTACTCCGCTGCAGAGCTTGGAATACATGCAAAATCATACCATTCCCAACTACCCCCTCGGGGTTTTTAAAGACAAGGAGGCGAAAGAATGAAAAACATATTGATTATCTCCGGCTCCGGCGGTCAGGGCGTGATGAGTATTGGAATCACTTTTGCGCAAAGTGCCGTCAAAGCTGAAAAGTTTGCCACTTTTATGCCTCTATACGGCCCCGAACAACGCGGCGGCAGCGCAAAATGCACAGTGATTGTCAGCGATGAAGAAATCATCTCGCCGCTGCCCTCCAAGTGTGATACACTCATTGCTATGAACGAACAATCTTTAAAAAAATTTCTTGGCGAGTTGGCACCGGGCGGCACACTGATTATCAATTCATCCCGTGTTACGTCGCCTGTCAACAGAGAAGACCTTCGCATTATTTCATTGCCTGCAGACGACATCGCTTTAAAGGTCGGCTCGGCGAAGATAGCCAACGTGCCCATGATCGGTGCATTCTTGGGATATACCAATGCTTTGGACTCGGAGATTTTTCTGAACACGCTTACAGAAAAATTTGCAAGCAAACCTCCCCAAATCATAGAGATGAATCAACAAGCCTTTCAGGAAGGCTTTGCCGTCGGACAGGCGGCAAAAGCAAACGCTTGACAAGATTGAAAGCGATTTTATCTATTTTGTACAATAACATAATACATAAACACTATAAAGATACCGATAATAATTCAATAAAACCATTTTAAGGAGGAAAACATGAGCAAGTATAGTTTTGAAACCACGGTAGGGGAACTGTTAGACACTGCGGAAACCAGAGCGATTATCGAGGAGCTTGCACCGGAACTGTTGGAGCATCCGCTTTTGGAAGTGGGCAGAACCTTCAAGTTTGTCGATGCCATCCCCTATATTGAAGACATGATCGATGCGGCAAAATTAGACGAATTTAAACAAAAACTGGAAGCTTTATAAGCGCCAAGGGTTACTCTTCACAAAACAAACAGCGGATATATCCGCTGTTTGTTTTGTAAAAAAAAGGCGTGCCACGCTGTTAAAAAAATAAAAACAATCACTCTATAAACAAAAAAAGACTTGGTAACCAAGTCTTTTATCGCCAAAATGGTACGCCCTGAGGGATTCGAACCCCCGGCACTGTGGTTCGAAGCCACATGCTCTATCCAACTGAGCTAAGGGCGCACGTTCTCGCAAGTGCTGATTGTTTAGGTATGGTGCGAATGCGGAAAATATATTATCATGACTTCACAAAAAAAACAACTGTATTTTGGAAAAGAAACTGCGTTCTCTCGCATTTTCTGCTTTTTTCATTTTCTCCAGTATTTACTGGCGAAACATAAAAACTGCTGTTTTTATAACAGCAGTTTTTTGCAAATGGAGCGAAAGACGAGATTCGAACNNCGATGCTCTACCACTGAGCCACTTTCGCAAATAATCTGTAAAATATATTATATCTGTTTTTTTTCGCTTTTTCAAGCCCCATTGAGTATTTTCGCCATCTTGCCTATTTCTTCCAATACCTTTTGATCGTTTCTGCTGGGCAAAACATCCGTTCTAAGAGACATTGCGTAACTAAGGCAATCTGCTCCCACCTCTTTAAGAATCAATCGTGCCACGGCTCCAGCATATTTCGCACCACCGTCTCCACCTGCCGTCAAAATAAATGCGCCCTTTTTCGGCATCGCAAAGGGCTCAGTCTTGCGAAACTTTCTTGCGGCGTAATATCGTTGAAATCGACTTGCCACACACAAAAGCGGTGCGCTCAATCCCATAAATTGTATCGGCGAGGCAAGTACAATATTATCGCTTGCTTCTATCTCTTTGTAAACTTCCTGCATTTCGTCATCGAGACTGCATCCATCATGATTCCAGCAATATCGACAATCTATACAAGGCGAAGCAACACTGTCATAGGCAAAGAAAATTTTGCTTTCTCCGTCCAACCTGCGTACCAATTGTTCAATCAAATAGGCAGTATTGCCGTCTTTTCTCGGCGAACCGTTTAAAATCCATGTTTTCACTGTCTGTGTTCCTTTTTTGGTTTTTTTACCGTAAATAAACGTCTTTTCATAAATTTATGATATGATAAGTATATTACATCCTTCTGACTTCGGCAATAAATTCTGTCAAAAAACGCTCTTTGCTTTACAGCTTTTTTACTGAAACATTACATTGCATGATATCTCTTTTTCACACCGTGACCTATACTATTTAAGAATCTGCAAAGGAGAAACAGACACCATGACGCATGCAGTAATTGATATTGGCTCCAACACCATTCGCACCAATGTTTATGCCATCACAGGCATGGCTTTTCAGCCTCTTTTCAGCGAAAAAATCATTGCAGGACTCGCCAATTACATTCAAGACGAACAGTTAAACCAGGAGGGCATTCATCGCCTTTGCGCCTCACTGGAACATTTTCAAAAAATGCTGCATCGCATCGGTGTTTCGTCTATTGGGGTTTTTGCCACCGCCTCTATACGTAATGTCAACAATACCAAAGAAATTTTACAGGCAGTAAAAAAACAAACAGGCTATACCATTGACATTCTCAGCGGCGAAGACGAGGCTCTCCTTGATTACTATGGCATGCTGCACAATATCGATGCCTCACAAGGTGCATTGTTTGATATCGGAGGAGGCAGTACAGAAATCGTAGCTTTCAATGAAAATGAACCTTATTTGGCAAAAAGCATCCCAATCGGTTCCTTAAATCTTTTTACCAGATACGTATCCGATTTTTTGCCGACAAAACAAGAACAGAAACTCATTGAAAAACACATCCGACAAGAATTAAAAGGCATTCGTTTCAGCGCAATCACCCCTGTAGAAAAGGTCGTCGGTGTAGGCGGCACCACACGCGCTGTCCTGAAACTTGTCAATTCGCTGTTTGATTTGCCTGTTGACAATTGTGTCATCCAAATGGATCAAATAACAACCCTGCGAGAAATAGTTGCAAAAGACAATGCAAGGACCCGCAAGCTTATTTTGCGCAATTGTCCCGACCGCATCCACACACTCGTGCCGGGTCTGTTAATTATGATGCATATTTTAAATCATTTAAAAGCGCCTTGTTTCACCATCAGTACATACGGCGTACGGGAGGGATATTTATGGCAGAAAATGTTAAACCGTTAACTCCTCGGGATATCAGCTATACACAGCACCGCGAACTCAGTTGGCTAAAATTTAATCAGCGTGTTTTGGAAGAAGCCACGGACGAAAGCGTTCCTTTATTGGAGCGACTCAAATTTATTTCCATTTTTACGAGCAACTTAGACGAATTTTTTATGGTACGCGTGGGCAGCCTCTTTGATTTGTCTGTGATGACCCCTGATGCCATCGACAACAAGACAGGGCAAACGCCGATGCAACAATTGGACGCTGTGTTCGAGGCTGTCACCCCTTTAATTGAAATGAAAGACAACATTTACCGTCAAGTCAGTGACGCTTTGCGCGAAGCAGGCATCTTTGATTTGCAGATGAACGAATTAACAAAACAAGAATGCAAATTTGTAGAAAAATATTATCGTGATTTTGTCCAACCCATTCTTTCTCCGCAAATTATCGATACATTGCATCCTTTCCCCCATTTGCCAAACAAAGCACTGCATATTGCCTCTTTGCTTCATGACAAAAACGGCCGTTCATCGTTGGGCTTGATTCCTGTCCCTGCTTCTCTTCCTACACACATTCATCTTCCCGATCAACCTGACCGATTTGTGCGCATTGAAACCATTTTATTAGCATATGTCTCCGATATTTTCGGAATATATACCCCGCAAAACAGCAATGTTATCGCTGTAACTCGAAATGCCGATATCAGTTTTGATGAAGAAAAGTTTGATGATGACGAAGATTTGGACTACAGACATCACATGTCCAAACTACTAAAAAAACGTGCGCGTCTCGCCCCTGTGCGCTTAGAAATGCAAGGAGAAAACCACGAATTGTCCCTGCTTTTATCTCAGCGTCTTCAGTTAGAGAAGAAGCAAGTGTTTTACAGTTCATGTCCGTTGGAAATGCGATATGTATTTTCTCTGTATTCCCAAATTTCTCCTCATCTGCTGTGGAATCTTATCTATCCCGGATACACACCAAAATATCCCTCTTTTCTTGACCCTTCGCTTTCTATGACGAGCCAAATTATGCAGCGAGATATTTTTTTACATTATCCCTACGACTCCATGTCTCCGTTTTTGCAGTTGCTCAAAGAATCCGCTGCCTGCAGTGATGTGCTCTCCATCAAGATCACCATTTACCGCCTGGCACTCAACTCCATTGTGGCGCAACAACTTTGCATCGCCGCCGAAAACGGCAAAGATGTTACGGTGCTTATTGAGCTGCGCGCCCGATTTGACGAGGCACACAACATTTCCTGGGCGGAGCGCATGGAACAAGCAGGGTGCCGCATCATCTATGGCATGGGCGGTTTTAAATGTCACTCGAAACTCTGTTTGATTACGCGCAAAGAAAAAGGACAGTTAAAATACATCACACAAGTGGGTACGGGAAATTATAATGAAAAAACTTCCGAACTTTATTCAGATTTCAGCCTTATGACAGCCAATGAAGCCGTCAGTCAAGATGCCATCGCCTTTTTTCAAAATATGCTGATCGGCAACCTCAACGGCAACTATGAACATCTGCTGGTCTCTCCCGTTTCCATGAAAGCGTCACTCCTTCGTTTTATGGACGAAGAAATCCGTAAAGGCGAGGGCGGGCGTATCATTATCAAAGCCAATTCACTTACAGAACGGGATATCATTGACAAGTTAGCGCAAGCCTCGCAGGCCGGTGTCAACATAGACCTGATTTTACGTGGCATTTGTTGCATTCGTCCGGGCATTATCGGAAAAACCGACCAGATCACTGTCACCAGTATTGTCGGACGATTTTTAGAACATGCTCGGGTCTATTGCTTTGGCACAGGCGAAGATGCCAAACTCTACATTTCTTCGGCAGATATGATGACACGTAACATTATCCGACGCGTAGAAGTAGCCTGCCCTGTTTTAGACCCCGCCATCAAAGAATGGCTGCTTTCGTTTCTTGACCTTCAGCTGAAAGATACCGCCAAAGCGCGTATGCTTCTGCCTGACGGTAATTATGTAAAAAAAGAAACCTTCAATACTCCGCCTCTAGACAGCCAGCAATGGCTGATGGAACATCGTCCTGTTTTTGCGAATTCAAATGCCTTGCCCAAAAAATCTTCTTCCCTATGGCAGCGTTTCAAACAACTTTTTCAGTAAAGTTCTCTGTTCTTTATAAAAAGCGCCCGTATGGGCGCTTTTTTGTAAAGACGTTTATTCATCTTTTGCCTGTATTTTTTGATTCGCTTTTTTGATTTTATTCCTTAAAACAAGGTACATCCCCAACCATATCAAGAAATACAAACCGGCAAATGCACCGAAATAGCTCAACAAACTAAGCGGTGTTGCTGCAACCCACTTTGCCAAATAAGCTATGGGCAGCATCGTCACGGAAACCAGTATAAAATGCACAATCGTTTGTTTCATGATATTCCAATGCTCTATCTCCCAAATCAATGATCCGGCAGAGATTACCGACCCCAAAATCCCGGCCAACCAATACTGAATCCATACCGCGTTTATCTCGCTGCCTGCCTGTCGTACAAGCTCCGGCACCGCAGGCGAATAAAAACCGTTCGCAAAGATGGTTGAAATGATAATCGTGATCGTATAACCGATAAAAACTCCCAAAGGAAATCCCAACAGCGCCCGAAACGCAATTTGTTTTTTCATTTTTTTCACCTCAAATTCCTACTGTTTTTTTCAGTGCAGACACATACCGTCTTGAAACATAAGTAACAATGTCATGCTGCATCTCTACACATATCGTTCCGCTGAAACTCAAATCAAATTGTTTCACTTTTGTCAAATTAATGATTTCGGATTTGGATATTCTGACAAATACACTCGCATCCAATCTTTCTTCCAATTCATACAGTCGAAGCTTTACCAGATATTCATTTTCCGCTGTTTGCACAAAAACCTTTTGATCAGAAGCATAAGCACGTAAAATATCTTGTTGATCAATAAGCGTCAGTGCATCGTCTGCATATCCCGCAATGCTACGTAAAGGCGCAGCGGAAATTTTTTTGATGATATCGTTCACTTCTTCTGTAATTTGATTGGTCAAAATCATAATTTTTGTTTTTTCATACTTTTCGTCAACTTTGATCTCAATCTCCATCTTTTTTTCTCCTTCCTGCAGAACCTGAGGATACTATATATAATTCCAAAATAGTTTTCTATCTTTTTGCGATAAGCGGTCCATAAATGGCGATAAACGGTATATTCACATCCGCATGGCAACAAGATTCCCAAAATAAAAAAGCCACCTTATCAGGTGGCCTTCACATATCAGCCATATCGTTTCTCGCCAAGATAAAAAACAGTCAACAATCCCGGCCCGCAATGGACACCGATAACTGTACCGAGGGTAGTAATGGATATTTTTCCCACTCCGGGAAAGATCTCCGATATTTTGTCACGCATAAACTCCGCATCTTCCAAACAATCCGCATGGAGAATAAACACCTCTTTGCCTTCATAGTCAACGAAATCTGTTTCCATATGCTTCAAAATCGCTAACAATGATGATTTTCGCCCTCGAACTTTTTCGGAAACAACCAATTTCCCTTCATTGGAAATATACATCACAGGTTTCACGGAAAGCAGCCCACCCACCAACGCAGCAGCATTGGATACGCGCCCGCCCCGTTTGAGATAGTTCAAATCGTCTACGGTAAACCAGTGAATCACTTTCAGCTTATTTTCTTCCGCCCAAGCAATCACCTCGTCAAAGCTCTTTCCCTGCTCTTTTAATTTCACCATATCATCAAGCAACATACCCAATCCGCCGGAAATACATCTGGTATCCATCATATAAAATCGCTGATTCGGATACTCCTCTTTAATTTGTTTTTCCGCCTCTAAAGCATTGATATAGGATTTCGTTATTTCACGGGACATATCCAAAAAAATCACGTCTTTTCCCGTTTCCATCATCTGTTTAAAAAACATATAGTAGGTATAGGTATTGATCATGGAAGTGGTCACTGCAGCCCCTTGTCGCATTTTTTCATACAGTTCCTGCTTGGTTTCTTCTTTACAGTCATCTTCATATACTACATCATCTATCATATAGGTGTAGCTGATAAAAGGTATTTCTTTTTCCTGCAAATATTCCGCCGGCATGTCGGCCGTGGACGCAGTCGCAATAATATAATCTGCCATATTATCCTTCCCCCGTATTATCAAGTCATGTTGCTACCGAACTATCATAACATAATGCAACATTTACTTGTATATTGTATGATAAATATCTTTAAGTTTTATTAATTTTTTATGCTTCGCTGAAATTTTAAACAAAGCGCACCATCTTTTTCTCTGCTGCAAGCCATGCTTACTGATTATTTCATCATGGCATATACAAAAATCGATTCTATGCAAGCTATAAAAAAGCGGCTGCTTGACGGATACATCACGCTCACAGCCACACTTCACCAAAATTGGTGCGGATGACAGGAGTTGAACCTGCACGTCGTAGACACCAGATCCTAAGTCTGGCGCGTCTGCCAATTCCGCCACATCCGCTAAATTGATTGCCTGAAAGGCTTATTCATGTTAGCAAAGGAAGACGATTTTGTCAATCATCTTTCTCACTTCTTAAAAGCTCCATAACCGCTTGTCCAGTTGTGCGTTTTCTCCCGCCATTTTTGCGCCGATAATCAAAACCACCAACAATACACCATGCACGGCAATTGCCTGATAATTTTTGATTACAATCAATAACGGCATATCAGCCAAGACAAAAAAGCCCAACCATAAAAACGCCCACCGCCTCTGCTTATAAGCAAAGACAACCAGAAAAATTACCACCGCAAATATTATCGCAAATAAAGCAAGGAGCGTAATCCCCACACCCAGTTCCGCATTTACCGTGGCACGAAATCCATAACTATACAGCAGATCCGGAATAATAATTCGTGCAAAGTCAAGCTCAAAGGGGAATCGAAAGGTCGTGGAGACCACATTATAAACCATCATAACGACTAAGACCATTCCCGCCAATGAAGCCAGTTTAATATTTCTTGTATAGCGCTCTTTTAATCTTTGATAATCTATACTGCTCAGCATCTTTTTTGTTCCTTTTGCATAAATTGTTCTATTTCATCAGCATTTTTCATAATTTGCTTTGTCAACACATCATATCCTGTTTTGGTAACCAAAACATCGTCTTCAATACGCACGCCAATCCCCAGTTGTTCCACATACAGCCCCGGCTCAATGGTAATGACCATGCCTGCCTTCAGCGGCATGGTTCTGTTGAGCGAATCATGGGCATCCAGCCCCAGGCTATGACCAATGGAATGATAATAATATTGGCGAAGCTCGTCTTTGGTTTCTAAAATATTCAGCTCCTTGAGTCCTTTATACAAGACTTCCTGTGCGCATTGATCAATTTCCGTCAACGTAATTCCTTCTTTGATGCATTCAATGGCCTTTTCGTTTGCTTCCAAAACAATCTCATAAATCTTTCGCTGTATCTCATTAAACTTTCCGCCGGCAGGAAACGTGCGCGTAACATCAGCGCAATAATACTTTTTTGCCGCTCCTACATCCGCAAGCACAAGGCTATCGTCTTCAACGACGTTATCATTGCTGTCATAATGCAACACCAAGGCGTTTTTCCCCGAGGCAATAATAGGCGGAAAAGACATCGTCGCCCCTGCTTGAATCACTTCATAAGAAAAAGCCGCTTCCAATTCTTTTTCGTTGATGCCGCCACGGCTGATGCGCATCATGTGTCTCAGTCCTCGGTCGGTTATCTCCGCTGCCCGGCGAATTTGTTCCACTTCATACGGTTCTTTGATTGCACGCAAAGGCACCATTATTTCGGAACTGTGTTTTATTTGCAAATAAGGGTATTTTTCTACCACTTGCTTCGCGAGAGTTTCCTGCGGACTGATATATGTTTTCCAGGTTGTGGTAAGCGGTGTGTTGAGATAAGCCGTTTTATAAGAGTTTTTCGCCATGCTCGAAGCCAAATAATTTTGAAATTGGTCTAAATACGCTATGTTTGTCATCCCGCACATATCCGTCAACTCTTCTTTGGTGTAGCGATAGCCCGTCCATTTTTCTTCCTGTTCATCTTTTCTGTACACAAACAGCGTTTCTTTTACTTCTCCTTGACTTTTTTCTGCAAGATAAAGAAAGTCAGGTAATTTTAGACCCGTTAAATAATAAAAATCTCTGTCCGGTTCAAAGGGAAAATGCATATCCGCACTGGATGTATATACGGTGTTGGAATGCATCAGCGCAATGCTGCCCTCTTCCATTTTTTTTTGAAATTTTTCCCTGTTTTGTTTTAAAAATTCTTGTTTCACGCACTCACTCCCAATGGTTAAATTGCGTCAATTTTCCGCTCATTACATCGTCAATATCGATTACTTTTACAATTTCTCCGTTGTCTTCATCACAATTTGCAATCATAATACCTGCATTAGACAAAATCGGACCTCGATGTTCTTGCAATTCTTTTCCTACTATTGCAGCAGAAAGCGCCCAGATAGTACCCCCGTGGCTGGTTAATAAGCAGGTGCCCTTTTGACTGCGCAGCTCATCGATGTAGCGTTTTCGGTCTGCATAAAATTCCACCCACATCTCTCCGTTGGGATATCGAAAATCGAAAAGATTTTTTCTGTAATCATCTAAATCCACACCATATTTTTCAAATTCATCAAAAGCAACACCTTCCATATCTCCAAAGTTGATTTCGCGCAGCCACGGCATAATATGAACTTCCTTTTGCAGCTTTTTTCCTACTTCCTCGCCGATATATCTTGACCGCGAGATGGGGCTGGAATAAATGGCATCATAGTTTGCCGTACTCAAAAAATCAATCAATGCTTTTGCCTGCTTATGACCATGATCCGTATAGGGTGAATTGGTAACACCCACCAAACGATTTTCTGCATTGGCAACAGTCTGCGGGTGTCGAACTAAAATAAATCGCATTTTTTACTCCTGTCGAATTTGTTCCATTATAGCACTTATTTCAAATTTTTTAAAGAAATGCTATAATATGTTTTGGCTTATTGGGGAGGAAGAAACATGAATTACGCCGCAGCGCTTGACTACATTCATTCACGCAACAAATTCGGAATCAAATTAGGTCTCGAAAATATCAGTTCTCTTTTAAAAAGCATGGGTTCTGTGCAAAACAAACTCAAGTTTATTCATATTGCCGGCACCAACGGCAAAGGTTCCACCTCCAGCATGCTCTCCCACGCACTCTGCGCCTGCGGGTATAAAACAGGGCTTTTTATCTCTCCTTATGTGGTTTGTTTCAATGAGCGCATACAAATCAATAACGAATATATTGCCAATCAGCGCCTCGCCGAAATCACACATGCCGTCAGCAAACAAATCGCCTTGAATACCAAACAAGGCATTGCCCCCCCTTCCGAGTTTGAACTGATCACAGCCATTGCCATTCAATATTTCTATGAAGAATCCGTCGACATCATTGTTTGGGAAACCGGCATGGGCGGCCGCCTCGATGCAACCAACGTCATCGAGACCAACTTGCTGAGTATCATCACGTCCATCAGCCACGACCACAAAGAACACCTCGGGCACGATTTAGAACAAATCGCTTATGAAAAAGCCTGCATCATCAAACCGAACCGTCCCTGTGTGCTCATGCACCAATGCGCTGCAGTCGAAAATGTCATCCGCAAAAAAGCGCTCGAAATGAATGCACCTGTGCATATTGCAGAGGCAGAAGCGCTACACATCATCGATTTCTCTCATACGCATCAAAAGGTTCTTTATAACCAAAAACATTTGATTTCTCTGCCCCTTGCGGGTCAATACCAACTGCGTAATCTGGCTTGTGTTTTAAAAGCGCTGGAGCTCTTGCATGTCCAGGGATTTTGCATACCCTTTGATGTTGCCATCGAGGGCATTGAAAACACCTCTTTTCCCGGTCGTTTCGAAATCTTGCACAAACATCCCTTAATCATCATCGATGCCGCCCACAACGAAGAAGGGGTGCAAATGTTAAACCAAAATATCAACAGTTTCTTTCAAAATGCCGATATCGTGCTCTTTGTAGGCAAACTTCGAGATAAAGATTTTTCTGACTCTTTCGCACAATTGTTGCAAAAGAAGCAAAAAATTTATACATTGACTCCTCCCAACGAGCGTGCCATGCATGCCGAAGAGCTTACCGATTTTATTCAAGAACATTACCATCTTCCGTCAACACCCATCCTTATCGATGCCATCGGCCAATATATCGATTATTCGCCGCAAAATCAAACAGTCTACATCATTGCGGGCTCTATCTATTTAATCAGCTCAGCACGTACCGTTCTTTTTTCCGCAAAGTCCGTTGACTGCAACACTCCTGTTGATGCTTAAGAGGTGCCGGATTGAAATTAAATATTCCAAACAAGCTCTTACAACGAATGAATACACTACCCTTACCAAAAAAACATCGCTACATTATCAGTATTTTTCTGCTGATGTTGATTTTGGCTTTACTTCCCTTTGGCGTTGAACAGATACAATTGAAAAATACGCCCGTCAAAAACATCCTCAGTGTGGAATACGTCGAATACGAAGGCGAGCTGTTTAACAGCATCGTTCTTACAAGACGCTACAGTGAAGATGCTGCCTTGTTGTCCGATTTTGAAACAACGCTGCAACACAGCCTTGTACGCCCCTACGGCAAACAAAAAGATATCCGTCAAATCCTGATTATTCGCACAGAAGAAAAAACATTCTACGCCTATGTACAAGGCGATCTGCTCGGCTTGAATTACGGTCAAGTGAAACTGTATCTCCCTCATTTGCCCGATTTGCTGCAATCTCTACCCGCCACCGAAATTACCACAAAGCAAAAACAGTTGTAATATTATAAAAATTATGATATATTACGTTGATAATGCGATACTATAAAAAGGAGAACACCCATGTCTTTTAAGGTCGAAAAAATTGAAAACGGAACTGCAACAATAAAAATCGAAGTCTCACCGGAAGATTTCGAAAAAGCCATCGCAAAAGCATTTGCAAAAAACAGAAACAAATTTAAGATTGACGGATTTCGCAAAGGCAAAGTGCCCCGTCAAATGATTGAAGCAAGATACGGAAAGGGTGTTTTTTATGAAGATGCCATTGACGAAGCATTTCCCGAAGAATATTTAACGATTTTGGAAAGCGGAGAAGTAACAGTAGCCTCTCGTCCTTACATGAAAAGCATTGACGAAGTCGGCAATGACACGGGATTGAAAATGACAATCGAAGTGGCGCTGTTGCCGGAAGTGGAACTGGCCGACTATGAAACAATCACTGTCAGTGCGTTAAAATATACGCCAAAAGAAAAAGATGTTAAAGAAGAACTCGAAAAAATGCAGCAGCAAAATGCACGTTTGATTTCTTCCGACAAGGCTTCCAAAAAAGGCGATACGGTCATGATCGACTTCGAGGGCTTTGTAGATGACATTGCCTTTGAAGGCGGCAAAGCCGAAAATTACGCCCTGGAGTTGGGCAGCAAGTCTTTTATCGATACTTTCGAAGATCAGTTGATCGGCAAAAAGGCGGAGGAAGCTGTTGATGTAAAAGTTACCTTCCCCGAAAATTATCAAAGCGCTGACTTGTCTGGAAAAGAAGCGCTCTTTAAAGTGTTGGTTCGGGAAGTCAAAACCAAAGAACTTCCGAAAATCGACGATGAATTTGCGCAGGAAGTCAGTGAATTCGATACGTTGGCCGAATTAAAGAAAGACCTCAAGGCAACTATCAAGACGAAAAAAGAGCAAGAACTGCGCCAAACGGCACAAAACCTCGTAGTAGAAAACATCATCGAAAGAGCCACCGTTGTTATATCGGATTTGATGGTAGATGAGCGCGCCGAGGCCTATAAAAATGACTTGGCAAAACAACTCCAATCAAACGGCATCGATCCGAATTTGTATTTCGGCGACGGCTCTTCCGAAGAAACAAAAGACATTTTTGAAAAAATCAAACAGGATGCATACGAAAGAATCAAAAGCGAAGCCGTTGTAAAAAAGATGTTGGAAAAAGAAAATATCACCGTCAGCGATGAAGAATTCGAAGAACATATCGAAAAATATGCAAAACTTTACAGAGTAGATGCCGAAGACTTCAAAAAACGCATTGTTCCCGAAAGAATGGAAGCCATTCGGGAAGAAGCAAGAACAGCAAAACTTTTAGATAAGCTCATGACTTATGTGAAAGTAGAAAAACCGGCAACGGCCAAAAAAGAGCCGGCAGCCGAAACCAAAGAACAATCCGACGAGGAAACCAAGGAATAAATTCCCTCGTCAAAAGAGGTAAATAGATGAATATGAATTTAGTACCAATGGTCGTTGAGCAGACCGGGCGCGGTGAACGATCTTATGATATCTTTTCGCGTCTTTTAAAAGAAAGAATTATCTTCCTGACAGGAGAAGTCAACGACACCAGTGCAAGCCTCATTGTGGCGCAGCTGTTGTTTTTGGAAGCGGAAGATGCCTCCAAAGACATCAGTCTTTATATCAATAGCCCCGGCGGATCCATTTCTGCAGGTTTTGCCATTTTTGACACGATGAATTATATCAAATGCGACATTTCGACAAACTGCATCGGTCTGGCAGCCTCTATGGGCGCTTTTCTGCTCAGTGCAGGCACCAAAGGCAAACGCTACGCACTGCCCAATGCGGAAATTATGATCCACCAACCCCTCGGCGGCGCGCAAGGTCAAAGCACCGACGTGCAAATCTATGCAGACCGATTGTTGCGTATGCGCCAAAAATTAAATGAACTGCTAAGCGAAACAACAGGTCAAAATATTGACGTCATCAGCCGTGACACCGAACGGGACAACTTTATGAGCGCACAACAAGCATTGGAGTACGGTTTGATTGATAAAATTTTGACCTATAGATAAACAGAAAGGAATTACCATGAACGATATTTGCAGTTTCTGCGGCAATCAGCAAACCGAAGAAATTGATATCATTTCCAGCGGCAAAGCCTCGATCTGCTCTGAATGCGTCTTGAAATCCACTGAGATTTTACTTCATGAGCGCAATGCGGCTTTTATACGCGGGTTGAACAATCTCAAAGGCCGACGTGTTTTTCTCAATGAATTTGAGAAAAGTTATGGCGTTGAGCAGGCAGCAGAACCGCCTGAGACCACAAAACGAAAATTGCCGAAGCCGCGCGAAATCAAAGCTTTTCTTGACGAGTACGTGGTGGGTCAAGTCATTGCAAAAAAGACACTTTCCGTAGCTGTTTACAACCACTATAAGCGCATTTTTATGGCTGAGCAGGCAGGAGAAGTAGAAATCCAAAAAAGCAACGTTCTTTTACTCGGCCCCACCGGCAGCGGAAAAACATTGCTCGCCGAAACATTGGCCAAAAAGCTCAATGTGCCCTTTGCGGTAACCGATGCCACCTCTCTTACCGAGGCGGGGTATGTGGGCGAAGACGTAGAAAATATCCTGCTCAAACTCATCCAGGCTGCCGATGGTGACATGGAAGCCGCACAGCGTGGCATTATTTATATTGACGAAATCGATAAAATTTCCCGCAAAAGCGAAAATGCTTCCATCACGCGAGATGTCAGCGGCGAAGGCGTGCAACAGGCCTTATTGAAAATTTTAGAAGGCACCACGGCAAATGTACCTCCGCAAGGCGGACGAAAACACCCTTATCAGGAATTTTTGCAAATCAATACAAAGAATATTCTTTTCATTTGCGGCGGCGCTTTTGACGGGCTGGAAAAAATTATTCAAAAGCGCATCGGCACAAAAGGAATGGGTTTTGAATCCGATATTGAAAGCAATCAAAAAAAGAACAAGGGCGAATTGTTGTCTCAAGTAATGCCCGTAGATATTATCAAATACGGCTTGATTCCTGAGTTGGTGGGGCGTATTCCCGTCATCACCGCTTTAGATGAATTGGACTTGGAAACATTGCTCAAAATTCTTGAAGAGCCGAAAAACTCTTTGACCAAGCAATATAAAGCGCTCTTCAAAATAGACGGCATCGACTTGACATTTGACGATGATGCCTTAACCGAAATTGCACGGCTGACCTTCGATAGGGGGCTTGGCGCGCGAGGACTCAGGGGCATCATGGAAAGTGTGATGTTGCCTGTGATGTATTCGCTTCCTTCCGAAAAAAACGTGACGAAATTTCATGTAGATAAGGCACTGGTACAAGTCAATGCGCCGGAATCCGCAAAATTAAAATCCGCATCCAAGCACACCGCCCCTAAATTAAATCAAGAAAATGTCGGCTGACAAAACTTCAAACAACACGTTAACAAAGCTGCCCTTACAGCAGGCAGCTTTTTCTTTTCCCGGTTCATTCAACCCTGTACAGCAAAATATATTTTGTTATTTGCATATCAGGATTTGCTCTCTTCTTTTGATTGTCCACCCTTGTCCTTTGGTATGCATTTGATATAATATGAGAATCTCTTTCTTAGAAAGGCACCTTATGAACAGTCAAAAACGCAATATGATTCTGGCGGATATCGCAATTATTTTCGTTGCCTTCATTTGGGGCAGCGGATTTGCGGGCAATAAAATCCTTCTCAACGGCGGCATACACCCGATTCAGCTCATTGCCGCTCGTTTCATTATTGCGGCCATAATACTCGTCCTTTTGTTTTTCAAAAAACTCAAAGCCAATCCTTCTTCCTTTTTGCCCGGCGCCCTCATTGGCGTCATCTTATTTATCAGCTACATGCTGCAAACCATCGGACTCAAATACACCACGGCCAGCAACAATGCCTTTTTAACCAGTGTATATGTCGTCATCGTCCCTGTGGTGGCCTATTTTATTATCAAGCGAAAACCGGATATTTTTAACGCCGTTGCTGCTGTACTTGTACTGATAGGCATTGCCTTTTTAACCGTGGATTTCACTGATTTTTCGATCGGCAAAAGCGCTACGTTTAAAGGAGATATGCTTACGTTGCTCTGCGCCGTTTTCTATGCTTTTCAAGTGACATTAATTGCCCATTACGCCCGCCGTCACGACCCCATTGTGCTGGCCATTGTGCAAGTCGTTGTTGTCGCTGTTCTCAGCACGCCTGCGGCTCTTTTCTTTGAAGGCACGCAGCTTGCCGTTACCGCAAGCGGCATAGCGCTCCTGCTCTATTTGGCGTTGATTGCCACCGCTCTTTGCCTGGTGATGCAAAACGTTGCGCAAAAATATACCACCCCTACACATGCAGGATTGTTGATGAGCTTAGAAAGCGTCTTTGGCACACTGCTGGGCGTGGTCATTATGGGCGACAATATCAGCCGCCAAATGGGACTCGGTTTTTTTATTATTTTTATCGCTCTCATCATTGCCGAAACCAAACTCTCTTTTTTGCGAAAGCTCTCCTTGCGACAAGAAAATGAAAACCTATAAAAAAACAGCGACTTTTACATCGCTGTTTTCCGCTTAAACCATTTCCATCCCTTTTTGAAACGCCTTGAGATTCACGTCCCAAAAGGCTTCTTTTACATGAGATCGAATCATTTTTTCCCAATCCACATGGGTTAGATTCATTGCTTTTACCAAAGCGCCTAAAAGTACAATATTCATCGCTCTTTCATTTCCCGCTTCGGCAGCGATTTTTCTTGCATCAAAGATAATGCTGCGAGCCACCCGTTCTCGAATACCTTCTTTGATTCCCTTGGGATACTCAAAAGCACCGACCAAAATCGGAATAGAAGGGATTTGAAAATCGTTGATAACGACTTTGCCTCCTGTTTTTAAATATTCAATCCAACGGTTTGCTTCCATTTCTTCAAAGGCTACCAAAATATCCGCTTCCCCTTTCGAGATGCTCGGTGCATAGACTTCTTCCTCACTGAACACGATATGAGA
Organism: Eubacteriaceae bacterium UBA1433; assembly: GCA_002329295.1. GTDB lineage: Bacteria > Bacillota > Clostridia > Eubacteriales > UBA1433 > UBA1433. Next base: position 135,532 of record DCTT01000015.1, read on the forward strand.
AGAAACACTGCCGCCTCGCTGGCTCATCCCGTGGATTTCCGACATTTTTACTTGATAACCCGCTTCCAACAGCCCTGCCGAAAGAATCTTCGCTGCAAGAATGGTTCCCTGGCCTCCGACACCTACCAGCAATATTTTTTGAATCGCCATTTTACTTCTCTCCTTTTCCAATTGCGCCTACAGGGCATACTTGAATGCAAATGCCGCATCCATCGCAGGCAGCGTTCGATTGCACTTTTCCGCTCGTCTCATCATATTGCAAAGCAGGACACCCAATAGACTGCAGACAAACTTTGCACCCGATACATGCCTCTTGATTTACAACTGCCTTTGCCCTTTTCGGAAACGCTTTTTCTTCCTGCGTTGTCAATTTCTTGAGTGCACAAGGATAGCGGAAGATAATGACTTCCAACACTTTGGAATCCAACGCTTTTCTCAATACTTTATCGCATTCTTCCAAATCGGTAGGGTCAACAACTGTGATATTGTGAATGCCAAATGATTTGCAAACCTCCTCCAACTCAAAGGGTTCTCTTTCTTCCCCGCCGATCAATCGTCCTGAGCCCGGGTTTTCTTGATGTCCGGTCATCGCCGTGGTTTTATTGTCCAAAATGCAGACAACGGGGCGACTTTGATTGTATGCCGCATTCATCAGACTGTTGATGCCCGTATGATAAAAAGTGGAGTCGCCGATGACGGCAATGGAACGCTTTGACATCCCCGCTCTGTCAAAGGCGGTCTGCGAACCATGTGCCATGCTGATACTGGCGCCCATACACACCACATTGTCCACCGCATGAAAAGGACCAATGGCGCCTAAGCCATAACAGCCGATATCGCCGTGGATCAGCACATCATATTCATTTTTGATTTTTTTCAACGCATAAAATGTCCCCCTGTGCGGACATCCTGCGCAAAGTGCCGGCGGTCTCGGAATCAACTGTTCTTTTTTTGCCGGTATAAAAGGTACTTCTTCTCCTAAAAATGTTTTTTTCAACATCGGTACGCTGTATTCTCCGGTATAAGGATCAAAGCCTGCCTTTTCAAAAGCTTCTTTGCCGATGCAATCAATGCCGGATTTTTTCATACTGTCCTCAATGTAAGGCGACAGTTCTTCAATAACGATGACTTTTTCCACATTTTTTGAGAATTCTTCGATTAATTTCAAGGGCAGCGGATACGAAAAGCCGATTTTTAAATAAGATGCATTTTTGCCAAAGACTTCTTTTGCATATTCATAAGGAAGTCCTGAGGCAACAATGCCGATTTTTTTATCATAATACTCTGCCTTATTCCACTTGCTGGAGTTGGAAAGTTCCGTTAATTTTGCCGTCCGTTCCTTCGCATTTTCAATCATTTTCACCATTGCAGCCGGCAGTGGCACTTTCGGCGCCTTTGTAATGGGAACAGGCTGTGCCTCTTTTCGGTTTTGGAACGTCACGACCGATTTGCTGTGCGACACTCTGCCCGTCATACGCAGCGTAACAAGCGTCTTAAATTCTTCACTCAACGCATACGCATCTCGAATCATATCGATGACTTCCTGACTCGTAGAAGGTTCAAACATGGGCATATTGGAAAACGCTGCAAAGATGCGGTTATCCTGCTCATCCTGGGACGAATAATAACCCGGCTCATCACACACCACCAACAACAGCCCGCCATCTACGCCGGGCAATGAAATCGACATAAAAGGGTCTGCCGCCACATTCAATCCCACCACTTTCATCGCTGCCATCGCGCGCAATCCGCCGTTTGCAACGCCGATTGCCGCTTCCAAGGATACCTTCTCGTTCGTCGCCCACTCCGCATAAACTTCCTGATATTGAGATACCTCTTTCAATATTTCAGAACTGGGCGTTCCGGGATAGGCGGAAGCAAACACCGCACCTGCTTCATAAATGCCGCGTGCCACCGCCTCATTGCCTGTCAAAAAATGTTTTTCCATTCAAGCTACCTCCATTTTCTGTTTGCTGCAAACAGACAGACCGACTTTGTCGGTCTGTCCGTTTAAAACTTTGTGAACACAAAACATTATTTGTTCAAAAATTGTTTGATATCCAGCACGCCGCCTTTGTCGGCACTCTTTGCCAGCGCTGCATAACGGGCCAGATAACCTTCCAACTGCTTGGGTTCATATTTCCATTCCGCTTTGCGCTTCGCCAATTCTTCATCGGAAACATGAAGTGTCAGCTTTTTGTTAATGACATCCACGGTAATTTCATCGCCGTCTTTTACCAGCGCAATCGGTCCTCCGAGCGCAGCCTCAGGCGATATATGTCCGACAAAGCAGCCGTTGTTGGTTCCCGAGAAACGTCCATCGGTTATCAGTGCGGTAGTCGTTGCAAGACCTTGTCCGTATAATAACTTCATCGGCGCATACATCTCACGCATACCCGGTCCGCCCTTGGGTCCTTCATAACGAATGACTACCACGTGACCTTCTTTGATTTTCAGTTCTTCCAATGCCAATGTGCACTCTTCTTCGCTGTCAAAGCAAATGGCTTTTCCGGTAAACTGACGCACTTCTTCGGCAATAGCGGCAGGTTTTGCCACTGCCGTATCCGGCGCCAAATTGCCGCGCATAATGGCTACGCCACCCAACGTACTGTGAGGATTGTCCACTGTGCGCACCAGGTCATCATTCGGCGCATACATATACACATAGCTGTCCAGATTTTCTCCCATCGTCTTGCCCGTTACCGTCATCACGTCCAAATTCAATTTGTCTTTGATGTTCGACATAACTTTGGGTATGCCCCCCGCCTTATAAAAATCTTCCATATCATACACCAATGACGCGGGATTTACGCTGGCAATATGCGGCACCAAATCACTTTGTCGATCAAATTCTTCCATGATTTTATCGGTATCAATACCCAGTTCATAGGCCAAAGCGGGTAAGTGTAATACTGCATTGGTGCTTCCGCCGGTAGCCATACAGACTGCAATGGCATTTTGAATCGATTCAAAACTGAGTATCTGACGTGCCGTAATGCCTTTTTCCACAAGCTCTACGATTTTTTCTCCCGATGTTTGTGCTGAGCGGAATCGTTCGGCATAGACAGCCGGAATCAACGCACCGCCCGGCAACACCATCCCCAAGGCTTCCGCCAAACAACACATCGTATTTGCCGTACCGTAAAAAGCGCACGATCCGCAGGCGGGGCAAACTACATCCATCAAATTTTCCAAGTCCTGTTGCGTAATTTTACCCGCTTGCAACATGCCCAAACCTTCGGTAACCGCCGTACCGTCTGCCTTCGTTTTTTTGCCAAAGGGAGGTCCGCCCAACATGGGACCACCCGGTACAATAATGGCAGGAATGTTGCATCTTGCCGCTGCCATTAACATGCCCGGAACAATTTTGTCGCAGGAACCCAACAGTACAATGCCGTTTAGCCTATGCGCGCGAATCATCGTTTCTATGCTGTCTGCAATGATGTCTCTGGAAGGAAGGATATAATACATCCCTTCATGACCCTGTGCAACGCCGTCACAACAAGCGATGGTACCAAACTCCACGGCACTTCCGCCGGCACGATAAATGCCTTTTTTCACAAATTCCGCTACCTGTCTCAAATTATAGTGACCGGGAACAATTTCATTAAAGGAATTTGCAATTCCGATAATAGGTCTTTTGAAATCTTCCTTACTCATACCCATGCTGAAATAGAGCGGTCCTCCTACAGCAGCATCACTAATGGCTTTTAGATTTTTTTCTTTTCCCATTCTATTCTCTCCTTTATTATTGTTTTTTTATTCGAGCACGCCGCCTTTGTCCGCTGATTTTGCCAGCTTCGCATAGCGTGCAAGATATCCTTTCGTCTTTTTCGGTTCATATTTCCATTCCGCTTTGCGTTTCGCCATTTCTTCATCGGAAACATGAAGTGTCAGCGTTTTGTTAATGACGTCAATGGTGATTTTATCCCCGTCTTTCACCAGCGCAATGGGTCCGCCCACAGCGGCTTCAGGCGAAATATGGCCGACAAAACAGCCGTTGTTCGTTCCCGAAAAACGACCATCGGTAATCAGCGCCGTGCAAGTAGCCAATCCCTGTCCGTGCAATAACTTCATCGGCGCATACATCTCACGCATACCCGGTCCGCCCTTGGGGCCTTCATAGCGAACGACCACTACATGCCCGGGTTTGACTTTCAACGCTTTCAGCGCTTCGGAACATTCGTCTTCGCTGTCAAAGCAAATCGCTTCTCCGGTAAACTGTCTTACTTCTTCGGAGATGGCCGCAGGTTTTGCCACACCGCTGTCCGGCGCCAAATTGCCTCGCATAATGGCAAGGCCGCCCAACGTACTATGCGGATTGTCGATTGTGCGAACCAAATCGTCATCTGCCGGATAAAGAAATCTGTGTTCATCCAGGTTTTCTCCCATGGTCTTGCCCGTTACCGTCATCGCCTGAGGTTGAATGAACTTTTTGATGTTTTGCATGACTTTCGGCACGCCTCCCGCTTTGTACCAATCTTCCATGTCCCAAACATTGGAAGCCGGATTTACCGTAACAATCACCGGCACTATCGAACTCTGTCGGTCAAATTCTTTCAACACTTCATCGGTATCAATGCCCAACTCATAAGCCAGTGCACAAAGATGAATTACTGCATTGGTGCTGCCGCCCGAAGCCATGCACAATCCAATGGCATTTTGAATCGCTTCAAAGGTAAGGATCTGTTGAGAAGTGATGCCTTTTTTTACCAGCTCTACAATTTTTTCGCCCGATGCTTGTGCAGCGCGAAAACGCTCCGCATACACCGCAGGTATCAGTGCAGAACCCGGCAATGACAGCCCCAGCGCCTCTGCAATAGCGCTCATGGTGTTGGCCGTGCCATACATGGAACAAGAGCCGCAGGTTGGCATGGTCAACATCGCCAAATTGCGCACCTCCTGCTCGCTCGCTTTGCCTACTTGCATCATGCCCATCGCTTCCGTAAAGGCCGTGCCGTCGGTTTTTTGTTTTTTCCCGAAAGCGGGCCCGCCAAGCATCGGACCTCCGGCAACAAAAATCGTGGGAATATCGATTCTGGCTGCCGCCATCAGCATGCCGGGAACAATTTTATCGCAGGAACCCAGCATTACCAATCCGTCCAATCGATGGGCTTTGACCATCGTTTCAACACTGTCGGCGATGACCTCTCTGGAAGGAAGCACATAGAAGTTTCCTTCATGAGCTGAGGCCACTCCGTCACAACAGGCAATGGTTCCAAACTCCACAGCCGTACCGCCTCCGCGATAAATGCCTTTTTTTACAAAATCAGCCACTTGTCGCAAGTTCATGTGCCCCGGCACAATCTCATTAAAGGAGTTCGCTATTCCGATGATCGGTCTTTTAAAATCTTCTTCCGAACAACCATAGGCTCCATAAAACATCAGGTTGTTCAAGTCTTCGATTTTTTCAACGGAAAAATGCGGTTTGTATTTTTTTTCCATAGATACCCTCCATTTTCATTTTTTTCATTAATTTTATTATACTATAATACCAAAACAAACAACAGAGCTTTCTGCCGGATTCTTTTTGCCTGTAACAAAAAACGTACTTGCAAAAAATTTTTATAAAGAATTAACATGTACATAATGTATTTTTAATCTAAATGACGTATACTGTAAAAGAAAATAAGCATGATGTTTTTTAACTAATAATGTGAAAGGAATGAAACTATCAATGAAAAAACGACTCTATAAAGACAAATCTACCGGTATCTTTACAGGAATATGCTCGGGAATCGCACAATATTTTGATATCGACCCTACTTTTGTACGTATTATCTATGTATTTCTGACTCTTGTCAGTTTTTCTCTCGGCGCAATCCTCTACATAGTTTTGATCTTTATTTTACCTGATAAATCCGAAATCGGTTTTACCGATTATGATATTAAAGACGACCAATAGCATCCTGCTGCATAGAACATTTGATTGACTAATGAAGCGATTATTGATAAAATAGATAAATATTAAGCTATAAACATATGGAGGGTCTTAGCGTGGAAGGATATTTAAAGTGGGCAAAGATATTAAAAATAGCATTTTATGTGGCCATTCCAATCGATATCGCGATTTTAATCTACACGATTTATACAAAAAATTTTTCCAATCTGCTTGTATTGTTCATTGCGATTGTTTTCACTGTCTGGATGAAAATACAAAGCAAGCAAATGGTAGAGATTTATAATAAAAATCCGGATGCGGAAGTTATTGATCTTTTCTACTTAAAATATAAAGAAAAGGAACATATTAAATCTCAGAAAAAAAATAAAAAGAACTGATTTTGCAGTGTAAACACTCTATACTATACATAAAAAAAGAGGCTTACCTCTTTTTTTATTTTCAATCACTTTGTTGCTCATCTATCTTTTAAAGCATATATTCACATTTTTGCACTACATATTCCAGGCTTTCGCCGGTTTCCGACTTCGTGGTCAAACTGCGATGTTCCGAANNAAAATGGTATTTTCCCCGCTCCAAACAATTTTTCGATTGCTCAAACGAACATCGGTAACCAGCCTGATATTGGCAATACCATTCGTTAAATCCACCAGTCCAATATGAACCGTACTGGCTCCATCCTTGGTCCGTTCAAAATAAGCGACCTTTTCTCCCGATGGAGAAAGGACTACGTTTTCTACCAACCCACTTTTCAGATACGTCTTCCTGTTTTTTCGGATGTCATAGGAATAAATTTGGTTTCCGCTTTCTGACTTAGTAATATATACAATTAATGCATTTTCTTCATTGGCATCAAAATCTTCTGCATTCAAATCGATATTTTTCATATTTTTGTTCGTGATATCAATTACATACAATGGCGTCTGTTTTGTCTTTTGATTTTCTACCAAAACAATTGCCCATTGTGATGTCGGAAAAAAACAAACTTTTTTAATTGCAGTTTGTTCATTTAACGCAAAAAGTTCTTTTTTTTCACCCGCAGCATTTGCTAATACAATTTTGCCGTCTTGTGTTCCATAGACGATGTTTTCGCCTACCCGACAAATGCCGGTGCTGATTTTTTCATCTCCGCCGGCAATGCTAATCGTTTTCGAATTGTCAATGGTAGTATACATCAATTCCTTGCGCTGACGCGCATCACTGCTGATATAATAAACGCCCGTTGCGTCTTCTGCAAAGCATGCGCTGATATGGTTGGTTAAATCAAAATTGAAGACGCTGGTTTGCTTGGTGGATGCATTGTATAAATTTACACTCATATATTTTTTGCCTGCATCAATTCCCGTTTGAATATCCGACTGCATGGGAAGCGTCACCAAATAGTTTCCGCTGTTTTGATCAATGTCATAAATAATACCGGAACATACTGCTTCATAAGAAACAATATCCGCCTGAACAATTGCGGTAGATGTGGCAACTTGCGTCCTTTCAACCAAGATGGGCACATCTCGTTTAATATAAAGTTTTGTATACGCTATGCTCAGTGCAACCACCACCAACGCTACCGCTAAAATGGCGGCGAAATATTTTCTCATATTATCCCCCTTCCTTTTCCAACACACTGTGTTTTTGGGGCAAGAAAATACTCACCAAAGTTCCCTCGTTGTCTTTGCTGCTTAAAATAACTTCACCGCCATGTTTTTCAACAATTTGCTTGACAATCGACAGTCCCAAACCAACCCCCCCCTTTTCACGGCTGCGCTCTTCATCCACCCTGTAAAACGCTTCAAACACATTGCCGATCATATTTTCGGGAACACCCATGCCATAATCACGAATATCAATGCGCACATATTGATTCACCACACTGGCCGCCACGTTGATTCGGCCTCCCTCATAAGAATATTTTATCGCATTGTCCAACACATTGATAAACACTTGTTTCATGCGATCATAATCTCCCAAAATCAGCGGTGTCTCAGCGGCGGTATAAATAATGTTAATGCCGTATTTTAAGCTTTTAATACGCATAGATTCTATGACTTCGCTCAACACATCATCCACATCCAAATCGCTGAACACCATGTCGAAGTCCAATTTTTCGTATTTGTTGATGATCATTACATCATCCACCAACCTCAAAAGTCGCTGCGCTTCTTTGCCAATCGTATCGAGCGCTTTATGGGTCACTTCCGTATTTTCGGTTCCCCGGCGAACCAACATATCCGCATAACCTATAATGGTTGTAAGCGGTGTTCTGAGTTCATGAGAAATACTGCTCAGAAACTTATTTTGTTCCTTAACAATTTTCTTATCTTTTGTAATATCGCGTATAACGACAATTACATCCACACTTTCTACCGCTTCGCCGGCATATTTGCAAACAACAAAAAGGTGTCTGCTGCCGTATTCAATTTCTTTATAAACCGTCTCCTCGGTATCACGCAGCAATACCACCAATTCTTCGATTTCTCCGAGCATAGACAATTTAATGTTTTGTTTTTCGACATCATCATAGCCCAACATTGTCTGAGCGCTGTCATTGAGGGTAATCACTTGATTGGCCTCATCAATGGCAATGACACCGCTATCAATGTTGCTCAACATCAACGTAAGCTCTGCTTGTTTCTCTTTATAATCATCGATGCGCCTGGTAATTTCATCCGCCATTTGATTAAAATTGTGTTTTAATAAATTGATTTCATCCTTTGATTTATAAATTACAAAACGTTTCGATAAATCTCCGGCACTCATGTCAGCGCTCATTTTCGTAATATCGGTAATCGGCTCCATCAACTTCTTATAGGTCGCCAACAAAATCATGACAATGACTGCCGTTGCGATCAACGTTGCCACGACAAAGGTTTGCTTGGCATAGAGAATCATGCTGTCCATTGCGCTCATAGCATACAAATTTCGCACAATCCCTACCACTTTATTATCAATAACAATAGGCATAGAATACATAACAAAGTTTTTGCCGCCGACTTCGCTGTACATATAGGTATCTTTTTTTGAATTCAATGCCGAAAAAACATCTGCAAAGTATTGCGATGTTTCGCTTTTCACCACACTCATATCGGCAATACTTCCGCTGTCTACGATTAAGGAACCTTTTGAATCAAAAATCTGCACTCTTGAACCTGTTGTTATTTGATATCGTTCCGCCAAATACAATGCATTTTCTTCGAACAACATTTCCAAGGATGCGGCTCCACTTTGATTTTGCAATAAAAACTGTTTCGTTGACGCATTGATTTCGTCAGCATGTTTGCTTAGCGTTGCCAGAGCGTTGTTTAGCGAATATCTCTCCAACGCATTGATAATAACAATGCCTGCCAACAATATACAAACCACAAAAATAATCAGGTTGTACAAAATCATTCGCAGGCGAAAACTGATTCGCATTTAATATTTCCTCATTTTATAACCGATGCCAAATACGGTTTCGATATATTTGGCGTTTGTAATATCCTCAATCTTTTTTCTGATTCGCTGTATGTGCATATCCACGGTTCGGCTGGCACCGACCCCCTCATAATCTTTCCAAACCATTTCCACCAAATCTTCCCGTGTAAAAACTTTTCCCAGCGAGCGCATAAACAGTTCCAATAAATCAAATTCTTTGGGGGTCAAATGAATTTCTTTTCCTTTTACCAGCGCCGTTCTGCCGATGACATTGATCTCGATATCTCCGTTTTGCAAAATATGTTCTTCATATTTTTTTTGTTCCGATTCATTTTTTATATTGCTGCGTCGCAGCAATACTTTGATTCGAGCCAATAATTCCCGCATATCAAAGGGCTTTGTGATATAGTCGTCCGCACCGAATTCCAACCCCAGCACTTTATCCACAATATCTGTTTTTGCCGTGAGCATCAACACGGGCACATCGCTTACGGCAGTGATCTTTTTACAAACTTCGAATCCGTTCATTCCTGGCAGCATAATGTCCAGCAATATCAAATCTACCTCTTCGGTTTCAAAAGCTTTGAGTGCTTCTAAGCCATCATGACAAACAACGACCTCATAACCCTCAAATTCGAGTTCCATTTTTAACAATTCACAAATATTAACCTCATCGTCTACAACCAAAATTTTTTTATTCATATCGTTCCTCACAGCCAATCCGTTTGAAAATATTATACACCAATTCCGTCAATTAGCAAAGACAATCCCACCACAGGGCCGGCTTTTGATTTTAACAAAAATGAGAGGCCGTTTTGTATCCGATGCCTCTCATTATCTGATTGTTTTATTTTTCCAATGCCACTAAACGCCTCGCCATTTTCACCCCCATGGCTGAAGCCATCATCAGCCCCCTGGTCCACCCGCTGGAATCTCCGAGACAATATAAGTTTTGTATATTGGTATTTAAATCTTGATCCATCTTAATGCGATTGGAATAGAGTTTGATTTCCGGCGCATATAAAAGGGTTTCATTACTTGCAAAGCCGCTTACTACCATATCCATAGACTGAATAAAACTTAAAATGTTAACCAGCGTCCGATATGGAAGCGCCGCACTGATATCTCCCGCAACAGCATCTTTGAGTGTCGGCTGCACATTAGATTGACTCAGCTCTTTTTCCCAGGTACGTTTGCCGTCCAAAATATCACCGTAACGTTGTACCAAAATATTGCCGTTGCCAAGCATGTTTACAAGCTTACCCACCATTTGTGCATAAGCAATCGGCTCATCAAAAGGGATGGAAAAATTATGACTGCACAAAATTGCGACATTGGTGTTGGCTGATTTAAATTCTTTATAAGAATGTCCGTTTACCAAAGCCAATCCGTCATCATAATTTTCCTGACTTACAAATCCGCCGGGATTTTGACAAAAGGTGCGCACTTTGTTTTTAAAAGGCTTCGGATAACCTATCAATTTCGGTTCATATAACAACTCGTTGACTTCTTCCATAATCTCGTTGCGCACCTCAACGCGCACGCCGATATCCACCGTTCCCGGCTGATGCCCAATGTTATGCACACGGCACATTTGATCCAGCCAGTCCGCTCCTTTGCGACCCGTGGCAACAATAATATGGTCAGCAAAATACGTCTCTTCCGCTTTCATACCTCTCTCGTCTTTTGCATCTGCCGTCACCACACCTTTACACACACCCTTTTCAATAATCAAATCTTTGCATATCGTATGGAATTTGATATCAATATTGTCCTGAGAGGTCAGATATTTTTGAAACTGCAAATAAATTTGATGTGCTTTTTCCGTTCCCAAATGTCGAATAGGGCAATCTACCAACTTTAAGCCCGACTGAATGGCTCTGCGACGAATCTCTTTGATTTTTTCAGGATTATTTACACCTTCCACATAAGTTTCCGCACCAAAATCTAAATAGATCTTGTCGGTATAGTCAATCAACGATTGCGTCTCCGCTTCACCAATCAGCACGGGCAAATCGCCGCCTACTTCATATCCCAACGATAATTTGCCGTCCGAAAATGCACCTGCTCCTGAAAACCCCGTAGTAATATGACAATACGGCTTACATTTTATACACTGTGTCGTTTTTGCTTTCGGGCAATGCCTTTTATCAATAGGAGCACCTTTTTCAATCATTAAAATCTTTTTATTTGTTTTGTGACGCAACATTTCCAGCGCAGTAAAAATCCCTGCAGGACCGGTGCCCACAATCAAAACATCATATTTCATACCGTTTTCCTCACTTCTTACGATGCACAAGCATCCGCTTTCTCTCCCTGTAGTTCGCGGCAAAAAAATATCGCAAACTTTTATGCAGCTTGCGATATTTGAAAACGACGTTTATTTTATTTCTACACTTCCGCCGACTTCTTCGATTTTTGCTTTCATATTAGCCGCTTCTTCTTTTGTCGCTGCTTCTTTAATGGTTCCCGGAGCGTTATCCACTAAATCTTTTGCTTCTTTCAATGCCAGCCCGGTAAGTTCTCTTACTGCTTTTACTACCTTCAGTTTTTCTGCACCGGCACTCGTGAGAACAACATCAAATTCTGTTTTCTCATCTTCTTCAGCTGCTGCCGCACCACCGGCTGCAGGCGCTGCCACTGCTGCCACTGCAACAGGCGCTGCTGCGCTTACACCGAACTCTTCTTCCAAAGCTTTTACCAGCTCAGCAAGTTCCAACACGGAAATGCTTTTAATTTCTTCAATTAACTTTTGTACTTTATCGCTCATTTTTATCCTCCAAACGAATCTTTTATTTATTTTTTAATTTTATTGCGCTTATGCGCTTTCTTGTTGTTCTTTTTGTTCTTTAATGGCATTGAGCGCCACGACCAAACCTCTGACATTGCCGTTTAACACGTTGACAAGACCGGCAATCGGCGAATTTAAGCTGCCCAACATTTTGGCAACCAATTCTTCTTTCGACGGCAAGGCGGCAAGTTTTTCCACTTCAGCGGCTGTCATTACTTTGCCGTCAACATAACCCGCTTTAATCGAAAGAATTTTATTTTCTTTGATAAAAGTACTGAGCAATTTTGCCGGAGCTACCGGATCGTTTTCGCTGACAGCAATGGCGATGGAACCCACTAAGTGTTCGTTTAACTCTCCGCACCCTGCTTCTGTTGCAGCCAATCGAGCCAATGTGTTTTTATATACTTTATAAGAAACATTCGCCTCTCTCGCCTTGTTGCGCAACAATGTCGCTTTTTCAACGTTGAGACCTTTATAATCGACCAGCACAATACTTTGTGCACCGGCAAATTTTTGACTGATTTCTTTGACAATTTCTTTCTTGTTCTCTAAATTCGCAGACATTTTCTCCCTCCTTTGCTTCAAAATAAAAACTCTTTTTGCAGACTTGGCAAAAAGAGTTCCATAATTCATTTCTCTCCATTTACCTCGGCAGGATTTACTTTTTACCTGCTGTCTGCGGTACAGTAGCATATATTTTATTCTAATCTTTCTTGGATGTCAAGACTATTTATTCTTCGCTCATCCTTTTTAATAACGCGCTGTATTGATTTTAATACCCGGCCCCATCGTGCTTGTTAACGTGACACTGCGAAAATATTGACCTTTGGCTGCAGCCGGTTTTGCTTTTTTTACTGCATCCATCAATACATCAATGTTTTCCGCTAATTTTTCATCTTCAAAACTTGCTTTTCCTACAGGTACATGAATGATATTGGATTTATCCAAGCGATATTCCACTTTCCCTGCCTTGATATCAGATACCGCTTTTGCAATATCCATCGTCACCGTTCCGCTTTTGGGATTTGGCATTAACCCTTTTGGTCCAAGCACACGTCCGATTTTGCCCACTACGCCCATCATGTCGTTTGTGGCAACGGCTACGTCAAATTCAAACCAGTTTTCTTTCTGGATTTTTTCGACCAGTTCTTCGCCGCCTGCATAATCTGCACCTGCGTCCAAGGCTTCTTTCACTTTATCGCCTTTGGCAAAAACCAAAACGCGAACCGTCTTTCCTGTTCCGTTTGGCAACACCACAGCCCCTCTGACTTGCTGATCCGCATGACGCGAGTCTACCCCTAACTTCAGGTGCATCTCGATTGTTTCATCAAACTTTGCCGTTGCATTTTCTTTCACAAGAGCAATGGCTTCGTTTAAATCATACAATTTTGTTTTGTCAACTTTTTTGACTTTTTCTAAATAGTTCTTTCCTCGTTTCATTTTATCCTCCATGTGGTAATTTTCGGCATAGCCTCCCACAAAAGTTCATTCACTCTATCCAAGCATTTCACAATTCTTTTTGTACTAATCTTCTACCGTAACACCCATGCTTCTTGCTGTTCCCGCAACCATGCGTACAGCTGCTTCCAAAGATGCCGCATTTAAATCAGGCATCTTAATCTTTGCAATTTCTTCTACTTTTGCCTTGCTGATTTTCGCTACCTTTTGTTTGTTGGGAACCGCCGAACCGCTTTGCAGTCCCAGTTCTTTTTTAATCAACACGGCCGCCGGCGGTGTTTTTACAACAAACGTATAGGAATGATCCTGATAGACCGATATAACGACCGGTGTAATGATGCCGTCCAAATCAGCAGTTCTTGCATTAAACTGCTTACAGAAATCCATAATATTGACACTATGTTGTCCAAGCGCCGGTCCAACGGGCGGTGCTGGTGTAGCTTTGCCTGCTGGAATTTGCAATTTGATAAGTCCGATTACTTTTTTTGCCATTTTTGATCTCCTCTAAAAATCTATAAGATTAATTTTTCGTTATTTGAGAATATTCGAGTTCCACAGGGGTTTCACGTCCAAACATCGAAATATTCGCTTTGATTTTTCTTTTTTCTATATTTACTTCTTCTACATTTCCGGCGAATCCTTCAAAAGGTCCTGACAAAATCGTGATGCTGTCTCCCACACGTATATCCAATGCCGGCGGCATCTTTTCTTTGATGCCAAGGGAGCGCAATTCATTTGATGACAACGGCACCGGCTTGCTGCCGGGTCCGACAAAACCTGTTACCCCTCGCGTATTACGAACCACATACCAACTTTCATCGGTTAAGATCATCTTTACGAGAACGTAGCCGGGAAACACTTTTTTCATGACCAGCTTGCGCTGACCGCCTTTTGTTTCTTCCACTTCATACATCGGCACAAAAACTTCTTCTATCAAATGGTGCATGCTTCGGCTTTCTACCGCTGCCTCAATGCCGTCTTTGACTTTGTTTTCATATCCCGAATACGTATGGGCTACATACCATTTCGCTTCGCTATCCATAAATCGTCTCTCCTGCCTTCCTTCGTTACAAAATCAACGATGTCAATGCGCCAAAGATCGAATCTCCCGCCCAAAATATCAGAGCCATAATTGCCACCAAACCAAACACCACGCCGGTATGTCGTAAAAGTTCTTTGGGCGTCAGCCAAGTGATTTTTTTCACTTCACTCCACATTCCCTTAAAGAATTTTACAATGCGCAACGGAAGATCTTGCAGTTTTTGCCATCTGGTATTTTTCTTTACCGGAGTTTTACTCATTGAGATGACCTACCTTGTCTCTTTGTGAAGCGTATGTTTTTTGCAAAACTTACAATATTTTTCAAGTTCGATTCTGTCCGGATCATTTTTTTTGTTTTTGTTTGTTGCATAGTTTCTTTGTTTGCATTCCGTGCATGCCAAAACAATATTGACTCTCATGGTATCTCCTCCATCTTTGCTGCATTTTCGGCACTAAAAAAAGGCCTTTGCCTTTTTTCTGTGGAATGAGTATATCAAATATCCTTTAAAATTGCAATGATATTTTTATCAAAATTGCTTCATTTCGACATATTTTTTCGATATTTTCCCTCTTTTACACCTTTTTCGGCAGCCGAACGCCAAAAATACGCCCGGCTGCAGTTGTTCTATCATGATTAACCGAACACTTTTTTCCCATCAATATACGTTGCGATCACTCTGCTGCGCACATCGAAAGGCTCTCCTTCTATCACCACAAAATCCGCATCTTTTTCTAATTCGATGCTCCCTACACGTTCGTCAATGCCCAGAATTTGTGCCGGATATAAAGTGATGGATCGCAAAGCCTCTGCCTCGCTCATGCCTTCACGAATGGCCAATGCCGCACAAACAATCAGATGCTGAATCGGAATCACAGGATGATCCGTAGTCAACGCCATCTTCAACCCTTTTTTGTTCAGGACTACCGCTGTGCGAAATGCTTTATTTGCCAACTCCACCTTCGATCGACTACTCATCGTTGGCCCGATAATGACCGGATAATTTTCACGATACAAAATATCCTCAATCAGTTCCCCTTCCGTGCAATGCTCAATGGTAATATCAATATCAAATTCTTTGGCAATCCGAATCGCCGTTAAAATATCATCCGCACGATGAGCATGCACTTTCAGCGGAATTTTTTTATCCAACACCGGCAACAACGCCTCCCATTTCATGTGAAACGGAGTACTTGCCGCACTGCGCGCCAGTGACTTCTTGTTCCCATATTCTCTGGCTTCACTCAACGCTTGACGCAATAGTGCTGCCGTACCCATCCTTGTACTGGGTAATTTTTTCTCTTTTCCATATACACGTTTGGGATTTTCTCCGAAAGCGCATTTTATCGCTACGGGCTCTTTTAAAACCATTTCATCTATACATCGGCCAAATGTCTTAAACGCCGCAAAACTGCCACCTAAAACGTTGGCGCTTCCCGGTCCTGCCGCTACTGTCGTAACACCGCCCGAAAGCGCGTCACTAAATCCTGCCTCTAAAGGATTAATGGCATCAATGGCTCGCAAATGAGGTGTCAGCGGGTCCGTTGCTTCATTGGTATCCGCTCCCGGTGTACCGATACATTCTTCTTCAAGACCCAAATGCGTATGGGCGTCAATCAATCCGGGCAACAAATTGCATCCCTGCAAATCAATTTCTTGCGTTCCTTCAGGAGGAATAATATCTTTGCCTATTGCCTTGATTTTGCCTTTGGCAACAAAAACTTTTCCGTTTTCAATCACTTCACCTGCCGCGGTATACACATTACAATTGTGAAAAAGTTTAAACATTTTTTTCTTTCCGCCCTTTAAAACATTTTTGGCAACACAGCCGTTTCAGCACTTTTTGATATTGGTTTAAATATAACATATTACATCATTGAAATCAATTTTATTCTTTGCATAAAGCAACGATAATTTTGTCTTGTCTTCGATGGGAATCCACACTTCCGCCAGCGCCTTATACTGACTTTCCATCTTGTTGACGACAAGCCATCTCGCAAAAATATCATCTACAGGCTTTAACCCTACTTTTTTCATATAATCTAATATCGGCTGCAGTATTTTATTCGTCAGTTCTTCCCTTGACGAAATCTCAATCACAGCATACACACAAGTGCGCGGCTCTATATATGACACAAATCGCCCTTCTTGAATCTGCAGCCTCTTTGCATCTTCGGCCAACATACATTGCGCACCAATAAAATCTTTTGAAGTTATATCATCCAAAAACAACGCCGTACAAGGAAACACATTGGGGTTTTCGCACCATTCGCTCAACATTTTTTTGACATCGGGATCATCTGACATCTCATATTCTTTTTGAATATAAAGCATATACATCGCCGGACGTTCCGCCACAAGATATCTTCCTTTGTTTTCTTGCATGAACTGCATACGGGAACTAAAATATTTCAGACCTGATAAAACCGTCTTCAATTTCTCAATTTCTGCCTCCACTTCTTGCGCGCGTTTTTCCAACTTCTCAATCAAACGCTCCGGAGAACCATCTCGTAAAATATCGACAATCTCGTTGACGGCAAAACCATACTCCCGATAGGCACGAGTCCTCAAAAGCAACACAATATCCCATGCGTCATAGCTTCGATATTGGTTTTCCTCTATTCGCGCCGGCAAAATCAACCCTTTTTTTTTCATAATAGCGTATAGCCTGAGGAGTGAGTCCCAATATTTTTGCCACATAATTAATTTTATATTTATTGATAAATTCTCTCAACATAATTTTTATCACTCCGATGGAATCATTATTTTTCATATGATTAGATTATAGCATAACGTTTGCAAAAAGTATTCTTTATATTTACACTGTCATTAGAATATCTTACATAAAATAAATTTGATTTCTCCTAATTTTGCGATAAAATATCATTGACTTTAAAGCCGTTTTAACGTGTATACTATTTAACGTAGCAAAATATGTTAAAAAAATATCATATATGTAAAAGGAGTGAGACATCCATGTATAAAATCTTAAAAAAGCGTGACCTAAACGAAAGTAACGTACTAATGGAAATTGAAGCGCCTCGCGTTGTCAAAAAAGCTCTCCCCGGTCAATTTGTTATTCTCCGGGTTGATGAAAACGGCGAGCGTATTCCTCTGACCATCGCAGGCGTTGACCATGAGACAGGCGGTGTTCGTGTCATTTTCCAAAAAGTTGGTTATTCCACAACGCTTTTGGGAGAAAAGAACGAAGGGGATTACATCTGCGATTTCGCCGGTCCTTTGGGCAAACCCACTGATTTCGAGGACTTTAAAAAAGTCATCGTGGTAGGCGGCGGATTGGGCTGCGCCATTGCATACCCCATCGCCAAAGCTCTCTTCGACAAAGGAGTTGAAGTAGACTTGGTTGTTGGCTTCAAAACAAAAGATTTAATTATCTTGGAAGATGAAATGAAAGAAGCAGCTACACGACTGCACATCATGACAGACGATGGTTCCTATGGCAAAAAAGGGTTTACTACAGACGGACTCGATGCTGTCCTGGCAGAAGATCCCAATTACGATGCCGTGTTCGTATTCGGCCCTCCGATTATGATGAAATTTATTGCACAAGTTACAAAAAAATATGGCGTAAAAACCATTGTCAGCATGAACCCCATTATGATTGACGGCACAGGCATGTGTGGCGGTTGCCGCATCACCGTTGGCGGAGAAACCAAATTTGCATGTGTTGACGGTCCGGACTTTGATGGCCATTTGGTAGACTGGGATGAGTTTATGCGTCGTTCAGCAATGTACAAAGAACAGGAAGCAGAAGCAATGGCAAAACATAAATGTAGAATGGAAGGTATGAGCTAATGGCAGAAAGAAATATGTCCCCCAATAAAACTCCGATACCGGAGCAAGATCCTCAAGTAAGAAACAAAAACTTCGATGAAGTGGCTCTTGGCTACACCGAAGAAATGGCTGTCAGCGAGGCGGCAAGATGTTTGCAATGTAAAAACAGACCTTGCGTAGCCGGCTGTCCGGTAAATGTACAAATCCCCGAATTTATTAATCTCATTGCAAACAGAGATTTTGCAGGTGCTTATAAAAAAATTAAAGAAACCAACTCTCTTCCCGCTGTTTGCGGCAGAGTTTGTCCTCAAGAAACACAATGCGAAGCCAAATGCATCCGCGGCATTAAAGGTGACAGTGTAGGCATTGGCCGTCTCGAGCGTTTTGCAGCAGACTGGGCCATGAAAAATTTAGACGAAAAAGCGGAAATGCCGAAAAGAAACGGACACAAAGTTGCCGTATTGGGCGCAGGTCCCGCAGGGCTTACCTGTGCAGGCGACTTGGCCATGCTGGGCTATGATGTTACCATCTTTGAAGCTTTCCACAAAGGCGGCGGCGTACTTGTTTACGGTATTCCGGAATTCCGTTTGCCGAAAGCAATCGTTCAGGCAGAAATCGACAAACTGGGCGAAATCGGCGTAAAACTCGAAACAAATATTTTGGCCGGCAAAGTTATCAGCATTCCCGAATTGTTTGAAGAAGAAGGCTTTGATGCCATATTTATCGGTACCGGTGCAGGTCTGCCCATGTTCATGCACATTCCGGGCGAAAACTACAACGGCGTATTCTCTGCCAACGAATACCTGACACGAACCAACCTAATGAAGGCTTACAGCGAAGAAGCCGCAACACCGATGATCCGATTCAAAAAAGTCGCAGTTGTCGGCGGCGGAAACGTTGCAATGGACTCTGCCCGTTGTGCACAACGTCTCGGTGCTGATACGGTTTATATCGTTTACCGCAGAAGCATGGAAGAAATGCCTGCCAGACAAGAAGAAGTACATCATGCAATCGAAGAAGGTATTGTTTTCAACATTCTCACGAATCCGACACAAATTATCGGTGACGACAAAGGGTATGTAAAAGGCATTGAATGTATTAAAATGGAATTGGGCGAACCTGACGCTTCCGGCAGAAGGCGCCCCATCCCGATAGAAGGCAGCGAATTTGTTTTGGATGTTGATGCGGTAATTATGGCTTTGGGCACGAACCCCAACCCCATCATCAGTGATAACACTCCCGATCTTGAAGTCAATAAAAAAGGCTGTATTCTTGCCGATGAAGAAACCGGCGCAACATCAATCCCCGGCGTTTTTGCAGGCGGAGACATTGTTACCGGTGCTGCAACAGTTATCCTCGCTATGGGCGCAGGCAAAGTTGCCGCAACAGCTATCGACAAATATATCCAAGAGAAAAAATAAGTTCATTAATAAAAAGAAGTCGCATTTGCGGCTTCTTTTTTATTGCATTTTTACTATACTTTTATCATCTTTTTGCTTGCGTTTTGCTCTTCTGTTACACAGCAAGTTGGTATTGAAAGACATACACAGAAATTTTGCGAAAAGGATTATCCGTGATAAAATAACAACGGCACAACATTTTGTCTTCTATTTTACTGACAATTTTTTTCTTTATCCCAAAGAAGTCTTTTCTTCGTGAAGATTGCTTGAATTTATGCTATACTACAAGTACTTTTTAATAGGGAGTCAACCAATATGAATACTACGTACGAAACTGTCGGTCTTGCTGTTCCGCAAATTCTTCTCCCCGCAAAAGATATCGACTTACATAGCTGGTCTGTTATTGCGGTGGATCAATACACGTCACAACCGGAATATTGGCAGCAAGTGGCACTGCATACCGGCGATAACCCTTCCACATTGCACTTGGTGTTGCCTGAAGTTTATCTGAATTCTCAAGGCAATGACAAAGAAATCAATCAAATCAACCAAAATATGAACACTTATCTATCTGCAGGTATTTTAAGAAAAACTTCTCCCGGCTTTGTGCTAGTCGACCGATCCACGCCAATCAATCCTTCTCGCAAAGGTCTGTTGGTAGCGCTTGATCTGGAACAATACGATTTTTCTGCCGCTTCACAAAGTCTTATTCGTGCCACCGAGGGTACCGTATTGGATCGTCTGCCTCCTCGCGTTAAAATCAGACAGGATGCCCCCCTCGAAGTACCGCATATTTTGATACTGATCGATGATCCGCAAAAAACCATTATCGAACCTCTCTTTGCTAAAACAGCGGATTTTGAAAAAATATATGACTTTGATCTCATGCAAGGCGGCGGTCATATCACAGGCTGGCACATTCAGCAGCTATCCGTTTTGGATGCTGTCGCCAATGCATTGGCACACCTTGCCGAAAGAGATTTATTTCAAAAAAAATATAACGCCGACAAAAACAAAGGCACCTTGCTTTATGCCGCCGGAGACGGCAATCACTCTCTTGCTTCAGCCAAAACCCATTGGGAAAACATTAAGCAAACTGCAAAGGCAAGCGACCTTGCAACCCATCCCGCTCGCTATGCACTGGTTGAGCTCGTGAACATCCATGATGAGGGCGTTATTTTTGAACCTATCCACCGCGTAGTTTTTAACGTTGATACCGATGAATTTTTAGCGGATATTGCAAAAGAAGGCGTTGAAGTACTGCAATTTGACCATGTCAAAGCCCTGCAAAAAGAAAAAAAACGACTTGAAGACAGCATAAAAACCCTGTCCGAAGATGCCCCCGCCATGCAATTCATTCCTTTTCTCACCCATACCGGTCATGGTATGCTGGTATTTCGCACTCCCACCCACACACTGCCTGTCGGCAGTCTTCAAAAACTGCTCGATAAACTGGCAAAGAAACACAATAACATGGAAATTGACTACATCCATGGTAAAGACGTGGTCTCTGAACTGGCTTCCAAAAAAGACAATATCGGCTTCTATCTTCTGCCGATGAATAAAAACGACCTCTTTAAAACCATTATTCACGACGGCCCACTTCCACGAAAGACCTTTTCCATGGGAGAAGCCGAAGAAAAACGATACTACCTCGAAAGCCGTATCATTAAGCCGCTATCATAAAAAAGATAACAACACTGATTTTCCATATAAATATTGCAATAAATAAAAAGACACCCTCGGTGTCTTTTTATTCGTATTAACGTTTTGAGAATTGCGGAGCTCTTCTTGCTTTTTTCAGGCCATATTTTTTGCGTTCCGTCATTCTTGAATCTCTCGTTAAAAAACCGGCTTTTTTCAGCTCTGCTTTCAACGTTTCATCAGCCTGCACCAGTGCGCGCGAAAGACCGTGCTTGATGGCGCCCGCTTGTCCTGTAAACCCGCCGCCTTTCACATTGACAAATACGTCATATTTGTTCAATGCATCTGTGAGAGCAAGGGGTTGTTTTGCAATCACTTTCAATGTTTCCATCCCAAAATAGTCATCAATATCTCTTTTATTGATCGTGAAACCGCCTTTTCCGGGACGAAGAATAACACGTGCGATTGATTTTTTTCTGCGGCCTACCGCCATAAACTGTTCTGCCATATTGCTCTCCTCCTATGCCTTTATTTCCAATTTTTCGGGTTTCTGTGCTGCATGAGGATGCTCATTTCCTGCATATACTTTCAGCTTTCTATACATCTGCCTTCCAAGCGTGTTTTTAGGCAACATTCCTTTAATCGCCTTCTCCACAACAAATTCCGGCTTTTTCGCTAAAAGCTCTTTGTATTGCGTAGATTTAAATCCACCCGGATATCCGGAATGTCTATGATACATTTTTTGTTCTACCTTTTTTCCGGTGAGCACAATTTTTTCCGCATTGATAATGATGACATAGTCTCCGGTATCAATATGCGGAGTAAAGCACGGTTTATTTTTCCCGCGCAAAACACTTGCTACTTGTGTAGCCATTCTGCCGAGCGTCAAACCTTCCGCATCCACCACATACCACTTTCGGTCAATGTGTTCCGGTTTGGCAATTGCTGTTGTTTTTGTTAACATGAATTCCTCCATCAGTTGGTATTATTGACATTCCCGGGGCATTGGGAATATATAATGCCAACGCATATTTTATAAAATAAATGTTTTGCTGTCAATATGTAATTGCCGTTTTAATAGAAGATTTCTTTTAAATACAGCCCTTCCGCAGGTAATGTAGGGCCTGCCAAAGTTCTGTCTTTTTTCTTTAAAATACTCGGAATATCTTCAGGCGTAATTTTCCCGATTCCGCAATAAAAAAGTGTTCCTGCCAGGATACGCACCATATTGTAGAGAAAACCGTTTCCGGTCACTTCCATGTCAATGACATCTCCGGTTTTTTGTACCGTCAAATCATAGATTTCTCGTTCAAAGCTTTTCGTTTGACTCCCAGCCGCACTCATAGCGGTAAAATCATGAACACCCATCAGACTCTTTGATCCTTGCTGCATCGCTGCAAGATTGATCTCCGCCGCATAATGATATGCACGGTTTAAATAAAAAGGCGATGCTACTCGACGATTGTAAATGCGATATAAGTAAGTTTTTCGTTTCGCTCTAAAACGACTGTGAAAATCTCCGTTTCGTTCAATCGCACAAACCACTCTAATATCCTGCGGCAAAGCACTGTTGAGTGCAAAAGGAAATTTTTCCGCAGGAATCTGCACCTTTGTGAAAAAATTCGCACTTTGGCGCAATGCATGTACTCCCGCATCGGTACGTCCCGCACCGATAACGGTTGTCTTTTCACCGACAATGCTTTCTAACGCTTCTTCAAGTTTTTGTTGAATGGAGATGCCGTTTATTTGCCTTTGCCAACCGCAATAGGCGCTTCCGTCGTATTCAATGATAATCTGCACATTGCGCATAAGCAAATTCCTCCGCCTTCTATTGAATGGGAATGCGCATCAATGGCAAAAATCTGCTGGCAATCATCATCGCCACCATGACGACCGTTACAATATAAGCAATTCTATCATTTTTGCTATAGGATAATTCATACAATCTTGTTCTGTTGTTGCCGCCTCGATAACACCTTGCTTCCATTGCCATGGCCAATTCGTCTGCCCGTTTAAAAGAACCGATAAACAGCGGCACTAAAATCGGAACAATGTTTCTCGCCTTTTTAAAAATACTCCCTGTTTCAAAATCGGCTCCCCGAGCCTTTTGCGCCTTCATAATTTTATCCGCCTCTTCCATTAATGTGGGAATAAACCGAAGCGCAATCGTCATCATCATGGAAAGTTCATGGGCATAACTGCGAATGCCGGGAATTACCTTCATACAATATTCCATGCCGTCCGTCAGTGAAATAGGCGAAGTGGTCAAGGTCATGATCGAAGTACCGACAATGAGCATTGTCAATCGAAGGGCCATAAAAGCAGCATTAATCAATCCTGCATCCGTCACCTTCAGCGAACCGATACGAAACAACACATTGCCCGGTGTAACAAAGACATTTAAAATGACCGTGATCAAAATAATAATTAAAATGGCTTTTACGCTTCTGAAAACAAATTTCAACGGAATGTTAGACATGGCAATCAACAGCGCAAGAAAACCCGCTCCCAAAGCATAACCCACATAATTATTGGCAAAAAACAGAATAATGATGTAGACAAACGTGTAAACGATTTTTGTCCGCGGGTCCAAATCGTGTATTTTGGATTGGACAGGGTAATATTGGCCAATGGTTATATCTTTGAGCATGGCGCACCCTCCCCTCTCTTCAAAGCACGCAAAATCTCTTCTTTCGCCTGCTCCGCCCTAAAAATTTGATCATCCACATCCATTCCCGCTTTTTTCAATGCCCGCATTAAGCAAATGATATCCGGTGCTCCTAATCCGATTTCGTTCAGTTTTTCAACTTGCGTAAATATTTCCGCCGGCGGTGCATCCATCAAAATTTCTCCCGAAGACATCACAATCACACGATTTGCCAATCTTGCCACTTCGTCCATGTTGTGACTTACCAATACCACCGTTGTTTTTTGCCGTTCATGCAACTGATAAACGCTGCGCAAGATGTCTTCTTTTCCATAGGGATCCAACCCTGCCGTCGGCTCATCCAAAATCAATATTTCCGGTTTCATCGAAAGCACGCCAGCAATGGCTACACGGCGCATTTGTCCTCCCGAAAGCTCAAAGGGTGAACGTTCTTTGTAGGTTTCAAAATCCAACCCCACTACCTCCATCGCATCTCTGACACGATTTTCGATTTCCTCTTCCGAAAGCCCCAAATTCTTCGGCCCAAAGGCAATGTCTTTAAAAACCGTTTCCTCAAAAAGCTGGTGCTCCGCATACTGAAATACCAATCCTACTTTGCGGCGAAGCGCCAACTTATCTCCCTTACTGTCGCCCATTTTGACCCCATCCACCACAACGCTTCCTTCCGTCGGAGACAATAAACCGTTTAAATGTTGGATTAACGTAGATTTTCCCGAACCGGTATGTCCGATAATGCCGATAAATTCATCTTTATCAATAGAAAAATGAATATCCTTTAATGCCGCAAATTCAAAGGGCGTACCTTGTGCATAGATATGTGATACATTGATTAGTTGAACTGACATAAGTTTTCCACCAGCTCATCTACCGTTAATATCCCATCCGGTATTGCGAGTCCTTCTTTTTTTAATTCATAAGCAAGATGTGTGATGTTGGGTACATCCAAAAACACCTCTTGCAATTCTTCCACACGGGCAAAAATCTCTTTCGGCGAGCCTTGCATCAAAATATCGCCCTGATTTAATACAATGATGCGATCGGCATCAACGATTTCTTCCATATAATGTGTAATATAGACCACTGTCGTGTGATTTTCTTTATTCAATTGTTTAATGCATTCGAGTACTTCTTCTCTGCCGGAAGGATCCAACATCGCTGTGGCCTCGTCAAAAATAATGCATCGCGGCTCCATGGCCAATATGCCCGCAATGGCAATGCGTTGCTTTTGTCCTCCCGAAAGTTGATGAGGCTTTCGATCTTTGAATTCGCTCATGCGCACTATTTCCAAAGAATCATCCACACGTCTGCGTATTTCTCCGGGTTCTACACCTAAATTTTCCGGCCCAAAGGCAACATCTTCTTCCACGATGGTCGCAACAATCTGATTATCGGGATTTTGAAATACAATCCCTGCCTTTTGCCTGATTTCCCATATTTTTTCTTCGTCCTTCGTATTCATGCCATAGACAAAAATATCGCCTGCCGTGGGCATAATAATCCCATTGATCAATTTTGCCAGCGTACTCTTTCCGCTGCCATTATGACCAATAATCCCTACAAATTCCCCTTCATAAATATCCAGACTCATATTGTAAATCGCAATAATCTCTTCTTCATCACGACTGTATTTATATTGTAAGTTTTTTATTTCAATGGCTTTTTGCATAATATTTACCTATATTTAAGAAAGAGAGGAGTAGCTTCGGCTACTCCTCTTTTGCTGCAATGGCACTGCTCTCTGTTAATCTGAGGATCGCCATTTCTGCGCCATCCCCTCTCCTCGTACCCAATTTATAAATCCGTGTATATCCGCCTTCTCTCGTTGCATTCGCCGGTGCTATTTCCGTAAAAAGTCTCGTTACGACTTTTCTGTCTGTGATATAGCCCAAGGCCTGGCGTTTTGTGTGCAACGTATTGCGTTTTCCCAAAGTAATCATTTTTTCTGCAATTTTTCCCGTTTCCTTTGCCCGATCAAGTGTCGTGGTAATTTCCCCGTATCTGAAAAAATCTGTCACCAAATTTCTCAGCATTGCTTTTCTTTGATCGGAAGGGCGTCCTAATTTTTTGTATCCAGCCAATTTCTATCCCTCCTCTTATTCGTCACTTTGCTTAAATTTCAGTCCCATCTCAGCCAGCTTTTGTTTAATTTCGCTCAATGATTTTCTACCCAAATTGCGAATTTTCATCATTTCTTCTTCTGTTTTTTCTGTCAGTTCCGAAACATAATTGATGTTCGCACGTTTTAAGCAGTTGTTGGAACGCACCGAGAGTTCCATCTCTTCAATAGACATTTCCAACATTTTTTCTTTCTTATTTTCATCTTTTTCGACCAAAACTTCCATTTCGCCGACTTCGCTTTCCAAATTGATAAACATCTTCAAGTGATCGTTCATCACTTTGGCGGCCAAAGAAATGGCGGCGTTAGGCGTAATGGTTCCGTCCGTCCAAATCTGAATGCTCAATTTATCAAAATCAGTCACGTTTCCCACACGTGTGTCCTGCACCGTAAAATTTACCTTTGTCACAGGTGTAAAAATAGAATCCACGGGCAAGGTATCAATGGTGTCTTTTGAATCTTTATTTTTGTCTGCCGGCACATATCCTCTGCCTCTGGCAATCGTCAGCTCCATATTGAGCTCACCTTCTTCGGTCAACGTGGCAATGTGAAGATCTTTGTTCACTATTTCCACATCAGAGNNTTTCAATATCGCCGGCCTTGATTTCACATTCGCCCTTAGCTCTGATATAAGCTGTGGCATAATCTTCTTCTCCCAACAGTTTAATCGCCAGTTTTTTCAGGTTCAAAATAATTTGAACCACATCTTCTTTCACTCCGGGGATTACCGAAAACTCATGCAAAATGCCGTCTATTTTTACTTTGCTGACTGCGGCGCCCGGCAACGAAGAGAGCATGATACGACGAAGAGAGTTTCCCAATGTAATACCGTATCCTCGCTCAAGCGGTTCTACAATGAACTCGCCATAGGTGCCTTCCTCGTTTAAGTTTTGTATTTCTATTCTTGGTTTTTCGAATTGAATCATTCTACCCCTCCGTATTCTTTTTTTAATTGATGGGGTCAGACTACTTTGAGTAGTATTCTACGATAAGGTTGTCTTTGATTTCAATGCCGATATCCTCACGTGTCGGCAATGCAACCACTTTTCCGGACATTTTTTCATAATCCGCGTCCAACCATTTCGGCAAAATTTTCCCTGAAGCTGCTTCTGCCAATATCTTGAACTTCTGACTTTTTTTGCTCGTATCTTTTACAGCAATGTTCATTGATTCTTTTACTAAAAACGAAGGAATATTGACTTTTTTTCCGTCAACCAAGAAATGCCCATGCAAAACAAGCTGTCGTGCTTCTTTTCTTGAAGAGGCAAATCCCAGTCTATACACAACGTTATCCAATCTGGATTCCAAAATTCTCAAAAGATTTTCGCCGGTTACACCTGGCTGTTTTTCCGCCAACGAAAAATAATTGCTGAATTGCTTTTCCAATACGCCATAAAATCTTCTGGCCTTTTGTTTTTCTCTCAGCTGCATACCATATTCGCTTACTTTTGTTCTTCTGTTTCCGTGTTGACCCGGCGCTGTTCCTCTTCGGTCAAGCGCACATTTTGCAGAATAGCAACGGTCGCCCTTCAAAAAAAGTTTCTCTTTTTCTTTCCTGCACAATCTGCAGGAAGCGTCTATATATCTTGCCATAATTCTTAACCCTTTCCTTATACTCTTCTGCGCTTAGGAGGCCTGCATCCGTTATGCGGAATCGGCGTTACATCTTTGATAGAAGTAATATCCAATCCTGCCGCCTGCAAACTTCGAATAGCACTTTCTCTGCCGGAACCGGGACCTTTTACAAACACATCCACCGTTTTCAGTCCGTGTTCCATTGCGCGTTTCGCCGCTTCTTCCGCCACTGCAGAAGCTGCAAAGGGCGTGCTTTTTCGCGATCCTTTAAAACCCATTTCTCCTGCACTTGCCCACGAAATTGCATTTCCTGCAACGTCTGAAATGGTCACGATCGTATTGTTAAAGCTCGACTTGATATGCGCTTGCCCTCGCTCAATATTCTTTTTGACTTTTCTTCTTCTCGTTTTTGCCGTCTTTTTTACTGCCATTATAGCTGTTCTCCTTTACTTTTTCTTTCTTCCGACAGTCTTTTTAGGTCCCTTGCATGTTCTGGCATTTGTCTTTGTCTTTTGTCCACGCACGGGAAGTCCTTTTCGATGTCGCATACCTCTATAACAGCCGATTTCCATCAGACGTTTTACATTTAATTGCACTTCTCGTCGCAAATCGCCTTCCACAGCATATTCTTGATCAATCAGCGCTCTTATTTTGTTTACTTCATCTTCTGTCAAATCTTTAATTCTGGTATCAGGATTCACACCCGTTTGAGCAAGTATATCTTGAGATGTCTTTTTGCCTACTCCATAAATATAAGTAAGCCCGATTTCAACTCTTTTATCTCGTGGTAAATCTACGCCGGCTATTCTTGCCATCAGCAGTTACACCTCCATGTAAAATTTAAAATTTCTTTTTGTTTTATTTATATTCTTTTATATATAGAAAACAAGGGTTAGTATTTATACTCAGCCGCACCCTGTTTTTCTTTCGCAGCAAACAATTATCCCTGTCTTTGCTTATGCTTTACATTTTCGCAAATCACCATCACCCTGCCTTTGCGTTTGATGACTTTGCATTTTTCACAAATCGGCTTTACCGACGGTCTCACTTTCATTTTGTTTCCTCCTTCTATCTGCTTTTCCCACGCCAAATGATTCTGCCTTTGGTTAAATCATATGGGGAAAGTTCCACGATTACTCTGTCACCGGGCAATATCTTTATATAATTCATTCGCAGCTTCCCGGAAATATGAGCGATGATTTCATGGTCATTTTCAAGTGTTACCTTAAAAATCGTATTGGGCATTGCTTCCGTAACTGTGCCTTCCAGTTCAATAACATCTTCTTTACTCATATATCGCTCTTTTCATCTCCCTTATCTTCTCCGCTTTGCGCGGCGATTTTTTTTCTGATCAAGTGATTTGTCAATGTGCCTTGTATGATTTTTTGGCTGATGTCTTCAAATATAGTATTGGTTTTCGACAAATGTTTTATTTTCTTTTTTTTCGGTCTTTCTATTTTTCGGCTCTTTCCGTCTGCTACAAGAACATAATCGTCATCTATTACTTCTACGACAATCATCCAACGATTTTTGTCCCTGCCGGCAACGGATTTTACCAACTGTCCAACTGACAAATACCGTAACATTATAATTATACCTTTTTAATCGCTTATTGTCAAAATTTCATAGGTGTCTGCCTTTATCAACAAGGTGTGCTCATAATGCGCCGAGAGTTTTCCATCCAGCGTCACCGCCGTCCATTGATCTTCCAAAACCTTCACCTCATAGGTGCCTTGATTTACCATGGGTTCAATGGCCAAGGTCATATTTTCTCTCAGCACCACACCCCGACCTGCAACGCCATAGTTTGGAATAGACGGGCTCTCATGCATCGCTGCTCCGATTCCGTGTCCTACATAGTCGCGCACAACAGCAAAGCCGTTTTTTTCTACATAGGTCTGAATAGCATGAGAAATGTCCCCCAACCTGGCGCCGGCCTTTGCGTGCTTCACTCCCTGCCAAAAACTCTCTTTTGTCACATCAATCAATCTCTGCGCCTCTTCGGAGACGTTTCCTACCGGATACGTGTTCGCGGCGTCTCCTACATACCCTTTATAAATCGCCCCGATATCCACACTGACAATATCTCCGTCTTGTAGTCTTCTTTCAGAAGGAATTCCATGAACCACTTCTTCGTTAACGGAGATACACGCAGAGGCAGGATATCCCATATAGTTTAAGAATGCGGGTATGCCGTCATTGCTTCTGATAATGTCTTCCGCAATGTCATTCAGCTCCTGAGTGGTAATGCCCGGTCTGATATTTTTTGCCACTCCTTGATGCGCCAAGGCTGTTATTTTGCCTGCCATGCGCATCAAGTCAAGTTCACGCTCCGATTTAATGGTAATCATTTACTTTAAAGCACTTTCTATGTCTTGTGTAACTTTTTTAATGTCTTGCTGTCCGTCGATGTTGATCAGCACATTTTTTTGCTTGTAATATGCTGCGAGAGGCTGCGTTTTTTCTTCATATTCAACCAAACGTTTTTTCACTGTCTCTTCAGAGTCATCTGCTCGCTGATAGAGCTCTCCGCCACACTCTGCACATTTATTTTCATCATCGGCTGAAAGATATTTCACATGCGTGGTAGCGCCGCAATTCTTGCATACACGTCGCCCGGTTATGCGATCTGTCAATACAGAAAAATCCACTTCGATATTGATAACCGCATCGATTTTTTTACCCATCTTCGTCAGAGTCTCCTCCAACGCCTCGGCCTGTGTAAGCGAGCGGGGAAATCCGTCTAACATAAAACCGTCTTGCACATCCGGCCAGGTAAGTCGATCGGCAATAAGCTCCACAACCACTTCATCCGGCACCANNGCTTCTAAAAATATCTCCCGTTGAAATATGCGGCACTTTTTTCAATTGGGTGATAAATGCCGCCTGCGTGCCTTTGCCGGCACCGGGAGGTCCTAACAAAATAATATTCATCGCACACACTCCCTTTATTTCAGAAATCCTGAATAATTTCTCATTAATAATTGCTGTTCCAATTGTTTCACCGTATCCAGCGCAACTCCTACTACAATCAAAAGACTTGTTCCTGAAAATTGCAAATTGACGCCCATGGCATTGCCCAAGAAAATCGGCAATGTAGCAATCACTGCCAGAAACAGACCGCCCGCCATGGTCAATCGATTCATTGCTCTTTTAATATAATCCGCAGTAGGCGCCCCGGGTCTGATTCCCGGTATAAATCCGCCATATTTTTTCAAGTTGTTCGCCACATCATGCGGGTTAAATACCGCACTGGTATAAAAGAACGTAAACAAAATAATAAATAAAATATATGTAACGGTCGACGTTGCTCCGCCCCATTTAAAGGCTTCCGCCATCCAAACAAAAAATCGGGAGTTCGGGAAAAAGCTTGCCAAAATGCTCGGAAACATTGTCAAAGAGCTGGCAAAAATAATCGGAATAACCCCTGCTTGGTTCATGCGCAGCGGAATGGAAGTATTTCTTCCGCCATACATCTTTCTGCCTACCACGCGCTTTGCATATTGCACCGGCACTTTTCGCTGTCCTTCGGTCACCGCTACAATCGCTACGATGGCAGCAACCACAAAAATGACAGCACCTATGAGCATCACCACAGATATCGTACCGTTTTGCAAGTATTCATAAGTTGTAACAAACATCGCCGGAATACGAGAGACAATGCTGGCAAAAATAATCAGCGAAATACCGTTTCCGATGCCTTTTTCCGTAATTTCTTCACCCATCCACATCAACAGCGCCGTTCCGGCCGTAATGGTCAATCCCACAATGGTTTTCGTCAACAACGTGTTAGGAACCAGCAGATTTCGATATCCGATGACCAATCCCAAAGCTTGGACCAATGCCAAACCCATGGTCAGATAACGTACATATTGTGTGATTTTTCGCCTGCCGTCCTCTCCGGATTGTTGCAGCCTCTGAAGAGAAGGAATAACCATCGTCAACAGATTCATGATGATGGATGCATTGATATACGGTGTAATGCTCATGGCAAAAATCGTAAAATTGCTAAAGTTACCGCCTGATACAATATCCATCAATCCGAACATGCCGTTGCCTTTTACAATCGTGGCCAATTGTGCTTTATCAATATAAGGAACGGGAATAAAGCTGCCCGCTCTATAGATTAAAAGCATCACGATTGTAAAAATAATACGCTTTCTGGTCTCCGGAATTTTCCAGGTATTTTTCAGGGTCTCGAGCATTTAAACCACCTCAGCCTTTCCACCGGCTGCTTGAATTTTTTCTATTGCGCTCTTGCTGATCTTGTCAGCTACTACTGTCAGAGGAACATTGATTTCGCCTCTGCCTAAGATTTTGATTCCATCATATTTGTTTTTTACGATTCCTGCTTCCACAAGAACCGCTTCGTTAATTTCCGTTCCTTCTTCAAACACATTCAATTGTTCCACGTTGACAATCGCATAAACGGTCTTGAACCTTTTGTTTGTAAAACCTCTTTTCGGAAGTCTTCGAGCCAAGGGCATTTGCCCGCCTTCAAAACCCACGCGCACTTTGCCGCCAGAGCGCGATTTTTGTCCATCATGCCCTCTGCCGGCTGTTTTGCCTAATCCGCTGGCTGTTCCTCTTCCTTTTCTTGTCTTCGGTGTTTTTGCGCCTTCTGCAGGCTTTAATTGATGCAACTTCATCAGCCACACCTCCTATATTTCTTCCACATCCAGCATAAAACTGACTTTTTCAATCATTCCTCTTGTTTGCGGAGTATCTTCTTTTATTACACTGCTGCCGATTTTTTTCAATCCGAGTGCCTCAAGGTTTGCAATTTGATTTTGAAGCCTTCCGATTTTACTCTTCTTCAATGTAATCTTCAACTGTTTATTTGCTTTTTTCAATTTCGCACACCTCTATTCCAGGATTTCTGACGGATGCTTTCCTCGCCTACTGGCTACCTGCTCCACCGTGGTAAGTGCACGCAGCCCCTGCATCGTGGCCTCAACCATATTGTTGGCATTATTGGAGCCCAAAGACTTTGTTCGAATATCTTTCACGCCCGCCAATTCCAACACCGCACGAACCGGTCCGCCCGCAATTACACCGGTACCTTTGCCGGCCGGCATCATCAACACTCTTCCTGCTCCGAATCTGCCGATGATTTCGTGTGGTATCGTTGTTTTTACCATAGGCACTTTGATCATGTTCTTCTTTGCATCTTCGATCCCTTTTCGAATCGCTTCGGGAATTTCAACAGCTTTTCCCGAACCCACACCCACATGACCGTTTTCATCACCCACAACTACCAGACAGCTGAAACGAAAGTTTCGGCCGCCCTTTACCACCTTGGTAACGCGGTTAATTTGAACGACGCGCTCTTTGATATCCAGTGTTGCTGCATCTATTTTTTCACTCATGTGTTTTCCTCCCTTAGAAATTCAGTCCGGCTTCTCTTGCGCCGTCTGCCAATTCTTTCACTCTGCCGTGGTAGACATATCCGCTGCGATCAAAAACAACGGTTTCAATCCCTTTTTCAAGCGCCTTCTGCGCAACAGCTTTACCCACCGCCTTCGCCGCTTCTTTTTTTGTTGCCCCGGCAACTTGATCTGCTATCTCTTTCTCTGCCGTCGAAGCCGCTACCAAGGTCGTTTTATTGATATCGTCAATAATTTGTGCATAGATATGTTTGTTGCTTCGAAAAATATTTAATCTTGGTCGTTGAGGAGTGCCATTGATTTTATTTCTTACACGATAATGTCTTTTGCGTCTCTCTTTGTTTTTTTCCAGTTTTTTAATCATTTTCTACACCCCTTTATTTTTTCCCTGTTTTTCCTTCTTTGCGCTTGACTACTTCACCCACATATCGGATGCCTTTGCCTTTATAGGGCTCCGGCGGTCGTTTTTCTCTGATAATGGCCGCATAAGCACCCACCTTTTGTTTGTCGATTCCGGTGACGATAATTTTGTTGTTTCCTTCTACCGTAGTTTCTATCCCTTTCGGATCTTCCATTTCTACCGGATGCGAGTAGCCAAGGTTCAGCACGAGTTTATTTCCTTGCTTGTTTGCCCGATACCCTACGCCGACAATTTCCAGCTCTTTTTTAAAGCCGTCTTTTACTCCCGTAACCATGTTGGCCAAAAGCATTCTGGAAAGCCCGTGCAACTCACGCAGTTTTTTCGCATCGCTCTCTCTTGTCACCGTGATTACTTTATCTTTTTCTTCAAACTCAATTCCTTCAAAAAAAGTCTGCTTCAATTCCCCTTTCGGTCCTTTTACCACCATGGTACGGCCGTCTTGCTTCACTTCTACGCCGGCAGGAATTGTGATTGTCATCTTACCTATTCTTGACATTTTATACCCTCCTTAGCCTTACCATACATAGCAAATGACTTCCCCGCCCAAGCCGCTCTTGCGAGCTGACTTATCAGTCATAATGCCATTTGAAGTGGAAATGATTGCGATTCCGAGTCCGTTTAATACTTTCGGCACCTCATCTTTGCCTGCATAAATCCGCAATCCCGGTTTCGATATTCTTTTGAGTCCTTTAATGACTCTTTCTTTATCTTCAAGGTATTTTAAGTTCACCGTAATCACACCTTGTTTGTTGTCATCTTTGACGTCATATGACTTAATATAACCCTCTTGCAATAAAATTTCGGCGATGGATTTTTTTATATTTGAAGACGGTATCTGTACTTTTGTATGTCCCGCATTATTTGCATTTCTTATTCTTGTCAGCATATCTGC
>DCTT01000006.1 GCA_002329295.1 Eubacteriaceae bacterium UBA1433
TCGACTCCCGTCGCCTCCACCAAAAACAACGAACAATAATGGAATGCATCTTTCAATGAATAACACCGTATAAGGTGTTATTCAATTTTTGTACTTCAGAATATTTTTTTGTATCATTTATTTATATTATAGTTATCCACTTATCAAAATATTATATTAATATGGCAAAGGAGTATTTTTGATAAATACAAAATGAATTAGTAATGTATCTGTTTATTTTGAAATACTTTATGAAACAAACAAAAAAATTATTGAATTAGCAGGGTTGAATGACATGGGCACAGCAAGAAATTTGTATCTAAAAATATTGCAAGAAACGCCAGTAAAAAATATATACGTGTAGAAATTTTGCAAATATGTTTTTGAATGAGGATTGGACTTCGATTCTCATCGGTTTTTAAAAATATAAAAGTATTGATTGTTATGATAACCAACCTTCTGAAAGAAGGTTTTTGTTTATAAAAAAAGCGAATTTGCTTGCTATATAGTTT
Source organism: Eubacteriaceae bacterium UBA1433 (assembly GCA_002329295.1). Classification (GTDB taxonomy): domain Bacteria; phylum Bacillota; class Clostridia; order Eubacteriales; family UBA1433; genus UBA1433. The sequence goes on from DCTT01000006.1 coordinate 492, forward strand.
TTGAAATGACGACCGAGGAGAAAAAATTTCATGGGCTGTTTTTGGTGCATAAATCATAATATAATTAATACAAAGGCAGATTTTCGTGATAAAATAAACAAAACAAAATAAGTTTTGGAGGAAGAAGCAATGGGAAAACATTATGTCACCATCACAGGTCAAAATCATTATCTTGGCATGAAGCCTTTTAAAGTAAGGCGAATAGTAAAATTGGTTAAAGATACTGAAAACGAATTTGATTCCGAAGCGATTCGCGTAAAATTGCCCTATATTGGCACGATCGGATATGTGGCAAACAGTTGTCATACTGTTTTTTTAGGTACTTGCAGTGCAGGGCGTATTTATGATAGTTTTGAAAACGATACATATGGTCGGATATTATTTATTACACATTCCGGCGCAATTGCAGAGCTTGTTTCAAAAGAAGAAGCTGAAAAAGAGATGTCTCTCGATGCGCTTTAAACGAAAAAGGATAAATAGAAAAACAGATTTTCATGAAGTGAGAAAAAAGAACAGAATTTTCATATCGTTTTGTATAGCGAATTGTTCGTCTCATATTGAGATCCATTCAATTTTTAACTATATTCCGATAATGATTTTTAAATCGTCAAGAAATTTAATGTTTCAGGTTATATTTAGATTTAACGTGTAAAATTAGCCTATTAGTTGTTGACAATTCATAGAAAAGGTATTTACTTTTTTTGCGGAAAGACGTATATTGAACATAATGGAAATTTAGACAAATGTAGAAAAAGTGAGCTTGCTATGAAAAAGAAAAAAATATTTGACATGTTTCCCTCTTTTGCACTATTTACACAGATAGGTTTGGGTATGGCGGTGCCTGTTATTTTAGCAGCGCTGGCAGGAGAGTTTATAGATCAAAAGTTAGGGACGCGTTATGTGTTTTTGATACTGTTTTTGTTGCTGGGAATTGTGTCGGGCTTTGTAATCCTGCATCGACAAATACTTTTAATCATCAACCGAAAAACGGCTGAAACAGAATCGAAAAACATGGCGGATGAGGAAAAACATGAATAATTTGTCCGTTTATAAATACAAAAATCAAATTATATTGCATGCCATAGGCGTATTTTTTCTTTGTGAACTGATTTCATTATTGTTTTTGAAATTCAATGTTCATTTTTTATATGGGCTCTTATTGGGAACGGCCATTGCCGTTGTCAATTTTAATTTGTTGTATTTTGCTTCTCGATTGCTTTGCAAAGTAAGACAAGGCGGATTTTATTTAGGATTTTTGGTATCGATTGTACGATTGCTCATTTATGGATTTGCTTTTTATACGGCAATAAAAATAGACTATATTGCAGCGTTTGCGACAGCGTTAGGTTTTTTAACCATTAAAATCAGTATTTATTTTTTTAATATATGTCAAATGATACGAAACCGCATTCCAAAGACGAAATAACCGGAGAACAAAATGGAACTTGGACCGCGAAAAATAATTGAAATCGGACAATTTTATATTACGGAAACGGTTGTGTTGCTGTGGATTATAAGCGCAATCTTGATTTTATTTGCTTTTTTGTCAACAAGAAATATGCAAAAGATTCCCAAAGGCTTGCAGGCCGTTGCAGAATGGATTGTTGATTTTATTTATCATTTTGTAGCACAAACCATGGGCAGTTATAATATGCGGTTTGCGCCCTATATGGGCACTTTGCTTTTGGTATTGGTAGTAGGGAACTTGCTTGCAATATTTGGTTTCAGACCTATTTCTGCAAATGTCAACACTACCTTTGCTTTGGCGTCCATTACGTTTTTTATGATTCACTATAATGCGGTAAAAGAGAGAGGTGCCTTTGGATACTTGAAACATTTATCCGAACCCAGTGTGCTGATGCTGCCTGTTAATATCATTAGCGAGTTGGCTTTTCCGCTTTCCATTGCTTTTCGTTTGTTCGGCAACATTACAGGAGGAGTTATTATTATGTCTCTTTTGTATGGCGGTTTAGCATCTCTGTCTGCAAAACTGACAGGCGCTGTTCCTGTGTTTATGATTGGAATTCCGTTGCCTTTCAATTTTTTCTTTGATATTTTTGAAGGTATATTGCAGGCATATATTTTTACAACGTTATCTATGGTGTTCGTTTCTAACGGCATAGGACATCAAGAGAAATAAAAAACATTGAATCAATAAACAGAAATCAGGAGGACACAGTTATGTCAGGAATTTCTTCAGAAGCGTTTGTTTTGGGATTATCGGCAATCGGAGCAGCATTGGCAATGTTTGGCGTGGTGGGTGTAGCGATAGGACAGGGTCTTGCGGCTGCAAAATCCGTAGAAAGTATTGCCAGACAGCCGGAAGCGCAAGGGGACATCTTCAGAACGATGATCGTGGGCATGGCGATTTCCGAAACAACAGGTATTTTTTGTTTTATCATTGCCATTGTTTTGCTTCTTGCAAACCCGCTGATACGCTTATTGTAATACATGTTTTGATGAATAAGAGGTAACAATCTTTGGAAACAACAGGGTTAATTCAATTTGATTGGTCGTACGTAATGATTCTGATTAACGTAGTGATACTTTATCTCATTATGAAAAAGTATTTCTTTGCGAAAATCAGAGGTTTTATGCAAAAGAGAGAAGAAGAAATAGCGAGTTCCATTGAGCAAGCCGAACAGGCAACTCTTCAAGCGCATACATTAAAACAAACGTATGAAGAACAAATTGAAACATTGGAAGAACAAGGAAGAGAAATTTTAAAAACCGCAAAGTTAAAGGCCGAATCTCAGGCAAGGCGGATTGTTCATGATGCCGAAAAACAGGCAGAAGAAATATTGAAGCATACCGAGGCAGAGCTGGAATTACAAAAACGCAAAACAATAGAAGAGGCTCGAGAACAAATAGCCGAAATTGCTATGATGGCGGCAGAAAAAATTTTGGAAAAACAACTTCATCACCGAGAGCATCAAGTGCTTATCAATCATGTGATCGATGAAATAGGTAATACAAAATGGCCCAATTAAGTGTTGAAGCCACTTACGGACAGGCTCTTTTTGATGCGGCAAATGACACCGGTCAATTAGAAAAAATACAGGGTGATATTTTGTTGATGCAAAAACTCTTTGACGAAACACCCGATTTTTTAAAGTTTGTCACGATGCCATTGATTGGCAATGAAGAAAAAAAGAAAATACTCCGTGAAATTTTTCAAGATAAGTTAAGTAAAGAAACATTGAATTTTTTGTTTATCTTAATCGATAAGGGAAGAATCGGGGCTTTTCAAAAAATTGCCAGGCAGTATCAGAGTTTGTTTCGTGTGCATAACGCATGTTGTGAAGGGATTGTATATTCAGTAGAGCCGTTAAATGACGAGCAAAAAAGAAAACTGCAAGAAGATCTATCTAAACTCTTGCGTAAAAAAGTGTTTTTAAAAAACGAAATTGATTTATCGCTTTTAGGCGGAATCAAAATTCAAATCGAAGGCAAAGTATTGGACGCTTCTTTAAAAAAGAAGATGGAAAATCTGAAAAAAGGTATTCGATAGCAGCAGGCAGAACATTGCTGTAGAAAATGTTTTTTTGAGGTAGGCAAATGGAATTAAGACCTGAAGAAATTAGTGCAGTGATTCGTGAAAGAATCAAAAATTATACAGACGAACTTCAAGTGGAAGAATACGGCACAGTGCTCCAAATAGGAGACGGCATTGCCCGCATTTACGGATTAGATAAATGCATGGCGGGTGAGGTGTTGCGTTTTTCAGATGATGTTTATGGCATGGCGCTCAATTTGGAAGAAGACAATATTGCAGCTGTTATATTGGGGTCGGATACAACCATCAAAGAAGGTGATATTGTTCATTTGACCGGAAAAGTTGTGGAAGTGCCGGTTGGAGACGAATTGATCGGACGTGTCGTGAATGCCTTAGGTCAGCCCATTGACGGAAAAGGACCTATCAAAGCCACAAAAACGAGAGCGGTGGAAAGTGAGGCGCCGAGCATTTTAGATCGCAAGTCGGTACACCAACCGCTGCAAACAGGAATTAAGGCCATTGATTCCGTCATCCCGATCGGAAAAGGACAGCGCGAATTAATTATTGGCGATAGACAAATCGGAAAAACCGCCATTGCCATTGATACGATTATCAATCAAAAGGAAGAAAATGTAATCTGCGTTTATGTGGCAATCGGGCAAAAAAAATCTACGGTGGCGCAGTTGGTACAGACTCTTGAAACAAAAGGGGCGATGAAATACACCGTCGTGGTATCGGCAACGGCCAGCGATATGCCATCGTTGCAATATATTGCGCCTTATGCAGGTTGTGCCATCGGCGAAGAATTTATGTACAACGGCAGAGATGTGTTGATTATATATGATGATTTATCAAAACATGCCGTTGCATATCGCACAATGTCGCTGCTCCTGCGCAGGCCGCCGGGAAGAGAAGCTTATCCGGGTGATGTGTTTTATTTGCATAGCAGATTGCTGGAGCGAGCGGCGAAACTCAATGATAAATTGGGTGGCGGGTCTATGACAGCGTTGCCGATTGTAGAAACGCAAGCCGGAGACGTTGCCGCCTACATTCCCACCAATATTATTTCCATCACGGACGGGCAAATTTTTTTGGAAGCGGAATTATTTCATACCGGTCATAGGCCGGCTGTCAATTCGGGGATATCGGTTTCAAGGGTTGGCGGAAATGCACAAATAAAAGCGATGAAGCAAGTATCCGGCAAAATTAAATTGGAGCTTGCACAGTTTCGGGAATTGCACAGTTTTTCACAATTCGGCTCTGATATTGACAAAGAGACCAAACAGAGATTGGATCATGGTGAACGGCTCATGGAGATTTTGAAACAAAAGCAATATCATCCTATAAAAGTGGAGCATCAAATTGCCATTATATATGCGGCGGTCAACAACTATCTCAAGGATATTGCGATAGAAGAATTAAAACAGTTTGAATCAGAGCTTTATGAATTTATGGATGTCAATTATCCGGAAATTGGCAGAGCAATTAAAGAAAAAGGAGAAATTGACGCAGAACTGAAAGAAAAACTTCAAAAAATGATTATAGAATGTAAAAAAAAGGCGACAAAAGCAATAAAAGGGTAAAATCATGGCAGCCAGCAATTTACGAGATATCAAAAGAAGAATAAAAAGTATTGACAGCACGGTGCAGATTACCAATGCAATGAAGCTGGTTTCATCTGCCAAATTACGCAAAGCAAAAACGATTTATGAAAAAGTGAACAAATATCTTCACTTTATTCAAGGATCCATTGAAGGTGTATTTCAAAAGGTTTCGGAGGTTCCTGACGAATACACAAAAGCGAAAGCGCATGTCAACAGAACCTGCTATATTATTATTACCGGCAATCGCGGACTTTGCGGAGGGTTTAATTCTTCGGTCATCAGACGTGCGCTCTATGAAATGCAACAGGAACAGGAAAAAGAAAAGAGAGAAAATCCTCTCTTGGTAACGATCGGGCTAAAAGGCAAGGAATATTTTTCGAAAAGAGGATATGAGATTGAGAGCGAATATCTGTCTCCGCCGGAAGATATTTCTTTTATCGATACGCAAATAGGCAGTAAGCCAATCGTGGATTTATATCGTGAAGACAAAATTGATAAAATCGTTTTAATTTATAACCGGTATGTGGATTCGTTCCGACAAGAAGTAACGGTGCAGACGCTTTTGCCTTATGTGTATAAACAGCCGGAAACAGCAAAACAAACAGAGCGAAAATATATTGAATATGAGCCTTCGATGGAAGAAGTGCTCAATTATCTTATTCCCAAATATGTAGAAGTGATGATTTACGACGCCATGATTGAATCAGCTACCAGCGAGCATGCGGCTCGGAGAATGGCGATGGAAAATGCTTCGGATAGTGCGAAAGATATGATTAAACAATTGAGTTTGAAGTTTAATCAAGCGAGGCAGGCAGCGATTACGAACGAGATTACGGAAGTGGTACGCGGTGCCGAAGCAGTGAAATAAACCGTATTTACAGGAGGTAAGACATTGTCAGAAAATATCGGAAAAGTGCATCAGATCATTGGACCCGTTATCGATGTCAAGTTTCAACCGGAGCGGATGCCCAATTTGCACAATGCTATAGAAATCAAATTTGGTGAAAAAGACATTATCGCAGAAGTTGCACAACATGTGGGAGATGACGTTGCGCGTTGTATTGCACTTTCGTCCACGGAGGGAATGCAACGTGGCATGGTTGCGCGGGATTGCGGAAGGCCGATTGAAGTGCCTGTAGGTAATGAGGTTTTAAGCAGAGTATTTAACGTTATCGGAGAAACGATAGATGAAAAAGGTCCCTGCGTTACAGAAAACAAGATGCCGATTCACAGACCGGCTCCTTTATTTGAAGAACAGGACACCGCATCGCACATGTTTGAGACGGGTATCAAAGTTGTAGATTTGATTGCTCCCTACGCAAAAGGTGGGAAAATAGGACTTTTTGGTGGGGCAGGGGTTGGCAAGACCGTATTGATACAGGAATTGATTCATAATATTGCAAAAGAGCATGGAGGGATTTCTGTATTTGCAGGGGTAGGAGAGCGAACAAGAGAAGGAAATGATTTGTATCACGAAATGATAGAATCCGGCGTTATCGAAAAAACGACGATGGTTTTTGGCCAAATGAATGAGCCGCCGGGAGCAAGGATGCGAGTAGCGCTCACAGGTCTTACGATGGCGGAATACTTTCGTGACGTGGAAGGGCAGGATGTGTTGTTGTTTATCGATAACATTTTTCGGTTTTCTCAGGCAGGCTCGGAAGTCTCAGCATTATTGGGGCGTATTCCCAGCGCTGTGGGCTATCAGCCTACGTTGGCAACGGAAATGGGCGCGCTGCAAGAACGCATCACTTCGACCAAGAAGGGATCCATTACTTCCGTTCAGGCAATTTATGTGCCTGCAGACGACTTGACGGACCCGGCGCCTGCCACAACGTTTGCGCATTTGGATGCCACAACGGTATTGTCTCGTGCTGTCACAGAATTGGGTATTTATCCCGCTGTTGATCCGCTGGAATCATCCTCTCGTATTTTGGATCCGTTGATTGTAGGCGAAGAACACTATAATACGGCAAGGGGTGTGCAAGAGGTTTTACAACGATATAAAGATTTGCAAGACATCATTGCGATTTTAGGAATGGATGAATTGAGCGATGATGATAAACTTGTTGTGGCGCGCGCTCGAAAAATTCAACGTTTTCTTTCGCAACCGTTTCATGTTGCGGAACAATTTACCGGAACAGCCGGGAAATATATACCGATTGGCGAAACGATTAGAGGATTTAAAGAAATATTGGAAGGACAGCATGATCATATTCCGGAAGCGTTGTTTTTATATGCAGGCACCATTGATGAAGTAGTGGAAAGGGCAAAGAAATCATGAAAAAAAACTTCCGCCTGGAAGTAGTGACACCGGAGAGATTGTTTTATTCAGGCGATATCGAACTGGTAATTGTGAAAACAAACAGCGGTGAAGAAGGGTTTATGGCGGGACATACTTGGGCGGTGAAACTGCTTCAACCCGGACAATTGCGTATACAGGAAAAGGACGAAGATCGCCAAAATATGAAATATGCTGCGATTTCTGAAGGATACATTGTTGTAGAAGATAATGTGACGATTTTCACCGACGCGGCAGAATGGCCGGAAGAAATAGATTTAGCCAGAGCGGAACGGGCAAAGGAACGAGCTGAGAGCAGACTGAAACAAATTTCGCCGGATGACATCGAACATGCGAGATTGGAGATTGCCTTGCACAGAGCCATTAATCGCATTCGGGTAAAAGGCGGAAACCATCATCACAAGTAAAGAGTGAGCAATACGTTCTTGTACCGGAAAGGAGAGATTGTATGGCTGTTTTAGCGTCTTATATTGTACCGCATCCTCCGTTAATTGTCGGAGCGGTTGGAAGAGGGGAAGAGAAAAAGATTCAAAAAACAGTAGATTCTTATCATGCTGTTTCACGTGAAATTGCGTCATTGCAACCAGAAACCATTGTTGTTATTTCTCCGCATGCCGTAGCATATGAAGATTATTTTCATATTGCATCGGGCAAAGGTGCCAACGGAGATTTTTCTGCTTTTGGGGCAGGTGATGTGTCTTTATATGCTGAATTTGATGAAGAATTTATTGATGCTTTATCGAATATAGCGCAGAAAAAAAAGCTTTATGCGGGCACAATGGGCACAAGGCAAAAAAAATTGGATCATGGAGTGATGGTCCCGTTGTATTTTATTCATCAATACCTGCAATCTTATCAAATCGTGGTGCTGTCTATATCAGGCTTTTCTTATGAAACACATTTTTCTTACGGCAAATGCATTGCGGAAGCAGCAGAAACACTTCAGAGAGACATTGTTATCATTGCCAGCGGAGATTTGTCCCACAAGCTCAAAGAAGATGGTCCTTATGGATTTGCGCAGGAAGGTGTGGAATTTGATAAAAAAATCACTGACGCAATGTCAAAAGGAGATTTTTCACAATTTTTGTCCTTTGAAGAAAATTTTGTTTCTGCGGCAGCAGAGTGTGGGCTAAAACCTTGTATTGTTATGGCCGGAGCGTTGGAAACAAAAAAAGTGGATGCAAAACTGTATTCTTATGAAGGACCCTTTGGTGTAGGTTATGCCGTTGCTTCTTATAAGGTAATCAATCAAGAAGAAAATAGCGACATGTTGAAAGATAAAGGTGAATTTCAAACAGCAAAAAAAACTGCAGAAATTAAAGAAGAACATGAGGATTCCTATGTGAAATTGGCACGTCAAACGCTGGAAACCTATATTTTGGAAAACCGCATCATCGAACCATCGTCCGATTTGGAAGAAGAATTGTTGCGAAGAAAAGCCGGTGTGTTTGTGACGTTGAAGAAAAACGGTCAATTGAGAGGGTGTATCGGCACGATTGTGCCGACAGAAGACAACATTGCAGGAGAAATTATTCAAAATGCCATCAGTGCAGGAATATATGACCCGAGGTTTCATGCCGTGACAAAAGAAGAATTGGCTGAATTGGTTTACAGCGTTGATGTGTTGGGACAAGCTGAGCCGGTGAATTCGACCGATGAGCTTGATCCCTATCGCTATGGCGTCATTGTCTCATATGGACGCAAAAAAGGGTTGCTTCTTCCGAATTTAGAAGGAGTTGACAATGTAGAGGAACAAATTGAAATTGCTGTTCGAAAGGCGGGAATATTGCCTCACGAGCCTTATAAAATCGAGCGTTTTGAAGTGGTGAGACATAAATGAATGCGATAAAATGCAATCTTTGCCCGCACAATTGTTTGTTGCGAGAAGGGCAAATTGGCCTATGTCAGGCGCGTATGAATAAAGAGGGGAATATTTTTGCGGAAAACTACGGCAGAGTTACATCTGTTGCATTGGATCCGATTGAAAAAAAACCGCTGTATCATTTTTATCCTGCAAGCAAGATTTTGTCGGTGGGGAGTTATGGCTGCAATCTTTCGTGTCCATTTTGTCAAAACCATCGTATATCCACCGCTGATTCAAAGAGTGCGGCGTATACTGAATTAGCGCCTCAGCAGCTTGTTCAAACGGCGATTGAATATGTGGCAAAAGGAAATATCGGGCTTGCTTTTACCTATAATGAACCATTGGTGGGATATGAATATGTTCTTCATTGTGCAAAATTGGCAAAGAAAGCAAATCTGAAAGTTGCAGTGGTGACCAACGGATGTTTTTATACGGAAAGGTTAGAGGAGCTATGGCCCGTTGTTGATGCCTTTAATATTGATCTAAAAGGATTTACCCCGGCGTTTTATGAAAAAGTAGGTGGCGATTTGGAAGTCGTGAAGCAATTTATCATGCGAGCTGCAGCAGACAGCCATGTGGAAGTGACCACATTGATTATTCCCGGACAAAACGACAGTGCTGAAGAAATGCGTCAATTATCAACATGGCTTGCCTCCGTAAATCAGAGAATACCGCTCCATATTTCGCGGTTTTTTCCCAGATATAAAATGGCGGATAAAAACCCTACCGATGTAGAAAAGATCATAGAGTTGCAACAAATTGCACAGGAAAAATTAGAGTTTGTCTATCGAGGCAACTGTTAAAGGCAGTTGCCCTTTTTATATAAGGGCATAAGAGACTATGATAAACCTAGAGGTGCTGTTCGGCTAAATTGTTTTTTTAAGTCGGGCGATTTCATCACGAATGGCGGCAGCTTCTTCAAAACGAAGTTCTTCTGCCGCTTGCTGCATGGCAAGGGTGAGGCTGCTGATTTCTTTGAGAAGTTCTTTTTTGTCGATAAGACGAGAAGGGCTTTCTTCTTTTTCTTCCTGTGCATCGACAATGTATTCCAACACCCCCTTTTGGATGCTTTTGGGTGTAATGAAGTGTTGTTCATTGTATTCTTCTTGCTTTTCTCTGCGACGGCTGATTTCCGTGATGGTTTCTTTCATGGAAGCAGTGATGCTGTCGGCATACATCAGCACATAAGAATCTTTGTTTCGGGCGGCTCGACCGATGGTTTGGATGAGCGAAGTGGTATTGCGCAAAAAACCTTCTTTATCGGCGTCTAAAATAGCTACCAGACCTACTTCGGGAATATCCAATCCTTCTCTGAGCAAATTGATGCCAACTAACACATCATAAGTACCGAGACGAAGGGATTTGATGATTTCGATACGCTCCAATGTTTCAACATCAGAGTGCATATAAGTGGCTTTTATGCCGTTGCGCATAAGATAGTTGGTTAAATCTTCCGCCATACGTTTGGTCATAGTGGTAATGAGTACACGATTATTTTTTTCTGTTACACGGTAGATATGTTCGATGAGGTGGTCAATTTGGCCTTTTGTGGGAATTACATGAATCATAGGCTCCGTCAACCCCGTGGGACGGACAATTTGCTCGGCGATATTTTGGCTGTGTTCTCTTTCATAAGGACCCGGCGTGGCAGAGACAAAAATAGCATGTTTGAGTTTGTCTTCAAATTCATCGAATTTTAATGGACGGTTATCAAAAGCGCTGGGCAAACGAAAACCGTAATCAATCAGATTTTTTTTGCGGGAATAATCGCCGCCGTACATGCCGCGCACCTGAGGAAGTGTGGCATGAGACTCGTCGATAAAAAACAGAAAATCGTCACTGAAATAATCAATCAGTGTATAAGGAGGTTGACCCGGCAACGTGCGATTTATATGGCGCGTATAGTTTTCGATACCTTTGCAGTGGCCTGTTTCGCGAAGCATTTCCAAATCATAATGAGTGCGTGAGGCAATGCGTTGTGCTTCAATGAGTTTGTTTTCGGATTGAAAATATTCTATGCGTTCAGACAATTCCTGTTCAATGGTTTCGATGGCATGTTGAATCGATTCTTCGCCAGTGACATAATGAGAAGCAGGGAAAATCGCTGCATGGGATCGATTTTTGAGTACGGTCCCCGTCAAAGGATGAATGTCGCTGATTTTTTCGACCTCATCACCGAAAAATTCGATTCTTGTGGCGGTGTTACCGCCGTAGGCAGGATATATTTCTAAAGTGTCGCCGCGTAATCGGAAGGTGGAACGCGAAAAATCGATATCGCTGCGTTTGTATTGCATTGAAATAAGGCGGTGCAGCAAATAACGTATATCATAGCTCATGCCTTTGCGTATAGAGAGAATCATATTGTTGTAGTCATGGGGGCTCCCTAACCCATAAATGCAAGAAACACTGGCTACAACGATAACGTCTCTTCGTTCGAAAAGCGCTGCGGTAGCGCTGTGACGCAACTTTTCGATTTCATCGTTGATATCAGCATCTTTTTCGATATACAAATCCCTGCCGGGCACGTAGGCTTCCGGCTGATAATAATCGTAGTAACTGACAAAATATTCGACGGCATTTTCCGGAAAGTATGTTTTAAATTCATTGGCTAACTGTGCCGCTAAAGTTTTGTTGTGTGCCAAAACCAGCGCCGGACGCTGCATCTTCTCAATGATCTTTGCCATTGTAAAAGTTTTGCCGGAACCGGTTACGCCCAATAAAGTTTGATAACGCATTGATTTTTCGAGACCGGTGCAAATGCTTTCTATGGCTTGCGGTTGGTCGCCTGAAGGTTGGTAGGGACTGTGGACCTTAAATGTATTCATGGATACCCCTTAGAACGAGATGATTCTTTTATACTATACTATAATGACAATGTCAATTTTCTCAATGGAAGCAAAAACGAAAATGATTCGACAAACAAAGAATAGTATAGTACATTAAAATAAACAGGAGGGAGCGCTTTGAAACTTTTAAAAAAAGAGGTACGAGAGCAGGTTCTTTNNCTTTATCTTAGGCGGACAATTGACAGGGATGAAATGAAGGAGCTGTCTGCGAGCATTCAATTGCGGTTGATAGAGTCTGAATTTTTTAAAAAAGCGAATGTTGTATTTGTCTATATAAATACGCCGGAAGAAATTAGTACAAAAGAAATTATAAAAACAGGTAAAACACAACACAAAGAAATATTAGTACCGACCATTACGGGCAAAGGAATGATGAAACCTTGCGTGGTATCGTTGGATACAAAATTTGAAACAAATCGTTTCGGCATTTTGGAACCCGGTCAAAAAACTTTTTATGAAGGGCATGTTGATTTAGTGGTGATGCCTGCTTTGGCGGCGGACAAGAGAGGGTATCGAATCGGTTATGGCGGCGGATATTATGATCGATTTTTTGCTCAAAAGAAGGGGGGGTTGAAAATAGCTCTTTGTTTGGAACAATTTTTCTTTCAAGACAACGAATTTGCTGTCAGAGAATATGATATTGGCGTTGATGGAGTGATCACAGAAAAAAGACTTGTTCTTTTTACAAAATAAAGAATAATCGAAAATTTAACCTTGAAATTTTGAACTCTCTAACTTATAATAATATGGCGCATATGCTACTGTGGCTCAGTTGGTAGNNGGTAGAGCAGCTGATTCGTAATCAGCAGGTCAGCGGTTCGAGTCCGCTCAGTAGCTCCATAAGAAATAACGAAAGAAGCATGTAAAATCATGCTTCTTTTGATATTCCTTATATTTTTTCTTATTATTATATATTGTACGGCATATACTGATACCGCCGGCCTTTAAATGTCATTTTTTTGTCCAAGTGCAAATCAAAGGTTTGTTTGATAAGAGAGGGCGGGGGAGAGTTTATCGCATTATTTAAATACAGTGGTTAGGCCGTGCGTGGTAAACACACTAAACGTTAAAAAATATTTGACAAAATAATATAGCAACAGCAAGAAAAAAATTGAGCAATTAATGATTTAGGTGAGGCATGGGTTAACCATAGCAAAAGACAATAAATTGCAGCCTAAAACATATTTGAATAAAATATGAAACAGCTTAAAAAAGCAATCCAGCATGAAAGGAATCAAATTGCATTACAGGGAGGAAATACATATAAAAAAAGCATATCTAATTAAAAAGTTAGATACAAAGCAGTAAAAACATGTATAAAAGTTTTTTATATATTTATCGTTACTGTCATCTGGGTTTTTTCAGCTTGTGCTCTTTTGTTCCATGCAAGATGGTATATAAGCATATGCCGCAAACCAAAATGAATGCGGATAACAGATAAAGTCTGCGGTATCCGATTGCAGGAATAAAAAGTCCGAGAAAATAAGGGCCTATACCTACGGCAATATCCATTGATATGTAGTATGTCGACATAGCCATTCCGATACGTCGTTGCGGGACACCTTCTATAACTAATGATTGACCGATAGAATTGGTATTTCCGTATCCGATGCCCATCAAGAAAGCTCCCGTCAGTAGCATTAAAGTGCTCTGTACACCTGAAAGCATAAGCATTCCAATCGTGAACAAAACGAGAATAGGATAAACTGCAATGTTTGCACCATATTTGTCAACCAAACGTCCGACATAAGGTCTTGTAAATATTGTTCCTATAGCTGATATAAAGAAATAGTAGCTTGCTGCTTTAAGCAGATTAATCTCTTTTGCGTATAGTGGAAGATATGTCATTACAGAGGAATATGCAAGTAAAGTCGTAAATACAACAGCAGACATAGGTAAAGCTTGTTTTTCAAAAAAGTCAGAAAGTTTAAGATTTTTAAAAGTAATAGCTTTCATTTCGTCTATATCCCGATTACTATTCACATCAGGCATTTTGATGCTAAAATTAACTGCAACACAGATAGCTCCTAAAAGTAGACAAATGATATAAATCATATCAAAGCTTCCCATACGCATCAGAGAAATGCCTATGAAAGGACCGATTCCAAAAGCCAGTACGCCCGCCGACATAAAGTTACCGATACCCTCTGTTTTTCGCGATTGGGGGATTATATAGGCTATCATGGTAGGCAGGGCTGTCATCGCGATCCCGAAGCCTATACCGTGTATAAATCTAACAGCAATAAGAAACGCAACACTATTTGCGAAAAAATATAAAACAGTTGATAAAAGAGAAAATACAAGACCGAACAACAAAACTTTCTTTGCTTGTGCAAAAGCCAGTATCCTACCTGTAAAAAGTCTCGCAACCGAGGATGAAATCGTACTTATGCTGATTATAAGGCCTGCGATGCTTGCGGCAACTTCGAAATTTGCAGTAGCGTATAGTCCTAAAGTTGACGTTAACAGCAAGGACATAGCAATTAGCAAAAATGATATAAACGTAATTGAGATATACACCTGGGTCCAAAGTTTTTCTTTTATCATATGATTTTCATCCTGATTATTTCTATTCAGACATTTATTTTAAATCTTATAATGAATCTTAACCTTTTTCAATATGCTATTTTAAATCAGTAATCAACTGCAAGGAAACAACAGAATATAGCGATTATATGAATCCGTGTTTAGAGTTTGTTATCATTNNCGGTCCGAAATCATCCAATGTTTTATAATGAATAACGAGTTTTTTGCTTCAGTTTACATGGAATGATTATATTTTTCATAGTACGAAAGGTTAAAAAAGTGCGCATCGATAGGCTTTCATCGCGATTTGGCAAACACAAATTCGTGTTAAAATTAAATTTTTATAAAATTTTTATCAGTTAAGCAAAGGAACAACTTTAATATAATTTTAAGAGTGTTTATTTAGAATGAATTTCACAAAATATTATCATTATTTTAAAGTTTTTGACAGATTATCTCAATATTAAAAAATAATTGTTATTATAATCAATTTGTGGTAAATTGTCTGTATACAAGTGAACTTGTAAAATATATTAAAATGGAGGACAAACAATTGAAAATAACAAAGATAGACGTATTTCAAGTAAGCAGCCCCGATAATCCAGTATGGAGACCGGTTCTTTGTCGAGTGTATACTGATAAAGGGATCTATGGAGACGGAGAAGCCGCCATGGCTTACGGTGTAGCTTCGGCAGGCGCGTTTGGAATGGTGCAAGAGCTCGCTAATTTGGTCATCGGAATGAATCCGTTGGAAAACGAAGTGATCTGGCAAAAGATGTACCGATCCACATTTTGGGGGCAAAACGGCGGCGGAGTATTCACCGCAGCAATGAGCGCCATTGATATGGCAGTATGGGACATCAGAGGCAAATATTTCAACGCTCCGCTTTATACGCTTTTAGGCGGGAAAATGCGCGACAATTTGCGTACCTATGCATCACAGCTGCAGTTTGGTTGGGGAGACACGATGAAAGACATGCTTACTGTAGACGACTATGTGCGTTCGGCGAAAAAAGCAGTTGCGGAAGGATATGACTGTATCAAAATTGACTTCTTCTGGTATAAGCCGGAAGGGGGAAGATACCAGGAAGACGATCAGACAACACTGTTGGATCCGAAAACGCTTGAGGTTGTGGTAGAGCGCGTAAAAGCTGTCCGTGAAGCAGTCGGCCCATATGTTGACATTATTATGGAAAACCATTCGCTTACCGATGCGCAATCGGCTGTGCAGCTTGCAAAGGCAGTGGAACCGTATAATATTTATTATTTTGAAGAGCCGAATACTCCCGACCCTCATACAGCGCAATACATCAGTGAAAAGACAAATATTCCGATTGCAAACGGAGAACGCATTTATACACGCTGGCAATACACGAAATTTTTCGAAAAAAATACAATCCAGGTGGCTCAGCCCGATATCGGCAACTGTGGCGGAATAACGGAAGTAAAGAAAATATGTGATTTGGCGTATATATATGATGTTGCAGTGCAGTTGCATGCATGCGGAAGCCCTCTTTCTACAGCAGCAGCGCTGCACATAGAGGCGGCCATACCGAACTTTATTGTTCATGAACACCATATCATAAATATTACTCCCGCCAATATCAGACTGTGCAAATATGATTATCAACCGGTGAACGGAAAATTCAAAGTGCCGGATTTGCCGGGTTTGGGCAACGAATTGTCTGATTATGTGCTGAAAGAGTCTAAAAAAGTGACCATTGAAGACAATAAACTCGCATGGTAAAACGATATACACAAGAAAAAAAATGTTAAAATTCTAAAATAATCAAATACAAGTGATATGTGAATAAAAGACTTAAAGTTCTAAACGGCTTTGAGTCTTTTATTTTTTAGATCGCAATTAAAAGAGAGAAACTTTTTCTTTTTTTAATAAATTCGGTAACACCAAATGCAAAAATGATACCCAATCAACAGATTATAAAAAAAATATTTAAGGATTGGCAGATATCACAAAAGAGATAAAAACCAAAACAAAGGCTTAGTATAATATAGTAAATCCGACAACAGATAACAGAAAAATCAAGTCATCTGCAGCAGGCTGTTCAGCGCTATTGTGTTTTCAGCAGTTTTAAGGTATAAAATAGTTATAGATAAGTTTAAGGAAAAAAACCGTATGTTTCATATTTAGCGGGTAATAATATTCTCGATGTGGTTTGCCGGCAGCCGTTGTGGCAGCAATGAAAAAAACACGCCGAAAGAAGCTGCGAAATTGGCTATAAAAGGCTCGCATATCACAGTGGGTATTGCCGTGCGAAAGAGCGAGCAGGGCATATTGCATAATTGGTGTTCAATGTTATCAATACAGAATATGAATTCAATATTGTGTAAAAATACAAAGCATGCAATAAGGAGGTGAGAGAAATGTTGTTTGTGGATCGCAAGGATGCAGGTGTCAGACTGGCAAAAATGTTGGAACCATACAAAGGAGAAAATGTTGTCGTGTTTGCCCTGCCGAGAGGCGGTGTGGTATTGGGTGTCGAAATTGCCGAAAGTTTGAATGCGCCTTTGGATATAGTGATTGCAAAAAAGATAGGACATCCTTCCAATTCGGAATATGCTATCGGGGCTGTGGTTGAAGACGGCGAGCCGATCTGCAATCAGGCTCAAATACAACAAATCGATGCTGCATGGCTAAAAAAAGAATCGGAAAAAATAAAAGATGAAATCAAAAGGCGAAGAAAACAATATCTGGGTACTTCTGAACAACGAAATATTGAAGGCAAAACCGTACTTGTTGTAGATGATGGAATTGCCACAGGATTTACAATGATTGCAGCGGTTCAGGAACTGAGAAAAAGAAATCACGGGAAAATCGTCGTAGCAACGCCGGTAACGCCCTATGATACGGCTCAAGTAATAAAGCGATTGGCGGATGAATTGATTTCGCCCAATATTGACAAAAACTTTTTGGGAGCGGTAGGCGCTTATTACAGAGATTTTACTCAGGTAGAAGATGACGAAGTAATCGCTATGTTGGAACGTTTTCGGTAATCTGTTGATGCTGCCATTGTTGCGTTTAAAAAATTCAAGAAGTTTTTTTGTTAACGATATTTAAATAAATTCATTTTTGCGCAATTGTCTAAGGAATGACACGTTTCTTGTTTTCGAATTTCTTTTCTGAGCATAGGGGACAAAATCCGTGTACATTTATTTTGATGAATAATACAAAAAGTTCGATAGACAAAAAATCAACCGATGCGGTTAGGATACAAGATGTGAAAGCTTACAAAAGAAACCCTATGTACTAAAAAGAGGACAGCAGATCTATTTTTACCGTTGTAATCGTTTTGAATCATGTTATATTTATTATAACACTTAATTTTTAATCAGGAGGGTATAAATGCTAACTGAAATATATTTAGGAGCATTGTTGCATGATATAGGTAAATTTTTGATGAGATCTGACAATGCAAAAACGAATCATTCAGTTTATGGATATGAATATATAAAAAACAGAGTAAATACAAACGTAGCAGAATGTGTCTTGTATCATCATTGGGAAAAATTAAAAAACAGCATTCTACCAGATAGCAGTTTTGCTTATATTGTTTATGAAGCAGATAATATTGCCTCCAAAGCAGATAGAAGAAAAAATGAAGAAGAGGAAAAGGGATTTAAAAAAGATTTGCCGTTGTACAGTGTTTTTAACGTTTTGAACCGATCGAAAAGTTCAAAAGAAACTGCATATGGTGTGGCAAATATTGATATTAACAACAGCATAACATTGCCCAAAGAAGTTAATCAAGCTATTTTAAATTCGAAGACGGAAGATTATCATAATATTTTCGTCCAATATTTTCATCCGCATTTCAATGCGATTCCTTTAGAAGATTCCAATGTGAGCATTCATTCATTGTTACAACTTTTTGAAAGCTGCTTTTGTTACATACCTTCCAGTACAAATAGAGAAGAAGTTGCGGATATTTCCTTATTTGATCATCTAAAACTAACCGCGGCAATCGCTTCTTGCTTATATTTGTATTTAGAAGAGCGAAAGATTAACAATTACAAACAATATTGTTTAGAAAAAAACAACAGAGATGATAGAGTTTTCATACTTTGTTCAGGGGATCTTTCCGGTATTCAAAATTTTATTTACAATGTGTCAAATAAAGGCGCGCTGAAATCAATCCGAGGAAGGTCTTTTCAATTAGAACTTATCTTAGAAAATATTATTGATGAAGTTTTAGATTTTTTAGGCTTGAACAGAACAAATCTTATTTATAGCGGTGGAGGGCATTTCTATATATTGCTCCCAAACACTGAACAAATAAAACAACACTTATATGATATTTCAGAAAAGATCAATCAGGTTTTTTTGGAAAGATATAATGCCGATCTTTATTTAGCGATGGGTTATGTAGAATGCAGTGCAAATGATTTGATGAATGCTGGAAATGAGAACAGTTTAGGAACCTTGTATGAAAAATTGGGAGAAATTGTTGGCAGAGAAAAATTAAAACGATATACTCCCAAACAACTCGAATCTTTGTTTGATGAAAAATCTCTTTTGAATACCACATCCAACGACGGACGTGAATGTGTTGTCTGTAAAAATTCGTCAAAGGCGTTGGCATATAAAGATTGGGCGGAAGGCGATGTATGTCCTGATTGTCAAGGTATGTTTTATATTGGAGATAGTTTGGCAAGGATAGAAAATTCCGAGTCGGAATATCTTTGTGTAGTAACGAAAACAAAAAAAGAAAATACTTCTATACTCATTGGTTTATGTGGTGTGCAGTATTTAACGATTATGTCAAAACAGGATTATTTAAAACAAAAGAAAGAAGATAAAGACGAAGATATCGTTCGCGTTTATTCAATTAACAATCCGATGGTTGGTATAGATTATGCGACAAATTTATGGGTTGGATTATATAGCAAAAGTAGTGATGAGGGACTCGTCAGTTTTGAAGAACTGAGTTCTAAAAGCAGCGGGATTCAGCGTTTGGGTGTTTTAAGAATGGATGTTGATAATTTAGGAAAAGCTTTTAAAACAGGGTTCGTAGGAGAAGGAAATGATCCGTTTAAGTATGTCACATTATCAAGGTTTGCAACGCTCTCTCGTGAACTTGCCATGTTTTTTAAATTTAAAATCAATCAAGTGTGCAGGGATTTTGCATCAAATGATTTTGAATTAGCAGAAAAAAATGAAGAAGGAAATTTGTCGGTTGTTTATTCCGGTGGCGACGATGTGTTTATTGTAGGAGCATGGGATGAAGTGCTTGCATTTGCAGTGAAATTTTATACTGTTTTCAAAGTGTTTACAAACGACAAACTGACACTCAGCGCAGGATTTGGAATGTACCATGAAAACTATCCGATTTACCAAATGGCTAAGAATGCCGGAAAATTAGAGAAAGCAGCAAAAGAAAACGATAAAGACAGCATTTCATTGTTCGGCATGGAGCCCGCAGGACCCAATAACGAAATTTCATGTCGACATATCTATCACTGGGAAGAATTTATTGAAGGCGTATATCGTGAAAAATATCAATTGATGAATCGGTGGTGTAATTTTCATGAAGCATCTGATGCAGAAAAAATAAATATAGGAAACAGTGCTTTGTATAAATTGCTGAACTTGTTGCGTGGGGCCGGAAAAGAAAAAATAAATGTTGCGCGGTTGGCTTATCAGCTTGGGCGCATGGAGCCTGACAAAAATGCGACAAAAGGAAAAAAAGAAAACTATCAACTTTTATGCAAAAACTTTATGAGTTGGGCAACAGATGAAAAAGAAAGAAAACAATTGATTACTGCGATATTAATGATTATCTATATAAACAGAAAAGGAGAATAGAGATGGAGAATGCAACGCAAAACAAAATAACCGAATATGTAAAAGAAGCTGAAAGACAAGTTAGTGAAACGGGAGAAAGAAATTTGCCTACAACTACGCAGCTGAGAAAAATATTTGCCCATATCAACAAAATTCAAAATAAGGCAGAATTTGTTTTCAGAGATACGGAGGGAGAAGGACTGCCAACGGAAATAGCGAACGAGTTGCAATATCTAAAAATACAAATTGTTTATCAAATGGCACGTGAGTCCAAAGTGAAGGGATTTTTTGAAAAAATCAGATTAACGGACAGAATTGACAATATTAAAACAAAAACAGAGTTTCATGAATTTTGCAAATATATGGAAGCCATTATCGCATATCAAAAATTTTATGGTAGAGAAAGATAGGAGAACAAAACATGAACACGATTTCGAAAATAGAAAAACTATACGGAAAAGTTATTTTTGAAGGAAGAATTCACGTCTTAACGGGGATGCATATTGGCGGAGCTAAGGAGTTTGCCGCTATTGGAGCAGTAGACAACGTTGTGATTACTGATCCTCTCACGAAATATCCCATTATTCCGGGCAGCACATTAAAAGGCAAATTGCGATATTTGCTTGCAAGAACGAAAAGCAATACCGGATATTTATCAGATATAGCGCAGGAAAGCGACGAAATTAAGCGACTCTTCGGCAGCATGGGCGATAAAGAAAAAGCATATGTATCAAGATTGCAGTTTTTTGATTTATTTATCAATGAAGAGAGTGTGGAAGCAATAAAAAAAGCGGATACTGACCTGTATGTAACAGAAATCAAATTTGAAAACACCATTTCACGCAGCACGGCACAAGCTATGCCGAGGCAAATAGAGCGTGTGCCTGCGGGAACAGTGTTTGATTTAAAGTTGATATATAACATCGAAAACGAAGAAGAATTTGAACAGGATATGACGAATTTATTTGAAGCCATTGCATTGCTTGAACATGATTATATCGGTGGACACGGTACCAGAGGATACGGTCGAATAAAAATAGATATATCACATTATGAATGTAAATTTGCACAGGAAGAAACGGTCAGAGCAGTCGAGGAAATTCTAAAGACAATGTTGCAATAAGGAGGCGGAATATGCCATATTATTTTTATCAATTCAAATTTTTGTCTCCTGTTCGGTTTGGCGGCAGACGAGGCGCAGGTATGGCAGAATCTTCCATGCAATTTACTGCAACACAATTGTTCAGCAGTTTTTGTATAGAATGGGGACGTCTATTCGGAGCACAAAGCTTGCATGAAGATTTGGTTCAGGCAGCGCTGTCCGACTCGTTGCAGATTTCGGATTTGTTTCCTTATTTGCACGAAGAGTTTTATCTGCCGAAACCCGTTTTGTTTCGCATAAGAAGCCAGAGGGGAGAAACGGAGCAAGACAAGAAAAAATTAAAGAAGATAGAATATATACCCGTAGAAAAATTTAAACAATTTGTAGATTCACTTGAAAGCGGAAGCAATGTCAAAGGACTTGATGCGGAATTTGGCGCAGAAGTGTTGAATTATCGTTGTGCAAAAAGTTATGAACAACAAAGTATGCCCTATATCGTAAGCGGATTTCAATTCAAAGAAGGTGCGGGACTGTATTTTGTGATTCAAACAAGTGAAGAAATGCAAAAGACATTGCATCATGTTGTCGAGAGTTTGGGGCTTAGCGGTATTGGCGGCAAAAAAAGCAGCGGTTACGGAAAGTTTGAAATTTTAAATAGTGGATTGCTGACAGAGTGCAATAATAAATCTTTGAAACAAATCCATGAAATGCTTATATCAGACGGAGACAGTTATATGTGTCTTTCATCGGCGGTGCCGAATGAAGATGAAATAAAGGTATTGGAAAACGAGAACAGCTTTTATAGACTGCAATATCAAGGCGGGTTTGTGGAGTCGTTCACGTATTCGCAAAACAGGTTGAAAAAGAAAAATATTGCAAGCATTCAGGCAGGGTCCTGTTTGGCAGAGCGCATTGTCGGAAGAGTAGTGGATGTGTCAAACGAAGGAGCGCACCCTGTGTTTTGTTACGGCAAATCAATGCAAGCAGGTATCAAGTTATGAAAAATGAAATACGTACTTATAAAGTCAAATTGCGAGTCATAACGCCGCTTTTTGTCTGGAGCGGAAAAGTTATCAATAGAAGTCAATATATTGACTTTAAAGACAAACATGTTGGCATGATAAACGGACAAAAACTTATCAGGTTTTTATCTGAATACAAGGTATTGAACGAGTATGAAAAATATATTTTTTCATCGACAGAAAAAAATCCTATAGATTTATTTGAATTTTTAGAGAATTTAGGAAACGAACGGAAAATTCCGAATATCCCGCTAAAAGATCTCTGCGACTATACCATAAATACCTTTGATTTAGATGAAAAAAAGGAAAGACTCAATGATATTCACCTCTTTATGAAAAACATTTATCAACAACCCTATATTCCCGGCAGCAGCTTGAAAGGAGCCCTTCGTACGGCACTGATCAATGCAATGGTTTCTCAAAGTATAAAAAATCAAGAAAAGGGTTGGCGAATTTTGTGTGACAGAACATTAAATAAAAAAGAATGCGAAAGAAGGTTTCAATATTTCGAAGAAAAAGATTTAATGAGCGTAGATTTTGAAAAAAAATCAGCGCGTGATCCGAGCAAGATAGAATTATTGAGAGGATTTTCGATCAGTGACAGTGAACCGATGGAACCGGAGAACCTCGGACTCTATCAAAAAATTGATTATAATATCAAAAAAAATACTGCCGCCACATTGCCTTTGTTTCGCGAATGTTTGAAGCCCGGAACAGAAACAACTTTTACCATTTCCCTGGACAGTTATTGGCTGAAAGGGTTTGAAAAAAAAGGATTTCGTTTAGAAAGTTTTTCCGATATAGCAACAGCGCTGGGTTTGAATTGGGAAAACCTGACAGAAATGCTGCCTATCGGTGAACAATCGCACCGATATGTGCCGATAGCCGAAAAAGGCGAGGCGCTTTTGCCTCTCGGGGGTGGGGCGGGATATCATTCCAAAACCATCGTGAGAAGCATGGCGCCGAATCATGAACAAATGGTGAAAAGAGTAGCGTATCTGTTGCATAAGCGCGATAATGATAAAATATTATCGCATAAAAATGACCGTGTAGCGTCGCCGAGAGTGTTGAAAATAGCGGGCAGCAGCGGCGAAGAAAAACTAATGGGTGTTGTGTCGCTCAGCGAGGTGGAAAATGCTTAGCAGAATGGACGTCGTTTTGCCCAATGAGGGCAATGAGAAGTTGAATTATAATACGGGCGCGTTGTTGTATGGTTACATGATGGAACAAATCGGAGAATATGCACAGGCGTTGCATGAGCAGGGAATAAAGCCTTACAGTCAATATTTGTTTTTTGATAAAGCCCAAAACAGCTATGTTTGGCGAATCAATACGATGACTGAGTCGGCTTATGAACGACTGCTGCTGCCGTTGAAAGATGCGTTAAAAAAGGACATTTTTATTAAAAACAAAGAGATGAATATCGCCTATGAAAAAATGGTTGACTACAAACAAATAAGCAACGATGAACTTTTGAAAAAATATTATTTAAGCGATACAACAGCAAAATATATTACATTAAAATTTGTAACTCCTTGCAGTTTTCATTCCTTTGGTGAGCATGTTTTTGTTCCGGATATCCGACTGATTATGAAAAGTTTTATGTCGAAGGCGGATGCATTTACGGAAGTTTCTTTTCAAGACGAAGAAACTTTGCAATCGTTGGTGCAAAATATCAGATTAAGCGAATACAGCATTAAAAGCACCGTCTATTATTTGAGTCGGGTAAAGATTAAATCTTTTGTCGGTACCGTTACCTTTGTTGTGAATGGACCCGATATGTTGAAAAGGCTCGCAGGCATGCTTTTTGGTTACGGAGAATACAGCGGCGTTGGTGTAAAGAGCACACAGGGTATGGGAGGCATACAAATATTGTAATAAAGGAGTGAAGAGATGTCCGTCTTGTATATTCAAGAGCAGGGGAGCCATATCGCTGCAAGCGACGGCAGAATTATTGTTGATGCAAGTGGAACAGTGACGTCTATTCCGTCGGAAACCCTGGAATCAATTGTGATATTCGGGCGAGTGCAACTTAACGAAAGCGCCGTGAAGCTGTGCTTGAAAAACGGTATTGCGGTGACATGGCTCTCTTCAAAAGGAGAATATTTCGGTAGGCTGGAATCAACATCACATACCAATATTCTCAAACAAAGAAGTCAATTTAAAGCCCAAATGAATGAGGAGTTTAATTTGGCGCTTGCCAAGATTGTGTTATCGGCGAAAATTAAAAATCAGGCGGTTATTGTAAGGCGGTACAATAAAAACACTCACGATGAAGAGCTGTATGCCACAATGAATGAAATGATGCATCTGAGAAAAAATATTGAAGAAGCAAGCGATCTCTCTCAACTGATTGGATATGAAGGAATTGCTTCGAAAAAATATTTTCGGGCATTGTCACAGATATTGAAAGAAGACTTTAAATTTGAGAGCAGAACACGTCAACCGCCTAAAGACGGTTTTAATTCTTTATTGAGTTTTGGCTATACACTGTTGTTTTATGAAATTTATACAACCATTGTCAACAGTGGCCTTAACCCCTACGCAGGCTTTATTCATCAAGACAGAACAAATCACCCCACGTTGGTATCGGATATGATGGAAGAGTGGAGAGCTGTTATAATTGATTCAATGGTACTTAATGCAATCAGCAGAAATATGTTTAAACAAGAAGATTTTATTACAGATGAACAAACAGGCGGTGTCTATTTAAAAAATGAAGTGATCAGAAAGTTTGTGACACAATATGAAAACAAAGTAAAAAGCTCTCATCATTACTTAAGCTACTTAAGTACGCCGATGTCATTTCGACGCTCGATTTATCACCAAATATCGTCTCTTGTCCATGTATTTAAAGAGGAAGATCCCGGCTTATATAAGCCTGTATTGATCAGGTGAAATGATGTTTACATTGCAAAATAACACCGAAGAAGATATCAAAATTGATGAAGAAATAAATTATTTGGTTGTTGTTGTATATGATGTGACGCATAACCGGAGGAGATATCGGCTGAGTAAAAAATTATTGGCCTATGGAGATCGAGTGCAAAGATCGGTTTTTGAATGCATATTAACCACAAAAAAATACAGAAAGCTTTTAAAAGAGATACCTAAATATATCGATGCCAACGAAGATTATTTGAGGATTTATAAATTGCCCCTGAAATCCGAAATTGAAATTTGGGGCAATATTGGGTTTACGGAGAAAGAAGATTTCTTTTTTATATGATTTGTGCTATAATTTTATTAATATATTATGATGCTTAGTTACTGCGTCTGAGAGAGTGTATTTGAAGGATTTGTGCATTGAAAAGTATTGTCAGACGCAAAAAAGTACGGCAAATTTTATGAAAAACGGCTCTAAAAACATTTCAACTGAAATTTTTCGTCTAAAATAGTTTATAATCTGCAAATTTTGCAAAATAAGAAGGATAAAAAAACAATCCCTACAGTA
>DCTT01000003.1 GCA_002329295.1 Eubacteriaceae bacterium UBA1433
GTTTTATGAATGTTTAAAGGAGGTAAAAACATGAAAAAGTTTGCAGTTGTTATTATCTGCATCCTGCTCATAGCAGGGCTCGTTGCCTGTGGCGGCAAAGCCGGTGACTCCGCTGCTGAGAAAAATCCGTATAATCTGGACTACGAATCCACCGAGATTCAGCCCATGTCGGACGAGAAAGCATCTGTAGATACCTTAAGAGAGGCTGCGAAGGAATGGCTTGAAGGACGTCAAATATTTGCCGGAACCAAGTTCGCCGACTACACCTATGAAGATGTCGCAAAGCATATCGGGGTCGATGCCACTTACTATTATTATAATAAACAATGGCCCGGTCGTACGTACGTATGGGAAGCCGAAGACGACAACAACCAATCGTTCGCTATCGTGCTCAGCGAAAGGGGCGGCGTTTGGAAATTGGATGCTGCTACACAAAGTTTGTTGGAGTAATTATTGCATTCACCGGTATTATCGATTATAACTAATGTATAGATTCATTGTCACGTGACTTTATGATACGGGAGGTATATTATTATGGGAAAATATCAAATTAAAACCACAAGGAATGGCTCCGGCTTCGTCTTTAATCTCAAAGCGACAAACGGTCAAGTAATCGCTACATCCGAGGTTTATAACACTCTGGAGTCTTGCAAAAATGGCATTAACAGCGTCAGCGTCAATGCTCCGGTAGCCAATCTTGAAGACCAGACGGTTTCCGGTTTCAAAGTGGAAACAAATCCGAAATTCGAGATTTATACAGACAAAGCCGGCGAATTTCGTTTCCGTCTGAAGGCGAGAAACGGAGAGATTATAGCAGTCAGTGAGGGTTACTCAGCTATGGCAGGTTGCCTAAACGGTATAGAATCAGTACGTAAGAATGCAGTAGATCCGGAAATTGAGATGGAAGAATAATCTCTATTTCTCAAATTGACAAATAACCGGCTGTTTCCAGCCGGTTATTTTTTACGGTTTTATCTAATCAGATTGTTTAATCTGAATTACAATTTAATACCTGGCCTCTTTTGCCCCATTATAAAACATTTGCTTGCAATGACAGAAATTATTAAAATATTTAATTTGACACCCTATAAGCATTTGAGATCTTGTCATAAAAATAGAAGTCGTCCAGCTTATAGCCGTATTGAATGCATGATATAAAGCACATTTCTTTAAGATTCGCTATATGCTGTCTTTCCTCTCTTTGTTTTTTTCTCTCGTTCTCTTCTCGTTCGCACCTACACTGGTTTCTTGAGATAAATTTTTGATTTAAGACTTCAAACAAACTCCCATCAAGCCTTTCATTACATTTCTTGCAGTAAATATGTCCGTCTTTTTCATAGCTCTCATCGGGGTTGTACGAATGGTCAATCCCGCTTATTTTTGCTGCCGCTTTTTCCATACTCATAGATGTTCTCCTTTGTCGTATTCCTCGATTGTAGGAATTACGCTCTTTTTCTCATTTCCTTTATCTTTCAAATACCAAGATAGGATTGTTGCCGCATGTTCTTCTCCTCCGGTATTTCTGTCAAGCTCCGCCATAATCTTCACGGCAGTTTTATTGGAACAGCCGAATTTCTCTTGTATTTCCTCAAACGTGAAGATGATATAGACTCTGCCGTATTCATCAATCCAACCTTTTTTAAGCGAAAGCGTAATCCTATGAAAGAAGAGGACATATAGAATTTTAACATCACTGGATAGAGCCTTAAATTTCGGCTCCTCGAAAAACACATGAGGTATCCGATAAAAAAGGAATCTTTCCGCTTCACGATTATAAAAATAGTCAAAGCCCAAAAAACACCTCCTCTCATTTGGGCATAAAAAAAGCGGCTGGATTTTTATTTTCTAATCGCTCTAATTTGTTCCGCATTCAATCTTAAGAAACGAGAGGAAGGATTGATGTGCCGCTTAAAATTATCCTAAAAATCCGGTCAAAAATCCTAAAATAACTTTAAGCAACATACCAATTTTCGAATTTCGTACTTTGTGGAAGCTCTGAAACCCTTTTGCTTACTTAAGTTTTTTCTCTTTAGCATTATTATAACATCCTCCTCTTAGAAGAGGTTTAAGATAAAATGCTGCTTTTAGTCATTTCCAAATCCGGAAAAGCCCCTAAAATCAATGTTTTATCTGTGTAGCATTTCTCCGACATCAGGGGATAAGTGATTTAAAGTACAACAAATCGGGATTCAGCATTCATTTATGTAACGTTTCATTTCTGTATCTCTGTATGCGGATATTCTTTATATGTATGTGCAATGAAAACAGGCATCTGTCATTTGAATTATCGACCGACAGGGGCTTCTTCCTGTTTTTAAAACTTATAAAAAAAGAATCCCTTGGCTTGAGATAGCTAATCTTTGAAATCAGGGTTCATCTCCTAAACTCTGCCTACTGAATAATAATCAAATCCCCTGTCTCTCATAGTTTGGCAGGATATATGTTAAGCAGATCAAAGAAATAATTTCCCGCAAGAGCATCTTGGAGACGATCCAAGTCCAAGCTTCGAAACCAGTTCCGCAAACCTGACCCTATCATACCAATTTTCGTTTTATTCCTCTATTATGTATCAAGCCGACAATTCAATTTTTGCTTGTTCTATTGTATATGGTAAAACAATAGTGTTCAACCAATTCACTGAACACGGAATCCCAAGTCTTGGTTAAGGCATATGCCCTACCCTCTGCAGCTAAAGCCTTTCTTTGATTTTCATCAAGTACAAGTGTGACCATATCCGCACAGAGAGCATCCGCATTACCGCTTTCAAAAGAAAGCCCCGTCTTACCGTGCCGGATATTCTCTCCCACACCTCCCGCATCTGCACCTAAGACCGCCAAACCCGATGCCATGGCTTCCAAGACCACATTGCCGAAGGTTTCCGTGGCAGAAGGACATACAAAAACATCCGCAGAAGCATAGGCAACAGCCAAATCTTCTCCCTTTAAAAAACCCGTATAGACCGTATCATAGGGGAGTTTTTTCCTACACAAGTCCAGACAGGGGCCGTCGCCCGTCATGACCAGGGCTACTTTTTTACCATACATATCATAGAGCTTGCAATAGGCGTCAATCAAAATATCCAAGTTTTTCTCGGCTGCAATCCTTCCCACATATGAAAAAACCAGTTTATTTTCCAAGCCATGGGCCTTTCGAAACTCCATACTCCTCTTTGCCGGATTGAACAAATCGGTGTCAACTCCTCGTGAGAAGCGTGCAATCCTGGAAACACCTATACCTCGGAGTAGCTTTTCGGTACCCGCTGTGGCACAGAGAGTCAGCAAGTTTTTATTATGAAAGCCGGATATATACGTATCTGCAAAATCCTCCATTATTTCCAAATTATAGTATTTTAAGGATTTGGAAAAATTGGTGGTGTAGGTGGAAACGGAAGGAATTCCAAATTTTTTAGCATGGGACACACCGGCTATACCCATACCGAATTCAGTCATATTGTGAACAAGGTCAGGTTGAAATTCTTCAAAGGTCTTGTTTATGCGAAAAAAGTTCGGAAAGGCCAGTCGACATTCCGGATAGAGAAAAAAATTAATACTGTAGTACTGCTCAACGGTATCGGGCATAGCCAAATCATCATATTTAGGAGCAAAGACCTTGTATTCTATATTTTTCCTTTGAAAATAATCCATCATCTTCCGCATCGTATTGGTTACCCCGTTGACCTGGGGCAAAAATGTATCTGTAAATAGAGCAATTTTCATTTCGCACCTTCCAATTTTATATAACCCAACTGCCCATAATATACTGATTCATCACAAATTATACTGCCTAACCGGTAATAGACCACTGATTGACAAATCAGATTGCAAAGCCTGTAAGCACAAAATAAATCTAAGTCCAAGGAGTGAGGTTGAGAAAAATATTCTTCCCGGGAATTTATGATGGTCTGCCTGAAATCTCGAACCGGCTCCGACTTGAAAGAAAAAACCTCTTTAAAAAACGAAGACTCCTTTTTCTTATGATGATTGTGGAGTCTTTTCTCGTAGATTACGTGGCCTATTAAGTTGTGAAACTTTTCTTCTTTGGCATGATACAGACAACAAAAGTCTGATAAAAAATGGCATAAAATGCCTAAACCCTCAGACAAGACATTTCTAGTCAAATCCTTTTCTATCAAACAGTCAGTTAAAGTTAAGACCCACTCAAGATAATTGGTCATCATATGGGGTGGCAAGAGAGTCGCCAGAGCACAATCCGGTTCAATATTTCCGTAGATGAAAGACTTTCGGTCCAACTCCACAACCTCGCTTAGACCTTCATATAGCATACCACCCATTTGCAAATGTGTTACAATATTCAAAGCAAATTTCCTTTCTCTCTTCAAAGGGTATTTGAATTGTTACATATTCATTTTTACATATCTTCATTTGTTTACTGCAAAATTTATGTAATTTTTTTGTGAAAAATGATATGTACAACAAAAAAAGTTGTCAAAAGAAGCTCGATAAATGATAAATATAGAAAATGTTGACGAAAAACAGATCAAACATGAGCCGACGAAAACATTCATCGGCTCATGTTGATTCAATCCGGAGCAGTTCCGGCACATTTTAAAGAAAGCTCTGCGCTTTTGTAACCCCGCTAATCAATTCATAGAATTTGTGAAATTAATCTTTGAAAATTTTTCATAAACTGTATCATTATCATTTTTCGTGACTTATTGTTGAAATGCATACTTTGAGAAAGCTATAAAACACTGTTCTTTGCTTTGTTTTCCCTGCAGTATGAGCACGACATCCTCATCGGAAGAGAAGGAGAAAAGAAACGCCGCTTATACTGTTTTGTACGGATAAAACCCCTTGAAATCAAGGCGATCCGAAGGCGGCATTTGTCCGATATTACGAGTATGAACCCCGTCTGATGCAACAAACCGAAAGCAGCTGAACATTCCGATTTGTCGTTCTTACTTCGCCCTTTGCGTCATCTTCCACATCATCTTGCCCATACGAAGGGGATGTCTGTAACACAAGCCTATCTGTACTTTCTGAAGAAACGAATGACAAATAACAAATTGCTTCGAATGAATATTTTTTGCAAGCCCCCGCCCCACTTTTTCGGCCTCTGCCTTAAACTCTTTCGGGACAGGGAGCCCTTTTGATGAAGCGGTATTCGTCAGAGGCGGATGCATGATATGAAATGTGATTCCAAAGGCTTCATTCTCAATATGCAAACATTTTGCAAGCGCTTCAATGGCGCCTTTTGATGAAGCATAGGGTGATATATTTCCGAAGCCTGTCACGCCGACTCCTGAACTTGTAAAGATTACTTTTCCCGCTCCCGCTTTTCGCATTTCAGGCAAAACCAGCTTTGCCAACCTCGATGCACCGTAATAATTGACATCCATCACCTGCCGATACACTTCATAATCTGTCTCCGGTTCACTCTTAAAAGTACACATACAGGCATTATGAATCGCAATATCCAAAACGCCGAATCGCTCGATTGCAGCTTCAATGGCCCCCTTCAACGAATTCTCATCGGTTGCATCTGCATACGCTACAAACAGCCTATCGGGATACATTGATTCAAGCTTGCCTATATCATCGCTTTGAACATCCAAAACAGCTACGTTATTTCCATCCTCAAGCAACTGACTGACCATATGGTAGCCGATTCCCTGATTGGCGCCAATAATAAGGATATTTTGCATTATACTATCTCCTCTGCCGTCAGTTTTATCGAAAGTTACTCCCGCCCGCCAAATTCTGATTTGCTCAACGATTACCAAATGTAAAGTATCAATTTCTTTGTCTTTTGCTTATACTCCGTGTATGCTTCACCAAAGTCCTGCTCAAGACGCTTTTCTTCTCTGTTGACTTGAAACATCATCAGAAGAAAAAAAGCTATAAATATCACCACTGACTGCCAGGACCGAAGAAATGCGATGACTCCGATATAGTAAATGAACACGCCTGAAAGCATAGGGTTCCTGCATATTCTATAAGGCCCGTCTGTCATGAGGTTGGCCGTTCTTGTTGTTATTGCATGATGAAACGGATCCATAGGATTTCCCTTGCCCACAAGTTTCATGTGTACAATTGACCACACAGCAAGTCCTATACCGATTACGGCACAGATAACAAGACAAAAAATCCCAAACAAGCTGCTGTCAACACTCCCGGATATGAAAACCATTAGGATAAGAATCAAATTTCCTGTTTTCACCATATCAATTGCCCGTTTTTCTCTCTTGTTCAACGGCTTTGCTGCTTCGCTCCGAATAATCATGTGCCGTTTTGCGATTTTTCTCAAACTTTTTTGCTCTGCAACTCAAATATTTTTATCTTGACGGGCTTTTGAACCATTCGTGCGAAAAAAACACTCCGCACAATTGTGCGGAGCGTTTTTTACAGTGCATTTTTCAAAATCTGCAATACGTCTTGTTCATCCAGCGGATAAAAAGCATTCTGCAAATTATGCGATCCTTTCTTTGCCATAATCTCCAAATGTTCTTCGCCGATTCCCACTTCACGCAGTGTGGAAGGAATGTCGATGGATTTAAAAAACTCTTTCGTTTTTGCGATGGCTTCTTTTGCAATTTCATAATCATCTTTGTCGGGGCAAATTCGCCATACATTGACACCGTATTCCACAAATTTATACAAAGTTTCATCATTTAAAATATATTCCATCCAAACGGGCGTTAAAATCGCAAGCCCGACCCCGTGCGTAATATCATAATAAGCGCTGAGTTGATGCTCAATAGGATGCGCTGTCGATTGTACTTCGTTTCCTCGCCAAGTCACGCCGTCAATAGCCTGGGAAGCCGCCCACATCAAGTTGGCGCGCGCCTCATAATTTTCAGGCTCATGATAAGCAATCGGCCCATAATGAATACACGTCTGCAAAATCGCCTCGCCGATGCGATCCTGCAAATAGGCGCCTTTGACCCGTGTAAAATATTTTTCAAAAGCATGAGACATAATGTCTGCAACGCCGGCAGCCGTTTGCCCTTTCGGCACACTGTATGTATATTCGGGATCCAAGATAGACACTTTCGGATAAAACAACGAAGAAAACATCGCTAACTTGTCGTTGGTTTCCGGATTCGAAATCACGGCGCCCCTGTCCATCTCTGAACCTGTCGCCGCAATGGTCAACACGGTAAAAATCGGCAATGCCTCTTTTATCAAACTGGAATCCAGCACTAAATCCCATGCATCTCCATCATACTTTGTCGCCGCTGCCACTACTTTTGCACAGTCTATGACACTGCCGCCGCCTACGGCCAACACGGCGCCGATGCCGTGCTCTTTGCAAAGAGCTGCACCTTTTCGCACCGTCCCGATACGCGGATTGGGCTCTACGCCCGGCAGTTCATAAACTTTTATGTCATTTTGAACACATAAATCCTTGATGGTGTCATACAATCCCGTTCGCTTGATGCTGCCGCCGCCATAGACCAGCAACACATTGTCCGAATATTTTTTAATTTCCTCACCCAAATGGACAATTTGACCTTTGCCGAAATAGACTTTCGTCGGTAACTGAAAATAAAAGTTGTTCATAAACTCACCTTTCCACATTAAAATAAAATTTTCCTGAAATATTTATATTATAACACATCTTAGGGTATTCTATATTAACAAATTACCGTCCGCTCTGCTTACTTGCAGTTATTGCAGCAACAGCATAACATTTATTTTGTTCACAGTTGTTTTTCTTCCATTCCCTCTCTTGCGACTCTTTTTATCTCTTTTTTATGCAAAATATTTACTGCGTTCGCCACCAAAATCTGCTGAAAAAGCGTACCGATCATCACAGGAAACATCACTTCTCCCGGAAAATATCGCAGTGCAAGCACCGCACCGGCGCTGATATTGCGCATACCTCCGTTTACAGTCACCGCCAGCGTGGTTGCATAATCCGCTTTCAAAAAGCGCGCAGCCAAATACGACCACACATATCCTGTAGCGGCAAGGAACAAAATCGTCGCAGCCACAGCCAATAAAATCGGATTCATCTCTTTTACAAACGGAGCCACTTTGGTGGAATTGATCGTCACCACGGCAATGAGCCCTATCTTGCTGAAGGGCGCCAGTTTTGGCCCGAGCGTTTTTTTAATTTCTCCTTTGGTCACCTGATGCAGAATCATGCCGAGCAAAGCGGGAATTGCAATCATCAACACAATATCTTTTACCATTCCCATCGCATCAACAGCCACGGTAGAACCTATCAAAAGCTTCAACGTCAGCGGAACCAAAATCGGACTCAGCAGGGTGTCCAGTATAATAATAGCAATGGTCAGCGCTTCATTTCCTTTATAGATGGATACCCAAACCAAACTTACCACACCTGTCGGTACAACAAACTCCAACACGATTCCCGTAATAAAATACGGATGAGAAGGAAACAAAAAACTTGCCGTCCCAAAGGCAAGAACAGGCATCCAGGCATGTAAAACAAACAGCGTCATTAGCAGAGGCCAGGGGTTTTGGGCAATTTTTTTGATGTCGCCAAAACCGGACCCCAAACTTCCGGCAAAAGTCATAAAAGCAAACAAAAAAGGAACAATAAAAGCATACTTTCCAAAGACGGAAGAAAAAACAACCCCCATCACCAGACAAATCGGTGTAACAAAAGGCATCCACCGCTCAATAAAACTGTTAAATTTATACAATGCTTTCATGTTACATCCCCTTTGATGTCTTGTTTACTTTTTTTGCAACATGCATTTTTGTTTTATTTCGCTAACTATTTAATATATGCCTGCTTTTCCATGATGTCAACAAAAATCTCAGATTTGCTCTATGCAACCGCTCTGTGTTATGTCATTAAAATTACTTGTAAACTTGTAAAAAATCCGATTTTAAGATAGATTTCAGTTTCACAATATGGTATGATTGTATAAATATACAATCATAAGTAAAATTATAGAAAGGATTTTCACATGAATACCTCATTCGGCACTCTTTTTTCCATGGCTGCATACATGGTACTGATGGTTGGCATCGGCATTTATTTTTCGAAAGTCGCTAACGAAGACTCCGAAAATTTCTTTATCGGCGGNNGAGCGGCTGGCTTTTGATGGGTCTTCCCGGCGTTGCTTATTGGTGCGGACTGGCGGACGCCGCCTGGACTGCCATTGGCCTCGCTATCGGAACTTATCTAAACTGGCTGCTGGTCTCCAAGCGACTTCGCAGATATTCCATTGCCGCCGGCAACGCCATTACCATACCGGAATTTTTCAGCAATCGCTTCCGGGAGAAGAAAAAAGTCATCATGACCCTCTCTTCTCTGTTTATCCTCGTCTTTTTTGCTGTTTACACGGGCAGCTGTTTTGTCACGGTAGGCAAACTTTTCAATCAGCTTTTCGGCTTTGATTATCATACAATGATGCTGATCGGCGCCGTTTTTGTATTGGCCTATACCTTCCTCGGCGGATTTTTGGCCGAAAGCACCACCGATTTTGTTCAAGGCATCCTGATGATTTTTGCCCTTGTCTTTGTGCTCGCCGTGGGCACCACTGCTGCCGGCGGCGTGCATGCCGTTATTGATAATGCCAAAAACATCCCGGGCTTCTTCACCTTTTTCGGCATTGCGCAGCCCGTCGTCAACGCTGAAGGCGTTCAACAAGTCTCATCAGGCGTTGCACAGTTTAGAGAAGCAGGTTCTTATGGATTTTTAACCATTGTTTCCACCCTGGCCTGGGGGCTCGGATACTTTGGCATGCCGCAGGTTTTGCTTCGTTTTATGGGTATTCGCTCTACCCAGGAACTGACCAAGTCAAGACGCATTGCCATGGTTTGGGTGATTATTTCTCTCACCGCCGCCGTACTCATCGGCTTAATCGGCCGTGCGCTGTTTCCTGATGCGCTGCTTACTTCCTATGCATCGGAAAACATCTTCATTTTAATTTCACAAACATTGATGCATCCGCTCATTGCAGGTCTGATGATGGCAGGAATCCTCGCAGCTACCATGAGCTCCGCTGACTCCTATCTTTTGATCGCCTCTTCGGCTTTTTCTCGAAATATTTATCAAAGCATCCGCAAAGAAGAAGCTACAGACAAGCAAGTCATGACCATGAGCCGTATAGCGCTTTTTGTCGTTGCAGCCGTTGGAATCATCATCGCCTGGGACAGCAACAGCATTATTTTTAAAGTCGTCAGCTTTGCCTGGGCGGGATTTGGCGCCACCTTTGGTCCGATTATGCTGTTTTCGTTGTTCTGGAAACGCACCAATCAAGCGGGTGCCATTGCCGGCATGTTGGGCGGGGCAAGCATGGTATTTATCTGGAAGCTGCTCGTTCGCCCCTTAGGCGGCGTTTGGGATATGTATGAACTTCTGCCCGCCTTTATTGTTTCCTGCATTTTGATTGTTGTCTTTTCTCTTTCGACCGCCAAACCTTCTGAAGAAATCCAAAGAGAATTTGAGGCCGTCAAAGCCATGAACGACTAATCCAATAAAAAATCTCTGCTCATCAGAGATTTTTTTATACCGTTATGCACTGTATCTATTTTTCTTTCTGTTTTTTTACATGCCGAAGGAACGTAATTTTCCTGTCTTATACCGATAAAACCTCTGTTTGTGCAAGATATTCTTTGACCAAAAGAACACTGTGCGTTACAATGAAAGTACCATTATGCGATTGGAGGCAAAAAAATGCTAAAAAACAAAGAATACATATTCAACGGATGGAACGATAAAGCCGTGCTGCTTTTTCACGGCGCCACCTCCGGCTCCGCTCTGCTCCGTCCCTTTGCCAATTATCTCAACTGTAACGGCTACACCGTCTACGGTGTCAACCTTGCCGGTCACGGCACCACCAAAGAAGATTTGGCAAAAATCACTTACCGGGACATCATAGACAAAGCCGAGGCGGATTATGCAAAAATCAAATCCGATTTCAACAAAGTTTACGTAGCGGGTATCTCTTTGGGCGGTTTGACAACTGCGTATCTTACGTCTAACCACCCCGAAATTCCGGCCTTTGTTACTTTTGCCGCCGGCATGCTGCTCTCAGGTGACGTACCCAAAGGCATGGGCGAATCCTTTGATTCTGACTATGTCTTTCGTACCATGGCCGATAAAAAAGGAATGTATAAGCAGTACCATGTGCATTACGAATACATCCCGTTGAATTTTTATGCCAAATTGGGACAAATGTCCGCCAATTTCGTAGACAACCGCCTTGCCGAAAAAATCACCTCACCTGCGCTGATCATCCATACCAAAGATGACTCTATGGTACCCTACGAGAGTTCGCAATATCTATACGACAACATCCGCTCCAAAGAAAAAGAACTGATGCTGATGGACGAAGGCGAGCACCTGTTCGTATTAAACGAATTTCGTTATGAACCTTTCGAAAAAGCCCTCGCCCTCTTTGATGCGCATTAAAAAATGTTTTCTCACTTCTTTGAATATTACATTCAATGAAAAGAAAGTCCCGCAAAAATCATATGTTGCGGGATTTTTTTGTCGGAACGACTCAAATTAAATAAAGCACATTTTACTTGTCTGTCTCTTCCTGCTCTATATTCATATGTCCTTTGACATTTTGCAAAATCGGTTTCATCACTTCTTCCTTGCGCGCCGCATAATACCGTTTGTTTTCCACAAACATATTGTTGCCCGCTGTATCGATAGACACGATTAGGGGGCCGAATTCTTTTACTTTCATGACCCACAGGCTCTCAGGCATCCCCAGCTCACGCCAATACACTGTCTCGATTTTTTCTACCTGTGAAGCGGCCGTAACCGCACAC
The DNA here is from genome assembly GCA_002329295.1 of Eubacteriaceae bacterium UBA1433. GTDB lineage: Bacteria > Bacillota > Clostridia > Eubacteriales > UBA1433 > UBA1433. The sequence continues at coordinate 11,727 of DCTT01000003.1, forward strand.
CCGCCGGGAAACACACAGTGAATGGCGCCGAATTTTTTGCAGGCCTCCGCCGTTTTTTCGCCCATGCCTCCTTTGCCGATGATGATGCGTACCCCTGTTTTTTCAATAAACGCCGCTTCATCGGCCTCCATGCGAATAGACGACGTGGGTCCGATAGAAATCATGACGTTTTCTTTTGCGCCTTCTTTGACAATCGGCCCTGCATGCAAAAGCGCCATATCTTTAAAATCATAGGGGCTTACAAGACCTTCGTGTACAATGCGATGATGTACATCATCCCGACCTGTAACCAAATACCCGCTTAAATAAAAAATATCTCCGATGCGCAAATTTGCAATATCTGCAATGCCAATCGGTGTCGTAATGATTTTTTTCATAGCTGCGCCCCCCGATAAGTGAGAATTTCATAGGACATATCCTTTTGAAAGCGAATCACGCCCCGTCTATGCGCATAGCAAGCCATATTGACTCCGACAGCCAGCGTGGCAGGATGTCTGCCCGAAGATTCGATATGCACGGCCATAGCCACATTTTCGCCGCGCATGCCCTGTGCGCCAATGCCGAGTGCATTGAGACCTTCCAGCAATTCTTTTTCAAGCCGAGCGCCTTTGGGATGCGGATGATGGGTGCCCAGCGGACGCAAGTAGGCTTTCTTTGACAACAGCGCCGCATTTTCCACATTTTGCCCCAACCCCACTCCCACAATCAACGGCGGACAGGCATTAATCCCTAAATCGGCAACGGCTTCAAAAACGTACTTTACAATCGCGCCATAGCCGTCCGAAGGCTTAAATACCTGCGCTTTGCCCGGCAGGCAGCATCCTCCTCCGGCAAAATACACGATGATTTCCAGCTCATCTCCCCCGGAAACAATGTCCCAATTTATCCACGGAATGCGCTCACCTGTATTGTCACCCGTATTTTTCTCTTCAAAATAATTGATGGTGTTTTGACGCAGCGGCACGCTCATGGTTGCTCGCTTGGTCGCTTCCTGCAAACTTTCTTCGACAATGTCCAAGTGCGGAAACGCCGTCCCCGCTTTTATATAGTAATGCAGCTGTCCCGTATCCTGACAACTGGGGCGCTTTAATTTTTCCGCTTCTTCCAGGTTTTGAAAATACGCATCATAAATCACCTTTTGCATCGGCGAAGTTTCTTTGTCACGCAATTCCGTCAATTTTTCATATACGTCATCGGGCAGTCGCCTGCTGGCAAGGGCTAAAAATTTTTCCATCGTATCCATCAAGGCTTGTTTCGCTTCCGTTTTGTTCATAGGCTCTTCCTTCCCTGTTTAGATATATTTTTTATATACACTCTCTTCTTTTATCAACACAATACAGCTATGACTGTAAAAACTCTAATAATGTGCGATTAAATTCCCTCGGTCGATACACATCGCATGCCCTGTTTCGACAAATGCAGCAAAAGTGGTCTCCGGCAGCATTTCGGCAACGTTCTTTGCCAATTGCATCTCCGTAGCATAGCTTTTAGAGCATGCGCCGAATACCAATGTCGGTATACCCTCTTTGAGTACATAGACATACTTCCGCGATGCTCTTTGGCCAACTCCTCCATAGAATCCCTTTTATCTGTCCAAATATATCGGTTTTCTGAAAGAATTATTTTATATATTTTTTATTATAGCATGTTCTTTCAAAAAACAGACGTGATATCCGCAACCGTACACTCGAAATTGCAGTAAAAAAGCGTCAAATCAATACTGTCGCAACAGCAGAACCGTCAACCGAGAAAAGATTATGGCTGGCGGCAAAAAACAAGACCTTTTTTGCGTTGGTTTATCGCAAAAAGAGTCTCGACTACACAATCTCTCACCCACTTACTATCGGATAATCAATTCGGAAGGAAAGGCTTCTTTATGCATAAGCCCCCACATCTGATCAATATACGACAGCGTATAAAAATTTTCATAATAATGAAAATAATACGAACCCTTTGTGGTCAGGCGATAACCGCCCTCTTCTTGCGTCACAAATTTGAGCCGTTTTGCCAGCTTCATTTCAAATCCGTATTGAGAAGACAGTGTTTTGCCGAAAGCCTTTTCAAAATCTTCTTCCCTTAGCTCCATGGAATACAGCGTCCAAAACAAATAATAGACCATGCGTTGACGCAACGTAAATTCCAATGTAAGAGCCGTTGCGATCCTGCCCTGCTGCATCCTTTCAATATAGGCATCTACATCAAAGGTATTGATTTTAAATTGCCTTTCAAGCAATGTCGTGGCCGAACAGCCAAAACCCAAAAAGTTATCCCTTGTCATAGACGAATATCTGCTGTTTCCCGTTTTTGAAAAAGTCCAAATCGAATCTCGCAAATAGCCCTGCTTTTCACAATATTGTACAATTTCATAAAGCAGATGCTTTTTTTCTTTCTCTTTTCGCCGGCGAAACTTGCGCTCCGTAAAAGTAAAGTCAATAAACGGATACATCGCAAAGTGATTGGCTCCGTGCGCAAAAGCAAGCTCGATATCTTCCTTTAAACTCTCAATCGTCTGTCCGGGAAGCGCAAAAATAAAATCCGCCGATACGGTCTCAAAACCCGCTTGATTGATTGCTTCGAACATCTTTTCATAGGCAACGCTTTCTCTGCCCAGCAACTTTAATATCTCAGGCTGAAAAGACTGCACGCCGATGCTGATTTTGCTCACGCCGGCTTCTTTCAGCTGTTGCAACCGCTCTGTTGTACAATCCTTTGGATGCAGCTCCAGACCGATGCCCTCCGTGATGATAAAATAACGCTTCAGACGCTGCACAATGCTTTGAATATCTTGTGCCATCAGCGCAGGGCTTCCGCCGCCAAAATACAAACTCGTCGCTTCTTTTTTTTCGCCTTCAACATTTTGTCCCACCAAGTCAATTTCGGCAAGGAGAGCCTGCAGATAACGCTTTGCCAACGTTTCGTCATAGAGCACTTTGCAATAGGGACAAAAGGAACATATCGAGCGGCAAAAGGGTATATGCACATAGAGCCCCATTCCGGGCGTGTCTCGATAAGGCAGTGTCGCGCTGCCGCCGGGATAAAAACGAAAAGGCTTCGTTGTTTTCGTAAGCCAAGCCCGCGTCAGCGATGTCAAGATGCTCATAAATCCTCCTCACGTTGGCCGTTGCTTCATCGTATTTTTGTTTTTTAATCCAACTCCGCCGTACCTACGTTCAAATCATAATAGCGACCTTTCATCGCCATCAAATCGTCATGGTCGCCCCGCTCCACAATCCGTCCTTGTTCCAACACAAGAATGGCGTTCGAACGGCGAATCGTAGAGAGCCTGTGCGCAATAACAAAGGTAGTTCGCCCTTCCATCAGCCTGTCCATCCCTTTTTCAATTAGCTGTTCCGTGCGCGTATCCACCGAGGACGTCGCCTCATCCATAATCAAAATAATCGGATCGGCAATCGCGGCACGCGCAATGGAAATCAGTTGACGCTCCCCTTGCGACAACCCGGAGCCGTCTGCATCCAGCACCGTTTCGTAGCCCTGTTCCATTTTCGAAATAAAATGATGGGCATTGGCGGATTTTGCCGCATGAACAACCTCTTCATCCGTGGCATCCAATCTGCCATAGCGAATGTTTTCCGCAATGGTTCCTTGAAAAAGGCGCACATCCTGAAGCACGACAGACATAATGCTGCGCAAATCCCGCTTTTTGATGCGCTGGATATCGATTCCGTCTACGGTAATTTGTCCGTCCTCTATTTCATAAAATCGATTGATTAAATTCGTGATTGTCGTTTTGCCGGCTCCCGTCGAGCCCACAAAGGCAATTTTTTGTCCGGGTTTGGCATATAAAGAAATATCTTGAAGCACAAGTTTGTCCTTTGTATACCCGAAATCCACCTCTGTAAAACGAATATCGCCTTGCACGGAGACATTTTTTATCGTCCCGTCCTTTTGCGGCACACGCCAGCAAAGGTCTCTTCGCCCTTCACCGTTTTTTTCCAGTTGCACATCCCCCGCATCCATTTCTTCGGGTTCCATATCCAAAATATGAAAAATGCGTTCTGCGCCGGCAATGGCGGCAAACAACAAATTTAACAGATTGGATACTTGTACAATCGGGCGCGAAATCACCCGTGTATATTGCAAAAAGGCGGCAATGTTCCCGATGGTAATAACGCCTCCCATCGCAAGAAAGGCGCCGGACATCGCCACCAGCGAATACATCACAAAAGACAAGTTTCCCATCACAGGCATTGCCATCACGCCAAAGGTGGAAGCCCGTGTTGATATGCGGCGCAGCTCCTCGGCTTGTTCATCGAAACTGTTTTTCGCACGCTCTTCATAGTTAAAGACTTTAATGACCTTTTGCGCGGAAATCATCTCTTCCACATAGCCGTTGAGTTGAGCCGTCATCTGCTGGCGACGACGAAAATATTTTCCGCTCATCCGTGCAATAAATTGCATAATCAACATCATTCCTCCCAAAGAAAGCACCACAACTCCCGTCAATAAGGGGCTGAGCAAAATCATCATGCTGATCGTACCCGCAAACGTGACAATGCTGATCAAAATTTGTCCAACGCTGTGTTCCAGCGCTTGATTAAGCATATCCACATCATTGGTGAACGAAGACATCGTCTCTCCATGGGTATGGTTGTCAAAATAAGACACCGGCAGAGAAAGCACTTTTTCAATCATTTCACTGCGAATAATGTATACCGTTTTTTGCGCAAGCTGTGCCAACATGCGGCTGCCGAAATATTGCCCGACGACCAACAGCACAATCAAACCCACCATCACAACCAAAGAGCGCAAAAAAGCATTCCAATCCCGATGCGTCGCTATGCTGTCAATGAGCGGCGATAGCATTCCGTTTGCGCCCACCTGTGCCAGCGAGCTGAAGGCGACCAGCAATATGCCTCCCAGCAACATAGCCTTGTTATATCGAAAATAACCAAGTAGCCGTCCTACGGTTTTCATGGGTTTTGCGGCAGTAACTTTGCTTTTCTGTCCTTGCTTTTTCATGATACCGCCAATCCTTTCTGCTGCGAATCAAAAATCTCACGATATACTTCCGATTTTTCCAGCAACTCCCCATGCGTTCCTTTTGCGTCCACCCTTCCTTCTTCCATAACAATTATTTGATCCGCATCCCGTATCGATGCCACCCGCTGCGCAATAATAATCGTGGTAACTCCTTTTAATTCTGCGCAAAATGTCTGCCGCAATTTTGCATCCGTCGTCATGTCCACCGCACTGGTCGAATCATCCAAAATCAATATTTTGGGCTGTTTAATCAATGCACGCGCAATGGTCAATCGTTGTTTTTGACCGCCGGAAAAATTGTTTCCTCCCTGCTCCACCCTGTGATCAAGGCCGTCCTCATACTGAGATACAAATTCCCAGGCCTGTGCTTGTCGCAAAGCTTCAATGATTTTTTCATCCGTTACCTGTTCATCTCCCCATTGCATATTTGAACGAATGGTGCCCGAAACGAGTGTATTGTTCTGCAATACAAAACCGATCGCCTCTCTCAAAGCCGCCAAGCTGTAATTGCGTACATCCACGCCTCCTACCTTCACGCTGCCTTCGTCCACATCATAAAGCCGAGGTATCATTTGCACAAGGGTTGACTTAGACGAGCCCGTTGAACCGATAATGCCGATGACTTCTCCTGCCTGCAACGTAAGATGGATATTTTTCAGAATATTTTCACGATAACCGGGATATTTAAAGCTGACATTTTCAAAGACGATGCTGCCGTCCCTCACTTCTTGCACCGGATTGTCCGGCTCTTGAATCTCCGATTTTGTATGAATCACTTCAATCAGCCGATTGGTCGAAGCCGAAGCTCTCGTATACATCATAAAATACATGGACAACATCATCAACGCCATCATAATCTGCGAAATATATGTAATAAAGGCAATCAGATCCCCGCTTCCCATCGTGCCTGCCATCACCATTTTCCCGCCGAACCACAGCACGAAAATAATGCAAATATACACCACCAAAAACATCACTGGCATAAATGCCACAATCAAATTAATCGCACGAATGGCCGTATCACGCAAATCTTTATTCCTCTCCATAAAAGCATCTTCCGATTCCTTTTGGCGGTTAAAAGATTTTATAACGCGTATGCCGGCAAGCTGCTCTTGCACCACCGCATTGACGCGGTCAATTTTTTCCTGCATCAGCTGAAACAACGGCATTGCCTTGCGCAAAATCACCACCAACGCCAAGGCCAAAGCCGGAATAGCGCCGAAAAATATCAGCGCCAGACGCCCATTGATATACAGCGCCATTATCAATGCGAAAATCATTAAAAACGGCGCACGAATGGCCATGCGCAACGACATCATCGTCACCTGTCCCACCTGTTCCGCATCCGTTGTCAATCGTGTAATCAACGAAGGAGCGCTGAGTTTATCGATATTGGCAAAAGAATATTGTTGAATTGATGCGTAAGCCGCTTTGCGAATTTCCGCCGCCGTGCCAAAGCCTGCCATAGCGCCGATATGAGAACTCCAGGTGCCCATTACGCCGCCAAATAATGCCAGAGCGATCATAATCAATCCCATACGAATCACATATTGGCCGTCTGCGCCGGCAATGCCCACATCGACAATCTTGGCCATCAATACAGGAATAACAATATCGCTGGCCACTTCCAGAATCATCATAATCGGACTCAAAATTGCATATATCTTATATTTTTTTATGTAAGGCGCTAATTTTCGAAACATGCTTACTCCTTGCCTATTCATCCATGTTGTCAAACAAAAAAGAAGTGCATTGTATTATACCATCATTTCCTGTTTTTGTTGATATTTTGCCGTTATTCTTTTTGTTCAACCATTTTCTTTTTATTCTATCCGTTCTATCTTGCCATAGACTTCATTTCTTTCTCTGCAACTAATACAACCTGCTTTACCCAACCGATAAAATTGTGCTATACTATAGATGTATTTTACAACAATTATGCTAAAAAATTTTGACTTCGAATCTATTTGGAGGAGAAAAAATGGATGCCAGTAAAATTATGTCGATTGAAGAATTTATCAAGCAGGCAAGAGCTTTAAATATGTCCGAAAAAGAAATTCAAAACCTTGTAGAAGCCGAAAAGCTGGCGATTGAATTTGGCGGTCATTTGCCCTTAGCCGATCTTTTGGCGGAACATCGTGGTATATCTCATCTCACCCAGCGAACGAAACATCTGTATTAACGGTTATGCGCACCGAACCATGCTCCAAAACCTTCTCTTTTTTGCATTGTGCAATATAACACCCACGAAAGCATTGTCCGTTTCATTTGAAAGGTTATTTTTTAAAAGAGCAACACTATCATGAAAAAAACCGCCTGTTTTTTTATTATTGCCTGTTTTCTTTTTTTCTTTACAGCATGCAGTCAAAAAGTTGAACAGCAACAAACCACCTTGCATCTTTCTGTTGGAGAGCGCGTAGGCATCTATACCGGAGATGTGCATCGCAACGTCCCTCACGGTCAGGGAACTTTTGAGACAAAAAATAGCGAAGGCATCACCTGGTCCTATGAAGGAAATTTTCAAAACGGCTTGTTTCACGGTCAAGGCAAAATGGTTTTTCCGACTCAGGTCTATGAGGGCACGTTCAAAAACGGCAATTTGGTTAACGGGAAATATTTCGTAAATGGCCGATTGCTCTATGAAGGCGGCTTTAGTCCCGCCTCCAATCCTTATTTATACAGCGGCGAAGGCAAACTCTATGACACAAAGGGAACGCTTCTCATAGAAGGCAAATTCGAAAACGGCCGCCCTGCAGACAAGCAACACCTGCTGTCTCTTTGTAAACAAATCCCCCCTGCAGTTTTGACGCAAAACAGCGAAGAGTATCTGAATCAGCTCATCACCGTCAACGGAAGCGTAAAAGCCATCCTCCCTCAAGTGGCCAAAAACGGCGAACTTTCACTGAACGGATATGTCATTGCGTTGGATAATCATATCCAAACAACTGCTCTTATCTACCACTATACTTCCGAGGCCGATCCCGTGATTCGTCTTGATGATACTATTGTTGTATACGGCCAATCTGCGGGCCATGTCACTCATACCGCTGACGATGGAAACAATATAACCCTTCCGTCCATAACGGCCTTCTATGTCGATTTAGCAGAATAAAAATTACGGCCTGTCGGCCGTTTTTTATTCTGCTATCTTTTTCCACTTTTTCAATTCCATTACTTTTTTGAATGTTACTGCGCAAGACCTCTCATTTCACCGCACCACGTCACCGATTGATTTGCTTTTTTTCAATGAGCAAATTCTTGAATGACTTTCTCCGTTCGGCATAATCATTGGAACAGGAAACAGAAGTGCTTTTTCATTACAAAAATCCGAACTCCTGTGAAAAGAGTTCGGATAGATTGCGGCTGGTGATCCATCCGCGACTCGAACGCGGGACACCCTGATTAAAAGTCAGGTGCTCTACCGACTGAGCTAATGGATCATGATATTAAAATTCAAAACAGCTATACTATAATATATGATTCCTTTTGTGATGTCAAGAACAAAAAAGTGGCGGGGGCAGTAGGATTCGAACCTACGAATGACGGAGTCAGAGTCCGTTACCTTACCGCTTGGCGATGCCCCTAAATACATATTCAGCTGTTAAAAAACAAATTGGCAGGGGCAGCAGGACTCGAACCTACGAATCAC
>DCTT01000004.1 GCA_002329295.1 Eubacteriaceae bacterium UBA1433
GCCGCATTATGGGAAATTACTGTTGACAGGTTTGAAAAAAGCACCTTCCCGCAATATCCGGTCAAAGCCACAAGACATACAGGCAGATATGCAGAGAAGGCAGTCTCTCCTGCGAACATTTTAGAAATGACATTAACAACACAAAAATACGGTATCATCTGGCAGGCCACACCGAGAATTGCCAGGATAATACTGAAAACAAATTTGCCGTGATGAGCCTTCCCCCAGCTCCAAAGAGTGCCGAGGGGAGAACCCTTTTTCTGTTCTTTCACAACTTATCAACCTCCTTCTGAAATATTAGCCGACTTCCTGCGCCCGCCCCTCAGTGATTCGGATAATCTTATCACAGCATAAAGCAATCAGTTCCGGGTCATGGGTCGATACAAATATAGTCTTTCCTTCGGCCGCCAGTCTTTTCAAAAGTTCCGCTACCTCACGCATGTGGCGGTAATCCAGTCCAGATGTAGGCTCATCGAAAAGTAAAATCTGCGCCTGTGCTGCAATCGCAGATGCAATCGCTACCCGTGCTTTTGTCCTCCTGACAAAGCCATCGGATGTTTTTCCTTGTATTCATCCAGGTCAAGGCTTTCTAAAATTTTTTCGGCTGCCTTCTCATCAGGGTGTTCCATTGACAGAAGCACTTCGGAGAGAACACTGTTTGTAAATAGCTGATGGTTTACATCCTGCATAACCATATAGCAAATCTTTGTCAACTGCCGCCCATGATATGTTCTGCCTGAGACTTCAACAGTCCCTATACAGGTCTTTTCTAACCCGCATAAGCAGCGAAGAAAGGTTGATTTTCCGGAGCCGTTATCCCCAATCACTCCGACGATTTTCCCTTTTTCAATTTGAAGATGTGGTATCCGTAAATCGCAGATTTCTTCATCTTCTGGTGTCAGCTTTTTCTTTACGAAAAGATATTTTCGCGGTGTGTAAGTGAAATAGAAATCCGTAAGGCACAACAGATCATCTCCGTCAATGCCTGTTTCCAGATTTCTCTGATCTGCGGGATTTTCATTGCCTGACTTTGAAACATTAGAGAATTGCCGGATATAGCGTTCCTCCAATGTAACAGGCCGAAGTTCATAGGATTTCAATTCCTTTTCTGTAAGCTGAGAAAATTCCTGCCTTGTCCATTCGTTGACGATACGGCCTTTTTCCATATAAACGGCCCGGTCAATAATATCTTTCAGATACCATAGGCGGTGTTCTGAAATGATAATCGTCTTGCCTTGAGATTTCCAAAGCTGCATAGCATCACGCAGATCGCGGATTGCCGCCCAATCCAGATTTGAGGATGGTTCATCCAAAATGATGATGTCCGGTAAGAGAGCCGCCACCGATGCACAGGCAATCTTTTGTTTTTCACCGCCAGATAAGTCGAAAAGGCTGCGTCCCAAAAGATCATTTAGATTTAACTCCTGGACTACCTGCTTTTTTCTGGTTAAAATTTCCGGCTTTGGCAAGCCGATATTTTCAGGCCCAAAGACCACTTCGCCGTCTGTGTCTACGGAAAAGAATTGGCTGCGGGGATTTTGGAAAACAGACCCGACAATTCCGGCCAGATTATAAAGTTCCTGCTGCTTGATGTCTAATCCATTCACACAAACATCCCCGGTAAGCTCGCCCTTGAAAAAATGGGGGATAAGACCATTGATAAGCCTCGTCACAGTTGTTTTACCACAGCCTGATGCACCGCACAAAAGAATACATTCTCCGTCTGTAACAGACAGATTAAAATCAGAAAGCCCCGCTTGGTCTAATCCTGAATAATGAAAGGTTACATTTTTTATCTCAATCATATCATCCTACTTCCACTCACACTGAAAGGTAAATATATAAAATTGACAACACTAAAGTTACTGCAATTACCACATAATCTTTGCTATGGAACCCAATCTCACAAACATTCGTCCTTTTTACCGGGGTTCCAAGACCTCTGGTGACTGCCGCCGCTGATAACTCGTCCCCAATACTGATACAGGAAAACAGCAGAGGAACTAAACGATATTCAATCATTTTCGTTACCTTGCCGCCGCCAAAAGCAATTCCTCTCATACGCATAGCATCACGGATTGACCGGTATTCTTCTGACAATGTAGGAAAAAAGCGCATCATTACGGCAATAGAAATTGCAAGTCCTTGTGGCAGGCGCATACGGTTCATAGCAGCCATAAATTCACTGATTTTTGTTGTTGAAATACAATACCAGACCATAATCATCGTTGGTGCAAACTGCGTAATCATGTAGCATAGAAACAGAATCAACATGCCCGCTATGCCACCGATGTTTTCCTGTGTAATCTCCATAAGCCATGTAGCCAAAATGAAAAGAACAGTAAATCTTGCGCCTACATGGGGTTTCCCTTCCAGGCAGACCAGAACCACAGGAATGTAGGTCATGATGGCCCGGACAATATAAGCCGGGCCATCCGTTACATCAATCATTACAACAACGGAAAACAAAATCAGCAAAAGCAGTTTTGTTCTCGGATCAAGATGGAAGCGGATATTGAGGCTTTTTCTATATCCATTTCCCATTTATACAATTCCCGCCTTTTCAAAGTTCTTCCGTACAACGGCCTTTCCAATAAAAGCACCGATTATTCCACACACAAAGCAGAGCAGAATAATAATCGGATATGTAGCAGGGGTTACAAGTGTAAACAGGGTATCGGCAAAAGAAGCATCAAATCCGCTTTCAATCAGACTTTGCTTGTAAGAGTCTGCTGTGAGAATGAGGGGAAGATAACTTGCACTAACCCAAAGATTGAATACGCCGCAACTGATAACGGTTTTTTTCCAACTTTTATATTTCCCGGACTTGGCAATCAGATCTGCAATCACTCCTGCCGCAATACAAACAGGTGCGCCAAGAAAGCCCATGCCAAAGATAAACAACAGGATTGCAACAATAATCGATGTTATTGTAAGCATCCCAAACTTTTCGATCCGCGCATAGTAGAGCATCATCGGAATACCTGTGACAATCGGGATGAGAACGGCATAACCGGCGACAACAAACGGGGATAGAAATCCGAGATACATGATAACCATCTGCACAACCCACAGGATTGCGGTAAAGATACCAATGGTGATGAAGTCTCTTGCCTTTAGTTTCTTTTCATTCATGAGAATGTCCTCCTAACTTTTCATTGTGGTTAGGCTTTGCTAACCACAATGAAGTATAGCACACCGTTCATCTGTACTTCTATCCCTATATCAGCATTTTAGCCCCATATAGCAACGAGTTTTTAACTTGACAAGGAATCAAAATAAGAAGATAATAGTTGTGACGATTCCATATCGCAAGCAATATTAGTAGAAAAGAAGGCGGTGTAATGGGCGAAATAATAAATCAAATGCTTGAAAACTATTTGGTTTCATCAAATGTGCAGTTGCAAAAAGGGCCGGATAGCCTGTCATTCACAATCAATTCGGCAGAGGGCATCAGTAAAACAACCCTTTTCAATATTCTGCCATATATGCACCTGATTTTCTTTGACATTCACGCCCGGTCTTTGCCGGGGGAAATCGCAGAAAATGCTGTGTATCATCGTATGCAGTTTAATTATTGTGTGGGTGGCCGGATTGAAATGCTTTTGGATGACAATTCTTATATTTATCTCAAAGAAAAAGATTTTTGCATCAGCAGGCAGACCTCGCAAAGCGAATCTTATTTCCCTACGAAGTATTATCACGGTATTACCATGTATTTTGACCCTGATTTTTTTACAGAAGCCAACTCCAATGTGGATAATCTTTTTAATTTGAACTTGTCGCAACTGTCAGAAATCTACTTTGAAAAAAAGGATACATACATCGCAGAAGCCAGCAGTGAAATGGGAAAAATCCTTGAGCGGTTATGGCAGTTCTATGAAACACCATCTCCTTTTCATATGAAACTTTGTGTCTTGGAGTTGCTACATCTACTGTTAGATGCAGGAAATGTTGTCAAGGAAAAAACTCTAACCTTCTATACCAGCGTACAAGTGGAAATTGCGAAAAAGGCAGAGCAGATATTAACCGCTGATTTGAAACAGCATATTCCCATGAAACAGATTGCACAACAATTCGGCGTTAGTGAAACAAGTTTGAAAAATCACTTTCGAGGAGTATATGGAAAAAATGTTTCCGACTATCTGCGTGATTTACGTATGAGCATGGCAGAAAAGTTATTAACTGAAACCACGCTATCCATATCTGAAATCGCTTCACAAATTGGATATACAAAACAAGGGAAGTTTGCCGAAGTATTCCGTCAACAATTTCAGATGAACCCTCTGGAATATAGGCGAACTAAAAAAATTCAAAAGCTGTGAGATTACAGATTGGCAAGCAATGCAAACATATACATGTTTTGCGATTTTGGCCGGATTGCACCGGCCAAAATGCTTGTTGAGGGATTCCCCCCAAGCCCCCAAGATCGTCCCCATTCGGTGACGGCTGCGCGTCCTGCGGACGCTGAAAAATTTTAAGAAGCAAAAGAAAACCTCTATGCAAATGGTTCGTCCATTCACATAGAGGTTTCATATTTCCCGTTCACTTGGCATAGGTTAGTATTTTCGCAATACTTCTTTATGCTCCTCTGCCATTTCCCGCGGGGCTTGTTTTATTCCCGCGAGCAACGAGCCAAGCGGACATGCTTGCATGTCCATTTG
>DCTT01000012.1 GCA_002329295.1 Eubacteriaceae bacterium UBA1433
TCAGACAAAATGTATTATAGCATATTTTATAGAAAAACAATTACGGAATAATCGGGAAAGAAAAGGCAAAAAACTATTGACAATCTCATTATAATATTATAATATATTAATATAAAAAAGGAGGAAGATTATGAAAGAAAACAATCGCATTGCCAATGAAAACAATAAAAACAATAAAACATTGAAAGTAATCGCTGCACGTTGTCCGCAAGACCACGTGTGTCCTGCCATGCGATCTTGTCCGGTGGGCGCACTCAGTCAGGACGGCTTTGCTGCCCCTCGGGTTGATAAAGACATTTGCATTTTATGCGGAAAATGTGTTCGCGTGTGCCCGATGGGTGCCCTTGTGCTGGAATAAAAAGTGTAAAGAGGAAGAAAAATGGACTATTTGCTGACGTTTCTGGAAGGGTTGATCGTCTTTATTTCGCCTTGTTTGTTGCCGATGCTGCCCATTTATATTTCCTATTTCATGGGGCAGGAGGCAGGCGCAGGCACAAAGAAAACCGTCAAAAACGCCTTGGGTTTTGTGCTGGGGTTTACCGGAGTGTTTATGCTTTTAGGCGCTTTTTCCGGTGTGTTGGGCAGATTTTTATATGAATACGGCAAAATCGTCAATGTGATTTTCGGGATTGTCGTAATTGTCTTCGGGCTTAATTTTATGGGTCTGATTCGCATCAAGGCGCTGAACACGGAGCGGCGCATGCAGATGAAGGCGAGAGAAATGAACTTTTTTTCTTCGTTTTTGTTTGGCGTGATATTTTCGGTGGGGTGGACCCCTTGCGTCGGCGCTTTTTTGGGCTCGGCGCTGATGCTGGCCGCTTCAAGCACAGAGAGTCTCAAAGGCGTGCTGATGCTGCTCAGTTTTTCGATGGGGCTCGGCATTCCTTTTATCGTCAGCGCCGTTTTTATGGAACGGTTAAAAACCACGATGGATTTTATCAAGCGTCATTACAGGGTCATCAACATCGCCTCGGGCGCATTGCTGGTCGTGGTGGGCATACTGATGGCTACGGGGCTTATGGGCTATTTCTTATCTTTGTTTAACGGTTAGGAGAAAAAAATGAAATCAAAAACAATCATCGGAATCGTTCTTTTTCTCGTTGTGTTGATAGGAGCGTATTTCGGATATCAAAAGCTGTCGCAACAACACTCGGCATCGTCAAACGGGCAAGGCACAGCGAATGCTGCAGCATCGCAGCGTGTGGCGGCGCCGGACATTGCGGTATATGACGAGACGGGCAAGGAAGTGCGCCTGTCGGACTTTCGGGGCAAGCCGGTAATAGTGAATTTTTGGGCATCCTGGTGTCCGCCCTGCCGACGGGAAATGCCGGATTTTCAGGCGGAATATTTGAAAGAAAAAGACAACGTGGTATTTTTCATGGTAAATTTGACCAGCGGACAGCGAGAGAGTGAAGAGAATGCAAGGCAATTTCTTGCAGACAACGGCTATACCTTTCCCGTTTATTTTGACAAAACCGGCGCTGCGGCGCAGGCATATCAAATCCGTTCCGTTCCCATGACGGTGCTGGTAGACGAAAACGGGTATTTGCTGAAACAGCATACCGGTATTGTCAATGCCGCCACGCTGCAAAGCTATTTGCTGCTGCTGAAAAATTAGCATCGAAAAAGAATATGAAAAAGAACAGCCGAAAGGCTGTTTTTTTGCGCAATTCGGCGATGCAGTTTGTGTCAGGGGCAAAAGTGTCAGTGTGCGTGCGAAGACTTTTCTTTTTTATCGGCACGATACCAGACAATGACAGCAAAGGCACACATCAGCGCCAGGGCAACGAAAAAGACGGCATTCACCTGTATGGGCACAAATGTCATGACGGTATTGAGAAAACCGTGGTAGACCATGGCGCAAAGCACACTTTTCGTGGCTTTGTACAAACCGGCCAAAAAGACGGACAACAACAGCCCGAGAACAAAAAAGGACAGGTAGGGAACGGCGGCGTGGCTGTCGCCCTGAATAAACCAAAGGGGGATATGCCACAGCGTCCAGGTGGTGCCGGTGAGCAGCGTGGCCGGCAAAAAGCCGAAGGCTTTTTCCAAAAGAGGCTGCATGGTGCCGCGCCAGCCCAATTCTTCGTTGCCGCCGGTGAAGAACGTCATCATAATCCAAATAACAGGGAACATAAACAAGGGAACGGCAGGATCGAGTCGTCTTGCGGGCAGAAAAAACAGCAGAAAGGTCAAGAGGCAAAACAGGAGAAGAATTTTCCGGCTCCCCGGCGTGTGGCGGAGCAGAAACGTTTTGATATTGCGCTTGTTTGCGTTGTTTGCATCGGCAGGCAACACAAAGAGTGCGGAGATGGTGGGACCAAAACCGCCGATAAGAAAGAGCGCTCTTCCGAAAAGGCTTTGGTTGGAGAGGGTGGTGGTATGGGTGAGCAGCGCCAATATCCACCAAGAGAGCCACGTGATGAGAAAAGTAAGTATCAGATATTTTTTGACCGTTGTCAGATGGGTGTGTTTCATCAATACCTCGCAGTTTTTATATTTGAAACAAGTCGAAGCAGTCAAACTATCATCAGAGCTGAGCCGGAAGACGCTATGAATGTATCAAAGGGCAACGAGGGGCGCAATCGCAAGGCTGTAATTTTTTTGTGAAGAGTCGGTAAAGAAAAGCAGGGAAGTCAGCCCTGCGAAGAAAGTATATGGAACAAGGCATAAAAAAAGAACGATTGCATCAATCGTTCTTTTTAGGAGGGATCAACCGCAATCAGGGTAAATACTGATAGCGGTCGGTGTTTTTAAGTAAGGATGCGGCGGGCTCGTCGAGCACTATCGTAACGCCGCCGGTATGCAGCTGCAGCGCCGAGGCCGTAATTTGCGTTGTGGGAGGCTCTTCGATGCTTCGGGCGATGACATTGGCTTTTTTGCTGCCGTTTGCCATCATAATGATATTTCTCGCCTCTAAAATCGTGCCGATGCCCATGGTAATGGCATAGTGGGGCATGTCTTTTCTCGAAATACCCGCTTTTTTATAAAAGCTTTCGTAATTGTCATCAAGGGTTTGTTCGGTCAATTCTTCGATGCGTGTGCGTGACGAGAAAGAAGAGCCCGGTTCGTTAAAGGCCCAGTGGCCGTCTCCGCCGATGCCCAAAAGCTGCAGGTCGATGCCGCCGGCTTTTTTGATTTCGTCTTCATACCATTGGCAATAGTGGTCGGGGTCGGTGGTGAGCCCGTTGGGAACACGGGTATATCGTTTTTGAACATTGATATGGCGAAACAGTTCTTCATACATAAATCTTGCATAGCTTTGGTCGAGATCATAGGGCTTGTTGCGTTCCATGCCCACACCCAAATATTCGTCGAGATTAAAGGTTTTGACTTGCGAAAAGTCGAGGCCTTCTTCCCGGTGCATTCTTGCCAGTTCGCGGTAGGTGCCAATGGGCGTGCTGCCCGTGGCCAGCCCCAATACGCAGTTGGGTTTGGAGCGAACAAAGTCCGCAATCATTTTGGCCGTGTACCTGCTCATGTCTTCGTAATTTTTTGCGATAATAACATCCATATGTGTTATTCCTTTCTCAGAGGAGTGTCTGCCGGTGCATAAATAAATTCATCCTGCTAATTTTACCGCATTTGAATGAAAATTCAATAGAAAGATGATGTTTTTTTGCAAAGCGCTGCATCAGGTGGCAGTGCAAAGGCGCTTGCACTGCGGCGATTGGGAGGATGGGGAGGTTTTTTATATTGACAGTATTATGTTTACGCATTGATTTTTCATTATTTCAATCTGTCAAAAATCAGACGGCAAAGATAGGTTAAATAGGGGGAGGGCTCTTTTTTCTGCCCGAAATCCCAGCCCTTTGATTTTTGGTATACCGACTCCGGTGTAAACAGGCCGTCCTTGTCCTGTTTGCTTTTGATATGTCGGATCATTTCAAGGAAACGAGGATCCTTATGCACAAATTCGTATTTGCTCAGTACGCCGGTTACGCTGACAATATCGTACCAAACGGACGGCGCTTTGAGTTTACGAAAGTCTGTTCCCGTATAAAACATGTACGGATGCTGCTCAAGGCTGTTTTCCCACAAATGCAGCAGGGCTTTCACGGAAGTAAGGGCAGCCTGTGAATCGTGATATTCAGGGATATGGGAAAGCAAATCGGCCATAATCAAAGTTGCATAGGGGCAGCAGTCCTCTTTTTTGCCCGGACCCCGAAATTTGCCCAGTTCGCGCGATACGGCGCAAGGAAATCCATTGGTACGGCACAAAGACACCAGGTGATCGACGCCGGATTTGATGTATTTGCGGTAATCCAGCCCCGTCTTGAAAAGAGCGAGCAAGAGCAGCGGCGCATCGCACAAGCACCAGCCGAACACGTCTTCGCCCATACCGCCAAAATGTTTGGGTATATTGGTCATGGACTGATAGATGCCGTGTTCGTCCTGATGCTGCAGTATTTGTTCGACGGCGGAGTTGATTTGCGGAACCGTTGTATCAAAACCGAGGTCGAGCAAAAACAACAGCTTTTGTATCGGCAAATCGGGATTTTTGTGATTGGTGACCAAAACGCTGTGAAAATGCGCGATATCGGCAAGGTAATTTTGGATACGGCTATCGGCCAGCGCTGCATTTTTGACTTCGGCAAGAGAGTCTTTCGGTTCGCGGCACAGATGCAGGCGAATGGCGTATTTCAGCCAGTTGTCGCAAAGATTCAACAGCGTATCATAGTTCATTTCTTAGGTTTCCTTTTTTCTTTTTATATTAAGGAGATGTTGTTTTATATGCGTTTGGAAAGACGAAAGATTATGATTATATTTCGTCATTGAGCTATTTATGCAATTCACAAAGATTAATCTTTATACCTTAAAAAATTTGTATCAATGAACTTGTCGATTGTTATACACTATGTTTTCTAAAAATTTATATAACGTGCTATCTTTTTTAATATCATCTTCTTTTAATTCAGCAATACAATCTAGTGCGGGGCTTATCCAATTTTTTTTGTCAGAACGATATATAACTCCATATTCAACCAATAATGTTTCTAGTTCCCCATTACTCCAAATATGTAAGTGATGGTTCCTTAATTTATTCAACAATTTTTTTATTTCTTTCTGTGTTTCTTCGCTGAAATATGAAATTCCTTGCTTATGATACACCTCATTTCTGCACTGTTTTTTTATTTTTTCCTTTTCTTCAGGTAGCATGGAAACATCAATTTCAGCTGATTCATTAACTGATTCTCGCCATTGTTCACATTGCTTTATTATTTCTTGTTTTTCTATTTCATTTAATGACATTAAAGACAAAAAATTATTTAATTCCTTGGGTATTCTCAGGATATCAAAGTCTCCAACGATTTCATAATCGATACCTATATCTTTATACAGTGAAGCGATATCCGCAAGTGTTTGTTTATTCTGTGCATGTGCAAAATAAAGACCCGATTGCGGAAATAATTTTTCAATAAGTTCTTGGTAAATTAATTCATCGGCTTCACTTTCCGTGATAATCACTTTTTCGCAAAATAATCCCTCCATGACTCTTGAAACTCTCAACAGAGGGTTATTTAATATATTGTTTAGAAGATTACTTTTTATGATGTTAAAAGCATTTTGCTTGTCTTGCGGTCTGGTAATTCGAATGATATTCACATCTTCTGAATTTTTTGATAATATTCCTTTTAATAATTCTACACTATGGGTTGCCACAAATATTTGTTTTTCATTGCTTGACGATTCGCCGATTATTTCACCTAATTGTCTTGCTAATGGCGGATGGAGAAATGATTCAGGCTCATCCAAGAGCAAAATGCTTTTCTTGCCCATGTTTAATGATAGATAATTTGTTACAAAACTCTTTAATCCGTCTCCTTCATCATCTAGGAAACCGTATTCTTTTAGTTTTATCTCCACTTCAGTATGTTCTCTTCTCGATTGCCTAATAAAGTCAAAATTTTCACCTACTCTAAACTGTAAGCTGCTTCCTAGTGTGTATCGATCTAAAAATATGTCTTTGTTAAACAATTTTTTAGTATAAACAGCTAAAGAGTTGATTAAGAAAGCGTTACGTTGGACTTCAGATAAAAAATTCGTTGTATGATCTTCGTATCCGTAGTTTCTTTGTTTTTTACATAGCAAAAGTTTTTCTTCAGTTCCTAGATAATTTACAAAGAGTGAACCATAAGTATTGATAAACGGTGTAATACTTTTTCCAGAAAGAACAGTTATAGGATAGCTATCACCGGATAAATCTTTTCTACGACCTTCTATCATCATATATCTTTCTTCATAAACAATGGCATTGTTAGGCAAATCTAAATTTTTTAATGCTTCGTCTTCAAAAATCAAGTCTTTACGGAAACTTTCTATATAACTATTTAATTCGTCTTTCCAAGTATGGGATAGCGAAATGTTACCTGCATCGAGATAATTATTCAAACTGGTATCAAATTCGAAAGAATAATTTTTTATACCTGAAAAATTTCTTATAAAAAGCTGGCCGTGCACTGATTGAAATATGAGTTCTTCTAATTTGTAGCGCTCTAAAAAGTCCTTAATATTTTTAGGTAGCTCATATTCCATATTTTTCACAATAACACTTGAATCTTTGTGCGGAAAATTATTTTGGAGTATATTTTTTATATCTTTTAAAAATTGACTTTTCCCACAATTATTAGGTCCAATTAATATATTTAATGCCTTGGGTATTATCGGCGTTCCGTCATTTGTTTCGATTTTATTAATTTTAAAATTGTACATAAATTTCCTCTTTTTCTTTCACTTATATCAGGGTGATGATATTTTAGATATGGATAAGCAGCAAATGCGCCGTTACTTATCTGTTACAACGGTTTGGGTGCTGCGGGTATGTTTTGTAAGCAGTTTTTTATAAGAAGCGTCGATGCCGATTGCGCCGAGGGGGGCGGTAATTAAAATCGCCAATACCGCCACGGTTAAAATCGTGTTGCCTGCCGCAACGCCCGCTGCCAGAGGCAGACCGCCAATGGCAGCCTGTACGGTTGCTTTGGGCAAATAGGCAATGGCGCAAAACAATCGTTCTTTCGTGTTGAGTTTCGTTTTGACCATGCAGAGAAACACGCCACAAACACGGGCTGCAAGGACAATGAACATCAGCGCCACGGCGGCAATGCCCGCCTTTGTCGCATAGCGAATGTCTACCGATGCGCCGACCAGCACAAACAGCATCAGTTCGGCCGGTACCCAAAGTTTTGCAAAACCGCCGGACAGAGGCTCGGCTATATGATAGTCTTTTTTCAGAATCGTGCCGCCCAGCGCCATTACGGCCAGGAGCCCGGACATCGGCACATAGGGCTTGACGACGGACTCAAGGGTGCTGAGCAGGAAAGCAACGCTTAACAGGACGAGGATTTTGACAATGTTGCGCATTGGTACGGTCTGAAACAGTTTGGTCAGCGCAAGCCCGACCAAAATGCCGACCAGTAGGCCCGAGACGATGGAGACGGGAATGCTTAACAGGCTGCCGACGTGAAAACCGCTTCCGCCGTATACGCCCATAAAGGAGGTAAAAAGGACGATGACATAAATATCGTCTGCCGAGGCGCCGGCCAAAACGAGCTGCGGGATACTTTTTTCCTTGCCGTATCCTTCCTCCATCAATTTGAGCATTTTCGGAACGGTAACCGCCGGAGATACGGCGCCGAGCACGGCGCCCATAATGGCGGCTTCCAGGTAGGAGATCGGAAAGAACATCGGGGCAAAGAGGGTTGTGGCGGCGATTTCCACCGTTGCCGGAACAAAGCACATTAAGATGGCGGGACGCCCGACTCTTTGCAGGTCGTAGATATCGAGTGCGAGACCCGCTCTGATAAGAATAATAATCAAAGCGATTCTTCTGATGTCGGCGGAGACGGTCAGCAGCTCCGGCGCAATCAGGTTCAGGACATAAGGGCCGAGCAATATGCCTGCCAGGAGCATGCCGATCAGCCCGGGCAGTTTTAATTTTTGCATGACGGCGCTTAATATGAGGCTGCAAAGAAACATCAGAGCAAGACTGAAAAGCATAGGCATCTCCTTTGTGCGGGAATGTAGAAAAGCTGACACTCCCGCAATAAAACAATTGCAGAAGTCATCAGCTTAATAAGCGGTTCGGCTGTCGGTTCAGCGCAGGGAGAACCTCATTCCCATTACAAAAATTTTATCATAAAAATCGGAGAAAAGCAATATATTTTGATGACATCAATCGGTTTGCGCTGTTTGCGGGGAGCAGTCAACGCATGGATGCAGGTATCGTGCAATGCCATGCTTTTCGGCGTTGCTGTTGCCATGCAAGCAGGTTGTCGGGATGCGTTTTGCAGCGTTTTTTTTAAACTTGCAGCCGTTTTACGTGACTGAAAGAGAGGGAATAAGGTTTTGTTACGGATAGAATCTCCAAAAAACACAAAAAAAAGCATGCGGTAAGTTTAACCGATGCCTTCTTTTGATTTGTCAGCCGTCAGGCTGTTTTTCCTTCGAGGATTTCCATAAATTCTTCGCCGCTGATCGTTTCTTTTTCAAGCAGATATGCGGCCAATTCGTCCATTTTTTCTCTGTTTTCCATCAGAATTTCTTTGGCTCGCCTATGCGCCGCGGCAATAATTTCTTGAATTTCTTCATCCACCAATCGCGCGGTTTCCGGCGAGCATGTCGATTGAGCGGGATCGCCCAAGTAGGTATTTCCGCCTGTTTGCAATGCCATCATGCCGAAGTTTTCGGACATTCCATAACGCGTGACCATATTTCTGGCGATGTCCGTAGCCCTTTCTATGTCGTTGGAAGCGCCGGTCGTTACGATATCAAAGACCACTTCTTCGGCAGCCCTTCCTCCGCATAAGACTTCCAGCTTTTGACAGGCATCTTTTTTGCTGATCAGACTTTTTTCGTCCTCTTCCACTTGCATCGTGTAGCCGAGTGCGCCGGAAGTCCTCGGAACAATCGTTATCTTTTGCACCGGGGCGGAACCTGATTGTTTTGCCGCAACAAGGGCGTGACCGATTTCGTGATAGGCCACGATGCGTTTTTCTTCCTCGGACAAAATGGAGTTTTTCTTTTCGGCTCCGGCGATGATGGTTTCGACAGATTCCGCAAGGTCTGCAGTCGTTACAGAATCTTTGCCCATGCGAACAGCCCTCAGTGCGGCCTCATTGACGATATTGGCAAGCTGCGCTCCGGAGGCGCCGGCGGTCATGCGGGCAATGTAGTTGACATCGATGGTTTCTTCGGTTTTTATTTTTTTCAAATGCACATTCAAAATCGCTTCTCTGCCTTTTAAATCGGGCAATTCGACCCTGACCTGGCGGTCAAAACGACCCGGTCGAAGCAGGGCGGGATCCAACACTTCGGGGCGGTTGGTGGCTGCAAGGATGATGACGCCCTGGTTTCCTTTAAATCCGTCCATTTCGGTCAAAAGCTGATTGAGCGTCTGTTCGCGCTCGTCATTGGTGGTGAGTTGGGCACCTCTTTTTTTGCCGATCGTATCAATTTCATCGATAAAAACGATACAGGGCGCCTGTTTGTTGGCCTGCTCGAACAGTTCTCTGACTTTTGCCGCCCCTCTGCCGACAAACATCTCCACAAATTCCGAACCGGAAATGGAGAAGAACGGCACGTTTGCCTCGCCGGCAACTGCCTTTGCCAGCAGCGTTTTACCTGTTCCGGGAGGTCCTACCAGCAGTGCGCCCTTGGGCATAGATGCGCCGATCTCTTTGTAGCGCTCCGGCTTGTGGAGATAATCCACGATCTCCGCCAGCAGTTCCTTTGCCTCTTCCTCGCCGGCAACGTCCTTGAACTTGATGCCGGTGGTGGACTTCACATAGACCTTGGCGTTGCTCTTGCCCATGCCGAACATCATCGAGCCGTCGCCGCCGCCCATACGCTGCGCCATCTTCTTGTTAAAGAAGTGGAACACCAGCAGCATCAGCGCAATGGGCAAAACATAGCTGATTAAAATGTACAGCAGCGGACTGGTGCCGCTGTCGATCTGGGACTCAAACTTTGCGCCGGAGTTATACAGACGCTGGATCAGATCCGGGTCGTCCAGCCGTCCGGTCTGATACACCTGCTTTTCGCTCTTATCCGTAAAGGTGATCTGGTTGCTTTCGATGGTAACTGAACCGATCTCATTGTTCTCTGTCATGCTGATAAAGGTCTCATAGCCGACTTCCTTGACCCGACCCTTGAACAGGTTCGGGAACACGAACGCCTGCAGCAGCAGAAAGACGCACAGGGCAATGATCCAGTACGAGATCCACGATTTTTTTGGTTTTTGCGGTTCTTCCATTAATACATTCTCCTCTCTCTATACCGCAGTAAAACACATTTTCCTGCGGCGGGGATTTTTCAAAAGCGGAACGGTGATTCCGTTGTTCTATATCTTACTATAGCTTTTTGTGAAACAAAAGCGCACTTTGTGATAGTTTCATGAGAATTGCCGAAAGGTCTCTAAAAGATATTTTCCGCAAACACCAGCACCTGATAGTTTGTGCCGTAGCTGTCCGTCAGCACAAACGAACGCTCAGCCCGGCTCAGCAGCGGATCTTTCGCTGCCGCAAGCCCCTGGTATTCCTCGGTATCCAGCAGCAGGAAGTAGTCCTCCTGTCCTGGCTGGTCATCATACCAGGCAGCTGCGGTCTGATAGACGGCTTTCTGCACGCCGTCCTCATCCACATTGACGTTGCGCACCTTCAGCTTGTCGCCGGAGATCACCGTCATGGCGTTGGCGTGCCAGAACGTGGCATACCCATAGGTCAGCCCCTGCTCTTCCAGCATATTGGTCAGCTGGTACTGCACGTTGACCTCCGCCGCATTGGTGGGCAGCAGCAGGATGTTCCAGGCACTCAGCAGGCAAAAGCACGCCACCGGCACACAGAGCAGTCCTGCCACACGCTGCATGGCAGTCCGCTTGGTAATTGCCCAGCGGAGAAATACCAGAGACACGATGGACGCTGTGCAGACAATGGGGCTGAGCCGCCAGTTCGCCACGGAAAGTGCGCCGCAGAGATAGCCCACCAGGATCAGCCCGGTGACTGTCCAGTGCGCCCAGAGCAGAATGCGCATCTGTCTGCCGGACTGCCCCTTATACTTGGGGTAGCAGCAGGTCGCCGCAACCGGCAGCACCGCCAAAATCAGCGCCGTGCCGATGCGGATCAGATTCATGACGCTCTCACCGGACATCAGCTTTTCGCCGGGAATATCTTCCAGCCCCAGCAGCGTCAGCCACGCCAGCGGCAGTTTCTGCAAATGCTCTGTCCAGGTGCTTTGGGCAGTCCAGTTGGAATAGGCATCCGCATAAGCCCCGGTGACGCCGTTTGCCCAGATGTTCCCCAGTTCCATGCCGGAGACAACTGCGATTCCCAGAGAGAGCAGCAACAGCAGCGCACGGGTGTTCTTCCAGTGGAGCAGCGGCGTTTTCCGATCCAGCAGCCGTTCCAGGAACAGCCCTGCCAGGATAGGCAGCGCAAAGATCGTCACCGCAGTGACCTGGTCGGTGCAGCAAAGCACGAAAAACAGGATCAGCGCAATAAATGTCAGAATGGAATGCACCCGTATTTTCCGGGTCTCCTGATGCACTACCACCAGATTTTGCAGCCGGAACAACAGCGCCAGTCCGCAGAACAGGAACAGGATGCCCAAGCTATAATAGATGGTATGTCCCCAGAAGATCTCACGGAGCTTTTTGCTGGCGCTGAGAATCATGAGGAAGATCGCCGCTGTGGTACAAATCCAGCGATAGTCCCAGTGCATTTCCCGGAGCATCCAGCAAAGCACCGCCGTGAGCAGCAGGAAAAAGAGCAGCATCCCCAGCATATGGGTCGGCATGGACAGCCCGAAAAAGGGCAGAAACAGCAGCATCAGCAGGCTGCCGCCAAAGGGCAGCAGACAGGCGTAGGAAAAGTCCGGGCTGATAAGCTTTCCGCTGTCGAAGGTTGCCTTTGCCCAGTAGATCGTATCCGTACAGTCGGCGTGGAACTCGCCCTTTGCCGGACAGATGATGTAATACGCCACCAGTCCCAGCGCCACCACCAGCAGCACCGGCGGAAATACCATGCAAAAGCTCTCCCAGAACAGCTTTCCCAGCTGTTTTCTGGGAACGCTCTCCGGCACCGGCTCGGCGGAAATGGCAGCCGGTTCCAGGTCAGACGGTTTCAGCCCGTCCGGTTCGGTCGGCTCGTCCGGCGGCAGAACTGCATCCGGATTGGAAACGGCTATGGGTGTATCCGGTGTATCCGTATTCTCCGCCGGGCTTGTCTCCGGAACAGCGTCCTGCTCCGGCACAGTCTCCCACGGATGTTCTTGTTCG